>NZ_VUYU01000002.1 GCF_011682065.1 Massilia rubra | reverse complement strand
GCCATTGCTCGTCGCTCATTTGCCAGGTGGCGTCGTCGGCCTGCGGCCACACGAACTGGCCGCGATGCAAGCGACGCAGGCACAGCCATACGCCATTTCCGTCCCAGCACACCAATTTGAGGCGCGTGCGGCGCCGGTTGCTGAACACGTAGGCCGTGCCATCGCAGGGAGGGCAACCGAGCACCTGCTGCACCAGCAGGGACAGTCCGTCGACGCCGATGCGCATATCGACGGGCCGGGTGGCCAGCCGAACCGACTCGACCTGCAGCTTCATGCCAGCTCGCGCAGCAGTGCCGCCACCCAACTGGCAGGCAAGGCCGGCGGCAATGTGAGCGTCCAGCCACTGGGACTACGCAGGCTCAATGCCGGCGCCGCATCGGTGGAGGCTGCAATCGACACTGGCAGCAGCGCCGCCGGCACGACGGGCGCGGCCAGGCGGCGCGCCCAATAGTTAAGCTGCCGCTGCGAGTAGCCCTGGCTCTCTGCAAAGGCGCGTTGGGACTGGCCGCTCTTGCGCCATTGCGCAACCCGCTCCTCCCACAATGACTCGCGTTCCAAATTTGCCATCTCTATCTCCAAGTTGAAGATCACAGTGTGGACAATTTATGGAACGGAAGAAAGGTGGGCGGGCTGGATGCTTACGCTTATTTATCGTCGCACGAAGAATCTCAGGGCGGTTCAGCTGTTGCTTGGGCATACGCGTCTTGAAAGCGCCGTCCGGTACTTGGGCATTGAAGTCGACGACGCGCTGGAGATGGCTGAGCAAACGGACGCATAGGTTTCCGGGCGGCGACAGCCGCCCCACAGCGGTCATTCGTCGTCGCGCGGCAGCGGTCAGCTTTCGCGTCACGCTCTCAGCCAAATTCAGCCATGAAATCGGCAAAGACGTCGGTGTTATTAAGACGTTTGACTGACTCGGCGATAATTTCGCTACCTGAGTCGGATATCCAGATCGCTAGGAACGGATCGGTGCCGACGAAAGTACCACGCCGTTTTGCCTGATCTATGCCGGAGAGGATCGAGTCAAGAAGACCATTAGCATATGCAATCTGAACGTCATCCATCGCATACTCAACACCCGCATGGGCTGCGGCGAAGCGTTGGTTCGCCTCCAACATCACCGTGTTGGCAGCTGCGAAGCCATCAGAATGCCAATGCTTCCACTCGTCGACACAGAAACGATAGTAAGAATATTGGCTGTCTTCGATTGGGACGGCGACGTCGGTAAGGCTGTTCGTGACAGCGACAATGTCATGTAAATCGTAAACCTCGCCTGGCAACAGTGCATACGCGTAAAAGTCGATTCCCTTGCACCGCAGAGATTCAACGTGTTCTTGCACCCCTATGCAAATCGCCTCGATCAGCACAGGGCGTACTTCGCTCAAAAACAACTCGAGTTCGTTTGCATTCAATTTTTTTTAATCTCTTGTTAGTGGAAGCCGTAAATCTATGACCGCTCTTGGCCGAATGTTGCCATTTTACTCGACATAATGCTGCTCGTCGGCGAGCGGCTGCATCCGCCCCTTTGCGGACATACGGAGGTGGGCAGGGTAACCCTGCAGATTCACACAATAGCAGTTTTTTGTCGCTCGTCAGCTAAGGAGGCTCAAGTGGTCTGTAATGAAAAGCCGGTGTAATCCCCATCCCAAAAATCGTCGGCAAACGTAAAGGTTTCGAGAACCAAGGAACGGCTCGCCTCAAAAAATAACATGGCTCCCATTCCATTTGCGACCCCTGGCATTGAAATTCCAGAAGTGAGGGAGATCGGGCTCTTACTCGATCCGAAAAAGGTTTCGGGGAGCGCTGCGAAGTTTGTGTAGCTCCCGACGCCAGTAAATTCCCTACTAAGTACATGAAGCTTCAAAATATAGGGACGAATGCATGGCAAGTCGTCTGATATTCGTTGAAGGACGGCGACTTCAAATTCATTTGGCCGCAATTGACCGGGTTTCATGGCTGACCTGTTTTCCGCACGCGCACTGGAGGTAAGCAGGGCCGCTGCAGATCCCAGTGCGAGATGAATGATTTGACGACGCATGTTGTCCGATCTATTGGCAATTACAAATGAGTGCAGCGATATAAATGGCGGCTTTTGGGCCGATAACGGACGTAAGAAAGGCTCAGTGTACGCCGTTCTTGCTTTTAGAATAACTAATGGATTTTGTTAGGCGTTCTAAGCGAGCAGGCGATCCGCGTTCTATCGTCCGATTTGTTGGAGCTCCACATAAGAGCGGATCTGGTCGTTCATCACGTAGATTTGCGTTGAAAAATCGTCCGGATGATTTTCTTCAGCCTCGGCAGTGACCTGCCGCACAACCGCCGGCGGCGTCGGACTGGCCTCGAGCTGCTGCAGCGCGCGATATGATTCGAGCTGGTCCTTAACCACGTAGAGCTGGGTCGAATAGTCCGCTGGATGGCTCTCGGCGGCGTTGGCTACGACACGTTGGTACACCTCGTGGGGCATGTACGGCGCGGCCAGTTCGCGCAATGCGCGGTAGTCGTTTATTGCTTCTCGGACGACGTATGCCGCTGTCGAATAATCGGTCGGGTGTTGCGAACGTGCGTATTGCTTGATCTCGGTCATAACTGCGGCAGGGACGGGCGTGGCGCTCGCCGCTCCACGTCCGGCCGTGACGTCGATCGATCCGGTTACCGAAACCGCACCGGCGCGCGCCTGGGTATCGGGGTGGTACGTGGGTTCGGTTGGCTGGCCGCTGCCGCCGTACTGCGTCAACGGCTCTTCCCGTCGGAACCGCATCACCCAGTCCGCGAGCACATCACGATCGACGATCTCGCATTGGTGAGCGCGCGCGAAGTCCATCGCCTTGGGGGACAGGTGGCCGCTCGTGATCACCATGCATGCGTTGCAGCCATACGGGAGCATCCCGGCCACGGCATCGCTGACAGCGCGTCGAGATACCGTTCCCTTGTAACGCTTTGCTTGGATAGCGTAGCGCTTCTCACCGCGCGTGGCCATGATGTCGACGCCGTTGTCGCCGGACGCCCGCGTAACCTGCACGTCGGTGAATCCTTCGTTAGCCAGCAAGGCTGCGGCGTAGTGCTCGAACTCGATTCCATTCATCGCGTCTACGTTCGCCATCGACAGCGCGCGCAGCCGCGCTGCAGCCAGTTCGTCCGCTGCACTGCGCGACGCAACACTCATTGCCCAGAGAGCGAATGTGACGACTGCCAAGATCAATACGAGGACTTCCATGAGGGATCTATGGTTTGGTTAAGAGTCAGAATGAGGCCGCTTTCGGATGCGCTCGAACGGCGCCGCCCGTTCTGGCCGATTCCCCGGGTAGCTATGCCGACGCAAGCAAGAGCAGTCAGCGACGCCAAGCGTCGACCGTCTGCTTCTGGCCGATTGCCGTCGATTGTACCCGATACAACAATGGCGCGGCCCCACAGCTGGCCGGTTCGATGCGCCACGAAAATATGGCCGTCGGTGCTGGCGATCATGCAGGATGGCGTCGCCAACCTCCTGCGGCAATGGCAGTTCGACTTCCCTGCGATTCTTGCCAGCCACTCGCACAGTGTTCTTGGACCAAAGCAACTGAGAATATGGCAGACTACTGACGTCACTTGCACGCAAGCCTAGCCGGGCGATCAGCAACAGAATTGCGCGGTCGCGCGCGCCGAGCGGGACCGACGGGTCGCAGGACGCGATCAGCGCCCCACTGATGCGGATGGTAGGTACTTTGGCAAGTCAGTTTACTCCGCATAACAATATGCTTTTCATAAGAACGGAAAACCGGGTTAAGGACAATCCGTGCTCAGTGATCGTCCCCGTGCAACGAACAGGGCGATCAGCAGGGTGACGAAGTAAACAGCGACGTCGAGGATCAGGCCCGCCGGGGACAGATGGTCCTCGACGAACGCGAGTTGGCGCTCCCGGGATACCCCCGGTGCGTCAAGCAGGTATGCGACCGGGAAGCCGCCCTTTAACACGGGTTTGTAGCAGGGATCTGTAGCGGCTGGTCCACACAGATTGCCGTACTGTGCCAGTTGGGGGCCCGTGCGCTCGACAAAGGCCGACAGGAACGCCAGCGTCATCGCCATGGCGAGGACGAGGCCTATGAGACCCAATTTGGTCAAGCGGTTCTTCATGTTGATCGATGTTTTGGTTCGTCCTGGCGGACGAAAGTGGGGGGGTGAGTGAACAACGTTTACCGTCCACGAACGGTTGACGGGCAGGGCGACTACATCAACACCCTGTTAGAAACTACTGGTTGCGCCAGGTTAACTGCAGGTATAACCTCCGTTCTGCCACTTCAGTTTTCTGTTTCTCCATTGCTCCAAATTCGCACTGCAAACGCAACCCCATCCTTGTTGCGATTAGCCCTTGAACAAAGTGCCCATGGCACTTCTCACGGCCTGATTTGATCCTCTCCGGACTATTCCTAAAAATCGCATTGATACTGTTTTTGCACATCGTACTCTGTCGCCCTGAATATCGGACGACCAAGACAGACAGACTTGGCTGCGCAGCAAAAGACACCCCACCCGAATAGTTTTTAGTCAGGAAGCCAGGAATGAAAATGACAATCAAGGCACGCTTAAGCGGTGTCGTCGTCTTTCTCGCCCTATTGTCCATCGGCGTCGGGCTGTTGGGCCTGTACGGAATGAACAAGGCCAACGAAGGACTGAAAACCGTCTATGAGGATCGCACGGTGGCCCTGGAACAGGTCACGCGAATCGAGAGCCTATTGTTGCGGAACCGGCTGGCGTTGGCGCAGGCGCTACTGGACCCGATTGCATCTCAGATCAAGGTCAAGTCTGATCTCATCGAAAAAAATGCCGAAGAGATCAACACGACTTGGGGCCAGTACATGGCGACGTATCTGACGCCGGAAGAGAGTGTGCTGGCGAACAAATTTGCCGTAGACCGAACGAAAATGGTCAAGGAAGGGTTGTTTCCCGCAATCGGCGCCTTGCGAGAAGGAAAAATCGAAGAGGCCAAGCAGTTGCAGGAACAATTCCAAACCCTGCTTCCCGCTGTCAAAGAAGGCATTGACAGGCTACGCATGCTTCAGGTCGACGAGGCAAAAAAGGAATATAGACAATCGGGCGCCCGTTATCTTGCATTGCGCACCAGCATGATTATTGCGATTGCATTAGGAATACTGTTGGCGGCGTTGGCTGGCTTTTTACTGATACGCAATATCTATCGCGACATTGGCGGCGAACCCGACTACGCCGCACAGATCGTGCGAGGTATCGCTGCCGGCGACTTGACCGTTGCAGTTGCCACAAAGAATAACGACCATCACAGCCTGCTGAATGCGATGAAAGAAATGCAACTAAATCTGGCGCAAACGATCGGCGAAGTCAGGCAATCGAGCGACACCATCGCCACCGCTTCGTCCCAGATAGCCGCCGGCAATCTCGACCTGTCGTCGCGCACGGAACAACAGGCCAGCTCGCTCGAAGAGACTGCGTCGTCGATGGAAGAGCTCACCAGTACCGTGAAACAGAACGCCGACAATGCGCGCCAAGCCACTCAATTGGCTGTGTCCGCGTCCGAAGTTGCGTCAAAGGGCGGCGTGGTCGTTTCACAGGTGATCGACACCATGGGGGCAATTAACGCGTCGTCGAAAAAGATCGTCGATATCATCGGCGTGATCGACGGCATCGCATTTCAAACCAACATCCTGGCCCTGAACGCCGCTGTCGAGGCGGCCAGGGCCGGTGAACAGGGCCGAGGTTTCGCGGTTGTCGCCAGCGAAGTGCGCAACCTGGCGCAACGCTCGGCCGCCGCTGCCAAAGAAATCAAGACACTCATTGGAGACTCTGTCGAAAAAGTCGAGATTGGCGCCAGGCTGGTTGACCAGGCAGGATCGACCATGCACGCCATTGTCAGCAGCATTCAGAGCGTGACGGACATGATGGGTGCGATCACGGCAGCGAGCCGGGAGCAAACCTTGGGCATCGAGCAGATCAATCAAGCCATCTGTCAAATGGATGAGGTAACACAGCAAAATGCCGCGCTGGTCGAGGAGGCCGCCGCCGCCGCCGGGGCGCTGGAGGATCAAGCGAGCAATCTGGTACAAGAGGTCAGTGTGTTTAAGATCCGGAAGGAGCATCGCGCTGAACATGCGCCGATGCAGTCGGCAACGCCCCGCACGGTGCGTCGTCCGGCGCCACCTGCGCGTCATTTGAAACAAGTAGGAAATGCCGCGGTCGCCATCGACAACTGGGAACAGTTCTGAAAGCAGTCGAGGCTGCACGCCGTGGCAATCGCTGAACGCTCCCCCCGTTTTGAGCTAGCCTCTGTCGCGCGATCAGGGGCCGGGCTGGCTTGACGCGGGCGGCGCAAGGTCGCGCTGGCGGGCCAGCTCCCGCTCCTGGCGCAGCTCGGTTTCGAGCACCGTCACTGCACGCATCAGTGCCTGCTTTTCCTGCGCACCGGCGTGCGCTTCGCTGTCGGCTTGCGCCAGGCGCGACGCCACGATCTCCGACTCGCGCGCCCTGACTGCCAGGGCAATCTTGCTTTCATTTACTTGCACCTGCATGGCGTCGTGCCGCGCCTGCAATTTATCGAGCTGGGTCGAGAGGGCCGAGGCATGGAACGCCGCGCGCTCGGCCGCGCTGCGTTCACGGGCGGCGTCGCCCTGCGCCGCTTCGGCAGCTTGATGCAAGCGGGCGTTTTCGCTGCCCGCCTGGGATAGCTGGCCGGCAAACTGGGATGCCTGGCCTTTGTGGTGGAGCAACTGCTGGCGCAAGGTCACCAGTTCGCGCTCGACCAGTGCGGCGCGTTGCTCGAAGCCCTGGCGCTCCTCGGCGCGCTGGGTGGCGCTGGCCTCGTGGTAATGGTCGAACTGGGCGCGCGCCTGGGTCAGCTGGGCGTTGAGCGCGGCCACTTCCGCGGCGCGGTCGGACAGCCGCTGCTGCAGGCCGGCTTGTTCGCTGCGGGCGCCGGCCAGGTCGACCGTCAACAAGTGATTGGCCTGGTGCATGTGCGCGATGGTGGTGTTGGCGCTAGCCAGCTCGCTGTCGAGTGTATTGACGCGCTGCTCAAGCGCGGCCTGCTGCAAGCGCGATTTTTCGAGTTCATCGGCCAGTTGGCGTTGCCCGGCGGCGTGGGCGAGCTTTTCGACGTCCAGATCCTGCTGAAAATCGGTCTTGATCGACTCATACACGCCTTTTACCGCTTGCAACAAGCTCGGCGGCACGCCGGGAGCGGCGGGCGAGGGCGTTTGCTGATGCTCTTCCTTCCAGCGCTTGAGCATGGGAGCGATCGTGCTCTTGCTGCCGGTGCCGCCCAGCGCTTCACGAACCGTATCCACGGTGGGATTCTTGTTATCGGCGGCGAGACCGGCAGCGGCGGCTGCAACATGAGAATAGAGGATACCGGCACGTGCCATTTTGGAACTCCTGAATAAGATAAGGTATTACGTGTTACGTAATATCATACAATATTACGATAAAATTTGTTTGGAAAATGCACGATCCTTAGTCGCGATAAGAGATGTTATCGTGACCTATTCGCGCTCCCGCCGTGGTATCCTGCGTAATACCCGTTACAAACCGCGTTTTGCCGCGTCTCGCCATGTCTGATGAATTCGCTCTCGTTCCAGCAGTGTCCGCCAATGCCCTAACGCCGCCGCGTAACGCCATTACGCCTTTCGACGCCGAGCTGAGCGCGCAACACCGCGCCTTCCTGGCCGCTGCCACCTCCGACAACACGCGCCGCGCCTACCGCTCGGCCATCAAGCACTTCCTCACGTGGGGCGGCGCCTTGCCCGCCGACGAGCCCACCATGATTCGCTACCTGCTGGCGTTTGCCGCCTCGCTCAACCCGCGCACCCTGGCCTTGCGCCTGACCGCGCTGTCGCAGTGGCACGTGCATCAGGGTTTTGCCGACCCCGCGTCCACGCCCACGGTGCGCAAAACCCTGGCCGGCATTGCGCGCACCAACGGCAAGCCCAAGAAAAAGGCCAAAGCGCTGCCGGTCGAAGACCTGGAACGCATCGTCGGCCAGCTCGCCAACCTGGCAACCTTGAAAGCCGCGCGCGACAACGCCCTGCTGCAAATCGGATTTTTCGGCGGCCTGCGCCGCAGCGAGCTGGTCGCCATTGAAGTAAGCCACCTCGGCTGGCAAACCGAAGGCATCACGATTACCCTGCCGCGCTCGAAGACCGACCAGATGGGGGAGGGCATCGTCAAGGCGATTCCCTACGGCGACGGCGCCTGCTGCCCGGCCAGCGCGCTGCGCAACTGGCTGGCGCTCGCCGCCATCGCCAGCGGCCCCGTATTTCGCCCGATCAGCCAATGGGGCGAGGTATCCATGGCCGCCCTGCATGAAGGCAGCGTCAACACCATTCTCGAACAATGCGCGCGCCTCGCCGGCCTCGACTACGTGCCCGACCTGTCCAGCCACAGCCTGCGGCGCGGCATGGCCACCAGCGCGCACCGCGCCGGCGCCAATTTCCGCGACATCAAACGGCAGGGCGGCTGGCGCCACGATGGCACGGTGCAAGGCTATATCGAAGAAGCCGGCCGTTTCGAAGACAACGCCGCCGGGACCTTGCTGCGCGCCACGCCGCGCAAATGACACCTGGCCTCAGGGCGCCGCCGGCGTCGTGTGCACAAACCCGGAAAATCTTGCACTGGTCGATTCGACAGTATTGCCGGGCTCGTTTGGCTGGTACCGTGAATGAGCTTTCGCTCAGTACATACGCCAATCACACGGGGGTACTCGATCATGGTTCGCCGCATACTCAAACACTGGCTGCTTGGCATCGTGCTCATCCTCATACTGGTGCTGGTCCTGCCCCCGCTCATCGTGGCGCTGTTCCACCACCAGCAAAAGTCCGATGCCGACCCCGGGCGCGGCGCGGCCCTGGTCACCGAGGACCTGTTTGGCGACAGCTTCACCAAGGTGGCCTATCTCGACCAGAACTGGAAGCCCCAGGACAGCCTGTGGTTCTACACCACCACGCAAGGCTCGAACCTGCTGCCGTACGATTTTTTCATGGCGCTCGAACAGCCGGAGACCACGGGTCTGTTCCGCTCCAGCGAGCACATGAATCGCTTCCGCTACCTGCCGCAACGCGCCACGCCATCCAATCCCGACGCATTGCCGGTCGGCTTCGTCAAGGATGGCTATCTGAACAAGGACTACGTGGGCCTGACCTGCGCCGCCTGCCACACGGCGCAGATCAATTACCGCGGCCTGGCAATGCGCATCGACGGCGGACCCGGCGGCGCCGACATGGTCGGCTTCCTCCAGGCCCTGACCGCGTCGATGAAAGCGGTGCGCGACGAGCCGGCCGTGCAGCAGCGCTTCGTCAAGGAGGTGCTGGCGCGCGGCGCCTACGCCAGCGCCGCCGACGTCATCAACGACATCGGCGTCTATACCCTGCGCCTGCAGAGCTACAACCTCATCAACAATAGCCCGACCGCGTATGGCTACGCGCGCCTGGACGCGTTCGGCCGCATCTACAACCGGACCCTGGAACACCTGCTCAACCGCTACCAGCTCGAAGCCGTGCTGCGCAACAGATACACCCCTGCCCGCATTGCCGATGCGCTGGCCGGGGTAGGCGAGACCCTGACGTCGGTGCAGCGCGACCAGGTCATCGCGCGCCTGGCCACCACGCAAAACGACATCGACTGGCTCCGGGCCGAGTTCTTCATCGACGCCGACGCCCCCGTCAGCTACCCCTTCTTGTGGGACGTGCCCCAGCACGACGTGGTGCAGTGGAACGGCCTGGGCAACAACGCCGGCCTCGGCCCGCTGGGCCGCAACGCCGGCGAAGTGATCGGCGTCTTCGGCACCCTCAACTGGCATGAAAAGGACACGTTTTCACTCGGCTCCCTGCTCTCTGGCAAAGGCCTGATGCAAAAGGCAATCCAGTTCGACTCCTCCGTCAACATCGAAAACCTGCGCCTGATCGAAAGCCATCTCGGGTCGCTGCAATCGCCGCAGTGGCCGCGCGAGGTGTTCGGCGCCGCCTCGATCGACCCGACCCGGGTATTGCGCGGCGAGCGCCTGTTCAACCAGCACTGCGCCAGCTGCCACGCCAGCATCGATCGTCGCTCGCCGTCGCGCCGTATCGTCGCCCACATGTCCGGGCTCGACGAAGTGGGCACCGATTCCACCATGGCCGACAACAGCATCCGCTACCTCGGCTACTCCGGCATCTTGCGCAACGAATACGTGGGCGCGAACGTGGGCAATATCCTGCTCGACAAAAAAGCCCCGATCGCCGCGCTGCTGACCAAGGCCACCATGAGCGTGCTCGAGACGCGCGATCCCGACAAATCGTTCATGCAGCGCTGGGCCGAATGGCTGAACAATATGGTCAAGGCCTATTCCGACAACGAGATCAAACCGTCCAACAAGCAGGGCAACTACACCATCGACACCACCATCGACCCGTACGCCTCATTACGCGCTTACAAGGGACGGGCGCTGAACGGCATCTGGGCCACGTCCCCGTACTTGCACAACGGCTCGGTGCCGACCTTGTACGACCTGCTGCTGCCGGCGCAATGCGCGGCCGGCGACAAAGATGCCGAATGCCGGCCGGCCAGATTTCGCACCGGCTCGCGCGAATTCGATCCCGTCAAGGTGGGCTTGCGCAGCGACGGCTACGACGGCTTCCTGTTCGACACCGCGCTCGCCGGCAACAGCAACGCCGGCCACGAATATGGCACCGCCGTGCGCGTCAACGGCGCGCAAACGCTGCCGCCGCTCAATAAGGACGAGCGCCTCGACCTGCTCGATTACCTCAAGGCGCAGTAAGCCCGACAGCGCCTCTTGCCTTTTTTGCCAGCGCCTCCTGTGTTCTGCCATGCGAGCCCCTATAATGAAGGCTCGTGTAGTCATTAAAACAGGAGAATTAAAGATGGCAATTAGTCTGACCAAGGGTGGCAACGTCAACCTGAGCAAGGAAGCGCCCGGCCTGACGAAAATGGTAATCGGTCTGGGCTGGGATGCCCGCTCGACCAGCGGTGTCGAGTTCGACCTCGACGGCACCGTCTTCATGTTGAAATCCGACGGCAAAGTCCGCTCCGATACCGACATGATCTTTTATAACAACCTCAAATCGGTTGATGGCAGCGTGGTGCACTCGGGCGACAACCGCACCGGCGACGGCGATGGCGACGACGAGAGCCTCACTGTCGACCTGAGCCGCGTGCCGGCCGATGTCGAAAAGATTTCGGTGTGCGTCACCATCCACGATGCGCCGGCGCGCAAGCAAAACTTCGGCATGGTGTCGAACGCTTTCATCCGCTGCGTCAATGCCGCGAACAATAATGAAATCGCGCGTTTCGACCTGTCCGAAGACGGCTCGACCGAAGCGGCCATGATTTTTGGCGAAATCTACCGTCATTCCGGCGACTGGAAATTCCGCGCGGTCGGCCAGGGCTTCAACGGCGGCCTCGGTCCCCTGGCGGCCTCGTTCGGCGTCAACGTGTAAAGACGTCGCTTGCGGTGCTGCGCACCGCAAGCGACTGCATCCGCCGGCGCGTCGCCGGCGGATGGCGAGTTCGCAAGCGCTTCAACAGATGATTGGCATGGTAAAAGCGCGATGAGATCCTCCACCTTAAGCCGACTGCGGGTATTGTTGCTTGCTGCCGGCGTGTCTCTTTGTTTGCCGGGTCTTGCACAATCGCTTCAATCGAACGATATCCAGGCCTCCGGCTTGACGGTGGATCAGGCCAGGCAGGTTCTCGTTGTGGTGTTGAATCACGAAAAATTCAAGATGGCAGACCCCGGTATGTCGATTGACGGCCCGTGGCGTGGCGACGAAGAAGGTACGCTCTACCGCCCGGGATATGTCGATTTCGGTTTGGTCTACAGTAACCGTAAAGCCAATACATCGAATGTGCTGGGGCATTTCGCAGTTAACGTGTTCACCGGGGATGTGTGGAATACGGTACGCTGCAAACGCTACACTTTCGCAGGTTTATCGAAAATCCAAACCATCATTTCCGCTCGGACTGGCAAGAAACTCGCCAACGCGAAAGTCGCGTTCGACGAGGTCGGGTGTTTCTGAGCACCGAATGACCCCGTCACTTGATCAAACTAACAGGCCCTCCATGAAACGTGCTGTCGCGCTTATCGTCGTGTCATTGTTGTTGGCGTCCTGCGCCATGCCTGACGCCCACCGACCGCCGCCAGTCCCCGAAGTCAAGGCGGCCTACACCGACAAGGAAGTCAAATACCCGGTTCTGTACGGAACCTCGCGCATGCCCAACAGTGCGAAAACGGCCTACCTCGACGAGCGCGCCGCGCGGGTTCATTACGGCCGGGTGATCGTCACCATCCCGAAGGGGCGCTTGACGGGCTCCCTCGGTGAACAAGGTGTTTTCTCCACACGCGATACACGCCTGGCCATTGCCGACGGCAATATCGAACTTCACAGCCAGGACAGTTTCATGGCGCTCGCCAAAAGCCAGCTGGGCGCGGCTGGCGATCCCGAAAGCGGCTACCTGCTGGTTTTCATCCATGGCTATAACAATTCGTTCGAAGACGCCGCGCTCAGGGCCGCGCAACTCGGTTTCGACTTGCATGTCCCGCCGAATAACATGATGTTTTTCTCGTGGGCCGCCAACAAGAACTATCGTAAATACACGCACGATGAAGCCACTGCGGACGCGAGCGAGATTCACCTCGAAGCGTTTTTGAAAACAGTGCGCGCCACCGCCGGCGGGAGAAAAATCCATATAATTGCGCACAGCATGGGCAATCGCCCGCTGCTGCGCGTCATCTCGCGCATGCAGGTCCTTCCCGGCGAAAAGAAACCGTTCGGCCAGATCATCCTCGCCGCACCGGACGTCGATCGCGACGTCTTTATGCACTACGGCCAGAATTACCTGAAAGTCGCCGAGCGCACCACGGTGTATCTGTCACCGTTCGACTTTGCGCTGCAACTGTCCCAGGACGTGCATTTTTACCCGCGCGTCGGATGCGGCGACAAGCCGCAGGCGGAAATCAAGGATATCGAGAACGTGGTCTCCTTCATTCCCGAGGATTTTCCATCGCACACCTATGTCGCATCAACCTTGCCGCTGCTGAATGACGTAAAAAACCTGTTCGTCAACGGAAAGCCGGCGCGCCAGGGCGCTGCGTGGAAAGCCCATCCGACCTACTGGACGGTTGGCCAGACGCGCCCGCTCGTGCGGAGCAGTTGCAGCGCGCTACCGGGCTGAGGTCGACCTAATCGGCGACCGGCGTGAGCCGCAATACGCGCGCCTCATGGCTGATCACCTCGGTGGTGAAGGGAATGTCGTACGTGCCGACATCCTGATGCCGCCACAAGTCGCGCACCCGGTACTTCTTCCAGGTCAGCGCCAGGTCGCGCCGCAGGCTCAGCGTCATATCGGCCGTGGCGCTGCCGCGATTGAGCAGCGCAACGGCATAACTGCCGTCCGCCAGTTCCTTGGCATAGATCTGCAACACGCCGTCGTCGCGCACTTTTTCGGCGGGCTTGCCCAGCGGGTCCTGATTGAGCGCGATGATCTCCTTGTTGGTGAAGGTCGCCAGCGTCTCCACGTCGAGCGAACGCAAGTCGGCCCCGGCCAGCAGCGGTGAATTGACCATCGCCCACAAGCTGAAATGGGTGCGGTACTCCACGTTCGACGCACCCGCGCCGACGAGCTCCTTGCTGCGCCCGTTGAGGCCCACGATCAGCATGTCGTAATCGTTCCAGTGCCCCGGTCCCGCATGCTTTTCCAGCCCGACGCCGCGATCGAGCGTATCGAGCACGTCGAAATAGTACTTCTCGCGGTTGCCGGGATAATCGAAATCGTCCGAGATATCCTGCCCGATGCGCCAGTGATTGATGCCCATGTCGGCGGCCCATTCCCACGGCTGGCCCCAGCCGCAATGGCAGGCATGCAGCACGATACCGCGCCGCTGCGCCATCAGGGCCGTCGACATCGTCCCGAAGATTGTCTTGAGCACCGGTACCGGCGCATCCTTGTGCGAACAGCAGCTGTCGTACTTGAGGTGATCGACGCCCCACGACGCGAACAGCGCCGCATCCTGCGCCTCGTGCCCTTCGCTGCCGGTATAGCCGGCGCAGGTGGTCTGGCCCGGCCCCGAGTAAATCCCGAACTTGAGGCCTTTTGAATGCGCGTAGTCCGCCAGGTACTTGATCCCGCGCGGGAAGCGCACCGGATCGACTTCCAGCGGGCGGTCGCGCCGCTTGCCCTTGTAGCGCTGCCAGCCATCGTCCAGGTTCACGTACTGGTAGCCGGCGTCGCGCATGCCGTTGGCGACCATCGCATCGATGGTCTCGACGATCAGTTTTTCATCGATGCTGTCGCCGAAGTTGTTCCAGCTGCTCCAGCCCATCGGCGGCGTTCTCGCCAGCCCGTTACTGACAGGTTTCGCCGCCACCGGCATGGCCAGCACCAGCGGCGCAAGGAAAGCGAAGGCAAAGCGCCTTGCGCTGCGAAGGAAAGTGGTCGTCATGGTCGGTCCGATGCGTGCGTTGAAAGGGAAGCGCCTGGTGAAGGCCAGGCTTGCGGGAACAGCTTGCGCGCGTTGCGCGAATAGAGTTTGTCGACCACCTGTTTCGGCAGCGCCAGGCCGCGAAATAGTTTGTCGAGGTCGGGCGAGCGCATGACGCGCGCCGAATTGAGGAACGCCCAGTCGTCTAGCCACGCCGCATGCGCCGCCATGGCAAAATCGGCGTCGCCCTGGCCGGCGGAACTGGCCAGGTCGGTCCCGTACAGCACCCGGTCCTGGTAGCGGATCAGGAAAGCACGCACCTTCGCGCGCCGCTTGATGGCCTGCTGCTGGAAGTGCGCCATGCGCGCCGCCAGGTCGACCCGCGCATCGGGATGCGCGTCCAGAAAGCGCGCCAGCGCATCCACGTCCCATTCCAGCGACGCCAGGTGCACCGCCAAAAAGCGCATCGTCGGATGCCGCTTGAGCAGATTGTCGCGCGCCGCCAGTTGCTGCGCGTGGCCCGGCCACGCGCTCTGCGTGTACATATGGTACTGGGGATGCTCGCGAAAATACTGGCGGTCGCTGTTGACGGTCATTTTATCGAGCGGCAGCCAGCAGTTTTTCGGCTCCGCCTGATGGCCCAGCACCACAATGCCGCGCTCGGCCAGGTGCGCAAAGACCGGCGTGAAGCGGGCGTCGTCCACCATCACCGGCTTGCCATCCTTGTCGCGCAAGTCCATGCCGATATTCTTCCAGACCTTCACCCCGACCGCGCCGCTGGCGATGGCCCGGTCCAGGTTCGCCATGGTGGTGGCCGCCCAAGCCGGCTCCTCGAACGTCGCCACCGGGAAGGTGGCCGCAAACGCCACGTCGGACGGATGCCGGCGCAACAGGGCGATGGCCGTGTCCTGCTGCACACCCAGCGGCGGAAAGTCCGGATAATCGACGTTTATCGTCAGCACCCGCACCTTGTCCGCCTGCGCGCGCGCGAAAAACGCCGGCAGGTCGCCATGCAGGTGCATGTGCGCGTCGATTTTCTCGACCTTGTAGAAATCGGCGTCGCTGTAGGAAGACGCGGCCGCCGCCGCGCCGGCCAGCACCAACAGCGCCGCCGCCGCGCCAACGCGGCGCGCGAGCGGCATCATGCCCGCACCTGCGCCGCCAGCCGCGCCAGCGCATCGGCGCCAGGAAGCCGGCCGTCGCACTGCGCCGCGTACAAAGCCGCGCCGATCACCGGCGCAAAAACCGGCGTGCGCAGCGCAAAGTGGCCCTGGCGCTCCAGCGCCTGCGCGAACGGCGCCAGCAACGGCGATTCGCCGTTAAAAACGCCGCCGCTGTAAGACACCGGCAGCGCCCCATCGGCCGGCGCCTGCAACTGGCGCCGCACCGCGCCCACAATATCGGCCAGTTCCTGCGCCGCCCGCCCGAAAATGGCCAGCGCCTGGGCGTCGCCCTCCAGCGCGGCCTGCTGCACCAGTCGCGCCAGTTGCGCGACCTGGCTGCGTTCAGCCTTGCGCCGGCTGTACACTTCCGCGCACAGGTCCAGGTCCGCACCGAGTTCCAGGCTGCGCCTGAAAAGTTCGTGCAGCGCTCCGCGCTCGGTCCGGCCGTCGCTCATGCGCGAAAACAGCTTCAATCCTTCGCGCGCGATCCAGTAGGCCGAGCCTTCATCGCTGAACAGCTCACCCCAGCCGCCGGCGCGCGCTTCGCGGCCCTGGTAACGGCCATACGCGATCGACCCCGTGCCCGCCACCACGCTGATGCCGTCCGCGCATGCCAGCGAGCCCGCCCAGCTGCACACCATGTCATTCCCGCAGCGGTAGCGCTGCGGCGCAAACACCTCGCCCGGCAGCGCATCGAGCGCCGCGTGCAGCAGGCTGTCTTCGCCGTAGGCGGGCAGGCCGAAAAACGCGAACGATACCGCCTCCGGCGCCACCCCGGCCAGGGCCAGCGTCTCGCTCACGCCGGCATTGAGCATGGCGGCGGCCTGCTCCAGCCCTGTTTCAAGATAATAGGCGCTGCCGCTCTCGTGCCGCGCCAGCAGGCGCCCATCCGCGCCCATCAGGGCAAACGCTGTCTTGGTCCCGCCGCCGTCAACGCCCAGGTACATGATCGTCCTTTCCTTCCCACGCATAGATTGTCACGCCCGCCACCACCCGGTTGACCGTGCCCGACACGCTCGGCGTATCGGAGCCAATCCCCAGCTGCAGCGATTGCAGCAGAGCGAACAACTGGGCAAACACCACGAAGGGAAGCGCCAGTTCAATATCGGGCGCATCGGCCGCGCCATCGAGCAGCATGTCGCCGGGCTCGATGCCGTCCGCCTGGCCGCTCAGTGCCAGCACGCGGCCGGCGCGGCCATCCCTGCGCAGTTCGCGCAGCAGGTCCAGGTCGTAGCGGCGCGTGTACGCATCGTTCGACAAGAACAGTACCACCAGCGTGCTGTCGTTGACCACGCTTTTGGGGCCGTGCCGGAAGCCCAGCGGCGAATCGAAGCTGGCCACCACCTGGCCGTCGGTCAGTTCCAGCAGTTTCAGCGCCGCTTCGCGCGCCAGGCCGCCCAGCTCATTGCTGCCCAGGTACACCACGCGTTCGAAACCGCCGGCGGCCAGCTCCTGCACCAGCGGCAGCGCGTCGCGCAGCAGCGCCTGGGCGGCGCCCGCAAAACGCGCTTCGCCCTGCGGCGGCGCATCGATCACGCCAAAAATCGCCGCCGCCGCCAGCAGCATGGACGTAAAACTCGACGTCATCGCAAACGCGCGGTCGTGCGTTTCGTCCGGCAGCAGCAGCGCCAGCGCGTTGGGGCGCGACTGGCAGCGGCCGTACAGCGCGCCGGCCACGTTGCACGTCACGACCAGGTGATAGCAGTTCTCCACCATCTGCTCGGCCAGGTCGAACGCGGCCACGCTTTCCGGACTATTGCCGGAGCGGGCGAACGACACCAGCAAGGTCGGCACGTCGCTGCGCAAGTACCGGTCCGGTCCCGCCACCAGGTCGGTGGTCGGCACGGCTTGCACCGTGCGCGCCGGGTCGCGCAACATCGCCGGCGCGAGACACTCGCCGATGAAGGCCGAGGTGCCGGCCCCGGTCAGTACGATGCGCAGCCGCCGGTTGGCCAGCAGCGGCGCCAGGAAGTCGTCGATGACGCCTCGTCGCTGGCGCAGTTGCTCGATCACTTTGGCCCAGACCTGCGGTTGCTGGGCGATTTCGCGGGCGGTCCAGCCGGCGCCGCGTGCTTCCAGCTCCGTCAGGGCGTATCCGAATCGGTCGTTGTTCATTGTGCCAGCTCCATTTCGCCCGCCGTCGGCGCGCATGCATATTGATATTGTCGCAGCAGGGCCGCAACGCCCGCCTGCAGCAGATTGCCGGTGTTCGCCCCCATCCGTCCTGCGCGGATCGCCGCATAGTGATCGGGCAGATATTGACTCAATAGTGTCAGCGGCGGCGGATCGCGGTCCAGGTTGGCCAGCATCGCCGCGCACGCGTGGCGCACTTCCGGCGCCGGCCAGTAGTAGCGCATCCGGTCGCTCAGCGAAAACTGCAAGTCCACCTGTTCGCGCGCCGGGTCGGCGTAATAGCCGCGCCAGTAATCGGGCCGCGCACGCATGGTCTCGAGCACCACGGCCTTCAGGCCCGCGCTGCGGCGCGCGCCCAGCCACTCATGCTCGATGTCGGCCAGCGCCCACAGCGTTTCGCGTAGCGCGAACGTGGCTGCCGGCCCCACCTTCAGGATCGCAAAATGGTCGCGCACCAGCGATTTCAGGTTGGCCGGGGTCTGGTAATCGGTCGAATGGGCTTCGTACACCATGAGCGCGTCGCTTTCAATCCAGGCGCTGAGCGCTTGCGCCAGCGGCGGGCGGTAGTCGATCACCTTGTGATGGTCGAATTCCACGCCCGGCTGCACCACCAGGCCGACGATGCGCTCCCACGCCGCATCCAGCCCGGCCGCCGCGAACGCGATGCGGTGCGCGGCGATGGTGCCCGCCGCCGCCTCCGGGCTGGTCGCCTGCAAGTCGTGCAAGTCTTCCTGCGCCCCGCCGGGCACCGGCACTTCGGTGCCGATCACATACACCGGCGCCTCGCCGCCGCAACGGCGCCAGGTGCGCTCGGCCACGGCGCACAGGCGCGCCGCCCGCGCCGCCACCACATGCTCCGGCAGCGGCGCCGGATCGTCCTTGCACGACATTGAGCAATCGAGGTGGATTTTGCGAAAACCGGCCGCCACGTACTGCTCGATCAGCACGTCGGACTTGTTCATCGCTTCCTCGGATGGGTCGCTCTGCCAGCAGTTCGGCCCCAGATGGTCGCCCCCGAGCAGCACCAACTCGCGCGGGAAGCCGACGCGGTCGGCGATATCGATCACGAAGCGGTGAAACCCGGCCGGCTTCATGCCGGTGTAGCCGCCGAACTGGTTGACCTGGTTCGAGGTCGCCTCGATCAGGACCGGCGCGCCGTGCGCCAGGCCTTCGCGCAGCGCCGCTTCCAGCACCACCGGGTGGGCCGAGCAGACCGAGTAAATGCCGACCGGGGCGCCGGCCTTGTGTTGGCGGATGATATTGAGTAAAGCCTTCATGGTTGCGTCCTGTTTGAAAAATCGGTTTCGGGTTCGCCGTCGGGCAGGGCGAGCAGCAGCGCGGCCAGCAGCGCGAGCACGATGCCGGCCAGCTTGAACTGTCCCGGCATCACGCTGGCGAGCGCCATCGCGATGATCGCCGTGAGCAAGGGTGCGCCGGCGTTGACCATCGGCGCGACCACGATCGCTTTGCCGAAGCGGAAGGCGTACACCAGTGTCAGCGCGCCGATGGCGTTGAGAACCTGGATCACGGCCGCCAGTGCCGGCCCGCTCCAGCCGTAGTGAATCGCTTGGCTGAAGTCCGTCAGCAGCAGCGCCACCGGGATAAAGGCCAGGCCGCTGACTGTCATGTAGAAGAAGATGCTCTCGGCATCCATGGTGGCGTTGGCCAGGCGGATGAAATACGACTGCAAGCCCCACGCCAGCAACACCACCAGCGACAGCGCGAACCACAAACCCATGTTTGCCGGTTGGCCGGGCGCATAGTCGAACAGCGGCAGCGCGCACGCCGCCAGCACGATGCCGGCCATTCCGAGCTTGCCGACCCGCTCCTTGAGCAAGAAGAAGGAAAGGGCGATGGTCACCATCGGCGAGAGCGAAATGATGGGGAAGATCAAATATGTCGGCCCGATTTTCACGGCATGGAACAGGATCATCTGGCCGCCCGCACCAAGGATGCCGATCACCATCCCGAGCCACACCGAGCGGCCGTCGCGCTTCAGGCGCCAGCCGGCACGCCGCATCACCACCCAGGCCGGCACGATCATGGTCAGCGCCCACACCACATAATTCAAGGTCTCGGGAAAGCCATTGCCGCTCGGCGCTCCCGCAAACGCGCCCCACACGCCCCACAGCAGCGTGGTGATGCCGGCGTAGATCATCCAATTACTTGATTTCATGGTGTTTTTCCTTCTCTGGCGACTCGATGAATACGCAGGATGCGTGCCTCGTGGCTGGTCACTTCGGTGGTGAACGGGATCGTGAAGCTGCCCAGGTCCTGGTGCTTCCACAGGTCGCGCACGCTGTAGGCGTCCCACGGCAAGGCCAGGTCGCGCCGTGGGCTGAAGCTCATGTCCGCAGTGGCGCTGCCGCGATTGAGCAGGGCGACGGCCCAGCCGCCGTCGGCCAGCTCCTTCGCATAAACCTGCAGCGCGCCATCGTCGCGCACCTTGCGCGCCGGCTTGCCCAGGCTGTCCTGGTTGATCGCCGTGATTTCCTTGTTGGTCAGCGTCTCCAGCGTGGTGGCATCGAGCTTGCGCAGGTCCGCGCCAGCCAGCAGCGGCGAGGCCACCATCGCCCACATGCTGAAGTGGGTACGGTATTCGACGTTCGAAGCGCCCGCTCCCGGCAACTGCATGCTCTTGCCGTTCAGGCCCACGATCAGCATGTCGTAATCGTTCCAGTGCCCCGGTCCGGAGTACTTTTCAAGTCCGACGCCATGGTCGATCAGGTCCAGCACATCGAAAAAGTACTTTTCGCGGTTGGCCGGATAATCGAAATCGTCAGAGATGTCCTGCCCGATGCGCCAGTGGTGCGCTCCCAGTTCGCCCGCCCACTCCCACGGCTTGCCCCAGCCGCAGTGGCAGGCGTTCAGCACAATGTCGCGCTGTTGCGCCACCAGCGCGCTCGACATCGCGCCGAAGATGGTCTTCAGTACCCGTACCGGCGCATCCTTGTGCGAACAGCAGCTGTCGTACTTGAGGTGGTCCACTCCCCACGCTGCGAACAGCGCCGCATCCTGCGCCTCGTGCCCCTCGCTGCCGGTGTAGCCGGCGCAGGTAGCCTGGCCGGGGCCGGAATAGATGCCGAACTTGAGCCCCCTCGCATGCGCATAGTCGGCCAGGTACTTGATCCCGCGCGGGAACTTGGCCGGATCGGCTTCCAGCGGATGGTCGCGCCGGTCGCCCTTGTAGCGCTGCCAGCCATCGTCCAGGTTCACATACTGGTAGCCGGCCTCGCGCATGCCGTTCGAGGCCATGGCGTCGATCGTCTCGATGATCAAGCGCTCGTTGATGTTATCGGCGAACTGCAACCAGCTCACCCAGCCCATGGGCGGCGTCTGCGCCAGCGGCGCGGCACCCGCCAGCCCGGCCGCGCAACCGAGCACCAGCGCCGGCAAGCGTGTCAAGACATGCGTTAACATGGTGGTCGCCCTCAGAATTTGGCGGTGGCGCCGATGGTGACCGTACGGCCCCAGGTTTCGAATCCGGCCAGCGCATCGCCGCGGCGGTTCAGGTTCGCCTTGTAGACGGCGTCGCCCAGGTTTTTACCCTCGATGAACACATTGACGCTCTTGTTGATGCTGTACGAGAGCGACGCCGAAATCCAGGTGATCGGGTCGGCGATCTTGGCCATGCCGCCGTACGACTCGCGCACTTCGACCGTGCGGCCGGTGTAGTCGAGCGCGATCTGCGCATTGATCTTGTCGTCCTCGTACAGCAGCGCCGCCGCCGACGAGGTGCGCGCCACGCCTTCCAGCGGACCCACCTCGACGCCGCCCACTTGCGACTTGGTCCTGGTGTAGCTGTATTTATAGTTCACGCCAAAACCGTTCGAAAACAGGTGCTGCACGCCCAGTTCCAGCCCGCGCACTTTGGCGCCGTCGCCGTTGATCGGATGGATCACGGTGTACAGCTGGCCCGGCACGCCGATGTCGACGTTCTCGTCGCGCGCATAGGTAACGAAGTTCTTGATGTTCTTCCAATAGAGCGCGCCGGTCAGCATCGACTTGGGGTTGTAGTACCACTCCAGCGACAGGTCGCCCTGGCGCGCTTCGACCGGTTTCAGGTGGGCGTCGCCCTGCACGCTGATTTCCCAGATGCGGTTGACCGAGCCGTCGGTGGTCAATGGCGCAAGCTGGTCGAGGGACGGGCGCGCCATGGTCCTGGCCAGCGCAAAGCGCGCCAGCAGGTTTTTCTGCGCCCAGTAGCCCAGGTTCAGCGATGGCAGCAGCTTGCTGTATTTGCCGTCGACGATCTCCTGCGTCGGCAGGCTGTAGCCGATGGTCGGGCTGGAAGTCGGGTCGTTCGGCGTCAGGTCGGTAATCGTGAGCACGCGCCGCACTGCGCTTTCCGACGTGGTGTTGGTGCGCACCCAGCGCAGGCCCACGCTGCCGAACAAGTCGTCGCCGGCCAGTTCCGCCGACACGTAGGAAGCGAGCGTCTTCTCGGTCACGTCGTACGACGACGTCGGATTGAAGGCGGGCGTCATCAGCGCCGCGTTGTAGAAGGTGCCGGTCGGCTGGCCCAGCGCATCGATGATCTCCTTGCCATCGAGCGCCTTCATCGCATTGAAGTATGCCGGCAGGTCGAAGGTGCCCAGGGCGCCAGGAAAACTGCCGCCCCCATGGCGCATGAAGTCGCGCGGCGTGACCGAGCCGATGACATTCGCGCCCAGCGACGCAAAAGTGTGCTGGTAATTGCAGTACTGGCAGGCGTAATCGAGATTGTCGAAGGTGCTGCGCGTCTTGGCGCGCCTGGTGGTGCTGGCGCCGAAGCGCAGGCTGTTCAGGAAACCTTTGTCGAGTTGCAGCTTGCCGGCCAGCGCAGCGCCATCGACCGTGTCCTTGATGTTGGTGCCGTCCAGCTGGGCCCAGTGCAGCGCGTAGTCCTTGTCGCCCAGGGTTGGCGCGGCGGCCGCGAGGTCACGCCCGTCGGCCAGGGTCACGCGCATATCGGGCAAGCCATCCTTGATACTGTAGTAACCGGTATGGTCGCCCGGGATGCCGGCCACCGCCCAGCTGTTCTTGCCGCCCGAATCGCGCCTTGCGGTCGAGCGGTACACATCGCCCGTCAGTTTCAGTGCCTCGCCCACCTTCCACTCGCCGTTCCAGCCGATCTGGCCGCTGTTGACGACACGGTTGTCGGTGCGGTTGATGATTTCGGGCGTCAGATGCCTGACCGTCATGCCGGTGACCAGATTGTCCTTGATGACCACATCGCTGTAGCGGCCCTGCGCATGGTCCACGAAATACGACTGGTTGTAGCCGGTGGACGGCGCATCGAGCCTGGTGGCCAGCACGTCGACGGCCATGCGGATATCCTTGTTCGGCTTCCATTCGATGGCGCCCGACAGCGCGCCGCGCTTCTTCTCCTGGTCCAGGGTGCCGACCGAAAAGCAGCAGGGCGCCAGCAGGTCGCGGCCATCGGGCGAATCGACCTGGTTGCCATCTTTATCCAGGCTGCCGTGCAACGTGGTGTAGGCGAATTCGTTGAGCGTGTCCGAGCGCGTTTTGCTCTTGCCCAGCACGAGGCCGAGCTGCACGCCGATGCGGTTGTCGTCGTAGGTGTTCTTCACCACGCCCGAAATTTTGCCGCCATGCTTGCGCGACAGGTCGTTGTAGTCGCTCTCCACGCGCCAGTTGGAACGGAAACCTGGCGTATCGAGCGGGCGCGCCGAGCGCAGGTTGATCGCGCCGCCGATGCTGCCCTCGATCTGGGTGGCGTCGGCCGACTTCATCACGTCCGCGCCGGAGATGGTCTCCGACGGCAGCACGTCGAAAGCGAATTCGCGCCCGTCGCCATCGGTGGCCAGGGTGCGGTTGTTCAGGGTGACGATGCTGTAGGCCGGCCCCAGGCCGCGCACATTGACGTACTGGCCTTCGCCGCCGTGCGTGCGCGAGACGGTGATGCCGCTGATATGCGAGAGCGAATCGGCCACATTATCGTCCGGGAAGCGGCCCAGGTCTTCGGCGGTGATGGTGTCCATGACGATGGCGGCGTCGCGCTTGCGTTCGCGCGACTTGGCCAGGCTGGCGCGGGTGCCGCTCACGGTCACCGTGGCCGCGGCCGGCACGCCCGGATCGGCCGCTGGCGCAGCCACCGGCGGGGGCGCTTCCTGCGCGCTGGCGCTGCCATACAGCGCCAGTTCGATTGCCACAACCATGAGCGTGCGGCTGAACCTGCTTCCATTTCTGATAATCATCGGCCTGACCTTTTGCAGTGGAGAAAAGATGAGGCAATACTAATGCAATCAATTCGAAAGAACAAGAAACTTTCTAATACTTTCGTAATGTCGTTTTCGATCAACGCGAAAGCGAAAGTGGGGCGTCTTCATGCGTGAAGGGTAGGGGCGGGCGTGACGCGCGCGCAGCCGGCAGCGGCGCGGGTCGGAACGGCAGGGGAGAAAAACGGGTGAAAAGGCTGCGGGAAGGCATCCGCCTTGGCGTCCGCCTTGGCGTGCACCTAGGCCAGCACGACCTCGACGCCTTTTTCGATCAGGGTATCGACCACGTGCTGGTCGGCGCCGCGATCGGTGATGAGCATGTGGATCTCGTCGACGCGCGCGATCACCGACAGCGTGCGGCGCATCAGTTTGGACGAATCGGCCACCGCCACCACGTGGCGCGACACCTTCATCATCTTCGCATTGAGCTGCGCTTCGAGCAGATAAGGCGTCATCAGGCCGATTTCGGGATCGAGGCAATCGACGCCGAGGAACAGGCGGTCCGCCTGCAAGTTCTCGAGCGAGGCTTCGGCCTGTGGTCCGGACAGCGAATACGAGCGCGAACGCAGCTGCCCGCCCAGCATGATCAGGTTCACGTGCTGCACATTGGCCAGGAGGACCGCGATATTGAGCGCATTGGTGATCACGTTGATGGAGCTGAGCTTCATGCCGCGAATGAGCTTGGCGATTTCGGCCGTGGTGGTGCCCGAATCGAGGATGATGGTGTCGCCGTCGGCGATCAGGCGCGCGGCGGCGGCGGCGATGCGCTTCTTCTCGGCGTGGTGCTGGTTTTCCTTGACGCTGATCGGCAGGTCGTCGCCATCGCGCTGCACCAGCGCGCCGCCGTGGGTGCGCACCAGGGCGCCGACGTCTTCCAGCGCCTTGAGGTCGCTGCGGATGGTGACGACCGATATGCCGAAGCGGGCCGACAATTCTTCGACCGTGACCTGCTCCTGCGCTTCGACCAGTTCCACGATCTGGCGGCGCCGTTCGGCGAGCAGGCGGCCCTTGTCGGCGCTTGGGTTTCGTTCCGGCGCTGCGCCGATGGAATTTTCCATTTCTTGTTTCGCTTTGTTTCGAGTTGGCACCGGACCATTATAAAACGGAATGCACCGCAAGGGTGCGCCGGCGCCGGGCTGCTCGGGTCAGCAATGCTGCCAGAACTTCTCGTTCCATGGTCGGAAGTCCATTTCACTGGTCCACGCGGTACGCGGCTGGCGATGCAGGCCGAATACCGCGTCGGCCAGGTGGCGTGGCTCCGCTTGGGTGTAGCCGGCCTCGAACACGTCCGAATCCTTGACGTCCGCATCGATCACCACGTGCGCCACGTGAATCCCCGAGGGCCATACCTCGCGTGCCAGCACCTGGGCCAGCGCGCGCAGGCCAAATTTGCCGACCGCCAGATTGAGGTGGTCTTCGCGCCCGATCAGCGACGAGGTCGACCCGGTGAGGATGATGCTGCCGCGCCCCAGCGGCACCATCATCCGGGCCGCCGCCCGCGCCACGATAAAGCCGCCCAGGCAGTTCTGGCGCCAGCTCTCTTCGAACGCCGGCACTTCGGTACCCATCACCGTGCCCGGGCAAAAACCCTGCACCGCGTACACCACCAGGTGCGGCGCGCCCAGTTCCGCCGTTACCGTGGCCAGCAAAGCGGCCACCGAGCGTTCGTCGGTGGCGTCGCAGCCGTAGGCGTTGACCTGCCCACCATCGGCGCTCAGTTCATCGACCAGGTCGTCGAGCCGCTCGGCGTTGCGCGAGGCCAGCGCCACGCGCATGCCGGATGCGGCGAAGCGGCGCGCCAGTTCGAAACCATACCCCGGGCCGACGCCGACGATCAGCGCCGTTTCGGTCGACGCATCGCGTTCGCTCTCGTAGGCGGCATGGATTGACAGGGCGCTGTCCGGCGGCGTAAGCGGGCTTGCGCAATCGGCCTTGATGCGCTGCGGCTGGCGGCGGCGGTTGTTCGAGACCGGCACGCGCCGGCCAAAACGGTAGAAGAGCGCGACCGGGCCAACCGAGAATTGTCGCCAGCTCTTCAAACTTCTCCACAGCCGCATCATTGGAGCGGCAAACAACGCCGGCCTCACTTCGGGTAGGTTGGTAGACAAGATGGCGCCTTTGCTTGAAGGTTTAGCCCAAACCGCGGGTTTGTATTTTCAACAATACAAGCAAAAGAACCTTCTTTCAATAAATGAATATATTTTTATAACATCGGGTGCGGTTTTGACAACGGTTTCAACATCCGCATCGTGGCGTGCGTCGGCCCATGCGATCCGAACAGCACCGGCAAGCCGGTCAGCGCCTCGAGCTGCGCCACGAACGCTGACGCATCCGCCACCGGCTCGCCCGCATAGTGCGGCCTGGCGCGCGCCAGCAGGTGACCCAGCCGCTCCTGGTGCGCCAGATCGTGCGCCGCACCGGGCAGGATGGCCTCGATCCGCCCCGACACCGGATCGCGCGCGCACAAGTCCCCGGCCGCATCGCCATCCTCGTACCCGCCGCACCAGCGCAGATGCGGTTCGCGCCCGAACACGTCGAGGTGGCTCACCAGCAGGCCGTCGAGCGGCCCCGCAACCTGCAGCGCGTAGCGCAGCAACAGCGCGTCGGGGTGCCCGCGCCGGAAGCGGCCTTGCCAGCCGCCCGAGGCATTGTGCGGTTCGGGCAGGTGATCGAGGCGCGCATCGTGCGTCGGCAGCGGTCCGTTTCCATGGCGCGTCATGTACGAGCGCAGGATGCCCAGATGTTCGATCCGCCCATGCTGGCCGGCGTCGCTCGCCACCGCTTCCACCGACGCCGGGCCGATACTGCTCCACGTCGTATGCGGATGAAAACCACGCCATTCGTCGAGCAGCACGCCCTGCGCGCCTTCGAACAGCACGCAGCCCGGCAAGTGCAGCCGCTGCGCGACCTGCGCGCGCGCGGCCGGCGGCGCCTGGCGCGTCAGCTGCGCCACCTGGTCCAGCCAGCGCGCGGCCATGCCTGCATCGTCCAGCACCGACAATTCGGCCGCATAGGCATCCTGATTGGCTAGCTCCGCGCACCGCTCGCTAAAACCCGCGCGCAGCGTACGCCGCATCAACTCCAGTTTTGCCATTGCCAGCGCCGGCTGCGCCAGGTCCGCATAATGGACAATCTGCTCAGGGTGATCGATGCCGTGGCCGGCTGTCTCGCCCACGCCCACGCCGCAACTGCCGTGCGCCTGTGCACCGCGCTGCAATTCACGCATGCGCCCCGCAGCCTGGTGATACGGCGTGGTGACCCGGCAGCGGCCATCGATCAGGATGCGGCGCAGGGCGTCATTCACGCCCGCCCGGCGCAGGTAGGCGTCTTCCACCAGCAGCGCGGTCGGATGCACGATCACCGGAAAGGCGAGCAGGGTGACCGTGCCCGGCACGAAGCTGCCCGCGCCGAACTGCGCGAAGGTGTGATGCCGCCCGTCGGGCAACATCACATTGTGGCCGGCCTGGGCGCCGCCATTGAAGCGCACCACCGTATGCGCGCCCCATTGACGGCACAGGTAATCGGTAAACAGGCCCTTGCCGCAATCGCCAAAGCCAAGCCCCAGCAGGGACACCAGACGGGTCGAAGACATGGGCATCCTTACGCGAACATGCGCTTCCACCACGCCGACGGCGTTGCCGGCGTGCCCGCCGCCGGCACGTGCACGCGGCTGGCGGCGTCCGGATCGAGCAGGTCCGCATACGGACGCAGGGCGCGCACGATGGCCGACACGCGCTGCGGCTCGATGGCGTTGGCCGACAGGGTGGACACCAGCGTATCCATGTCGGGAATGGCGCGCTCGGTCAGGCCGACGATGGCGGCGGCCACCGCGCAGGCGTCGCCCGGTTCTTCCATGCAGATCACATGGTCGCCCAGCAGCTCGCGCCAGCGCTTTTCGCAGCGGCCGCGCCGGCCCAGGTCGGGAATGAGGAAAAACACGTGATACGTTTCGGCCGCCGCCGCAATCGCTTCGGCGATCGGCACGTCCTCGTCGAGCGTGTCGCCCACCAGGCTGCCGATCTGATGGCGCGACACCGCCGGGTAAGGCAGCTCGTCGCCGGTGATGAACAGGTAGCCCTTTTTGCGCCGCTTGACCCAGCAATCGATGTCGGTGTGCTGCGCCACCATATAGAACGCCAGCTCGTAGCTTTCTTCGCCGCTGCCACCGCCGCCGCCTTCCAGGTAGCTCCACGTGAGCCACTGGTCCATCAGTTCCGCAGTCGATTCGAACTGGCCGATCTGCAGCGGCGCACGATCGGACGTTGCGTCGCCAATGGCCATGAACAGCAGTTGAGGATCGGGCACGCCGACCGCGCCCAGCAGCGCCATGAAGGTCGGCAGCTCTTTGGTGGCCAGGCTTTGCGGAATATCGCCCATGGAACCGGTGACGTCGAGCGCGAACACGATGCCCAGTGAGTTGGGATGATCGACGCTGTCGCGCGATTCGCGCATTTTCAGGCCGTTGGGGTTCATCAGCGCGTGGCATCCGCGCTGGGTGAACACCTCGGAGCGGGAGGCCGACGCGCGGTCGGCGACCAGGGCTGCGTGCGCAGCGTGGGAGTAATTACCTTGACCCATGATGGTTCCTTTATTGGTTTAGTTAGTTTAGTTGGACGGGGTGGGACTGAAATCGATGAATCTGGCCGGGCCGAACGCGTCTTTCGCCGCGCCGCCGACGGCCCGGCGCATGCCTTCCGCGCCGAGTGACGCGCACCATGCGGCGTCCTGGCTGGCGCGTTCCAGCACCCACGCCAGCGCGGCCGGCGTGGCGCTTGAAAGAACCGGCTCGCCCGCAGGGTCGAACCAGTCGGACAACATCGCCCGCATGGCCCAGGCCAGTTGCACCAGGTCGCGCGCCTGGGCGGCGCGATCGTGCCTGCGGCTTGCGCCGGACCAGCCGATGATCAACACGCCATGGTCGGCCGGATGCACCAGCAGGTGCTCGGGCGAGAGCCGGCCATGGCTCCAGCCGCCGGCGTGAACGTAGGCCAGCACTTCCAGCACGCGGCGCCACATCCACACCGCATGGCGCGCGTCGATCGCGCGCCCGTAGGCCAGTCGCACGTCGGCCAGGCTGCCCCAGAAACCGGTGGGGTGGCGCAGCACCAGCACGTCGCGCTGTTGGCCGTCCGCGCTGGCGCTGCTGCCCACGGCGACCGCTTGCGGCAGGCGCTGGGTAAAGTAGGCCGCGCCGGGCAGGTCGTCGGCCTGTAACTGGTCGAGGATGGCCTTTTCGCGCGCCAGTTGGCCGGCCGGGGCGCCGGCGTGGGCGATTTTCAGCACCACGCGCTGTGGCACGGCGCCGCTGCGATTGGCCAGCGCCACGCTTGCGCTGCCGCCGGCACCCAGGTGGGCGATGGTGTTGTAGTGCTGCCCGCCGCAGGCAATATCGGCGGCCGCGTCGCCGGCGCGCGAGCGAAGGTATGCCGCATGAAAATCGGCGGCGTGCACCAGCTCTTCGCTGTGCGTCACGTCCGCCCCGCAGTAAGTGCAGGTGACGATGCGCCACAGCGCCTGCCGGGGCAAGGGGCTGCCGCACTGGGGGCAAAGGAGGGTGAGCGGCGTCATGTGGGAATCAAGCCAGGATGCGTTTTTTCTCGGCGTCGAATTCGGCGTCGGTCAGGATGTTTTGTTCGCGCAGCGCCGCCAGGTCGCGCAGCAGGGCAATGCGCTCGCCGTGGGCGGCGGGTGCGATGGTCTCGCTCATCTGGCCGATGCTCGCGCCAAGCGCGCCGCCCAGGGCCAGGCCCATGCCGGCGCCCAGCACCGTGCCTGCGCTGCCCTGATTGCCGGCGGCGGTCTGCAGCACGTCGAAACGGCGCTCCTGCTGGTAGTCGAAGCCGACGATGTTCATTTCGGCGCGCCGCGCCAGCGCCGCCTTGAGCGTTTGCACGGCGGGATCGGCCTCGGGCACGTTGATCGATTCGATGTGAAATTGGGTCAGCGCCACGCCGTAGAGGGCCATGTCAGGCGCCAGCGCGCCCTTGAGCGTGTTCGAGAGCGCATCGAGCCGGGTCGAGATTTCCAGCACCGAGACGCCGCTCTCGCCAACCGCGCCGGCAATCGCCGTTTTGATGCGGGTGGTGTTCATGGCGCGGAAGTACTCGGCCAGGGTGGCGGCGTCCATGCTGCGCGCGGTGCCCACCAGCGACATCAGGAACAGTTTGGGATCGTCGATCCGGATGCCGTACTGCCCGAACGCGCGCACCGGCACCATGATGCCGAATTTGGGATCCTGCAGCTGGATCGGATCGGGCGTACCCCAACGCACATCGAGCGTGCTGGCCAGGTTGACGAACCAGACTTCGGCCGAAAACGGCGACTGGCCGCCGAACGGCAAGCCCACCAGCTTGCGCAGCAAGGGCAGGTTGCTGGTCGAAAGCGTGTGGCGGCCGGCCCCGAAAGGCCCTTCGTACACGCCGTCGCGCACCACGAAGGCCACTTGCGACTCGTTGACGATCAGCTGCGTCCCGGTCGACAACTCCTGCGAGGGGTACTTCCATGCCAACTGGCTCGGGCTGCCGTCCCACTTCACCCTGTCGATAATGGCCATGATCGTATTCTCCTTGGTTGATTGCTTACAGGCCGCGCTTGAGCAGGCCCAGACGGTCGCGAAATTCCGGTCGCAGCCGGTACAACTGCGCCGGGCGGCTGGGGCTCGACGTGTCCATCTGTCCCTCGGCCGCTTCGAGTACATCGAGTTCGGCCATCTTGCGGCGAAAACTTACCTTGTTCAGCGCTTCGCCCATCAGCGCTTCGTACACGCGCTGCAGTTGCGGGAGCGTGAACAGCTCACCGACCAAAAAGCACGGCAGCGACGAATACTGGCTCTTGCTGCGCAGCCGCTCGACAGCCGCCGCCACGATCACGCCGTGGTCGAACGGCAGGGTGTGCAGGCGGTCGACGCCGACCAGCTTCACGCCGGGGTGGCCCGCCGCCGTGATGACGGCGTGCGGCACCAGCGCGTAATACGCCAGCGACACCGACCAGCCACGCGGATCGCGCGCCGCGCCGGTAAACGCGGCCAGTTGTTCCAGATAGGGCACGTCGATGCCGGTTTTGGTCTTGAGCACGCGCAGGGCGGCGCCGTAGCCGTCGAGGTCCTTGTCGGCATGGATGTAGCCGCCGGGGAGGGCGGCCACGCCCTTGTACGGTTCGCGCTCGCGCTTGAGCAGGGCGACCGACAGGCCGTCGTCGCCAAGGGTGAGCAGGACCGTGTCGACGGTGCAGATGACGTCGTTCGGGTAGTGCTGCGGTGGGGGTATGAGGTTCTCAGGCATGGCTGGATTATACTTAGTTTCAAAATGAATCCAAGTACTTTTTACTATTCACCTTGAGATCGCTTCATTTTAAGGTGTTAAATGCATTTGTGACCGAAGATGGTGCGTGCTGAGGAAACGTGCGGAGGCGACGTCCGGCGCAAGGCGCCGATGCGGTTGGGGAAGCGCGCCCGCGCGGCTACGCGTACAATACGGCCCATCCTTCACTCCACATGCAACCAGCCGTATGCACAACATCGACAACAACTCGGGCGACTACGCCTTGCTCGCGCGTCAGGTCAGCAGCATCCTCGAAGGCGAGCGCGATCTGACCGCGAACGCCTCGCAATTTTCCGCCCTGGTGTATTCCGCCATTGCGGACCTGAACTGGGCCGGCTTCTACCTGCTCCGTCCGGGCAAGAAGGGCGACGCCCAGGAATTGCTGGTCGGCCCATTCCAGGGCAAGGTGGCGTGCGCGCGCATTCCGCTCGGGCGGGGCGTGTGCGGCACCTCCGCACAGGAGCGCCGCACCATCGTGGTCGCCGACGTGCACGCGTTCGATGGTCATATCGCGTGCGACAGCGCCTCCAACGCCGAAATCGTCATCCCGCTGATCAAGGATGGCCAACTGTACGGCGTGTTCGACATCGACAGCCCGCTGTTGAACCGCTTTACCGAAGAAGACCGCGTCGGCCTCGAAGCGATGGTCAAGGCCTTCCTCGACGCGACCGACATGCACTGATTTCAGAATCGTGGCAACCGGTCCAGCGTGATCACGTTGGGGTGGTTGTACACTTTCTGCTTGTGCGCATTGGTGTTGTAGTACTCGCCGGTCCAGAAGTTGTTCGGACTGGTCACGCCGGCCGGCCCGTCGCCATCGTTCCAGACCATGAATCGTAAATATCGTGGCTGACGATGTCGACCATGTCGTCGCCCGGATACCACGCCGGATCCTGCCCGTTCCATACCCAGATCAGGTTATGCAGGCCACGCTGGCGCACCAGGCGCTCGAACATGTGGCGCCATAACAGGATGTTGGCCTACGCCTGCGGCACGCCGTCGGTGCGGGTGCGCCCCCACCAGAGATGGAGAGACCACGATAACGCGCTGCGCGCCGCTTTTCAACGAAGACCCGTATTGACGGACTTCTTTAGCCAGCGGCGCGCAACTCGGGCGTCACTCGCGCAGCACCTCGACGGTACACTGATGGCACAGGCCTTGATCGTCCAGCGCCGCCCTCACATAATCGCGGCAACGATTGCACCGGTGCGGACGCACGGTCGGCTTGCCGGCGCGGACCGCCCCCGCATCGCCGGCCGGTCCGGCTTCCCACGCGTCGAGCGCATTCGCATGGTCGTCCGGCAGCACGAAACAACCGGGGAAGAGGGCGCGCAACTGCTCCTCGCCGAGCGGGTCGGCACTTGCCCCGAAAGCCAGGCACACCGGCGTGCCCTTGTCGACCAGAGCGCGGGCGCGTTCGACCAGCGCTTGCAGCGAGCGGCGCCAGGCCAGCATCGATTCGGCCTGGCGCAGCGCCGCGTCCATGGCGGGCGGCGCATCCTGTGCGGGCAGCGCGTGCAGCAACAGTGACGCCTTGGGATGGCCGGGCCAGGCCAGGTACGCCTCCTCGCAGGCGAACGGCATCACCGTCGCCAGCATCTGCGCGCACAGCAAAAACGATTCGCGCAGCGCCCATTGCGCGCTCGCCAGGTCGGCGCTGCCGTCGTTTGCGCAGTACAGGGTGCGCTTGGACAGTTCGAACCACTCCGAACTGGCCCACTGGCGGAACTGCGCAAGGCAGCTCAGCGCCTGGTAGAAGCGCCCGCCCTCCATGCATGCATGCCATTGGCTACGCGCTTCCTGTAGTTTGTGCAATGCCAGCCGGTCGAGCTCACGCAGCGCGGGCGGGCGCGCGGCGTCGGCCCGGTTTTCCATGTTCGCCAGGTGAAAGCGCAGGAAGCTGCGCCAGTCCTTGGCGTCCTGGGTCGCCTGTTTGAGCGACGTGCCGGACCACTTCATTTCGTCGCCCACATCCTGGCTGCACACCCACAGGCGGAACACATCGGCGCCCGAATGCGCGAACAGCGCGCCGCTGTCGGGCGCGGTGCCCTTTTCCTTGGAAAACTTCATCCCTTGTTCATCGACCACGAAGCGATGGGTCATCACCTTTTTGAACGGCGGCAGGGGACTTTTGAAGGCATGCAGGAGGAACGACGATAAAAACCAGCCGCGCGTCTGGTCCTGGCCTTCGACCACCATGTCGGCCTGGGCGCCGCCGTCCTCGGCCGCGCTGTGCCACGCCGCCCCGGCGTCGAACCAGACATCGACGCTCTGCGCGCTTTTGGTGTAGCCCAGCGGTGTCGCAAACGCTTGCCAGGCCTCGACCCCGTCGGTGCGCACCCGCTCGACCAGTTCGCGCCACATGGCGGCCGTATCGGGATGCAGCTCGCCGCTCGCTTCATGCCGGAAGAACGGCAGCGGCACGCCCCACAGGCGGTCGCGCGACAAGGTCCAGAAGCGGCGCGTGGACATCATCAGGGCCAGCGGCGCACGGGCTTTCTCGTCCGGCAGGAATACGGTGGCGTCCAATGCGGCCAGCGCGCGCCGCGCCAGGCCCTCGGGGCAGCCATCGAAGCCCTTGTGCAAGTCCAGCGCCCACTGCCCGCTGGCGCGGTAGAACACGGCCTTCTTGTGGCGCCAGCACATAGTCGTTTCGACGCTCTTGCGCTCCATGTGGACCAGCCGGCCGGCCTGGGCCAGCAGGTCGCACGACACCTGCGACGCCACTTCCAGCGTGGCGCCTTGCAGCGCGGCCGGCATCGGCACGTCGCCGACGTCCATCAGGCGGCCATCCTTGCCCACGTGGCAGTCGAGGCGCACGCCGTCGGTTTCGTGCAGCGCAAAGTCGTCCGGCCCGAACGCCGGCGCCAGGTGGACAAAGCCGGAGCCCTCGCTCTCACTGGCAAAATCCGCCGCCAGCAAGGGGGCCGCAAGCCCGGTAAGCGGACTTTCGGCGGCCAGCGACAAGTCGCGCAGCCCGGCAAAGTCCAGCGCACCATCGAATTCATGGCCGGTATGGCTGAACATGGCCGGATAATCGCGCAGCAAGCGTTCGCGCGCCTGCACGGCGAGCACCACCCGCATGCCACCGGCGAGCGTGGCGACGCTCAGCGCACCTGCCTGCGGGTGGCCGAAGCCGGCATTGGCCCACAGGGTCCACGGGGTGGTGGTCCACGACAGCAGATGCAGCGGGCCGTCCGGCCAGGCCGCGCCCTGTTCGCGTGCGCGCCGCGCCATCGCCTCGCACGACGCCGGCGCGAAGGGCACGCTGAAGAAGGTCTCCATGCGCTCCTTGCTGGTCTTTTCCAGTTCGCTGGCGGCCAGCGCGCTGCGGCATGCGGGGCACCAGTGCACCGGCGAGTGGCGTTCGACCAGCAGGCCGGCCTCCCACATCTCCTGCAGCAGCGACAGCGACGCCGCTTCGCGCGCCGGGTCCATGGTCAGCCAGGGCTGGTCCATCTCGGCCATCAGGCCCAAGCGCGACATGGCGCGGGCCTGCAGATCCTTCCAGTGCGTCGCTTCGTCGCGGCACTGGCGCATGAAGCGCAGCGGGTCCTGTTTGGCTTGCGGGCCGTGGCGTTTTTCGACCGCCAGTTCGAGCGGCAGTCCGTGGCAATCCCAGCCCGCGCGCCAGGTTACCGTGTGGCCGCACACGCTGGCGTAGCGCACGTGGACGTCCTTGAGCGTTTTGTTGAGCAGGTGGCCGAAGTGGGCGTTACCGTTGGCGTAGGGCGGGCCGTCGAGCAGCCAGTAGCGCGGCTGGCCCTGGCGTTCGGCGTCCACCTGCTGGCGCTGGCCGGTGGCGCGCCAGTGGGCCAGCAGGCGTTCTTCCATCGCCGGATTGGGCGTGTTCCAGAAGGCGGGCTGCTTCAGGCGCAGTGTGTATTGGGGTACGGCGGTAAGCACCGCGGGCGTGACGGTGGCGTGGTCGTGCGATGGGGAAAACGAGGTAGTCATGAAATGCTCCGATAAAGTCGGGAGCAAAGCTGGGTGAGACTTGCGCGGAACGCTTCGCGAATTGCCGCCAAGTGCTCGCTTGAAATTTATCCGACGACCGGCACACGAAAGCGAGCGACGCGTGCAGCCGCTCGGATAATTCGTGCAATACCTGCGCCCGCACGCAGGCCGGCGTCGGCGTTGCGTGCCGGGCGGGTGCGAAGGAGAGGGGAGGTGTGCGGGTTCATGGCTTCAATATATTGCACTTGCACATTTTGTGCAAGGCATACATGTAAGGGCCTGCATTTGAATTTGAAGGAGGCCGGGATCGGGGCGTTCTGACGCCCGCGCTTCGTCCGGACTGCCGGGAACGGCAAATCCGGACTGCAGTATGAGCATCAAACTGGCTTGGCTGGCTGGCGCGCCGCTTCCCGAGCCGCACGTTTTTCAGTGCTGCGCCAAAATCAGCGGTAATCAAGGAAAAATTTCTTTAGTATTTCCTCCGGTAGGTACTCCCTGGTTTGATTTGTAGGTGCCGACTTCAACCTCCGCGACGGTGATATTATGCACTGTGGCATAGTCGCTGGTGGCAGCACGTGTGAATGCACCTGATTCTCCATGGGATGGATGGTCGCTTTGCGCTTGATAATAGGTGGTCGCCTGCAATACGCCGGAACTCATTTTTTGGGTCATGTATTTAGCCATCGCGTTCTCCGTAAAGTCAATTGAAATAGAAAATCTAAATGTTTCTTATCCGTGCAACGAATGAATGATACATTGCGGGGATTGTTTCGCAACTTGCGGTCCTGAATGGCGATTTCCCGCTCGCTGCATGCTAAAAACCGGATAAGAATAGCGGTCGGACCCGCCACTCTTATCCTGCCAGTCCATCCGAATCAGCAATTTCGTGTGGATAGACAATCGCCAGCACGATTGTTACAGCAACGCTTCGTGTTGAGTGAGTACCAATTTGCTGGAGGTATTCGTCGAGGAAGCAATGAACATACCTGTTGCCGAATCGTAGGCGAGGGAGGCGGTGTTGTTACCACCACCAAAGACCACCTCTGTCATCGGCGACGTCACTTGGGTCACCACACTATTGCTGACAACCTGGGATGCCAGCCAGATATAGACCGTGGTATAAGGTGTCATGGTAGCAGTACTTTGGTACAGAACAGGAGCCGCCGATACCGCATTACCCAGGATCTGAGTCCCGTTCACCGTCGCATTCTGATATAGACCTACGGTCATATATCCTTGGCTTGATTGATATTGATTCAGCAAGGCAAATGCATTCGCGCTGCCACCAGAGCCCGGAGTGCTGATGGCGCCATCGGCTGCCAATGTATAGAGTGTCTCCATGGCAGCCGGAATGCCGGTCGATGACAATTGCGTCAGCTGTGCGCCATTCTGCACTTGCGCAGTGGAGGCATATACCCCGTAATTCTCTTCCCAATTTAGCGAATTGGCGGTCATAGGTTTGAATACTTGCCAGGCGACGTTTGGCGAATTGCCGCCCGAAGGCTTGGCAACGATAACATTAGTGCCTGTTATCCAGATGGTCTGCAACTGCGCGTTGGTAAATGCGAGATCTAATTCGTAGCTCATGATAATTCCTTTCGGTTTTTGCAATATATATGGAAAAACGGATAAAAAGATCAATCTGATCACATTCAAATGCCTGGAGTCATGACTATTCTCCGCAAAAAGATGAGTCTATTGTTTTGACCGACGCACAGCACCGGCCGGCTCAGCGCTACAATGTATTGGCGCCTGCTATTCCTTATTCAAGTTCCATGCCAGGCAAAAAGACGGCATTGGAGGCTGTTTTAGCGTTCAAAGCGTGTTAAACCGGTCATGTTGACACGTCAATGCGGCATCTCTTATGTGTCAACGTTTTGATTGTATAGTTGCACTGAAAACTCCCCCACTATCCCCACGAATTTGCAACTGAATCCGACCCACGTTGGCAGCACAATTCCCCCTCTCTCTTATCGGCAGGAGATCGGAGTGATCGGCAGCTACCACGATCGTCTACAATCGGGTTTTTCAAACAGATATTGCCCCCCATGACGTCACGCGACAACATCATCGCCCTCAACGCCCGTGCAATTGCAGCCGACACCGAATACCCCGAGCATTTCGATCTCGCTTTCGCCGCGCCGGATACGGCGCAAGAGATTGCGGCGCTCGAAGCGCTGTTGAACATCCGCATTCCCGACGAATTGAGATCGCTGTACCAGCAGTGCGGCGCGTTCCGGCATGTGCATTACGACGAAAGCTGCTCGCAAACCATCGCGCTCGATGCCGTCGGCGCCGTCCTGGAATGCCTGCGCAATCCCGGCCCCCGGTGGTACGGCTGCCATGCGGGGCAGGGACTGGTCGATTTTATCTACGCAAAATGGGGCGGCCGCACCGATCTCGACGACATTCTGAGCGAGGCGACCGTCAAGCTGGTCAACGACAACTACACGGGCTTCGGCTGTCGCTATATCAACGATGACGTGCATGATTATTGGTATTTCGACCGCAACGGCATGTTCGGCAACCTGCGTTTCGACCAGGACGAACTCGATTACAACAGCTGGAAAATCGAATCGCTGTGCGACGTGCTCCCGCCCGACGACCTTGTGTTCGATGCCGCACAGCGGCGCGCCTATGTGCTCGCCGAAATCGCCAGCTTCAGCGAACCGCGCGATACATTTCCCGGCATGACGCTCGCCGAGCTGATCGACGATCAGTTCGCGTCAATCGTCGCCGCCCTGTCTCCCGAGGCGGAGTAAGCCCGCCCGCCAGTGCCGCACCTCGCCGGCCGCACCTCGCCGCATGCTGCGGCGCGCCTTGACATTTTATGTCATGTATTTATACTTGTGACATAATATGTCTAAGACCCCATCAGGGATGATTGAATCACCGCACCGTGCAAGGAGCAAAACGATGGAAATGGCAATGAAACAGATGCTTGAAATTGAGCAGGCCCTGCTGCGCAGACCCGGCTCGGTCGGGGTCAGCAGCAACCTGCTGCCGCCGGACCAGGCCGATGGCGTGCCCGTCATGCGCATGACGATCGAAGGGCTGGAAGAGTTGCCGGTATTTATCACCGCCACCCCCAGCCAGGTGCTGTGCATCTGCTACCTGTGGACCGAAGCCGAAATCCGCCCCGAACGCCGCTACGAGATGCTCGAAGCGATGATGGACCTGAACATGGCCATTCCGCTGTCGAACTTCGGACGGGTCGGCGAACACTATGTCATTTTCGGTTCGCTGGCGCACGACGCCAGCGCCGACAGTATTGCAACGGATGTGGCGATGGTCGCCGACAACGCGTTTGAAGCCCTCGACGTCTTTTCTGAATTCTTAAAATAGGAGTCCATCATGGCTGTCTTTTCAAAAATCCTCACCATGCTGCGCGGCGACGTGCATTCGATCGGCCAGAGCATCGTCGATAGCAACGCCAACCGCATCTACGAGCAGGAAATCATCGAGGCCAAGGCCCACGTGGCCACCGCGCGCCAGGACCTGACCGCTGTCATGGCCAAGGAAATGCAGGCCACGCGCGAGATCGAGCGCCTGCAACGCGAGATGCAGCGCTACGAAGGGCTGGCCCTGGAAGCGCTGCAGAAAAACCAGTCCGCGCTGGCCGAGGAAGTGGCCGGCAAGGTGGCCGACATCGAAACCGCCCTGGCCGCGCAAACAACCGTGCGCGACGACCTGGCCGGCCACATCGCGCGCCTGAAAGACTTGATCCGCGGCGCCGAAGCGGTCCTGCGCGACCATGAGCGCGAACTGGCGATGGCCAAGACCACCGAGAGCGTGTACCGCGCCACGGCCACCATTTCGAACAGCATGGGCAGCGGCGGCTCGAAGCTGATGAGCGCGAAAGAGTCGCTCGAACGCATCAAGCAGCGCCACCAGGACACCGCCGACCGCATGCAGGCGGCCGACGCGCTCGACGGCGAATTCGGCGACAAGGCGCTCGAACGCAAGCTAGCCGCGGCCGGCATCGGCGCGACCTCGAACCGCACGGCCGAGGTAATGGCGCGCCTGCGCCAGCGCGCCGCCGACGTCGGCGGCGACAAGCCGGCTTGAGGAGGCGCGATGGTACGCAGTTCCCCGCGCTGGACCGGATCGGACGCCGCCTTGCGCTCGCTCCAGGTCGCTTTTGACGTCGAGAAGCAGGTGATCGACGCGGTGCGTTACGCCGCGTTCAAGAACCAGCTGTCGCCGTCGGACCAGATCCGCACCATCCTTGGCTTGCCATGCACCAGCAAACCGGTGCGACCGCGCCTGACCGTCTCGCTCAGCGACGCCGATTACGACATCCTGGCCGAGCGCTTCGGCCTGGCCGTGGACGACAAGCGGAAAATCAAGGAATCGTTGCACGAGGCTCTGATAAACTTTGCCAGACAACAACAAGCGCCTGACGGCGACCCACCCTCATCACCATGAATAACCTCGATAAGAAGGAACGCCTGGCATGACTCTCTGGCAGCTTTTGAGCAGTTTTCCGACCTCCATCCCCACGGTGCTGCTGGCCGTGCTGCTGGTGTACTGGGTGATGTCGATCATCGGCCTGGTCGACGTGGGCGACTCGGTCCACTTGCACACCGACGTCGCCCATGGCCACGGCGCGCACGACCTGCACGACTTGCCCGACCTGCACACCCTGGCCGGATACGTGGTCGCGCTCGGCCTGGGCGGGGTGCCGCTGTCGGTGGCGGCCAGCGTGCTGGTGTTCTGCACCTGGCTCTCGACCGCCTTGCTGCATCAATACGCGCTGACCTGGCTGCCGACCGAGACCTTGCGCATGCTGGCCGGCTGCGCCGTGCTGCTGTTTTCCGGCGGCTTGTCGATTCCGGTCGCCGCGCGCGTGCTGCAACCCTTGCGCGCGCTGTTCGTCAAGCACGCCGCGCGCACCAACGAAAGCCTGGTGGGCCAGGACTGCCGCATCACCACCCAAAGCGTGGACCGGGGTTTCGGGCGCGCCGATGTCGACGCCCACGGCGTGAGCATCAATATCCGGGTCTGGGCCGCCGTGCCGAATGCGCTGGCCAAGGGCGCCAAAGCCATCATCGTCGCCTACGACCCGGCCACCCAGCAGTACGAAGTACAAGCAGCCCCCGCCGTTTTTTAACGACCAATCATTAGAACCTGAAAGAAATCATGGACATTCTGTTGCTCTCGATCGGTATCATCACCGTCATCGTTCTGGGCTGTTTTGCGCTGTTCTCGAAGTTTTACTACAAGGTCGAGCAGGGCCACGTCATGATCATCAATACGCTGCGCGCCGAGCCCGAAGTCACCTTCACCGGCGGCATGGTTTATCCGGTCATCCACAAAAAAGAGATGATGGAAATTTCGCTGAAGACGATTGAAATCAATCGCCACGGCAAGGACGGCCTGATTTGCCAGGATAATATCCGCGCCGACATCAAAGTCACCTTCTTCCTGCGCGTCAACAAGACCACCCAGGATGTGCTGAAAGTGGCCCAGGCGGTCGGCTGCGTGCGCGCATCGAACCAGCAAACCCTGGAAAACCTGTTCGCCGCCAAGTTCGCCGAAGCGCTCAAGACGGTCGGCAAGGCGATGGACTTCGTCGATCTGTACCAGGCGCGCGACCGTTTTCGCGACGATATCATCCGCCAGATCGGCGACGACTTGTCCGGTTATGTGCTGGAAGACGCCGCCATCGACTACATCGAGCAAACCCCGCTCGACAAGCTCGACGGCCATAACATCCTCGACGCCCAGGGCATCAAGAAGATCACCGAGCTGACCGCCATCGAAAACATCCGCACGAACGAGCTTAAGCGCGACGAAGAGATGCGCATCAAGAAGAAAAACGTGGAAACCCGCGAAGCGATCCTCGAACTCGAACGCCAGCAGGCCGACGCCGAATCGCGCCAGGGTCGTGAAGTGAGCTCGGTGCGGGCGCGCGAACAGGCCGAAACGCAAAAAATCCAGTCGGAAGAATTTACCAAGTCCGAACTGGCGCGCCTGCAGTCCGAGCAAACGGTGATGGTGCAGCAGGAAAACACCACGCGCGAAAAGGAAGTGGCCGAAAACAACCGCAAGCGCGCCGTGGCGATCGAAGAAGAGCGCGTCACCCGCGCCCGCCAGCTCGAAGTCGTCGACCGCGAAAAAGAAGTCGCGCTGCAGACCATCGAGAAGGAAAAAGCCATCGAAATCCAGAAGAAAGCCATCGCCGACGTGGTGCGTGAGCGCATCGTGGTCGAACGCACCGTGGCCGAGCAGGAAGAAGCGATCAAGGATGTGCGCGCCATTGCCGAGGCGGACCGCCATAAGAAGTCGGTCGTCATTGCGGCCGAAGCCGCCGCCGAGGAAAAACTGGTCATGACGGTCAAGGCGGCCGAAGCGGCGGAACGCTCGGCCAAGCACCGCGCCGTGCAAGACCTGACCGCCGCCGACGCCGCCCTCAAAGTGGCCGAGCGCCACGCCGAGTCGCAAAAGCGCGAAGCCGAAGGCAAGGAAGCCGAACTGGCCGCACCGGGCCTGGCCAGCGCCAGGGTGATGATCGCCTCGTCCGAAGCGATCCTCAAGCAGGGCGCCGCCGAAGCCGAATCGACGCGCCTGCGCATGCATGCCGAAGCGGCCGGGGTCGAGCAGATGGGCCTGGCCCAAGCGGCCGTCAAGAGCGCCGACGCCGCCGCCACCGCCACCCATGGCGACGCCGAGGCGCAAGTCATCCAGGCGCGTTTCGAAGCCGAATCGAAGGGCCTGGCGCTGAAATTCGAAGCCATGTCGGCCATGAGCGAAGAAACCCGGGCGCACGAAGAGTTCCGCATGCAGCTCGAAATCACCAACCAGCAGATCAACAAGGGCATCGATGCGCAAACCCTGATCGCCAAGGACCAGGCCGAAGTGCTGGGCAAGGCGCTGCAGAACGCACGCATCGACATCGTCGGCGGCGAAGGCGACTATTTCGACCGCTTCGTCAAGGCGCTCTCGATCGGCAAGGGCATCGACGCCACCGTCGAGAAGAGCCGCACCCTGCAAGTGGGCCTGAAGGACCACCTCAGCGGCGAGCGCGACATGGTGGGCGATATCCGCGGCCTGATCGGCGCGCTGGGCAGCTCCTCGGGCGAATTGCAGAACCTGACCGTCTCGGCCCTGCTGGCCAAGATCAGCAGCGACGGCACGGCGCAGCAGCAACAAGCGCTGCAAAGCTTGCTGGCGACCTTCAAGCCGGCGCTGGACGCCCCGCGCGCCAACTGAACCAAGCACCAGGGCGGGGCGCACCCCGCCCCAACTCACCATTTTCAGGAGACATCATGATTTGTCCAGCATGCGGCAGCCACCATTTTGCGCCCGTGAAGATCGAAGGCGGCCTGCCGGCCGAGCGTTGCGCCGACTGCCACGGCGCCTGGGTCGAGCTTGAGCGCTACCGGACCTGGCGCAAGAGCCGGCCCGAGGTCGCCGCGCCCGAGTACGCCGGCGACATTTCCCAGGTCAACGAACCGGTGCGCGTATGCGCCACCACCGGGCGCCTGATGACCCGCATCAAAGTGAGCAACGACAATCCCCTGCGCCTCGACTACAGCGCCATGGCGCAGGCGGTCTGGCTCGACAAGGGCGAGTGGGAGCGCCTGCTCGACATGGGCTTGCACGACCAGCTCGACGCCATCGTCTCCGAGCGCTGGCAGAACGACCTCAAGCACGCCGCCTCGCGCGAGCGCGCCGAGAAAGCCATGCGCCTGCGCTTCGGCGACGCCACCTACGAACAACTGGCGCAAATGCGCAACTGGCTGGCGGCCCAGCCGAACCAGTCCGAAATGATTGCATTCCTCAACGCCAAAGCGGATTAAGTCAATGACCGACGCACACGCAGCACCGGCGCCGGCCGATTCCGGCAATCCCTCCGACAATGCGCTCGAATCGAGCAGTTTCGACCTGCTGCGCGCCCGCCTGGGCGAGCATGGCAAGGCCCTGCAAGCGAAGGCGGCCCAGCTCAACGAATCGCGCCTGGCCGAATTCGGCCGCCAGGAAATGCTGCTGCGCGCGCGCACCCGCGCCCGCACCGACAACAACTGCGTCGCGCGCGACCTGGTATTGGTGGGCGACGTGCTGCTGTTCGGCTACAAGGTGTTCATGGGCTTGCGCCAGGAAACCCAGGTCGCGGACGTGTTCGCCCTGTACCGCCTGCGCGCCGACGGCGACGACGCCGAGCTCGAACCGCTCGCGCTGGCAAACACCTTCCTCGACCAGCCGCGCTTCCTGGCCGAATTTCGCGAGCTGTACAGCTACTACAAGAACGCCCAGCTGGTGCAGTTGCGCGTGCATCAGGGCAAGGTGTTGGCCGCCTTCAAGATCGGCGAGCGTATCAGCGATGTGCGCGTATTCCGCTGGCAACTGGAAGCCGGCGGCCAGGCCACCTACATCGACAACCGCGGCGAGCGCGACATTGCACTGCCGCCGACCCACGATTTCGAGTGGACCCAGACCACGCGCGAGCAGCACGTGCTGGGCAAGCATCCGCACATCAACATCCTCGACACCCTGTTCGTCGAAACGGTGGGCGGCGACCTGACGGTCAAGATCGAAAACAATACCGAAACCGGCCTGGGGATCTACGCCGAGCCGGTCGAGGACCGCAACCAGTCGCTCAACGATGGCGACATCGCCTACGCCGCCGTGGGCGAGCTGATCCTGCTGCGCATCAAGCCCTACCGCGAATCGGTGTTCCGCTACCTGGTCTTCAACCGCCGCACGGCGCAGGTGACCCGGGTCGACGCGGTCGGCGCGTCTTGCGTCCAGCTGCCCGAAGACCACGGCATCGTGTTCCCCGAAGGCTACATCCTGCAAAGCGGCGAAGCCAAGATCTTCGCCGACATGCCGCAAGACCTGCAATTCAAGCGGCGCGTGATCTCGCCCAATGGCGAGGACGTGCTGTACGTGTTTTACGGGGTGGAGCAGGGCGTCTACGTCTTGCTCACCTACAATATGATCAGCAAGACCTTGGCCCAGCCGCTCATTGCGCACGGCTACGCCCATTATCCCGACGGCGCCATGCTGCTGTTCTCCGCCGAAAGCGAGGAACCGCCCCGCAACCACGCCATGCAACTGTGGCAGACCGCCTTCGTGAGCGACGACCATGCCGCGCTGCAGGCGCCGCGCCAGAGCTACCTCGGCAAGATCGGCAACCGCGAGCTGGTGCGCGGCCTGTCGGAGCTGCTCTCGGTGGCGCGCGCCGTGCGCGAGCAGGCCGACGCCCCGCGCGACCAGTTGCCCGGCCGCTTCGTGTTCGAAGCGCTGCTGCGCCAGTGCCGCCGCATCGCCGATGCGTTCCACTGGCTGGGCACGCCGGAGGCGCATGACGCCGGCAGCGAAGTGCACGCCATGATCAGCGTGGCCGGCGCCACCCTCGACGAATTCGACAAGGCCGCCGCCGTGCGGCGCGCCGCCGCCGACACCCTGGCCCAGGCCGCGCTGGCGCAGCGCCAGTTGCTGACCGATACCGCCAGCCGCCTGTGGCAGTCGCCCGCCGACTTCATCGACGCGCTCGACGCGATCCGGCTGGCGCGCGGGCGCCTGGCCAGCCTGAAGGAACAGCGCTACATGGACGTGGCGCAACTGGGCGCGCTCGACGCCGAACTGGCGGCCGAAGAAGCGCGCGTGGCCGGCAATACCGTCACCTTCCTGGCGCGCGAGGATGCCTTTGCCCGCTTCACCGAGGAACTGGCGAAGCAGCGCGCCCAGCTGCCGGAGATGCACACCACGGCCGCGCTGGCCCCGCTGAACGACACGCTCGACCAGAACGCCGCGCGCCTGGACGGCCTGACCGAACTGCTGGGGACGCTGGCGGTGGGCGACGCCACCTTGCGCACACGCATCCTCAACACCATCTCGACCATCTACGCCGATGTCAACAAGCTGCGCGCCCAGGCGCGCCAGCACCGCAAGCAGCTCTCGCAGGGTGAATCGGCGGCCGAATTCGCCGCCCAGTTCCAGCTGTTCGGGCAGTCGGTCGAAAGCGCGCTCGAGCAGAGCGACTCGCCCGAGCGCTGCGACGAACTGCTGACCCGCCTGCTGGCCCAGCTGGAAGACCTGGAAGCCCGCTTCGCCGAGCAAGAAGATTACCTTGCCGAAATCGGCCACAAGCGCGAAGCCGTGTACGAAGCGTTTGAAGGGCGCAAGCAAGCCTTGCTGGACCAGCGCGGCCGGCGCGTGCAAGCCATCGTCGAAGCGGCGCGGCGCATCCTGGCCGGTGTGCCGAAGCGCCTGGCGCAACTGAACGACGCGGCCCAGCTGGAAGCTTACTTCGCGTCCGACGCCTTGCTGGGCAAGCTGCGCAGCAGCATCGCCGACCTGCGCAAACTGGGCGGCGCGGTCGGCGCCGACGACCTGGCCGGGCAATTGAAGGCCCTGCGCGAGCAGGGCCAGCGTTCCCTGCGCGACCGCAACGAACTGGTCACCGGCAACACCATCCGCCTGGGCAAGCACGCCTTCACCGTCAACCAGCAAGCGCTCGATCTGGCCCTGGTCACGCATGAAGGGCGGCCGGCCTACCACCTGGCCGGCACCGATTACTTCGCGCCGCTGGCCGACGCCCGTCTCGATGCCCTGCAAGCGTACTGGGGTTTCGAGACCATCTCCGAAAGCACGCAGGTGTACCGCGCCGAATACCTGGCCTGGCAGGTCGTGCTGGCTGCGCAGCAGGGCGCACCCGGCATGACATGGGGCGCACTGGTGCAGGCCGCGCGCGATGCGGCCGACCCGGCGCTGGACGACGCCGTGCGCCGCTTCGCCGCGCCGCGCTTCCACGAGGGATACCAGAAAGGCATCCACGATCACGACGCCGGCCTGATCTTGCGCAAGTTGCTGCCGATGCTGGAAGACGCCAGGCTGCTGCGTTACAGCCCCCTGGCGCGCGCCGTCGCCCTGATCTACTGGCAACACCTGGAAGACACCCCCGACCTGCACGCCACGGCCCAGGCGGCGCGGCGCCAGGCCGGACAAGCCGAGCTGATGCGCATCCAGTTCGGTAGCGAGCGCATGGGCAAGCAAGTGAAGGATCAATTCGGCAACGACCTGCGCGCGTTTTTGACGCAGCACGCGCTCGACATCGCCCCCTGGCTCGACAGCGCCACCGAAACCGTCGACAGCCTGCTCGACCAGAGCGCCGCCTACCTGCTGGCCGAACTCGGCTCCCAGGCCGCCGATACGCACCACGCCGCCCCGCATGAATGGGTGGCCAGCCGCGCCGGGTCGGAGCTGGCGCACAGATTGCGGCAACACCTGGAGCGGCACGCCATCGCGCTGCCGTGGCTGGACACCACGCTCGGCTGGCATACCCGCTGGCAACTGGCGACCGAATGGCTGCATGCCTTCATGCAGCAGGAGCAACATGACCTGGCATTATTGCCGGAAGCGGCGGCCGGTCTCTTGTGCGGCATGCCGCGCCAACTCCAGCAGGCCGACCTTGCCGCGCGGGTCGACGGCTTGCTGGGCGAACATGCGCGGGTCAAGGAGCAAGCCATGACGCTCCAGCTGAACGACTTCTTGCGGCGCCTGGCCTGGCACGCCGACGTGATCGTGCCGGCCTGCGAGCAGTTGCAGCAATTGCGCCAGAGCCTGGTGCAGGAAGAAAAACGGCGCCTGCGGCTGGAGCAGTTCCAGGCCAAGCCGCTGTCGAGTTTCGTGCGCAACCGCCTGATCGACGACGTCTACCTGCCGCTGGTGGGCGACAACCTGGCCAAGCAGATCGGCGCGGCCGGCGACGCCCGCCGTACCGATTCGATGGGCATGCTGCTGCTCATTTCGCCGCCGGGATACGGCAAGACGACCCTGATGGAATACCTGGCCGACCGCCTCGGCATGATTTTCGTGCGCATCAATTGCCCGGTGCTGGGCCACGCCATCACCTCGCTCGACCTGTCCCAGGCCGCGAACAGCGCGGCCAAAGCCGAGCTCGAAAAGCTGAACCTGGGCCTGGCAATGGGCAATAACGTGATGCTGTACCTGGACGACATCCAGCACACCAACCCGGAGTTTTTGCAAAAGTTCATCGGCCTGGCCGACGGCACCCGCCGCGTCGAGGGCGTGTGGCAAGGTGGCAGCCGCAGCTACGACCTGCGCGGCAAGCGCTTTGCCATCGTCATGGCCGGCAATCCGTACACCGAATCGGGCGACGTGTTCAAAATTCCCGACATGCTGGCCAACCGGGCCGACATCTACAATCTCGGCGACGTGCTCAGCGGGCGTGAAGACGTGTTCGCCATGTCGTACATCGAAAACGCGCTGGTCTCGCATCCGGAACTGCAAGTGCTGGCGATGCGCGATCCGCAGGATGTGGTGCGCCTGATCCGCATGGCGCAGGGCGAAGCGCTGGGAAGCGGCGAACTGGCGCACCCGTACACCAGCGCCGAGGTGGCCGAGATCGTCAAGGTGCTGCAGCGCCTGTTCAAGGTGCGCGACGCGCTGCTGGGCGTGAACATGGCGTACATTGCCTCGGCCGCGCAGGACGATGCCTACCGCACCGAGCCGCCGTTCAAGTTGCAGGGTAGCTACCGCAACATGAGCAAACTCACGCCCAAGGTGTCGGCGCTGATGAACGATGCCGAGCTTGACGCCTTGCTGCGCGACCATTATCGCGGCGAAGCGCAGACCTTGACCACCGGGGCCGAGGAAAACCTGCTCAAGCTGGCGCACCTGCTGGGGCAGCCGAGCGAGGCCGAGCAAGCGCGCTGGGCCGCCCTGGTCGCCGATTTCGTGCGCCTGCGCAAGCAGGGCGGGGCCGACGCCGATGGCGCCACCCGCGTGGCCAATACCCTGTCCGAGATCGGCAAGCAGATCGCCGCGCTGGGCCAGCACATGGCGCCGGCGGTGCATGTCACCGTGCCGGAACAGGCCAGCCTGCAAGCGGCCGTGCTGCGCCTGGCGGACAGCTACGAGCAGGCGCTGTTACCCTTGATTAGTTCCATGAACCACAAGATGCGGCTCGACCACAGCATCTGGGACAATGTGCGCGAGACCGGCGCCGACATCAAGGAGATCGAAAAACGCCTGGCCCGGCTGTTCCCGCCGGAGGGGAACCCGCCGTAAGGCCAGGGACGCGTCACCCCTTCGCGGGTGACGCGGGTTGGCCATCCTCGAAGTCGAGCGTATCCGGGTCGCTGTCGCCCGCCTGGGGCTTGCCGAAGATCTTCAGCCACGTAAAACCGATCACGCCGGCCACCAGCGACGCGAGCAAAATCGCCATCTTCGACGCATTGACCACCTCGGCCTGCCCGACGAAGGCCAGGTTGGTGATAAAAATCGACATGGTAAATCCGATCCCGCCCAACAATCCCGCGCCGAACACATGGCGCCAGGCAAGGTCCAGCGGAAGCCGGCAAATGCCCAGGGTGACCGCCGCCAGGCAGAACAAGGTAATGCCGAGTGGCTTGCCGATGACCAGGCCGGCCAGGATGCCCAGGCTGTTGGCCGATGCAAGATCGCCGGTCCAGCCCGACGCGATGATGATGCCGGTATTGGCCAGCGCAAAAATCGGCAGGATGATGAAGGCAACCGGCTTGTGCAGGATGTGTTCGAGCCGGTGCGATGGCGAATCCTGGTCGTCCTGCTTGGCGGAGAACGGAATGGCGAACGCCAGCAGCACGCCGGCAATGGTCGCATGCACGCCTGATTTGAGCATCAGGAACCACATGATGGCGCCGCCGAGCAGGTAAGGCGCCAGCGCCATGACGCGCAAAAAGCGGTTCATGAACAGCAGCAGGCCGAACATGGCGACGGCCCCCAGCAGATACGGCACCGACAACTGGGCGGTATAAAACACGGCGATCACGATAATCGCGCCCAGGTCGTCCATGACGGCCAGCGCGGTCAGGAAAATCTTGAGCGAGGCCGGTACGCGGCTGCCCAGCAGGGCCAGCACGCCGAGGGCGAAGGCGATATCGGTCGCCATCGGAATGCCGATGCCGGCCTGGGTGGGCGAACCGTTATTCAAGCCAAAATGGATCAGCGCCGGCACGCAAATGCCGCCCACCGCCGCCACGATCGGCAGCAGCGCATTCTTGAAGTTGGACAGTTCGCCGTTGTACAGTTCGCGTTCCAGTTCCAGGCCGATCAGCAGGAAAAAGATCGCCATGAGGGCATCGTTAATCCAGTGCTCGACGCTCATTCCGGCCAGCTTGAGGTGCCAGAAAGCCAGGTAGTCGGCGCCGACAGCGGAATTGGCCAGCACGAGCGACACCAGCGTGCAAAAGATGAGGACAATGCCCCCGGCTTTGCTCGAAGCAAAGAACTCCTTGAAACTTTTGGAGAGGGTTTTGGAAACAGTAGGGGAGGAAAGTGGGTTCATAGGCCGCAAGAAAGCTGCGTGGCGGCCCGACCATCGCAAACACCTGCCACACGGACGTGTGGGCACCCAATGCGAAGTATATCCTATTCCGGCGCTCGCCCGGCTGGTCAATCCATCATTTCGACAAACGCCTTCTTTTCCATGTCCCAAGCCTGGCTGTTGAATGGGTAAGTGTCGTAACTCAAATAGAAGCCTTCCGCCGTGCGCAGGTAATGAACGCGGGAGCCGTACTTGATTCTTTTCCGGGAAATAGCGGCGATATTGTCAGCCGTAGCCACTTGCATCAAGGACTCCGGAAAGACCCCGGTGTGCTTTTTGTAGTCGTAAACAGCCGCAGCCACTTCCGATGCCGCGCGTTGAACGCCGGGATTGAACATCGAGCCGACGAACGTACTCAATAAAAACCCGAACAGCCCGGTGAAAAACAGCTTCCAGCTGGCGAAGAATCGACCTCTTAACGCCGACCCGACAACCGCGCCCAATAGCAGCAACATCAACGCCATGCCACTGAACAGTCCCTTGAAGTTGTCCTTCACGTCATACAGCCCGAGCGCCAGAAACGCCATGACGCACGTCACATAGTTGAAGTAAACCGGCTTCATGGATGATTACCCGCGATGAAATTGTTCGGATTTGTCGATAGCATCTGTAAAAATGCCGCAGAGACAGATTCTAATCGACCCGCGCCCGCATAAAAAGAGCGCCGGACAGTGACCCGTCCGGCGCTCTTTCCACTGCCTGTGCTGTTAAACGATTACAGCGACTTGAGGAATGCCAGCAGCGCCGCGCGGTCCTGCGCCGACAGCGCTTCGAAACGCTGGCGCGACTTGTCGGCTTCGCCGCCATGCCACAAGATCGCCTCGGTCAGGTTGCGCGCGCGGCCATCGTGCAGGTAACCGACTTTGCCGTCCTGGCCCATGACCATGTCGGTGTACCCGATGCCCCACAGCGGCGCGGTACGCCACATACTGCCCTTGGCCTGGCCCTCGGCAAACTTGTCGGCCAGTCCGGCGCCCATGTCATGCAGCAGCATGTCGGTGTACGGACGGATGGTCTGGTTGCGCAGCTCGGCGAACAGGTGGCCGGCACCGGTCTTCATCTGCACCGTATGGCAGGCGGCGCAGCGCATGCCGGTAAACAGCTTGCCGCCGGCGCTCACTTGCTGGGCGTCGACACGGTGCTCGTCGAGCGGCGCCACGCCCTTCGGAAAGCCGCTGGCAACGCTGCGCTGGGCCGGCACGCCGACCAGGGCCAGGTACTGCGTGATCGATTTCAGGTCCGACTCGAGAATGCCCTTTTGCGCGCCTTTCGATCCGCAACCGGCCGGGTCAAAGCCACAGCTGCGGTTGCGATACACCGGCGAGGTGACCGACATGTCGAGCAGCAGCGCGTCGGCGCTCTGGTGACGCAGGGTGGCTTTTGAGGCCTTCCAGCCGAAACGGCCCAGGCGCACCGCGCCGCTTTCCGGATCGAACACGAAATTGGCCGTGCCCTTGACGCCATCGGCATCGACCGCTTGCGCGGCGCGCGCCAGGATATCGGCTTCCGGAATCGCTTCGAGCAAGCCGGTGCCGATCATCGGCTGGGCCGCGCGCAGCGAGAAGGCGGCTGGCGCCGGGCCTTCGAAGCCGAGCGTCGGTTTGCGCAGTTCGACCGTGCTGCCGTCGGCCAGCTTGACCGAGCGCGTCTCGAAGCCGGTGACGCGCGCGCCCATGCCCCAGTTCTGCGCGCTGCCGGTCGGCGAAACGGCGTTCATCTGGACTGCGGTGCCGTACAGCGGATGCGGCACTTGCTGGCCGTTGGCGCCGACGCTGGCAACCCGGACCGACATGCTGTCGAGGCGCTGGCCGAGCGCGGCGGGCGCGGGGCTGCGGCCGTTGTTGACGTGGCAGGCGATACAGGCGGACTGGTTGTAGCGCTGGCCTTGCAGGCCGACCGCCGCTGCGTAGCGGTCGTTGCCGCCCTCGTTATGCTCGCCGGTCAGGAAGCTGGTGTGCACCAGGCGCCGTCCCTCGACAAAACGCTGCATGTTTTGCATGCCGACGTTGTTGTGCGGCTGCTGGAACATGAACAGGCCGTTATCGGTGTAGTTGTAGGAAATCGAGCCCTGGCCGCCGGACAGGGTGTCTTCCGGCAGCGGCACCGAGTTCAGGCGCGGCTGCACGCCGTACCACGGTTTCAGGCCGGCCCCGACCACATACACCCACTCGTACGAGTAATAGCGGATGCCGCCGGTATCGCCCTTGGCGGCCATGGCCTCCCTGGTCGAGAAGAAAGAAGGCGAGACCTCGATGATGTCGCCGGCGACCAGCGCGCGTCCCGGCACGCTCTTACCGTTCGGCATGCCGTTGGCGTCGATGCCGCCGTGGCCCGGATACCCCTTGACCAGCAAGGTGCAGGCGCCGTTGATGCCGTTGGCATTGGTCAGCTTGCCGTTGGCGGGGTAGGCGATCGGTGCGCACTGCGCCACGCTGCGGTCGACCAGTTCGCCGGGATTCATCCAGCCGTAGCCGGTCACGCCGGGACGGTCGAAGGCACGGAAGAAGGCGATGCCGCCGGACAAAAAGTCGGTCTGGGTGTACTGGTTGACGATCAGTTGCGGCTTGGTGACGCCGGCCACGCGGCTGTTGTCGATGATTTCGACGCCCCAGGTGCGGTTCTTGAAATATTGCGGCACGAAGGTGAGGTAGTTGCCCGGGCCTTTGTTGACGGCCAGGCCGGTGGCCGGGTCGATCGTTTCGTTCGGGCCTTCGCCGACCTCGTTCCACTCCTCGCCACGCTCGCGGCCGTGGCGCGCCAGGCCGCGCGCGCCGAAGCGGGTGACCAGGGTGCCGTCGGGCAGGGTGAACTGCAACGTTTCGAGCGCTTCGGCCGCTTGCGGCAAGGGGCTCATCGCGCTGCCGTTGGCGGGGAAGGGATGGGCCGACGTGACGGCGGGCGGCACGGTGTTGTCGCTGCCGGGGCTCTTGAAGTCGACTTCGAACAGCGAGTAGCCGTACTGGGTAGCGCGCGCCACGCCCTGCAGGCGGATGAAGCGGGCGTTGACGCCCAGGTTGAAGAATTCCTCGGTGCCGCCGCGGCCGTTGCTGACGCTGCGCACCTGGGTCCAGTTCTGGCCATCGTCCGACACGCGCAGTTCGTACTGCTTGCCGTAGGCGTTTTCCCAGAGCAGCTTCATGTAGCCGACTTGCGTCTTGACGCCGAAGTCGAACTCGATCCAGGCGCCGTCTTCGGCCTTGCTGGCCCAGCGCGTGGCAGGTTTGCCATCGACCGTCATGGCGGCCGACATGGCCTGGTTTTCCACCGCCGACGAGCTGGTCGCGACCGGCTTGATGGCCACCCCTGGTTGGCTGGCGTCGACCGGGCCGGGCACGGGGGTGGGCACGGGCGTGGTCGGCACCGGCGTGCCCGAAAACGCCTGGATTTCGAAGACCGAATAGCCGTACTGCGACGAGCGCTTGACGCCCTGCATGCGCAGATAGCGGCCTTTGCCGTTCAGGCCGGTGATCTCTTCGGTGCCGCCCTGGCTGTCGTCCACGGTTTTGATGGTGGTCCAGTTGGCGTTGTCGTCCGACACTTGCAAGAGGTATTGGCTGGCGTGCGCGTTTTCCCAGTCGATCCGCACCCGGCTGATCAGTTCGGATTTGCCGAAGTCGAGCGTGAGCGATTCGCCATCGTTAAATCCGCTGCCCCAACGCGTTTTGTCGTTGTGGTCGATGGCGGCCGCGCCGCCCAGGTCGGGCCGCTCGGCCGAACTGGCGCTGGCGCCGACCGGGGTGAGCGCGGTTTCGGCCGCCGCCGCGACCAGGCGCGATGTGCCGCTCATGCCGCCCTGGCCCACAGGAGCCGGCTCGCCGCCGCCGTTGCCATTGCCGCCGCAAGCGGCCAGCAGCAGTGTCAGGGCGAGGGGAAGGCCCTGGACTGACAGCTTGCGCAACGGTCCCCGCGCCGCGCCGTGCCGGCGCGCGCCCGATGTTGTGTACCTCATGTTTACCTCGTTTGGTCGGACTTCATTAAAAGTGATCCCGCCGGGCGCAGGGCCGGGCGGCATGCTTCTCTTGTTTGGTCCAGGGCGAGCGGCCACCCTGACGGTGTGCAGTTTCCTGATTGCTCTGCATTCAATTTGCATCTTTATAACATGCACATATGACAATCTGGAAACCTTCCCATCCATTTTGGCGGTTTTTTGCGAGGAAGTGTTGGGAAGGCGCGACGAATGGCGCTCCGATATTTACGCTGGAGACGGAAAACGGGCGGCATTGCGCGCGCCCTCGGCCGCAGCCAGCCATTGCCGGCTGGCGATGGCGATGCCTCGCATCAGGGGAGCGGTGCGGAATGCTCCGGGCCGGCGACGATGATCGTCGGTACCGGCTCGGTTTCTCCGCCGCGCAGCCACCAGAACAGCACCGCCATCATGAACGGGCCGATAAACAGGCCGAGAACGCCCATGGTCGAGACGCCGCCAAGCAAACCGAAGAGCACCGCCAGGAAGGGCAGGTTGACGCGCTTGCCGATGAGTTTGGGGCGCACGAACTTATCGACCAAAAACAACTCGAAGGCGCCCCAGCAAAACAAGCCCAGCGCCGCGCCCGCATGGCCTTGTCCCAGTAGAAGCAGCGAGACCGAGGTGAACGCCAGCGGCGCACCACCCGGAATCAGGGCCAGGTAGCCGGTGATCACACCGAGAAGGACCGGGGCGGGCGCTCCCGCCACCGCGTAGGCCAGCCCCAGGACCAGGCCTTCCAGCAACGCGACCGAACATAGGCCGAGGGCGGTGCCGCGCACCGAGAGCGGCAGCAGGCGGCGCAACGCCGCGTAGTGCTTCAGGAGCAGGCGGTTGCCGGCGTGGTCGACATAGTGCGCGACCGCCGGCCCATGCAGATACAGGATGAACAGGGTCAGGATGGCCAGGAACAGGTACAGGGCATTGGTCAGGATGGTGGCGCCCAGCGTGCGGGCGGTACCCGTCAGGAAGGGCACGAATTCTCCCGCCGTGCTCTGGATCAGGGAACTCAGTCCACCCGGCTGGGCCAGGTTTTCCTGCCACCACTTCATCGCCGGTTCGGCGACCACCGGCAAGCGCGCCAGCCATTCCGGCGCCGCAACACCGGTCTGGTTGATCTCGCCGAGCAAGCGTTCCACGGTTTCCAGTTCATTGCTCAGCGTATTGATCAGGAAGATGGATGGACCCGCGAGCGTGATCACCAGCACGGCGACCAGCGTGCTTGCGCTGGCAACCCTGGACCAGCCTCTTTGCAGCAGCCGCTCGTGCAGTGGCCAGGTAATGACCGCCAGCAGTCCGGCCCATGCCAGGGAGCCAAGGAAGTGCTGGAGCAGGAAAGCCAGCGCAGCCGCGAATACGATCGGCAAGACGGGAAATTTTGACACGCCTTCTACTCCGTTTTTCATTTGATTTGCGGCTCGCTGTCCGAACAAGGGCGCGTCACCGGCACTGCGGCATGACCGGCGAGAGACCGGTCGGGCGGGTCTTGAGATGGCGATCAAGAATGAGATTGTCGATGCCCGGCACGATCTCAAGTGCCACCAGTGTCAGCGAGCCGACCCGGATAGTCGGGTCAAAGAACCATGCCATGAAGTATGCCTGTCGTGATGAAGTGTGTAAAACGTCGGAACCGATTCTGGACCGCCAGGCGGAATGGGGTGAAATTATACCTCCCGCCGCGCTGCGGATGAGGCCGAACACGGTGACGGGGAAGACGGGCACATCGCCATACTGTGCGCTTATACAGTTCTCAATCGTCCCGGCATGCACAAATGCATGCCGGGGACGGCACATGCGACCGCAGGGAGGGTACGACGACTCGCGGGGCGCGTATTGACCCGTGCCGGCCGGCGACGGCGCCGGCCCCGGTTGATGGTGAGATTCAGGGGGCCGGTTTGGCGTTCAGCGCTGCCGGTCTGTGTTCAGCTCGCGCCGTTGAATTCCTTCGTCTCGGCGTCACGGCGCCGTAGCAAGCCAGCCAGGACCGTGCCGTTGCAGCGGTCCCATTTGTCGAACTGTTCGGCAGCCGCGGCAAAATTGCCCGCGTTCAAGTCGGTCAACAGGGTGGATTTCTGCAGATTGCCGCGCCCGAGATTGAAATCGAAATCGACCAGCGCATCGAATTCGCCCTGCGTCAGCTGGACGCTCACCAGCAGATTGACGTCGTTGACGCTGGTCTGGATATTTTTCTGGAGGTCCGCCACGGCTTGTTGCTGTGTGATGGTGGAACCCGGCACAACGCCGTGGGTATTGCCGTAGCCATTGGTCCAGACGCCACCGGAATCGCGGTAGGCGGTCAGCTTGCAACCTTCAAATTGTTCCGTCAACGCCAGTCCAGTTGTACTGTATTGCATTTCTGGTGTCATATATTTCTCCCATGTGGTGTGGAATGCCAGGTCAAACAGCGGTAACGGGATTTAAGCGGAGATGCCCCTGTTCGGGCGAGCATCTCCGCACCACGCATCGTATCGTATCGTGGTCAATTTTGCCTCATGCGGGGTGGAGGACGCCACGGGTATGCGCCAGCACGGCTTGAATCGTTGGAACGCAGTGCGCATCGGGGTCTGCAACGGAATCGTCGTAATTAAGAATGGCGATCTCGACGACCGTCACTTGCGGATCTCCGTTCCTGGTAAATCCCGGTGGAGAAGCACCCTTGTACTCGTATTGGTACCATTGCTGGCTCTCGACTTCCAGGTGGTCGAACAGCGTCCAACTGTCGTACGTGTTTCCGGCTTTGAGATCCAATGTCGTGACGTTAGTCGTGGAGGTTGACCAGGTTTGCGTTTCCTCGCTTGTCAGCTCCAGACTCGCCGTCACCGACGCCGACATGCCGAATCCGGCAGCGCCGGCAGTCACAGAGATTGTTTGCACGAACTTCGTCATCTTGCTCTGGTCATACCCGCTGGTGACCGAATGCGAGTGGGAACCGTTTGACGCGGCATGGTACGGCGGCGTATTCAAGCGCCAGACCTGATACCGGGTGATGATGAACGAGTTATAGGTCTGCCAGTGATCGTGCTGGCTGTCGTTGTAGACAGTCGGTGAATTTGGCTGATCGGTCGCGGTGTACGTCTGGCCCTTCAGCAATACTGTCGGGACGCTGAGAATAGCGGGGTAATCGCGCAACAGCGGTGGTCTCACACTTGAGAAAACATAGCTCACGGCATTCTCCTGGTAAATGGTATCAATCATGAGGCACATCGATTACCAAGTAAGCGCGTATAAGTTCTCGTAATTTCCAGCTTCCATAAGCGGCGCCTTGCAAGCATCCGCTTCCGTTCGCTGTAAATCACAATAATTCCTGCACACCTACTAAATTCACTGAAAAGAATCCACCGGGGTTCCGGGATGCGCTATTCTTATTAACGAATTCGTTCTCGCCGTACCACAGTCGAGGGCAAGATTGCCGCCGACAAGCCCACCTTACAGAGAGCAGCGGAGCGCGCCTATAACTCCGATAGGGTATCGCCAAGTCCCGCTGCGGCGATGCCCAAGGCCAGTTCGGCCACCGAGTGCACTCCCAATAACCTGAAGATGGCTTGGCGGTGCTTTGCGACGGTTTGGTAGCTGACCAACAGCAAGCGCGCGATTTGCTTGCTTGTCAGCCCGGCGGACACCTTCAGCGCAACGTCGATCTGGCGCCTGCTTAAGGTGGCCCATGCTGCGCAAAATTCGAGTCCGGCGCACCGCCTGCCGCTACCGCCGCGTAACAGGCGATCCGCCCCGCGCCATGGAGGTCGAGTTTGACGAGGATATTGGACCGATGCTTCCTGACCGTGAAATACGCAATGCCCAGCATGACTGCGATGGATCTGGAATTGAAACTGCGCCCGATTAACAACAGAATCTCTTGCTCGCGAAAGGTGAGTTCGCGCTTCACTTGGTTTGTCATTCAGGGATCGTGGGTGGCTTGGCGTCTGACTGGAAGGAACATCCTCCACCTGTCATGTATTAGCTGACAAGTACATCAAGCGCTTCTTGTAGTGAAAAGACAACGTTTTTTCCGACTATTCCACGCACACGGCCAAAACCGTCGGCACTTCGATGAGAACCTCGGCAACAGCGCGATGATCGAACTGCTATACTGTACGTTAACACAGTATTCCGGGCTTCCCGCATGCATAAATTTACGCCGATCAACCTGGAACCGGTAGCCCGCAGCGGTCCCGTTCCCAGCGACACCAAGCGCCCGGACATCGGCATTTTCCACGTGGCCGACGACGCCATCACGAACGCCAGCACCGACAGCGAAATCGCCCGCGAGTTCATCGCGCATGGCGAACTGAGCGAAAAATCGATCGCCAATACGCAAAAGGAACTGTTCCGTTTTCTCACCTGGTGCCGCGAGGAAGCGGGCAGGTCGTTCCACCAGCTCAGCGTGGCCGACCTGAACCTGTACAAGGAATTCCTCAAGAACCCGCCGCCCGACTGGGTCGCCACCACCAAGTGGCCGCGCACCGATCCGCGCTACCGCCCGTTCACGGGGCCGCTGTCGGACGCCAGCCGGCGCCAGGCGATGATCGCCGTCAAGGGTTTGCTGGCCTTTGCCGAACAGACCGGCTACATGCGGCGCAATCCGGCGCGCCTCGTCAAAAACGTGCGGGCGCCGGTGGCCAGTCGCATCACGCGCTACCTGACCCCGCACGCCATCGGGTTGGCGCTCGCCACGGTCTCGGCGCGCGCCGCCGAGACGCCGTCGGCACTGCGGCGGCGCGCGCGCGACCGCTTTTTGCTGGTGGCGTTCACCCACACCGGCGCGCGCCTGAACGAAATTGTCAGCGCCAACATGGGGGCGATCTATACCGAGGGCAACGGCCGCTGGTGGCTTGACGTGATTGGCAAAGGCAACAAGCCGCGCCGCCTGCCGGTGCCGCCGGAAATGCTGGCCGCCTTGCGCGACTACCGCCAGGCCTTCGGCCTGCTGCCGCAGACCTCGCGCACCGACCGCACGCCCTTGGTGCTGTCGAGTCGCAACCATTCGCTCGCGCGCATCACCGACGAAGCCGCCGCCCAGGCGCTCAAAGCCGTGTTCGCGGCGGCCGCTTTCGCCGCGGCCGGCCAGGGCGATACCGAAACGGCCGCCGTGCTGCGCCAGGCCTCGCCGCACTGGCTGCGTCACAGCATGCTGACCAACCACGCCAACAATGGCGTGCAGCTGAAAACCCTGCAGGACACGGCCGGGCACGCCAACATCGCCACCACGGCGGCCTACCTGCACAAGACCGATAACGAGCGGCACGACGAAATCATCGCCTCGGTGATCGGCAGGGGCGGCCCGTAAAAAGTTAACGCGCCGGCGTGCATCCCGATTCAAAATGATATATGATGATCGTCATGAAATCGAAACCCGCCAAGAGTCCCGCCGTCAGCCGCAAGGAGGCCACCCACGAACGCATCGTGGAGGTAGCCTCGCGCGCCATCCGCCGCAGCGGCTACGACGGCACCGGCGTGGCCGACATCATGAAAGAGGCCGGCCTGACCCATGGCGGCTTCTATGCCCACTTCGACTCGCGCGACGCCTTGCTGGCCGAGGCGGGCGACCGCGCCGGCGCCGACTCGGTGGCCTTGGTGGCGCGCATCGCCGCCGAGGCGCCCCAGGGGCAAGCCTTGCAGGCGCTGATGGATGCGTATTTGTCGCCGCAGCATATTGCCTCCATCGAGAACGGCTGCCCGGTGTGCGCGCTGGGCTCCGAAATGCCGCGCCAGGCGCCCGAGGTGCGGCGCGCCGCCACCTTGCGCATCAAGGAAGTGATCGACCTGTTCGCCCGCCAGATGCCCGACTGGGGCCAGCCGCGCGCGCACGAGCAGGCGCTGGCCATGGTCTGCGCCCTGATCGGCACCACCATGCTGGCGCGCGCGGTGGACGACCCCAAGCTGTCGGCGGCCTTGTGTGCGGCCACCATGAAACAATTTTCCCCGGATGCGGACTGAGCAGGCCCGCGTCCGGGCTTTTTTTTGACCCTATATATGATGATCATCATATTCAGGCGCTTGCCGAGCTTGCCTCCTGTCGGCGTATTTGAAAGGAAACACCATGAATAGCAAGATCGCACTGGTCACCGGCGCCTCCTCCGGCATTGGCGAGGTAACGGCGGCGCGACTGGCGCAAGCCGGCTGGAAAGTGTACGGCACCAGCCGGCGCCAGCGCCGGCTTCCAGATGCTGGCCCTGGACGTGACCAGCGACGCTTCGGTGGCGGCCGCCGTCGAAACCGTCATGCGGATCGAGGGACGGATCGACCTGCTGGTCAATAACGCCGGCTTCGGCGTGGCCGCGGCCGGCGCCGAAGAAAGCTCGATCACCCAGGCCCAGGCCGTGTTCGACACCAATTTCTTCGGCGCGGTGCGCATGACGCGCGCCGTGCTGCCGCACATGCGGGCGCAGGGAGGAGGGCGCATCGTCCACATCGGCTCGGTGCTCGGCTTTTTGCCGATGCCGTATGGCGCGCTGTATGCCGCCAGCAAGCACGCCATCGAGGGCTACTCCGAGTCGCTCGACCATGAACTGCGCAACTGGGGCATTCGATCGGTGGTGATCGAACCGGCATACACCAAGACCACGTTCGACGCCAATTTGATGGAGCCGGACGCCAAGCTCGACGCCTACCACGCCGTGCGCACCGCGGTCGTGCGCCGGATCCAGGACATCATGGCCAGCGCCGAAGGCCCGCAAGTGGTGGCCGAGACGGTCCTCAAGGCGGCCACCGTTGCGCGCCCAAAACTGCGCTATACCGCCGGCGGCTTGGCGGCGCGCCTGCGCCTGCTGCGCACCTTCGCCCCGGCCGGCTTGCTCGACGCCGGCATGCGCAAGGACTTGCAACTGGTTTAAGCGCTTGACTGTAACAACGCACTGTCACGACTTCACTCCAAGGATATGAACATGAGCACGATTTCCCGGAAAATTGCCCTCGTCACCGGCGCCTCCTCCGGCATCGGCGCGCTGCACGATTCGCTGTCCCAGATTGCGCTCAATATCACCGCGCTGACGCCCCTGGCGCACGCCGTCCTGCCCGGCATGAAAGCGCGCAACGCGGGTGTCATCGTCAACGTGGCCTCGGTCCTAGCGCTCAAATCGCTGGCCTTCAGCGCGGTCTACAGCGGCACCAAGGCCTTCGTGCTCGCTTTCAGCGAAGGCTTGCGGGACGAACTGGCCGGCACCGGCGTCACGGTCCAGGTCGTGCTGCCGGCGTCAACCGCCACCGACATCCGGGACCAGTCCGGCGTGCCGCTGTCGGCCCTGGCGCCCGAAGCGGTCATGCTGACCGGGCACATGGTCGACGCCGCCCTGGTCGCGCTCGACCGCGGCGAAGGCATGACCATGCCGTCCGTGGACGATAGCGCATTGGTCGCGCAGTTCGACGCGGCCCGCTCGGCCTTGGTCGCCGCCGCGCAAACCGGCCAGGTTGCGCCGCGACTGCTGGCGGCCTGACCCATCCGATCAAGTGACGCACCATCAAGGAACCCTGACATGTTATTCGACGCATTCTCCCTGCGCGCCACCGCACTCGCCAACCGCGCGGTGATGGCCCCGGCCACGCGCAACCGCGCCATCGGCAACACGCCAAACAGAGCCTACCTCGCGCCGTCTGGCCTGTCGTGGATGAGGCGGGTGATTTCCACCAGGTGGGTCGAATACAGCTGCGCCAGCGCCGCTAGCAGCTTGGCGTCCTGCGCGCGCAGCCGGTAATCCGGCGCCGTGGCGTCACCCTCGGCGTCGAGCATGCCGGCCTGGCGCAGGTATTCCAGCACCGCTCCGGCGGCGGCGGGCGTCACATACAGCCGCTGCGCGAGCGCGGGCGCCGACCAGGGCGCAGGCGCACTGGCGCGCAACAGCATCAGCGCTTCCAGATGTGGCACTGAAGGAATGCTGGTCAGAATGAGGTGGCGTACCGAAAGAGGAATCGTTGTTTTGGCCATTGATGCAGGGTGTCGGTACGGTACAAATTGCCGCCGGTACGAGTCATGGGGCGCTGATTCTATCGTGATCATGCGCAGCCGGACAGGCGTTTTTCCTTGAAAAGTGGCATATTTGCATGCTGCGCGCGCATTCGCGAATCGCTAAGTATTCGCTAAGTGTGTCGCTCTACCATGGCCGTGCCGCCATCCACCAGGACGCTGCGCGCCAACACGCCCATCACCGCAGGAGAGCCCATTGTCCCAACAATTCCGCGCTGGCAACAGGGCATTTTTTCCTCGCATCCTGCCCGCCCTCGTCATCGCCCTTGGCGTCGCCTTGCCCGGCATCGCCAGCGGCGCGGCGGCGTCACGCAAGGCCGACGCGGCCGACGTCGGCACCCAGCTGCGCCTGCTTGCGCAGCAGCGGCCCTGGACCTGCGCCGACCAGCCGGCCACGTCGGCGCCGGGTCCGGGCCTGGCCGGCGGCGTGGCCGAGTGCGCCTGGCAGAACCGCTTGCGCATGCGCCGCTGGAGCGGGCAGGGCGGCGTCGCGCCGGGCGCTTGCGTCAGCGCGCAAGCGCATTGGTGGGCCTGGGCGCGCGCCTCCGTGGCAGCGCCCGGCAGCGCCGCGCCGGCCTGGCGCCGTGCCTGGAACAGCCAGGCCGTCATCGGCGGGCAGGGCGCGCAAAAGCGCATCGTCGCCCTGCGCCGCCTGGACGACGGCCGATGGAGCGTGACCGAATGGCGCTGGGATCCGTCCGAGCGCGCCGCCACCCGGCGCTGGCAGGAGCAGCGCTGGGCATTGCTGGCGGCGGGCGCCGCCCGATGGCGTGCGCCCGCCGAAGCGCCCCCGGGGCCGATCGAGGAGCGCATGCTGCACAGCGTGCTCGAAGCGCACCTGGCGCAGCGCACCGGCGAGATCGGCGAGCGCACCTGGCAGTGGCAGGCAGAACGGCTGTGCCTGACTGTCGATGCCCTGGGACTGGGACAGCAACTGATGCAACTGCCGTACGCGGCCGACGACAGCCGCATGGAACAGCGCGCCGCCATGCAATTGCAACTGGCGCGGCGCTATCCCAAGGCGACCTGGCTCACGCCGTTCAGCCTGGTGCCGAAGGCGCCGCACGCGCGCGGCGGCGCCAAGTTCCTCGCCGTGTGGATCGAAAACGCCACGCTCAAGGGGCAGCTGTGGATACCGACCAGGGGCGGCGGTCCGCTGGTGCGCCTGCGCATCACCACCGTGCCGCCGGCCGGCGCGCAGGGCGCCGCGCGCGCCGAACAGGTGCTGCACAACGAATTGACGGCGCTGGCCGCGCGCTGGGCGGCCGAACATGAATGAGGACGTCGCGACACTTCCCCTGTGGCTGCTCTCGCCGCTGGCCGTGGTCGGCGCCGGCTTGCTGCTGTCCCAGGTCCTCGGGGTCCTGCTGCAGGCGCGCGGCTGGCCCAAGCTGTACGGCGCGGTCATCGCCGGCCTGGTGCTCGGCGTCAGCGGACTGGGCCTGGTCGATGCGGCGCTGCTGACCCAGTTCCAGGAACTGTTCAATGCGGCCTCGGCGCTGGTCCTGTTCGAAGTCGGGCGCAAGATGGACCTGGCGTGGCTGTGGCGCAGCGGGCGCCAGGGCGGCGCGCTGGTGCTCGGCTGCGTGCTGCGCGGCCTGGGCGCGTGGGCGCTGCTGCTCGCCTTCGGCCTCGGCTGGGCCGAAGCGGCCTTCATCGCCGCCATCCTGATCGCCGTCAACCCGGTGGTGTTTACGTCGATGGTGTCGGACTCGAACGCCAGCGGGGTGGCCACCTACGCCGCCGCCAACACGGTCGGCATCAGCAACCTGCTCGCGCTGCTGGCCCTGGCCGGTTCGCTGGCCTGGTTGCGCAGCCATGATATCAATGCCGAATTCGGCTTTTCGGGCGAACTGCTGCGCCAGGCCACCCAGCTGGCGATGGGCGCCGGCATTGCGCTTGTCTGCTATGGCTTGTATGCGGCAGCCACGCGCGTGGCGAAAGCGCAGGCCGGCCTGCGTCCCGGTATCCTGCTGGCGGCGCTGATGATGGACCTGGGCCTGTGCTCGGTCACCTCGGCCAGCGCGCTGCTGTCGCTGCTGCTGATGGGTCTGCTGCTACGGAACGTCGAAACGCGCGACAATGTGTTCCAGGCGCAGGTCAAGACTGCCCAGGATATCGGCTATGCGCTGCTGTTCATGATGTCGGCCGCGCTGGTCCAGGTCCAGCAACTGTTCCAGCTGATGCCCTTGCTGGCCGCGCTGCTGGTGTTCGCGCTGCGCATCGGCCTGACCCGGCTGGCACTGATGCCGAGCAAGGCCTGGAGCGGCGACAAGAAGCATGCCATCGCGCTGTCGCTGTGCTCGCTGGTCAGTTTCGGCTCGCTCGTGGTCGACAATTCGCTGACCGGCGCCTCGTACATGAGCGACACCGCGGCCGGCATCATGGCGGCCTTGCTGGCCCTGAACGTGCTGGCCGGCCCCGGCCTGACCTGGTGGGGACTGAAACTGGCCGACGAAACCCACGAAGGAGACGAACATGGCTGACGCCACACTGGAACAAGAGCGCCTCGCCGCCGCCCAGGCGCTGGCCGTGGCCGGGCAGGGACCGGCCTACCTGCCGCCGTTTACGGTGTCCAAGCTGGGCACGATGGGCATCGAACTTGAACTGATGGTGCTCGACCGTCTCACCTACGACCTGATGCCGGCCGCGCCCGACATCCTGCGCCTGCTCGACATGCAGAGCAAAAAATGGATCGCCACGCCCGAAATCACCACCTCGATGCTGGAAGTGGCCAGTTCGATCCTCGGCAGCTACGCCGAGGCGGCCGCCGAGATCGAGGAAATCCGCGCCAGCGTGCAGCGCGCCGCCTTCCAGGTGGGCGCCGCCATCTCGGGCGGGGGAGCGCACCCGTTCCAGAAGTGGAACGAGCAGCGCATCTACCCCAAGGAGCGCTACCGCGAGTCGGCCAAGAAATACGGCTACCTGGCCAAGATGTTCACCGTGTTCGGCATGCACGTGCACGTGGGCGTGCCCAGCGCCGACGAAGCGATCCGCCTGTGCGCCTGGCTGACCCAGCGCGCGCCGCTGTTCATTGCGCTGTCGGCCAATTCGCCCTGCTGGCAAGGCGAGGATTCCGGCTTTTGCAGCGCCCGCAGCAACGTGGTGGGGGCGTTTCCGATGAGCGGCACCATGCCGGCCCACATCCGCACCTGGCACGATTTCGAGCAGCACTTCGCGCGCCTGGCCGGCCACGGCATCGTCAACAGCATCAAGGATTTTTACTGGGATGTGCGGCCCAAGCCCGAATTCGGCACCATCGAACTGCGCGTGCTCGACACCCCGCTGCACCCGTCCTATGCGGCCGCGCTGGCCTGCTATGCGCGCGAACTGTGCATCGAGGCTTACGACGCGCCCGGCAGCTGGCCGAGCGACGATTCGCGCGAACTGTATGCCTGGAATCGCTTCAATGCCGCCAAGAACGGGGTCGAGGCGGTCTGGATCAATCCCTGCAGCGGCATCGGCCTGCCGGTGCGCCAGGTGGTGCTGGACGACCTGGAGCGCCTGGGCACGCGTTCCACCGATCCCGGCTTCGCCCAGGCGCGCCGCATGATCGGGCAACTGATGGACAAGGGCGGCCAGGCGCGCTGGCTCACGGCCCACCTGGAGGCCGGGTCCGGCATGAACGACCTGGCGCGGGTGGCCAGCGAAATGTTCGAACGCGCGCCGCCCGGAGCGGCGCCATGAGGGTGCTGCTGGTCGAGGACGACCCGATGATCGGCAATGTGGTGCAGCAGGAACTGCGCGACGCCAGCTATGCGGTCGACTGGGTGTGCGACGGCCAGGCCGCGCTGACCAGCATCGCCACCGGCCTGGGCTACTCGCTCGTGCTGCTCGACCTGGGCTTGCCGAAAACCGATGGCATGGACGTGCTGCGCGCGATCCGCCAGGCCAAAAACGATGTGCCGGTGCTGGTGCTGACCGCGCGCGACGCCACCGAAGACCGTGTGGCCGGGCTCGACAGCGGCGCCGACGACTACCTGGTCAAGCCCTTCGCCATGAGCGAACTGCTGGCGCGCATGCGCGCGCTGACCCGGCGCAAGGAACAGGCGGTCGGCCCGAATCTGTCGAACGGGATCGTGACCCTGGACCCGGCCACCCACGAAGCGCAGGTCGGCGATGTTGAAGTACGCCTGACGGCGCGCGAATTTTCGCTGCTGCAATCGCTGCTGCTGCGCCCGGGCGCCATTTTGTCGCGCAGCGAACTCGAAAACCGGCTGTACGGCTGGAACGAAGAAGTGGAAAGCAACGCGGTCGAGTTTTTGATCCACAGCCTGCGCAAGAAGCTCGGCGCCGACGTCATCAAGAATGTGAGGGGAGTCGGATGGATGGTGTCCAAGGGCCGCTAGGGGCGTCGCTGCGCTGGCGCCTGTCGCTCTGGCTGTCGCTGGCGATCGTGGCCGTCGCCGCCGTGGCCGGCGTGATTTCCTTCCTGTGGGCAACCGAGGAAGCGCACACCTTGCAGGACCTGCAATTGCGCCAGACCGGCTACCTGATCAGCCGCCTGGACGCGGTGCCGGCCTCGCCGCTGGCGCGCGAAAAGGCCGGCGACGTCGACTTCGATGCGCGCGTGGTGGTGCGCTTCCTGCGCACCGGCAACGGCTTGCCGGCCGCCACGCCGCCGCGCCCGCCCGTCTTTTCCAGCCTGCTCAGCGATGGACTGCAAACCGTGCTGGTCGGTCGCGAGCAGTGGCGCGTGTTTGTCAAGACCAACGCCAGGGGCGTGCGGGTCGCGGTCGGCCAGCAGACCACGGTGCGCGACGCCGCCGCCCGCGCCAGCGCCTTGCGCACCTTGACCCCGATCCTGCTGCTGGCGCCCGTGCTGGTGTTGCTGCTGGGCGTGCTGCTGAAACAGATGTTCAAGCCCTTCGAGACGCTCGCCGCCGAACTCGGCGCCAGGACCGAAGACGAGCTCGGCCCCCTCGATCACGCCGGCCTGCCGTCGGAAGTGTGGCCGTTCGTGGTGGCGATCAATGCGCTGCTGGTGCGCATGGGGCGCTCGCTGGCGGCCCAGCGCAGGTTCATCGCCGACGCCGCCCACGAGCTGCGCTCGCCGCTGACGGCCATGTCCCTGCAGGCCGAGCGACTCGGCAGCGCGAATATGCCGCGGGAGGCGCGCTCGCGCCTGGATGCCCTGAGCGCCGGCCTGCAGCGCACCCGCATCCTGCTCGACCAACTGCTGACCCTGGCGCGGACCCAGGAAGCGCCGCGCGACGCCGCCGCCAGGGTCTCGATCGCCCACGTCATTCGCGAGGTACTGGAAGACATCGTTCCGATCGCCGAAGAGAAAAATATCGACCTGGGCCTGATCGGCGAGGCCGACGGCGACGTCCAGGCCCGCCTGGTGGACCTCAAGGTCCTGGTCAAGAACCTGCTCGACAATGCGGTGCGCTACACCCCGCCCGGCGGCCGGGTCGACCTGGCGGTGCGGCGCGAGGGCGCGGCGCTGGTCCTGCAGGTGGACGATACCGGCCCCGGCATCGCCGCGAGCGAGCGTGAGCGCGTGTTCGACGCCTTTTACCGCGTGCTGGGCAATGGCGAAATCGGCTCCGGCCTGGGCCTGGCCATCACGCGCAGCGTCGCCGACAGCATGCAGGCGACGATTGCCCTGTCCGATTCACGCCCGCCGCAATCGGGGCTGCGGGTCACTGTCACCTTCCGCCAAGCCAGTTGAAGCGGCTTGGCGAACAACCAGGAGCGGCGCGGCCGTCGATGATGTCATGAAAATTTCTTTCCTCGCCGTGGTGGGCGTGGCGGCCATGCTGCTGGCGGTGCTGGCGGCCCCGGCGCTCGCGCGCAGCGCCAAGGCCGGCGCCCACGCGGTCGCCAAGAGCGTGCGCCATGTCCAGGTCAAGCCGAAAGCCAGGCTCAAGGCAAAGCCCAAGGCCAGGCCCTGGGCCAGGCTGGAAAAGCGCAAGGCCGCAGCCGAGCCCGCAACGGCAGCGCGTTACCGGACCTTTTCGCCGCAGCAGGCGAAGATGGCCGCGCTCAGGTCGAGCGCGGTGCTGATTGTCGATCCGGCCACGCGCCAGGTGCTGTACCAGAAGAATGCCGGCGCCGTCATGCCGATCGCCTCGGTCACCAAACTGATGACCGCGCTGGTGGTGATCGGGGCAGGGCAGGCGCTCGACGAGGTGCTGACCGTGACCGACGCCGATGTCGACCGCCTCAAGTATTCCTCGTCGCGCCTGCGGGTCGGCACCCGTCTGGCGCGCTCGCAGATGCTGCACATCGCGCTGATGAGTTCGGAAAACCGCGCGGCCTCGGCGCTGGGACGCCATTATCCCGGCGGCACGCCGGCCGTCGTGCGTGCCATGAACGCCAAGGCGCGTGAACTAGGCATGCAGCGCACGCGCTTCGTCGAACCGACCGGTTTGTCGAGCCTGAACGTGTCGACGCCCGAGGACCTGGCCAGGCTGGTCGTGGCGGCGCAGCGGCAGCCGCTGATCCGGCGCTACTCTACCGATCCCGGCCATACCATCGCGCAGGGCCGCCAGGCCACGCTGTACCGCAATTCGAACCGCCTGATCGCCAGCCCGGGCTGGCATATCGGCACCCAGAAGACCGGTTATATAGCGGAAGCGGGGCGCTGCATGGTCCTGCACGCAAAGGTGCGGGGGCGCGCGGTGGTGATGGTTTTTCTTGACTCGCACGGCAAGTTTTCGCGCGCCAGCGACGCCAACCAGGTGCGCGCCTGGCTGGTGCGCGCGCGGCGCTGATCGGCCTCCGGAACCGATGGCGATTTTGGCGATCGAATCCTGGTCGCCCGTGTTTTCGGGCCGATTCGCATCCCACTGGAGAACGCCATGAACCTTGTCAAGCCAAGCGCATCAACTGTCATCCGCAGCCTGTTCCTTGCCGCCGCCCTGTCCCTTGGCGGCTGCGCATCCGACCCGACCGACCGCAGCGTCGGCGTGGTCATCGAAGATACCGCCATCAGCGCGCGCGTCAAGGCAGCCCTTGCCGGCGACCCCGACGTCAAGGCGCGCGACGTCCAGGTCGAGACCTTTCGCGGGGTCGTGCAGCTGAGCGGTTTCGTCGATGCGCCCGAGAACGTGCGGCGCGCCACCGATGTGGCCAGACGGGTCGACGGCGTGCGCGAAGTGAAGAACGACCTGATCGTGAAATAGCGCGGGCGCAAGCGGCGCGCCGGCTATTTTTGGCGCGCCGTGGAACCCGCAGCCCATCTCCGCATCCAACCGGGCAAGAACTACAGCGGCGATACGCTGACCCTGGCGGGACCGCTGGCCATTGCCGACATGAGCGGCCCGTTCGGGCTGAACTGGGACGACCGGGTCGACAGCGTCGAAATCGGGCCCAAGGCCACCCTGACCGTGTTCGACAACCAGCAGTTCCGCGATCAGGTGGCCCAGTTCAAGCCCGGACAAAAAGTGCCTGACATCAGCAAACCACTGGGCTTTTTCGATGAATTCGCGTCGGTCAGCCTGACCTGCGCCAAGGGCGCGTAATGCGCGCAGGCGCCACCGGCAACCATCTTAACGGAGGTATACACAATGAACCAGAAACAATTTGATGCCAGTATCGAAGCATGTCATGCCTGCGCCGCCGCGTGCGGCGAATGCGCCGACGCCTGCCTGCGCGAAGACGACGTCAAGATAATGGCGCACTGCATTGCGCTCGATATCGACTGCGCCCAGATCTGCCAGGCCGCAGCCGGTTTCATGGCGCGCGGCAGCCAGTTCGCGCGCCCGCTGTGCCAGCTGTGCGCCGATGTCTGCGACGCCTGCGCCCAGGAATGCGCCGGGCACCAGGCGGCGCACTGCCAGGCCTGCGCGCAGGCGTGCCGGCGCTGCGCGGAAGAATGCCGCCGCATGGTCGCGATGACCGTGTAAGCGGCTGCGGCGGGCGTTGCCGCTTTTATGCCTGGCCGGCCTCGATCGTCGAGCAGTGCCCGATGAGCTCCACATTGCGCGCGATCCAGCGGTCGGCTGCGGCATGGCCGATGTCATGCAGGTGGGTCAAGAACGCCCACTCGGCATTGAGCTTGCTCGACACGCCCAGTTGCATCGCGGCCTCGCCGGCGCTGATCCGGTGCAGGCGCGTATCGGCATAGCGCACGTGCGCCGGATTCTCTTCGTCGATAAGGCGCTTGAGCAGGAGAATTGAACTGATCTCCCTGACCAGGCTCGCGTTGAACGTGATTTCGTTGAGGCGGTTGCTGATCTCGGCGGCGGTGCGCGGCAGTTCCTTGCGCACGAGCGGATTGATCTGGATGATCACCAGGTCGCGCTGACAGGATTCGTCGATCAGCGGAAACAGCACCGGGTTGCCCATATAGCCGCCATCCCAGTAGGCTTCGCCATCGATTTCCACAGCCTGGAACAGCTGGGGCAGGGCAGCCGACGCCATCACCTTGTCGATATCGAGTTCGTGGCGCTTGAAAACCCGCGCCGTCCCCGTGCGCACATTGGTCGCGGCTATAAACAGGGTCAGTCCGTCGCAATTGCGCACGCGCTCGAAATCGATCAGTTCGGCGAACAAGCTGCGCAAGGGATTGATGTTGAGCGGATTGAATTCGTAGGGTGACACCATGCTGGTGGCCATCTGGAAAAACGCATAGGCCGGCGAACTGTCGAGCGTCCAGCGCCCCATCAGGCGCTCCAGCGGCGTGCGTTGCAGCGGACTGAGGCGGGCGGCATCGCTGACGGCCCGCCAGAACCTTGCCAGCGCCTGGCGCGCGCCGGCCCGCCCGCCGCCGCCCGCAAAACCGTCGGCCAGCACGACGGCATTGACCGCCCCGGCGCTGGTGCCGCTGATACCCTTGATCGACAGGCGCGGTTCCTCCAGCAGGCGGTCGAGCATTCCCCAGGCGAGCGCACCGTGCGCGCCGCCGCCCTGCAGTGCAATATCGATGTCCTTCGTTGCTGATGGCCCCATGTTTCCTCCATTTGCAAGTTGTGCCGCGCGCAGCAGCGCGCGCTGCGCATGCCGGCAATGCGGTGTAGACCGCGGCGCAACGGCATGGTTCAGCCCTGCGGCGTGCCATCGTCGACAAGGATGCGGACGGGCATCCGGCAATCGCTTTCGCTAAAAGTTGCATGTTCAACCAACGCGTGCATCAAGGACCGATGCGATAGCCCCCCTAGAATGGACACTGGTGGCAGGGCGATGCGCAGCGCTATCCACATGCCACATGCCACATGCCACATTCAACCACGGAGAGGTCGCGGATGGTCCCGGAAAAACCTGTTGTACTCATTACCGGGTCGGAAGGCAGGATCGGCACGGCCATCGCCGCCCGTCTGGCCGATGCCTACACGGTGGTCGGATTCGAGCGCCTGTGCCGGGCGCCGGACTGCATTGAAGCCGATATCACCTCCGAGCAAGCGCTGGGGCGCGCCTGCGACACGCTGCGCTCGCGCCACGGCGGCCGCATCGCCTCGGTCATCCACCTGGCCGCGTTCTACGATTTTTCGGACGAACCGAATCGGCTCTACGACGAGGTCAACGTCAAAGGGACCGAGAAACTCCTGCGCGCCTTGCAGTCGTTCGAGGTCGAGCAGTTCATTTACGCCAGCACGATGCTGGTGCATGCGCCCGGGTCGCCCGGGCGTCTGATCAGCGAATCATCGCCGCTGGCGCCGGCCTGGCCGTACCCGCAATCGAAGCTGGCCGCCGAACGCGTCGTCGAAGTCGAGCGCGGCACCACCCCGGCGGTCATTTTCCGCATCGCCGGGGTGTATACCGACGACTGCGAGCTGCCGTCGCTGGCGCACCAGATCGGGCGCCTGTTCGAGCGCCAGATGCTCAGCCGCGTGTTTCCGGGCGACGCCTCGCACGGACAGGCATGCGTGCACATCGACGACGTGGCCACCGCCTTTCGCGCAGCCGTCGACAGGCGCGCGGTCCTGTCCCAGGAAACCACGCTGCTGATCGGCGAGCCGGTGGTGGAAAGCTACGAAACGCTGCAAAACCTGATCGCCTGGCTGCTCCATGGCGAACCCTGGGAGACGCGCCAGATTCCCAAGGCGCTGGCGGCGGCGGGCGCCTGGGTCCAGCAGAAAGCCGAGATCGTGGTGCCGGACGCGATCGACCGCGGCGAGGCGCCGTTCATCCAGCCCTTCATGGTGCGCATGGCCGACGAACACTATGAACTCGATATCTCCCGGGCGCAGACGCTGCTCGACTGGCGGCCCGTGCATTCCCTGCGGCGCAGCCTGCAAACCATGATCGCGCGCCTGCGCGCCGATCCGCCCGCCTGGTACGAGCGCAACAAATTGCCGCTGCCACTGTGGCTGGAAGACGTGCGCAACAGTGGCCAGCCCGGCGCCCAGACGATTGCCGACTACAACATGATGGCCCGCAGCGGGCATCGCCAGACCTTGTGGTGCCATTTTGCCAATATCGCGCTAGGGTTCTGGCTGCTTGCCAGCCCGTTCACCTTCGGCCTGGCGCAACAATGGATGCAGGCCGGTGCCTCCTGGGCTCCGAACGGGCGCGGCCTGGCGTTCAGCGCCACCTGGATGACCGCCAGCGACATGCTGGCCGGCGCCCTGGTCGTGGTATTTGGCCTGCTGTCGCTCTCGCGCGACTTCGGCTGGGCCCGCTGGAGCACGGCGGCGGTCGGCTTGTGGCTGCTGTTCGCACCGGTGCTGTTCTGGACCACCAGTGCGGCCGCGTATGCCAACGACACCCTGGTCGGCGCGCTGCTGATCGTGTTCGCCGTCGCGCTGCCGGCGGCGCCCGGGATCACGCCCGTGGCAAGCACCAGCGGACCGGATGCGCCGCCAGGGTGGGACTACAGTCCATCCGGATGGACCAACCGCCTGCCCATCATTGCGCTGGCCATTGTCGGGCTGGTGATTTCACGCTATCTGGCCGCCTTCCAGCTCGGCCACATCGATGCGGTCTGGGACCCGTTCCTCGGCGACGGGACCGAGCGCATCATTACTTCATCGGTATCGGAAGCGTGGCCGGTGTCGGACGCCGGGCTCGGGGCCACGGTGTACGTGCTCGAAATCGTCACCGGCGTCATCGGCGACCAGCGGCGCTGGCGCACCATGCCCTGGCTGGTCCTGCTGTTCGGGGTGCTGATCGTGCCGCTGGGGGCGGTGAGCGTGTTTTTCATCATTATCCAGCCGGTCGTGATCGGCACCTGGTGCACCCTGTGCCTGATCGGCGCGCTGGCGATGCTGCTGCAAATTCCCTACTCGCTCGACGAAATCCTCGCCACGCTGCAGTTTCTCAAGAAGCGCCGGCAAAAGGGCCGGCCGCTGTGGTACGTCCTGCTGCGCGGCGACACAATGGAGGGCGGCAGCGCCGCCTATTCCGACAATTTCGAGGCGCCGCTCGGCGCGATTCTGCGCGAAATGCTGCTCACCGGGGTCAGCGTTCCCTGGAACTTGCTGGTGAGTACGCTCATCGGCGTTGCCCTCATGTCCAGCCGCCTGCTGTTCGGCAGCGCGGGCCAGGCCGCCGACAACGATCACATCATTGGATCGCTGGTGGTCGCGGTCTCCATCATGGCGTGGGCCGAGGTGGCCCGGCCGCTGCGCTTCGTCAACATCGGATTCGGCCTGTGGCTGCTGGCCGCGCCCTGGCTGCTTGAGGGTTACGCGAGCGACGCCGCGCTTGCCTCAATCCTGCTCGGGCTGGCCTTGATCGTCCTGGCATACCCGCGCGGTAGGGTGGTCAATCATTTCGGTGAGTGGGACAAGATCGCGCGGGCGACAATCGGATTTTCCGCCGCCAGGCGTCCCCGGTCCGCGCGGGCTTGAATGGCCATGGTGCGGGTCGGCCGAGGTTGACGCCACACTATTTCTTGAAAATATCGGTATAAAATCCGCCCGCCTGCAGCACCACGGTGACCGGTTCATCGTTCAGGTTCTTCCAATACCAGCCATGCACGCCGGTGAAAGGAGCAATCAGCACGCCGCTGGAGTGGCTGACATCGTCTTCCAGGATGAAACTCTCGAATTCGTCGCCCTTGGCGTTGACCGGTTCGCCATGAAAATCATGGTTGAGCACTTCGCCCTTGGTCGTCTTCCACGAAAACATCAGGGCAGAGCCTTTCGCCAGATGGGTTTTCACCTCCACACCCTTACCGGGTGCCAGGGTGATTTCCTGCGTGTCGGCGCGGTAGGCGACGGTTTGCTTCGATGCGATGGTGATGGCGCGCACTTCGCCGGGCGCCGATACGGTCGATCCTTTCGCCGCTGTGATCGTGGCGGCGGGCTTGACCGGCTCGGCCGCAGGCGCGGCGGCGCTGTGCAATTTGGTCAATCCGAGTGCCTTGCCCGCGCCGGTCGGGTCGATCCCGTACTCGGCGGGCAAGACGGCAACGACGAGCAGCACGGCGGCGACCGCGGCGGCGACCAGGCAGCCGCGCAAGAGTTCCTTTTTAGGCGCGACGACGGCTGCGTTCGATGGAGGCAGAGACATGGTGTTTCCTATTGACTGAGAAAGCCGGTGAATTGATAGCCGGCCAGGACGAAACCGGCGCTCATGAGCGCAAAGTTGCTGGTGAGGGCATGCCGCGCAAAGCTGGCGGTGCTGCGCCAGTAGCGCATGACGATCAGGATCATGCCGAGCGCGAGCAGCTGGCCGAGTTCGACGCCAAGGTTGAAGGCGATCATGTTCGGGACCAGGCCATCGGGCGAGAGCGAGAAATCCTGCAATTTCGTGGCCAGTCCCAGGCCGTGGAAGAAGCCGAAAATCAGGACAGCCGCCTTTTTGTTCGGCTGGACACCGACCACGCTGTTGAAGCCGCCCAGGTTGTCGAAGGCGCGGTAGACGATCGACAGGCCGATGATGGCGTCGACCAGGTAGGCGTTGATATGCCAGCCATTGAGCACCCCGAGCAGCAGGGTGGTGCTGTGGCCGAGCGCAAACAGGGTCACGTAGAGGCCAATCTCCTTCATCCGGTACAGGAAGAAGATCACGCCGCACAGGAACAGCAGGTGGTCGTAGCCGGTCACCATATGCTTGGCGCCCAGGTACAGATAGGGCAGGAAGTGCACACCGGTCGCACCTTGCAGGAAACCCTGGTCCGACTCGGAAACGCCATGGGCAAGGGCGCCGGCCGTCAGCAGGCAAAGCGCCATGCCGAGCAGGCACGCACGGGCGCGCTTGGCCCGATCATTGAACGACATTGCAGTTTTCTCCTGATGTCCGGTTGACGAGGCGTGATTATCGCCGATTGCCGGCGTTGCTTGGGTAAGGCAAAAGCAATATGCTCGATCTTTAAATCGACATTACCCGAAATATTGTCGATTTAAATCGCGGGGTTTGCGGCCAGTTATGACCTGTTCCGCTTAAGCCGTCAATCGATCGCAATCGTGTAGTACTCCCTCTGGCGGCGCCAAACGTCAATCAGCTTTGCGCCGTGTCGATGATTCTCTGCCCGCAGGTGAGATGCCGGCTGCCGCCCCATCGATCCAGGTCCAGAAGATAGAACTGGAGGCCACAAAACGGACATTTTATCCAGCCGGGCGTGTATTGGCTGCCCGCCACCGGTTCATGGTCTTTGGCCGGCCAATCCGTTTCTTTCTTCAGCCAGGCCAGGCGTCCCTTGGCGTCAAATAGCGCGATGTCGCGCGATTCAAAGCGTGATACGGCGCGCCCATCCTGTTTCCATGCGGGGCTGGCTGCGTTGTTTGAATTGATGAATGAGATATAACCGTACGTGCCGTCGTCACGCCTGACAAACTCGGCCCGAAAACGGCCGTCCACACTGACGATTTCATCGATCATATCCATTCAATATCCAACATCTTCAGTCCCGAAAATCAGGTAAGAGAAGCCATCCGGGCATCCACGTACACCCAAGCTTGCCTCCCTGAAGCCAACAATGCCAACACGCGCTGACAGGCATCGACTTCATACGCGTCAGCGCGGCCGAGCTCGGCGTCAGTGACGTCAAACGCTGTTCCTTGCACCCGGTCTTCTGCATTCTCACTACGCCGGACGATCGGATGGTGCGTTTTACCGCTTGTGGCGACGACCTCCAGATCGTCCATTTTCACCATGGACTGCACAAAGCCAAAATGTGGAACAAGCACCGGATTGTACACACGCTGCCTGGAAGCTGGATTATCGATGAGCTCGGCAAGCTAAGGACTGGACCGAGGAACGTTCCCACTGCCGCAAGCGCTGGGCGACACCCGGCGCTCGCACTCTGCAGCGCTGACATCAAAATACCGCCCCGGTCATTGCTGAGCACTCGGACAGTTGAGCCGAAGATAGCGTTACCATCACCCTTTATTTAACATAATATAGATTATGCGAAGGACTGGTAGTTTACAGCATGTTGCGTTTCCTTGATTTAGTGCCACAACAGCAAGACGATAAATGGTATGTTTATGTGTTGCCGTTAACTCTACAACGCGATGATCACTCAACTTGAGGGTCCACTGGTTCCTCCTAGCCTCTCGGCCCCAGTCCTAGTTGACAGCTGTGGGCTGCCGCGCTATTGGGCGGTCGTCTGGTCAGCGGCAGTCACAGGAGCTTTGGCAGACTCGACGCACATAAAAAAGCTCCGCTACATCGACAACCTGTACCAGCATGGCGACGAGCTGCGTGGTCACGGTGCGCTTGACGACGCCCTTGGCACCCTGAACGACGGCGACCTGGCGGAGATCCTGGAATCTTGGTTCATCTCGATTCGTAACCAACCCGCAACGACTGAGTCTGACGAGACGCGTTGGCAAGTAGGACTCAGTTTCGTCACCTCGATCGTCGCGTGGATTGCGAAAAGTGACACCCACAAGACATTGAGCCATATCGAGAGCCGACTTCATCAACTTTCAGTTCTTTACAGCCAGTTCCGCGTAAAGAAGCGAAACATGCCTGAAATGATCCGCTCTCTGCCGGCGTCTACCGTTGAAGTCTTGTATCAGATCCTAGATCCCGAATCCAAAGATAATCCATTCCCTCGCGTTCAGACGCGCTGGCGCGTGTACGTGGCATTTATTCTTATGCTCCACCAAGGCTTGCGGCGCGGTGAAGCGCTGTTACTTCCCGTTGATGCAATTAAGAGCGCGTTTGACCCGAAACTAGGACGTGATAGGTGCTGGATCAACATCCGCGAAAACGACTACGAAAGCTCAGCCCAAGATCCTCGCTACTCCAAACCAAGCATTAAAACCAAGGATTCGATCAGGCAAATTCCGACCAGCGAAACGACGGCACGAATCATCGAATTATATGCCGGCAATTATCGGGGCCGCCCCCAGCACTCATTTTTACTGAATTCCAAGTCCAACGTGCCGCTCTCAACCGAGGCGCTCACGAAAGCATTTTCCGTAATATCGAATAAACTACCAGCTCATGTGGTCAGGGAGTTAGAGTCCCGTACAGGCAAGACGACCGTTACCCCGCATGATCTTCGTCACACCTGCGCTGTGGTTCGTCTCCACCAGTTACTCCAGCATGGAGACTCCATGGACGAGGCATTGCAAAAAATGAGAACATTCTTCGGTTGGTCGCGGCAATCCACTATGCCATCTCGCTATGCTCGGGCTGTTTTTGAAGACCGGCTTGCGGGCGTTTGGAATAATGCATTTGATGACCGAGTCTCACTTCTACGCGCGATTCCTAAGGAACGCTAATGCGAAAACAACAATCTACTGAACAGTACGCGCCAGGATCCGATCAAGATACCTTGGCCCGATTCTGCGCGAGCCTGCAACCGCTGCCCTCCATCCTCAGATATTACGATGAATTCGACGACACTACACGATCAATTCGTGCTCCGACCGTAGAAAATGTCTTCGAACTTTTTTCTCACGGTCGAAGCTCAAAGATTGACTTCGGAAAGCGTGATCCTCATTGCGGGCTAATACTGAAACACACCCTAGCACTGATGTTTGAACAGGACCTAAGCGCTAAAACGGTTACAGGATATTTCTCCGGTTTGCCTCATCTATTTGACCGCGATCTCATTTCGCTGCTGCGAACCGGTCCACATGAAGTCGGACTATTATGGGCTGAATGGCGCGCGCGCGAACTAACGACCGAGAGCTATATGCTTGCAAAGCACATTCTGCATTTGCTATGCACCTATCGCTGGAATGGATGGTCACATGAATACCGCACCTTCCTACGCACCACACTCCCCCTTCCAGCGGTCGACAAATACGCGGCGGTTCGCGCGGGCGACGTTTTTCTATCTCCTGATGAAGAAGCTGCAATTGTGCGGCATCTTGACGAAATGGTTACTCGCCTGCGGACGGGCGAACTGGTCCCCTACCCCGCCGTGGCTGATGCTGGGATGGTCCTGTGTGCGTATCAGTTTGCGATGCGCCCTGTACAAATTGGCATATTAGATGCAAGGCATGTACGGATCTGGCACGATGGGATTGACGATGATCCGACTGTACACTTAACCTTCCACATGGCAAAGCAGCGTGGAAAAAAACACCGCGTCCCATTAACACGGCGAGTCAAGCGCGAATGGGTACCAATATTTGTTAGTCTGAAGTCGCACTTTGACAAAGTCGCAGAAGATGGCTCAGAGAAGTTCTTCCAGGTAAAATCGGCGCTAGAAGTGAGCCAGCGAATTTCCTCGCGCGTTCGCATGCTGATCGGCTCCGACGATCTTGGAACTGCCACGGATCTGCGCCATACGGCAGCTCAACGCTTAGTCGATGCCGGCGCCAGCCATGAGGAACTGGCGGAGTATATGGGGCATGCCCAGACAAACACCGGACTGATCTATTACGCTACATCTGCCTCGCATGCCGAACGAGTCAACCGGGCATTGGGGGCTTCAGAAGTCTATCGTCGCGTCGCAAAAATTGCCCATGACCGGTTCATTGCCTCCGAAGAGCTAGCCGTACTAAAAGATGAGCAACAAATCGCGGCAGTCCCGCACGGAATCCCGATCTCGGGTATTGGCGGATGCACGTCAGGACAGCCATCGTGTCCATATAATCCAGTCACATCATGCTACGGATGCCGCAAATTCATGCCTGTCACCGACAAGGGCCTACATAGCAAGGTCTTGGGTGATATGAGGGAAGTTGTACTTTTTTTTGAGCGAAGCTCGCGGGCGGATTCGAAGTCGCCAACCTACATGCAATTACAACGAACCATAAGCGAAATTCAAACAGTCATCGCCGAACTTGAAGGTGGTGGAGCATGAATTCACACTATAAATCTTTCATCGAACTGGGAAAATCGTTAGCGCTTAGCAGGGGGCTAATTTGGAGCTTCGCTATTGACAGCGTCGGCTATGCTGCTGACGATGCGGGTTGGAACTTGACAGCATGCGTGGGAGATGTCCCCCCACCGGCGTATTACTTGCGCGATCTTGGCACGGATTCAAAAACGCTTAGTTTCATCAATGCCGAGCGCGCAGCAAGCGACCTCGCCCCCCTACAACAGCGCGCCCTTTCGCCCGCTTGGCAAGACTTCATCAAAGCGGCAGTCATCAACCAATTGCTTGTGAAACGGAACTCTACTGGGTACGTCTATCAGAGCATCGCGCGCCCGCTCCGCGTCATGGGCACATGCGTGGACAGCGACCCGTGGGAACTTACATTGGACGATCTTCAACATGCCATTCGCACCGCAAAGGCAGTACAAGCATCGGGTAAGCTTGGCGACGTTCTTGCCGGATTGGTCAAGGTCATTTTGGACACGAACCATATTTGCGATGCGGGCCAAATGTATGGGTTGCTTGGCGTTCAAAGAGTTCAAGTAACCAGTGTCAGGTCCCGACAGACCATGTCCGAAGACGAACTGCGTTCAAAATTGGAAGAGCGCAAGCGCGTCGAACGGCTCCCATCCCGTCGAGCCTTTTGGGAGCTAGTGCGCATCGTTATGACAGAGCATCCAAAATCATTCATGGATGAGCTTCGGTTCGCTGCTACTCGGACGATGATCATCACCGGGTTGCGGGCCGGTGAGGCTACTTTGCTGCCGATTGATTGGAAGCGCGAAAGAACTTATGTCGATGCGAAGGGCCAAGCTGCGGGAAAGGTCGGGGGATTTTCCAGCGCACTTATGCTTCGGCACTTCGCGGAGAAGCAGCAGGAAGAAGAATCGGACAGCCGCGTATTACGGGAGAACACCCAGCCAGTGCCGGAGATGTTCCGCGCGCTCTTGACTGAGACCCTGGAAAGGGCCGCTTATATTACTGCCCCACTTCGGGAAACGTTGAAACTACAATGCGAGACTGGTCGACTGTTACCTTGGTTTCGTGAGAACGAAACCGTTGCATTTACAGACATCTATACACGCCTTAGCGGCAATCCATTTTGGCTTGACATAGAGCGCGATTACTTTATCAACGAATACCGCAAGGACTTTGACCCTGCTATATTACGCGACCTACACAAATTCCAGACTGAGAAGTACCTCGGATCTGTTCGCAAGCTCGATATGGCAATTTACGTGTTCGGCAATCGCCTGCAAAAGCAGATGCGCGCGGGCGAAACGAAGCTACGCTTTCGCACTTCAACGGGCATTCCAATCCATGACGGCGCACGAATGTCCTGGAGCGATACATTTCTAAATGTCGGAGAACTAGAGGACCACATACAAAAAACGACTCCGTCCAAGCTGCCCGATCGTTTAGCGATGAACGCCGATTCAGGCGTCGTTCAGCCGTGGCAGCTACTGTTCTTGCATCCAAAACGGTCGCTCGCCGAGGAACGTAATGATGGAATCTGCGACGTTACCCGCTATTTCTCGATAAGTCGACCTGACTCGCGCTTGGTGGGCATAGGGTTGGGTGATCACGACAAGATTCCGTCCCTATTCGAGCGTTACGGCGCAACTAAGCAAGACCAAGAATTGCGGCTAGAGTCCCACATGCTGAGACACTTGCAGAATACAGAGCTTTTCAGGCTTGGCGTAGCCGATACGATTATCTCGAAACGCTATAACCGCCGCAGTGTCGCACAGAGCTACGAGTATGACCATCGCAGCCTCGCTGAAGAACTTGAACAGATTTCGATTCCCGAAGAGGTGGAATTGATGCTTGGAGAAAAGGCCGCGACCGTGGCCAAGATGATCAAGGGAGGTAAGGCCAGTGGCCCTATTGTTGATGCATTCGTCCGGATTCAAGCCAAGGACGGCGATGCGGCAGCGTACGAATATCTGCGCGTGGAGGCCGACGGATTTCATGCGACGCCTTACGGTCATTGTTTAAATTCCTTCACTGTGGACCCCTGTCCTAAGCATCTTGAATGCTTCGCGAATTGCCGGCATCTTTCCGCAACCGGTCTGCCGGAAAATAAAGTAAATTTAATTCGGCTTGAGGGTAAATTCAAAGCGGCGATAGAGACAATACGAACGCGACCATCCATGAGTATTGGGTGGAAAAATCAGCTTCAGCATGCTGAGGAGAGATTAGCCGGAGTACAAAGGCTTCTTGACACACCCAATGGTGAACACGCCTTCCCGGACGGAGTGGATCTGTCTATTCCGCGAACGCGTGATGTGCTGGGCGAATGAACGAGGAAAAAGACATGCCAGAACAAGACGCCAAAATGCGAGGAATTCTCGAGACCTTGCTGACCAACGACCAGGACATCACCGCACGTGCCGTCGCACGCTTGCATCCTTCGATCAAAGCTGCATCATCGATCACGCGCAGCGAATCTCGCGCGGCGCTTTTGGCCGATTTTCAAAAGCGCCAACATGAGTACCGGGCATGGCGAGGCCGCATCGGAAAGCAGTCTGCCGCCGATACGGCCACAGCACTCGCAAAGAAAGATCAACGTATCGCCGAACTTGAATCCTACGTTCAAATTCTGACGACCTCGCATGTCGCCTTACTGCGTGCTGTTGGAGCGATGGGAGGATTCAGCCGATGGGCACAGTTTTTTGAGAAGTATCAAGACGTGCGGCGAAAACTGAGTGATTTGGGTGCAATACCCGAAAGCGTGGCTCAAATGCAAGACGCCTTGACAACAAAGTCATCACCCAAAAATACAAGAAAGTAGAATTGCGTCAAATTCCTGCACGAAGAAGCAAAGCGGACGGGGCTCAAAGACGGTAAGCGTCCGCTTAGCACCCGGTTGATTTGAGCGCCGTCTTGCCTGATGATGGCGTCACACAGCTGGGAAGCGGCGTGTTTTTCAGGCAGTGGCCAGCTGCCCGGCGCAATGCCGGGGCAGGAACTCGTCGATCGGAATGGCGTGCGTCGTTGAGAAATTCTGTCGAGCGTAGTCGGGCGGCGAAGTCTTGAAACAACGTGGTCAGAACGGACAAGGCGAGCAGTGGAAGCAAAAATTCACACTGCCGTCCGCGCTTCTAAACTGATGTCAAGTGTTTTTATTCCCATATTAAATATAAATCATCTAATTGCACATTAAATGCTAAATTGGGGGATTGATGTTGAACCGCCTCTATCGCAACCGGCGGTTTAGCTTCACTTTAGTGTCCTCCTGGGATGCTTCCCTCTCGTAGGTTTCTGGACTGGCAGCGCCTGTGTGCGTCAGCACCGGTGCAGTGGCGCTTGTGAGGACAGACATAAACAGTTGCGCTTGTAAGCCTGGGCGGGCCTAGTAGACTGCAGAGCATGAACCCGCTCGACGCACTCGCCGCCACCGACATTGACCCTGAATTGCTGGGGCAGATACGCGCGCTAGTCGAGCAGCAACAGGCAAAGCTGGCCGGAACGGACTTCAGTATCACAGCGCTGACGCACGAACTGGGGTACTACCGCTGGGTCCCTTTTGACAAAGCCAGTGAGGTGCTCGGTGGCGAGCCGCGCATGATGTTCGATGAGACGCTCAACACAGCCTAGGCTTGAGCAAAACTTACCAGTCGCGTTCGTGACTTTTATATGTCATTATGACATATACATGGCGTGCTCTGTTTGGGTAGGAGATGATTAAGCTTCAATTTCAGGTTGGCCACACCAAATGTCTGATTGAAGAATGGAGGCGCGTCGTATCCTTAAAGGAGAACTCGCGCGCAAAGATATTGACTATAAAAAGTTTTCTAAGCTCCTGCTAGACCTAGGAATTGATGAAAGCCCTGGCGCCATTACCAACAAACTTTCTCGCGGAAGCTTAAGTTTTGCCTTTTTTCTTCAGTGCATGAAAGTCATTGGTCGCCCGAACATCCAAATTGCCCTCGATTAGCGCGCTAAGATGACCACAAAAAAAGAGTGGATTTCCCAGTTTGACGAAAGCGAGCAATACGTCGCTCAAGAACTGTTAGCGGCGGTCCACACTGTGTCCCACGATGAGTTCGCTAGAGTCATGGAACGGCTCATCAAGCACCGTCACGAGCAAACTTGCGAAAGGACTGCTGTGTTTGTCGAGCGGGAGGTGAAAAAAAGCAGTGGTGGCGGTCCGTGTCGCCTATTTAAAGAGGAGAAAGTGCCGGTCAAAGGGCGTCGAAAATATGCCCTAAGGGCATGCGGTCCGAGCCCAGCCGTGCTCCACTCCGCGCGCGGTGACAAGAGCGATGTTGGCAGTGAAGGGCTAATGGCATCCATAACTGGCCAGTTGGCACGAATCAAAGACCTGCATTTCGAGACGAATCCCTCGCCCAACCTATTTCGAAAAGCGAAAATTAGACAGATTTTCGTAGTTACGGACCTAATCGGAAGTGGCGACAGAATCTGGAACTTTCTAGAGTCCGCTTGGCGAGTGCGTAGTGTCAAAAGTTGGCATTCAAAAGGGCTTATCAAATTCACCGTTATTGCGTACGCGACCACTTCCGCAGGTGAGATGCGTGTCAAGTCTCATGCTTGTGGAGCGGAAATCGTCAAGGCGATAGAGTGCCCCACAATCGACAACACATTTTGGCTTGATGACAGAATACCTAACTTGTGCAAAAAATACTATCGTGGCACTGGTGAGCCGCTCGGTTATAAAAACACAGGGGCGCTGATTGTCTTTCGCCATGGCTGTCCAAACAATGTTCCTCGAATTTTTTTTGAGTCGCTCAAGGACTGGAAGGCGTTGTTCCCTGGTCGTGTTGGAAGTATCGGTTTTGATGAGCTTCGGCCAAAATTTGCTGGCCTGGAGTACGGCGACGTACTTGACGGGCTTGGCTACATAGACCTTGGACGAAAAAAATCCTTCTTGGCGTACCCAGATAGCGGGAAAAAACTAGTGGTTCTAATGTGTGCTATTCGCAAGGGAATGCACACACCGGAGGCGCTCTGCGCCGGTACGAAACTGCCTTTATTCGAAGTTGATGACTTGCTTAAGATTGGGATAGTTCAGCAGCTCGTGACTGCGAGCAAGCGTCTGACTGACCTTGGAATAGGCACGTTGGCATCAATTATTGCCAAAAGTGACAAGGAGACCCTTCCTAAAGTAGAGAAATCGTACTATTATCCAAAGCAGCTGAGGTTGCCGTCTACATCCATTTAGTCACCGCCTGTGCTGTTCGGCAGGCAGGGGACCGGATTCCCGCGTCCCTTAAAAGAAACTCACGCTTTACGGAACCTTTGAGCCTCGCTCAGAGGCTTCGCTGTGGATGTCTTGCTCATGAGCGAGTCTCAAACCCTCCATGAATGTCAACAAGTGTAAATGAATGACACACTGGCAATCTCAGCTCTTTGAAGTCGATGCTCCCCCGGATGCCCCAGTCGACGCGGCCTTAGCAATTGCAAACGCAATTCGGTCTATTAATCCATTGCTTCCCCCTCTGTTTACGCTCTCTCACCTCGCACATGAGACCGGTGTACCATATAAGTATCTTAGAAATACGGTAGCCAGGGGTAAAGTAGATGAGCAATACTCAGTGTTTCGAATTCAAAAACGTGCTCCAAGTGCAACAATACAATATAGGTGGATCGCGGCACCGCATCCACTCCTGTTAAAAACGCAACGCTGGATAAATACCAATATTCTGAAAAATATTGCTGTGCACAACGCTGCGTTTGCATATATCAAGGAAGGGTCTGCATATAAAGCGGCTTGCTTGCATAACCAAGCGAAATGGCTGGTTAAAGTTGATATTCGTAATTTTTTTGAATCAATTCTCGAAACAAAGATTTGCAAAGTATTTGAGACTGCTGGCTATCAGCCGTTGTTAGCTTTCGAGCTGTCGAGAATTTGTACGCGAATTGCCACTCCTGAAATGGAACGTGCTTTGGCTCCGAATGGACGGGTTCCAAATAGTTTAAAAGGGTTAAAATACTCTATTTCGGCCTATAATTCCTTTGCCCTCGGCCACCTTCCTCAAGGCGCTCCAACAAGTCCAATGCTTGCGAATATAGTTGCCAAAGAAATTGATGATGAAATTAGTTCATTGGCAGAGAAATACAAGTTGCGATATTCCCGATACTCAGACGATATTGTGCTTTCGACACCATCTACGCAGTTTGGGAAGGAAATGTGCAAGGAAGTCGTCGGAAAGCTATATAGAATACTTCTAAGTGCGGGGTACCAGCCAAATGTTGAGAAAACAAAAATCAGTGGCCCTGGTTCAAAAATGATTGTATTGGGTTTGCTCGTTGACGGAAAAACGCCTCGATTAACATCTGAATTTAAAAGCAAACTCAGAATGCACTTATTTTACTGCAGAACTCGCAGCCCACAACAACACGCCGTGAAACGTAAGTTCGCGTCTTTACTTGGACTGAAAAATCACTTGATTGGTCTCATATCGTACGCCGGTACCATAGATGCAGCTTTTGCAAGCAAGTGCTATGCGGAGCTTAACGCTTGTAGCTGGCCGATTTTTGATAGTGCGGATTTTGATTCAATTATCGAGTCAACCGTAAAAATTCTTAGGTAATCGCTAGAGCGGCTTTTGCCGACAATAGTCTAAATCTCATTTAATTCCGCTAGGGAAATAATGTATATTTCAAAAATAAATATTATGAATTTCCGAAGTTTTAAAAATCAGGAAATCTTATTTGGCAATGGCGTGAACGTAGTGATTGGACATAACAACGCCGGCAAGACGAATCTACTAAAAGCGCTCGCAATGGTCATAGACCCAGCTGCGAAACGAAGGTTGGATGTGCATGATTTTCACAAGCATATCCCCATCAAAGACCTTAAGGCAAATCCGCCAGCAGTTCTCATCACTGTCACGTTTAGTAGTGGCGAGGATGAGAAAGACGACTTACGAATGGTTGCAGACTGGCTTACAAAACCTGACGCGGCTTTTGAGGCTAAACTTTCTTACGAATTCTTCCTACCCGATGCAGAGCATCAGTCATATTTTAATGCAGTGAAAGATATAGAAGAGGCGGATAAGGATGCCTGTATAAAGGTTTGGAGTTTCATCCAACACGATTTCATTCGCCACTACAAATATCGACTCTTAGCGGGAGCTCCAGAAGAGCAGCGTGGTGCAGATTACGATGCGACGAAAGGATTTGACTTCCAGTTCCTGGATGCGATTAGAGACGTTGAACGTGATATGCATACTGGACGCAACGCACTTCTGCGAGAGGTCCTTGATTTCTTTATGGATTACGAAGTCAAGTCACTGGACTTGGCTATTCATACGAAGGAAAAAAAAGAAGAGCAAATTCGAGTTATTCGCCGAGATTTTGCGCAAAAATCCTCGGACCTAATGGCAGTCCTAAAGGGGCGGATGGAAAGCGGTAAGGTTCAAATTCTGGAATATGCCCATGGCACTGGTGCCTCCTTCGATGGTGCCAAGCCCGACTTCGACGGCACCATTTCGGATGTTGAATTATTCTCGGCGTTGCGCTTAATTGTTGAGCATAGTACAGGTATAAAAATTCCCGCGACTCATAATGGTCTAGGATACAACAATTTAATTTATATGTCTCTTTTGCTTGCGAAAATGCAGATGAATTCGGATGTAAATTACATGGGAGGAAACTCAAAAATTTTCGCTGTTTTAGCTATCGAAGAACCAGAGGCTCACCTTCATCCTGCTATGCAGTATAAATTCCTTAAATTTTTGAAACTCAATAGAAAGAAAAAGAAAGTAAGGCAGGTTTTTATTATTAGCCATTCTGCTCATATTACAGCTGCAGTGGATTTGGACGAAATTATCTGTATAAGTAGCATCAATGGCGATTGCAACGTCGCCTACCCGGGTAAAGTGTTTCCAGCTGATGGGAAAAGTAAGCTGTATGTACAACGGTTTCTTGATGCCACAAAATCTGAGATGCTTTTCGCTAGAAGTATAATTTTTGTTGAAGGCTTGGCCGAACAGATGCTTATGTCTGTTTTTGCACAATATCATGGCAAACCATTGGAAGATGCCCAAATCGCAGTTGTAAACGTCGGCGGAAGATACTTCGAACATTTTTTGCATCTTTTCAAACCGGGCGAGTTGCACACAATCAAAAAGACTGTCGCGTGCGTAACCGACAGAGACCCGGAGAAGAAATTCGACGACGGGTATGAGAAATGTTATCCGTTCGAGGTGCTGGACGTTGGAGAGTATAGACAGAATCCAGTTCTTCAGAGAAACAATGATGAGAAAATAAGATATTTTTCTCAAGATGCCAAGTTTGGAAAGACATTTGAGTACGATTTAATTCGGTATAACCCTACACTTGAGTTGCTTTTGGGCGAGACAGTTAGCAATTTGAACGAGTTAAAGAAGTTAATGGAACACGTAACCGCCAAGTCGTCGATTGGCGATATGACGGCTGAATTCCATAAGGGTAAAGAGACCAAACGAATTGCTTCCGCGATTCTATTGGCTCACAACTGGACAGACGATGAAAAGCGCGTCGCTATCGTGGCTTCTAGGTATCTAAATGCAGTCGGTAAGGGCGAGAACGCCATTCAATTAGCGAATTCTTTACTGCGCAATCTGTCCGCACCCATAGCTGAAAAGAAGGCGTTCCTCGTTCCTGACTACATCAGAGATGCAATTGACTGGGCGCACACGTGATTGAAATTGATTCTGATTTTCGATTGCTTAACCCCAATGTGAATTTTAGAATTGTGGCAGGACCAGGCGCCGGAAAGACGCACTGGTTAGTCAACCATATTCGCAATGTCGTTGCCAATGGCAGTGAGCTGGAGAGATTTGGGAAAGTAGCCTGCATCACTTACACAAATGTCGGTGCGGATACTGTAGTACGGCGTCTTGGTGCGGCATCCACCCGCGCCGAGGTCTCCACGGTTCACAGTTTTTTCTACAAGCACGTCGTTAAGCCGTATTTGGGTTTCATCGCAGCTGACCTTGAGATTGATTTAGGTAGAGTTAGCGGCCATGATGAAACCATCATTTCGGACTATCAATTTTTGAGCGATTGGAAAAATGCTACCAAGCAGAATTATCTACGCGACCATGAGGCGATAGTCGGAGTTTTGAGTGTGATAATTTGGATACTAAACCCTAAAGGTGAGGTTGAACTGAAGGTACGACGCAGAAGGCCGGGTCAAGCGCAAGTTCGAAACAATTCCCTAGTCCTATACAAAAAAATGGCTTGGGCTAGAGGTGTCATCCATCACGACGACATCATGTATTTCTCATACCTGCTGTTCACCCGTTTTCCCTTTCTAGTAACTGCCGTCGCCTCTAAATTCCCATATTTCTTTGTTGATGAATTCCAAGACAGCAACTCATTACAGGTAGAGATTTTCCGGCTAATAGCAGTAGAGGGTTCGTACGTTGGGATTATCGGCGATTTGGCTCAGTCTATCTATGGATTTAATGGCGCAAGTCCTACCGATTTCAAGAGCTTTGCTGCGCCTGGTATCGTTGAATATGTTATGCGACAGAATCGAAGAAGCTCCAATGAAATTATTGATGCGCTGAATTCAGTTCGAAAAGATATTGTCCAAATACCGTTTCGCAATTTCTCCAGTGGGTTGCCTGAAATTCTTGTAGGAGACATGCGTCTCGCTATCAATAATGTCGCAGCTAAATGTCAAGGTGAAGAGACCGTAACCTTATCTAGACGAAATGAAACGGTTCAGCTTGTGAAGAATGAAGGCATAGCGCCAATGCATCCTTTAAATTTGTTTGCGCAGGCAATTTCTCACGACTCAAACTGGACAAGACGCGAGATTCTGATTAGTTGCGTGAAAGCAGTCGTACTAGCGCGCGATGCGAATTTTTCAGCTGGGCTCCGAGAAATGCTCAAAGCGCTCAAGCATCTCTACGACGACGAAGTTGCAGAAAATAAAAAAGTAGAAATCTTGATGAGTCTACTTACGAATCTCCCTCATTACAGTACAGGCGCGATGTCAAATTTCGCAACGTTCTTGAATGCGAAGTACAAGTTTAAGATGCAGGGGTTTGCTGCTGGGAGGCCTAAGCTTTTCTACGAAAAATATAGTTTTGCGGATTTTTCTGCTTGCGTGAAGCAGACGGAGGAAACCGGTATTAACCGAACAATGCACAAGTCGAAGGGTGATGAATTTGAGAACGTGCTCCTGTTAACATCGAGTGTCGACGAGATTGGCCTGTTGCTAAAGCCTGACTTGCTGAAGAACGAGGGGCATCGCATTCTGTACGTAGGCATTAGTCGGGCCAGAAATCGCTTGTTCATAAGTGTTCCCGAGCTCGCTCCTGAAGCCAGGAAGAAGCTCGAGAAAAGATTTAAAATTACCGACCTTCCAGCGTGAGCGCTGCTGCAGTTTGCGTTAGGTCGAATTTTACTTCCGAATCGCCACGACCATTGTAGGCACTCCGGATCCATAATTTAAGCGAAGGAGATAGGCCATCCTGAAATGGCGATTCGTCGAAATAACTAAGATCATCTACGATGATTTTGCAATCGGAGCGCGCGAGCTCAAGAATGTTCTTGGCCGTCTGGGAGCGCCCCTTAGCCGGTTGCGAAGACTATTTCAGCATGAGGCGCTGTGGCATGGATAATCTAAACCATAGCAAGACCCTCGCCATACCCTTTCTCCTCTCAGCCTGCGAGAACGCTACATAGCGAGTATCTTATGGCCCTGGCCGAGCGTCAAATGCAGGACGATGTCGATGAAAGTGAGGAACTACCCAGTCAGACTCAACCTCGAATCACGGGGAATGTGCCACAACACCGTATTAATGATAGCACCTTCGGCCGACGAGGCCGTTGCTAGCTTCATCCTTACTCACACTTATTCATTTGCAAGAAAGAATAGTCGAGGATTTTCCTCCCATAAATCACTTCCATTTCAATGATCTTCTTGCCCATCGCTTACACAGCCTTAAGGTACGCAGAAAAATTATCGAATCCAGATACCACTTCGCAGGTACTGAACTGCTTTAGAGCAATTTTCGGCTCGTTGAGTAGATTGGCAAGAGCTTTGTCGGTAAAGAACGCGTGAGCACTTGGCAGTGCGAGCTGCGCCGCTACGAAATCGGCGATATCCCCCTTGCGAAACTTTCGATTTTCAACGTGTCGGACGGTCGCATGGAGATTTGCCTGGATTCTCGCAGTTATAAGGTGCCTGCTACCAGGATTTTCGTGCCAATGGATAATAGCCATCAGTGCTTGAGCCTTGGCCGGAGGAAATCCGTTAATCTGCGGTCCATCCGGCACATGGAATCGCATGATACCCGATAACTCCACGAGAAGCGCATCTGGATAAGTTTTAATTTCGTGCTGATGAGCAGTCATGCCTTCATTCATTTCTTCAATGCCCGCCGTATTGTCCCATCGCGGAGATCCGGACGCAGCAGCCATTTCGAGATGGGCTGAGGTCGGCAGCGAGTGAACGATGTCCAGCAACGTCTTCTCAAACGCGAGCTTCTCTGGGCCCGGCAACAGATCCGGAATTCGCGCTTCCAGTTTGCCCATGATTTCCATCGGATGGCAGAACCTTTCGGGTTCCGCGCCAGCATCGCGGGTTGCCTTGCGATTGAACAGCGCCAGCTCTCGGCCAATCACGTCATTCGGAGGTTGGCAGCCGACGTTCATAGAGAATTTCTCGACGAGATCTGTAAGCGTCGAAAGAGAGACTGGATCCTCCATCGATTGCAGCTCAAACATGGTCGTGCTTCCGATCGGGAAAATGCAGTTATTTCGGACCCGGTGGCTGTTCATTGCGCCGGCGAAATCGACCATATCGTCGGTCAGCGTCTTCTTTTCACGCTCACAATCGCTGAGGCACTTCCACGCGTTGGTATCGAGATAAATGACATGCTTGGATTGGATGCGATCGCGAATCGCGCGTCGCTGATTTTCACGATAGTCATCGTAAGAAACTGCCGGGTTTGCGCGGTGAAAGGCAAACCGCTCAGATGCTAATACTTGATCGCCTTGGAGATACTTATCGAGTGGACTGGAGCGTTCTTTCACTTGGTTTTCCTCATCTTCTTGTTATTGTCATGGAATCGATTTTCGTAGATTTTTGAAAATCTCGCTCCAATGCCTTCCATTATTGGACCATCTGAATCTCGTTCAACGTGTGGTCTGCGTCCCCGGGTGCTAGCGCCTCGATCCATCGCGATATGTCACGATGATACCTTGCTCTACACGACAAAAATCGGAATTGCCTGGAATGCCTGCCGGGCAGCGCCCCGCCGTGTCCGCAGTGTAAATCGCGCTCAAATCGCCAGCGCCCGCAACGGCCAAATCGACCGCTCCTTCCGCCGCGGCGCCGGCGGCCGCACTGCCGCTCGCCCCTGCGGCGGCTCCCCCCGGCCTTTCACCGAGCAAAAACTGGAAGCTCAACGAGCTAAAACAGCGCTCGGCCTGAAACCCAACGCGCTCGAGACCAACTACCTGGTGAGCTGATACAGGTAAAAAGCGTCTATCGTACAGCAGGGTTCTATCCCAGCAGGAAAAGATATCTATTCTGGCATATTTCTCGAGGTTTTATGACGTGGAGGCTTGGAGAAGGTCGTCCCCGCTGTGCCACATTCACCGCACAAATTGCCAACAATTCTTTTGGCCGGTTACAGTTTTCGTGGTCCATTGTCAGTCTGAAAGCCAGGTAAACTGTTATCTATTACTCGTCTACCGTTGCCAGTGTTTTGAAAGCTGAGGTAACCTGACATTTTCGGACACTTCTATTTGATAAACGTGTCGAAGGGAGTGAAATCATGAAACTGACTACATACGCGCCGCAGTTCCGGGCAGAGGCTGTCAAGCTGGTACTTGCACAGAGCCTCACACTGGACGAAGCCGCAAAACGAATTGCCATCTCCAAAGGGACATTGGCGAACTGGGTGAGCACTGCGAAGCGCGGCAGCGATACGACGGCCCCGCCAGGCAGCTGCGGAAATTTGCAAGCACGCAGATCACCAGGACGGGCCTGCCGAGTGCCAGCCCACAGCGGGGGAACTTGGAGCAGCCGGATCCGTGCCATGTACCATTATTACCGCTCAGCACGACTACATGAAACGTCCCTTGACTCTGACCACAATGCGCCGCACTCTCTTCCACACCGCCCTCGCTTGCTACCCCTTGCCGATGGCCTCTTCCAGTTGATTCTAATGGCCGATCTTACTCGAGAAACTGGCCCGTTGTTTTCGCTGCTCAGGCTTCGACGGCTAATCGGTATTGACGCAACAGCTTAGCCGGGAGCACAGAGTTTGCGCTCGAAAAGTGTTGCGTTCGACACGACTTAACGCGCAACAGGGCAAGGCCCTCATACAGCGCAACGCCAATCCTGTCTAAATTAATGAGTTCTCCATTACGGTCCAGCGCAACACTTCGCCCAATGTACCAAGATTGCGTAATTCAGTGAGTTAGAATGGTGTTGCGCATCGGGGCAACTTCTGCACAAAATGGATAAATACCGTGTACTGAAGGCGTTGCGATTCAATGTTAAGAAAAATCGAACATTTCGGCCATGTACTCACGGACGAAAATATTGGAGGAATGCATGAGTGTGAGACCGAAGAGCATTTGGAAGGCGCAGCTTCCATACAATTCTTTCTATTTCCTTTTGGCACTGATCGGGCTGTGGAGGGCGCATACTCTGTGGGGATTTGTCTTGCCCGCCGCTTCGGTAGGAATGACAGCGATAGGAGCCTGGTATATTGATAAAGTACAGGCGAGAAAAAGAGACGACTGATTCAACGTCATTGCGACGTCTCGCTGCTCCCGTCCGACAGCGGCTCATCCTCCTCCTGACTACCCTCGCCCGCCGGGAAACTGGCAAGCGAGGGCGTCATTCTTGACGTGGCGGCACAGATGTTTTGCCCACGCCCCACTGTTTCGCCAACAGTCTGCGCGCCATACTGGATCCATGCTCAACACTAACCAGGATCTTTACATGCGTATTCCGACTTTTGGCGCCGGTACTTTCCGCCTGCAAGGGCAAGTCGTCATCGATTCCGTGCGCAACGCGCTCGAACTGGGCTACCGCGCCATCGATACCGCCCAGATCTACGGCAATGAAGCCGAAGTTGGCCAGGCCATTGCCGAAGCTGGCGTGCCGCGCAGCGACCTGTTCATCACCACCAAGATCTGGGTCGACAACTACGCCGACGACAAGCTCATCCCCAGCCTGCAAGACAGCCTGGACAAACTGCGCGTGGACGCGGTCGACCTGACCCTGATCCACTGGCCGGCGCCAGGCAAAGGCGTCTCGATCGAGGCGGCCATGTCCACCCTGGCGCGCGCCCGGCAGCAAGGGCTGACGCACAAGATCGGCGTTTCCAACTTCAATATCGCCAATACCAAGCAAGCCATCGGCGCCGTCGGCCAGGACGCCATTGCCACCAACCAGATCGAACTGAGTCCGTACCTGCAAAACCGCAAGCTGGTCGCCTATCTGCAGGAACAGAACATTCCCGTCACGTCCTACATGACGCTCGCCTACGGCAAGGTGCTGACCGACCCGGTTCTCGGCGAGATCGCCGGCCGCCACCAGGCTACGCCGGCCCAGGTGGCGCTGGCGTGGGCGCTGCAACTTGGGTATGCCGTGATCCCGTCGTCGACCCAACGCGAGAACCTGGCCGGCAATCTGAAGGCCCAGGCATTGCGCTTGAGCGCGGACGACATGGCCCGGATCGCCGCGCTGGAACGCAACGGCCGCGAAGTCAGTCCTGCCGGGCTGGCGCCGGACTGGGACTGACACCCGCTGTTTTCGAGGGTTGATTGACGTTTTGGACCTGCGTACGCATACTTCACACGCCAATCCCGCCCAACGTCAGGAGTCCACATGCTCTCGCGCATTCAAGTTCAGGAAACCCTCGGTATTGCCAACGCCCTCGGGCTGCTCGATCAGGGCGCCGCTGACGACGTGCTCGCCAGCTTCGACCCCGGCTCGCCGTTCCGCGCCGTGCTCGAGGTGGCAGACTGCATGCACGTGCATATCAAGGTGGACGACACGGCCAGTTTGCCGCGCGCCGCCCTGCTGGCCGGCGGCGCCGTCATCGACAACGAGAAAGATGGCTACATCAAGTTCGCCTGCCCGAGCGGGATGAACCTGATTTTTTCGTCGATCAACGTGGCCCAGGACGACCTGCGCGAAAGCCCGGACCAGCGCCGCCCGCGCCCCTTCCTCGACCATGTCGGGATCGACCTGCGCGACCCGGCGCCCGCGGTGCGCTCGGCGTTCGACGGCATTGTCGCCATCGCCGACCAGAACGGCTATCCGCGCAGCTCGCAGGGCGGCGCCGGCAAGGCCGTGTTTTGCTGCCACGTCAGCGTCGCCGAAAAGCACTGGGTCTACCCGACGCGCGCGGCGCAACGCCTGACGCCGGTGGAAATCGCCTTCGGCCCGCTGGTGATCAATGCCGACAGCAGCGGCTGCGACCTGCGCCCGACCGATCCGTCGCTTGCGGCCGCCAGCCCGGCTTGCGGCACGCGGTGCGGCGCGCCTTGATTAGCAGTCAATGTTATCGAAAGAAATATTTTATTTCCACAAGTATCATCCCTGTGATGTAATCGGGTCACTTGTCGCTGTAAAGACAAGCCGATAATTACACGGAGATACTTTGAAAACTAAAAAGTCCACACGCTTGTCCTTGCGCCCGCTCGTGCGCTCAACCGGCGCCCTCGCCTGCGCGCTGGCTTTGGCCGTCGCCATGAGCGGCTGCGGCGGCGGCGATGACGGCGGCAAGGGCAACGGCAGCGGCACTATCGGCAACAATTCCGATACCAAGGTCCGGGTCGCGCCCAACGCGGGCGATAACTGGACCCTGGTGCCACCCGCCGAGGTCGGCATGGATGCGGCCGTGCTGGCCGACGGCATCGCCAAGCTGCCCGACGCCGCCAGCCATGGCATGTCCAGCATGCTGGTCACCCGTTACGGCAAGCCGGTGCTGGAACAGTACTGGAACGGCTACGACAAGGACACCCTGCACGACCTGCGCTCGGCGACCAAAAGTATCACCTCGCTGATGGTGGGCGTGGCGATCGACCAGCGCATGGTCGGCGGCGTGAGCGATACCCTGAACAGCTACCTGGGCGCCGCGTATCCGAACGCGCCGGCGTTCCGGCTCGGCCTCAAGCTCGCCGACATGCTCACCATGCGCAGCGGACTCGACTGCAATGACTGGAGCGCCAGTTCGCCCGGCCACGAAGACAAGATGTACCAGCAGACCGACTGGGTGCGCTTCTACACTGCCCTGCCAGCCAGCGCAGCGCCCGGCAGCCAGACGCACTACTGCACCGGCAATCCGGTTGCGCTGGGCCGCGTGATTGCCGTGGCCAGCAAGAAGCCGGTTCCGGCGTTTGCCGATGAATTCCTGTTCGGCCCGCTGAACATCAAGAGCGCCAAGTGGGCCTCGTTCGACAACGGCGCCCAGACCGATACCGGCGGCCACATCCAGCTGCGCCCGCGCGACATGGCCAGGCTCGGCCAACTGGTCGTGCAAAAGGGCCAGTGGAATGGCAAGCAGCTGGTATCGGCGGCGTGGATCGCCGAATCGACGCGCCAGCACACGCAATTCGCCAGCCTGCCGCAACGCAATGGCTACGGCTACTTCTGGTGGCGCAGTGTCGAGACCGTCAAAGGTACATCCTATGACGTCATCTACGCCGACGGCAACGGCGGCCAGTTCATCATGATCGTCCCGGCGCTCGATATCGTCGCCGTGTTCACCGGCGAGAATTACAACCTGAGCAAGGCCGCATTTCCCTTCGACGTGCTCGACCGCACCATCCTGGCCGCGATCAAATAGGCTGCCCGGCAGTCCAGGCGCGGCCCGACGGCCGCTCGGGTACGCGCCTGGGAAAAACGTCAAATGTGTAATCACAGCAAGTTTCTCAACTGCTACAATTCCATTTTTCATGTCCTGGGCGGCGCGCCGCCCAGTGAACCGAAAGCGTCCATGACCGATACCCCACTTTCCGCAACACCGCTCGCCGAGATCAACGGCAGCTATGCCAACCGCGACATCCTGGCCGGCGAAATGAGCCTGCGCCTGAAGAACGGGCGCGCACAGGAAGTCGTCGATTTCTTGAGGGAATGCGACGAATCGGTCTTGAATCAGCTGGGGTATGCAAGCGGCGAACTGGCGTGGGAAACCGATGCGGCGACCTGGCTGGCGCTGGCGCAGCTGACCGTGCCGCGCGGCGTCCTGCTGCGCGAAGGACGGGGTGCCGGCAGGCAGCGCAACGACACCTTTTCGCGCGAACTGTGCGAACTGGCCGAGCAGTACCTGGCCGGCACCGGCGCCCAAAAAGACGCCCTCATTTTCGTCATGCGCAATATTATCGACCGCCTGGCGTATCCCGGCATCCCGCGCCAGCGCGTGTTCAATCTGCTCGAATGGAACCTGGCCCTGAGCCGAGCGGCGGGCTGGACCGACGACCAGGGCTACAATATCGTAAGCGACCTGGTCCAGACGCTGGACCACACGGTCGACCTGATCGCCCTGTCCGGCACGGCGGAGCGCTACTTCGAGACGGCGCTGCACGTCTTCAAATGCCGGGCGCGCGCCGGCGATCTGCGCACACGCTGGTTGCCGTGGCACGACTTCTTCCAGCAATACCCGGAGTACATCGACCGCCATCACAGCGCACTCGGCGATCCGGGCTTGATCCTGCGGCGCTGGGAAGGCGCCGCGCCCAAACTGCGCGGGGACATGCTCGCCAGCCTGATGCAGATGATGCGCTGGTATGACGGCGCCGACCAGGCGTATGTCGCCGAGACCATCGATCAACTGGTACGCATCGATGAAGCCTTCCTCGGCATTGCGCTGCGCGAGCGGCCCTACAACGTCAACCTGGCCACCGCCACCCTGATCTGGCAGCGCCAATATCCCGGCCTGGTGCCAGTCCTGCTGCCATTGATGACGGGATCCCGCGATTCGGTGGGGCAATACCGCGAGCTGGTGCTGGAAATACTCTCCAGCCGGCCCGATCTGATGCAAAGCGCGGTGGCGGCCAACCTGGACCAGCTGATCCCGCTGCTGGGCGCCGACCTGCTGCGCACTCTGCTGCCGGACGTGGGCACGCTGATTGGCAAAAGCGCCTCGAAATCGCTGCGCGACGCCATCGCCGAGGCCGGCAAAACGCTGGCCATCGCCGATATCGTCCAGGCCGGCTGGCTGAACGTACGCAACAAAAACCTGCGCCTGGCCTGCAAGGACTTGCTCATCGCCCATCCGGACCAGGCCAGCGCCAGCCCCTTGCTGGCGGCCATGCTCGCCGCCGGCCAGCTCGACGCGGCAACGGCCAGTTCGGTCGAGGCGCACCTGGCCCAGGGCACGCCGTCGGCCGAGCCGCAGACCGGCGCGGCCGCACTGGCACGCCTGGAAACGCAAGCAGCCGGCATCAAGCGCTGGTCGGCCGCCATCAAGCCGCTCGACACGGCGGAAACCCTGGCGCTGTTCCAGCCCTTGTCCGAACACGCCGCGCGCGCCGCGCTGCACCTGGCCGCCACTGCCGAAGACGGCTTGCCGCCGCTGGCCGGCGCCCTGCTGGCGCAACTGCCGGTTGAAGCGCGCGCGCGCTTGGCGCTGCATCTGGTGCAATTGTGGATTGGCAGCGAGGGCAATCCCAAGCTGCGCTTTGTGCTGCAACTGGCCGTAAAAGGGGCGGATGACCGCATCGTCGACCTGCTCAGCGAAACGGTGTTCAGCTGGGCCAAGACGCGCAAACAGCGCGCCGTGATCGCCGTGGAGCAACTGGCGGGCGTCGATTCGCTGTATGCGCTGGCGCGGGTGCTGGAAATCTCGGAATCGAAAAAGGTCAGGGGCATGATCCCCGAGGCGGCGCTCGACGCGCTCAAGGCGGCCGCCGCGCGGCGCAAGCTGGCCCTGGCCGAACTGCTCGACGAGCTGACCCCGGATTTCGGCCTCGGCCAGGGCATCTCGCTCACGGTGGGCGAGGCCAGTTACCGCGTCGTGCTGCAGGGCGACCTGAGCCTGCGCCTGGTTGACGCCAAGGGCAAGGTGTCGAAAACCCTGCCGGCGAACAAGGATGACGCCACGCGCGAGGCCTGGGACATGGCCAGCAGCCAGTTCAAGACCGTCAGCGCCAGCCTGAAAGCGGTGGCCAAGCTGCAAGCGCCGCGCATGCTGGCCGCCCTGGTCACCGCCAAGACCTGGAGCGCGCCGCGCTGGACCCAGCTGTTTCTCGATCACGCGGTGCTGAGAATCATGGGCCGCAGCCTGATCTGGCAAATCCGGGGCGCGCATCCGCGCAGCTTCCGCATCGCCGAGGATTTTTCGCTGCTGCAAGCGAACGACGACGTGCTCACCTTGCCGCCCGATGCGCAGCTCAGCCTGTGGCATCCGGCCACCGCGCTCGCCGGCGAAGCCGAGGCCTGGCGCAGCAATTTTGCCGATTACGAGATCGTGGCCCTGATCGACCAGATCGGCGCGCCGGCCGCCCTGCCCCCTGAGGCGTCGATGAGCGTCGAGCACGTGCTGGCGCCGGCCGGCTTGAGCGTGGTGCAGGAACAGCTGGCGGCGACCCTGACCCGCTGCGGCTACCGCAAGGGGCCGGTGAACGACGGGCCGTCGATCGACTGGCACGAATGGCATCTGCCGGCGGCGCAGCTGGCGGTGCATCTGGAAAACGGTTACTGCTCGCCGATGATGGAGCTCGGCAAGCCCATCGAGGTCCACGGGATCCGGATATGGAACACCGACACCGGCGCGAGCGTGCCGCCAGCGAGCCTGCCCGTGCCGCTGCTGGCCACCGTGTGGTCGCATTTACAGTTACTTGACGCCAAACGCAATCAATAGACCAAGATCATGAACGAACAAGAACAGACCGTGAACGCTACCCTCCTTTCCACAAAACCATTGAACGAGATCGGCATCAAAGCCTATGGCGAAGATGCGCTGGCCAGGGAGATCGGCGAGCGCTTCGAGAACGGCCGCGAGCAGGAAGTGATTGCCTTCATCCAGCAATGTGACCGCTACGTCTTGAAAAAGCTGGTACACGTCGAGCCCGAACACGCCGTCTGGCGCCGTAGCAGCCAATTGTGGCTGCGGTTTTTCCGCCTGACCGCGCCGCGCCATATCCAGTTTCCCGAACCGTACCCGCATGCGCGGCAGCGCGACGCCGCGTTCTCGCATGAATTGCGCGCGATTTCCACCACGCTGATTGCCGCAGCCGTGGCCGGCAGCGGGGCCGGCAGCCCCGAAGAAGCCGCCACATTCGTGCTCGATAACATCATCGAAATGCTGCCGTACGACGGCATGCCGCGCGATGAAGCGCTCGGCCTGCTCGCATGGAACCAGGAACTGCGCGCGCTGAACGGCACAGCGCAGGATGACTTCGACCGCAATCGGACCCGCCTGATGCGCTGCCTGAGCGATCCCGCGGACCTGCTCGCCTACGCATCCCAGCACGAGCGCTACTTCGATGACGCGATCGTGCTGCACCGACATCGCAGCGACGACCAGCCGCGACGGACACGCTGGCTGGCCTGGCACGCGTTCTTTCATGGTCACCCGGAGCGTTTCGACAAGCACCAGCAAGACATTGTTGATCCCGCGCTGATCTTGTGGCGCTGGCCGCAGGCAACGCAGGAACTGCGGCTGGCGATGGCGGAAACACTACTCGATACCTTGTACCGCGGCGACAAGAGCGATCGGCCGGTTTTCCTCAAGGCGATCGATCAGCTCATGGCTGACAACCAGCCGCTGTTTGCCACCTTGATGGTCGAGAAAAGCTATCTGTTTTCGGGCAGGGTCGCCACCCTGATCTGGCAAAAGCAATATCCGGGCTTGCTGCCGGCGCTCCTGCCGACGATATTGGAAAGTTACCACTCGCTGGACGAATATCGCGACACCCTGCGTCCGATGCTCTCGCGCCAGCCGGAGCTGGCGCTGACCATTCCGGGCGCCAGCATGGAAAAAATCCTCCCGCTGCTGACCACGGACATCGTGCGCACCCTGCTGCCGGTGCTGGGTACGGTCATCGCCAAGAGTACCTCGAAAGCGCTCGGCGCGGCGATGGTCAAGGCAGCCAAAAAGCTGACCATCGACGACATTGCCGGGTCCGGCTGGTTGGCGATCCGCAACAAGAACCTGCGCAAGGTGTGCAAGGACATCCTGCAAGCGCACCCGGACAAGGCCGGCGCCGCACCGCTGCTGGCCAGCCTGGAGGCGGCCGAGGCCGGCGCGGCGGCAATCGTCGCGGCGCGCGCGCCAGCGCCAGCCGCCCCGTTTACGAGCGAACTGGAGCGGATCGAATTCGAGGCGTCCGTCATCAAGCGCCTGTCGGTCGCCATCGCCCAGGTCGACAATGCCGAGACCCTGGCCCTGTTCCAGCCGCTGTCCGAGCACGCGGCGCGCACCGCCCTGCACCTGGCCGCGACCAGTACCGAGGCCCTGCCGCCGCTGGCCACGGACTTGCTGGCCCAACTGTCGCCCGAGAACCGCGCGCGCCTGTCCCAGCGCCTGGCCGAAACCTGGATCGGCAACGATGGCGAGCCGAAAATGCGCTGGATGCTGCGCCTGGCGGCAAGCGGCGCGGACGACCGCATCGTCGACCTGCTCAGCGCGACGGTATTCGCCTGGGGCAAAACCAGGAAACAGCGCGCGGTGGTGGCTGTAGAACAACTTGAGCTGATCGATTCCCCCTACGCCCTGGCCCGCGTGCTGGAAATTTCCGAATCGCGCAAAGTGAAGGGGATGGTGGTCGACGCCGCCGCCTACGCCTTGCGCGCGGCCGCCGCGCGGCGCAAGCTGAGCCTGGGCGACCTGCTCGACGAGCTGACCCCGGATTTCGGGCTCGGCCAGGGCATTACCTTGACGGTTGGTGCGCAAAGCTACCAGGTGGTGTTGCAGGGCGACCTGAGCCTGCGCCTGGTCGACGCCAAAGGCAAGGCCTCGAAATCGCTGCCTGCGAACAAGGACGACAGCCTGAAAGAGGCATGGGAAGCGGCCGCCAGCCAATTCAAGATCCTCTCCGCCAGCCTGAAAGCGGTCGCCAAACTCCAGGCGCCGCGCATGCTGGCCGCGTTCGTGACCGCCAGGAGCTGGACTGCGCCACGCTGGACCCAGCTGTTCCTCGATCATCCGCTGCTCAAAATCATGGGCCGCAGCCTGATCTGGCAAACCGACGGGGCGTCCGGCGTCAGTTTCCGTATCGCCGAAGACTTTTCCTTGCTGCAAGCGAATGACGAGGTAGTCACCTTGCCGCCCGATGCGCACGTCACCCTGTGGCATCCCGCCACCGCGCGCGCGGGAGAACTCGCCGCATGGCGCAGCAACTTTGCCGATTACGAACTCACGCCCCTGATCGACCAGACCGGCGCGCCGGCCGAACTGCCCCCCGCCGCGTCGATGACGGCCGAACGCCTGCTGGCGCCCGCGGGCCTGACGGTGTTCCAGGAACACTACGCTGCGATTGCCAGCAAGTGCGGCTACCGCCAGGGGCCGGTGGGCGACGGGCCGTCCATCGACTGGCACGAATGGCCGCTGCCTGCAGCCCAGCTGGAAGTGCGGCTCGAGAACGGTTTCTGTTCGCCGTACATGGATATCGGTACCCCAATCGAGGTGCATGGCATCGAGGTGCGGGCCCTCGGTGGCGGCTACAAGCTGGTGGCGCCCGCCAGCCTGCCGAAAGCGCTGCTGGCCACCTTGTGGTCGCACCTGCAACTGCTTGAGGCGAAACGGGTCGCCTGACCGATGCAAGACAAGCATCGCTTCCTCGACCCGCTCGCGCAGATGGATTTCGGCTTGAGCGTGGACGGGGTGTGGGCGATCGAGCGCGAGATTGCCGCCCGCCTGCGCGCGGGGCGCGGGCAGGAGGTCATGGATTACGTGGCCCATTGCGACATCGAGCTGCTGCGCTCGCTGGCGCGTCTGGGCGGCGGCCGTGCCATCTGGCAGCAGGATGCCGCGCTGTGGCTGGCATTGACGCGCATCACGGTTGCGCGCCAGGTCATGTTGACGCCGCCGCCGCCGGAATCGATCCAGCGGCGCGACGCGGCGTTTTCAAGGGAGATGCGCGCCATTGGCGAACGATGCATGGGGAGCGCCGAAGCCTGTGCGTTCGTGTTGCACGAGATCGTCGATCTGCTCGCCTACCCCGGCATGCCCCTGGACGAGGTATTCGATCTGCTCGACTGGATCCTGACCTTACGTCGCGTGAATGGCATCCCTGACGAAAAAGTCCACCGCCACGGCTCGGCCGGCCTGATTGCATGCCTCGCTTCCACGGCTGACCTGATCACGGCTGCCACCAAGGCGCCATGTTTCTGTGAAGAGGCACTGGATGAGCATGCGGACCGCACCAGTGTCTCGCCCACCGGCCAGCGCTGGCTGCCCTGGCATGAATTTTTTGCGCAATATCCCGACCTGTACGACCGTTTTCACCGGCAGGTGCCCGATGCGGCGCTGATCCTGCGGCGCTGGCCGCAAGCATCCCCTGAGCTGCGAAAGGCCCTGGCCGCGACCTTGCTGGGCGCCATTCAGGAAGACGACAGCGGCAACGTCCTTGCTGCTGCCGACCAGTTGATTACTTCCAACGAGGCCGTGTTCGCCACGCTGCTGCGCGAGCAAAGCGCACTGTTCGGCCCGTCGCTTGCCGGGCTGATCTGGGAAAAGCGCTATCCCGCCTTGCTCCCCCTGCTGTTTCCCTTGATGACGCAGAGCCGCCGCGCGATCGACACCTATAAAGACATCTTGCGCCCGATCCTGTCGGGCCAGCCGACATTGCTGCTCACTGCCGCGCCAGGCAACCTGGACCTGCTGATTCCGCTGTTGTCCACCTCTCAACTGCGTGCGATCCTGCGGCAGCTGGGGGCCATGATCGTCAAAACCACCTCAAAAGCGGTGCGCGATGCCTTGGTGGCCGCGTCCGCCCATCTGGAGCTCGACGAGATTCGCGCCGCCGGCTGGCTCAACGTGCGCAACAAGAACCTGCGTCTTGCGTGCCGCGACATCTTGCTGGCCCACCCGAACCAGGCGGGGGCCACGCCGCTGCTGGCCGGCATGCTGGCTGCGGGCGGGCTCGATCCGGCCTCCGCCAGCTCGCTGGCAGCCGTGCTCGCTCCCGTGAATGCGAATGCCGCACCGTCGCTGGCAGAGCTGGAAACGCAGGCGGCCGCCATCACACGCTGGTCGGCCGCCATCAAGCCGCTCGACCATGCGGAGGTGCTGGCGCTGTTCCAGCCTTTGTCCGAGCACGCGGCGCGCGCCACGCTGCACCTGGCGGCGACCGGTGACGACGCCCTGCCGCCGCTCGCCACGGACCTGCTGGCCCAGCTCTCCCCGGAGCATCGCGCGCGCCTGGCCCTGCATGCGGTGCAGACCTGGATCGCTGGCGAAGGCGAGCCCAAGCTGCGCTGGATGCTGCGCCTGCTGGCGAATGGCGCCGACGAGCGGATTGCCGAGCCGCTCGGTGCGGCCGTGTTTGCCTGGGGCAAAAAGAGCAAATACCCGCGCGCGGTGGTCGCCCTCGCCCAGCTGAGTGCGCTCGATACGTCGTACGCCCTGTTGCGCGTGATGGAAGCGGCCGAATCGATCAAATTGAAAGGCCCGGTGGTCCACGCGGCCGTCAAGGCGCTGGATGCGGCGGCGCAGCGGCGCAACTGCGCCATGGGCGAGCTGATCGACGACGTGACGCCGGATTTCGGCCTCGCCGACGGCCTCGCGCTCGCGAGCGGCGCGCACAGCTACGGCATCGCGCTCCAGGACGACCTGAGCCTGCGCCTGGTCGACGCCAAAGGCAAGCTCCTGAAATCGCTGCCGGCGCACAAGGACAATATGGACAATCTCACCCGGGACGCGTGGCAGGCTGCCGCCGGCCGCTTCGCCACCCTGGCTGCGGCAGTCAAAACCAGCGCCCGGCTGCAAGTGCCGCGCCTGACCTCCGCCTTCATCACGGGCAGATCGTGGGACGCGCAGCGCTGGACCCGACTTTTTCTTGCTCATCCCTTGCTGCGGATAATCGGTCGCAGCCTTGTCTGGCAGGCCGATGGCGCCGCCAGTTTCCGCATCACCGAGGATTTTTCGCTGATCGACGCCGATGACGAGCCGTTCCACCTGGCGCCGGACGCCCGGATCGCCCTATGGCATCCGGCTGGCGCAGCGGCTGGCGAGGCCGAAGCATGGCGCGCCCATCTGGCCGACTACCAGCTCACGCCCCTGATCGACCAGACCGGCGCCCCGGCCACCCTGCCCCCGGCGGCGCAGCTGACTGCCGACGGTCTACTGGCGCCCCCGGGCCTGAGCATGACGCAACCCGATCTGGCCGCGATCCTGGGCAAGGCCGGCTACAGCGAGGGACAACGGTCCGGAACGCACGCCTAATGATTACGCCTTGGTGCCGAGCGCGAATTGGCCCAGGTCGCTGCTGGCCACGGTCTGGTCGCATCTTTTGTTGCTGGATGCAAAGCGTCTGGCCTGATACGCTGTTACCTTTTTCAAAACCCAACCAGGAAGCGCACGCATGAACAACACCACCGCCGCCCAGCGCCTGCCGGCCGAAATGCGCTTTGCCGCCGAACTGGACGCGCTGGCGCAGGCCGACAGCGGCCCGCGTCCGGCCGGCTGGCGCCTGTCGCCGCGCGCGGCGCGCACCTTCATCCTCGGCAGCGGTACGGCGCAAGCCGGCGGCGTGACCATTACCCGCAAAATCCACGGCAACGATGCGCTGGTCGAACGCGCCATCGTCACCCTGGCCGGCCAGCGCGGCCTGATGCTGGCGGGCGAGCCCGGCACCGCCAAGTCGCTGCTGTCGGAATTGCTGGCGGCCGCCATTTCGGGCAACACCACGATCTCGGTGCAGGGCGGCGCGGGCGTGGTCGAGGAACAGATCCGCTACGGCTGGAACTACGCGCTGCTGCTGCGCGACGGCCCCGGCAACGCCGCGCTGGTGCCCGGCCCCCTGCACCGGGCGATGCAACTGGGCCTGCTGCTGCGCTTCGAGGAAATCACCCGCTGCGCCACCGAAGTGCAGGATTGCCTGGTGCCGGTGCTGTCCGAACGGCTGCTGCAGATTCCCGAACTGAAGGAAGAACAGCCCTACCTGCTGGCGCAGCCGGGTTTCAATGTGATCGCCACGGCCAACCTGCGCGACCGTGGCGTGAACGAGATGTCGGCCGCGCTCAAGCGCCGCTTCAACTTCGAAACCATGCAGCCGCTCGAGAGCATCGCCACCCAGGTCACCCTGATCGGCGACGAGGTGCGGCGCGAACTGCTGGCGGCAAACATCGGCGTGGCCGTGCCGCCCGATGTCTTGACACTGCTGGCGAGCGCCTTCCACGAACTGCGCGCCGGGGCGGTCGACGGCATCGCCATCGAACGGCCCGGCACCGTGCTCTCGACCGCGCAGGCGATCAGCGTGGTGTGCGACGCCGCCTCGCAATGCTGGTATTTCGGCGAAACCATCCTGCGCCCGGCGCATGTGGCGCGCTACCTGCTCGGCACCGTGATCCAGGACGACCAGGAAGACCGGCGCCGTTTCAGCGAATACCTGCGCATCGTCGCCAGAAAACGCAGCCTGCGCCCGGACTGGATGGACTTCGTGGCGGGCGCGCGTGAATAGTGAAGCGCAAGCGCGGCTCTCGCCACGACCGGGGCTGATGTTCGCGCCGGTGCGCCATCACAGCCCGCGCTGCGCCCATCACTTGCGCGAGCTGGTGGCCGCGTTTGCGCCGCAGCGCATCCTGATCGAAGGGCCGGACGAACTCAATCGCCTCATGCCGCTGCTGCAGCACAAGCAGGCGAAGGCGCCGCTGGCGGCGTATCTGCACGCGGTGGCCAGGGTGGATGCGTTGCGTTGCCGCGCCTACGTGCCGCTGACGCCCTTTTCGCCCGAATGGGTGGCCCTGCGCGAAGCGGCGCGCCTGCGCATCGGCGCCAGCTTCATCGACCTGCCGTTCGCCACCCGCGTGGCGGACGCCGACAACAGCGCCTATTTTGCGCGCGCACCCGAGCCAACCCTGGCCGACGAACCGCGCGCCGACGTGATCGCGGCCCTGGTCGCGCCGAGCGGCTGCCAGGATGTCGACGCCTGGTGGGAGCGCCATTTCGAGTCGGGCCTGGATGCGCCCGACGCGCGCGCCTATTTTGCGTCCCTGCTCGTCTTCGGCGAATTGCTGCGCGAAGGCGCCGCCATGGACGCGGACAACGCAGCGCGCGAAGCGCACATGGCCGCCAGGATCAGCGAAGCGCTGGCGCTTGGCGAGCGCTGCCTGGTGGTGTGCGGCGCCTACCACGTGGCCGGCATCAGCGCCCTGCTCGACGCGCCCGCGCCGCCCGTCACCGCTGCGGCGCACGAGGTCGGCGTGCATCTGATCGCCTACCCGATGGAGCGCTTCGAACGCTCGCAGCGCTACGGCGCCGGCATGCCCGCGCCTGGGTACTACCAACGGGTATGGCACGCCTGGCAAGCGGGAGACCTGACGCCTTACCAGCAACCGTTTGCGGCGCTGGCGATCGAACTGGCCCAGGCCCTGCGCGAGAACGGCATTCCGGTCAGCCTGCCCGATGCGATGGAAGCGGTGTCCATGGCGCACCGGCTGGCGGCGCTGCGCGGCTGCTATCCGGGCCTGGCCGAACTGCGCGAATCGCTGCGCAGCACCATGCTCAAGGATGACAGCGACGCGGCGAACTTCGCCGCCACCCTGGCCAGCCTGCTGGCGCGCGGCCCGGACGGGGTTCTGCCGCCGGGCATGCCGGTCGCGCCCCTGCTGGCCGACGCCATCGCGGCGTGCCTGCGCCACCGCATGCCCAGCCGTTTCGGCGAAAGCAAGAAGAAGGACCTGGACATTTACCGCAGCGAGCGCCACCGGGCCGCCTCGCAATGCTTGCACCAGCTGCGCTTTTTGGGCGTGCCGTACGGCGAGCGCCTGGCCGGCCCCGATTTCGTGAACGCCACCAACCTTGGCCGGGTGCGCGAAATCTGGAGCCTGCGCTGGATCACCGAAACGGCCACCAGCCTGACCGAGAACAGCCGCTATGGCGCCAGCCTGGTCGACGCCGCCGTCAACAAGCTGCTCGAACAACTGGCGCAGCCTTCCGGTTCGCCGGCCGACCTGGTGCTGCACGTGCTGGCGATGGGGCTCGACAAGGTGGCCGACCAAGTCCTCGACGGGGTCGAACGCTGGCTGGGCGACAGTTACGACGCACTGGCGCTGGCCCAGGGCACGGCCAGGCTGGCCCTGGCCTTCGAAGCGCGCCTGGCGCTCGGCGGGGTCGGCATGGCGCGCCTGCTGCCGCTGCTGGAACGCGCGTTCGGCCAGGCCTGCATCCGCCTGCCGTGGCTCGGCATGACCGATGCGGCGCGCTCGCAAGCTATGCTGGCCGCGCTCGACGACCTGCACGGCATGATCCGGCGCCAGGCGCAATGGACCGATCCGGCGCTGTTCTACGACGCCTGCGCCAGCCTGCACGCAAGCGAGGTGGCGGCCCGGGTGCGCGGCGGCGCGGCCGCCATCCTGACGGTGTCGGGCACCTGGTCCGCCAGCCAGGCCAGCGCCGCGCTGGCCGCCACCTTTGCGCTGGCCCACACGGCGCCGCAGGCGATCGCCGACTACATGCAGGGATTCCTGCGCATCGCGCGCAACTGGATGCTGGCCAGCCCGCAGCACCTGGACCAGCTGAGCGCCGTGCTCGCGGCCTGGAGCGAGGATGACTTCCTGACTGCGCTGCCATCGATGCGGCTGGCGTTTTCGCAGCTGTCGCGGCGCGAAACCGATGAACTGGCGCGCGTGCTGGCCGGCCCGTCACAGGCCCCGGACCTGGCCGGCGAGCGTGTTCCCGACATGGACACACTGCGCCACAGCCACGTGTGCCGGGAACAGGTGGCCGCCATCATGCAGCGCTGGGGAGTCGGTCCATGACCCGGCCCGCACTCGATGCGGACACGCTGCGCCGCTGGCGCCTGGTGCTGGGCGCGGCCGCCGGCGACGGCCTGCGAGGGGCGCCGCTCGACGCCGACGACCGCCAACGCGACCAGGCGCTCGGCTACCTGTACGACCGCGAACAGGACGCGCAGCAACGCGATCGCAGCGGCGGCAGCGGCCGGGCCGACCCGGCGGCGGTGCAGTGGCTGGGCAAGGTGCGCACCTTGTTCCCGCAAACCGCGGCCGAAGTGCTGCAACGCGACGCGCTCGAACGCTACCAGTTGCACGGCCTGTTGACCGACCCCGCCGTGCTCGACACGGTGACCCCCAGCATGGACCTGATGCGCATCCTGCTCGGACTGCGCCACATGCTGCCGCCGGCGGTGCTGGCCAAGGCGCAGGAGATTGTGGCCAAAGTGGTGGCCGGGCTGGAAGCACGGCTGGCGCCGCGCGCGCTGAGCGCCTTCGCGCCGCGCCGCCAGCGCCATGCGCGTGGCGGCAAGGCGCGCCTGGCGGACCTCGACTGGCCGCACACCATGCGCCACAACCTGCGTCACTACCAGGCCGACACCGGTGAGCTGATCGTCGAACGCCTGTTTTTCAAGCGCCGTCACGAACAGCGCCTGCCATGGCATCTGTGGATCCTGGTCGACCAGAGCGGCTCGATGTCGGAATCGGTGATCCACAGCGCCGTCATGGCCAGTATTTTCGCGCGCCTGCGGGCGGTGCGCACGCGCATGCTGCTGTTTGCCGACGATGTCACCGACGCCAGCGGCCAGTTGCACGCGCCCGAAAAACTGCTGATGTCGGTGCAGATCGGCGGCGGCACCAACATCGGCGCGGCGCTGGCGTGCGCGCGCGGGCAGATCGACACGCCACGGCGCAGCGTGGTGGTGCTGATCAGCGACCTGTACGAAGGCGGCACGCGCGCGCCCTTGCTGCGCGAAGTGGCGGCGCTCACGCGCAGCGGCGTGACCACCCTGGTGCTGGCGGCGCTCGACCGCCAGGCCGAACCCGACTACGACCGCGAAACGGCGCGCCAGATGCAAGCCTGCGGAGCCGAAGTGGCCGCCATGACGCCGGACGCGCTGATCGACTGGCTGGCCACGCGGATGCAAGGCCGATGAGCACACTGTTCGACTGGATCCGCAGCCTGGATGAGGACAGCGTGGCCGCCTGGGCCAACAAGGGCCTGGTGCGGCGCGGCCTGAAAGTGCTGGCCGACAGCGCCGACGCGCACTGGGCCTGTGGCGCCGGCGAGGCCACGGCGCGCATCGACGGCTTTACCCAGCACATCGGACGGGTGGGATTCGAGCATGCGCGCTGCGACTGCCCGGCGCAGGTGACCTGCCACCATCTGTGCGCATTTTTGCTCGGCCTGGGGCGGCATGTGCCGGCCGCCGGAACGGCTGAAAACGCGGTTGAAAGCGCCGCTGCGCCCGACTGGCGCCTGCTCGACAGCGACAAGCTGGGCGCCGCCCTCGGCGCGGCAGCGCTGCGCAAGGCCTTGCAGTGGCTGGCCAACGACATCGAAGCCGATCTCGAACACCAGGCCGGGTCGGTCAGCGGCACACTGGCGCTGGCCGAGGCGGTGACGGTGCGCCTGCCGGCCGTCGGCGGGCTGGCGGCGGCCCTGTGCACTTGCCGCAAGCCGGCCTGCGCGCACCGTGCGCTGGTGGTGCTGCAAGCCAGGCGCGAGGCCGGCCAGCCGATTCCACCGCTGCCGCCGGTGGCGCTCGACGCCGACGCCGGCGACAAGCTGGCGCACCTGCACGGCTGGTTGACGTCGCTGGTCATCCAGGGATGGTCGGGCAGCGGCCAGGCTTTTCTCGACCAGGGCGAGGCGCTGGCGGTGGAGCTCAGGCAAGCGCAGATACCGCGCGTGTGCGCCGCCTTGCAGCAGTTGGTCGCCTTGCTGCGGCAAGACAGCGGCGGCGCGCAGGATGCGCTGGCGTCCCTGTGGATGCTGCTGCGCGGCTTGCAGGCATCGCCGCCGCCGCGCCCCCTGCGCGAGCTGACCGGCGTGCACCGGCGCGGTTACGGCGCGGTGAGCGACCTGGAATTGCATTGCGCCGGCGTCGAGCGCTGGGAGACGGCCGGTGGCCATCACGGCTTTTCGGTGCACTTTTGGGCGCCGGCGCGACAAGCCTGGCTGGCCTGGTCGGAAGTGCGCCAGAAAGCGCTCGCGCCCGAATGGGACCCCGACCAGGCGCTGGCGCAGGCCGACCTGGGCGGGCTGGCCCTGGCATCGATGCTGGGGGCGCCCTGCACCCTGGTGGCGGGCTGGGTCAGCGCCAATGGCAGGTTGTCGGGCCGGGATGGCACGCGCATGCAGGCGACCCACGGCCAATTGCGCCTGCCCGTCCTCGACAACCTGGCGCCCCTGGTCGCGCGCATGGCCGCCGACCTGCACGCCGATCCGTGGCGCCTTGCCGCGCCGGCCGCTTGCAGCATCGCCATCACGGAGCAAGGGCCGCTCAATGACGAGCGCAATGGCGGCGCGTGGTCGATGCAGGTGCGCGACGCGGCCGGTAACCGGGTGCGCCTGCAGGGCGAGGTCGACGGCGTCAATGCGCTGGTCCGCGAGGAACTGAACAAGGCGCAGCGGTTGGGAATGCGGATCAGCGCCGTGTTCGGCATGCTGCGCATCGAACAGGGCGAGCTGCTGATGCGCCCGATCAGCGTGCGCTGGAGCGGCAGCGCGCCATGGCGCGACCTGAGCGTGCCGTGGCTGCGCACCGACAAGGAGAAACCAGGATGACATTCCCGGACTGGCTGGACGAAGGCTGCGCCTGGCTGGCGCAAGTGCAAAAAATCGGCTTGAGCATGGCCGGGCGCGAGTTGCTCGACCGGGGACGCGGCTGGCAGCGGCGCGGCGAGTTGCTCGGCTGGCACCAGACCGGCCGCCTGTTCCAGGCCCTGGCGCGCGAAGACGCGCCGATGAGCGAGCGCGCCGCCGCCCTGCTGGACCTGGCCGCGTGGCTGACGACGGCGCGCCGCGTCCTCCAGGCGAACGCCTTGGCTGCCGACCTGGCTGGCCAGCCATAAAATATCGGCCAACATTGTAGTATTGTGGCAATATAGAGAGAATTGCAAGAGCACTCATCCACACTGCTCCTGCTTCCGATGACTTTTTCAAGGAGCGACCATGGCTGGGGCAATCTTTTATAACAAGGTAGTGCAAGAACTGTATGTTTCCTATTTTGGCCGTCCGGCCGATCCCAACGGCCTCCTGGCGTTAACCGGGGCGCTGGCCGATGCCAATGCGCCGACCGACACCGCCGGGCTGGACGCCGCCTACGCGTCGAACGCCCGCGTGCGCACCTTGATCGACAGTTTCAGCACCAGCGCGGAGTCGAGCGTGCTGTACGGCACCGCCGCGCCGGGCTTCGACACGGTCCGCTTCGTCAGCCAGATCTACAACAACCTGTTCGGCCGCACCCCGGACGCGGGCGGGCTCGCGTTCTGGACCAAGGCGATCGATTCCGGTTCGCTGACCCAGGCTGCGGCCGCGCACTCGATCCTGACCGGCGCCCTGACCGCCGCCAACGCCGACGCCGTGCTGATCAACCGCAAGGTCACGTTCGCCAAGATGTTCACGGCGTCCATGGACACCCCCAATGAAACCTATGCCTATCAGGGCGACATGGCGGCCCAGTTCGGTCGCGACCTGCTCTCTGGCGTGACTGCGGACAGCGATGCAGCGGCGTTCCAGGCAAGCGTCGACAGCACCCTGGCACAACTGGTCTCGGCGACCAAGCTGACAGTGGGGGCCGACAGCGCCGGTGGCATGCTGTTCCTGGCCGACCTTGATGGCAACAGCAATACATTGCAGTCGAGCGACAGCCTGGTCGGGGGCGATCACACCGACACCTTGCGCGCCGTGCTGCGCCCGACAGCGGACAACCAGGCGCCGGCGCCGACCACCAGCGGGGTCGAACAGATCCGCGTGCATGCCGCCGGCCCTACCGACGGGTCAGGCCTGGTCGCGCTCGACGCCGCTCGCATGAGCGGGGTGGGACGCTGGGAAAACGATCACAGCCGTGGCGACCTGACCATCAGCAATGTCAGCGTCCGCAGCGGCCTGCTACCGGAACACGTGACCATCGCCATGGTCGGCAGCGCCGCCGGGGATGCCGATTTTTCCGTGTATTTCCACCACGATGGCCTGCGCGCGAGCCTGCCGACGACCGGTTCGTCCACGCTGCGCCTGCAACTGATGGACACGCGCGCCAGCGAAGCGGGCAGCCCGCCGCTGAAAGACAGCCCGTACGATGGCTTTCGTTTCCTGTTGAACAAGGTGCCGGTGCAGGTGCGTTCCAGCGCCATCGACCAGGCCCAGACCTATGAGGCCTTGGTCAGCGCCATCGGCGCCGAGATGGCCGCCACGCCGGAGCTGCAAAAGCTGGTGGTCAGCCTGGGAGACGCGTTCCAGGCCTTCGACACCAGCACCGGGCAATTGCAGAGCGGACGCGAAATTGTGATCACCAACACCGGGCCGGGCAACCTTGGCATTGCCGGCCCCAGCTGGCTGCAACCGGGCGCGGGCGAAGAAGGCACGCAGGTATCGGGACCGTCGTCCGGCGCCGTGCCGCTCATTACCGCCGCCATCGTGCTCGATAATGTCGGGCGGGGCGGCACCGGCGGCGACCTGCTAGTGGGCGGCACGCCCTATCTGTCGACGCGCGTGAGCACCGGCTTCGAAGCCTTCAACATCAGCGTTGAACGCACCAGTTTGCTCCAGTCGATCGATTCGACCGACAAGCTGCTGCAAACGGTGACGTTGGCCAATGGCGCGATCAAGGGCGACCTTGCCGTGCGCGGCGTCGCGGGTGGCGCGTCATTGGCCGAGGCGTACGGTTTCCATGATGTGCGCCAGGTCGACGCCAGCGCGATGAGCGGCAAAGTCGACCTGACGGCCGTGATCAGCGCCGCCTCCGCGACCAAATACCTGGCAAAACCGGGCACCCAAACCGGCTCGGTCACCGGCACGATCGACTTTCATTATGTTGGCGGCAGCAACAATGACAGCTTGTCGCTCGATCTCTGGCATGGCGCGGCGAGCAGTCGCGGCGTTCGCCTGGCCGGGCAGGAAGATTTCCGTTTCACGATCAGCGGCGGCGATGGCGACGATGTCTTGCAGCTGCGCGTGCTGGCGGCGCCGGCGGGTGAGGAGAACTGGGTCATCAACCAGGACCGCAATAACAACATCCATCTCAGTGGCGGCGATGGCAATGATACGATCCGCAAGCCGGGCGCGGGCGATACCGTGATCGACGGCGGCGCGGGCGACGACCAGGTGTACCTGACCGATACGGCAGCCGCTGCGGGCGCCTTGCAGGCGGCCAGCGACAACCTGATCACCGGGGGGGCGGGCAACGACACGATCGTGCTCGGCGTCGCGGAAGCGGCGCTGGTTGCGCAATCGAGCAACGACACGCTGATCTTCGGCCGGCAATTCGGCAACGACAAGATTTTCAACTTCGACGTGAGCGGCACCGGCATCGATCACCTCGATGTCAGCGCCCTGGGCGGTCTTTTCCTGAGTAGTTCGCTGGCGCTGGACAAGTCGATCACCATCGCCAATCTGAGCGACGCCAACGACAGCGCAGCCAAGGTCGGCGCGCTCTTCAGTGCCAATAACGCCGCCGCGCAGACGCATGTGTATGCGGTGCTCAATGCGACCGGCAACGCAGTGGACATTTACGCGATTGCCGACGCGGCCGGCGCGGGCAATGCCGTGGCGACCCTGGAAGGCAGGATCGATTTCGACACGGCGCAGGTGGTGCGCGGATTAGGCATGGCGAACTTCGTCAACGCCGCAAGCGCCGGTTACAGCCAGGCCGAGGGGGCGTCGAGCGCGGTGGCGGCACAGCTGGTGGGCGTGGCGCCGGATGCTGATGTGCCTGGAATCTTCCAGACGTAACCCTGGACGTAACGAAACTGGCAGGCCTCGTCCACGACGGCGCCTGCCAGCGGGCAAATAGCGGGATCAGTTCATCAGCGCGGTGACGGCATAGCCTTTTTCGGCGATCTGCTCGTTGAGGTGTTCGATGGCGTAGTCGGGCAGGCGATCGTCCTCGTCGGCGATTTCGAAGGCCCTTGCCTCCACTTCCCAGTCGGTATTCGTGGCCTCATTGGGAATATTGCGATCCTGCGGCACTGCCAGGTACGAGTACTTGCCGTCGTGTTCGGCCCTGCGGTAAATGTCCAAGCGCATGATGGTTTCCTATAAAGAAGAAAAGACGCACACCCGCTTCGCGTGGAGCGCGTGTGCGTGCCTGAATGTAGCCGAGCTTCCCCTCCCCGTCTGTTAAGTATTCAACATCGGGTGTCTTTTTTGTACCAATGTATTTATCTCCTCAGCGGTTACATTTGGTGCATATTGAGATTGATCAAGCTATGATGAATTCATTGATTGCGTAGAGCAACATTGTCATACGCAGTCGTGATCGGCCTTTCTGAAGGAATTATCATGTCTGCGCAATCGGCTCTCGGCAAACTCAAGGTGTGGCACACGTATCTGATCCTGAGCGTGCTCGGGATCATGGTAACGAGCATTCCAACCTATTTGTATTTCAAGGAAGCGGCCAAGGGCTTGACGGCCTATGCGTCAGAACAGGCGGGCATGCCGGGCGTGGCCAGCATTCTGCGGGTGATCCAGCTGACACAGCAGCATCGGGGCCTGTCGGCGCTGGTGCTCGGTGGCGACAAGGGGGCCGAAGACAAGCGCGCGGCCAAGCAGCGCGAGGCCGAGGCCGCCTTCGCGGTGGTCGACAGCCTGATGACGCACATCAGCGATCCCACCATCGCCATGCGCTGGTCGGAGCCGCGGCGCGAGTGGGAAACCCTGCGCTCGGGGGTGTCCGGCAAGACGATGACAGTGGCCCAAAGCTATGCCGCGCACACCGCATTGTTGGCCAAGGCGCTGAAAGTGAACGAATTGATCGGGGACTATTACGGTCTCAGCCTCGATCCGGACAAAGATTCGTATCAATTAATCCAAGCCATGTATTACCAGTTGCCGTATCTGACGGAAGAACTGGGGCAATTGCGCGCCAAGGGCGCCGGCTTGCTCGGAAAGAAAGAAGCCACCCAGGAAGAACGGCAGATCATTTCATCGATGATCGGCAAGATCAACGACCGCGTGCAGCAAACCACGAACGCCTTCGGCAAGGCTGCCACGTATAACCCGGCGATCGGCGCCAGCATGGCACCGCTGATGAACGACGCGGTCACGCTGTCGACCACGCTCACCGGGCTCGCGACCGAACAGATCCTCAAGCCCGAGGCGCTTAGTTACAGCGCAAGCGAGTATGTGGCCGCCGCGACGCGCGCGATCGACGCCCAGTTCACGCTCAACAGCGCGGCCAAGGCCGATCTCGACACCATGTTCGTTACCAAGATCGGCAACTTCCATGCCGAACGCTGGACCATGCTCGGCGTCATGCTGGCGCTGCTGGGCGCCGCCGGCTGGTTCACCGTACTGGTCACGCGCGCCGTCACGGTACCGCTGAATAACGCCGTCGCGGTGGCGCAGAGCGTCGCCAGCGGCAACCTGGTCAACGAATTCGATGTCGGCGCGGACAATGAAGTCGGAAAAATGCTGCGCGCCCTGAAAGACATGAACGACAGCCTGCGCGGCATCGTCGGCGATGTGCGGGTCAGCATCGAGAACATCAGCGCGGCCACCCGCGATATTGCGTCGGGTAACAACGACGTCTCGTCGCGGCTCGAATCGCAGGCCTCGAACCTGGAGGAAACCGCCTCGTCCATGGAAGAGCTGACGTCCACGGTGAAGCAGAACGCCGACAATGCCCATCAGGCCAACGAACTGGTGCTGGGCGCCTCGCAGGCCGCGACCAAGGGCGCGGCGGTGGTATCGCAGGTGGTGCGGACGATGGGCGACATCAACGAGGGCTCGCGCAAGATTGTCGACATTATCTCCGTGATCGACGGCATTGCCTTCCAGACGAATATTTTGGCACTCAATGCCGCCGTGGAAGCGGCGCGCGCCGGCGAGCAGGGCCGTGGTTTTGCGGTCGTGGCCAGCGAGGTACGCAACCTGGCCCAGCGCTCCGCCTCGGCCGCCAAGGAAATCAAGGTGTTGATCAATCACAGCGTGGACCGGGTGGAAGCGGGCAACCAGCTCGCCAACGACGCAGGCAGCGCCATGAGCGAGATCCTGAACAGCGTGACCCGGATCACCAGCATCATGGCCGAGATCGCCGTCGCCTCGGCCGAGCAAGGGGCCGGGATCGAGCAGATCAACCATGCGGTGACCCAGATGGATGACATGACGCAGCAAAACGCCGCCCTGGTCGAGCAAACCGCGGCCGCGTCGAGCAGTTTGCAGGAGCAGGCGGCCACCCTGGTGCAGGCGATGAGTATTTTTACGCTTGGGAGTGAGGCGGCCCATGCCGGAGCACGGCCTGGCGCGCCTGCGCGCACCGCTGCGGCGGCACCACGCCGCCTGGCCGGCGCCAGGCCTCAGCAATTGAAACACGGGTAAAGCGGCACGGGGGTAGCACGAGGGTAGCACGGGCGTAGCGCCGGCCTGGCGCGGCGCCGGGCTTCAGCGCCCGGGGCTGCCGCGCAGCACGCGCGCCGGCAGCATCACGATCGAACGCAGCAGTTCAAACACCGCTTCCACGCCGATGCCCAGCAGGCGAAACGGCAGGAGCACCAGCCACACCAGCGGATAGAGCACAAGAGCCAGCAGGGCCAGCGGCCAGCAGAGGACAAGCACCACCAGCCACAACAGGAAACTCAACATCGTTTTCTCCTCACGGGAAAAGTTCAGGTGGGTGTACTGTAAGGACATCGCGCCGATGCCGCAATGCGCGTGCGACCAACGGCGCCAGGGCGCGGGCGAAGTGCGAAAAACCGGGATAAGTGGGGACGATGCGCCCGAACAGATGCGCTCGGAACGCCACCGTCGCCCCCGCCAGGGCGGTCCCCGGCGGGGGCGACGGCGTAAAACGGCAGCAGTTACTGCCCGACGCAAATAATCTTGGTGGCGTATTCGTGCGCGTTGGACTTCTTGTTCGATGCCCAGTCGATCACTTCCTGGGCTTGCCCGATGGTCATGATGGTGGCTTTTTCCTTGTTCTTGATGAAGGAAACACCTTCGAACTTGCCTTCCTTGCTGCGCATGACTTTGGCGAACACGGGCGGCTTCAGCGCGTCGTCGCTGAGTTTGTTTTGCTGGACGAGGTAACGCTGGTCAATATTTTCCATATGCACTTATATAAACGGTCAAGCCCGCATTTTACGGGCTCGCCCGCCGCGCGGCAAATCGATCGGCGGCGCTGGCTGGCCGGCGCATGCCGGCCCCGCTCCACCAGTGGCCCCGATCAGGCGTAGACGCGCACTCTTTCGACGGACTCCGGCACCACCGCATGCAGCACATCAACCCGGATCGCCGCTTCGAGCGAGGGAATCGAGCCACCGGCGCGGTAATGGAAACTCACCTGCAACACGTCGCCCGCCTTGCACTGCACGCCCTGTTGCAGCGGCAAGGTCATGTAATGGTTTAGCCAGTCGATGGTGGCGTTCTCTTCGCTCACGACCGCCAGCACGTTCTTGGTAATGAAACGCATCGCATTGACGACGCCATTCTTTTCAACCAAAAACTTGCCTTCCCACGCGATGCGGGTGTCTTGCGGCTGGCTGAAGTCGAGAATGCTGTACACCGACGGCGGCGCCATTTCGACCGTGCCGGGATGGATTACCGTGGTTTCCTGGAACTGCACGATGGGCGCGTAAAACCCTTCGAAGTCGTATTCCTGCTGCAATGGCTGGACCGCCATGATGACCGCTTCCGGCAAAAAGCGCGGCAGCGGGCCGCCAAAGCGCGCCAGATAGCGTTGCTTGAACGATTCGATCACTTCCACCTGTTTTTCGCGCAACATGCCAACGTGGATCATTTCGCAGATGACAATGTCGACCGGCTCCGGCGGCAGGTACTCGAAGGCGTCAGCGTGCACCACCTCGACCTTGTGGCCGTTCGGGTTCATCGACATCATCTTGCGCGCTTCCTTGACCATGTCGGGATTGAATTCGACGCAGTACACTTTTTCAGCCTTGGCGGCCGCGAACCAGGACAGCACGCCCGTTCCGCCACCGAGCTCGAGCACCTTGGCGCCAGGAAAAACCGCGTAATGGATCGCCGACTTGAAACCGTGCATCCGGTTTTGGTCCATCAACATATTGTGGTGATAGTGGACAGGAATGAACTGCCCCAGATAGCAGCTTTCGATTTCGCGTTCGTTCAGCATAATTTTCCCTTTGGATTGGCGGCCAGGCCGTCACGGCCCGGATGCCCCGCCGTTGCTTGGCTTTGATTAGTACGACGTAATCATTATCAACAACATGGGTGCAATTTGATGCCGCGAGATAACTCGCTTTTCCGTGCCAGTTCGGCGCTTGCCGGCGCCCGCTTTCACCGCCACGTCCCTTAAAGGCCGCGCCGGCTCTGGGCAAGATGGGCGTTGATGGCGTCGGAGATGCGCGGCTTGTCGGCGCGCTCGGCGATCTGGGCGGCTGTCAGGCTTTCATTATTGCGCAGGGTGGCGTCGGCGCCCTCCCGCATCAGCAGCCTGGCGGCCGCTTCGTGGCCTTCGCGTGCGGCAATCATCAGCGGGGTCAGTTGACTGGGCGTTTCGGCGTCGATGTAGGCGTGGTGCTCGAGCAGGATGCGGACGATCTCGTCGTCGCCGCTGGCGGCCGCGTAGTGCAGCGGGGTCCAGCCGGGATAGGTGACGATGGCGCCCTTGGCCAGCAAGGCCAGCACCGCCGGCTTGTTGCGCTTGAACGCGGCCATCATCAGGGCGCGGTTGCCGTTCGGCGCGGCCAGTTCGAGGTCGATGCCGCTCTGGCCGAGCAACACGTTGACGACATCGTTGGCGCCCTCGCGCAGCGCGAGGATCAGCACGCTTTGGCCGGTGATCGGATCGACCGTGTTCGGGTTGCCGCCGTTTTTAAGGAGTTTGCGGGCCATGGACGCGTTGTCCAGCTGGGCGGCAACGACGAAATCGCGTACCGGATCGGCCGCCGCCGTGGCCGAGGCGCTCGCAAGCACGGTGGCCAGGAGCAAACGACTGATCAGCTTGAACATGAAGGTAGGTCCGTAAACGCTTGAATTTATTGAGAAATACCGATTCGCTCAGAAACCGGATTAACTGTGCTCACGCCGCAGAATCCACTTCAACTTTATCGCGTATGACCTTGAAAAGATTGAAGAAATTATCGGTCGTTTGCTGCGCCACCGTTGCCAGCGGCACGTCCTTGAGCGCCGCCAGGTATTCGGCCACGTGGCATACAAAGCCCGGCTCGTTCATCTTGCCCCGGTGCGGCACCGGCGCCAGGTAAGGCGAATCGGTCTCGATCAGGATGCGATCGAGCGGCACGGCGCGGGCCACGGCTTGCAACTCCTTGGCGCTCTTGAAGGTGACGATGCCCGAAAAGGAAATGTAAAACCCCATCGCAATCGCGGCCTCGGCCACTTCCAGTGATTCAGTAAAGCAATGCATTACGCCGGCCACGCCGCCCTTGTCGGTCCCCGCGCCCTCTTCCTGCATGATGCGGATGGTGTCCGCACTGGCGGCGCGGGTGTGAATAATCAATGGCTTGCGCGTGATTCTGGAAGCACGGATGTGCACCCGGAAGCGCTCGCGCTGCCACTCCAGGTCGCCCTGGAGCCGAAAATAGTCGAGGCCGGTCTCGCCGATGGCGACGATTTTCGGATGGTGTGACAATTCGACCAGCTGGTCAACGGAAGGTTCCGGCGTATCCTCGTAATCGGGATGCACGCCGACCGAGGCGTAGATGTGGGGATACTCCTTGGCCAGGGCCAGCACTTGCGGAAAGTCCGGCAGGTCGACCGACACGCACAGGGCGTGGGTGACCTTGTTGGCGGCCATGGTGGCGAGGATCTCGGGCATGCGCGCGGCAAGCTCCGGAAAATTGATATGGCAGTGGGAGTCGATATACATTCCGACATTGTAAACGTTAGGAGACCTCGAACAACCTACTGCGCGGCGCAATTTTCGCCCTGCGATGCTCACCGTACCTTCGTACGGCTGCGCTTCTCGAACGAAACTTGCGCCGCTCGCGACGGTTCTTCGAGGTCCCCCTAGCCGATACGCTTGCCCAGAATGATCAGGTCGCGCTCGATGCCGTCCAGGTTGGCCACGCGCGGCAGGTTGGCCCAGGTATCGAAGCCAAACTTCTTGAACAAGGCCAGGCTGGGCGCGTTGTGGCCGAAGATGAAGCCGAGCAAGGTGTGCACGGCAATGTTCGGCGCGTAGGCAATGGCCTGTTCCAGGCAATAGCGCCCGATGCCCTTGCCGCGCCAGCTTTCGGCGATATAGATCGACAGTTCGGCGGTGCCCGAGTAAGCCGGGCGGCCGTAGAAGTTGGAATACGACATCCAGCCGATCACCTCAGGGCTGGCGCCGGCGTCGTCGGCCGCGTGCAGCACCCACAGCGGGCGGCGCTCGGGATCATGGTCGTCGAACCATGCCTGGCGCGAGGCCACTGACACCGGCTCGGTATCGGCAGTCACTTCGCGCGAGGCGATGGTCGAATTGTAAATGTCGACGATGACAGGCAGGTCGTCGGGACGGGCAACACGATGGACGAAAGACGGCATACAGCGAGCGGTGACAGTCAGGTTAAAGGGTTTTTACAAGGTATGCGTGGCGCGCGAGGAGCGCAGGGCCGCGCCCAGGATCTCTTCGATACGCAACTTGGCGCGCTGGCCAGTCTCGTCGTCGGGGAAATGCACGCCGATGCCTTGCGCCTTGTTATTGTTGGCGCCCGCAGGCGTGATCCAGGCCACCTTGCCTGCGATCGGGTATTTATTGGTATCGTCCATCAACGCCAGAATCAGGTAAATCTCATCGCCGATCTTGTACGGCTTCACAGTGGGCACAAACATGCCGCCGTTGCGCAGGAAAGGCATATACGCGGCATACAGCGCCGCCTTTTCCTTGATGGCAAGCGACAGGACCGAAGGACGCGTGATTTGCGGAGCGCTTGGGTCAGTAGGGTTGCCAGACATTAAAATCCTTTCAGGTACAGCATGCAGTGTAATCAAGCAACAGGTCTTCGACAAACAATTTCGGCGACAGCGGATGGTCCGCGATCGCGCGCCGGTCGTTTGCATTTTTCATCGCGCGCAGCAGGTTCGCAGTGTGTACTTTGCCAGCAAGCACGGCGATTTCCTTCTGGTAACGTGGATAATACCGGATACTACCCGCTAGTTTGTAGGAAAACAGATCGTAAAGCCAGCGCTGCATCCAAGAAACCAACGTCGACAGGGGTGCTTTGCTCAATTTTTCGGCAGTCCGCAGTGCGCCGTCGACGCTCGGATGCGCCAAGCAGTGCAAGAGCGCCTCCAAATCCTCGCGGTTACCCGTTTCGGATTGCGCCAGCGCGGCCAGCGGCGCGCCGCCCTGCTCGCGCAGCCAGCTGTCGGCGTCCGCCAGGCCCTGTTCTTTCAGCCAGGCCAGCGCGGCGGCTTCGTCCGGCATGGGCAGGGCGAACTTGCGACAGCGCGACAGGATCGTCGGCAGCAAGCGGTCCAGGCTGTTCGACGAGAGCAGGAACACGGTGCCCGGCGGCGGCTCTTCCAGTGTCTTGAGCAAGGCGTTCGAGGCCGGCATATTGAGCGCCTCGGCCGGATACACGACCACCACCCGCAGCCCCTGGCGGTGGGTGGAGATGTTCATGAAGTCGGCCAGCGCCCGGATCTGCTCGATCTTGATCTCTTTCGACGGCGCCTTGGTCGACTTGGCTTTCTTGCCGCCGTCAAGCTCGGCGCCCTCTTCGCCCTCGGCCGGCGCTTCGTCTTCCAGCGCTTCAGGCCGTACGCGGCGGTAGTCGGGATGGTTTTGCTGCGAAAACCAGCCGCACGACCCGCAGGCGCCGCAAGCGTGGCCGTCGGGACGAACGTTCTCGCACAGCAAGGATTGGGCGAAGGCTTCGATAAAATCGGCCTTGCCGGTGCCGGCGGCGCCGTGGAACAGGATCGCGTGCGGCAAGCGTTCGCGCATCAGCTGCAATTGCTGCCACGCACTCGCCTGCCAGGGATAAATTGTATTGCTCATCGCGACATTCTTAGTTTAATCAATCACTTACAGCAGCGTTTCGAGGATGTCGCCCAGGGCGGCCTGGATCTCGGCAATCGATTTCGTGGAATCGATGACAACAATCCGTTCCGGAAACTGCGCCGCGCGGCGCAGGTATTCATTGCGGCAGGCCGCGAAAAAGTCGGCTTTTTCCTGTTCGAACTTGTCCAGCGTACGGGTGGCGTCCAGGCGCGCACGGGCCACATCGAGCGGCACGTCGAACAGCAAGGTCAGGTCCGGTTGCAGATGCGGATGCACCCATTGCTCCAGCGCCTCCAGCTTGGCCCGGTCCAGGCCCCGTCCGCCGCCCTGGTAGGCAAAGCTGGCGTCGGTAAACCGGTCGGAAATGACCCAGTCGCCACGCTCCAGGCCCGGTTCGATGACCTGGGCGATATGCTCGCGGCGGCTGGCGAACATCAGCAAGGCCTCGGTTTCGAGGTGCATCTTTTCGTGCAATAGCAGTTCGCGCAAGTGTTCGCCGAGCGCGGTGCCGCCCGGTTCGCGTGACGAGACGACGCGCTTGCCGCGCGCTGCCAGGGCGGCGGCGACAAAGCCGATATGGGTGGACTTGCCGGCGCCGTCGATGCCTTCAAAGCTGATGAACTTGCCTCTTGAGGCGGTACTGTCGGTCATGGAACGGGAAACGCCTATCGTTGATATTGATTCACTGCCCGGTTATGGTCGGACAAATTGCTGGAAAACTGGCTGGTGCCATCCTTGCGCGCCACAAAATACAGGGCGTCGGTCTTGGCCGGCCCCAGCGCGGCGGCCAGCGATTGCACGCCAGGCAAGGCAATCGGGGTCGGCGGCAGGCCGGTGCGCGTATAGGTATTGTACGGCGTGTCGGTTTCGAGGTCGCGTTTGCGGATGTTGCCGGCGTACTTGTCGCCCATGCCATAGATCACGGTCGGATCGGTCTGCAGCATCATGCCCTGGCGCAGGCGGTTCACGAACACGCCGGCGATCATGGCGCGCTCGGACTTCTGGCCGGTTTCTTTTTCGATGATCGAGGCCATGACCAGCGCCTGGTACGGGTTGTCGTACGGCAGGCTGGGGTCGCGCTTTTCCCAGGCGGCGCCGAGGCGGTTCATCATCAGGGCGTGCGCCTGCTTGTAGATCTGTATGTCGCTCGATCCCTTGGCGAACAGATAGGTGTCCGGGAAGAACAAGCCTTCGGCCGCCTTGTAGTCGGTCGTGATCCTGGCCAGCAGTTCGGCATCGGACAGCTTGTCCGTATCGTGCTTGAGGCCTTTGTTGCTGGCAACCGCCTGGCGCATCTGCTTGAAGGTCCAGCCTTCGATGATGGTCAGCGATTCCTGGGCGAATTCGCCGCGCACCAATTGGTCGAGCAGGCGGCGCGGCGAGGTGTTCGGCTTGAGCTCGTAGGTGCCGGCCTTGATCTTCGACGCGGTCTGGGTGGCGCGCGCCAGCAAGGACAGCATGTACGGATTGACCGGCACACCGGCGTCGACAATCTCCTGGGCGGCCGTGCCCACGCTGCTGCCAGGCTGGACCGTAAATGCGATGGGCTCGCCGGACGTGGTGATCGGCTCCTTGGCCCAGGTGAAGAAGTACATCGCCGCGCCGGTGCACAGCAAGAGGATCAATATGAGTAATTTTTTGAACAAGGCCGAACTCGATTCTGTGGTTTTACGCCGTGTCCGGCGCGATTTTCGCGACATCTCTATAATGAGCCCGTAATGATAAAGCTTAAATCGGGAAATATTTGGAATTTATGAACAACTGGAATGAATATCTCTCGTCGCAGGGCGCGCAACTCGCCACTGACGGCTCCGGCCACGTGCCGGACTTCGGCCATGCGCTCACCGTCGCCGAGCTGGCATCCGGCTTCGTCGCGGCCATCACCGACCAGGCCCTGCTCGCGGTCAGCGGCGACGATGCCGCCACTTTCCTGCACAATCAGCTGACCAATGATGTTGAACATCTCGGCCTGGCGGACCTGCGGCTGGCGGGCTACTGTACCCCCAAGGGGCGCTTGCAGGCAACCTTCCTGATGTGGCGCGGCAGCGAGTCGGTCTTCCTGCAGCTGGCGCGCGACATTGCCCCCGCACTGCAAAAGCGCCTGTCCATGTTCGTGATGCGCGCCAAAGCCAAGTTCAGCGATGCTGGCGGCACAATGGTGCTGCTTGGCATTGGCGGCGCTGGCGCCGAGGCCGCGCTGCTGCCCTTGTTCGGCGCGCTGCCGGCCACGCCGTACTCGCGCATCGACCACCCGCTCGGTACCTTGCTGCGCGTGGCCGACGTGTTTGGCGCGCCCCGCTACCAGTGGCTGGCGACGCCCGAGGCGGCCCAGGCCGCCTGGCCGGCGCTCGCCAGCGCCTTGCGCCCGGCTGGCACCGACGCCTGGCGCCTGTCCGAGATTCATGCCGGCGTGCCGCAGGTCACCCTGCGTACGCAGGAGCAATTTGTTCCGCAGATGGTCAATTTCGAGTTGCTTGGCGGCGTCAATTTCAAGAAAGGCTGTTATCCGGGCCAGGAAATCGTCGCGCGCAGCCAGTATTTGGGCAAGCTCAAGCGCCGTACCGCGCTGGCGACGATCAACGCGCCGGCCCAGGCCGGAAACGAAGTGTTCGCCGCGGACGACCCCGACCAGCCGTGCGGCATGATCGTCAACAGCGCGCCGAACGGCGCCGGCGGCGTCGATGCGCTGGTGGAAATGAAACTGGCGGCCATCGAGCAAGGCAATGTCCACCTTGGCTCGGCCAGTGGCGTGCCACTGCGCATGTTGCCGATGCCCTACGCGCTCGACGCGCTCGACCTCTAGCCTGCCATGGTCGACCTGTATATTTACTACAAGGTGCGCGACGAGCACGCGGCGCGCCTCGCGCCGCTGGTGCGCGCCATGCAGGCCGACCTGGCCTTGCCAACGGGCGTGACGGGGTCGCTCAAACGCCGTCCCGGCGCGCAAGACGGGCGCCAGACCTGGATGGAAATCTATCTTGCCACCCCCAACGGGTTCGACACCGCGCTGGCGGCGGGGGTCCGGCAAGCCGGGTTGGATCAGTTCACCGATGGCCCGCGCCATTCGGAAGTTTTCATGGATATAAGCACATGTGCCTGATTGTTTTTGCATGGCAGGTCGTTCCCGGCGTGCCCCTCATCGCCGCCGCCAACCGCGACGAATTCTATGACCGCCCGACCGCGCCAGCCGGCGTGTGGCCCGAGCATCCGAACATTTACGCCGGGCGCGACCTCAAGTTCGGCGGCAGCTGGATGGGCATCACGCAAGATGGCGCCAACGGCCCGCGGTTTGCGGCGTTGACCAACATCCGCGCGCCCGAAGAGCGCCGTACCGATGCGCCCTCGCGCGGCGCGCTGGTGGTCGATTTTTTGGCCGGTACGATGACGGCCGCCGACTATATCGCGCAGATTGCCGATGGCGGCGCAGCCTACAACGGCTTTAACCTGGTGCTGGGCGACCGCAGCGGCATGGTCTGGTTTTCGAATCGCGGGGCCGGCGACGCGCGCAACGGGCAGGCGCTGGAACCGGGCATTTACGGCATTTCCAACAGCCTGCTCGACGCGCCATGGCCGAAGGTGGTGCGCACCAAGGCGCAGTTCGCCAGTTTGCTGTGCCAGGGCGCGCCCGAAGACGCGTATTTCGAAATGCTGGCCGACACCACCCGCGCGGCCGACATGCGCCTGCCCGATACCGGCGTCGCGCTCGACCTGGAGCGGGGATTGTCGGCGGTATGCATCGAGATTCCGGGTTACGGCACGCGCACCTCGACCGTGGTCAAGCTGTATGACGATGCGCCCGCCGAACTGCACGAGCGCATGCTGGCCTGATGCATGCCGCTGGCGGCCTGATGCGCTGGCAGCCGCGCCGCATCAGGCCCGGGCGCGCAGGGTTTTCGCGGCCGCGACCATATTGCGCAGGGCCGGCAGCACCTCGCTCCACTGCCGCGTTTTCAGGCCGCAATCGGGATTGATCCACAGGCGCTGCGCGGGAATGCGCTCGGCCGCCCTTTGCATCAGGTGCACGATGTCCGCTTCGCTCGGAATGTTGGGCGAATGAATGTCGTACACGCCCGGGCCGATCTGGTTGGGGTAGTTGAAATGGTCGAAGGCATCGAGTAATTCCATGTCCGAGCGCGAGGTTTCGATCGTAATCACGTCGGCATCCATGCTGGCAATCGAGGCAATGATGTCGTTAAATTCCGAATAGCACATATGGGTGTGGATCTGTGTCGCATCGTCCACGCCGTTGGCCGTGATGCGGAACGATTCGACCGCCCAGTCGAGATAATGCCGCCATTCCGCTTTGCGCAGCGGCAAGCCTTCGCGCAGGGCCGCCTCGTCGATCTGGATCACGCGCACGCCGGCCTGCTCCAGGTCCTGCACTTCGGCGCGGATGGCCAGCGCCAGTTGCTTGCATGAATCCGAGCGCGGCTGGTCGTCGCGCACGAACGACCAATTCAGGATCGTGACCGGGCCGGTCAGCATGCCCTTCATCGGCTTGCTGGTGAGCGACTGTGCGTAGCCGATCCACGCCACCGTCATGGCCTTGGGCCGGCTGATGTCGCCGAACAGGATGGGCGGCTTGACGCAGCGCGAGCCGTACGACTGCACCCAGCCGAACTGGCTGAAGGCGTAGCCGTCGAGTTGCTCGCCGAAATATTCGACCATATCGTTGCGCTCGGCTTCGCCATGCACCAGCACGTCCAGTCCCAGCGCCTCCTGCTCGCGCACGCTGCGCGCGATTTCTTCCCGCATGGCCACCGTGTAAGCCGCTGCGTCGAGCGTGCCGACCTTGTAGGCACTGCGCGCGCGGCGGATCTCGGCCGTTTGCGGAAAGGAACCGATGGTCGTTGTCGGGTACAGCGGCAAGTTGAGCAGCGCGGCTTGCCGGGCGGCGCGCACGGGGTACGGGCTCTTGCGCTGGCCCAGGCTGGCGTCGATCCGGGCGATGGCTTGCCGCACGGCCGGCTTGTTGACCCTTGGCGAGGCGCGGCGGGCCGCCAGCGCGGCCTGGTTGGCCGCCAGTTCGTCCCTGACGCTGGCGCGCCCGCCGCGCAGCGCCCCGGCCAGCACGCGCAACTCATCGAGTTTTTGCAGCGCGAAGGCGAGCCAGGATGCGAGCTCGGCATCGAGCGTCAGTTCGCTGTCCAGGTCGACCGGCACGTGCAGCAGCGAGCACGATGGCGCGATCCACAGGCGCTCGCCGAGGCGTGCGGCCAGCGGTTCGAGCCAGTCCAGCACGGCGGCCAGGTCGGTCTTCCAGATATTGCGCCCGTTGATGACGCCCAGCGACAAGACGCTGTCCGCCGGCAGCAGCGCGAGCAGCGGCGCGATATCGTCGGCGCCGTTGATGGCGTCGATGTGCAAGCCGGCTACCGGCAAGCCGGCGGCGAGCGCCCGGTTCTCGAGCAAGCTGCCGAAATACGACGCCACCAGCAGTTTGACCCGGCAAGGCTTGAAGCGCTCGTATGCCAGCGTGAACGCTTGCCGCCATGCGGCGTCGAGTTCGGTGACCAGGATCGGCTCGTCGATCTGCACCCATTCCACGCCGTGCGCCGCCAGCGTGTCGAGCAGTTGCACGTACACCGCGACCAGTTGCGGCAACAAAGCCAGTTTGTCGGAGTGATCCTTGGCCTTGCCCAGCGCCAGGTAAGTGAGCGGGCCGATGATCACCGGCTTGGCCTTGACGCCCTGCGCGGCCGCTTCGGCCAATTGTTCGAGCAGGCGGGTGGGGTCCAGGGCGAATGCGCTGGCCGCGCTCAGTTCCGGCACGATGTAGTGGTAATTGGTGTCGAACCACTTGGTCATTTCGCCGGCGGCCACGCCGTCGCAGCAGCCGTGCCCGGCTTCGGCGGCGTGCGCCGAACGGCCGCGCGCCACGCGGAAATAGTTATCGAGCTGCTCGCCCCGGAAGCCGCTCACCCGCTGCGGCAAATTGCCCAGGGTAAAACTCATGTCCAGCACTTGGTCGTAGAAAGCGAAGTCGCCCACCGGCACCAGGTCCAGGCCGGCCTGGTCTTGCCAGTGGCGCTGGCGCAGTTCAGCTCCCAGTTGTTTCAGCGCATCGCGCGACGAGTCGCCTTTCCAGTAGGACTCCAGCGCGAATTTCAATTCGCGCCGCGCGCCGATGCGGGGGAATCCCAGATTATGAACGATGGTCATTGCACACTCCTTAATTAGACAGTGCGACCATGGTAGAGAGCGCCATCGATGAAGTACAATGGTCTTTTCTCACCACTCCATGAAATCTGCTCATCCATGTTGGAACGCATTCATCTGGCCACCCTGCTCGAAACCGAGCGGCACGGCTCCCTGACCGCCGCCGCCGAGGTGCTGCACGTGACCCAGTCGGCCCTCAGCCACAGCATGAAAAAGCTGGAACGGCAGATCGGCACCTCCCTCTGGCTGCGTGAAGGGCGCAGCTTGCGCCTGACCCAGGCCGGACTGTATCTGCACGGGGTCGCGCAGCGCCTGCTGCCCCAGTTGATACTGGCGGAAGAACGGCTGCGCCAGTTTGCCCACGGCGAACGGGGCACCCTGCGCATCGGCATGGAGTGCCATCCCTGCTACCAATGGCTGTTGAAAATCGTTTCGCCTTACCTGGCGGCGTGGCCGCTGGTCGATGTCGATGTCAAACAGAAGTTCCAGTTCGGCGGCATCGGCGCCCTGTTCGGCTTCGAGATCGACTTGCTGGTCACGCCCGATCCCCTGCTCAAGCCGGGCTTGCGCTTCGAACCGGTGTTCGACTATGAACAGGTGCTGGTGGTGCACCGCGATCATCCTTGGGCCGGCCAGCAGGAAGTGGCGCCCGAACAGCTCAATGAAGAAACCCTGATCACCTACCCGGTTCCCATCGAGCGCCTGGATATTTACAGCATGTTCCTGTTGCCGGCCAAATGCGCGCCGCGCAAGCACAAGACCATCGAAACGACCGATATCCTGCTGCAGATGGTGGCCAGCGGGCGCGGCGTGGCGGCCTTGCCGAAGTGGCTGGTGAGCGATTACGCGCCGCACCTGTCCTTGCGCACCCTGCGGCTCGGCCCGCATGGCATCCGGAAGCATATTTACCTGGGCGTGCGCGACAGCGACAGCGACATCGACTACGTGCAATCGTTCATCGCGCTGGCGCGCCAGGCCGACCGCTATTCGGGCTGAGACGCGGCCCGGATGCGGGCCTGGAACAGCTTGACGATGCTGGAAAAATCCTGCTGCCCATACCCGTCCTGCTGGTGTTGCCGGTACAACTCGTGGGCCAGGCTGCCCAGCGGCGTCGGCGCCTGCACGCCGGCGGCGGCCTGCCGGGCCAGCCCCAGGTCCTTGAGCATCAGGGCGCTGCCGAAGCCGCCGCTGTAAGCGCGCGAGGCCGGCGCGCCCTCCATCACCCCGGGCCACGGGTTGTACAGTTCCAGCGCCCAGTTGCGGCCCGAGCTCTTCGACATGATGTCCGACAGCACCTTCGGATCGAGGCCGTTGGCCACGCCGAGGTTCAGCGCTTCGGCCGTGCCGGCCATCAGCACGCCGAGCAGCATATTGTTGCAGATCTTGGCCACCTGGCCGGCGCCGGCGCCGCCGGCATGAAAAATAGTCTTGCCCATCGCCCCGAGCAGCGCCCGCGCGCGTTCCAGCGCATCGGCGTCACCGCCGACGATGAAGGTGAGCGTGCCGGCGGCGGCCCCCGCCGTGCCGCCCGAGACCGGCGCATCGAGCATCGCAAAGCCGCGCGCGGCGGCGGCGCCGGCCACTTCCCTGGCCACATCGGCCGCGATGGTGCTGCAATCGATCAGCAGCGCGCGCGCCGGCGCCGCATCGAGCACGCCGCCACTGTCCAGGTACAGCGCGCGCACGTGCTCATTACCCGGCAACATGGTGATGACGATGTCCGCCTGTTTAACGGCGTCGGCCGCCGTGGCGGCGGCGCGCGCGCCGGCCCCGCTCAGTGCGGCCACGGCCGCCGCCGACAAGTCGAAGACCGACACGCTGTACTGTGCGCGCAGCAGGTTGCGGGCCATCGGCGCGCCCATGTTGCCCAGTCCGATAAAAGCGATGTGCTGCATGTGAAACTCCGTTCTCAATGAGTGGGCAGGTCGGCCAGCGGATGATCGTGCCACAGCGGCGCGAAGCAGTGCGCCACGTGCCCCGGGCTGGCCGCTTGCCATTGCGGTGCGTTGTCCTTGTCGACCAGCAGCGCCCGCACCCCCTCGGCAAAGTCGGGATGGGCGCAGCAGCGCACCGCCACGTTCAATTCCAGGCGAAACACGTCGGCCAGATTGAGGTGGCGCGCGCGCTCCCGCAAGGACCAGGCCAGCGCGACCGACAGGGGCGAGCCCGCGCCAAGGGTCGCCGCCGCCCGTTTCAGCCAGGGCGAGTCGCCCTTGTACGCGACGATGGCCGAGACCACATCGGCGCAGGCGCGCGGCGCCGTCATTTGCTCAATCGCATCGAAATGGGTCCGCACCTGGGCCGCCGGCCAGGCCTGCGGCGCGGCGGCAAAGCGGCGCAAAACCGCATCGAGCGTCACGCCGGCCGGTTGCGCTGCCCGCCAGTCGGCGTCGCACAGGGCGTCGATGACGCTGGCGCGTTCCTGCTGCGCGATCAGATAGTCGGCCAGCCCGGTAAACACGGCGTCGGCGCCATTCATCGCGGCCCCGGTCAAGCCCAGGAACAGGCCGCAGCGGCCCGGCATGCGCGCCAGGAACCAGCTGCCGCCCACATCCGGAAACAGGCCGATCGACACTTCCGGCATGGCGATCCGGGTCGTTTCCGTCGCGACGCGGTGGCTGGCGCCGGCCATCAACCCCAGGCCGCCGCCCATCACGATGCCGCCGCCCCACACCAGCACCGGTTTGGGAAAGGTATGGATGCGATAGTCGAGCCGGTATTCCGCGCTGAAGAACGCTTGCGCGGCCAGGTTCGGTATCTGGCGCGGCTGCGCCAGGATGGCGTCGCGCAGGCTGCGCACGTCGCCACCGGCGCAAAAGGCTTTGTCGGTGCTCGATTGCAGCACCACGCAGGCAATCGACGCATCCCGCGCCCAGCGCTGCATGGCGGCGTCGAGCAGGCCGATCATCTCGAGCGTGAGCGCGTGCAGGGACTTGGGCGCATCGAGCGTGGCGAGCGCCAGACGCATGCCGCCGCCCAGTGCGCGCTCTTCAAATCGCACGGGGGCCGTGCCGGGAGTGATCTCAGGCATTTTTCCAGCTCGCTTCGCGTTTGCCGAGGAAGGCTTGCACGCCCTCCCGCTGGTCTTCGGTATCGAACAGGCTGACGAAGCGTTCGCGCTCGAGCGGCAACAGGTGCCGGGCCGGCAGGCTGCGGCCGGCCTGGATCAACTCCTTGCAGGCGGCCACGCTGCCCGGGCTCTGGCGCGCCACTTTGGCGGCCAAGGCCAGCGCGCTGCTCAATGCCTGCCCGGACGGCACCACTTCCTCGACCAGCCCGATCGCCAGCGCCTGCGCCGCGCCGATGCGCTCGCCGCACAGGATCAGGCGCTTGGCCCAGCCCTCGCCCACCAGGCGCGCCAGGTTCTGGGTGCCTCCGGCGCACGGCAGCAAGCCGACCGACGCTTCCGGCAGCGCCATCTGCGCGTGCTCTTCGGCGATGCGGATATCGCAGGCCAATGCGCATTCGAGCCCGCCGCCCATGGCGTAGCCGTTCATGGCGGCGATGGTCACGCCGCGAAACGCGGCCAGTGCTTCGAACGCTTCGCCGAAGCGCTGCGCCATGCGGCGCGCGCGCGCCTGGTCGCCGTCGGCGAACAGCTTGAGGTCGGCCCCGGCCGAGAAGAACTTGGGACCATCGCCGGTGATGACCAGCGCATACACCGCGCGCTCTTGCTGGAGCTCGTTCAGCAGCCTGGTCAATGCAGCCAGGCTCTCTTCGGTCCAGGTGTGCGCCGGTGGATTGTGCAGCGTGATCTGCACCGTATGCCGATGGCGTTCGACGCTCAGATTGGTGTAAGTCGTGTTCATTTCAGTGTCTCCGTGGCGCCGTCACGCAGGATGGCCCTGGCGATGATCAAACGCATGATTTCGTTGGTTCCTTCGAGGATTTGATGCACCCGCGTGTCGCGCACATGGCGTTCCAGCGGATACTCGCGTATGTAGCCGTAGCCGCCATGCAGTTGCAGGGCGTCGTTGGCGACGTTAAAACCGGCGTCGGTGGCAAACCGCTTGGCCATGGCGCAATACGCGCTGGCGTCCGGGCTGTCGCTATCGAGCTTGCAGGCGGCCAGGCGCACCAGCTGGCGCGCCGCCACCAGCTCGGTAAGCATGTCGGCCAGCTTGAATTGCAGGGCCTGGAACTGCGCCAGTTCGCGCCCGAACTGGACCCGCTCTTTCAGATGCGCCTGGGCCCGGTTCAGCGCCGCCTGCGCGGTGCCGATCGAACAGGTGGCGATATTGATGCGCCCGCCATCGAGCCCCTTCATGGCCATCGAAAAACCTTGACCTTCTTCGCCCAGCCGGTTGCGCGCCGGGATGCGCACCCCGTCGAAGTGAATGGCGCAGGTGGGTTGGCTGTTCCATCCCATCTTGTGTTCCGGCTTGCCGACGCTGACCCCGGGCGTCTCGAACGGCACCGCGAACGCCGAAATGCCGGCCGCGCCGCTCTGGCCGGTGCGCGCCATCACCACCAGCAAGTCGGTGCGCCCGGCGCCCGAAATGAAGGCCTTGCTGCCGTCGATGAGGTAGTCGCCGCCATCGCGCACAGCCTGGGTGCGCAGGGCGGCGGCGTCGGACCCGGCCTGCGCTTCGGTCAGGCAGTAGCTGGCCAGGCTGGCCCCGCTGGCCAGTTGCGCGGCCCATTGCCGGCACAGCGCTTCGGTGCCCCAGCGCGTGACCATCCAGGTGGCCATATTGTGAATCGTCAGGTAGGCCGTGGTCGAGGTGCAGCCGGCCGCCAGCTCTTCGAACACAATGGCGGCGTCGAGCCGCGACAGGCCCAGCCCGCCCCAGCGCTGGGGCGTGTACAGGCCGCAAAAGCCCAGTTCGCCGGCGCGCGCGATGGTTGCTCGGCAGAAATACGCCTCGGCATCCCAACGCGCCGCGTGCGGCGCCAGTTGGCCTTCCGAAAAGGCGCGCGCCGCCTGCTGGAATGCGCGCTGCTCATCGTTGAGGTCGAATTGCATCGCGCTAGCTCAGGCTGATGGTGGTGTTGACCTGGCCGACCGAGGCGGCATCGGCGAACCAGCGCTGGGTGATGGTCTGGGTTTGCGTGTAGAACAGCACCACCTGCTTGCCGAAGGGCCCGAGGTCGCCCAGTTTCGAGCCGCGCGAACCGGTAAAACTGAACAGCGGCACCGGCACCGGAATCGGCACGTTGATGCCGACCTGGCCGACATCGATGTCTTCCTGGAATCTGCGCGCCGCCGCGCCGCTTTGCGTGAACAGCGCCGTCCCATTGCCGTTCGGATTGGCATTGACCAGGGCGATCGCTTCATCGAGGGTGGCGGCCGCCACCACGATCATCACCGGGCCGAAGATTTCTTCGTCGTAGACGCGCATGCCGGGAGTCACATCGGACAAGATGGTCGGTCCGACGAAATTGCCGTTCGGGTAGCCATCGACGCGGATGGCGCGCCCGTCCAGCGCCAGGGTGGCGCCCTGCTCCACGCCGCGCGCAATCATCGACAGCACCCGCTCCTTGGCCGCGCACGAGACCAGCGGGCCGAGGTCCGGATTATCCTTGCCGGCGCCGACCGACATGGCGCACGCCTTGTGCGCCAGTTCCGCCAGCCAGGCTTGCGCCTCGCCCACCAGCACCACCACGCTGGCCGCCATGCAACGCTGGCCGGCCGCGCCAAAAGCGGCGCCGAGCAGCTGGTTCAGGGTTTGTTCCTTGTTGGCGTCGGGCAGCACCACCGCATGGTTTTTTGCCCCCATCATGCATTGGGCGCGCTTGCCGGCCAGGGTGGCGCGCTGATAGACATGGGTCCCGACCCGGGTCGAGCCGACAAAGGAAATGGCCTTGATGTGCGGATGGTCGCACAAGGCGTTGACCACCTCCTCGCCGCCATGCACCATGTTGAGCACGCCGGCCGGGATGCCCGCTTCCAGCGCCAGCCGCACCAGCTTGACGGTCACCAGCGGGTTTTGCTCGGACGGCTTGAGCACGAAGGTATTGCCGCAGGCGATCGCCATCGGGAACATCCACAAGGGAATCATGGCGGGGAAATTGAACGGGGTAATGCCGGCGCACACGCCGAGCGGCTGGAGCACGCTGTAGGTATCGACCCCGCCGGCCACGTTCTGGGCGAACTCGCCCATTTGCAAGGTGCCGATCGTGGCGGCGTGCTCGACCACTTCCAGTCCGCGGAAAATATCGCCTTCGGCATCGAGCAGGGTCTTGCCCTGTTCGGCGGTGAGGGTGGCGGCCAGCTCGGCCATGTTGTCGCGGATGAGTTGTTGCAACCTCAGGAAGATGCGGGCGCGCGCGCCGATCGGCGTCTTGCGCCAGCTGGCGAAGGCGCCTTGAGCGGCCGCAACGGCCTGCGCCACTTCCTGCGCCGTGGCGAACGGCACCCGCGCCAGCACTTCCTGGGTCGCCGGATTGAGCACGTCGCGCCAGACGGTGCTGGCCGACTCCAGCCATTGCCCATCGATCAGCAGCGGTACGGTCGGGATGGAAGCGTTCGTGACGGTCATATTCGGTCTCCTGGGGTGGTGGACAAGGCTCACGCGACTTGCGTTTTTTGTCATTTGTTTGCATTATTCGCTTATTCTGAGTCGAGGAGAAGGCGTAAAAATGCGAGGAATTGCGAAGCTTTTGGCAGGAATTTGCAAATGTTGCGAATGTTTAAGCGATCTGCATCATGACTAAGGTGTTCATGGGCGTGCGCTTGCAGCGGCTGCGTGAAGAACGCAGCCTGACGCAGGCCGCGCTGGCCAGGGCGCTGGGCCTGTCGCCGAGCTACCTGAACCAGATCGAGCGCAACCAGCGCCCGCTGACGGTGCCGATCCTGCTGCGCATAGGCAGTGTGCTGGGCGTCGATCCGCAGATTTTTTCGGAGCACGACAGCGCCAGCCTGGTGGCGGACGTGCGCGATGTCATGGGCGAACTGCCCGGCAGCGAAGGCGCCTCGCTGGCCGAACTCAAGATGCTGGTCGAAAACATGCCGGGAATCGCGCGCGCCATCCTGCAATTGCAGCGGCGCTACCGCATGGCGGCCGAACGCGCCGAGTCGCTCGAAGCGCAGTTCGACAGCAGCGATGGCAACCAGGCCAGCCTGACGCCATCGTCGGATGAAGAGGTGCGCGACTACCTGAACCGGCGTCAAAATTACATTGGCGAGCTCGATGAAGCGGCCGAGCGCATCGGCGCCAACGGCGCCGATGCCTTGCGCGAACGCTTGCAGCGATTGCACGGTGTGACCGTCCTCGCGGAGCCGGGCGGCGACGTATTGCTGCGCAAGCGCCGCTACGATCCGCAGCAACATGTGCTGTGGGTGGCGGCATCGATGAATGCGGGCCAGCAAGCATTCCAGATGGCAGCGCTGCTGGGACAGCTCGATCATGCGCAGTTGATCGAGCTGCTGGTCGACCAGGCCGCGCTGTCGAGCGAGGCGGCGCGCAAGGGCGCGCGGCTGGCGCTATCGAACTACTACGCGGGCGCGGTGCTGATGCCGTACGCCGCCTTTTTACAGGCGGCGGAAAGCAGCGCCTACGATATCGACTTGCTGGCGCACCAGTTCGGCGTGGGCTTCGAAGCCGTCTGCCACCGCCTGAGCACCATGCAGCGGCCGGGCGCCAGCGGCTTGCCGGTGTTCTTCGTGCGGGTGGACCGTGCCGGCAATGTATCGAAACGCCAGTCGGCGACGGCGTTTCACTTTTCGCGCGTTGGCGGGACCTGCCCCTTGTGGATCGTGTATGAAGCATTCAGCCAGCCCGGCCGCATTTTGCGCCAGATCGCCCGCATGCCCGACGGCAGCACCCACCTGTGGATTGCGCGCCAGGTCAGCACCGGTCCGGCCCGGTTTACCGCGCCGAGCAAGTCGTTCGCCCTCGCCCTGGGCTGCGATATTTCGCAGGCGCACAGGCTGGTGTACGCCAAGGGCCTGGACCTGCACGATCCGAGTGCGGCGACGGCCATCGGCACCGGCTGCAAAGTCTGCGAACGGCGCGATTGCCCGCAGCGGGCGTTCCCGTCCATCTTGCCGGTGTCCAGGATGGCGTGACACAGGGTTGCCCCCCCGTCACTCCCGCCTCCACGGGAGCGATACTGGTGCCTACCCGCGCTGGTGTCTTGACAGTGCTATGCCTTCATCTTGGCCCGCAACATCTCGCGGATATGCGGCGCCGCCTTGTACGGATCGCCCGGATTGATCCCCTTGACGATCTCGTCCATCCGCTCGCCCACATTACCCAGCGCGCCCGGATGCGAATAGATATAGAACTGCCCGTCGCGGATGGCGTCGAAGGTGATCTGCGCCACGTCGCCGGCCGAGACCTTGCCCGACTCGACCGCCTTCACGGTCATCGCCTGCGCCGCCTTCTGGCTGGCCGTTGGCCCGCCGGTCATTTTCACGTCCTCGGGCCGGTTGCGGTGCGACTGGCTGATGCCGGTCGGTACAAAGTACGGGCACAGCACCGACGCCCCGATCGGCGCTTCCACCAGTTGCAAGTCCTGGTACAAGGTTTCGGACAAGGACACCACCGCATGCTTGGACACGTTGTACACGCCCATGGTCGGCGCGTTCAACAAGCCCGCCATCGAGGCCGTGTTGACGATATGCCCCTCGTACTGCGGATCGACCTTGGCGCACTCGAGCATCAATTTGGTGAAAATGCGCACGCCGTGAATCACGCCCCACAGATTGACGCCCAGCACCCATTCCCAGTCGGCTTCCGAATTCTCCCAGATCAAGCCGCCCGAACCCACGCCCGCATTGTTGAACACCAGATGCACAGCCCCGTAACGCGCCATGGTGGCGTCCGCCAGCGCCTGGACCTGCTCGCCCTTGCGCACGTCGCAGAGCATGGCCAGCACCTGCGCCCCCTCGCCTTCGAGCTCGGCTTGCGTGGCGTCAAGCGCATCCTGCTGCACGTCGGCCAACACCAGCTTCATGCCCAGGCTGGCGGCGCGTTTCGCGAATTCGCGGCCGAGACCGCTCGCGCCGCCGGTGATCACGGCGACTTTGTCTTGGAAGTTTTTCATGTCAGATGAGCTTTACCAGTTGTTTGCCGAAGTTGCGGCCCTTGAGCAGGCCGATGAAGGCGTCCGGCGCCGATGCCAGGTCCGGCGCCACGGTTTCGCGATACTTGAGCTTGCCGCTCGCCACCAGCGCGCCCAGTTCACCCAAGCCTTGCGGCCACAGGTCCAGGTGTTCGCTGACGATGAAGCCGCGAATCGTCAGGCGGCTGGTGAGCATGAAGCGCATGTTGCGGATCGATACATCTTCGCCGTTGTAGCCGGCGATCATGCCGCACAGCGCCACCCGCCCGAAAGCGTTCATGCGCGGCAAGGCGCAATCGAAGCCGGCCCCGCCCACGTTCTCAAAAATGGCGTCGATGCCGTCCGGCGTGGCAGCGGCCAGGTCCTCGACCAGCTTGCCGGCCTTGTAGTCGATGCAGGCGTCGAAGCCCAGCTCGTCGACGACATAGGCGCATTTTTCCGGTACGCCGGCGATGCCGACCACGCGGCAGCCTTGCATCTTGGCCAGTTGTCCAACCACGCTGCCGACCGCGCCGCTGGCCGCCGATACCAGGATGGTGTCGCCCGCCTTCGGCTTCATGATGTGGTTCAGGCCGTACCAGGCCGTCATGCCGGGCATGCCCGCCACGCCCAGGAAGGCCGACAGGGGAATGTGGCTGGCATCGACCTTGCGCAAGGTGGCGCCGTCGGCCACGCCCATGTCGGCCCAGCCGAGCATGCCGACCACCATGTCGCCGGCCGCAAATTTGGGGTGCTTCGATTCGAGCACCTCGCCCGCCGTGCCGCCGATCATGGTCTCGCCGATAGCCTGGGTGGCCGCGTAGCTCTTCGCCTCGCTCATGCGCCCGCGCATGTACGGGTCGAGCGACAGATAATGGTTGCGCACCAGCACCTGGCCCTCGCCCAGTGCGGGCAGTTGCGCCGTTTCGAGACTGAAATTGTCGGGCTGGACTTCGCCGCGCGGACGCGACGCCAGGACCACGCGCTGGTAGGTGGCGGCCGTCATACCGCCGATACTCCGCCGTCCACCGCCAGGGTCTGGCCGGTGATGTGCTTGCCCGCGTCGGACGCAAACAGCAAGGTTGCCCCTTTCAAGTCTTCATCGTCGCCGATGCGGCCCAGCGGCGCATCCTTGGCCAGCGCTTCCTCGCCAATGGTTTCCAGCACGCCCTTGGTCATCTTGGACGGGAAAAATCCCGGCGCGATGGCGTTCACGGTGATGCCGTACGCGCCCCACTCGCCCGCCAGCGCGCGCGTGAAGTTGACCACCGCGCCTTTCGAGGTGTTGTAAGCGATGGTTTTCATGGTGCCCGGCGGGTTGCCCGCCAGGCCGGCGATGGAGGCGATATTGACGATGCGGCCGTACTTGCGCGGAATCATCGATGCCTTGCCGACCGCCTGGGTCACCAAGAAGATGCTGCGGATGTTCAGGTTCATGACCTTGTCCCACGCCTCGACCGGATACTCTTCGGCCGGCGCGCCCCAACTGGCGCCGGCGTTGTTGATCAAAATGTCGATGTGGCCGAGGCGCTTCATCGCTTCATCGACCAGCGGCTGGATTTGCGCTTCCTGCGCCAGGTCGGCCGCGATGGCGCTGGCCTCGATGCCGCGCTCTTTCAGGTGGGCAACCGCTTCGTCCAGGTCAGCCTGCTTGCGCGAGGAAATGACGATCCTGGCGCCCTGCTCGCCCAGCGCTTCGGCCATTTGCAGGCCCAGTCCGCGCGAGCCGCCGGTAATCAGTGCCGTCTTGCCTGCGAGGGAAAATAGTTCTTGCGTAGTACGCATCGGGAATCCTTGTTATTCAGATGTGATAGTCCATGCATTGGCGCTCGTCACGAATGGCGCCAAAGAATGGTTTGAGTGCGTGGTGGGTCGGATGTTCGCCGTACGCCTTCAACGCTTCCTTGTCGGCGAACTCCGAGTACAGCACCACGTCGTACGTCGCTTCCAGGCCCGGCTGGGCCAGCGACACTTCAAAAGCGAACATGCCCGGCACGATGTCCTTGCAGGCTTCCAGCTGCTCCTTCATCTTGCGCGCGTTGGTGGCGCGGTCGGCGCCTTCGGCAAATGCTTTCAGCTTCCACATGACGATGTGTTTGATCATTGTTCAGTTCTTCCTCAGAACCACGCATCGCGCATGTCGAGCGTGGTGGTGTCGATGCTGGCCAGCAGGTCGAGCTGTGGCTGGACCTTGGGCAGTTCCCATTGGAAGAAGTAGCGGCAGGCTTGCAGTTTGCCGTTGTAAAAGTTGCTGTCATCCAGCGATGGCGATCCCGCCAGCGCATGCGTGGCCACCAGCGCCTGTTCCAGCCAGATCCAGGCGACCACCGTGTGGCCGACCGCTTCCAGGTACAGGCTGGCGTTGGCCAGGGTCTTGTTCATGTCGCCCACGGCGTACAGCGCCTTGGTGACCGCGGCGATGCGCTGCCATTCTTCTTCGAGCAGGTCGGCGTTGGCGTGCAGGTCGACCGACACATCGGCCGCGCGCACTTTGGCAATGGTGGCGGCAATCTCGCCGCCGATGGCCTTGAACAGCGCGCCCTCCTGGATCGACGCCTTGCGCCCCAGCAGGTCGAGCCCGTGGATGCCGTGCGTGCCTTCGTGGATGGCGTTGAGGCGGTTATCGCGGTAAAACTGTTCAACGTTGTACTCGCGCGTGTAGCCGTAGCCGCCATGCACCTGGATCGCCAGGCTGTTCGCTTCCACGCACCACTGCGACGGCCACGACTTGGTGATCGGGGTGAGGAAGTCAAGCAGGCGCCCGGCGTGCGCGCGTGCTTCCGGGTCCGGTGCGGTGCGTTGTTCGTCGACCAGGCGCGCCGAATACAGCACCAGCGCCATGGCGCCTTCGGCATACGCTTTCTGGGCCAGCAGCATGCGCCGCACATCGGTGTGCTCGATGATCGGCAACTGCGGCTTGACCGGGTCTTTTTCGGCCGGATGGCGGCCTTGCGGACGGCTGCGCGCGTAATCGAGGGCGTGCAGGTAGCCGGTCACGCCCAGCACGGCGGCGCCCAGGCCCACGCCGATGCGCGCTTCGTTCATCATGTGGAACATATTGGCCAGGCCCTGGTGCGGCTGCCCGACCAGGTAGCCGACCGCGCCGGCCTTGCCGAGCGGCTTGAAGCGCCCTTCGCCGAAGTTGAGCAGGCAGTTGGTGGTGCCGCGATTGCCCATCTTGTGGTTCAGGCCGGCCAGCACGACGTCGTTGCGCTCGCCCGGCTCGCCATCGTCGCCGACCAGGAACTTGGGCACGATGAACAGGGAAATCCCCTTCACGCCGGGAATCAGGCGCCCGTCCGGGCCGGGAATCTTGGCCAGCACCAGGTGCACGATATTGCCGGCCAGGTCGTGTTCGCCAGCGGAAATCCACATCTTGTTGCCGGAAAGGCGGTACTGGCGCTCGCCATCCACGCCGTCCACCGGGTCCGGCTCGGCGCGGGTGGTGATGTCGGACAGGCTGGACCCCGCTTGCGGCTCCGACAGGCACATGGTGCCGAAGAACTTGCCGGCGTACAGAGGCCGCACGAAGCGCTCGATCTGCTGTGGCGTGGCGGTTTTCAGCAAGGTGTTGGCGTTGCCGATGGTGAGGAAAATGTAGGCCGAGGTGGCCACATTGGCCGCCGTGAAGTAGGCGGTGACGGCTTTTTCTAGTACGCATGGCAACTGCATGCCGTCGAATTCGTAGTCTTGCCCGGCCGCCATCAGGCCGGCGGCGGAAAAGGCGTCGAGCGCGATTTTGACTTCGGGAATGATGGTCACCGTGTGGCCATCGAAATGCGGCTCGTGCTGATCGTTCTTCTTGTTATGCGGCGCGAACAGGTCGGTGGCGATCTGTTCGGCGGTATCGATGGCCGCATTGAAGGTTTCGCGGCTGTGGTCGGAAAAGCGCGGACGCGCGGTCAGCGCCTCGACATCGAGCCATTCGTACAGCAGGAAGTCGAGGTCGCGGCGCGACAGTATATTGGATGGCATCTAGCGTCCCCCGGGAAGACAAAGAAAACGGGGCTGCGCCGGAGCGGCGCGCCCCGGCGTGGATCAGACGACTTCGAACAGGCCGGCGGCGCCCTGGCCGCCGCCGATGCACATGGTGGCAACGACGTACTTGACGCCACGGCGCTTGCCTTCGATCAGCGCGTGGCCAACCAGGCGCGCGCCCGAGACGCCGTACGGGTGGCCGACGGCGATCGCGCCGCCGTTGACGTTGAGGCGGTCCATCGGGATGCCGAGGCGGTCGGCGCAATACAGCACCTGGACCGCGAACGCTTCGTTCAGTTCCCACAGGCCGATGTCGGCGACTGACAGGCCAACCTTTTTCAGCAGTTTAGGAATCGCAAACACCGGGCCGATGCCCATTTCGTCCGGCTCGCAACCGGCCACGGCGAAGCCGCGGAAAATACCGAGCGGCTGCAAGCCGCGCGCTTGCGCCACATTGCTGCTCATCAGGATGGCAACCGAGGCGCCGTCAGAAAACTGGCTGGCGTTGCCGGCCGAAATGACGCCGCCCGGCACCGCGCTGCGGATCTTGGAGACGGCTTCGAGCGTAGTGTCGGCGCGGATGCCTTCGTCCGCGCTGATGGTCACTTCGCGCGTGACCAGCATGCCCGAGGCTTTGTCGGCCACGCCCATGGTGGTGGTCATCGGCACGATTTCGGCGTTGAACAAGCCGGCGGCCTGGGCGTTGGCGGCGCGCTGCTGGCTCTGCACGCCGTATTCATCCTGGCGGTCGCGCCCGATGTTGTAGCGCTTGGCCACGGTTTCGGCCGTTTGCAGCATGGGCCAGTAGATCTCTGGCTTGTGTTCCTTGAGCCATGGATCGGCCAGCATGTGCTGGTTCATTTCCTGCTGCACGCAGGAAATCGATTCGACCCCGCCGGCGGCGTAAATATCGCCCTCGCCGGCAATGATGCGCTGCGCCGCGAGCGCGATGGTTTGCAGGCCCGACGAGCAGAAACGGTTGACCGTCATGCCGGCCGTGGACACCGGGCAGCCGCCGCGCAAGGCGATCTGGCGCGCGATGTTGGCGCCGGTGGCGCCTTCCGGATTGGCACAGCCGATGATGACATCCTCGACCTCGCCCGGCTCGATGCCGGCGCGGGCGATGGCGGCCTGCAGCACGTGGCCGCCGAGCGTGGCGCCGTGCGTCATGTTGAAGGCGCCCTTCCACGATTTGGCCAGGCCGGTGCGGGCGGTCGATACGATGACGGCATCTATCATTTGTGTCTCCTGAGTTGGATTAATATGCGCAATGCGCTGTGTTGATCGCTACGAGAATAGCACATTTTAGTACGGTCGTTCGCAAAATTATGCGCGCCTGGCGCGCTGTCGTCCACCACCTTGAAAAAGAGGACCATGAGCATTGCCGAACAAGTGACATCGCTGCTCGCGCCGCTGGCCGACGCGGCCCAGGCGGCGCGCATGAGCGCCTATATGCGCGACCAGTTCGCGTTCCACGGCATCCCCACGCCGGCCCGGCGCGCCGCGCTCAAGCCGCTCGTGGCCAGCCTCAAGGGGGCGGAAGCGGGCCTGCTGCTCGACGCCGCCGCCGCCCTGTGGCGCGCGCCGCAGCGCGAATGCCAGTACGCGGCGATCGACCTGCTGGCCGCGCACGTCAAGCGCTTCGATGACGCGCATATCGACGCGCTGCTCGCGCTGGCGCGCCAGGCGGCGTGGTGGGATACGGTCGATGCGCTGGCGGTGCTCGTCGGCACGGTGGTGCGCGCCGACAAGTCGCAGCGCCAGCCGCGCATGGACGCGGCCGTGCGCCACGCCGACCTGTGGACGCGCCGCATCGCCATGCTGCACCAGCTGGGCTGGCGCGCCGACACCGATCTGGCGCGGCTGTTCGGCTACGCAGGGCGACTGGCGCACGAGGAGGATTTTTTCATCCGCAAAGCCATCGGCTGGGGCTTGCGCGACTACGCCCACCATGACCCCGAGGCCGTGCGCGCTTTTCTCGTGGAAAACGACGCCAGCTTGTCGGCCCTGACCCGGCGCGAGGCGGCCAAACATCTGAATATGCAACAGTGAATTTATGCTAATCTTGGTTTTCCGAAATCTTTTTCTTTAAGCCATGAGCCAACAGCGCCGCCTCGCCATGCCGCTTGCCACGCTGACAGCGGTCGGCATGCTGGCCTCCGACCTGTACCTGCCCGCGCTGCCCAGCATGCAGGCCGAGTTGCACGCGACGATGGCCGCCGGCCAGGGCACGATGGCGGTTTTCATGCTGGCGCTGGCCTTGTCGCAATTCGGCTGGGGCTGGCTGGCCGACCGCTATGGCGACTTCGGCGCCATCATGGCCGGTACCAGCTTGCTCGCTGTCGGCAGCGTGCTGTGCGGCCTGGCGCCGGACATGGCCAGCCTGCTGGCAGGGCGCCTGATCCAGGGCCTGGGCGCCGGCGCGGCCACCGTGGCGGTGCCGGCGCTGATCCGCCGGCGCTTTTCCGAAGCCGACAGCGCGGGCGCGATGGCGCTGGTGGCCACGGTCGAGTCGACCGTGCCTGCCATCGGGCCGGTGCTGGGCGCGGCCATTGTGCTGCACCTGGACTGGCGCGTCTCGTTCTACCTGATCGCGGCCGTGGCGCTTGGCCTGCTGCCGCTGGTGTCGCGCATTATCGGGCGCGGCACGGCGGCCGGCGCCGCCGGCATGATGCCGGACGCGCCGGCGGCATGGCTGAACCGGGGCTTCGTGCGGCATGCGCTCAGCTACGCGGCCATGTTCGGCGCGCTGCTGATGGTGGTCGCCAGTGCGCCGCATCTGGTGACGGCCTGGATCGGCACCAGCGTGAGTGGATTTGCGGTACTCCAACTGTGCGGGGTCGGCGCCTTCATGCTGGCGGCCACGCTTGGCGCCAGGCTGGCCGGGCGCGACGGCGTCGGGCGCGCCATGCTGGCCGGGGCCAGCCTGCAAGCGCTGGCGGCGGCCATGATGCTGGCGCAGGCGCTCGCCGACCTGCGTTCGCTGACGGCGCTGATCGCCGTATGGGTCGTGTTTTGCGGCGGGCTGGGTCTGCGCGGGCCCTCGCTGATGGCGCGCGCGCTGTCGCTGGCCGGGGGCAATCCCGGCAAGGGGGCCGGCGTGGTGATGACGGCGGCGTTCGGGGTGACGGCGCTGGCGACCATGGCGGTCGCGCCGTATCTGGCAGGCGGCTTGCTGCCGGTCGCGTTGGGCGTGTCCGCGCTGGTCTCGTTCAGTATCGTGCTGGTGCCGGGCGCGCGCCGCCTGGCTCGGCAACAGCACCCGGCCGGGTCCAGCTGACAGGCGGTCCGGACAGGGCCGCCCACGACTTTCCTTGTTGCCTTTTTACGTCAGTCGCCGCGCACTGCCCGGCACAGTGCTATCTTTACATCGCTTCCTTACTTGCCGATCGGGATATGTGGCAAGATTGATAAAACAGCGCATGTGGACTCGTAATGACCACCCTGACCCAAGTTGAGAAACCATGCGAACCGGACAGCCTCGCGCCAACACCGCCGCTGCCCTCGCATTACGACATCCGCAAACGCCTTGGCGAAGGCGGCTTCGGTGTCGTCTACGAAGCTTGGGACAGCAAGCTGCGGCGCAGCGTCGCCATCAAATTTACCAAGCACAGCGTGCCGGGAGCGTCCGATAGCAGCCTGATGCGCGAAGCGCGGATTGCCGCCTCCCTGCACCATGCGGCCTTTGTCAAAGTGCATGCGATCGAGGAAACGGGCGACGCCCCCGGCATCGTGATGGAACTGGTGCGCGGCCGAACGCTCAAGGAAGTCCTCCAGGACGCTCTGCCGGGCATCGCTTCCGCTTGCGACTGGCTTACGCAACTGGTCGATGCGATGTGCGAAGCGCACGCCAGCGGCTTGATTCATGGCGACCTCAAGCCGTCGAACCTGATGATCGAGCCGGGCGGCAGGCTGCGCATCCTCGATTTTGGCCTGGCGCAACTCCAGGACCCGCTGATCACCACTTCGCTGCATCAGGACAACCTGCAAGGCACCATCGCCTACATGGCCCCGGAGCGCCTGCTCGGCGCGCGGCCCGACGCGCAGGGAGACATCTACGCGCTTGGCGTCATCTTCTACGAATTGCTGTGCGGCGCGCGCCCCTTCGACAACTTGAAGGGCATGGCGCTGGCGGCCGCGCAGATCCAGTCGGACCCGCGCAGCTGGCGCTTTACGCCGGACCTGGCCACGCCGCTGCGCGAGCTGATCTGCGACATGACGGCGCGCCAGCCGGCCCAGCGCTTGCCGGACATGGCGCAGGTGCGCTTGCGGCTGGGGCAACTGTCCAACGCGGCGCCGGCCCCGCAGGCTACCCCGGATGCGGCGCCGCAGGCGCGCACGCGGCCTCGCCCGCGCCTGGCATGGGCCTATGCGGGCGGCGCCGTGCTGGCCGTCGCCGTGCTGGCCGGCGCCGCCTGGCGCTACGCGGCGCCGGCGCTGGTGGCTGTCGAGGCCGCCCTGACGCCCTATTCCGAGGCGGGCGAACTCAAACTCGGCCTGGCCGAACTGAAATTGCATGACCGCCCGGGCAGCCTGCAAAGCGGCAGTGCGCGCTTCCATCGCGTTCTCGCGCACCGTGCCGACAACGCCGCCGCCGCCGCCGGACTGTCGCTCGGCTACAGCCTGCGCTACATGGCCGATACGCAAGACGAAAACTGGTTGCAAAAAGCCGCCGCCAGCGCGCAACAAGCCCTGAAACTGGACGACCAGCTGGCGCTGAGCCATACCGCCATGAGCTGGGTGTTCCTGAACCAGCGCCGCCACGACCAGGCGCTGCGCGAAATCGACGCCGCCCTGCGCTTCGACAATGGCGATTTTTTCGCATGGTACGGCAAGGTCCAGATCCTGCGCCACGCGCGCCGCTTCGACGAGGCCTTCAAGGCGCTGGCGCAGGCACGCCAGCGTTTCCCCACCGAGCGCGCCTTCGAGGACGAACTGGGCACGCTGCATTACGCCCGGGGCGAGTATGCCGACGCCGAGCGGGCCTTCCGCCGCAGCATCGTGCTCGAGCCGGACGCGGTCGCCTCCTATGCCGGCCTGAACGCCTCACTACTGCGCCAGCAGCGCATCGAGGAGGCCTTCGCCGTGCTGCAGCAAGGCTTGCAGGTCCGGCCCAGCGCCAAACTGTACGGCAACCTGGGCAACGCCATGTTTCTCGTCGGCGACTACGTGGCCGCCGCCGCCGCCTTCGAGCATGCCGTCTCGCCCACGCGCGGCGCCCCCGGCGATTACCTCAACTGGGCCAACCTGGCCGACGCCTTGCTGTGGATTCCCGGGCGCGAAGCGGAGGCGCGCAACGCCTACGCCAGGGCGCGCGACTTGCTGGCGCCGCAGTTGCAGCGCGCGCCCGGCAACGCCACGCTGGTCTACCGCATGGGGATGTATTGCGCCCGCACCGGGGACAAGGGGCAGGCGATGGACTTGATGAAGCGCGCGCTCGGACTGGCGCCGGAGAGCGCCGACGTGCGCTTTTACGCCGGCCTCGCGTATGAGCTCATCGGCCAGCGCCGCCTGGCGCTGCAAGCCATTCTCAAAGCCAGGGAACTCGGTTATCCGGCCAAGTTCATCGAGGCCGAACCCGACCTGATCGCGTTGCGGCGCGATCCTGCCTATCACGCCGATTGACACCGATCGGTCCACGCGGGCGCAAGCCCGCCTCTATTTGTAGTGCTGAAAAGGAAGTGTATGTCGACATATACGTTTACGGTTAACTTCAAGAGCGGCATCAAGATCGCCACCTACACCACGAATTGCCCCACCCTGTCTGCGGGCCTTTACAACCCCCAGCCCGACGACAAGCTCCAATTCATCTTCAATGACGATGCGTCCGACATACAAGGCGGCAAATTGAGTTCGTCGAAAATGGATGTTCCGGAGAGATCCTCACCATTCTCGGGCGCGGTCGACGGCAGCATGTCGATTGTGAACAATAGCGTAGTGTCCTTCGATGTCACCCAGGGCAGCTGGTGTTTCTACATTAGCTTTTACGCCAAGAACAATGCCGGCAAGTGGGAATTCCACCTCCTGCCCGATCCCGAACTGCAAGTCGGATCGATTCCCAACTAGAAGTGAGAGCGCCGCCCCATTACCGGCGCGCGGCGCTCCACCCTCCCCCTGCTCAATTTCTTTCGATAAACACATCATTGTATTTACACAAAATACCTGCTGTTTCGATATCGAAAAAGTCAGCTTCATGTAAGTTCCAAGCAAGCATCGCGTAAGTTTGGGAGTCCACACTCGGATCCAGCTGGACAAACACGGCTATTCCGATGAAGCAATAACTATATTAAACACGGAGACATAAATGGCAATTACACCTGGCAACGCGATCGACGGGCGCAAGGGGAATCCCGCCGACGCGGGAATGACCAAGGAAGAGCGCAAGGTCATCTTTGCCTCCTCCCTGGGCACGGTATTCGAATGGTATGACTTCTACCTGTACGGCTCACTCGCTCCCATCATCGCCAAGCAATTTTTCGTCGGCGACCCCACCACCACCTTCATTTTCGCGCTGCTCGCCTTCGCCGCCGGCTTCATCGTGCGTCCGTTCGGGGCGCTGGTGTTCGGCCGCCTCGGCGACATGATCGGCCGCAAGTACACCTTCCTGGTCACCATCCTGCTGATGGGCGCCTCGACCTTCATCGTCGGCCTGTTGCCGAGTTACGCGTCGATCGGCATTGCCGCGCCAATCATCCTGGTCAGCCTGCGCATCCTGCAGGGCCTGGCGCTGGGCGGCGAATACGGCGGCGCGGCAACCTACGTGGCCGAGCACGCGCCGCACGGCAAGCGCGGCTTCTTCACCTCGTGGATCCAGACCACCGCGACGATGGGCCTGTTTCTGTCGCTGCTGGTGATCCTGGGCACCCGCACCGCCCTCGGCGAACCCGAGTTCGCGGCCTGGGGCTGGCGCATTCCGTTCCTCGTCTCCGTGCTGCTGCTCGGCGTGTCGGTCTGGATCCGCCTGTCGATGAACGAGTCGCCCGCATTCGCCAAGATGAAAGCCGAAGGCAAGACCTCCAAGGCGCCGCTGTCGGAAGCCTTCCTGCAGCCAAAGAACGCCAAGATCGTGTTCCTCGCCCTGGTCGGCCTGACGATGGGGCAGGCCGTTGTCTGGTACACCGGCCAGTTCTACGCCCTGTTCTTCCTGACCCAGACGCTCAAGGTCGACGGCGCGGTGGCCAACATCCTGATCGCCATTTCGCTGCTGCTGGCCACGCCGTTCTTCATCGTGTTCGGTACGCTGTCGGACAAGATCGGCCGCAAGTGGATCATCCTGGGCGGCTGCGCGATTGCGGCGGTTACCTACTTCCCGATCTTCAAGGGCATCACCCACTACGCCAACCCGGCGCTGGAAGCTGCGCTGCAAAGTTCGCCAGTGGTGGTCGTGGCCGATCCGGCATCGTGCCACTTCCAGTTCAAGCTGACCGGCACCGAAAAGTTCCCATCCTCGTGCGATATCGCCACCGGCATCCTGACGGCGGCATCGGTCAGCTACACGCGTGACGACGCCCCGGCCGGTTCGCTGGCCAAGGTGCGCATCGGCGACAAGGAATTTACCTCCTTCACCGCGGGGATGACGGCCGGTAACCTGGACTTCGACGCCGACAGCAAAGCCAAGGAAAAAACGCTGAAAGCCGATGTCGCCGCGGCGATCAAGGCGGCCGGCTATCCGGCCAAAGCCGACTCGGACCAGATCAACAAGCCGATGGTCGTGCTGCTGCTGTTTATCCTGGTGCTGTATGTGACGGCCGTGTACGGCCCGATTGCGGCCATGCTGGTCGAAATGTTCCCGACCCGCATCCGCTACACCTCGATGTCGCTGCCTTACCATATCGGTAACGGCTGGTTCGGCGGCTTGCTGCCAACCACCGCGTTCGCACTCGTTGCGTACAAGGGCGATATTTACTACGGCCTGTGGTATCCGATTATCGTGGCGCTGGTCACGGTGGTCATCGGTGGCCTGTTTGTCCGCGAAACCAAGGACAACGACATTTACGCCGCCGATTAAGCCATCCGGCTTCACTGATGAAAATGCCGCTCTCGTGAGCGGCATTTTTTTGTCTCACGGCGGCGCAGCGGGGCGCCTGCCATCGAACAGGGTCCACACGCCTTCGTGATGGAACATCCAGACCAGCTTCGAGTCGATGCCGATAATGAAGGTGTCGCTATCGAACATCGCCACCCCATGGCGCCCGGGATAAGCCAGGATGAAGCCGTGCAGCGCGTCACGCTGCACGGCAAACGCCCCCACGCCTTCCCGGTACGATTCGTCGCTCACCACGTACAGCGTTTCGGGCAAAAAGGCGGCGCTGTCGGCCACGGCCTGGAACGCCGGGTCATGCGTGCGGCGCCAGCGCCCGGGCGGCGCCAACTGCTCGATCAGGGCCGAGAACGAGGCGAAGTCCCATCCAAAGGCCGCATTCACGCGCCCCAGCAAAACAGGCAATGTCGTCATCGATGCACTGCCATGCCTAGCTCGCGCAAAGGTAGTTATTCTTCACGCGCACATAATGCTCGGCCGAGTATTTGAGGAAGGCGAGCTCCTCCGGCGTCAGGGCGCGCACTTTCCGTACCGGGCGGCCGACATACAGATAGCCGCTTTCCAGCACTTTGCCCGGCGGGACCAGGCTGCCCGCGCCGACCATCACCCGCGACGAAATGAGGACGTCGTCCATCACGATCGCGCCCATGCCGACCAGGCATTCGTCTTGTATGGTGCAGCCGTGCAGAATGGCGTTATGCCCGATGGTGACGTAGTCGCCGATGACCAGCGGCGAGCCCAGCGGCTTGCCGGGATGCTTGTGCGAGACATGGCACATCACGAAATCCTGGATATTCGAGCAGCGCCCGACCACGATGTGATTGACGTCGCCGCGCACCACCGCATTGCACCAGATCGACGAATCCTCGCCCAGGGTGACGTCGCCGATGACTTGCGCCGACGCGTGGATATAGGTTTGCGCGCCAATGCGCGGGTGCGCGCCGAGATAGGAAGTGAGCGCCATTCAAGCCGCCTTCTGGATCAGCATGGCCATGCGTTGCAGGTCGATATTGCCGCCCGAAACGATCACGCCGACCCGCTTGTTCTTGAAGTCCATGCGGGGATCGAGCGCCACGGCCGCGCCCAGGCATCCGGAGGGCTCCACGGTGATTTTCATGTGGCCGGCAAAAAACGTCATCGCCGCGACCAGTGCGGGGTCCGGCACCGTCAGGATATCGTCCACCCGCGCGCGGATCACGGCAAAGGTATGCTGGCCCAGGTGCTGGGTCTGGGCGCCATCGGCGATGGTGTCGGGCGTGGCGATGTGGACTATCTGGCCGCTGCGAAAACTGCGCTGGCCATCGTCGCCCGCCTCGGGCTCGACGCCCAGCACGCGACAATCGGGGTTCATCGCCTTGGCGGCGGTGGCGCAACCGGACAGCAGGCCGCCGCCGCCCAGCGGCACCAGCAGCACGTCGAGCGGGCCGGCGTCTTCGATCAGTTCCTTGGCGGCGGTGCCCTGCCCGGCCATCACGTGCGCGTGGTCGTACGGCGGAATCAGGGTCAGGCCGTGCTCGGCCGCCAGCGCGTTGCCGATCGCTTCGCGGTCTTCGGTGTATCGGTCGTAGGTGACGACGTCGGCGCCGTAGCCGCGCGTGGCGGCCACCTTGATGGCGGGCGCGTCGCGCGGCATGACGATCACCGCCTTGATGCCCAGCAGTTTGGCCGCCAGCGCGATGCCCTGCGCGTGGTTGCCGGACGAATAGGTCACCACGCCACAGGCGCGCTGCTCGGGCGAAAATTGCGCCAGTGCGTTGTAGGCGCCGCGGATCTTGAAAGCGCCGGTGCGCTGCAGGTTTTCGCACTTGAAGAAAATCTGCGCGCCGGTGCGCTCGTTGGCGCTGCTCGAGGTCAATACCGGCGTGCGGTGGACCGCGCCGGCGATGCGCTCGTGCGCGCGCGCCACGTCGTCGAAGGAAATGGGAAGCTGGATCATGGCGATGGATCTTTCTGTGGAAGATAGGAATACACGGTGGGCCGGGCAACGCCGAGCATGGCCGCCACGACCGCCTGGGCGTTCTTGAGGTCCATCAGGCCGGCGTCGGCTAGTTGCTGCAAGGCCTCGCGCCGCTGCGCAGGCGTGAGCGCGCGCGGGGTTTTGTTGAGGCCGGCGGCAAAGCGTTCGAGGGTGGCGCGCAGCTCGTCCAGGCGCGGCGACGCCAGCGATTCGCGCACGGGGACCACGTCGGCCTGGGTTTGCGCCAGCTGCGACAGGCTGGCGACAACGCTGGCGAGCATCGACACATCGACGTTCAGGCACAGTGCGGCAACATAATCGCCGGCGCTGTTGCGCAAACCGATCGACGTGCTTTTCGCCGGGCGGCCGTCGGGAAACTGGTTGGCGTAGTTCTGCAAGATATCGGGAAAACCGGGATCGGTGATCCGGGCCATGCCGATTTCGGTGGTCGGATCGCCCACTTCGCGCCCGGACAAGCTGTTCGAGATTGCCACGATGGAGGACGCCGGACGAGTCAGGTCGTGCAGCACCACCTCCACCATGGGCGCCAGGGTGCGGCCAAGGGCATCGACAATCTTTTTGCCTTCGCGCAGGAGCAGTTCGTTTTCGGTGAGGTTCATGGCTGACATTATGTCACCACCAAACAAAATGTCAATTCACTTTACCATACCGCAAGGTATTGACGGAAGGGTTGCACTGCCCGTATAGTGACGACCATACCAAAGGGTATGGATCAATCACGCCGCCTGCCATCATAGGATGAAACCATGACAATCTCTTCAGGACATATCGCCGCCGCCACCTTGTTCGTGCTCGGCATTTTGCACATCTTGTTTGGCGTGGCGAAATTCCGGCAAGCCTTGGGCGCGGCCTGGGGCGAAGGCCTGGTCAACCGGTTCGGGGCCACAGACGAGCGCCGACTCGCCTTCTGGTTCATCGCGTTCGGCCCGCCGCTGGTCTTGTGCGGCCACCTTGCCTGGCGCGCCGCCGGCGCCGCCGATGCGGCCAGCCTGGGGCTGGTCGGGATCTACGGCTTCGCGACCGGGGCCGTGGGGATCGTCGCCTTTCCCCGCTCGCCGCTATGGGGATTGGTCGCCGTCTCGGCCGCGCTCATTGCCATTGGCGAGGGTTGGATAGCCTAGCCGGAAGCTACCCTTTGCGCGGCGGCGTCAGCAACTGCACCACGATGCCAATCTCGGCCTCGCTCATCTCCGGCGCGCCAATGGCGGCGTGCCCGATAAAAGCGCAGTAATTCCAGCGCGCAATCACGGGCGCTTGGTCCGCTGGCCAGCCGATATCGGTCAGCAGGTGGGCCACGTAATCGACCCGCTTGCGGTCAACCCGTTCCTGCACCTGCCTGACCTGCTCGTTGGTCATGGACCATGCGCGGATCGCCCTGCCCAGCGTAAACAGATGCGGCGGACCACCCGTGAACAGCTTGCCCAGCTTGCTGCCGACATCCACATCCTCTTGGTCGACAATATCCATCACCTGTTGGGTGTGCACCTGCTCCCACTCTTCCATGAGCGCGGATTGATAATCTTCCAGATTCTTGAAATGCCAGTAAAAACTGCCCTTGGTCACGCCCATCTTTTGCGCGATCGTCATGATGCGCAAACCTTCCGGTCCGTCGTCGGCCAGCGCCTGCAAGCCGGCGCCGAGCCAGCTTTGTCGGTTCTTTTTATCGTCCATGCCGTCATCATACCGAATGGTCTTGGCAACTCCAATGCTTGATGTAAAGCTTGCCATATCTCGCGGTATGGCGAGGGGCAATAATGCGTACCGGACAAGGCGCTTGAGCGACCGTTTGCTGGCCATGGCCGTGCCGTCTTCCGCCCACAGTTCCCACGGACATTCCGCCGTCAGGTGGCATACAGGCGGTCGGCAACCGCTTTCATGCCGTCATCGGGGATGAACTGGTCGGAAACACTCAGGATGGCATACAGGTTGCGCCTGAGCTCATCGGCGGGAAGCGCGCCGTCCCTGAGCGCCGTCTGCAACAAGTGGAGCGCCATATCGGCCAGCAGTATCCGCTGCTTGTCCGCCCACCCCGCTTCACCGCGCGTGGAAGGGTGGCTGCGGTAGGCGGACTCGGTCAAGTCGTGCGCCGTGCGCCCCAACGCGGCAATTTCCTTCTTCATCGCCTCACCCATCGCTCTCAACCCTCTTCGAAATTTGATGATACATTGCAATTTAAGCAGGATACCCTGCTTCCGAACACCTTACATGGATGATAACCGCATGAGCACGATTCATATTCGCCAGGCCGTACTTGCCGATCTTGACGCATTGTCAGTTCTATTCGATGGCTACCGCCAGTTCTACGAACGCGACAGCAATCTGGCGGCTGCGAAGCAGTTTCTGGCGGACCGTTTCAATCACGGCGAATCGGTCTTGTTTATCGCGCATGAAGGCGCCGAACCAGTCGGCTTTGCGCAGTTGTACCCGAGTTTTTCGAGTGTTTCGCTCGGGCGCATCTATATCCTGAATGATTTGTTTGTCAATGAACTGGGGCGTCGCAAGGGCGTCGGCTCCCGGCTTATTGCCGCTTCCGTCGATTTTGCGAAGACGGTGGGGGCAATCCGTCTTGCCCTCTCGACCGCGCACATCAACACCAAGGCGCAAGCGCTGTACGAGGCGACAGGCTGGGAGCGCGACGACGACTTCTTTTATGTCTACACCATTCCTGAGTAAGAGCGCCTGAAAAAACCTGAAGGCAGCGCGATGAGTTGCCTGTCAGGCGCCCTGCTTTCCGATCCGCTTCCAGTACAACAGCGTGCCCGTCAGGCCGCCGTGGGGTTTGAGCGCGTAATCGGGGATTTCTCCGGTCAGCGTGAAGCCATGTTTCTCGTAGAGCCCGGCCGCGCCGCCCTCGCTGGCGGTGTCGAGCACCAGCAAGGTCTTGCCGCGTGCCACGGCAGCGGCCTCGGCGGCGCGCAGCAGGGCCGCCGCGATGCCGCGTCCACGACAGCGCGGCAAGGTCATCATCTTGGCGATTTCCGCGCGATGCGCCTGATTGGGTGGGCAGTCGAGCAGCAAGCTCACTGTGGCCACCAATTGATCGTCCTCGAACGCGCCGAACACGATGCGCTGGCCGTCCGCCGCCGCTTGCAGCGCGCGTCCCCAGAAGAGGCGCGCTTCCGCCAGGGCCAGCGGATGCATGAAGCCGACCGAGCCGCCTTGGGCGACGACGTCGGCAAGCAGTCCGGCAAGGACGTCAATCAATGCCGGGGTGGCCGCGAGTGGGGCAATGTGCATGTTTCAGCTCCTTGAAAGAACGACGAGGTAACGGCAGGTGTCTTCGCCTTCATTGGCAATCGTCACCTCGGACGGCGGGCCGAAGCCGAGGCAGTCGCCGGTTTCCAGTCGATGCTGCTCGCCCCCCTCCAGCACGCTCAAAGGGCCAGCCTGGACCCAGATCGCCTGACGGATATGCGCGTACGACGAGGCCGGCAGCACGACGCGCTGGCCTGGCGGCATGTCGACCTGCACGATTTCGACCGGGTGATCGGGGCGTGCGTAGACTTGCCTGCGCAGGTAGCCGCTGTCCGGGTCGCGCCATAGGGGTTGCTGCGCCGCACGCATGACGCGGCTGGCATCGTCATGGCCTTCGGCGCGCAGCAGCAGGCCGGCCAGGGTCAGGTCGAAGGCGCCGGCCAGCCGCACCAGGATCACCGCCGTCGGGCTGGTTTCTTCGCGTTCGATCTTGCTGATGGTGGCCTTGGCCACGCCGGAGCGGCTGGCGAGATCCGCCAGCGACCAGCCGCGCGCATCACGCTCAAGGCGGATCCGGCGGGCAATCGCAGCGCCCGTTTCGTCTTTTAATGTATCCATTCGTCTACTATAATGGATTTTTTGACGAAAAAGAAGCGGTTTGAGGCGAAAAAATGGCAGCGCCGGAGGTACCGGGGCTGCCTTTTGATGCTTCCAGGAGTTATTATTTATAGCTCAATTGTGTTTTTATGGTTAATATTAAAGTTCTACCATAACCAAGAAGAGGTGATCTCGTGCTCAATATCGACAGTACCGGCTACATTGTCAATGGACGCGTGACGCGTACACCACGCCCCGTCATCGAGCACGGAACTTTAACCAAGGTAAACGGCATCATCGTGCACCAGACTGGTGGCTCGACCGGCGCCTCGAGCTTGAGTAGCTACACCTTGCCAAACGCGAACGGCGCGCATTTTTTGATCGACAAGGACGGATCGATTTATCAGTGCGCGTCGTTGAAAAAGCAGACCTGGCACGTTGGTAAGCTTAAAGCGCGCTGTGTCGCCGAGCACCGTTGCAGCCCGAAAGAGTTCAAGTACAATCCAACGGCCGAAAATAAAAGGGAAATGAAGAAGGAGGTGCCTCAGCGCTACCCCTCCAACGAGGACAGCGTCGGGATTGAGATTGTTGGCGCCGCCAAGAAGGATGTCTATGAAGCGGTCAATGCGGAACAGAATGCGTCGCTTAAATGGCTGGTCGCCGAGCTGAGTTCGACCTTGGGCGTACCCATGACCGAGGTATTCCGGCACCCGGATGTATCGCGCAAGAACGAGACTGAAGCCTCAACCGCATCATGGTAATCGCTCCCCTCCTCTTCGCGTTAGCGGCAAGCGCGTCTGTAGCGACGGCCGACGGTTCAGGTACCGAACCGAAGATGCGCAATGCGCATCTTGCGCCGATCACCACGGTCACCATCGAGAACAATGGTGCGACGTCCCCGGCGTCCAAAGAGCCTGCGGAGCAGTGCGCAGATTTCAAACTCAGCTCGCAGGAAGTCCGAAAGTACATCGGCAAGGCCGCCGAAGTTGCCGAACACGATTACTTGCATATGCTCGACTGGTCGCCCTGCCACGCGAGCGGCAAGGTCACCTTTAAAGGCGGCGTCACGGGTACCTGGGAGATCCAGCAGTATCGCGCTGGGTCGCTGAAGCTGAGCAATGGCCGAACCGTCTACCTGTATTGCCCGCAATGCAAGGCGAAAGCATTCCCGGCCGTGGAGAAATGACGCCAGGTTTCTCTATCAGTGACGTACGCGATGCGGGCAGACTCGCGGCAACTCCTTAATCGAGATATGGCCGCCCGCATCGATGATGCCTCCTCACACCTCCACTCCTGGACACCATGAACCTCCCCCGAAACACGACCTCGACCAAAGCCCGCGCTGTGCCCATGCCCAGCAACACCGTGCTAGCGCCGCTTTACGCGAACGCGAACCTGTTGGACGCCTTTGCCATTGACCTGCCTGTGGGGGCCAGCGATGATCTGGAGGTGCTGGCACGCATCGCGTTAGAGCGCCAGGCGTGGTGGATTCGTGCGCTCTTGCGGGTCCGCGATGTGGCGATGACGACAGTCGGCGTCGCATCGTCGCGCGCCGTCGGTCTTGCCGGCGCGGCGCGTGGACCGGTGATCGGCTTCTTGCCGCTGCTGTCAAAGAGCGCGACGGAGGTAATCCTGGGCGCGGATGACCGGCATCTCGACTTCCGCGTCACCATCCAGCTTCGCGCCGATCCGGCACATGGTCGCGAGCTGCTCGCGGGCACGGTGGTGCATTGCCATAACAGACTGGGACGTATCTATCTTGCGACGATTGCGCCGTTTCATCGCGTGATTATGCGGGCGAATCTGGAAAGGGCCGTAAGAGAAATGAGGACTTGAGCATGCATTGGCACTAAGAATGAAGAGAACCACCAAGCTTATCTATTGCGTTGCGATTTGCCTGTCTTTCACATCTTGTGGAATCAAAGAGGAAAATCTCCTGATGGACAAGCGTACTGCAGTGTTTTGTCATGTTCCTTTTGATGTCGCAACATCTATCGGGATGAAGATATCGAATTTTTCTCAGTCGTGTGCATATATCGGGCAACTTGGTGTTCAGGATAAGAAATATCTGGAAATATTGGAATTGATCAAAAAAGCCAAGCCTGGGCCATTCATCGATGACGGTATCAGGGTCAAAATTACCGTTCCAGATTCCGACGTCATCTATATCGACGATGACGGCGGCGTGATCATGGGGGCGACGCGGGTCAAAATGGATCAGGATGGCTTTGCGCGAGTCAAAAAAATAGTCACGAAAATGGCCAAGGAGAGCGGGCTTTCAGTGGACTAGAGCGGCCAATAAAAAGGCAGCGCCGGATTACCGGGGCTGCCTTTTTATCGGGATAACGCTTGATCAGCTGTTGAAGCCCTTGCCTTCGGCAGCCAGGCGCACCATCAGCGGCGCCGGTTTCCAGGCGTCGCCATGGCGGCCCTTGGCGTATTTCTCCATCGCCATGAGCACATTCGCCAGGCCGACCGTGTCGGCATAGAACATCGGACCGCCACGGAACACGGGGAAGCCGTAGCCGGTCAGGTAGACCATGTCGATGTCCGATGCGCGCATGGCAATGCCTTCTTCCAGGATCTGCGCGCCTTCGTTGACCAGCGAATACACCAGGCGTTCGACGATTTCTTCATCGCTGATCTTGCGCCGTTCGACGCCGATATCGGCCGAATGCTTGACGATCATGTCGTTCACATCCTGCGAGGCATAGGCCTTGCGGTCGCCCGCCTTGTAGTCGTACCAGCCGGCGCCGGTTTTCTGGCCATAACGGCCCATTTCGCACAGCAGGTCGGCGGTTTTCGAGTACGTAATCTCTGGCGACTCCACATAGCGGCGCTTGCGGATGTACCAGCCGATATCGTTGCCGGCCAGGTCGCCCATGCGGAACGGGCCCATGGCAAAGCCGAACTTTTCGACGGCTTTATCGACCTGTTCCGGCAAGCAGCCCTCTTCCAGCAAGAAACCGGCCTGGCGGCTGTACTGTTCGATCATGCGATTGCCGATGAAGCCGTCGCACACGCCCGATACCACGCCGGTCTTGCGCAGCTTTTTCGACAGCGCCAGCGTGGTGGCCAGCACGTCCTTGCCGGTTTTGGCGCCACGCACGATTTCGAGCAGCTTCATGACGTTGGCGGGGCTGAAAAAGTGCGTGCCGACCACGTCCTGCGGACGGCTGGTGAAGTCGGCGATCTTGTTCACGTCCAGGGTCGAGGTGTTCGACGCCAGGATCGCGCCCGGCTTCATGACCGCGTCGAGTTGCTTGAACACCGATTCCTTCACGCCCATGTCTTCGAACACGGCTTCGACCACGATGTCGGCCTGGGCGATGTCGGCATAGTTCAGCGTGCCGCTGATGAGGCCGACGCGCTGTTCGAACTTCTCTTGTGTCAGCTTGCCCTTTTTCATCGTGTTTTCGTAGTTCTTGCGGATCGTGGCAATGCCTTTGTCGAGCGCTTCCTGCTTGGTTTCGAGCAGGATGACCGGGATGCCGGCGTTGACGAAATTCATGGCGATGCCGCCGCCCATGGTGCCGGCGCCGATGATGGCGGCCTGCTTGATCTCGCGGGTCGGCGTGTCGGCCGGCACGTCGGGAATCTTGCTGGCGAGGCGTTCGGCGAAGAAGGCGTGGCGCAAGGACTTCGATTCCGGCGTCTGGATCAGGTGCAGGAAGCGTTCGCGTTCGAACTTGATGCCGTCTTCAAACTTCTTCGTGACCGAGGCTGCGACAGTCTCGACGCATTCCAGCGGCGCCGGGAACGCGCCCGACATGGCCTTGACGGTATTGCGCGAAAATTGCAGGAACGCTTCGTGGTTCGGGTAGTTGACTTTGCGGTCGCGCACGCGCGGCAGCGGACGCACGTCGGCGACCTTGTTGGCGAAGGCCACGGCCGCGTCGATCAGGTTGGCGTCGGAGGCGAAGACTTCGTCGAACAGCGCGGTGCCGGCGAACTTTTCCGACGGCACAGGCGTGCCGGAGACAATCATGTTCAGGGCCATTTCGAGGCCAACCACACGCGGCAGGCGCTGGGTGCCGCCGGCGCCCGGCAGCAGGCCGAGCTTGACTTCCGGCAGGGCGATTTGCGCGCCCGGCATGGCGACACGGTAGTTGCAGCCGAGGGCCAGTTCGAGGCCGCCGCCCATGCAGACCGTGTGGATGGCCGCGACGACCGGCTTGGTCGAGCTTTCGGCGACCTGGATCAGCGAATGCAGCGACGGTTCGGTAAGGGCCTTGGGCGAATTGAATTCCTTGATGTCGGCGCCACCGGAAAACGCCTTGCCGGCGCCGGTGATGACGATCGCCTTGACGGCGTCGTCCGCCAGCGCGCGGCGAATGCCGGCGACCGCGGCGGTACGCGTCTCAAGGCCCAGTCCATTGACCGGTGGATTGTTCAGTGTGATGACGGCAACGCTGCCATTGACCAGGTATTCGGCGCTCATGTCTCTTCCTTTGTTAGTGGGTTCAGCAGTCTTCGACTATACATCATAATAGAACGGTCGTATTATTTTTTGTGAGGGGTTTCCGGCGAAGGGCGGGCAGTATTGTATGAGCTTAGGTGCTATGGGTTACTGCGGGGGCGCCGAGCCCTGCGCGGGAAGGACGGAGGTCTGCTGTGACCACCACCCTTAAGACCGTCGTTCCCGCGCAGGCGGGAACCCAGTTCCGTCGCGCCCCCTACACTTCCAGCCATTCCTTCCGTACCCCCGCATCCGCCTTCAACTCCTGCGGCGTCCCCTCAAACACAATCGCCCCATGCCCCATCACATACACCCGCTGCGAAATCTCCAGCGCAATGGCCAGTTTTTGCTCCACCAGCAGCACCGAAATCCCCTTTTCCTTCAGCGCCAGCAAATACTCGGCCACCAGCGCCACGATCTTCGGCGCCAGGCCCTCGGTCGGTTCATCAATCATGATCAAGTCCGGATCGCCCATCAAACTCCGGCACAAGGTCAGCATCTGCTGCTCCCCGCCCGACAAAAAACCGGCCGCCACGGTGCGCCGTTCCAGCAAGCGCGGGAACATCTTGTACATATCGTCCAGCGACCAGCGCCCCACCGCACCCGTCTTCTTCTGCCCCAGGATCAGATTCTGCTCCACCGTCAAGGTGGGAAAAATATCGCGATTTTCCGGCACATACGCCAGCCCTTTATGCGCGATCTGGAATGCCTTCAAGCCCAGCACTTGCTCGCCCTTGAACAGCACCGAGCCGGTCGCATTGACCTGCCCCATCACCGCCTTGACCAGGGTGGAGCGCCCCACCCCATTCCTCCCCAGCAGGGAAACAATCTCGCCCTTGCCGATCTGCAGATCGACGCCGTGCAGAATATGTCCCTTGCCATAAAACGCGTGCAGGTTCTTAATCTCCAGAATGGCGCTCATGCGGCTTCCTCGCTGCCTTCGTGGCCCAGGTAGGCCGCCTGCACCGCCGCATTCGAGCGGATATTGGCCGGGGTATCGCAGGCGATGACCTCGCCATACACCAGCACCGCGATCTTATCGGCCAGCCCGAACACCACGCTCATATCGTGCTCCACCATCACCAGCGATTTGCCGACCGTGACCTTGCGGATCAATTCGACCGCCGCATCGGACTCGGACCGGCTCATGCCGGCGGTCGGCTCGTCGAGCAGGATCACATCGGCCCCGCCGGCAATGGTGATGCCGATTTCCAGTGCGCGCTGTTCGGCATAGGTCAGCACCCCGGCCAGCACCTTGCGCTGGCGCTGCATGCCGATCTGCTCCAATACCTGTTCCGCGCGCTCGTGGGCGTCGCGCAGCCCGTTCAGGCGCTGCCAGAACGAGTATCTATACCCGAGCGACCACAATACCGCGCAGCGCAGGTTTTCGTACACCGACAGCTTGTCGAACAGATTACTGATCTGGAAGCTGCGTGATAATCCCAGGCGGTTGATTTCGAACGGCCGCAAGCCGCTGATACTGTTCCCGTTGAGGCAGATATCGCCCGAGCTGATTGGAAAACGACCCGATACCAAATTGAACAAGGTCGATTTACCCGCCCCGTTCGGCCCGATCACGGCGCAGCGCTCGCCTTTTTGCACGGTCAGGTTCGCGCCCCGGATAATTTCGGAACGACCAAAACTCTTGCGCACGTCTTTCAATTCAAGTGCGGCGGTCGTCATGCGACACCTCCGCGCTGTTGGGCCACGATTTCTGCATTGACGTCACTCCAGACTGCGTCATATCCCGGCTGGAAGCGCCGGTAGCCAACAATGCCCGCCAGCAGGAACGCGCCGGCCACCAGCCACGGCCCGACCGTTCTGGTGTCGATCGCCTGCCCGAAACGGGTCATGACGCTGCCATTGGCCGCGTCCAGGGTGAGGTGATACAGCATCTCGATGCCCATCACCAAGCCCACCATTCCGACCAGCGCGCAGGCGCTTACCGCCAGCAAGGGCTTCCAGATGCGTCCGAACTTGCGCGCCCCCGCCACCCGCAGCAGCAGCAAAATCAGGCTCGACAGCCCCGCCGGGGCATAGCGCACCAGCAAGATAAAGAACAGGCCCAGGTACAGTTGCCAGGCCGGCGTGAAGTCCGACAACATCACCGAAAAGAACACGCCGACGATGGTGCCGAGCAAGGGGCCGAAGAAGAATCCAATCCCGCCGATGAATACGAACAGCAAGATGCTGCCCGAGCGGATGGCGCTGACGTTCTCGGCGCTGACGATCTCGAAGTTGATCGCCGACAGCCCACCCGAGATGCCGGCGAAGAAGGCGGACAGGATCAGGGTCAGGTAGCGTACCCACTGGGTGTCGTAGCCGATGAATTCGACCCGTTCCGGATTGTCGCGCACGGCGTTGGCCATGCGCCCGAGCGGCGTTTGCGTGAAGGCGAACATGGCGACCGTGCTGACGAACAGCCACGCGGCAATGAGGTAGTACACCTGCACCTGCGGCCCGTAGGTCAGGCCCATGAAGGCTTGGCCACGCACGCGGTTGGTGGTGATGCCGCCCTCACCGCCAAAAAAGCCGGGAAACATCAGCGAACAGGCAAACAGCAGTTCCACCAGGCCCAGGGTAATCATGGCGAAGGTGGTGCCGGATTTCTTGGTCGTCACATAGCCGAACAGTACGCCAAAAGCCATGCCGGCCACGCCGCCCACCAATGGAATGAGCGAGGTCGGCACCAGCGCGCCGATGCCGCTGCTGTTCATGGCATGGATGGCAAAGAAGGCGCCCAGGCCGGAATAGACGGCGTGGCCGAACGACAGCATGCCGCCTTGCCCCAGCAACATGTTGTAGGACAGGCCGAAAATCATGACCGTGCCGATCTGGGACAGGATCGACAGCGCCGCTCCCTTGGAAAAGATCAGCGGCGCCAGCACCAGCAGCAGCGCAAAGCCGCCCCAGACGAGATAGCGGCCCAGGTTCAGCGGGGTGTAGGTGAGCCTCATTCGCGCGTCCCCATCAAGCCTTTTGGGCGGAAAATCAGGATCAATACCAGCAGCAGGAACGGCAGGATGGCCGCACTCTGCGAGATGGTCAGCTTGAGCACCTCGTAGCCGGGCGTGTCCGTGGTGATGTTGGCGCCCAGGCCGTTGAACAGGCTCATCAGTGAATAATCGAGCGCCACGGCAAAAGTTTGCAGCACGCCAATCAGGATCGAGGCATAAAACGCCCCGGCCAGCGAGCCCATGCCGCCGACCACGACCACCACGAAGATAATGCTGCCGACCGTGGCCGCCATGCCCGGTTCGGTCACAAATGCGTTGCCGCCGATCACGCCCGCCAGCCCGGCCAGCGCGCAACCGCCGCCGAACACCCACATGAAGATGCGCGGCACGTTATGGCCAAGCGCCTCGACCGCGTCCGGATGGCTGAGCGCCGCCTGGATCACCAGCCCGACCCTGGTGCGCGTGAGTACAAGGTAAATACCGGCCAGCATCGAGAGGGCAACGAGCATCATGAAGCCGCGATACATCGGGAAACTGGTCGAAAACAGGGTGAACAGCGGGCCGTCGAGTTCCTTCGGGATCGGATACGGCACCGCCGCCCTGCCCCAGATCAGCTGGACCAGCTCGACCACCAGGAAGGACAAGCCGAAGGTAAACAGCAGTTCCGGAATATGCCCGAATTTATGCAGCGGGCGCAGGCCGTAGCGCTCGACCAGCGCGCCGATCAGGCCGACCGCGACGGGCGCAAGCACCAGCGCCGGCCAGAATCCGAGCACGCTGCTGATGGTATAGGCGATGTAGGCGCCGAGCATGTAGAAACTGGCGTGCGCAAAGTTGAGCACGCCCATCATGCTGAAGATAAGGGTCAGTCCGGACGAGAGCATGAACAGCAGCAATCCGTAACTGATCCCGTTCAGCAGGGTGAACAGTGTAAATTCCATAGGTGTGATCAGGTTGGGTGGGCGTGCGGGCTCCACCGTGGTCGGAAACGCGAAGGTGGTGGACACGCGCGCCGCAACTACCGGAACCGGACCCGTCCACCCTGCAGTCTTGCCGGGACCGGGCCGCCGGCTTGTGGCCGGACGGCGCATCCCGCAGCCGGAGCGCTGCTTAAGCCCCGGGCCGCTTCATCTGGCAGGAAGTCGGCTGGTTCGCCAGGTAGGCGTCGATCTTCTTGTCCATTCTCCAGCCGTAGCCGGTATTTTCCTGATCGTACTTGATGTCCTTGCCGTTGGTCTTGGTCCAGGTGCCGATGTACAGCGGCTGCTGCAACTGGTGGTCGACCTTGTTCATGATGACTTCGCCATTGATGCTGTTGAACTTGGCGCCTTCCATGGCGAACGCCACTTTGACCGGGTCGGTGGTCTTGGCGGTCTTGATGGCCTGGGCCAGCATGCCGATGCCGCTGTGGGTCTGGGCGGCGTAGTAATCGTCGTTGTATTTCTTCTTGAACGCTTCGACGATGTCCTTGCCGAGGAACTTGTCGTTGTTGACCATCCAGTTGCCGACGATCTTGACGCGATCGGCGCCGGCCGCGCCCATGGCGGTCGGCACGCCCGTGGTGACGCCGTAGTAGGTGTAGAAATTGGCCTTGAGATCGGCATCTTTGGCGGCGCGGATCAAGAGGGCCAGGTCGGCGCCCCAGTTGCCGGTGATGACGGTGTCGGCCCCGGACGCCTTGATCTTGGCGATGTACGGCGAGAAATCCTTGACCTGGGCGATCGGGTGCAGGTCGTCGCCGGCGATCTTGATGTCCGGACGCTTGCGTTTCAGGTATTCCTTGGCGGCGCGGCTGACGGCCTGGCCGAAAGCATAGTTCTGGCCGATGATGTAGACGCTTTTGATGTCCTTGTTGGGCGCCATGTAGGAGGTCAGCGCCTCCATTTTCATGTCGGAATTGGCGTCGAAGCGAAAGTGCCAGAAGCTGCACTTGCTGTTGGTCATGTCCGGATCGATGGCCGCGTAGTTGAGGTACACGATTTCCTTGCCCGGATTGCGCTCGTTATGCTTGTTGATGGCGTCGAGCAGGGCCAGGCCGACGCCGGAGCCGCTGCCCTGGGTGATGTAGCGGTACCCTTGGTCGATGACGGTTTTGAGCAGGGTGAGCGACTCCTGGGGGCTGCCTTTGTTGTCGAAGCCGACCACCTCGAGTTTATGCTCGCCGGCCCATTTTTGCTGGGTGGCCATGTCGGCGATCAACTGGAAGCTTTTCAGCTGGTTCTGCCCGACCGGCGCGAAAGGCCCCGACAGAGGGTCGATGTAGGCGATCTTCACGGTTTCGGCCTGGGCCGCAGCCGACAGCAATGCAAACGAAACAGCCAGTGTCAACGGGCGAATAGTCTTGATCATGCGTCTCCATCCTTCTCTATTGTCTATGCGGGTCTGATGCCCTTGCAGCGAGTGCTGCCCATCCTGATGCTGAAAACCTCTTGTTAAGTGTTAATCGTATTACGCCCACCGGTATCAATAACGTCGGCCCCGCGCAGGAGCGCTGTCTCAAAACGCTAAAATCACCGCTAGGCGGTAGACTCTTATCCGTCATTCCCGCGCAGGCGGGAATCCCATTCCGTGGCATAGCAGCGAACTTGGATTCCCGCCTGCGCGGGAATGACGGTGCTGGAGGCGGTGGTAGTCGTTGAGCGCTTCCCTTTTGAAATAGCCGCCTTCGCGGGGACGACGTTTTGGGGGTAGCGTCTTAACTCAAACCACCGGTAACTGATGCGCCTTGAACTGATCGCGCAGCTTGTTCTTTTGAATCTTGCCGGTCGCTCCCATCGGTAGCGCCTCGATGAACACCACATCGTCCGGCATCCAGAACTTGGCGATCTTGCCTTCAAAAAACGCCAGCATCTCTCCCCGCGTCACTTCCATCCCTGGACGTTTGACCACCAATAACAGCGGACGTTCATCCCATTTCGGGTGCGCGATGCCGATACATGCCGCCTGCAGCACCGCCGGATGCGACATGGCGATATTTTCCAGGTCAATCGTGCCGATCCACTCGCCGCCGGACTTGATCACATCCTTGCTGCGGTCGGTAATCTGCATGTAGCCGTCGGCGTCGATGGTGGCCACGTCGCCGGTCGGAAACCAGCCATCCTGGAGTACGTCGCCGCCTTCGTTCTTGAAGTAGCTCTTGATGATCCACGGGCCTTTGACCAGCAAATGGCCGTAAGTACTGCCATCCCACGGCAACTCCGTACCGGCGTCGTCGACGATTTTCATGTCCACGCCGTAGATCGCATGCCCCTGCTTCTGCAAAATCTTGCGCTGGGCATCTTTCGGCAAGCTCAAATGCCTGGTCTGCAAGCCGCCCGCGGTGCCCAGCGGCGACATTTCGGTCATGCCCCAGGCGTGGATGACTTCCACATTGAACTTGTCGATCAAGGTGTCCATCATCGCCGGCGGACAGGCCGAGCCGCCGATGACCGTGCGCCGGAACGTGCTGAACTGCAGCTGATTCTGGAGCGCATAATTGATCAGGCCCAGCCAGACGGTCGGCACGCCGGCCGAGAACGTGACCTTTTCAGCTTCGAACAGCTCGTATAGCGACTTGCCGTCCAGCGCCGCGCCCGGATAGACCATCTTCGCGCCCGACAGCAGTACCGAATACGGCAAGCCCCACGCATTGACGTGGAACATCGGCACCACCGGCAGCACGGTGTCGGCCGACGACACGTTGAGCGCATTCGGCATCGCGGAACCATACGCGTGCAGCACGGTCGAACGATGCGAGTACAAGGCTCCCTTGGGGTTGCCCGTGGTGCCGGACGTGTAGCACAGCGAAGCGGCCGAGTTTTCGTCGAACAGCGGCCAGGTGTAATCGGCTGAACTGCTCGAAATCAAGTCTTCATAGCACAGCAACTGGGCAATCTTTGTCTCGGCGGGCATGTGCTCTCGCCCGGCCATGAGGATGAACGCCTTGACCGTCTTGCAGTGGGCGGCCACGGCTTCGATCAGCGGCAGGAAGGTCAGGTCGAAGAACAGATATTGGTCTTCGGCGTGGTTGGCGATGTAGGCGATCTGTTCCGGATGCAGGCGCGGGTTGACCGTATGCAGCACGGCGCCCGATCCGGACACCGCGTAATACAGTTCCATGTGGCGGTAGCCGTTCCAGGCCAGGGTGGCGACCCGGTCGCCGAGCTGGACGCCCAGGCCGGTGAGTGCGTTGGCCATCTGGCGCGCGCGCCGGTGGCAGTCGCTGTAGGTGTAGCGGTGGATATCGCCTTCGACCCGGCGCGAAACGATTTCGGTGCTGCCGTAGTGCCTTGCCGCGAATTCGATAATGCTGGAGATGAGCAAAGGCTGGTCCATCATTTGCCCCATCAGTGGGCTCATCGGGTAAGACGTCATCAATACTCCTGTCATTACATTGCGGCTGCGCTCCGGCAACCGTTGACTTAGTTTCGTACGACCGTGCTAAAACAGTCAATCATTTTCGATGGTGCAGCGCATCCAGACCGGATGGTCCAGTGGTCGGGCGAAGTGTGGTACGTTGATCGGAATACGATCCAGCCCGACACTTGTCGAAACGCTGCGGCGCGCTCGATGCCCAACCCCTTATTGCCGTCTCGGTAGAAATGCAATGCTTGACCTACAAAAAGAGGATGAATCATGAAAAAGATAATTGGCGCCGCCCTTACCTTGGCTTGTACGAGTGCGTTCGCGCAAGGCCCGCACGCCATGCCTCGCCCGGCACAAGGCGGCACCGACCGCGTGCTGCTGGTCGACCCCAATCAGATGCCGCTTCCGCCGCCGCCCGGGCAATCGCATCAGATGCAGCGCAGCGCCATGATCAAGGCGGAAGACGGCTTCAGCGCTGTCAAAAAGTCGCCCGAGGAGGTACGCAAGTTCATGAACGAGCTGAAGGTGGTCAAAGGGCGCCAGTCGAGCGCCGCGGAAGCGGCCGCGTTTGTCGAGACAGTCAAGTCCGGAAGGCCGATCCCGACCACGCCCATCGTCGTCAACAGCGTAGGAGACCTGAAGGTAGGCTTCCATGCTGCGACCGTGCGTAGCGGCAAGCTTATCGGGGCGACGCCCCAGGGCACGATCGTCAATGGCAAATGGACCGGCATCGAGCGCTACTTCCATATCGAAGGCAGTGGCTACTGGCGCGTATCCGAAATGGACCTGGCCGCGTCGGGTGGCATGTTTTACATGAACAAAGCGGCGGTCAATACGACCGTGGCTGGCAAACCGGCCATCTCTCTTGTGCTGACCGACGATCAGGGCCGAAGACTCGAGGAAGTACTCTGGGTGAATGGCGGAACGCTTTACAAAGTTACTTACGCGCCTGACCAGCACGCCGGCCACGACGGGAAAAAGATCAATTCCGCGATCAGCGCAGTTTCCCTGGCGGCGGAACTTCAATGATCATGGCTGGCCGCAAGCTCGGTCGATGAGCAGTTGACGCCACTGTCGCCTGGATGCTCGTCAATGTCGTTGACGGCGATGATAGCGTGCATGACCGGCCAAAAAACAGCCGGTACGGTAGAATTCCGCTATTGTTTTCACCCCTTTACCGCGACTGGATCTGCCATTAACGTTGATGACTTGCCGCTGGACAATTCGTTTGCCGGATTGCCTCCCGCTTTCTACACCCGGCTGATGCCCACGCCGCTGCCAGCGCCCTACTTCGTGGCCGCCAGCGCGCGCGCCGCCGCCCTGGTGGGCCTGGACCCGGCCTTGCTCGAGCAGGACGACTTCGTCGCCACCTTCACCGGCAACCACGTCCCGCCGCGCGCCAAGCCGCTCGCCGCCGTCTATTCCGGCCACCAGTTCGGGGTTTGGGCCGGCCAGCTCGGCGACGGCCGCGCCATCCTGCTCGGCCAGCTCGCCGGTCCGCAAGGTCCGATGGAACTGCAACTCAAGGGCGCAGGCAAAACCCCGTACTCGCGCATGGGCGACGGACGCGCCGTGCTGCGCTCGTCGATCCGCGAATTCCTGTGTTCCGAAGCAATGGCCGCGCTCGGCATCCCCACCACCCGCGCGCTGGTGGTCACCGGTTCCGACCAGGGCATCCTGCGCGAAACGGTCGAGAGCGCCGCCGTGGTCACCCGCATGGCCCCCAGCTTCGTGCGCTTCGGCTCCTTCGAGCACTGGTCCTCGCGCGACAAGCCCGAGGAACTGCGCATCCTGGCCGATTACGTCATCGCCACGTTCTACCCGGAACTGGCCGGCGCGCCCAATCCCTACCAGGCCCTGCTGAAAGAAGTCACCCGACGCACCGCGCACATGATTGCGCACTGGCAAGCGGTTGGCTTCATGCATGGCGTGATGAACACCGACAATATGTCGATCCTCGGCCTGACGCTCGACTACGGCCCGTTCGGCTTCATGGACGCATTCGACTCCGAGCACATCTGCAACCACACCGACCAGCAGGGCCGCTATTCCTACGCCAACCAGCCGCAGGTAGGCCACTGGAATTGCTATGCGCTGGCGCAAGCGCTGCTGCCGCTGATCGGCAGCGTGGAAGAAGCCGAGGAGGCGCTGGCGGTGTATCAGCCCGCCTTTGCCGGCAAGATCGACGAACTGCTGCGCGCCAAGCTGGGCCTGGCGACCGGGCAAGATGACGATGCGCAACTGTTCGACGCCATGTTTACCTTGATGCACGCCAATCACGCCGACTTCACCCTGTTCTTCCGCAAGCTCGGCACGCTGCGCCTGGACGCGCCGGACCAGGACGCGCCGCTGCGCGACATGTTCATCGCGCGCGAAGATTTCGACGCCTGGGCGCTGCGCTACCGCGCCCGCCTGCGCCTGGAAAACAGCGTCGACCCCGAACGCAAGCTTGCAATGGACCGGGTCAACCCAAAGTATGTATTGCGCAATTACCTGGCCCAGGCCGCCATCGAAAAAGCGCAGGACAAGGATTTTTCCGAAGTGGCGCGGCTGCTGGCCGTGCTGGAGCATCCATTCGACGAACAACCCCATAACGATCACTATTGCGCGTTGCCGCCCGACTGGGCGAGCCACCTGGCAGTGAGCTGTTCTTCCTGAAAGCAATCATCATGTCCGATAAAGTCACCAAAACCGACGCCGAATGGCGTGCCATGCTCGATCCGATGGAGTACGAGGTCACGCGCCACGCGGCCACCGAACGCGCCTTCACCGGCAAATTCTGGGACCACCACGAGCACGGCATCTACACCTGCGTGTGCTGCGAGACGCCGCTGTTCGCCTCCGACGCCAAGTTCGATTCCGGCTGCGGCTGGCCAAGCTACTTCACCGCGCTCGACCCGGCCAATGTGATCGAAAAAACCGACCGCACGCATGGTATGCTGCGCACCGAGATTATTTGCGCGGTCTGTGACGCGCATCTCGGCCACGTGTTTCCGGACGGCCCACCGCCAACCGGATTGCGTTATTGCATCAATTCCGCGTCGCTGCGCTTCGACCCAACCTGATCCACGAATAACAATATGAAATTTCTGTTCGACTTTTTCCCCATCCTGCTGTTCTTCGGCGTCTTCAAACTGGCCGAGATCAACCAGCAGGCATCGTTCGCCATCGCCACCAAGTTCTTGGGCGGACTCGTCGCGGGTGGGACCATCAAGCCGGACCAGGCGCCGATCATGATCGCCACCGTGGTCGCGATCGTCGCCACCACCTTGCAGCTGGTCTACCTGAAGCTGCGCGGCCGCAAGATCGACGCCATGCTGTGGGTATCCTTCCTGATCATCACCATCTTCGGCAGCATGACCATCTACTTCCACGACGATGTGTTCATCAAGTGGAAACCGACCATCATCTACTGGGTGTTCGCGCTGGTGATGTGCGTGGCGCAGTTCGGCTTCGGCAAGAACCTGATGCGCCAGGCGATGGAAGCGCAGATCAAGCTGCCCGAGCCGGTCTGGAAAAACGTCGGCCTGTCGTGGATGGTGTTCTTCTTCGTGCTCGGCGTGATCAACCTGGTCGCCGCGTTTGTCATTTTCAAAGGCAACACCAGCGGCTGGGTGAGCTTCAAGCTGTTCGGCATCAACGGCCTGCTGTTTGTTTTCATCATCGTCCAGACCCTGATGCTGTCGAAGTACATTGAAGCGGAGGAACAAGCATGAACCAGTCAACCCGACCCGAGCGCATCCGCGCGCAACTGACCGCCGCCCTGGCGCCGAGCGTGCTCGAGCTGACCGACGAATCGGCCTTGCATGCAGGCCACGCCGGGGCCGCTTCCGGAGGCAGCCACTTCCGCCTGAAGATCGTTTCAGCGCGTTTCGAGGGGCTCAGGCTCGTCATGCGACATCGACTCGTGTATGATTCCGTGCACGATATGATGCACAATGAGATACACGCACTGGCCATCACCGCACTGGCGCCGTCCGAGCTGTGAACCGTGCGCTTTCAGAGCGCCTTAAGAAATCTGTCCGACAATTGAACGTAAAGTAAAAAAACTAATCTAATCTTTGTCCAAGTAACCATCCCCGAACAGGAACGAATAATGACCTTTAAGCCAGCCCGCTTGCTGTTAGCACTGATCGCCGTTGCCGCCATGCCTGCCTTTGCGCAGAACGTTGCTGTTGTCAACGGCAAGCCCATTCCTTCGGCCCGCGTCGATGCAGTCGTCAAGCAAGTTGTCGCCCAAGGCCAACAGCCCGATTCCCCACAGCTGCGCGAGATGGTCAAGAAAGACCTGATCGCCCGCGAAGTGATGATGCAAGAAGCCGTCAAGAAGGGTTTCGAGAAAGACGCCACCGTCAAGCAGCAGCTCGAGAGCGCGCGCCAGACCATCGTCATCAACGCCCTGGTGCGTGACTTCGTGAGCAAGAACGCCGTCAGCGACGCCGACATCAAGGCCGAATACGATCGCTACAAGTCGCAGGCCGGCGACAAGGAATACCATGTCCGCCATATCCTGGCCGAGAACGAAGCCGACGCCAAGGCCATCATCGCCAAGCTCAAGGGCGGCGCCAAGTTCGAAGACCTGGCCAAGACCTCCAAGGACAGCGGCACCGCCAACAATGGCGGCGACCTCGACTGGGCACTGCCATCGTCGTTCCCGAAAGAATTCAGCGACGCCTTCGTCAGCCTGAAAAATGGCCAGGTCGGCGATAACCCGGTGCAAACGCCAGCCGGTTTCCACGTCATCAAGCTCGACGACACCCGTGCGGCAAAACTGCCGGCGTTCGACGAAGTCAAGCCGCAGATCGCCGATTCGCTGCAGCAGAAGAAGCTGCAAGCCTACCAGGATGACATGGTCAAGAAAGCGTCGGTCAAATAGACCGGTGCACGGCGCACGATTGCCGCGCCGCACGCGTGCGCCGGCTCGCTGGACTGATTGGCGGTATGATCCCGTCCAGCCGCTTACTTTTGTATTGATAAAGGATCCAAGATAATGATGTTGAAGCCTGCCCGCCTGTTGTTAGCCCTGCTCGCGCTCGCCGCCGCGCCTGCGTTCGCGCAAAATATTGCTACCGTCAACGGTAAAGGCATTCCTGCCGCCAAGGTAGACCAAGTCGTCAAGCAAGTCGTTGCCCAAGGCAAGCAAACCGATTCCCCGCAACTGCGCGAAGCCATCAAGAAAGACCTGATCGGCCGCGAAGTCATGATCCAGGAAGCCGACAAGCAAGGCTTCGGCATCCGTCCTGAAGTCAAGTCCGCGCTCGAAAACGCGCGCCAGAGCATCATCATCAACGCGATGCTGGCTGACTACGTGAAAAAGAACCCGGTCAAGGATCCCGAGATCAAGGCCGAGTACGACAAGTTCAAAGCCACGATGGGCGACAAGGAATACCACGCCAAGCACATCCTGGTGCCAACCGAAGAAGAAGCCAAGGCCATCATCGCCAAGCTGAAAACCGGCAGCAAGTTCGAAGACCTGGCCAAGGCCTCGTCGAAAGACGGCTCGGCCGCCAACGGTGGCGATCTGGATTGGGCGAGCCCGGCCGGTTACGTGCCTGAGTTCTCGAAAGCCATGGTTGCCCTGCAAAAAGGCGCCATCACCGACACCCCGGTCAAGACGCAGTTCGGTTACCACGTCATCAAGCTGGAAGATACCCGTACGGCCAAGATTCCACCGATGGAAGAAGTCAAACAGCAAATCGCCGAACAGCTGCAACAGCGCAAGCTGCAAGCGTTCCGCGAAGACCTGATGAAGAAAGCGTCGATCAAGTAATTCCTGGTCTGCCTCTCTGAGAAAAGCGCATCGTCCGATGCGCTTTTTTTACGCCTGTTGCAAAGGCAAGGCGCCGGCGGACGGTTTACGCAACATGCCAACACAATGTACAAGCGCAATGCCGCAAAATAGAATATGATGATCGTCATTCGAAATGAACCAAGCCAGCCTTTTCCAGCTCGACGCTGCTCGTCAACGTTTTGATACATATATGATGATCATCATAATTAGAGCCAATGCTGGACCCCACTACCGAGAAATTGCCATGAAGATTGGAATCATATGAAAGCATTCATTCTCGAAGCCTATTCAAGAAAAGGCACGCTGCGTCAGGCCGAGGTGGCGGAACCGGTGGTGGGCGCCGACGATGTGCTGGTGCAGGTCCACGCCACCGCCGTCAACGTGCTCGACGCCAAGATCAAGACCGGCGAATTCAAGCTGGTCCTGCCTTACCGGCTGCCGCAGATCATGGGTAACGATGTCGCCGGCGTGGTGGTTAGGGTCGGCCCGGGCGTGCGCCGCTTCAAGGTCGGCGACGAAGTCTACGCCCGGCCCGGCAAGGACCGCATCGGCACGTTTGCCGAGTACATCGCCATGAACGAAAGCGATGTCGCGCTCAAGCCGGCAACGCTGAACATGGAAGAAGCGGCGTCGATTCCGCTGGTCGGCCTGACCGCCTGGCAGGCGCTGGTCGAAAAAGCCGGTCTGAAAAAGGGGCAGAAAGTGTTCATCCAGGCCGGCGCCGGCGGAGTTGGCACGTTTGCCATCCAGTTAGCCAAGCACCTGGGCGCGACGGTCGCCACCACCGCCAGCGGCGCCAATATCGAGATGGTCAAGCGGCTCGGCGCCGACATCGTGATCGACTACAAGAACGAGGACTTCGAGGATGTCTTGCGCGACTACGATGTAGTGCTCAACAGCCAGGATGCAGCCACGCTCGAAAAATCGTTGCGCGTACTCAAACCGGGCGGCAAGCTCATTTCCATCTCCGGGCCGCCCGATCCCGACTTTGCCGTCCAACTGGGCCTGCCCTGGTTCGTGAAGATGGTGATGATGGTGCTCAGTCATGGCGCGCGCAAGAAAGCGAAGAAGCTCGGCGTTGGCTACTCCTTCCTCTTCATGCGGGCCGAGGGCAAGCAGCTGGGCCAGATTGCCAGCCTGATCGACGCCGGCGCCATCCGTCCTGTGATCGACCGCGTGTTCCCGTTCGCCGACACCAACGCGGCACTCGATTACGTGGAGGCCGGGCGGGCCAAGGGCAAGGTCGTCATCAAGGTCAAGTAAGTCAGGCCCCGGGCGGCGCGTCGTGGCGGGCGCGCGAGTCGGGCGGTGCTTCGGCTCGCTCATCCATCCCGTAGTCGCGCAGGACCGCCGCTACCCGCAAGCGGTAATCGGCAAAAATGAAGGCGCGCCCCTGCTCCTGGGTTGCGCGGTGCAAGCCGTGGTTGCGCCAGGCGCGCACGGCGTCTTCATCGCGCCAGAACGACAGCGACAGGATTTTGCCGGGCGTTGCCAGGCTCTGGAAGCGCTCGATCGACACGAAGCCATCCATCTGCTCCAGATGCCCGCGCAAGGTGGCGGCGGCGTCCAGGTAAGCCTGGCGCTGGTCGTCGTGCGGAACGACCTCGAAGATCACGGCGATCATTGCGCCGCGCGCTGGAAGGCGCCTTCGACCACTTCGGTGAAGGTGCGCTCTTCGCGCAGGATGAAGCGCTTTTCCTGGGCCATGGCGAAGTTGGCGCGGCTCTCGGGATCGATGCGCAGGCGCGCGCGGTAGGCCTCGTACGCGGCAAGGCTGTCGAAGCCGACCAGGCCCCAGGCTTCGTAATTGGTCCCTTCGAGCGGGAGGAAGTATCCGATCAGATTACCGCCGCAGCGTGGAATGATGCGGCCCCAGTTCTCGGCATACGCGCGGAAGGCCTCGCGCTGGAACGGATCGATTTCGTAACGGATGAAGCAAGCGATGGTCATGGTGGTCCTCGGTTGGGTGAAGACCTGACTATAACGGCACGCCGCATGTCGATGGTTCGGCCTGGGACGAACCATCGACATGCGCACTTACTTAGAGAGCCTCGTCCCAGAGGGAGACGTCGTGCGCGACAAAGGTGACCGCATTACCCGGGTCGGGCCACGCGCCATTCATTTCCGCTTCGGACAAGCAGAAACAGGCTTCGCCGGCCGTGATGAAGGCGTAGCGTTGCGCACCAGGGTTGCCCGATTGGCTTTCGACGATGCCGGTGACCTTGAAGGAACCGGCTGTGTCCTGCGCTTCCACCGCGTTCAATGCCGGCTGATCGAGCACGCCGAACTGCGTGACCGAACCCTGGCAGATCTCCACGATGAACTCCTGGCCCAGACAGTCTTCGGCGCGTTCGAGCGCCGGAACCAGGCGGGCGATGCCGCTGAACGCGGCGCTGCGGAAGTGGACCGCGAAACTCGGTTGAGGGCTGTAGCCGATCGGGCGCATGGATGCGCTGTCGATTTCTTCGATTGTTACGTTCATTGAGATGCTCCGGTTTCAGTTTCAGTTTCAGTTTCAGTTTCAGTTTCAGTTTCAGGTAAGGGTAAGGTTAAGCGTAAGCGTAAGCGTTAGCCGTTAACCGCAAAACCGTCATTCCCGCGCAGGCGGGAATCCAAGGCACGTAGCTCAGCGTAGTGGCCTTGGATTCCCGCCTACGCGGGAATGACGGTTTTAAGGGTGGTGGTCGCGTTGAACGTTCTACGTTTTACCTTCTAAGTTTTACCTTCTAAGTTTTACCTTCCAAGTTTTACGTTCTACGTTCCACATCCACTTTGGCTTAGCCCACCCACTTGCGCGCATTGCGGAACATGCGCATCCACGGCGAATCCTCGCCCCACGACTCCGGATGGTACGACTGCTGCACCGACCGGAACACGCGCTCGGCATGCGGCATCAACACACTGAAACGCCCGTCCGCCGTCGTCACCGACGTCAATCCCTGCGGCGAGCCGTTCGGGTTGAACGGATAGGCTTCCGTCGCCGCGCCACGGTTGTCGACAAAGCGCATCGCCTTGACCACCGCGTCGATATCGCCCGTCTGCGAGAAGTCGGCAAAACCCTCGCCGTGGGCAATCGCAATCGCCGCCTGCGTACCGGCCATCCCGCCAAAGAAGATCGACGGCGAATCAAGCACTTCGACCATCGCAAAGCGCGCTTCGAACTGCTCCGATTTATTGCGCGTGAACTTCGGCCACGCGTGCGCACCCGGAATGATCGATTTCAGGTTGCTCATCATCTGGCAACCGTTGCACACGCCCAGCCCGAACGTGTCGCCACGACCGAAGAAGCGCGCGAACTGTTCCGCCAACTGCGCGTTGAACAAAATCGTCTTGGCCCAGCCTTCGCCCGCACCGAGCACGTCGCCATACGAAAAACCCCCGACGGCGATGATGCCCTGGAAGTCGTCCAGTTTGGCGCGGCCGGCAATCAGGTCGCTCATGTGCACATCGACCGCCGCAAATCCGGCCTGGTGCATCACCCATGCGGTTTCGATGTGCGAATTGACGCCCTGCTCGCGCAGGATCGCCACGCGCGGACGCACGCCGGTCGCCACGAACGGCGCGGCGATGTTCTCGCTCGGGTCGAACGTCAGCTTCGGCGTGATCCCCGGATCGGTTTCGTCCAGCAGGCGATCGTATTCGGCATCGGCGCATGCCGGGTTGTCGCGCAGGCGCGCGATGCGCCAGCTGGTGTCGCTCCACACGCGGTGCAGCGCGCTGCGCGCCTCGGTATAAATCACCTTGGCGTCGCGCGTGAATTCGATCACGCCACGCTCGTTCGGCTTGCCGATGATATGGCTGCATGCACCGAGGTTATGCTCGCGCAGCACGTTCATCACGGCCGATTTTTCATCGGCGCGCACCTGGATCACGGCGCCCAGCTCCTCGTTGAACAAGGCGCCCAGGGTTTGCTCGTTGCGCCGTTCGGCCACCTGGCCCGCCCAGTTCTTGGCGTCGCCCCAGTCGGCGCCATGGCCGGCCTCTAAAGTGAGGATGTCGAGGTTGACCGACAAGCCGCTGCGGCCCGCGAACGCCATCTCGCACAGCGTCGCAAACAGGCCGCCGTCGGAACGGTCGTGGTACGCGAGCAGCTTGCCGTCGGCGTTCAATTGCTGGATCGCGGCGAAGAAGCCTTTCAGGTCGTCGGCGCTGTCCACGTCCGGCGTCTCGTTGCCGAGCTGCTGGATCACCAGCGACAGCGCCGAAGCGCCGAGGCGGTTCTTGCCGCGTCCCAGGTCGATCAGGATCAGCGCCGTCTCGCCGGCATCCATCTGGATCTGCGGCGTGAGCGAACGGCGCACGTCATACACCGGCGCAAACGAAGAGACGATCAGCGACACCGGCGAGACCACCGCCTTGGCCGCGTCTTCATCGCGCCAGGTGGTGCGCATCGACAGCGAATCCTTGCCGACCGGGATACTGATTCCCAGCGCCGGGCACAGTTCCATGCCGACCGCCTTCACGGTGTCGAACAGCGCGGCATCCTGCCCCGGCTGGCCGCACGCGGCCATCCAGTTGGCCGACAGTTTGATGTCGGAGATGTCGCGGATCGGCGCGGCGGCGATGTTGGTCACCGCTTCGCCCACCGCCATGCGGCCCGACGCGGCGGCGTTAATCACCGCCAGCGGGGTGCGTTCGCCCATCGCCATCGCTTCGCCAAGGTAGCCTTCGAAGCTCATGGCGGTGACGGCGCAATCGGCCACCGGCACCTGCCACGGGCCGACCATCTGGTCGCGCACCGTGGTGCCGCCCACCGTGCGGTCGCCAATCGTGATCAGGAACGACTTGTCGGCCACCGCAGGCAGCAGCAGCACGCGTTTGGCGACGTCCGCCAGATCGAGCCCGGTCAGGTCGAGCGCCGGGAATTTATTATGCACGTGGGTGACGTTGCGCAGCATCTTGGGCGGCTTGCCGAGCAAGACGTTCATCGGCATGTCGACCGGCGAGTTGCCCAGTTCCGGATCGATCAGCTTGAGCTGGCGTTCTTCGGTGGCCACGCCGACGGCGGCGAACAGGCAGCGCTCGCGCTCGCACATGGCGGCGAACAGCGGCAGGCTTTCCGGCGCAATGGCCAGCACGTAGCGTTCCTGCGATTCATTGGACCAGATTTCTTTCGGCGCCATGCCGCTTTCTTCGAGCGGCACTTTGCGCAAGTCGAAAATCGCGCCGCGCTTGGCGTCGTTGGTGATTTCCGGGAAAGCGTTCGACAAGCCGCCCGCGCCCACATCGTGGATCGAGATGATCGGATTGTCGGCGCCCATCTGCCAGCACGCGTTGATGACTTCCTGCGCGCGCCGTTCCATCTCCGGATTGCCGCGCTGGACCGAGTCGAAGTCCAGGTCGGCCGTGTTGGTGCCGGTCGCCATCGACGACGCGGCGCTGCCGCCCATCCCGATGCGCATGCCCGGACCACCCAGCTGGATCAGCAGGCTGCCAACCGGGATGTCGTTCTTGTGCGTGTGCTGGCCCGAGATATTGCCGATGCCGCCGGCGATCATGATCGGCTTGTGGTAGCCGAACACCGCGTCGGGCAGGCCGGCGCTCAGGGCGCCCACATTCTGTTCGTAGGTGCGGAAGTAGCCGCCCAACACAGGGCGTCCGAATTCGTTGCTGAACGCGGCGCCGCCGAGCGGGCCTTCGATCATGATCTGCAAGGGCGAAGCGATGCGGTCAGGCTTGCCGTAGGCCGCCGCCTCGGCGCGCTGGCCGACTGGCTGGGTGACGTTGGCCGCGTTTTCCCATGGACGCACGGCGTCCGGGATCATCAGGTTCGACACCGTAAAGCCGGTCAGGCCGGCTTTCGGCTTGGCGCCGCGCCCGGTCGCGCCTTCGTCGCGGATCTCGCCGCCCGCGCCGGTGGAGGCACCGGGGAATGGCGAAATCGCGGTCGGGTGATTGTGCGTCTCGACCTTCATGAGGGTGTGCGTCAGTTCCGTCGACGGGGCGTATTCGTGCCCGGCGCCGCGCGGATAGAAGCGCATCACGGTCGCGCCTTCCATGATCGACGAGTTGTCGCTGTAGGCGACGATGGTCCCCTTCGGCTGCAACTCGTGGGTGTTCTTGATCATCTGGAACAGCGTCTTGAGCTGCGAGATGCCGTCGACGATCCAGTCGGCGTTGAAGATCTTGTGGCGGCAGTGTTCACTGTTTGCCTGCGCGAACATCATCAGTTCGACGTCGGTCGGGTTGCGCCCGGCCGTGCTGAATGCCTGGAACAGGTAATCGATTTCGTCGTCCGACATGGCCAGGCCAAGTTCGGTGTTGGCTTTTTCCAGCGCGTGCCTGCCGGCGCCGATCACGTCGACCGATTCCAGTGGCCGCGCTTCGAGTTCGCGGAACAGGTCGGAGGCCTGGTCGGCATTGCGCAACACGCTCTCGGTCATGCGGTCGTGCAGCAGCGCTGCGACAGCCTCGGTTTCAGCGTCCGTCAGCTTTTTGGCCGCGCCGATGCTCGAACCGAGCAGGCCCGTTTTCAGGCTGATCGAAAAGGCGATCCCGCGCTCGATCCGGTGCACATGCGCCATGCCGCAGTTGTGCGCGATATCGGTCGCTTTCGAAGCCCATGGCGAGATGGTGCCCAGGCGCGGAATGACGAAGAATTCTTCCGTCACGCCCTCGCGCGGACTTGCCGCGGCCGGTTCGCCGTAGGTCAGCATCGCGTCCAGGCGCGACGTGTCCTCGGCCGACAACGCGGCGCTGGTATCGATAAAGTGATAAAAACGCGCCTGGACCGCCGTAATCGCCGGGGCGACAGCTTGCAATTGGCTCAGGAGGCGTTGGCTGCGAAATACGGACAGGGCATTGGAACCCGGTAGTATCAACATGGTTGGAAGGTGGTTGATGCAGCGAGGCTGCGGGGTTAAAGGTAATGAAGGCACGAAACTGGGCAGGGCTGGAATCCTTTAGGCCGACATTATACCGTGTTGCTACCCTGGCAGCGCGGCGTATTCGCCTCACCGCCATTGCGTGACAGTTGCCGACGGCGTCGGGATTAGCGTATCGTAGGGTTTCAAGAGTTTCCCGCACGAACCGTTAATAGGTGTACCCCCCGCTCAAGGGGGCACGAAAGTGAACAGATGCAAGATAACAGCAACTTGTCGGTGTTGGTGATCGACCCGAATCCGGGCATGCGCGGCAGCCTGCAAAACATGCTGGTGCAGTCGAGCATCACCAAGATCGACTTCGCCGTCAACGCCAGCACCGCCATCAAGCAAGTCGACAAGCGCAAGTACGACCTGATCCTGTGCGAGTACGATTTAGAGGGCGGCGGCGCCGAGAGCGGCCAGGATGGCCAGCAGTTGCTGGAAGACATGCGCCATCACAAGCTGATCGGCCTCGGTACCATTTTTATCATGATTACCTCTGAAGGCGTCTACAGCAAGGTGGTCAGCGCCGCCGAACTGACTCCGACCGACTACATCCTCAAGCCGTTCACGGTGGACACGCTCAGCGTGCGCATCAACCGCGCCATCGAGCGCCGCGCGGTGTTCCTGCCGACCTATCAGCTGATCGGCCAGGGCAACCTGCGCGAGGCGATCAAGTCGGCGGCGGCCGGCGAAGCGTCGCACCCGCGCCATGTGGCCGATTTTGCCCGCCTGCGCGCCGACATGCATGTGACGCTCGGCGAGTTGCCCCAGGCCGAGGATATCTACAGCGGCATCCTGGCCAGCAAGTCGATCGGCTGGGCCAGCCTGGGCCTGGCGCGCGTGCTGTTTGCGCAGGACAAGATCGAGGAAGCCGAGGTCGTTGTCACCAAGCTCATCGAAGACAATCCGAAGTTCATGGCCGCGTACGACCTGCTGGCCAAATGCCACGAAATGAACGGCGCCGCCTATCGCGCCCAGAAAACCCTGGAAGAAGCGGTGGCGATTTCGCCGCACATGGTGCGCCGCCTGCGCCGCCTGGGCGAGGTGGCGCTGGAAGCGGGCGACGTGGTGGTGGCCGAGAAATCGTTCAAACAGGTGGTATCGAAGTCCAAATACTCCGAATTTCGCGATCCGGAAGACCACGTCAATCTGGTCAAGACGCTGCTGAAAAAGGGGGACGCCAACCAGGCGGGCAGCGTCATCCGCGATATGGAAAAGTCACTGCGCGGCAATGCCGCGATCGACGCCTGCAAGGCCATTTCGGTGGCGCTGCTGCATGAATCGGCGGGCAATACCTCGGCGGCGGTGACGGAACTGAACGCGGCGGTGGCGGCGGTGCGGCTGTCCAAGGGCTTATCGAGCGACTTCAAGATTGGCCTGGCGCGCACATGCCTGTCGAACCGGCTCGATAACGCGGCGGCGGAAGTGATGCTCACGGTGATGAACGATGTCGACAGCAAGGTGTCGATGCAGGATGCGATGAGCGTGTTCGTCAAGGCCGGCCGCCCCGACCTGGCCGAAGGCATGAACTCGCGCCTGATGACCCAGGTGCAGGAATTGCTCGACCTGGCCGCCGAAAAAGGCAATATGGGCGACGTCAAGGGCGCGGTGCAGACCCTGCTCGAAGCGCAGCACATGGCGCCCAAGAACGTGCAGGTCATGGTGGCGCTGGCCAAGGCGATCTTGCGCCAGCTCGAAGACCTGGGCTGGGATCATCCGCTGGCCGAAGTGTGCATCAGCCAGCTCGAAGCCGTGCGCAAGATCGATCCGGGCAATCCTCTGTTGCCGGGGCTGACCGAGGATTACCACGGCGCCCAGCGCAAGTACGGGATTTCGAGCTGATGCGCTTCCCACGCCGGCGCGCATGCGAACCGGATCCCGCTCTTCACTTCCACATCGTCGACTCGTGATTTCAAGCCAACTGCTGTTTTTCATTAGCGCGCTCGGCGCGGTCAACGGGATTTTCCTGGCCTGCTACCAGTTCAGCCGCCGATCGCATCGCCTCACCAACAGCATGTTGGGCGCATTGCTGCTGGCGATCGGGTTTCGTACTGCAAAGTCGACTTTTTACTACTTCAATCCCGCTATCGCCGTCGAGATCCTGCAGGCCGGCATATCGGCTTGCCTGCTGATCGGTCCATTATCCTATCTGTATGTGCATTGCCATCTCGCGGACCTGGCACAGCGTGCCGTCGGCAAGCACTGGCGCACGCATCTTTTGCTGGCGCTATGTGCGATCGGCATTGGCATCATCTTTCCCTATTCCCGCTACCCGCATATCTGGCGTTATTCGATTCTTGCTGTACATGCTTACTGGTTGTTCTATCTGTTATTGGCCGGCAAACAGCTGTGGCAATCGCGCGACTTGCTGCTCGGCGCCGGCGGACGGATATCACGTCAAAATTATCTCGCTCTCAGCGTTTATGTCAGCAGTTTCCTGATCCTCGTGGCCTATGCCACCACGCCGTTCACCTCGTATATTGTCGGGGCGATTTCGTTCACCGTGTCGATGCATATCAGCATCCTGATCTTCGTCCTGCAAAAAGACGCGCGGGTGGAGACCGCCAAAAAGGAGAAATATCAGAATCGACAGCTGGCGGACGAGGATGCCCGCGCACTGCTCGATTCGCTGGACCGGGCGATTTCCGAACAGCGGCTGTACTTGAATCCAAACCTGAGCCTGCCGCTATTGGCCAAGAAAGTCGGCTATCTGCAAACGACCGTATCCCAGGCGATTAATGAAAAACTGGACAAGAGTTTCAATCTTTATATCAACGAGTTTCGCATTCAATACGCCAAGCAGTTATTGACCGATGAGTCCCATTTGACCATGGAACTCGTTGCGGAACGTAGCGGATTCAACTCCAACTCGACATTTTTTGCGGCGTTCAAGAAGATCGCCGGCCAAACACCGGCAAGCTATCGCGCCGCATCCGCGGCCCGGCATGCTTCATCATCGCCCGACCACCAGCTCGGCATCCCTTCCTGACCCCTCCCGTTTGCCGGCCGATTTTTCGCGGCTCACCGGCGCATTCGCCGGGCCTCCCACCGCCGCCACGCTGCGGAATCATGTATCCGGAGTCCCGGATCATGGCTTGCGACAGCAGGCCACCACGTTCGCCCTATCCTACCGTTCGGCATGGCGCACAGCAGCGCACCTGCCGGACAACCGTATCTACCTTCGGTAATAGGTATTTGTAGGACTTTGGGATAAATGTATGCGTCAACACTTCTTCTTGCGCGCCCTGCTCGGCGCCTGTCTTCTGTTTTGCCTGTCCGGGCGGGCGACGGCAATCGCCGCGCCGGGCGATACCGAACAAATCCGCGAAACCTTAACCGACTACATGGAAGGGACGGCAAATGGCGAACCCGAACGCCTAAGACGCGCCTTTCACCCGGACTTCAATCTGTATGCGGTCACCGAAGCCGGTACATTGCTAGTTCGTTCTGGCGGCAAATATATCGCGGACATAAAACCGGGAAACAAGATCAACCGGATCGGGCGCATCCTGTCGATCGACGTCGAAAACAATGCGGCAAGCGCGAAAGTCGAAATCGCGATGCCCAACTTCAGGATATATACCGATTACTTCATGCTGCTGAAATATGAAGGCGGCTGGAAGATCGTGCACAAGAGTTACACCTGGAAGGAAGCTTCCAAAAGCAAAGACAAGGTCTTGTTCATCACCTCGAATCAACACACCTACGGCAATACCAAGTTGAATGCGTCAAACCACTTTGAAGAAATCGTCATCGCCTATGACATTTTCAGGAAGAGCGGCCTGGTCGTGGATTTTGTCAGCCCCAACGGTGGAGCGATTCCCGTGGGCTATGTCGACACATCCAACCAGACGCAAAAGGACTACCTGTACGACGCCGGTTTCATGAATCTGCTGAAGAATACCTTCAAGCCCGCACAGGTCGATCCGAACGACTACAAGGCGATCTACTACAGCGGAGGCGGCGCGGCCATGTTCGGCGTCGCCGAGAACACGGCCATTCAACGCATCGCGCTCAAGATTCACGACAATGGCGGTGTGATATCGGCTGTCTGCCATGGCACTGCCGGCATCGTGAACCTGAAAAACAGTGCCGGCGCCTCCATTTTTTCAAACAGGAAAATTACCGGCTTCCCCGACATGTTCGAAAATACCGCAGCCGACTATTACAAGACCTTCCCTTTTTCCATCGGCAAGGAAATCGCCAGGCAAGGCGGGAATTTTGTCCATTCAAAGCGCTTCGGCGACAATTTTCATGTGGTCGACGGCAACTTCATAACAGGGCAAGACCCCTCTTCCACTGCGTCGGTCGCGCGGAAAGTCATTGAGACCATTCAGAAAATGCACTGACAGCGGCCTGACTGCGCAGCCTGACCATTCGAATTCACAGGAAGACATCGACATGAGCGAAAATTTTTCACCAACAAACTATCTGATCGCCGGCTGCCTCGCACTATGCCCGTTGACGGCCAACGCCAGCAATCTTGCAGAGACCGCGCATGGGCAAGCCATCGCCAAGGTGCTCAGCGAGTATGGAGGGCCGGGCAAGCCTGCGTTAGCCATCACCCTTTTGCAAGATGGAAAGGTCATTTACGAGAACGCCTTCGGGAATGCCAATCTTGAATACAAGGTGGCGGCGACGGTCGATACGAAATTTCAAGTCGATTCACTGGCATGGGAATTCATCGCCGCCGCTATCCTGACGCTGGAAGATCGAGGGCAGCTGGCACTGACCGACGACATCAGGAAATACCTGCCGCAAATACCTGACTTCGGCAAGAAAATATCCATCAACCATTTACTGAGCTCCACCGATGGTCTGTACGGATATCGGGTCATGAAGTCCCTGGGTGGGTGGGAATCGACAGAGCCGGAACGCTACGAGACCATTTTGCCATTCATAAAAGGACAAAAAGCACTTAACTTCAACCCTGGAGAAGCATTTTCGCCCGGTGGCGACACCAGGTTCGTCCTGTTAATGAAAATTGTGGAGCGCGTGTCGGGGCAAGCCTTCGAAACTTACATGAAGGAGAACATATTTTCACCTCTCAACATGTCGAACACGCTGTTTCTAACCGAAAATTCCGAACCGGTGAGCAACGTGGCGGTACCGTACCTTGCCGACGCCAAGGGAGCGTACAAAACCACCCACGCAGGCGGCAAAGCGGCAGGACCGATCGATCTTTACACAACGATCCGCGATCTTTCACTCTGGAGGGTGGCCATGTCGGCGCCAGCGCCGGGCAAAAAATCGCTGGCGGACAGATTGAATGCGCCTGTCAGGCTAGATGCCGGAAACGTGGTCAGGGATATTTCCGGTATTTCCACATATGGGCAGCTGCATGCGGGCATGGAAAGAGGCATTTCCAAGTTCTATCGAACGGGAAATTCTGGCGGGTACGCCAGTTCGATCTTTCATTTTCCCGAGCAGAATGTCACGGCGATTGCGCTCAGTTCCGGCCTGGCCTATAACGGAAATTATGCGATGCGGATCGCCTCCGTTGTGCTGAAAAACCATTTCACCGAACCGGAGACGATCGACTATGCGGGCATCGCAGCTGCCAAGGTGCGTCCCGAACTGCTGCGGAAATACGCGGGAAACTATTGGAACCGCCTGCGCGCCATTTCCGCAAAAGTTCACGTCAAAGACGGTGTCTTACATTACAGCAGGACGGAAGGCTCGGACGGACGCGCCGCGATCCCGCTAAGCGACTCGGTTTTTCAGCTGAAAATCGACGGCGACGACAAATATACGATCAAGTTTGTGGATAAGAAAGAAGGCCGGGACATGCACTTCATCATGGCAAACAGCGATCCGCTTGTTTTCGAGTCGTACACACCCGTTTCCTACCCGGAAAGCGCCTTGGCACAGTTCGCCGGCACATTCTACTGCAAGGAACTCGACTCTTCCTTTGTACTGGAGACGCGTGGCGGACTCCTGACTGCCAGAAACCTACGTGTTGGCACGGTCGTTTTCAAGCCCATTACGGCCGACCTCTTTTCCGGCAATAAGGACTTCATGGGGAGTATCAAATTCAATCGAGGCAATGGCAATGAGGTTACCGGATTCCAGATCGCGGTCGACGAGGTCCGGGGTCTGGCGTTCACGAAAATCCCCATTGGCGACGATGGCACACTGCGTCATCGTTGAGCCGTCAAGGCCGATCCGCCGAAGCGCGCCTCCAGCTGCGCCAGCAGTTCGTCGCGCGTATTGTCCAGCACGTCGGCGCACTCGATGTCGGGGAAGGGGTCAGTGCCGTTCGAGCGGCTGTTCTGGCGCGCGGAACACGCGCTGACAGGTGCGGACCGCGTCGGCGATCATGGCGTCCCCGTCATCGATACGAAGCAGCTCGCCTGGCTCGCCGGGTGGTTTCGGCGAATGCCGGACCACCACGGTGCGGGTCATGGCGTCAATCGGATTCAAGTTCCGTGAGCAGGCGGCGCGCGGCATCGGCCGCCTCCAGGGTCTCGCCCGACGGCGAGCAGCTTAACCAGACCTCGTCCCACTCGTCGCCATCGCCGCTGTCGCCAAAGGTGGCGATGACAAGCCACACACGATTCGATTCTTTCGCGCCATCCGTACCAGGCAGTGCGACCGGCAAGTCGACGGCCCAGCCTTGTTCCCGGTACAGGCCGCGAAGGCAGACGTGGTCGGGGGCCGGATCGCCCGGGCCGAACTGCGCCACCAACTGCGCCGCAAGATCGTCATAGATGGCCTCCTGCGCCTCCACGCGCATGCTGCTCAAAAACTGGTATTCGCCGTTCACGCCTTCGTCGAGGTAGCTGCGAAACAGGCGGCGCACGGTCGAGGGGCCATGACACGTGGCGCGGTCGTAGCTGTCGTGGTCATCACCGTCATCCTCATCGTCATAGTCCTCGTCCCCGTCATCGTGCTCCCCGGCGGCCCAGACGTCGAACCCCGGGTCGCTGGCATGGCGCTGCAGTTTTTGCATGGTTTCGGCCAGCATGTCCCGCACCAGGCCGGGGAAAGCGGCGCGTGAATCGAGTTCGTCCAGGAAGGTCTCCGGAGCGGCTGCAAAAAAGACCGGCGGCATGGCCACCTCCGCCCGGGGGCGGCCCTGCCACACCAAACGTCCCGCGTGATCGTAGAGCGCGGCGAACTGGCCCGCGTCCCCATGCTCGCGCCGCCAGCGGTACGCCACGCGCGCGTCGCGGTCGAGCAGCACCACGCCATCGCGCCCAAGGAACGGCGCCAGCGGCGTATTCGTCTCCGGAAGCCACAGGGCGCCGTCGGACGACAATACTTCGATGACCTCTTTCGGCGCCGGCAGGAACACGCCGTCGGTGCGCACGAGGCCCCATATCAGGGAGCCGTCATCGATTCCGGTGGGATCTTCCGCAGCAGGGGATCCGTGGCCGATGGCAAACCCGTGCTCGGTGAAATCCGTTCCCCAATAGACATACGGCGTGTCGAGTTCGCTCCCGTCCGCCTTGAAGTACGTTTTTTCGCCATATTTGACGATTCCACAGCTCATCGTGGTGGACAGGTGGTAGGACTGATCCTTGAGCACATGCTTGCCGCTGGCATCCAGATAACCGAACTTGAAGCCCTTCTGAAGGCAAAATGCGAGGCCGTCGGCATTGAATTCGTCGATCCGGTCATGAAGCGGTGGCACAATCCAGTTGCCTGCCGTGTCGATCAGGCCGAACATTTTCGGCGCGCTCGCCGCCGGCGCCACGCCGTGGACGGAAAACCCGAGCGCATCGTCAAACTGCGCGGCGATGACCCACTGCCCATCGCGGCCGATGTAACCGGTCTTATCTTGTTCGTTCAAACGCACGGCGGCCAGGCCGTTCGCGGCGAATTGCCCGGCGTTGAAGAAGCTGCCGTCGAAGGCGAACTGGCCGCGCAGATCGATATAGCGCCACGCGGCCGCAGACACTTTCACCGCCGCCAGCCCGTGCGCAAACGCGCTCACCGCCTCATGCCTGGGTGCGATGACGCACTGGCCAAGCAGATTCATGTAGCCCCAGAGGCCGTTCTTGCGGAAGCGGGAAAGGCCATCGTCGCTGAACGTGCGCGCGTCGTCCAGATCGGGCGCCACCAGCCAGTCGCCGGTCGCGTTGATGTAGCCGCATGCAGCGTCGCCGGCCGAGGCGGCGGCGATCAGGCCGCCGCGTCCGTCGTCCCAGAACGGCCCCAGCACCTGGACCAGCGGTGGCTCCATGGCGCGCGCCACGCCCTCATGAATAACGAGCAGATCGTCATAGTCGTCGTCGGCTTGGAAATGATTTCGGATCAGGATGGGCTGGATCGGCATGATGGCGTGCGTGGGCGAGTCGGATTGTGCCGGCATTTTACCCGCAGCAACTACTCGACCTGAGTATGTCGATAACATTGATGCGGAATGTGCGGACATCTCGACGAGATGCCCGGCTGGAAATAATCACCCGCACTGCGGCGCGATGGCCGGCGACCGCAACGGCAATCGCCACCGGCTCGCCGTCAAAGAGTCCCGCTTGCCGGACAGCGCTTCAGCACTCGCGCGCCAGCCCCCCACTCTTGCACGGATCGGCATTGGCCGGCGTATGCAGCTTGAACGCCGGTTGATGCCCAGCTACCGGTTTCGCAGGGGCGGGTTTGGCCTTCACGGCAGGCTTGGCCGCTGGCTTGGCTGCCACTTTGGGCTTGACGCCAGCTTTTGCCGGAACGACGGCGAGCTTCTTTTTCGCAGCCGCTTTCGCTGGCGCCGGCGGCATGTTTTTCCTGGCCGCCGGCTTGACCGGCACCACAGGCGCTTTTGCCTTTGCGAGCGGCTTTTTCGTCGGAATCGCGGGCGCCCTGGCTTTCGCCACCGGCTTGGCCGCAGGCGCTTTTTTTACCACGGTGGCAGCCAGCGGATGCGCACGTGGGGGCGCCGGTTTCGGTTTCGGTTTCGGTACCGGTAGCGGCTTTTCCACATGCGCAATCTCGACCGGCTTGTTGACCACCGGCTTTTCCGGCTCCGGTGGCAAGACCACCAGCGGCGGTATCGGTTCCGGCGCCGGCGTGATCCGGCCCGGCGGCGGCGAGGTGTTGTCCGGCACGGGTTCGGTGACCACCGGAGCGAGCGCAGCCTTCGGCGGCGGCTTGGCCACCGGCTTGGGCGGCGCCGCCGGATCGACCTTGGCGCTCATCGCCACGGCATGCATGGCGTCGTCGAGCTTGCGTTCGGCATTGAACCATACTCCGCCGCCAATCAGGGCCGCCAGCGCAAGCGCGCCGCCGCCCCATGCCACCGCCGTGCCGATCCAGTTGTCCGCGGGCGGTTTTTCCTGCAGGATGCCCGACAGCGCCGGCGGCCCCTCGGGCTCGTCGGGCAGCAAGGACGGTACCGGCAGCTTCGCGGCAGGCGCCGGTGGCGCAGGATCGAACGTCGCATCGTCCGGTGTCAGGCTCGGCTCGACCCGCCGAGGTCCGTTTTGCTCATGTGATTCCAAAATCTAACCTTTATTGATCTGACACTAAATTGTGTACCAAGTCACAAGTGTAGCCAATATTACAAACTTTTGGAGCACAAATCGCCAAAACCGCCGCCGCCGGGGGTTTCGATCACAAACAGGTCGCCGGCCGCCATCTCGGTTTTGCCGATGTGGGCCAGCAGTTCCACGCTGCCGTCGGCCCGCACCACGCTGTTGACGCCGCATGCGCCCGGGCTGCCGCCCGCCATGCCGAACGGCGCGTGGATGCGGTTGTTCGACAGGATCGCGGCCGTCATCGGCTCCAAAAAGCGCACCTTGCGCACGCCGCCGTTACCACCGTGCCAGCGCCCCGCCCCGCCCGATCCGTGCCGGATTTCGTAGCTCTCGAGCCGCACCGGGAAGCGGAACTCCAGGATTTCCGGATCGGTCAGGCGCGAATTGGTCATATTGGTCTGGACCACGTCGGTGCCGTCGTAACCGTCTCCCGCGCCGGAGCCGCCCGAAATCGTCTCGTAATACTGGTATTTGGCGTTCCCGAAGGTGAAGTTGTTCATCGTGCCTTGCGACGCGGCCATGACCCCGAGCGCGCCGTACAGCGTGTTGGTGATGCAGGTCGAGGTCTCCACATTGCCCGACACGACCGACGCCGGATAATGCGGATTGAGCATCGAGCCCGGCGGAATGAGCACCTTCAGCGGTTTCAGGCAGCCCGCGTTGAGCGGAATCTCATCGTCGACCAGCGTGCGGAACACGTACAGCACCGCCGCCATGCACACCGCCGACGGCGCGTTGAAGTTGTTGGCCAGTTGCGGCGAGGTGCCGCTAAAGTCGATGGTGGCGCTGCGCGCGGCCTGGTCGACCCGGATCGCCACCTTGATCTGCGCGCCGTTGTCGAGCTGCGTGGTGAAGTCGCCGTCCCTTAACGCGCCGATCACGCGCCGCACCGCTTCTTCGGCGTTGTCCTGCACGTGGCCCATGTACGCCTGCACCACGCCCAGGCCGAAGTGCGCGACCATCTTGCGCAGTTCGTCCACGCCCTTCTGGTTGGCGGCCACCTGCGCGCGCAGGTCGGCCATGTTCTGGTCGGGATTGCGCGCCGGGTAGCGCGCGCCGCCCAGGAGCGCGCGCGCCTCAAGGTCGCGCAGCAGCCCGTCGACGCCGTCGACCAGCTTGAAGTTATCGATCAACACGCCTTCCTGCTCGATGAAGACCGAGTCCGGCGGCATCGAGCCCGGCGTGGTGCCGCCGATGTCGGCGTGGTGGCCGCGCGAGCCGACGTAAAACAGGATCGCGCCGCCCGCCTGGTCGAACACCGGCGTAATGACCGTGACGTCCGGCAGGTGGGTGCCGCCGTGGTAAGGGTCGTTGAGCATGAACACGTCGCCCGGACGCATCTTGCCCGCGTTTTCGGTCATGACGGTCTTGATCGACTCGCCCATCGAGCCCAGATGCACCGGCATGTGCGGCGCATTGGCGATCAGGTTGCCGCAAGCGTCGAAAATGGCGCAGCTGAAGTCCAGCCGCTCCTTGATGTTGACCGAGTACGCGGTGTTCTGCAGGCGCAGTCCCATTTGCTCGGCGATCGACATGAACAGGTTATTGAAAATCTCGAGCATCACCGGATCGGCCGTGGTGCCGATGGCGCGTCGTTCGGGCATCGCTTCGATCCGCGTCAGCACCAGATGATTGTGCGGCGTGACCCTGGCCTGCCAGCCCAGTTCCACCACGGTGGTGGCGTTGTCTTCGGCGACAATGGCCGGGCCTTTGATCACGTCGCCCGGGCGCATGTCGGCGCGCTTGTACAGGCCCGTGTTGTGCCACGAATCGGCGCCGAACATGCGCACCGTCTCGCGCGCCTTGAGCGCGCCTTCACGCGGGACCTGCGCCGCCAGGCTCTCGGCCGGGGCGTCGGAGGCGCCGATGGCTTCCACCGACACCGCTTCCACGACCATCGCCTTGGACGGCATCAGGAACGAGAAGCGCTTTTTGTAGGCGGCTTCGAACTGGTTCTTCATGCGCTCGGGATTATCGAACAGCACGATGATGGCCGAATCGGTGCCTTCGTAGCGCAGGTGCACGCGCCGCACCAGGCGAATGCGCGCGGCGGCCACGCCCTGGTCGGTCAGCTCGCGGGTCAATCCGTCCCCCAGCGCGCTGAGGTAGCCGTGCAGCATATCGGGCGTGGTCTCAAGCAGGCGCAGTTCGACCGCGCGTTCGCGCATGGCGCGCTGGTCGGCCAGTCCCATGCCGTAGGCCGACAGCACCCCGGCCAGCGAGTGCACGAACACGGTTTTCATGCCGAGGGCGTCGGCCACCAGGCAGGCGTGCTGCCCGCCGGCGCCGCCGAAACTGGTCAGCGCGTACTCGGTCACGTCGTGGCCGCGCTGCACCGAAATCTGCTTGATCGCGTTGGCCATGTTCCCGACCGCGATCTGGATGAAGCCTTCGGCCACCTGCTCCGGCGCCGGCGTGACGCCGGTGGCGGCGCCGATCTTCTGCGCCATGGCGAGGAACTGGGCGCGCACGCGCTCGACGTCGAGCGGCTGGTTGGCGCCTGGTCCGAACAGGCGCGGAAAATGGGCGGGCTGGATTTTACCCAGCATGACGTTGCAGTCGGTGACCGCGAGCGGGCCGCCGCGCCGGTAGCTGGCCGGCCCCGGATTGGCGCCGGCGCTGTCGGGCCCCACGCGATAACGGCTGCCGTCGAAATGCAGCAGCGAGCCGCCGCCGGCGGCGACCGTATGAATGCTCATCATCGGGGCGCGCATGCGCACGCCCGCGACCAGGGTTTCGAACACGCGTTCGAATTCGCCCGAAAAGTGCGACACGTCGGTCGAGGTGCCACCCATGTCGAAGCCGATCACCTTCTCGAAACCGGCCGCCTGGCTGGCGCGCGCCATGCCGACGATGCCGCCGGCGGGGCCGGACAAGATGCTGTCCTTGCCCTGGAAGGCGCGGGCGTCGGTCAGGCCGCCGTTCGACTGCATGAATTGCAGGTTCACGCCCGGCATTTCGATGGCCACCTGGTCGACATAGCGGCGCAAAATCGGCGACAGGTAGGCGTCGACGACGGTGGTGTCGCCGCGCGCGACCAGTTTCATCATCGGGCTCACCTCGTGCGAGACCGAGACCTGGGTAAAGCCGATGGCGCGGGCGATGCGCGCGCAAGCGGCCTCGTGGGCGGTGTAGCGGTAGCCGTGCATGAAGACGATGGCCAGCGAACGGGCGCCGTCGTCATAGGCCGTTTGCAGGGCGGCGCGAGTGGCATCGTCATCGAGCGCCGTGAGCACGTCGCCGTGGGCGCCGATCCGTTCGTCGATTTCCACCACGTGGCTGTACAACAGTTCCGGCAGCACGATATGCCGATCGAACAATTTTGGCCGGTTCTGATACGCTATGCGCAGCGCGTCGCGAAAGCCCCGCGTGATGGCCAGCGCCGTGCGCTCGCCTTTGCGCTCGAGCAGGGCGTTGGTGGCGACGGTGGTGCCCATTTTGACGGCCTCGATGGCGTCCACTGGCATCGGAGCGTCGGCGGCGAGGCCAAGCAGGTGGCGGATGCCGGCGACGGCGGCGTCGCCGTACTGCTCCGGATTCTCGGACAACAATTTATGGGTCACCAGGCTGCCGTCAGGCTGACGCGCCACGATGTCGGTAAATGTGCCGCCGCGATCAATCCAGAATTGCCAATCCATGTGCCATCCTTCAATGTGTTTGGGATGGCGCATATTGTAGTGCCCATCCCGAAATTTTAGTCAGCGTGTATTGAAATTGGCGCAATCTTAGCGCCTTTGCAACGGAGTTATGATGAAATCACTGTACAGCGTCGCCGAAATCCGCAATATCGAACACAACATGGCAGAAAGCCTGCCGGCCGGCACGCTCATGCAGCGCGCCGGCGAAGCGGCTGCCAGCGCCGCGCGCGCCATACTGGCCGGACGCAAGGTACTGGTCCTGGCCGGCCCTGGCAACAACGGGGGCGACGCGCTCGAAGTGGCGGCCAACCTGGCCGGCGCCGACACCGACCTTGACGCCGAGGTGACGGTGCTGTACCTCGGCGGCCCGGCACCCTCGGCCGACAGCGCGCGGGCGCTGGCCCGTGCGCGCGCCAGCAAGGCGGTGTTTGTCGACAGCCTGCCGCTCGGGCGCGACTGGGGCCTGATCGTCGACGGTTTGTTCGGCATTGGCCTGGCGCGCCCGATCGACGGCGACATGCGCGCGCTGGTCGAGGCCATTAACGCGCTGGGGCGGCCGGTACTGGCGCTCGATGTACCGAGCGGGCTCGATGCCGACACCGGCGCCGTGATCGGCCCCGATGGGGTGGCGATCCAGGCCACGCGCACGATCACCTTCATCGGCGACAAGCCGGGCCTGCATACGTTTGAAGGACGCGATTACGCGGGCCAGGTGCAGCTGGCGCCACTGGGCATCGATCCTGGCCAGCGGCCGGCTGCCGGGGCGCGCCTGAACGAGCCGGCGCTGTTTGCGCGCCACCTGGCGCCGCGCCGGCATAACAGCCACAAAGGCAGCTTTGGCGACGTGGCGGTGATCGGCGGCGCCAAAGGCATGGCCGGCGCGCCACTGATGGCGGCGCGCGGAGCGCTGTTTACCGGCGCCGGGCGGGTGTTCGTGGCGGCCATCGAGCCGGCGGGCGCGGTCGATTTCGTGCAGCCAGAGATCATGATGCGCGACGCCCAGGACTTCGACAGCGGCGACGCCACCCTGGTGATCGGGCCGGGCATGGGCGACTCGGTGACCGCGATGCGGGTGCTGTTCAAGGCGCTCGAAGGCAAGGCGGCGCTGGTGATCGACGCCGATGCGCTCAATCTGATCGCCGACAGCCCGGACTTGCAGGGACGACTGGCGCAGCGCGGGGCGACGGCGATTGTGACGCCGCATCCGCTGGAGGCGGCGCGGCTGTTGGGCGTGACCAGCGCCGTGGTCCAGGGCGACCGGCTCGCTGCCGCGCGCGAACTGGCGTCGCGCTTGAACGCGGTGGTGGTGCTGAAGGGGTCGGGGACGGTGATTGCCAATGCCGGCGGCGCGGTGGTGATTAATCCGACCGGGAACGCGGGCCTGGCGACAGCGGGCAGCGGCGATGTGCTGGCCGGGATGTGCGGTAGTTTGCTGGCGCAGGGGTGGCAGGCGTGGGAGGCGGCGATTGGCGCGGTGTGGGTGCACGGCGCGGCGGCCGACCGCCTGGTGGCGCAAGGGAGCGGGCCGATTGGGTTGACGGCCGGGGAATTGCCGCTGGCCGCGCGCGCGGTGCTCAATGCCCTGGCGCGGTAGAAAGGCGTCGTTCCCGCGCAGGCGGGAACCCAAGTTCGTGCCGTAGCCGGTGGCGGCCCAAAAAACTTGGGTTCCCGCCTGCGCGGGAACGACGGGGTAAGCGCTGAACGAAAGACCTATACCAACCGTCCACCCGCAATCGTAATCGTCCTGCCACAGCGCGCCGCGATCGACGGGTCGTGCGTCACCAGCACCAGGGTCGAACCGCGCTCGCGGTTCAACTCGAACATCAATTGAATCACCGCCTCGCCGGTGGCCGCATCCAGGCTGCCGGTCGGCTCGTCGGCGAACAACAACGGCGGCTCGGTCACGAACGCGCGCGCCAGGGCCACCCGCTGCTGCTCGCCGCCCGACAAGAACTTGGGATAATGCTTCAAGCGGCTCGACAGCCCTACCCGTCCCAGCATCGCCGCCGCCTTTTCCCTGGCATCGCTTTCGCCGCGCAGCTCCATCGGCAGCATGACGTTTTCCAGCGCATTCAAATGCGCCAACAACTGGAACGACTGGAACACGAAGCCCAGCTTGGCCTTGCGCAGACTGGCGCGGCCATCTTCATCGAGCGCGAAGATATCGTCGCCGGCGAGGATCACCTTGCCGCTGGACGGCGTGTCCAGGCCCGCCAGTAGTCCCAGCAAGGTCGACTTGCCGGAACCGGACGCGCCCACGATCGCGAGCGTCTCGGCCGGTTGCACTGTAAAATCGACGCTGTGCAGGATGGTCAGTTCGCCGCTGGCATCGGCCACGCGCTTCGACAGGCCGATCACCTCGATCGCCGCAGGCGCCCTTGCATGGTCACTTACGTAACGATTGGAAGAATCAGGAATGTCACGCATGCTTGTTTATCTCAAAAAATGGTCTGTTTACGGGCTGCTGATGATGGCCGCCTCGGCGAGCGCCTATTCTGCACCAAAAACCGTGCTTGTGCTGGGCGACAGCCTGTCCGCCGAGTATGGCCTCAATCGCGGCGCCGGCTGGGTCGCGCTGATGGAACAGAAACTCAAGGCCGAAAATATCGAGGCGGCCATCGTCAACGCCAGCATCAGCGGCGAGACCACCAGTGGCGGGCGCGCGCGCCTGCCGGCCCTGCTGACCAAGCACAAGCCCGACGTCGTGGTCATCGAACTGGGCGCCAACGACGGCTTGCGCGGCTTGCCGGTGCCGGCCGCCGAAGCGAACATGCGCACCATGATCGAGCTGGCGCAGAAAAACAAGGCGCGCGTGCTGTTGGTGGGCATGCGCATTCCTCCCAACTACGGACGTCAATACACCAACAGCTTTTTCGGTATGTACAAGTCGCTCGCCACCCAGTACAAAACGGCTCTGGTGCCGTTCATGCTGGACGGCGTGGCCGACAAGCCGCCGCTGTTCCAGCCAGACCGCCTGCATCCGGCCGCCAACGCGCATCCGATCATCCTGGCCACGATCTGGCCGCATATGCTGCCATTGGTGAAATCACGATGAAATATCCCGCCCTTGAAAATTTTGCGACCCTGCTGCCGCAGCTCGACCAGTTCGACTGCATCATCGACGCGCGCAGCGAATCCGAATTTGCGCTCGACCATCTTCCCGGCGCCATCAACTGCCCGGTGCTGAGCGATCCGGAGCGGGTGCGGGTCGGCACCATGTACAAACAGATCAACGCGTTCGAAGCGAAAAAGGTGGGCGCGGCGCTGGTGGCCAAGAATATCGCGCGCCATATCGAAACTTTGTTCCTGGACAAGCCGAAGGAATGGCGTCCACTGATTTATTGCTGGCGCGGCGGCAACCGCAGCGGCTCGATGGCGCTGATCCTGGCCAAGATCGGCTGGCCGGCGGTGCAGCTCGACGGCGGCTACAAGGCGTATCGCGCCCATGTGAGCGCGGCGCTGCTCGACACTCCCCTGCCCGACTTCAAGGTCATTTGCGGCACCACGGGCAGCGGCAAGAGCCGCCTGCTGCAGGTGCTCGACTCGATCGGCGCGCAAGTGCTGGACCTGGAACAGCTGGCCGCGCATCGCGGCTCGGTGCTGGGCAATTTGCCGAGCAAGCCACAGCCGTCGCAAAAGATGTTCGAGACGACGATCTGGGAAAAGCTGCGTCGCTTCGACCCGGCGCGGCCGGTGTTCGTGGAGTCCGAAAGCAAAAAGGTCGGCCAGTTGCGCGTGCCGGACGCGCTGATGGACAAGATGCGGCAATCGCCCTGCATTTCCCTGATGCTGTCGCGCCCGAACCGGGTGCGCCTGCTGATGGAGGATTACGAGCATTTCACCAACAGCCCGGACACCCTCAATACCCAGCTCGACTGCCTGACGCTGCTGCACGGGCGCGACAAGATCGACAGCTGGCACGCGCTGGCCAATGGCGGGCAGATGCCGGTGCTGGTGGACGAACTGCTGGCGTCGCATTACGATCCGGCCTACCTGCGCTCGATCGACCGCAATTTCATCCAGGTCGGCAAGGCCGAGGTGGTGGAGCTGGACGATATTGGCGAAGCCGATTTTCTGGCGGCGGCGCGGCGTTTGCATGCCATCTGATTGTCTGGTTCGAGAAGGATCACCGTTTCACGAACACTATCTGACTCACCAGGCTGTCGATCTGTTCGGCCCCGGCGTTTGCAGCGGTTGCGGCAAGCATGGGTTTCACCCGGCCTGCGAAGCCCGGGCTGTGGAGCGAGTACGAGCGTTCGATGAGAACAAGCGCCGGCTTCTTGAGCAGCATGCGCTGCACGGGACGTACGGCGTCGTGGGCGCTGCGTCCCGGCAGTCCTACGATTTCGCCGTCGCGGCCTTATCGGCCTACGTCGAACGCCCGCTTGATTGCGATCCCCAGCATGCGATCGAAGGCGCCGGATGGTGGTTCATTGCGGAGGGCTGGATTGGCATGCTCGGTTTCATCGTCGAGAAAGAAGGCGCCACGATCTATCCGCTCTTCTCCGGGCTGGCCGCACGGAACTGGCTGCCTGACACTTCCGCTGACTGGTGCATGATTGTTGCGTACGTGAATGGAAAGGTCGAGGCAGCGGAGCGCTCAACGAACACCTGACCGGCACACTTATTGATGCAACATCACGCTTGGCCAGAACTTGAACTCGCCACGCCGCTTCATCGGCACAGTGATTTTACGCAGGTGCTCAGGAAGGGCCGTTCCGTCCATCGCCGCGAATTCAACCATCAAGCGGCAATTCACCGCGCTGGCGCGCTGGCGAAGTTCAATGACGGTTTTTGTCGCCGCATACGACATCGGATCAATCTCGACGGTGCTGCCCTCCATGCCCTGCCTTACCATCCCATCGCGGATATCGGCCGCACATCCGAGCAAAGTCTTGCGCATCAGTTTGAAACGCGCGGGCTTGTTAGCGCTATTCTTAAACAAGAGCGTTATAAAAATCAGCTTTTTATCCGAAAAATCTTCGACGCTTGAATTAACGCTCACATCGAGGGCATTCTGGACATGGGCATCCGCTGTTGGTTTGACCATGAACTGACGCGTCACGCGGCGATCACCAGGCAGATCCCTCAACGTGTATAAAATTTCGCATGGAAGCGAGGAAAAGAAACCCACGGGAATAGATCGATGGGCAAAGCCGCCGGGCGGAATGACGGCAATTGTCGATTCCGCTTCAAACAGCTTGGGACGTTTCACGCCATCCTTATCAAAAAAACCTTCAAAACGCGTTCCGGCAAACTGTGCGGCACGATTGCGTGAGTAACATGTCTGATCCGTCAGCAAGTCCAGGTCGGCTCCCCTTGTTCCGAAGTCAAGCGCGACGGATACAGGGTGTGCTTTGTCGTTAAACAATACGACATTGACTTCCGGCGCCAGGAAGGTCGCATTCGACTGAAAAACCAGATGACGAGTTTGCGCCTCTGCTACCGCAGGTGCCGCACAGAATAGAACGAGAGGAACAACCAATAAATAATTGTTCACGCTCTTATTTCTTCCCAACCGGAGGAGGCGTTCGCTTATTCGGTACAGCACTAGGGTGCTTCCCCTTCTTATAGTTATCAAGCGATTCTTTCAGTGCATCATCCGAAAAGACCTTTTGCTCCCCAAATTTCCCATTATTATCAATCTGCCATTGATAGGCGTCGATTTCTGGTTTGGCCATCTCGGGCATTTGATGCGACTCCCATTGCCACTCATGCAACAACTCGTGCCCGAATGAGCTGGCCCAGTCTCCAGGCAAGGGCTGCACTGCCGAGGCAACCTTAGTATTGACGACAACGATGTCGTTGTGGAGCGTCCACATGAGAGTCGTGTCGGAGGACAGTGGCTTCAACTGCCACACCGCTTGCTTTCCGTCCTTCGTATATTTTGGCAAATAGACGTTGTTGTGTTCTTCAACACTCATTACGGTCACGTTTGGCCCTGCCTGCGATTTGTTCATGGCGGTGAAGCGTTTTGACAGTTGTGGAAGTGTGCTTTCCAGCGTTCCCAAGTTCTTTGACACAGCGTCGACGAGGTCTTGCGGCACCCCTGCATTGAATTTGATTCTAAAGCCCCCCTGGCCAACCACTTGATCTTTTGAAGTGAGTGCAATTGGTTTTTCAGCGCCCTTTTTGACATTTACCTGCGGCACCGGGTACCCGTTAGCCGGGTTATAGCGGGCAGAATTTTCTTGCGCAGACATCCCTGCTCCACGAGCCGCATTTTCCATCCATCCAGGCATAAGCGCCGCCGTAACACTGCGCCCCAAGCCGGAATCAAGCAACTTTTTTGCAGTTGCATCCAGCGCCCCAGACACGGCAGTGGCGGCACTGGTCAATGTCAACATCAAGGCGCTTTGAATCCCTGGAACAACCTCGGCATCTGCAATAACCGGATCGGTCTGAACTGCGCCGCCACCGATAAATACATTACCCGACCCTTCCACAATAAAGGCGCCACATTCAATCTTGTCGCTAACCCTGGCCGCCGGCAAGCCGTTGATGAATACAGTGGGGCTGCCGGTAATGATCTTTAATGGCGCCTGCGAGTGCTTCGAACAAACGGCTACATCAACATGCGCTCGTGCCGCCTTTATGCCGTTCGTGAACACATTTCCAGAACAGGGTCCTGTGATCTTGCCGGTGATATCACCTCCGCTACCTCCCGCTCCACCGGATGCGCCTCCTGTCGAGGAATCGGCGGGCGGCGTGTGACCGATCAGGTCACCAAGTCTGGCTGCTTGCGGCATTTCTCAGCTTTCCGTGGAGAGGTCGAGATCGGCTCCTGACTTCAGCATGATCAACAAGTTCGGGCAATTATCATTGCGCTGTAATAAGCGCATTGCTCTGTTTTTGAGTTGCGCCGGAAACTCAAGGGAAGCACGCTGCGGGTGATTATGCATTGACGGTGGCTGGTTCATATGGTGTGGAGGTATTTGAATCCATCTTTTCTGTCGTAAAGGCGCACGAGCTCTGTACGTCCAAGGTACGCCGGCGGCATTGTCAGGAAAGTACTTTTGCTGCCGCGCGACGCAGAGAGTACACTATTTCCTTTTGACATGAAATGCCCGATCTGGACTTTTAGCAGCAGCTCCATACCCGCATTATTTGGCTACACGGGGCGCCGCGTGACGATCTTGAGCTGTTGCCGATAGCGGAACCGTCACCTGGCGCAAAGGGTGGCGCCGGGACAACTGCGTAAGCCCCTGAAACTCGGCCGATAGGCGGCAGTCCTTGGAAACAGCCTCGGAGCGCATCGTGACCGCAGTGAGTACCGCCGCATAAGAATCCTTTTCGATCCGCACAAAGCTGCCTTCCATCCCCTCCTTGATCAGGGAGTCGCTGATATCAGCATCACAGTCAAGCAGCATTTTCCGCACCAATCTGAAAGCGACTGGTTTTGCCGCGTTGTTTTTGACCAGTATCGTGACGAGTTGGCGTTTGTCCTCGACCTGGGACTGCGCCGTCGCTGTAACCGATACATCATCCGGCTCGACGTCCTCTTCCTGTGATGGTTTGGCTACGACAATCCGGCTGGCGATTTTTTGACCGTCGGCCTGATCCGTAATGGTCAGCGTGATTTCGCACGGCATTCGCGAAAAGAAGCCGACTGGATAGTATCGGTGTGCAAAAGATTTGGCAGGAATCACCGCCATGCTGGTCGAGCGTTCAAAAGAGCCATACGGGCGCGGTCTTGCGGAAGGATCCCATTGATCAAACGGCGGGCCATTCATCACCGCGACAGGCTTGCGTGACAGGCACGAGTGGCGGTTTGCTGCCGGGTTTTTTACGTCATTGGCGCCAAAATCCACGGTGAATTTTCTTGGATAATCCTTATCGTTATACAAAACAATATTGATTTCAGGAGCCAGAAACGTATTTTGCGTCTGGAAAACCTGGTGACGCATCTCCCCTGCGGTGGCGCTCCCTATCCCCGTCAGGATAATGAAGCCCCACCGTGGCAGGAATTTGTTCGTCAGCCGCCTACGCTCTGACTGTCGTGAATGCGCCATTATTGAATCACTATCCGGGAGTTCAAGAGATCAGATGCCGAAATGTCGGCTCGATGTTTTTCGCATGCAGGAATCGCACGATATCTTCCAGCGTGGCGTCGCGCAGCAGCAAACCATCGGGCGCGCTTGGGACGGCACGCGCGGCGCTCACTGCCGGCGCGCCATGTGCCGCCCCGAGCACCTCCAGCGCCTGCTGGAACTGCTTTGCGCTGATGCGCTCCAGACGCTCCAGTAAGGCCGCCTGGGCGGCCAGCGGCGGCGCCATCTCCAGCCCCGACTCCTCGGCGAACGCGGCGCCCAGGCCTGCGTCGATGAACGCGGCCCACTTGCCGGTGCGCGGGTCCAGGCAGGGCGGCAATTCCACCGCCGCGCCGGCCGCATCGTCAAACGGCGCCATGGCGGGTACATAGGCCTTGCGGACCAGTTCCAGGAACGTTCGCACCTGCGCGATCGGCGTCGGCGTTTCCAGCGACATCCACAAATAATAGCCATCCGACCCGGAAATGCTCACCGCCGGCGCGGGAAACCCGAGTTCGGCCTGCAAGCCATTCGCCAGCGCGCACAACTGATCCCAGTGCTGCGCCTCGCCCGCACCCGGCATCTTGCGAAACCGGATCACCAGCGCACGCGTCATGCCGCCCTCGGCCAGTTCGATGGCAAGCGCGCTGTGTCCCGCGCGGCGCTGCGCGAGCAGCTCGAGCGACAAGGCGCCCGCGGGAAGGTACAAGCGGCTCAGTTCCGACATCATCTTTTGCATCTGTTTCCTCAATCCGGCCAGCTACCCTGCGTAGCCAGTGGCGCATTTTGCCACAGCGCGACGCCCCTGCGGCGGGCCTTACCTATCAGATCTGTAGTAATTAATCATGGTTTTCATGACATCGCCGCTAGCGTCCGCTTTGCGGCAGGTCTACTTTTCAAGCTCATACCAACAACAAAGGAGCCGAAATGTCATCGAAACAAGCCCAAGAGCGCAGCGTCACGCTGGAAGTCCAGGCCAGCATCACCGAGCGCCCGGACGACCTTCCCGCCATCGTCGGCTATGCCTTCAGCCAGGGCGGCACCCTGCTCGACATGCAGACACTGGACAAGGAAGGCCGCGCGCGCCTCACCGTCCCGGTCGGCGCGGAAGGGCAACTGGTGCGTATCGTGCTGGGCCCCGAGCTGGAGAAGGACGCGCTCGACGTTGGCGAACTGCTGCGGCGTGGCGGCATCGACCGCCATGTCGCGCTGCGCCCGACCACGGAGCGAGTGGAGCCGGTGCTGTTCGAGCTCGGCCCGGACCGCTGGCGCCGCTGGATCGGGCGCCTGTGCGTGGTCAACGGCACGCTGCTCAAGCGCGTCGTCTCGGGCGGTATCGTCCTGAACCTGCCGGTCTGCCATGCCACCGTCGAGGTCTACGAAGTCGACCCGTGGCCGCTCATCATCGCCACCCTGCCCCAGCTCGACATCGAGCGCCTGCGCGACATCGTCGACGGCCCCTGGCCACCGCTGCGGCTGCCGATTCCGCCGCGCCCTCCCGAGCCCTTCCTGGCCACCGAACTGGAAGACCCGCTGCTGAGCGTGGCCCTGAACCCGCAGCCGCTGCCGCCGCGCCAGCTGCAAGCGCACGCGTTTCAGCAGGCCGAGCCGCTCGCCGCCGACCAAACCCAGGCCCTGAGCGCGCTGACGCTGCCGGCCGACCTGGTGCTGGCCGCGCGTGCGCCGCGCCCGGTCTTCGAGCGCGCCGTGCTGACCCACCTCGAGCTGTTGCGCCCCTTGTTTTGCTGGCTGTTCCCGTTCGCTGTGAGCAAAACCAGGATCGCGACCGTGACCACCGACGAGTGCGGCCACTTCCGCGCCGTGATCTGGCGCTCGATCTTCAACTTCGACCAGCCCGATCTATACTTCATCGCGCGCCAGCGCATCTGGCCGGGCTTTTCGGTCACCATCTACGAACCCAAACCGGTGCTGTGCCATACCTGGTGGAACTATGCGTGCGGCTCGGAAGTCACGCTCGTCACCAGCCACCCGCTGGCGCGCGCCTGCCCGCCCTGCCCGCCCGTGGTGGCACCCAACAACTGGGTCTTGTTCATGGCCATCGGAAATACCTCGGTGTGGCGCATTCATGGCGCCAACGACAGCACGCGGATCGGCAGCGCCGGTTTCGATCCGGCCCAGCGCGGCCTGCTCGACGGCAGCGCGCCCTGGGGTGGTTCGCTCCGCCCCCGCCTCGAGTTCGACAGCTCCCTGCGCAACGATCTGGGCGTGGCCTTCTACCGCGTGTCGTACAAGCGCGCCAGCGAGGACGAATCGTCCTGGCGCCCCAGCGTGGAGGCGATCAACCGCCACTACACGCGCGAAGTCGGCGGCGACCTGATCCTCGAACAGTACGCGCTGGGACCGCGCACGGTCGGCAGCAGCGCGCATCTGTACGAAATTCCGCCGTCGCTACCACCAACCGGCCAGTGGTCGATCCCGAACGCCGTGCTCGATACGCAAAACGCGGTGATTCCCACCACGGCGGTCGCGCCCGGCGTTCCGTTCGACCTCAACGGGGTGGCGACCGGGCCAGACCAGGGCGGCTTGTGGCAGATCAAGATCGAGCTGTTCAACACTGCCGGCGCGCTGGTCGACCCGGAGGCGCTGGGCATCAAATGGCGCGTGCCGGCCACCGACACCCTGACCGGCACGATCCAGACCCAGGATGCGGCTCTGCTGGGGCTGGTCGATGCGGCGCTCAACCGCATGGTGCTGACGGTGCGGATTGACAACAACCCCACCTTTGCCCGCATCGACGCCCCGGCCGTGGGTGGCAGCACGGCGGCCGATCAGTGCGGGGTGATGCATTACGGTGCGTCGGGCCAGGCGGTGGCGGTGCCTTTCCTGGCGCTGCAACTGAATCGCTTTGCCAGCTACAGCTTTTATGTGCAGCGCGGCGCGGTGTGGCCGCCTGAGTACAGCCTGGCGGCGACGGCGGCGGCCAGCGCCGCCGGCATGCCCGGGGCGATACCGGCATCGCCGCCAGCCGCTCCGCCGCCGACCGTTGGCAGCCTGCTCGACGCTTGCAGCCTGGCGGGCTTTACCGAGCAGTTATACGTGGCGCACAGCGGGACCGATGGCTGGTCGCGCCTGAGCGGTTACGACAGCAGCGCGGCGCGGGCTTTCGTGCTGGCGCCCGACTGAGCACCGGGACGGCGTGCCACGGGCTAATCAGCTGGCGCCACGCCGTCCCAATTGAGCATCAGCGGGACATTGGTGAAACGGCCCAACACGGCAAGTTTGGCGGCACTGATGGCGATATCTGGATTAGTGCGCCGTCGACGCCGGGCCGGCCGCTTCCAGCGCCCAGTGCATGCTGCCGGGCGATTCGCTGTTCCAGCCATTGCGCGACAGCGCAAAGATGAGCTTGCCCACGCGCTCGTAGTCGGTGCCCGTTCCGGGAGCGATGCGCACCTCGATACGTCCGGCACGCTGCACCTGCAGGGCCTGGAACAGGCCGGCGGTGTCCGCCAGTGCGACGCCGTTCACGGAGTAGGCTTGCGGCCCGATCGTCACCACTGTCGCCAGGGCGGGCGGCACATTCATATTGTCCACATCGCTCTCCTGTTCATGTGTTGGCAAGGTCAGACAGCGCCGATGGCGCGGCTCTACCCAGTATAAACGCCAAGTTCCTCATGCTCGGCATTGCAATGGGCGAAATCGTACTTGATGCCGTTTGCTTGCAAGATGGCTGCCAGCCGCGCGCACCAGAGGGCGACCGCTTCATGCGGGATGCCGTAGCCGCAGCAGTCGACCTCGTAAGGAGCGTCGGGCGACAAATTGCCGACCCAGGCAATCTCGAAGCTGGTCGGAAAATCGTCGAGCCTGATCGCAAATGCGCCAACGGTATTGGGCATGCCCGATACGGCAAGCAAAGCGCCGAGTGCGTCCAGGTCACCGGCGAAAACAATGTCTCCGGACGCGAAGGAATAGGGTTTGCTGGTCATGGCGACAGGAGGAAAGGATTATCAGGCGACACGCCACTGCGCTGCGGCGAAAAAAAACCCGGCAGCGCGAGCGACCGGGTGTTGATCCGACTGTGCGGCGGCTTATTTTACTGCCGGCGCATCTTTCGCATCGGCTGCGGCCACCTCGGTCTTGACGATGATCTTGGCCTTGGCTTTTTCTTTCAGCGCATCGACATAACCGCGCATCTCGACCTGGCCGAGGCGCTCGGCGATTTCTTGCTGCTCGGCGGTGCGGCGCGCTTCATCCACCTTGGCCGGCTGCGATACCTTGCTGATGCGATACACACCGTAGCCGATGCCAGGAATCTCGACACCAACATAGGCCGGCAGCTTGCTCGCGTCGGCTTTCAGGACCACGGGCAGCGCCGCCTGGTTGACCGCCGTCGGGGTTGCACGGCTGACCATCTTGGCCGCGCCGAAGCCGGCAGCGTCGCCGCTGGCCTTGGCTGCGGCGATCTTCGCTTCGCCGGCTTTCTTGGCCAGGCTGATCGCTTCCTGCTGCGCCACACGCATGCGGATGATGTCCTGCACTTCGGCCAGCGGACGCTTGGCGGCCGGCGAGTACTCGACGATCCGGGCCGCGACCAGCACGCTTGGCTTGACTTCGATGGCTTCGGTATTGTGCTTGTTCTTGACCACGCTGTCCGAGAACACGGCGCTGAGGAATTTAGCATTGTTCAACGGCGACTGGGCCAACGCCGGATTCGGCGTGCGGGTGACGTTGTCGAGCGTTTCGATCTTCAGTTTCAGCTTGTCGGCGACCGGCTTCAGGCTGGCCGACTGGTCGTACACGGTTTCGGTGAAGGTTTGCGCCAGGTCCGAATACTTCTTCGACATCTTCGGCTTCTTCACTTCAGCCACCAGCGCATCCTTGACTTCATCGAGCGGCTTGACGGTTTCCGGCGCCAGCTTGGTGACGGTGACGATGTGATAACCCTGGTCCGACTCGACCACGTCGCTGATGTCGCCTTGCTTGAGCTTGAACACGGCCGTTTCGATTGCCGGGCTGATCATCTCGCCCTTTTTCGCCTGGCCCAGCTCGCCGCCCTGCTCGGCCGTCGAGACGTCCTGCGACTTCGCTTTGGCGACATCGGCAAACGTGGCCGGCGCCTTGCGCAGCTCGGCCAGCACAGCCTCGGCCTTGGCCTTGGCGGCGGCTTTGTCGGCCGCGCTCGCGTCTTTGGCGAACTTGAACTGGATGTGGCTGTACAGACGCTCTTCCGGGGTGGTGAAGCGCTTGCTGTTGGCTTTGTAGAATTCGGCAACTTCGGCATCGGTCACGCTGACCATGCCTTCGACCGCGGCCGCGTCGAGCACCACGTATTCGATCTTGGCTTTTTCCGGCACCTGGAACAAGGTGGCGTTCTTGTCGTAGAAAGCCTTGATCATCTCGTCGGTGACCTTGACCTGGGACTGCTGCTCGCTGGCCGGGAACAGCATTTCCTGCACTTCGCGCTCTTCGTCGAAAATGTTCGACATGCGCGTGGCGACCGTGCGCGGCAGGAAAGCGGTTTCCTGCACCGTGCCGGTCAGCTGGCGCAGCACGAAATTACGGCGCAGGCTCGCTTCGTACTGGGCCGCCGTCATGCGCGCATTGACCAGCGCCGCTTTATAGACATCGACGTCGAACTTCCCGGCGGTCTTGAATTCATCGTTTTGCTGAATCGTGTTGACCAGCAGCTCGTCGCCCACGGTCAGGTGGCTGCGTTCGATTTCCGCTTCGACCGCGCGCTGCGCGATCAGGTTATCGAGGATTTCGCGCTTGAATTCAGGCGTGTCGAAGCGCTTCTGGTCGAACTGCGCACCCATCATGGTGCGGTATTGGTCGACCTGCTGGCGCTGCGCCTCTTCCCATTCGGGCTGCGTGATCTTCTTGCCGTTGACATTGGCCACGACAACGGTGCTGTCCGCGTTTTCGTTGGTGGCCATGCCACCGACGACCAGGAACGAAGCGGCCAGCAACACCAGCATGACCTGGATCCAGCGCTTGTGATTGCGAATAAATTCAAACATGGTTTGCCAATTCGAGATAAATAAAATTGCGATGGAATGCGATTAAAACGCACATATAAAAAAAGGCGAACTTTCGTTCGCCTCTTCTTTTTTTTGACAGGACTGCCAGGACCCGGCCGCCTTGTGCGAACCATGGAGTTCCGTACAGGCCACTCCTGAACCCCGGCGCACCCTCCGAACGGAGACTGCACCATCGTACTGCTATATGCTGGCGGAGCGGACGGGACTCGAACCCGCGACCTCCGACGTGACAGGCCGGCATTCTAACCAACTGAACTACCACTCCGTAAAAAATACTGCACAACATGCCGGGCTCTGGTGGGGGCTGAGAGGCTCGAACTCCCGACCCGCGCCTTGTAAGGGCGCTGCTCTACCAACTGAGCTAAACCCCCGTAAGCACACCTGTGTCACCAAGTGTTACCGACATTTTCCGGTGATTGTCACCTCACCGAAGGACATTAGTTTACTGCATCTTTAAGCGCTTTACCAGCTTTAAATTTAGGAACTTTCGCCGCCGCGATCTTGATCGCTTCCTTGGTGCGCGGATTGCGCCCGGTACGCGCGGCGCGCTCGCCCACCGAGAAGGTGCCGAAGCCGACCAGGGTCACGCTGTCGTTCTTCTGCAGGCTGGCGGTGACGGCATCGATCATGGCGTCGAGCGCGCGCGTGGCCGAGGCCTTGGTGATGTCCGCCGACTTCGCGATTTCTTCGATCAATTCTGTTTTGTTCACTTGTGCCCCATTACCTAAGAGTTGCGGCGAAAAGAAATCCGCAGCGCGTATTAAACAAGCCGCCCATCCGCCTGTCAAGCCAATTACCAACCGTAAAAAAAGCAAGCGTCACGAGGACGCTTGCTTCTGTACTGCGCTAGCGGCGGATTAGTGTTTCACGACGTCCGTCTGCGGGGCCACGCCATCGACCGCGGTGGCGGCGGCGGCAACGGCGGCGACGGCCGGTACTTCCACCACCGGCGTCGGCATCCGTTCGAGCGCGATTTCGAGCACCTTGTCGATCCAGCGTACCGGAACGATTTCGAGCTTGTTCTTCACGTTGTCCGGAATGTCGGCCAGGTCCTTGACGTTCTGCTCCGGAATCAAGACCGTCTTGATCCCGCCGCGATGCGCCGCCAGCAGTTTTTCTTTCAGCCCGCCGATCGGCAGCACTTCGCCGCGCAAGGTGATCTCGCCCGTCATCGCCACATCGGCCCGCACCGGAATGCCGGTAAACACCGACACCAGCGCGGTGGTCATCGCAATACCGGCCGATGGACCGTCTTTCGGGGTGGCGCCTTCCGGCACGTGAATGTGAATGTCGGCTTTTTCGAACACGTCATTCTTGATGCCGAGGCGGTTGGCGCGCGAACGCACCACGGTGCGCGCCGCTTCGATCGATTCCTTCATCACGTCGCCCAGGGTGCCGGTGCGGATCACGCCGCCCTTGCCCGGCATTTGCACCGCCTCGATGGTCAACAGATCGCCGCCCACTTCGGTCCATGCAAGGCCGACCACCTGGCCGATCTGGTTCTCTTTCTCGGCCACGCCAAAGTCGTAACGGCGCACGCCCAGGAACTTGTCGATGTTCTTGCCGTTGACCGTGACCTTTTTATCGGCCTTTTTCAACAGCAGCATCTTGACGACCTTGCGGCAGATCTTCGAGATTTCGCGCTCGAGCGAACGCACGCCGGCTTCCCGCGTGTAGTAACGGATGATATCGCGGATCGCGCTTTCGGCCACGGCGATTTCTTCTTCCTTCAGGCCATTCGCCTTGATCTGCTTGGGCAGCAGGTAACGCTGGGCGATGCTGGTCTTTTCATCTTCCGTGTAACCGGACAGGCGGATGACTTCCATGCGGTCGAGCAGCGCCGGCGGAATGTTGAACGAATTCGAGGTCGCCACGAACATCACGTCCGACAGGTCGAAGTCGACTTCGATGTAGTGGTCCGAGAACGTGTGGTTCTGTTCCGGGTCCAGCACTTCGAGCAGGGCCGAGGATGGATCGCCGCGGAAGTCCGCGCCCATCTTGTCGATTTCATCCAACAGGAACAGCGGATTGCGCACGCCAACCTTGGCCAGCGATTGCAGCACCTTGCCCGGCATCGAACCGATATACGTGCGACGGTGACCGCGAATCTCGGCTTCGTCGCGCACGCCACCCAAGGCCATGCGCACGAACTTGCGGTTCGTGGCCTTGGCGATCGATTGGCCAAGCGAGGTTTTACCCACGCCCGGAGGACCGACGAAGCACAGGATCGGCGCCTTCAGTTTGTCGACGCGTTGCTGGACCGCGAGGTATTCCAGGATGCGTTCTTTAACCTTATCAAGGCCATAGTGATCGCCCTCGAGGACTTTCTCGGCGTTCGACAGGTCGTTATTGACCTTCGATTTTTTCTTCCACGGCAGGTTGACCAGGGTGTCGATGTAGTTACGCACCACGGTCGCTTCGGCCGACATCGGCGACATCAGCTTGAGCTTCTTGAGCTCATTGGTAGCCTTGTCCAGCGCTTCCTTCGGCATCTTGGCGGCGATGACTTTTTTCTCGAGTTCGTCGATATCGGCGCCATCTTCGCCCTCGCCCAGTTCTTTCTGGATCGCCTTGACCTGCTCGTTCAGGTAGTACTCGCGCTGCGATTTTTCCATCTGCCGCTTGACGCGGCCACGGATGCGCTTTTCTACTTGCAGGATGTCGAGCTCGCCTTCGAGCTGGCCGAGCAGGTGCTCGAGACGCTTGGCGACATTGAAGATCTCGAGGATCACCTGTTTCTGCTCGAGCTTGAGCGGCAGATGGGCGGCAACGGTATCGGCCAGGCGGCCGGCGTCGTCGATCCCTGCCAGCGAAGCGAGGATTTCAGGAGGAATCTTTTTGTTCAGTTTGACGTACTGGTCGAACTGCTGGACGATCGCGCGGCGCATCGCCTCGACTTCGGAATCGTCGCCGATTTCCGAACTGAGCGGGGTCAGGTCGGCGATAAAGTGGGTCGGGGCATCGCTGATGTGGTTGATGCGCGCACGCTGGGCGCCCTCGACCAGCACCTTGACGGTGCCGTCTGGCAGCTTGAGCATTTGCAGGATGTTGGCCACGCAACCGATCTCGTAGATGTCGGACGCGGATGGCTCGTCTTTGGCTGCGGCTTTCTGGGCCGCCAGCATGATGCTCTTGCCCTGCTCCATCGCCGCTTCCAGCGCCTTGATGGATTTAGGACGGCCAACGAACAGTGGGATCACCATATGCGGGAAGACGACCACGTCGCGCAACGGCAGTAAGGGCAGCGTCGTTTGCTCGGTTAATTTGGAAGTTGTCATGGCATACCTTATAGAAAGCGTGTTTACGATATTGGCACCATCTGCCAAAACACAAGACCGGCGGATAAAATATTTCTACAAGTTATTTGAATATTCATCAACTTGATTCAAATACAACCGGAATAATCTAAAAAAACTTTATCGGAACATCAAATAAAAAAGCCACCGCGCAGCGGTTCCGCTGCGAGTGGCTTTTCGAATGAAGCCTGATTCTTTTATTGAGGTAAATTGTACCGCCAAGAATTCAGGAATCAATGCTTTTGTTGCGTCCGCATCGCAGAATTTCAGTTTTCGCCGGATGCTTTGGCGCTTTCGCTGTAAATCAGTAAAGGTTTTGCGCCGTTCGTGATCGAATTTTCATCGATAACGACCTTGATCACATTCTGCTGATTTGGCAATTCGTACATCACATCGAGCAGTGCATGTTCAAGAATGGAACGCAAACCGCGCGCACCGGTCTTGCGTGCCAATGCCTTACGGGCAATCGCGTGCAGAGCGGCCGGACGGATTTCCAGTTCCGCGCCTTCCATTTCAAGCAACTTGGAATACTGTTTAATCAAGGCATTCTTCGGCTCGATCAGGATCTGGATCAGCGCTTCTTCGGTCAATTCGGACAAGGCGGCAACCACCGGCAGGCGGCCCACCAGTTCCGGAATCAGGCCGAACTTGATCAGGTCTTCCGGTTCGGCTTCGAGCAGCACGTCGGCGCTGGCGCGCTGGGACTCGCTCTTGACGCTGGCCGAAAAACCGATGCCGCTCTTTTCGGAACGGTTCTGGATGATCTTGACCAGGCCGTCGAACGCGCCGCCGCAGATGAACATGATGTTGGTCGTGTCGATCTGGACGAAATCCTGGTTCGGATGCTTGCGCCCGCCTTGTGGCGGCACCGATGCCATGGTGCCTTCGATCAGTTTCAGCAAGGCTTGCTGCACGCCTTCGCCGGAAACGTCGCGGGTAATCGACGGATTGTCCGATTTACGCGAAATCTTGTCGATTTCATCGATGTAGACGATGCCGCGCTGGGCCTTGTCGACTTCGTAGTTGCAGCTTTGCAGCAGCTTCTGGATGATGTTCTCGACGTCTTCGCCCACATAACCGGCTTCGGTCAGGGTGGTGGCGTCGGCGATCACGAACGGCACGTTGAGCATGCGCGCCAGGGTCTGGGCCAGCAGGGTTTTACCCGAACCGGTAGGACCGACCAGCAAGATGTTGCTCTTTGCCAGTTCGACTTCGTCCTTCTTGCCCAGGTGCTTGAGGCGCTTGTAATGGTTGTAGACCGCAACGGACAGGATGCGCTTGGCGGTTTGCTGGCCGATCACGTACTGATCCAGCAATTCCTTGATCTCGTTCGGGGTCGGCAAGTCCGACTTGGCGCCGGCCACCGTTTCGACGTTCGAGGTCTCGTCGCGGATGATGTCGTTACACAGGTCGATGCATTCGTCGCAGATGAAGACGGATGGACCTGCGATGAGCTTCTTCACCTCGTGCTGGCTCTTGCCGCAGAACGAGCAGTAGAGAAGTTTTTCGCCGCTGGAGGATTTTTTTTCTGACATGGGGCAGGGTTCTCTTGAATTGCTATAAATGTAACGCGAACAGACGCGCAACATGAGTGTGCGCTAACAGCATGCTACCCGAAATAAAAACGAAACGCCCGAACGTTGTAGCGCCGGGCGTTTTTTCAGCAACACCACAGGTGAACGTCACGATCACGCTGCCGCACCCCGGACTGGCCGGTTGGGCGGCGCATGGCCATGACGACCCGCGCTGGCAAGCTATTCGCGCTTCGCAAGGACTTTGTCGATCAGGCCATACTCAGCAGCTTCGTCGCCCGACATGAAACGGTCGCGGTCGGTATCCTTGTGGATCTGTTCCATCGTCTTGCCCGTACGTTCGGCCAGGATGTGGTTCAGGCGCTCACGCAGGTAGAGGATTTCTTTGGCCTGGATTTCGATATCCGAGGCCTGCCCTTGCGAGCCGCCCGACGGCTGGTGAATCATGATGCGCGAGTTAGGCAAGGAGAAACGCTTGCCCTTGGCGCCCGCCGCCAGCAGGAAGGCGCCCATCGAGGCCGCCATCCCGGTGCACAGGGTCGACACGTCCGGCTTGATGAAGTTCATCGTATCGAAAATCGCCAGGCCGGCCGAAACCGATCCGCCAGGCGAGTTGATATACAGCGAAATATCCTTGTCCGGATTCTCGCTCTCGAGGAACAGCAGCTGGGCGACGATCAGGTTGGCCATCTGGTCATGCACCGGCCCGACCATGAAAATCACGCGTTCCTTGAGCAGGCGCGAGTAAATATCGTACGAGCGCTCGCCACGGCCGCTTTGCTCCACGACCATCGGAATGAGGCCGAGTGCTTGTGTATCCAATGCCGGATTATGATTCATACCTGTCTCTTCCTTTGTAAGCAGCCTAAAGCCAACTTTAAGCTTGTGCGTTGCTTCCCATCAACTCGTCGAATGCAACAGCCTTGGCTGTGACTTTCGCGATACCGAGTACATAGTTAACGACGTTTTCTTCCAATACAAGAGCTTCGACTTCCGACAGGCGGCGACGATCGCTGTAGTAGTACTTCAGTACTTCACGCGGATCTTCGTAGCTTTGAGCGAAATCTTCGATCTGTGCCTTGACCTGCTCAGGGGTTGCCTGCAGCTTGTTGTCGCCAACCAGTTGCGACAGGATCAAGCCCAGGCGCACGCGGCGCTCGGCCTTGGTGGCGAACAGTTCTTGCGGGAATGGCATGTCTTTGACATCCATGCCGCGCTGCGCCATGTCCTGGCGGGTCATTTCAGCCAGGCGGTCCGCATCCTGGGCGATCATGACTTTAGGAACTTCCATCTCGGTGACCTTGACCAGGGCATCCATCACGGCTTCCTTGTTGCGTGCCTTGACGCGGCCCGCGACTTCGCGTTCCAGGTTGACCTTGATGTCAGCGCGCATTTTTTCCAGGTCGCCATCTTCCATGCCTAGGGACTTGGCGAACTCGGCGTCAACTGCCGGCAGGTGCGCCCATTCCAGCTTTTTCAGGGTGATGGTGAAGTCGGCGGTTTTGCCGGCCACGTCAGCACCGTGGTAATCGGCTGGGAAAGCCAGTGGGAAGGTTTTCGCTTCGCCGACCTTCAGGCCGACGGTGGCGGCTTCGAATTCCGGCAGCATGCGGCCTTCGCCGAGCACGAATGCGTAGTCTTCAGCTTTGCCGCCTGGGAATTCAACGCCGTCGATCACGCCGACGAAGTCGACGGTGACGCGGTCGCCATTGGCTGCGATCGGCTCGCCGCCGTCGCCGTGTTCGCCGGCTTCACCCTTGGTGTGGTAATGCACGCGCTGCTTGCGCAGGATTTCGATGGTCTTTTCGATTTCCGCGTCCGACACGTCGGCTTTCACGGTGTCGATTTCGACGCCCGACAGGTCGCCGATGACGACTTCAGGATACACCTCGAAAGTGGCGTCGAACGACAGCACGCCTTCGGCGGAATCTTCCTTTGGTTCGATTTTTGGAAAACCGGCAACGCGCAGCTGGTTCTCGTTCGCAGCTTCGTTGAATGCGCGGCCGACTTTATCGTTCAGCACGTCCGATTCGATCTGGTAGCCATATTGTTGCGCAACCATTTTCATTGGCACTTTACCTGGACGGAAGCCAGGTGCCTTGGCCGATTTGGCCTGCTGTTTCAGGCGCTTTTCCACTTCCGTACGGACGTCAGTCAGCGGAAAAGAGATCGTCAAGCGACGTTCGAGTTTACCCAGGGTTTCGACTGCAGTTGCCATGTAAAAATCGTCCAAAAAATAGTATTAAACTCGTGGTGCGAGGAGGGGGACTCGAACCCCCACACCATTGCTGGCGTCAGGACCTAAACCTGGTGCGTCTACCAATTTCGCCATCCTCGCGGGATCGCATCCGGCGCCACCATGGGCGGCCGCATGCACCTTTCCATCTGAAAAAACAAAGGGCGCCCGACAGTGAAACCGGCCGCCCTGCACTGCCTTTGTTAGGGGCTACAACTTCAACCCGGTATTTTACTGGATTTTCTGACCACATAGGGCGTTTTTTGAATCGGACTCGGGCGGCGTATAATTTGGAAACGTTTTCAGTCCCTAAAAGAAATACCTCCGCATGTCTTCCAATCATATTAACAAAGTCCGCCAGGTCGGATTGTTCGCCATGACATGGCCCATTTTTATCGAGCAGCTCTCGCATATTTTGCCGGGCGTGGTCGATACCTTCATGGTCAGCCACCTTGGCGATTCGGCGGTGGCCGGACTGGCGGTGGCCAACCAGATCGTCGGCTTTTGCATCATCCTGTTTTCATTCGTCGGGATCGGCAGCGCGGTGGTGCTGACCCATTACCTGGGCGCGGGCGACCGCGCTGGCGCCGAGCGGGTGGCGGCCACCGCGGTCGGGGTCAACTTCTGGCTGGGGATGATCGTCAGCCTGGCGATCTGGGCGTTTTCAAACGACATGCTGCGCCTGCTGCACTTGCCGCCGCCGCTGATGCCGTATGCGCAGCCTTTCCTGGCGCTGATGGGCGGCACCCTCTTCCTCGAATCGATCAATATTTCGTTCGGCTCGGTGCTGCGCGCGCACGGGCACATGCGCGAAGCGATGTACGTGTCCATCGGCATGAACGTGCTCAACCTGATCCTGAACGTGGTGCTCATTTTCGGCCTGCTGGGCGCGCCGAAAATGGGCGTGATCGGCGCGGCGCTGTCGACCGTTATCAGCCGCGCGGTGGCCTGCGTGGCGCTGGCCTGGGTGGTGCGGCGCCAGCTCAAGCTGGGCGTGCGGCTGGCGTGGTTCGTGAACCTGTCGCGCGCGACCCTGGCGCCCATCCTGCGGATCGGCTTGCCGGCGGCGGGCGAGAATCTGTGCTGGCAGGCCAGCTTCATGGTCATTACGTATTTTGTCGGGCAGATGGGCGTGGTCCAGCTGGCGACGTTTTCGTATGCGATCCAGCTATCGATGATCATGATGATGCTGGGCATTTCGATCGGGATCAGTACCGAGATCATGATCGGGCACATGATCGGCGCGGGCGAGTTCGACGAAGCCTACCGCCAACTGTTGCGCAGCCTGCGCGTGGGACTGGGGGTAACCGTGGTAACGACCTGCGTGGTGGTGCTGCTGGCGCCGTGGTTGCTGGGGTTCTTCAGCAAGGACCCGGCGATCGTGGCCGGTGGCGCGGTACTGCTGAGGATCAGTTTGTTGCTGGAGCCGGGGCGCACGTTCAACCTGGTGGTGATCAATTCGCTCAGGGCCACGGGCGACGCGAAGTTTCCGGTATTCATGGGGGCGTGTTCGATGTGGGGCGTGGCGGTGCCGCTGGCATGGCTGCTGGGCCTGCATCTGGGCTGGGGATTGATTGGGGTGTGGATCGCGTTCACCTGCGACGAGTGGGTGCGCGGGCTGGCGATGTATGCCAGGTGGAAGAGCCGGGTGTGGGAAAAACATGCGCACGCGGTACGGGCGCATGTGGCGGCGTGAGCAGCGGAACTGCATACATCGCCGCTATCTTCCGCTTCGTCGCCCCCGCGAAGGCGGGGGCCCATAGCACCTATGCTCAACGGTGCTATGGATCCCCGCCTTCGCGGGGACGACGGTTTGTAGGGTAGCGAATTTAACGCAGCTTAGGTACGCAACGCGACTGCGTCGGCAGGCTTTTTCACCCTGAAGCACGTCGCATACAAGGCTGGCAAGAACAGCAGGGTCAATGCCGTCGCCACCACCAGCCCGCCCATGATGGCAACGGCCATCGGTCCCCAGAACACCGAACGCGACAGTGGAATCATCGCCAGCGCGGCCGCGGCGGCCGTCAGGATGATCGGGCGGCAACGACGCACCGCCGCTTCGATCACCGCATTCCACGGCTCCGCACCGGCGGCGATATCTTGCTCGATCTGGTCGACCAGGATCACCGAGTTACGGATGATCATCCCGAACAGGGCAATCACGCCCAGATTCGCCACGAAGCCGAACGGCCGGTTCAAGATCAGCAAGGCCATCGCCGCACCCGCCACGCCCAGCGGACCGGTCAGGAACACCAGCAGCGAACGCGAGAAGCTGTGCAGTTGCAGCATCAGCAGGGTGAACACGATGAACAGCACCAGCGGCACGTTGGCCGCGATCGACGCTTCCGCCGCCGCGCTGTCGGCCGCGGCGCCGGCCAGCGAGATGGTGTAGCCAGGCGGCAGCGCCGCGCGCAGGTCGGCCAGCTTCAGGCCAATCTGATCCGACACGGTCGGCCCCTGGATGCCATCGACCACATCGGCCTGCGCCGTGATCGCCCATTCGCGGCCCTCGCGCCACACCACACCCGGTTCCCACACAAAGTGCGCACGCGCAATCTGCGAAATGGTCACCGACTTGCCCGATGCGGTCGGGATATTGGTGTCGTTGAGCACCGCGATGGTGGCGCGCTCTTCGACCGGCTGGCGCACCACGATGTCGATCAGCTTGTTGTCTTCGCGGAACTGGCCGATGGTGGTGCCCGACAGGATGGTATTTGCCGCCCGCATCACCGTCTGCGAGGTCACGCCCAGCGCGCGCAGTTTTTCCTGGTCCAGGTCGAGGCGCAGCACCTTGACCGATTCGTTCCAGTTGTCATTGACGCCGATCGCGTTCGGATTGGCGCGCATGATCTCCTTGACCTTGTCGGCAAAGTCGCGCACGACCGCGATTTCGGGACCGGCCACGCGGAACTGCACCGGATACGGCACCGGCGGCCCGTTCGGCAGCAGCTTGACCCGGCCGCGCACTTCCGGGAAATCCTTGCTGAAAATGTCGACAATCTTCAGGCGCAGCGACTCGCGATGCTCGAGCCCGCGCGCCAGCACGACGACCTGCGAGACGTTCGATTGCGGGAAGATCTGGTCCAGCGGCAAGTAAAAGCGCGGGCTGCCGTTGCCGACATAGCTGGTCACGCTCTCGACATTGGCTTCCTTGATCATCAGCTTCTCGAATTTTTTCACCAGCGCTTCGTTGGCCTTGAACGCGGTGCCTTCCGGCGTCCACATCTCGACCATCAGTTCAGGCCGGCTCGAATCCGGGAAGAATTGCTTCTCGATGAACTTGAAGCCGAAGACGCCCAGGAAGAACACGCCCAGGCTCAGCGCGATGGTGGTCTTGCGCCACGTCACGCACCAGGTGACGACGCGGCGGAAGCGCTGGAAGCCCGGGGTATTGAACATGTCGTGCTCGCCCTCGCCGGCCGCGTGCGGCTTGACCTTGAGGATCATGTAACCGATGTAAGGCGTAAACACCACCGCCACCAGCCAGGAAATCAAGAGCGCGATCGCATTGACCGAGAACATCGAAAACGTGTATTCGCCGGCCGCCGACTTGGCCAGGCCGATCGGCAAGAAGCCGGCCGCCGTGATCAGGGTGCCGGTCAGCATCGGCATCGCGGTCGAGGTGTAGGCGAAGGTAGCCGCATCGAAGCGCGACATGCCCTCCTCCATCTTGCGCACCATCATTTCGACCGCGATGATGGCGTCATCGACCAGCAAGCCGAGCGCGATGATCAGCGCCCCGAGCGAAATCTTGTGCAAGTCGATGTTGAAAAAGCGCATGAACAAAAAGGTAATGGCGAGCACCAGCGGAATCGTCAGCGCCACCACCAGGCCCGGCCGCGCATCGATGCGCAGCGGCTTGGTGTGCAAACCCAGCGCCAGGAAACTGACCGCCAGCACGATCACCACCGCTTCGATCAGCACCTTGATGAATTCGCTCACCGAGGCCGTCACCGCGCGCGGCTGGTCCGATACCCGTTCGAGTTCGATGCCGACCGGCAGCTTGGCCTTGATGCGCGCCACCGTTTCGTCCAGGCCCTTGCCCATCGCAATGATGTTGCCGCCCTTTTCCATCGACACGCCCAGGCCGATCACTTCCTTGCCGTTGAAACGCATCTTTTCGCGCGGCGGATCTTCGTATTCGCGCTTGATGGTGGCAAAGTCGCCCAGGCGGAAGGTGGTGCCGTTGGCGCGCAGTTCCAGGTTTTCCAGGTCCTTGGCGGTGGTCAGGGCGCCGGTCACGCGCACTTGCAGGTTATCGGTCGCGGTGACCAGCACGCCGGTCGCTTCGACCGAGTTCTGGGTGGCGATCTGGCCGGCGATGACTTCGAACGGCACGCCGAGCTGCGCGAATTTTTTGTGCGAAAACTCGATATTGAGTTTTTCGGCCTGCACGCCGAACTGTTCGACTTTCGACACCAGCGGTACGCGCAGCAATTGCTGGCGCACGAAGTCGGCGTATTCCTTGACCTCGGCGTAGTTGAAGCCGTCGGCCGAGAGCGCGAAAATCGAGCCGTAGGTGTCGCCGAATTCATCGTTGAAAAACGGTCCGATCACGCCCGCGGGCAAGGTCCCCTTGATGTCGCCGATCTTTTTGCGCACCTGGTACCAGGAGTTGGCGGTCTCGCGCGGCGGCGTCGATTCGCGCAGTTGCAGGATGATGATCACTTCGCCCGGCTTGGAATAACTCTTGATCTTGTCGATGTAGGGTGTTTCCTGCAGCGTTTTTTCGAGCTTGTCGGTGACTTGCTCGGCCATCTGCACCGCGGTCGCGCCCGGCCAGATGGCGCGCACCACCATCACGCGGAAGGTAAACGGCGGATCTTCATCCTGCCCCAGGTTCATGTAGCTGATCACCCCGCCCAGCAACAGCGCCACGATCAGGTAGCGCGTCAGCGGGATATGTTCGAGTGCCCAGCGAGAAAGATTGAATCCCTTCATTTGGCGACCTCGACCTGAGGTGCGGCCGCGCTCTTTTGCACAGGCGCAACGTCACTCGACGAGGTATCGGGCGGCAGGATCGTCACTTTCTGACCCGGCTTGATCAGGTTCACGCCGGCCGTCACCACGGTCTGGCCGGCCGTCACGCCACCGGCCAGCACCACGTCGTTGGCGGAGGTGCCGGCAATGGTCACCGGCACCATGCGTACCACGCCCTTGTCGACCACCCACACCGAGGTGGTGTTCTTTTCATGATACAGGGCCGTCAGCGGCACCTTGATCTGCGGCGTGGCCATGGTGCTGGCGAACTGCACCATGGCGGTCATGCCCAGCTTGACGTCGGCCGCACTGTCGGGAATCGAGACCTTGACCGCGTACGTACGGGTGGCGGGGTCGGCCACCGGCGAGACTTCGCGCACCTTGCCTGGGATAACCACATCCTTGTTGGCCCACAGGCGCACGGTCACGTCGGTCAGTTTGCGCAATTGCTCGACTTTATCTTCCGGCAAACCAATGACGATTTCCTTCTCGCCCATCTTGGCCACGCGCACCACCGGGGTGCCGGGGGACACCACCTGCCCCACTTCGGCGTCCACGGCGGTGACCACGCCATCGACATCCGATACCAGCGTGGCATAGCCGGCCTGGTTGGACTGCCCGAAATACGCGGCCTGGGCCGCGTCGACAGTCGCCTGGGCCGAACTGTAGGCCGATTGCTTGGCGTCCAGCACGGCCTGGCTGACAAAATTCTTTACGCGCAATTCCTGATAGCGCTTCAGTTCCGCCTTGGCCAGGTCGCGCCCGGTTTCGGCGGCGCGCAGGTTGGCCTTGGCCTGGGCCTGGGACAGCTTCAAGTCTTGCGGGTCGAGCTGCATCAGCACCTGGCCCTTCTTGACCACGGTGCCGGGGTCGACCTTGCGCGCGGTAATCTTGCCGCCCACCCGGAACCCGAGACGCGATTCGACCCGCGCGCGCACCTCGCCGGCGAACTCGGCGTTAACGCCGACGGTGCTCGAACTGAGCACGATGGCGCGCACCGGACGGATATCTTCCTTTTTCTCCACGGGCTTGGAACAGGCTGCCAGCAAGGCGGCCATGACGGCGGCGCTGAGAAGGGTCGTCGGTGCCAAAGGTCTTTGGCGCAGGTTTTTCACGGGGAACACGGTGTTTTCCTTTACTATGCGGTGGGCGCCATCCTGGCGATGATGTCGAGATGCTACTACTCGTTCGGCCCTGAGAGCTAACTGACTTTCTGGTTAGTAATTATAATCCTGCAAGTTTTATTTGCAAATGACTTTTGCGTCATTAATTACCCATGCCTGTCGATCACTACGAGAATTTCCCCGTCGCCTCGATTTTGTTGCCCAAGCGGCTGGTGCCGGCGGTCGAAGCGATTTACGCCTTTGCCCGCACGGCGGACGATATCGCCGACGAAGGCGACGCCAGCGGCCCCGAGCGCCTTAGCGCCTTGAGCGCCTACGAAGCCGCGCTCGACGCCATCGGCCGTGGCGAGCACCAGCGCGACACCCTGTTCCGGCGCCTGGCCGAAGTGATTGCCCAGTACAAGCTGCCGCTGCAACCATTTTACGACTTGCTCTCGGCGTTCAAGCAAGATGTGGACACCAAGCGTTATCCGAACTTTGAACTGCTGCTCGACTATTGCCGGCGCTCGGCCAATCCGGTCGGCCTTCTGATGCTCTCGCTCTACGGCGCCGTCGACGACGCCAATGTGCGCGATTCGGACGCCATTTGCTCGGCGCTGCAGCTGATCAACTTCCTGCAAGACGTCGGCATCGACCGCCAAAAAGACCGTATTTACATTCCGATGGATGACTTGCAGCGCTTCGGCGTTGCACCGGCCGAGCTCGACCAGCAGAATACCGGCGGCAACTGGCGCGCGCTGATGGCCTTCGAAGTGGCGCGCGCGCGCGCCCTGATGCTGAGCGGCGCCCCGCTGGCGCGCCGCTTGCCGGGCCGCATCGGCTGGGAGTTGCGCCTGGTAATCCAGGGCGGCTTGCGCATCCTGGAAGAAATCGAAAAAGCCGGTTACGACGTCTTTAACCAGCGCCCGCAGCTCAAAACGCTGGACTGGATGGCGATTCTGTGGCGCGCGCTGCGGATGTGAACCGCTGTATCGGCCCTTGCCAGTGAAAAAACCGTCATCGCCCCTCTCGTCCGGGGCGCATCGGCTATAGAATAGCGGCTTCGCTTCGCGCACCCTTGCACTTTTGACCATGTCTCCTGACGAATACTGCCAACAAAAGACCGTCCAGAGCGGCTCCAGCTTCTATTACAGCTTCCTGTTCCTGCCACCGGAGCGGCGCCGCGCGATCACCGCGCTGTACGCCTTTTGCCGCGAGGTGGACGACACGGTCGACGAATGCACCGACCAGTCGATCGCGCGCATCAAGCTGGCCTGGTGGCGCACCGAACTGGCCAATATGTACGCCGGCGCGCCCACGCACCCGGTCACGCAAGCCTTGCAGCCGCACCTGACGGTCTACAATCTGCAGGAACAGCACATGCAGGCCATCGTCGACGGCATGGAAATGGACCTCGACCAGACCCGCTACCTCGACTACACCGCCATGAAGCGCTACTGCTGGCACGTGGCCAGCGTGGTCGGCATTCTGTCGGCCAGCATTTTCGGCGTGAGCAATCCGAAGACCCTGGAATACGCGGAACAGCTGGGCCTGGCGTTCCAGCTGACCAACATCATCCGCGACGTGGGCGAAGACGCGCGCAAGGGCCGGATTTACCTGCCCGTGAACGAATTGCAACAGTTCGGCGTGACGGCGGCCGACTTGCTCAACGCCCGCCACAGCGACAAGTTTGAAAACCTGATGCGTTTCCAGACCGAACGCGCGCAAAAAATCTACGACGAAGCGTTCGCCCTGCTGCCCAAGGAAGACCGGCGCGCCCAGCGTCCCGGCCTGATGATGGCGGCCATCTACCGCACCGTGCTCGACGAGATCGAGCGCGACAATTTCCATGTCCTGAGCCAGCGCATCTCGCTCACGCCGCTGCGCAAACTCTGGCTGGCGTGGAAGACCTACATCCGTGGCTGACGCCGCTGCCGTAACAGTCGCCGTCATCGGCGCCGGCTGGGCCGGTTGCAGCGCGGCCGTCGAACTGGCCCGCGCCGGCTGCAAGGTCAGCTTGTTCGAAGCGGCCCGCACACTCGGCGGACGGGCGCGCGCGGTCGAGGTCCAGGGCCGCCAGCTCGATAACGGCCAGCATATTTTGCTGGGCGCCTACAAGGAATCGCTGCGCCTGATGCGCGTGGTGGGCATCGACACCGGCGCCGCCATGCTGCACCTGCCCTTGCAGATGCGCTACCCCAAGGACAGCGGCGGCATGGATTTCGTGGCCCCGCGCCTGCCGGCGCCCTTGCACCTGGCGATCGCCCTGCTGCGCGCCGACGGCCTCGACTTTGCCGACAAGATGGCGCTGGCGCGCTTTTCCTCGACCGCGCGCTGGATGGACTGGCGCCTGCACACCGACTGCAGCGTCAGCGAACTGCTGGAACGCTACGACCAGACCGACCGCCTGATCGAACTGATGTGGCGGCCGCTGTGCCTGGCCGCGCTCAACACCGCGCCCGAGCGCGCCTCGGCCCAGGTGTTTCTGGCCGTGCTGCGCGACAGCCTGGGCGCTGCCCGCTCCAGTTCCGACATGTTGCTGCCGCGCCTGGACCTGAGCGCGCTGTTTCCGGTGGCCGCCGCCGCCTTCGTCGAAAGCCGCGGCGGCAGCGTGCGCGCGGGCGCCAAGGTCGCCTCGCTCGCCGCGGACAAGGGCGGCTGGCTGCTTGGCGACGGCGAGCCGTTCGACGCCGTGGTCATCGCCACGCCGCCGCCGGCCGCCGCCCTATTGCTGGAACAAGCCGGCGCGCCTGAGGTGGCGGCCGCGCTCGGGCGCTTCGAGTACGAGCCGATCACCACCTGCTATTTGCAATATCCGGCGTCCACGCGCCTGGAACTGCCCTTCTACGCCCTGCGCGACAATGCCGCCAGCGGCCACTGGGGCCAGTTCGTGTTCGATCGCGGCCAGCTCGACCCTGCCCAGGCCGGCATGTTCTCCGTCGTCATCAGCGCCTCGGGCGCAGCCTCGGAACCGGGACGCGAAGCGCTGGCCCAGGCCGTTGCCGGCCAGTTGGCCGCCGTGTTGCAACGCCCCGAACTGGCGCGGCCCGACTGGGTCCAGGTGATCAGCGAAAAACGCGCCACCTTCGCCTGCACGCCGGGCCTGGCGCGCCCGCCCAACGCCACCGGCCTGGCGCGCCTGGCGCTGGCCGGCGACTACACCGCCAGCGACTATCCGGCCACCATCGAGTCGGCCGTGCGCAGCGGCGTGGCCGCCGCCCGCCTGCTCACAAGCAAGAGCAAATGAACGACTGTCCCCCGATTTGGTCGTTTGCGGCGCTCAAAGTGCAGCCTGTCGCATTCCGCTGGAGCTGAGCTGTCCGTTTTCGTACAGTAGCACCATCGAAACAGGTTTTTTACACGGACAGCACATGAACATCGCACTCGGACTGCGCGCACTCGCTTTACTGGCTTTTGTTGCCGCGAGTACCTTTGTTATCGTCATGCCGCACTTGCTCGGCGGCGACTTGCAGATTTTCCATTCGGGCGTGGCGCTGAGCCACTCCTGATCCAACCAGGCGATCATCATGGGCAAACTCGAATATCTCGACGCGCTGCGGCGCGCCATGGCGGGCATTTCCGCCGACACCCAGGCCAAGACCCTGGCCTATTACGAACAGCGCTTCGTCGACGGCGTGGCCGCCGGCCGCACCGAAGAAGACGTGGCCGCCGAACTGGACGAGCCGAAAAAGATCGCCATGACCCTGCGCGCCAGTGTGCACATGCATTCTTTCGAGCAAAAGAAAAATCCCTCCAACCTGCTGCGCCTGCTGGTGTCGATCGTCGGCCTGGGCATTTTCAACCTGTTCATGGTGGTGCCGGCGCTGGTGTACGCAGCCTTCCTGGCGATCCTGTACGCGGCCGGACTGGCGTTTTACGTGGCCGGCATCGCCATTACCGCCAGCGGCCTGTCGGGCGCCAACGAACTGGTGCTCGACGGCCCATTCCGCGAGATTATCCTCAGCAACGCGTCCGATGAAGACCGCGACAAGCTGCAGGCGATCGTCTCCATCGGCGAGGAAGGCGTGCAATTTCACCAGGAGCGCATCAGCAAGGACGATGACGAACAGGCCAAGGCCGAGGCCGCCATTCTCGACGCCGGCGACGTGGTCGAAAAAGCCGTCGCCAGCAGCGGCGAAGCGGCCAGCGTGGCGCGCGAAGCCGGCGACGCGGTACGCGGGGTCGCCCAGGAAGCGGCGGCGAGGGGTTCGGAAGCAGGCGGCGCGCAGCACAAGAAGCGCAGCGTGGTGCGCCGCGCCGAAGAGGCGGCCGGGCGCAGCGTGGTGCGCCGCGCCGAAGAGGCGGCCGGGCGCGGCGTGCGCATCACCACCGAACTCGAACCCGGTTCGCGCACCACCCAAACCTTTTTCGGCCTCGGCATCGTGCTGGCGGGAATTGTCATCTTCCTGCTGTGCCTGGTCATTACGAAATACACGCTGATCGGCATCCGGCGCTATATCGACATGAATGTGTCCCTGCTCAAGGGCAACTGAATCCGGAACCGGAGAATCTGATGCGCTCACTACTCAAAGTCGGCTTCGGCCTGCTGCTCCTCGCGTTCGTGCTGATCGGCCTGTTCTACGGCATGCTGCGCGCCCAGGGCACGACCCGCCCCAACAATCCCGAAGGCCGCATGCTCGCCAGCGAAACGCGCGCCGTGGCCGCCAACATCACCACCATCACCCTCGGCGGCCCGATCGACATGACCCTGCGCCAGGGCGCGGTGCCGTCGCTGACGGTGCGCGGCGAACAGCGCCTGCTGGGCAATGTGGAGACCGTCAGCGAAGGGGGCAATCTGCATATCGATACCAAGGGCATGCTGCTGCACCATAAACAGCCGCTGCAAGTGGTGCTGGTGCTGCCCGCGCTCGAGACCCTGCAGATCCGGGGCAGCGGCGACAGCACCGTCAATGGCTTCAACGGCGACAAGCTGGAACTGCAATTGCACGGCTCCGGCAACGTCAAGTTCAATGGCCGCTACCGTGAAGTGGAAGCCGAACTGCAAGGCAGCGGCGACATTGAACTGAACGGCGGCAGCAGCGACAAGGTCGATGTCAGCGTAGTCGGTTCGGGCAGCATGACGGTGGTGGGCGCGGCGAAAGCGTTCAAGGTGTCGCAGATGGGTTCGGGCGACCTGGACGCCGAGCACCTGAGCGCGGACGCCGTCACCATCGACCTGATGGGTTCCGGCAGCGCCATCGTGCAGGCCCGCAAAAGCGCCTCGGTCAACCTGCGCGGCAGCGGCGACATCAGCGTGCATGGCAATCCGGACGAGCGCAACATCACCCGCAACGGCTCGGGCGACGTCAGTTTCGAGTGAGCCACTCCAGGGCGCCGAGGCCGGCGGCGCGGCCGCTGGCGAAGCAGGCGGTGAGCAGGTAACCGCCGGTGGGCGCCTCCCAGTCGATCATTTCGCCGGCGGCGAACACGCCCGGCACGGCGCGCAGCATGGCGTTGGCGTCGAGCGCGTCGAAGCGCACCCCGCCGGCGCTGCTGATCGCCTCGTCGATCGGGCGCGCGCGTTGTAACACCACGGGCAGCATTTTCAGCGCCTGCGCCAGGCGCGCCGGGTCGCCGAATTCGGCCGCCGACAGGCATTCGCGCAGCAATCCCGACTTGACGCCCTTGATCCCCAGCCGGCTTTGCAGATGGCTCGACATCGAGCGCGACCCGCGCGGGCGCGTCACTTCATCGAACACCTTGTCAGCGCTGAAGTCGGGCGCCAGGTCGAGCCAGATGGTGGCGCTGCCGTTGGCGGCGATCTGCTCGCGCAGGCCGGCCGACAAGGCGTAAATCAAACTGCCTTCGACCCCGCCGGCGGTGATGACGAACTGGCCCTGGCGCTTGTGCGGGGCGCCGTCGGCGCCGAGCGCGGTGACCGCCACGGTGGTGAGCGGCGCGCCCGCGTGGCGGCTGCTGAAATGCGCGCTCCAGTCGGTGTCGAAACCGCAGTTCGACGGCGCCAGCGGCGCCACCGGCACCGCGCGCTCTTGCAAGAGCGGCACCCAGGCGCCGTCCGACCCCAGGCGCGCCCAGCTCGCGCCGCCCAGCGCCAGGATGACCGCGTCGAAGGTCGCTTCACGCTCGCCGTCCGGGGTGGCGAAGCGCAGCGCGGCGCCGTTCCAGCCCAGCCAGCGATGGCGCATGTGAAATCGCACCCCGCCCTCGCGCAGGCGGTGCAGCCAGGCGCGCAGCAGGGGCGCGGCCTTCATATCGGTCGGGAACACGCGCCCGGAGGTGCCCACGAACGTGTCCACGCCAAGGCCGTGGATCCAGTCGCGCACCGCCTGCGCACCGAACAGCGCCAGCCACGGCGCCACCTGGCCGGCGCGCGCGCCATAGCGCTGGCCGAATGCAAGGGCCGGCTCCGCGTGCGTGATATTCATGCCGCCCTTGCCCGCCAACAGGAATTTGCGCCCGACCGAGGGCATGGCGTCGTACAGGTCGACCGCCACCCCGCCCTGGCTCAACACTTCGGCGGCCATCAGGCCGGCCGGACCGCCGCCGATGACGGCGACGCGGGCTTGGGTAGGAATTTCGGGCATGGCATTCTCGGTGCGGCGGTTGGACGACCCGCATTGTAGTCGACTTCGGGAGGCTGAAAATAGATGTAAAGCTTGCTTGACATCACGCGCAGCGCTGCCTACCATGTAAAGCAAGCTTGACAATCAAGGAGATAAAAATGCACGAAAAAGTCATCGGCCAGCGCTACCTGCGCGAGCTGTTCGGCGCCATTGGCGTCTATTGGCTGCTGCTGACCTTGTCGATCGTGTTTGGCAAAAACCTGCCCAACGGGCCGGCGCGCACGCTGATCCTGGCCATTCCCGTGATCGGCGTGGCGCTGGCCGTGTGGGCGATCGTGCGCCAGATGCGCCGCGTGGACGAATTCGTACGCATGGTGACGCTGCAAAACATCGCGATTGCCGCCGCCATCACGGCCAGCCTGACCTTCAGCTACGGCTTCCTTGAGCTGGCGGGCTTTCCGCGCGTGTCGATGTTCGTGGTGTGGCCGGTCATGGCCGTCAGCTGGCTCCTGATCGTTTTGGTGCGCAAGATTACAAACCAATGAACAACACCATCCGCGACTTGCGCGCGCGGCATGGCTGGAGCCAGGCGCACCTGGCCGACCTGCTGAAGGTATCGCGCCAGACCGTCAACGCCATCGAAACCGGGCGCTACGACCCGAGCCTGCCGCTGGCGTTTGCCATCGCCCGGATGTTCGCGCAACCGCTCGAATCCATTTTCCATCCCGACCAGGAGACACCATGATTGTTCGTTTTGTCATCGCACTGATGTTCGCGGCCAGCGCGCCCGCTTTCGCCGCCGATGCGCCACCGATCACAAGCAACCGCTTTGCCGCCACCCTCGTTCCGGCCGAACGCTTCGACATCGGCGCCATGCAGGTCGAACGGCACGGCAAGGGCAAGCGCGCCCTGATCCTCATTCCGGGCCTGGCCAGCGGGTCCTGGGCCTGGCAAGGCACGGCGCGCCGCTTCATGGGCGAGTACAGCGTATACATCGTCACCCTGCCCGGCTTCGACGGCCGCGCGCCGGCGCCGGGCAAGCAAATGGAAGCGGCCCAGCGCGCGCTGGCGCAACTGATCGACACGCGCAAACTGGTCAAGCCGGTGCTGGTCGGGCACAGCCTGGGCGGCGTGCTGGCCTTCTCGCTGGCGGCGCAGCGCCCGCAAGATATCGGCGGCGTGATCAGCATCGACGGCTTGCCGGTCTTCCCCGGCGCCGAAGACCTGACGCCGCGCCAGCGCGAGCAGATGGCGCAGCAACTGGCGCGCCGCATGGTGCCGGGCGACCAGCGCGCGTTCGCCGCGCAACAGCAGGACTACATGCGCGGCATCGGCGTGATGGACATGGCGCGCGCCGACGAACTGGCCAAACTGAGTGCGCGCAGCGATCCGGGCGCGGTGCTGCAGTATATGGCCGAAACGTTCGCCATGGACCTGCGCCCGGCGCTGTCGAAGATCAGCGCGCCGGTGCTCCTGATCGCGCCGTACTTCGATGCCGACGCCAGCACCCACGAGCTGACCGAAGAGACCAAGAAGGCCTACTACGCCTCGCTGATCGAGGCGGCGCCGACAGCGCAGGTGGTCACGGTGGCGCCGGCCCGGCACTTCGCCATGATCGACCAGCCGGAACAGGTGAACGAGGCCATCGCCCGCTTCCTGAAAAACCTGTAATCGTGCGTCCGGCTGCTACGCGCGGTGGCGTTTTTTGCTACGCGATGCAGCTTTGACAATTATCAAGAATGGCATTGCACACTGCTGGTTCCCGCTGTTTCAACCCTGGAGACCACATGAAACGTGCACTGGCCATTCTGGCGATTTGCGCATCCTTCACCGCGCTGGCGGCACCCGCCGCCGCACCATCGGCCACCGTCCGTGCCGGCGCCACCTTGCGCCTGGACCCCACCGCGGCCAACGTCAAGCGCGTGCGCGCCGCACTGCGCGCGGCCCGTTCGGAAGAGCACAAGATCGACCAGATCCGCCTGCTCGGCAGCCTGTACTCGCGCAGCAATGCCTCCGGCATGAACGACACCATCGTGGGAGAGCTGCGCACGCTGGCCGCCTCGCCCAGCCGGCGCATCGCGCGCAGCGCCATCTATCCGCTGGCGCAGGCCGTCGGCGCCGACGAAACCATCGAGATCCTGCTGCGCGCCAAGCGCGCCGGCCTGATGGAAAGCGAAGAAATCGCCGGCGAACTGGCGCGCGCCCTGCGCTTTGCGCCGCGCGAACAGCAGTTGCGCTACGTGCAGCTGATCGCCGCCGAACAATCGCGCTACGGCGTGGACGTGATGATCATGGGCTTCGGCAGCGAGCTGCTCGACCCGATGCTGCCCGAAACGCGCCGGGCCGTCGGCGAACTGCTGCGGCGCACCCGGGTCGACTTCCCGCGTGCGGCCGGCAGTTTTGGCTACGTGGACGCGATCCGCTACGCCGGCTGGCTGCACGCCAGCGCCCTGACCGAGCAATGGATCAGCCGCCAGCCGTATGAAATGACCGTCATGGCGCACCTGGACGACCCGGAGCTTGACCCGCGCAAACTGATCGCCTACCTCGGCACGCGCGAAGGCAAGGAGCTGATGGCCCGGGTCGGCCGGCGCGCCCCGTTCGCCGGCGCGGTGCGGCGCGCCAGCGGCTACGCCGACGCCTACCCCCACAGCCTGCACGTGAAAAAGCTGGTGGCCGATATTGTCGGCACCTGGCACAAGCTGCCGGCGTAGCGCACCGTGACGCCGCCTGGCCACGCCCTGCGTCGCCAGGCGCAAGCGAGAGGAACTTTCAGCGGCGGTGCTTATCAAACGGGTAGGAACACGGAAAATCCTTCCGATTGCGTGCAGATTAGTTACTTGATAAAATGCAACTTTTACAATAACGATAAGTGGAGTGATTGTGCCCATTCTTGGTGTCGGTTTGCATATCCTGGTTGCGCTGTACTTCGCGGTCCATGTGGTTCGTTCACGCCGCGAGCTGTACTGGCTGCTCATCCTGTTCTCGTTCCCTTTGCTTGGCAGCGTGGTGTATTTCTTCGCCATCTACCTGCCGCAGTCGCGGCTCGACCAGACCCTGACCCGTGCAGGTCGCAGCGTGCTCAGCACTTTAGACCCTGGACGCGCCGTGCGCGATGTCCGGGATGCGTTCGAGCTCACGCCAACCGCCCATAACCAGACGCGACTGGCTAGCGCCATGCTGGAGGCGGGCATGGCCGCCGAGGCGGCGCAGCAATATGAAGCGTGCCTGCAAGGCCCGTTCGCAGGCGACCCCGACATTCGCTTCGGCGCGGCGCAGGCATTGCTGGCCAACGCCCAGGCAGTCGAATCGGTGCGTATGTTGACGACGCTGCGCGCCAGCCATCCCGCTTTCCGCCAGGACAAACTGAGTTTGCTATTGGCGCAGGCATATTCCAGGGCGGGCCTGAACAAGGAAGCGGCGGAGGAATTTGCGCATCTCGTCGAGCGCTTTCCCGGCGTGGAGGCAAGGGTTGAGTATGCCGTCTGGGCACTGGAGCACAAGGAACCATTGCTGGCCGACGAACAGAATCGCGAACTGGACCACCTGCGCAAGCATATGAACAAACACACCCGCTCACTTCACGCCGATGTGTTCAAAAGGCTGGACGCGGCGCTCAAAACGCATCGACAGTAAGCCCGGCACACGCACAAAAAGCGCGCAAGGGAGACGCCGTCCAACCCGGCTCCTCCCGTCTGCGATCGAGGCGGCATCGCGCCGGCACAGAGCCTTGGCGCATCAACATTGCCGTCGGGTCAGCCCGGCATGTTTCTAAGGGATCGGGGCAGCGCCGCGCTGCGTGGCGGCCGCCGCGCCCGGCTCCAGCAGCTCGCCCGCCGCCAGCTGCGGCAGGGACGCCATCAGGTCGGCGAAGCGCTGGCCCTGGATCATCACGTGGCTGCGGGTGAGCTTTTCGGCCTTGTCGCCATCGCCCGCCAAAATCGCCTGCACCAAGCCATCGTGTTCCTCATACGAGGCCGCGACCCGGTCGCGCACGCGCAGCTGCAAGCGCCGGTAAGGGCGCAGGCGGCGGTACAGGTTGCGCGTCTGCTCCAGCAGGAACTGGTTATGGCTGCCCGCGTAGATGGCTTCGTGGAAGGCTTCGTTCTTGTAGTAGTACGCATCCGGATCGCTGGCGTCGCGCGCCTCGCGGCACGCCAGGTGCGCCGCCAGCAGCCTGACATGGTCGGCCGCCGTCATGCGGCGCGCCGCCAGCCGGCTGCAGGTCGCCTCCAGCTCCGACATCACTTCGAACATCTCCACCAGCTGGTGCGGCCCCAGTTCGGCCACCACCGCGCCGCGCCGCGGGCGGATCACCACCAATCCCATCGACGACAACTGGATCAGCGTTTCGCGGATCGGCGTGCGCGACACGCCAAAGCGCGCGGCCAGTTCGGTCTCGTCCAGATGCTGGCCGGGCGCCAGTGCGCCGACCGCAATCAACTCTTCAATCTTCTCGCGAAGTATTACGGAACGGCTACTCATGTGTATTTACTGTCACCGGTTGTATACAAGATTTCATTATAAAAGCACGATAGAACTTGACAAGGCATTTTTAGAAATATTACTGTATACCAAGAAACGACGTTTGCATGCGCTAAATACTGCACGTGCCGCGTCGTCCTTCGACGTAGTGCCACCCGCGCAGTTTCCATCATCTTGGAGGATGTATGACCGTAATGACCCGCAGAACCGTGCTTGCCGCGCTCGCCTCGAGCCCACTCTGGATGCACAATGCCTGGGCCCAGACGACCAGCCTGAAAATTTCGCACCAGTTCCCCGGTGGCACGATCAGCGAAGGCGACTTCCGCGACCGCCTGTGCCGGATGTTCGCGGCCGAGGTGGAAAAACGCAGCAAGGGTACGCTCAAGTTCTCGATCTATCCGGGTTCCTCCCTGATGAAGACCAATTCGCAGTTCTCGGCCATGCGCAAGGGCGCGCTCGACCTGTCGCTGGTGCCGCTGTCGTACGCCGGCGGCGAAGTCCCGGAAGTGAACATCGGCCTCATGCCCGGGCTGGTCACCACCTACGAGCAGGGTTATAGCTGGAAGAACGCCGAAGTGGGCAAGGAACTGGCGCGCATCCTGGCCGAAAAAGGCATCGTGGTCCTGAGCTGGATCTGGCAGGCCGGCGGCGTGGCGTCACGCAGCAAGCCGATCGTCGAGCCGGAAGACGTGCGCGGCATGAAGGTGCGCGGCGGCTCGCGCGAGATGGACCTGATCCTCAAGGCCGCCGGCGCCGCCGTCGTTACCTTGCCGTCGAATGAAATCTACGCCGCCATGCAGACCGGCGCGATGGATGCGGCGCTGACCTCGTCCACCTCGCTGATCTCGTTCCGCCTGGAGGAAGTATCGAAAGCGCTGACCACCGGTCGCGGCGGCGCGTACTGGTTCATGTTCGAGCCGCTGATGATGTCCAAGGCGATTTTTGATCGCTTGAGCAAGGAACAGCAGGCGCTCCTGGTGGCGGTCGGCGGCGAACTGGAAACCTTTGCGCGCACCTCGGCCCAGGCCGACGATGCGGCCGTCGCCGCCGTGTACCAGAAAGCCGGCGCCAAGGTGGTCGACCTGAACGCGACCATCGTCAAGAAATGGCAGGCCATTGCGCGCACCACCGCGTGGACCGACTATCGCGAGAAGAACGCCAACTGCGCCAAGCTGCTGGCACTGGCCGAGAAGACCTTGTGAGCCACGGCTTCGAACTGGCGCCGGCCAAAGGGCCGGCGGTGCCGGACCACCCGGTCCTGGCGGCCATCTCGCGCGCGCTCGACCGGATCAACGCTGTGCTGCTCATGCTGTCGATGGCGGCCCTCGTCATCACCGCGCTGGTGCTGACGTATTCGGTGGTGTCGCGCTACTTCTTCAAGCTGCCCACCGACTGGCAGGATGAAGCGGCGGTGTTCATGCTCGTTGGCGTGACCTTCTTCTGCACCGCTTACGTGCAGTCGCTGCGCGGCCATATCGGCATCGAGGCGCTGGCAAGCTTGCTGCCGCCGAAGGTCAACGCGGTGCGCCTGTTCCTGGTGGACGTGATGTCATGCCTGTTCTGCACCTTCTTTTCGTGGAAGTCGTGGACCCTGTTTCACGAAGCCTGGGTCGACGGCCAGACCACCTCGTCGACATTCGCGCCGCCGCTGTGGATCCCGTACGGCATGATGGCGCTCGGGATCTCGCTCCTGACGCTGCAAATCCTGGTCCAGGTCCTGGCCCATGTCACCAATAAACCCGCCAACAACCCGGCCGACCAGCGGAGCGCTCCATGACCGACCTGACCCTCGGCGCCCTGTACGGCGTCGTCACCCTGATCGTCATGTGCTCCGGCATGCCGATCGCCTTCGCCCTCGGGGTGGTGGCAATTTCCTTCATGTTCTTTTTCATGCCGTCGTCGTCGCTCGACACGGTGACCCAGAACGTGTATGAAGAAATGGCCTCCATCACCCTGCTCTCGATCCCGCTGTTCATCCTCAAGGGCGCGGCGATCGGCAAGTCACCGGCCGGCAAGGACCTGTATTCGGCCATTCACACCTGGCTGCACAAGATCCCCGGCGGCCTCGGTATCGCCAATGTGTTTGCCTGCGCGCTGTTCGCGGCGATGGCCGGTTCGTCGCCGGCGACCTGCTCGGCCATCGGCTCGGCCGGCATTCCCGAAATGCGCAAGCGCGGCTACTCGCCGGGTTTCGCGGCCGGCATCATCGCCGCCGGCGGCACGCTGGGCATTTTGCTGCCGCCATCGATCACCATGATCCTGTACGCGGTGGCGTCGGAACAGTCGCTCGGGCGCCTGTTCCTGGCCGGGATCGGCCCCGGCATCCTGCTCGTCGCCCTGTTCGCCGGCTATGCGGTTTTCCGCGCGCGCAAGGAGTACGCCATCGCCAAGGCGATCTATGAAGCCGGCGGCGACAAGTCGCCCTACCTCGACACCGAGCACTTCACCCTGCGCGAAAAAGTCGAAATGCTGCCGCGCGTGCTACCCTTTATCGTCCTGCTGATCGGCGTGATGGTGGCGCTCTACGGCGGCTACGCCACCCCGTCCGAAACGGCCGGTCTCGGCGCCCTGCTGGCGCTGGTGCTGATCGCGGTCGTCTACAATGTGTGGCGGCCGAAGCAGCTCATGCCGATCCTGTCGTCGACCATCAAGGAGTCGACCATGCTGCTGTTGATCATCGGGATGTCGCTGCTCTATTCGTACGTCATGAGCTACCTGCATATCAGCCAGTCGGCCGCGCAGTGGGTGGTGGACATGCACCTGTCGCGCTGGGTGCTGCTGTCGGTGATTTTGCTGATGGTGGTGGTGTTCGGCTTCTTCCTGCCGCCGGTATCGATCATCCTGATGACCGCGCCGATCATCCTGCCGCCGCTGAAAGAAGCCGGCTTCGACCTGATCTGGTTTGGTATCGTGATGACCGTGGTGATGGAAATGGGTCTGATTCACCCGCCGGTGGGCTTGAATATCTTCGTGATCAAGAACATCGCGCCCGATATTCCGCTCAAGGATGTGATCTGGGGCGTCATGCCCTTCCTCGGTTTGATGTTCGTTGCGGTGGTGCTGCTGTGCCTTTTCCCTTCGATCGCGACCGGCCTGCCTGACATGATGATGGGAGTGAAATAAATGAGTGCATCGCCAGCGAAGTGGAACACGCTGCAAACCAACCGCGCCGAACGCCTGGCACGCGCCGGCGCTTCGCTTGGCGGTGCCCTCGACGGCAAAGCCTTGCCGGCGGCGCTGCTGCCGGAACTGCTGTATGCCGTGATCGAACGGGGCGACCGCGTCTGCCTGGAGGGGAACAACCAGAAGCAGGCCGACTTCTTGGGCCAGGCGCTGGCCCAGCTCGACCCGGCGCGCGTGAACGGCCTGCATATGCTGCAATCGGTGCTGGCGCTGCCGCAGCACCTCGACGTATTCGAGCGCGGCGTCGCCGACCGCCTCGATTTTTCGTTTTCAGGCCCGCAGGCGGCGCGCGTGGCCAAGCTGCTGGCCGCCGGCAAACTCAAGATCGGCGCGATCCATACCTACCTTGAGCTGTTCAGCCGTTACTTCATCGACCTGACGCCGCGCGTGTGCCTGATCGCGGCCGAAGCGGCCGACCGCCACGGCAACCTGTACACCGGCCCGAATACCGAAGACACGCCGCCGATTGCCGAAGCGACGGCCTTCAAGAACGGCATCGTGATCGTGCAGGTGAACCGCATCATGGACACCCTGCCGCGCGTGGACATTCCCGCTAACTGGGTCGACTTCGTGGTGCAGTCGCCACGGCCCTACTATATAGAACCGCTGTTTACGCGCGACCCGGCCCAGATCTCCGAGATCCAGGTGCTGATGGCGATGATGGCCATCAAGGGCATCTACGCGCCGTACCAGGTCGAGCGCCTGAACCACGGCATCGGCTTCGACACGGCCGCCATCGAACTGCTGCTGCCGACCTACGGCGAGTCATTGGGCCTCAAAGGAAAAATTGCGCGCCACTGGGCGCTCAATCCCCATCCGGCCCTGATTCCCGCGATCGAATCGGGCTTTGTCGAATCGGTGTATTCGTTCGGCTCCGAACTGGGCATGGAAGACTACATCCGCGCGCGGCCCGACGTGTTCTTCACGGGGCCGGACGGCAGCATGCGCAGCAACCGCGCCCTGTGCCAGGCCGCCGGCCACTATGCCTGCGACATGTTCATCGGCTCGACCCTGCAGATCGACTTGCAGGGCAACTCCTCGACCGCGACGCAAGGGCGCATCGCCGGCTTCGGCGGCGCGCCGAACATGGGCGCCGACGCGCGCGGACGGCGCCATGCCAGCCCGGCGTGGCTGAAAGCCGGACAGCAGGCGCGCGAGGGCCGCAACACCATCCCGCGCGGCCAGAAGCTGGTGGTGCAAATCGTCGAGACGTTCCGCGAGCATATGCAGCCGGCTTTTGTGGACAAACTCGATGCGTGGGAACTGGCCGAACAAGCCGGCATGGCGATCCCGCCGGTGATGATTTACGGCGACGACGTGACCCACATCCTGACCGAGGAAGGCATCGCCAACCTGCTGCTGTGCCGCAGCGACGAGGAACGCGAGCAAGCCATTCGCGGCGTGGCCGGCTACACGCCGGTGGGCATGGGGCGCGACCGGCGCATGGTGGAAAACCTGCGCGACCGTGGCATTATCGGCCGCGCGGAAGATATCGGCGTCGACAAGCGACTCGCCACGCGCGACCTGCTCGCCGCCAGGAACATGAAAGACCTGGTGCGCGCCTCGGGCGGTTTGTACAACCCGCCGAAGCGCTTCCGCAACTGGTAAATACTGGAGAATCTAATGGAAACGCTCGAATATCGCTTCGAACACGGCAGCCGCGTGCTGCCGGCGCAAGCGCAGGTGGTTGGCGTGGTCGGCTCGGGCAACCTGGAAGTGCTGATCGAATCGGCGCCCCTTGGCGGCGCCTGCACCATCGCCATCAAGACCGCCGCCGTGGGTTTTGGCGCCACCTGGGAAGCGGTGATGCGCGACTTTCACGAGCGCTGGCAACTGATGGACACGCGCATCGACATCAACGACATGGGCGCCACGCCCGCCGTGGTGAGCCTGCGACTGGACCAGGCGGTGCAGACGATGCTGGGAGAAGACGCATGAGTAGCTACATTGAACTGACCGCGCGCGAACGCCTGGCGCGCCTGTTCGACCAAGGCAGTTTCGAAGAATTCTTGCCGCCCTCGGCGCGCGTGGTCAGCCCGCACCTGGGGCAGCTCGACGCGCCGGTCGCCTTTGACGACGGCGTGGCCGTGGGGCGCGCGCAGTTGAAAGGCCAGCCGGTGTTCTGCGCCGCGCAGGAAGGTGGCTTCATGGGCGGCGCCGTCGGCGAAGTCCACGGCGCCAAGCTCACCGGCCTGTTGCGCCGCGCGGTGCTCGAGAAAGCCGCCGCCGTGGTGCTGCTGTTGGAGAGCGGCGGCGTGCGCCTGCACGAGGCCAACGCCGGCCTGATTGCCGTCTCCGAAGTCATGCGCGCCCTGCTCGACGCGCGCGCCGCCGGCATTCCGGTGGTCGCCCTGGTGGGCGGCTCGAACGGCTGCTTCGGCGGCATGGGCATCGTGGCGCGCTGCGCCAACGCGGTGGTGATGTCGGAAGAAGGCCGGCTGGCCATGTCCGGCCCCGAAGTGATCGAAACCGCCTCTGGCGTCGAAGAATTCGATTCGCGCGACCGCGCCCTGGTCTGGCGCACCACCGGCGGCAAGCACCGCTACCTGATGGGCGACTGCCAGGCCATCGTGCCCGACACGGTGCAGGCCTTCCGCGACGCCGCCATCGCCGTCATCGCGCAAAGTACGGCCGCCGGCGTGGAACTGAGCCTGGCCGCGCTCGAAGCCGAACAGGCGCTGCTCGGCGAGCGCATCGCGCGTTTCGGCGGCTGCGCCGACCCGCTCGACGCCTGGCGCGAACTGGGCATTCCTGACCCGGCCGCCGTGCCGATGATGGAGGCCGACGCCTTTTCCGCCCTCGCGGCACGCTACACACCGGGAGGTGCACGATGAACTGGAATGAACTGGCCGCACAGCTGTTCCCCGAAGGCCATGCGATCACGGAGAGCGACAATTTTCTGAGCGGCGGCGCGCGCGTCGCCGGCGCCGACATTGCGGTGGTCGGCACCACCGGGCACGCCCCGATCGGGGTCGAAATCGCGCTGGCGCAGGCGCGCGTCGTGCTGGAGACGGTGCGCGAGCATCCGGGCCGGCCAATCCTGATCATGGTCGACACGCAGGGCCAGCGCCTGCGCCACCGCGACGAAATGTTGGGCATTAACAGCTACATGGCGCACCTGGGCAAATGCGTGGACCTGGCGCGCCGCTCCGGCCACAAGATCGTCGGCCTGGTGTACGACCAGGCGCTGTCGGGCGGGTTTATCACCAGCGGCATGATGGCCGACGCCTGCTACGCCCTGCCCGACGCCACCATTCGCGTCATGGGCTTGCCGGCGATGGCGCGCATCACCAAGGTGCCGGAAGAACGGCTCACCGAACTGGCGGCGTCGAATCCGGTGTTTGCGCCGGGGCCGGAAAACTACGCCCGCATGGGCGGCATCGAAGCGATCTGGGACGGCGACCTGGCCGCGAGCCTGGCCAATGCATTGCGCGACGCCGGCCCCACCGACGTGCGCAGCGCGCGCGGACTGGAACGCGGCGGGCGCAAGTTGGCACAACCGGTCATCGCCGCCATCGTCGCAGGGTCGAATGTACTCGCGCCATGACCAGGCGTGGTTGAGCGGCGCCGGCTGGGCCGCCGTGCTCGATGGTGCGCCGCCGGCACATGCGGCGGCGCTGGAACAATGGCGCCGGCATGACTGGCCGCTGATCGTCACGCGCCGCACGCCCGACGCCGCACCCGGCGCGGTGTGTCTTGGCCTGGCGCCGCCGCCGGAGGCGGGCCGCAAGCTGCGCATCGCTTTACAGGTCGATGAGCAGTCCGTGGCGCGCGTTGAGAATGCGCTGACGCTGCGCGCCGCAGCGGCAGCGGCGCCGGCACGATGGGCAGCCCCACTGGCGGCGCTGCTGGCCGATGCCGGCAGCATCACGCTGCGCGCCTACGGCTCGCTGGCCCTGCAAGCCGTAACAAGGCTGACCTACCTGACCGAATCGTCCGACATCGACCTCTTGTTCACGCCCGCCAGCCTGCACCAACTCGACGCCGGCATGTCCCTGCTCCAATCGCACCAGCAAAACCTCCCACTTGATGGCGAAATCGTCTTCCCGGATGGTGCCGCCGTCGCGTGGAAGGAATGGCGCGATGCCGCAGGCGCCCGGGTACTGGTCAAGGATGCCGGCAGCGTGCGTTTAGCGACGACCGCCTCGCTGCGGGAACTGCTGGCATGATGGACACATCGCTTCTTGTCGATACGCGCCGGCTTACCCGGCACGTGGCACGGCTGGCCATCGCCAGCCTGTACGCCGAACTGGCGCTGTACCCCAAACCGGGGCTGGTGTCGATGGTCGATAACGGCAGCCACACCGACATGAACGCCGCCACCTTCATGCGCAGCCTGTTCTCGCTGCGTCATTACTTCCGCCATATTTGCCGGGCCGGCAGCGACGGCGCGCCGTTTGCCACGCTCAAGCGGCTCGGCATCGACGCCGAGCAGAGCATGCTGCGCGCCACCGGCGGCGTCAACACCCATCGCGGCGCCATTTTCAGCCTTGGTTTGCTGTGCGCCGCCGCCGGACGGGCTTACGCCCACGGCGCCGACCTGACGGCGGCGGCGCTGCAAGCGCACCTGCTGGCGGGATGGGGCAAGGAGTTGGGCGGCCATACGACAGCGATCCACCAGCTGACGAACGGACTGGCGGCCGCCGCAAAGCACGGCGCCAAAGGCGCGCGCCACGAAGCGGCCAGCGGCTTGCCGTCGGTCTTCCGCACGGGCCTGGGGGCCTTGCGGCGTACGCTGCGGGAGGGGCGCAATCTGGAGCACGCCCGCATCGACGCGCTGTTCGCGCTGATGACGCACGTCAGCGACACGAATGTGGTTCATCGGGGCGGGCCGCAGGGCGCGGCCTTTGTGCGCATCCAGGCGAGCGCCTTCCGCCATGCCGGCGGCACCGCGTCGAGCGGATGGCAGGCGCACGCGCTGGCGATCCACCACGCTTTCGTCGAGCGCAATCTGTCGCCGGGCGGCGCGGCCGACCTGCTGGCGGCAAGCTGCTTCGTGCATGCGCTGACCGTGGAGCACGAACGATGACGCAAGGTTTGTTCATCATGTGTTCGGGCCAGGGCGGCCAGCACGCGGGCATGTTCGACCTGGCCCGCACCAACCCGGCCGCAGCCGCCCTGCTCGACCAGGCAGGCATTCGCCTCGATACCGCCACGCTGTTCGATAACGCGGCGGCCCAGCCATCGATCGTCGCTGCCGCGCTGGCGGTGTGGGAAGCGCTGCGCGCGCACCTGCCCACGCCAATGCTGGCCGCCGGTTACAGCATCGGTGAAGTGGCCGCATGGTCGGTGGCGGGCGCGCTGGCGCCGCTCGACGCCATTGCGCTAAGCCGGGTACGGGCTACGGCGATGGATGATGCGGCCCGTGCCGGGCCAGGACAGGCGCTGGTCGCCATCAGCGGGATGGCGATCGAGAAAGCCGCCGCACTGCTTGCGCAATACGGATATGAAATCGCGATCGTCAACGGCTACGATGCCTGCATCGCCGGCGGGCTGGCGAGCGATCTTGCGGCGCTGGGCGATGCGGTGGCCGCCGAAGGCGCAAAACTCCAGCGCCTGCCGGTCGCGGTAGCGTCGCATACGTCGCTGATGGCGCCGGCCCGTCCGGCTTTCGACGCGGCCCTGCAATCGCTGCGGTTTGCCACGCCGGCGTGTCCGGTGCTCGGCGGCGTGGGCGCGCTGGCGCTGCACACAAAAACGCAGGCCATGGATGAATTATCGCGCCAGCTGGTGCAAACGATCCGCTGGAGCGACTGCATGGACGCGGCGGCGGAAGCCGGCGTCACGGTGGCGCTGGAACTGGGGCCAGGGTCGGCCCTGGCGCGCATGATGCAGGCGCGCCATCCGCGCATTGCCTGCCGCTCGGTGGCGGATTTTCGCAGCATCGACGGCGTGGCCGCCTGGGTCGGGCGTCAGGAATAGTCGCTTCAGCCGCCCGTCACGGGCGGGAAGAACGCCACTTCGGCGCCCTCTTCCACCACCTGGTCGGGACCGCACATGACCTGGTTGCAGGCCATGCGCAGGGCGCGCTGCTCCGACAGGGCCTGCTCCCACTTCTCGCCGCGCTCCATCAGGTGGCGGCGCACCTGGCCGACCGTGTCGATCCCTGCTGGAAGAGTAACGGTTTCCTGGGACGAGCCAAGTGCTTCGCGCACGCTGGCGAAAAAACGCAGTGTAATGTTCATCGATGCCTAATGCAGTAATTCGCTAAATGGGAGGAAGCGCACGATGTCGCCCGCCTTGATGGCCTGGCCGGCGGGATTATCGAGCAGGCCGTCGCCCCAGACGGTGGACGTGAGCACGCCCGAACTCTGGTTGGGGAACAGATCGAGCCCGCCGGCGTCGTTGATGCGCACGCGCAGGAACTCATTGCGGCGGTCGGCCTTCGGCCAGTCGAAATCGGCGCGCATGGCGTACGCACGCGGCTCGACGCTGCCGGCGACGCCCTGCAAGCGCAGGATGAACGGACGCACGAACAGCAAAAACGTGACGAAACTCGACACCGGATTGCCGGGCAAGCCGAGGAAGAACGCCGATCCGCCATCGCGATCGACTTCGCCGAAGGCCAGCGGCTTGCCCGGCTTGACGGCGATCTGCCACATGTTCAGGCGCCCTTCGGCCTCCACCGCCGGTTTGATATGGTCTTCCTCGCCGACCGACACGCCGCCCGAGGTGATGATCAAGTCGTTCTGGCGCGCGGCGTTGCGCAAGGTCTCGCGGGTCGCCTCCAGGGTATCGGGCACGATGCCGAAGTCGGAAATCGCGCAGCCCAGGTTCTCCAGCAGCGCACGCAGGGTAAAGCGGTTCGAATTGTAGATGGCGCCCGGCGCCAGTTGCCCGCCCGGCGCTTCGCCCGGCATGGTCAGCTCGTCGCCGGTGAAAAACACCGCCACCCGCAAGCGGCGGTACACCGGCAGGTTGGCCAGGCCGACCGAGGCGGCCAGGCCCAGTTCCTGGCTGCGCAATCGCGTGCCGGCGGCCAGGATAACGCCGCCCGCTTGAATGTCTTCGCCGGCGCGGCGAATCCATTCGCCCGCTTGCGGCGCGTGCATGATGGTCACCGTGTCGTCGGGACCAGCTTCGCACTGTTCCTGCATCACGACCGCGTCCGCTCCTTGCGGGATCATGGCGCCGGTGAAGATGCGCGCCGCGCTGCCGGCTTCCAACGGTTTGCCGACCGTGCCGGCCGGGATGCGCTGGGTGACCGTCAAGGTGGCCGCGCCGCCGGCGCAATCGGCCGCGCGCACGGCGTAACCGTCCATCTGCGTGTTGTCGGCGGACGGTACGTCGATGGTCGAGACCTGGGAGGCGGCCAGCACGCGGCCGTTGGCGCCCAGGGTCTGCACGATTTGCGTTTCATGCACGGGGCGCGCCGCGCCTTCCAGGAAGTCGAGCGCCTCGCGCACCGACAGCATCGGCGCGCGGCTCTTGGGTGATTCGTTTGCCATGCTGTTACAGACCCGTGTTGGCGGCGATGTAAGCCTGCATCTGCGCCACGTCCGCCGGCATGACGACGAACTTCTGCGGCAGCGATTCGATATCTTCGAACCCTGGCGGACGCTCGGCGTCCACGCCCAGCGCGTCGAGGATGGTTTCGTTGAACTTGGCCGCCAGCGCGGTTTCGAGCACGATCATCGGCACGCCCGGCGCCATGTACTGGCGCGCCACCTTGATGCCGTCGGCGGTGTGGGTGTCGATGGTGATGTCGAAGTCGTCGGCCACGTCGCGGATGGTGTCGAGGCGATCCTTGTGGGTCGATTTACCCGACGAGAAACCGTAGTTCGACACCAGCTTGAATTCGTCGCCGTCGCTGCCCGGCTTGCCCGACAGGTCGAAGCCGCCCTGGGTTTCTACCTTGTGGAACAGCGCGCGCACGCGCTCGGCGTCGCGCCCCACCAGGTCGTAGATGAAGCGCTCGAAGTTGGACGCCTTGGAGATGTCCATCGACGGGCTGCTGGTGTGGTACGTTTCGGTCGACTTGCGCACGCGGTACACGCCGGTGCGGAAGAATTCGTCGAGGACGTCGTTCTCGTTGGTGGCGGCCACCAGGCGGTCGATCGGCAGGCCCATCATGCGGGCGATGTGACCGGCGCAGATATTGCCGAAGTTCCCCGACGGGACCGTGAACGAGACTTTTTGCGTATTCTCGGTGGTGGCCGCGAGGTAGCCGCGGAAGTAGTACACCACCTGCGCGACCACGCGCGCCCAGTTGATCGAGTTGACGGTGCCGATTTTTTGCTTGGCCTTGAACGGCAGGTCGTTGGAGACCGCCTTGACCAGGTCCTGGCAGTCGTCGAACACGCCTTCGACGGCGATGTTGAAGATGTTCGGGTCCTGGAGACTGAACATTTGCGCGCTCTGGAAGGCGCTCATTTTCTTGTGCGGCGAGAGCATGAACACGCGGATGCCCTTCTTGCCGCGCATGGCGTATTCGGCGGCGCTGCCGGTGTCGCCCGAAGTGGCGCCGAAGATGTTCAATTCCGCGCCATCCTTGGCCAGGGTGTATTCGAACAGGTTGCCCAGCAACTGCATCGCCATGTCCTTGAAGGCCAGGGTCGGGCCGTTCGACAGCGCCTGCAGGATCAGCGTCTTATCGCCATGTTGTTCGAGGATGCGCAGCGGCGTGATGTCGGCGCTTTTTTCGCCCTTGCGCACGTTGCGGTAGACATCGGCCGTGTAGGTCTTCTTGGTGAGCTTTTTGAGGTCCGCTTCGGGAATGTCGGTCGCGAACTTTTTCAGGATCTCGAAGGCCAGGTCGGCGTACGACAGCTTGCGCCAGGCATCGAGTTCGGCGCCGCTTACCTGCGGATATTCGGCCGGCAGGTACAAGCCGCCGTCGGGCGCGAGGCCGCCCAGCAGGATGTCGGAGAATTGTTGGGGAGCTTGCGAAGCGGTGGCCTTGGCGGCGCGGGTAGACACGTAGTGCATAGAGTTGGTAGGTCCGTTTTGGCTGACAGCGGGGAGCAGAACAATGCGATCGGACGTTTATTATAGTGCGCTGCGCCATCGCATGCGAAATCGGCGCACATTTCCGTCTTTTGACGGCAAACACGCCGGCTTCGCCTCAGAGCCGGGCGGCTGCCGACTGATCGCGCATGGCCAGGCCGGTCATGGCGTCGAGCGCACTGACCTCGCGTATGACCTGGATCATGCGCTGCCGCAATTCCTCGGTATCTTCGATTGACAGGCAGAGCCAGCGTCCTTGGATGCCGGCCCAGACAAAATGCCGCCGCAGCGCGTCTACGAAACGAAGCGGCAAGGCCCGGTTCCCCAGAACGACGTGGGCCAGCGCCTTCGACGCGTACATCCAGTCGTCCCTGTGCAGCTTGTCGAGCGTGTCAAGAATGGCCGGCCAGGCGGCCAGCAGCGCCTGGTCGCCACCCTGCTTCCAGGTCGAGAGAATGCGCCTGGACAGATCGGCGGACTTGAACGTCTCGCCGCCCGGGCGAGCCCGATCAGCCGCAGCCAGCGCGTCCTGGTAAAGGCGTCGCAGCCTGATGGCGCCGACCAGGTCGCGCCAATACGTGGGCAGGTCCGCCTGCGCGGCGTAGGCACGCTCGATCGCGGCAAAATCGGTGGTCGGTGCGATGCCCAGCGCTTGCCAGCAAAGCGTCTGATCCGGATCATCAGGCGCTGAACCGGTGTCGATAGATCCGCAAAGTGTCGTCATGCGCCGATTTTACACGGCCGCATGCAAGCGGAAAAGGCTGTCATTGTTTTACTGCTATGATCGCGCGCTCAATCTGGGAGAAACCATGACCGTCTCATCCGTGCCACATCCGTACTTTGACCGTTTGATCGACCTGGCGCGCGCGGCCGGCCCCGTGACCGTGGCGCTGGCGCACCCGTGCGACCGCCACGCCCTCGAAGCGGCGCTGCACGCGGCCCGCCTCGGCCTGATCACGCCGATCCTGGTCGGCCCGCGCGCGCGCATCGAACGCGCCGCCGCCGAGGCCGACCTGGACATCTCGGCCCTGCCGCTCCACGACACCGAGCACAGCCATGCATCGGCCAGGCGCGCCGTCGAACTGGTACGCGACGGCAGCGCCGCCATCCTGATGAAGGGCAGCCTGCATACCGACGAACTGATGGGCGCCGTGGTGGCCGCCGATACCGGCCTGCGCACCGCGCGCCGCCTGAGCCACTGCTTCGTGATGGACGTGCCGGGCCGCGACGAGCCGCTGATTATCACGGATGCCGCCGTCAATATCATTCCCACCTTGTCCGACAAGGTCGATATCGTGCAAAACGCGATCGACCTGGCGCACATCCTGCGGTTTCCGGAAGTGCGGGTGGCGATCCTGGCGGCGGTGGAAACCGTGAACGCCAAGATGCCGTCCACCATCGACGCCGCGGCCCTGTGCAAGATGGCCGATCGTGGCCAGATCACGGGCGCCCTGGTCGACGGCCCGCTGGCCATGGACAACGCCATCGACCCGGAAGCGGCGGCGATCAAGGACCTGGTCTCGCCGGTGGCTGGACGGGCGAATATTTTGGTCGCCCCCGACCTTGAGGCAGGCAACATGCTGGCCAAGAGCCTCAGTTTCATGGCCAATGCGGCGGCGGCCGGCATCGTGCTCGGCGCGCGCGTGCCGCTGGTGCTGACCAGCCGCGCCGATTCGCTGGCCGCGCGTCTGGCCTCGTGCGCGGTGGCGGTGCTCGTCGCCCAAAGCCGCCTGACCGGCGTGAAGACCCTGGGCCTGTGATGGAGGCGCCGAACGACTGCATCGTCGTCATCAACGCCGGCTCGTCGAGCATCAAGTTCACGCTGTTTACCGGTTCCACGCTCGACTTGCTGCTCAAGGGCAGCATCGACAATCTGTACAGCGGGCCTACCCGTTTCATCGCCAAGGACGCCAAGGGCGCCACGCTCGGCGAACAGACATGGAGCGATGCGCCACTGGACCATGCGGCCGGCATGCGCCATCTGATCGATTTCGTGGAACAGCGCCTGCAAGGCCACCGGATTGCCGCCGTTGGCCATCGCATCGTCCACGGCGGCATGCACTACAGCGGCCCGCAAGCGCTCGACGACAAGGTGCTCGCCGCGCTGGACAAACTGGTGCCGCTGGCGCCCCTGCACCTGCCGCACAACCTGGCGGCCGTGCGCGCCATGCGCGCGATGGCGCCGGGCGTGCCGCAAACCGGCTGCTTCGACACCGCTTTTCACACCGCCCAGCCGGCCCTGGCGCAAGCGTTCGCGCTGCCGGCCGCCATTACCGACCTGGGCATCCGGCGCTATGGCTTTCATGGCCTGTCGTACGAATACATCGCCAGCCGCCTGCCCCAGGCCGATGCGCGCCTGGCCGGCGCCAGGGTGGTCGCTGCGCACCTGGGCAATGGCGCCAGCATGTGCGCCATGGCGGCCGGGCGCAGCATGGCCAGCACCATGGGCTTTACCGCCGTCGACGGGCTGCCGATGGGCACCCGCTGCGGCACGCTCGACCCGGGCGTGGTGCTGTACCTGATCGAAGAACTGGGCTGGGACGTGGCCGCCGTGCAGAAGCTGCTGTATCAGCAATCGGGGCTGCTGGGCGTATCGGGCATGTCGTCCGACATGCGCGTGCTGGAACAGAGCGACGCGCCGGCGGCGCGCCTGGCGATCGACCTGCTGGTGTACCGGATCGGCCGCGAACTCGGTTCGCTGGCGGCCTCGCTGGGTGGACTCGATGCGCTGGTGTTCTCCGGCGGGATCGGCGAAAACAGCGTGGCCTTGCGTGCAGCGGTGTGCCGCGACGCCGCCTGGCTCGGTGTGGCGCTCGATGCGGCCGCCAACGCCGCCAATCCGCGCGACGTCGCCTGCATCAGCACCCCAAGCAGCAAGGTGGCCGTATGGGTGGTGCCGGCCAACGAGGAGCTGATGATCGCGCGCCATACGCTGGCGCTGCTGCAAGCAGCCTGATACAGGCTATCGAGCGGCGCGCCCAAGGATGGGGACACGGGCCCGTTTTCCGCATCGTCACCGGTGATCGCCGCCTTACTGACAGGTCGGGCCGCGATCGTACGGCGGGATGAGCGTCAATCTCCCTGCCATCTCGCTGGCCCTGGGCCGTGCGCCCAGGGCCGCGATGCGGAACACCGCATCGCGCACCATGTCGCGCTCCGGCGCCATGTCCAGCGCCGTGGCCGCCGCGTTCTTGATGTCGAAATCGCCGTCGTCGAGCGCCCGCGCGAGCGTCTCGAGCGTGGCGGCCGTGGTGCCCAGCTTCAGGTTGCCGACGCGCGCAATCGCCAGGCCGAACGCGGACCCACGCGCGTCCAGATACTGGCTTGGCAAGCGCCAGGGCGTGTCGACCATGCCCGATCCGCCCGACGCCAGCGCGGCGACCAGCGCCGGACCGACCTGCGCGGCGTGCCGGCTTAGTGAATCCTTCGCGGCGGGCGTATCGATACGGGCCAGCACGGCCTCGGCATACGATTGCTCGATACCGCTGCGGTTCCGCAGCTGCCATTCGAGCACCGGCAACGCCGCGTCACCCGACGCGATCAACGCGGCGCCGATGTAGTCGAGCGAGGTGGCGAGATTGTGTTCCCGGTCGCCCTCCTCGAAGCGGGGAAGTAGCGCCGCCAGCGCCGCCGCCCCGGCGCTTGAATGGGTTTTTCCCAGCAACGCCAGGATGGTGCCCTGCTCGTTGGTGAATGGGACCATGTCGTTCCACCAGAATTGTTTACCGGGCCGATGGGCTAACTTGAACGCATCGGCCAGTTCCGGCACCGAGCTTGCCGGCATCGCCGTTGCGGGTTTCAGCGCGGCGAGGATGGCGGCGGGCGGCACCTGTCCGGCCCCGGCCCGGTAGCCGGCGCGCAGTTCGCGCACCAGTTCCGTGACCAAGTACGCCAGGTGCCGCTGGTCCGCACCGCCGCTGAAATACAGCGTTTTCAACGCATTGCGCCGCTCATCCGCTTGCGCTTGCGGCAGGCCGCGGTAGTACGCCATGATCATGGGCGCGACGCCGTCGAGCGGACGTTGGAGTGCGCGGATCGACGCCATCGCCATCGCGCGCGTGGCGGGCGACGCCATTTGCGAGCGCAGCTTGTCCCCGGCCTGGCGCTCCAGCACGGCCGTCAGGCGGCCCATGCGGAAGCGTCCTTGCAGCGTGGCGGCGGCCGCAGTTGACATCGCCGGGTCGTCGAGCAAACCGATCAAGTGATTGTCCATGCCGTGCATGTCGCCTTCATAGTCGATGGCGGTGTCCAGGTCCGGCACGACGTTCCGGCTGCGCAGCGCCATCAGGTAGGCAGCGGCGCGCCCGCCTTCTTCGGCGCGAATGTAGGCGCCCACCAGGTCGCCCGTCGGGTCGGCGCCATAGTGGGTGGTGTGTTCGATCAGGCGCTGCAGGCTTGGTACGGCCCGGTTTGACCCGGCGATGGCGGTGGCGCTCATGTAATTGGCCAGCAGCCCTTTCGCATACGGGGAGACGGTTGGCGAATCGAGCACCGTCACCAGCAGGTCGATCTGCGCCGGGTGCTCCCTGCCCAGTTCGAGGAACGCGCTCATGGCAGCTCGCTGGGACTGCGCGTCCTGGGCCTGCATCGCCGCGTCCATGAAGTCCGGCAGGGCGAACAGCGCGCGTTTGCGATAACGCAGCATCTCTTCCTGAACGCGGTGGCGGTAGGGCCGTGCTCCCGGATCGCGCAGCAGGGCGTGCAGCAGGGGCAGGACGATGGCGTGCTTCGCCTCCACGTCCGCGTCCTGACTCCAGCGTATCAAACGCAGGGCGCTACGCCGCGCAAGGTGGTCTTCGCTACCGAGCATGGAGACAATCGCTTCCCATAGCGCAGGGTCGGGGTCCGGGATGCTGCCCTGGATGCACACTTCGAAGGCCATGCCGCCGGCGGCTTCAAAGGCGCGCGCGACGGCGATCCGCTGAAGCGGCGGCATCTGGCGCTGGCACACTGAGTCCAGGATGGGGGCGCTGTCGGCAGCGCTGGAGCCGGCCACACCGAGCGCCAGCGCCGCGAAGGCATGGCTGACCAGGGATCTTGCGGTCAACGCTTTGGGGAGAAGCATATGGCGGTCTCTGCAGGTAAGATGATGATTTGTACATCATTATAACGGTTGATGCCTGCAAGAAAAATTTATTGGCGCGGACACGCCCTCCCCGGCGCCGCTGCGCTCATGGCGATACAGTCACTGCCTGCCTCAGATAAGCGTCTTCGCTGCATTCATGCAGCATGAATGCAGCCAGATCCGCACGCGACAGTCCTGCAAACAATCCGGGCGTCAAGGTGGGCGCGGCCCGGTAACCGCCGCGCCGCTTGCCATTGGTTAGCATCGCAGGCCGCACCAGGGTCCAGTCGAGCGCACTGGCGCGCACCAGGATCTCCATGCTGTCCTTGTCGCGCATTTTGGCGGCGATGATACGGCGCACGAAGCGAATGAACAGCGAGGCGTTCCGGGTTTCCGACGCCCCGTAGGCGCTCAATGCGACCAGCCGGCGCGCGCCGGCCGCGTTCATCGCCTGCACGATACCGCGCATGCCGTCGGTGCAGACGGCGGACGTGTCTCCCTTGCGCACACCGAGCACGCTGATGACGGCATCGGCGCCCTGCACCACCTCTTTCACCGCATCCGGCTGCGCAAAGGTGCCGACCACGATGTGCAAGCGCGGATGCGCAATCGGGATGGCACTGGCACTGCGCACCAGCGCCGTGATCTCATGACCGGCTTGCAGTGCCTGCGCGACGGCATGCCGGCCAACGCCGCCGCTGGCGCCAAAAACAGCCAGCTTCATTGGCCGGCACCCGCGTCGATGCGCGCCAGGACCGCCAGCGCCGCTGCGCCCAGCGCCGGCGCGCCCGCCATGAAGCCGCCGCTGTCCGGATGCCACGCTTCGCCGCGCAGGCCGCTCACCCGGCCGCCCGCCTCGGCAACGAGCAAGGCGCCCGCAAACAGGCCCGAACGCACCTGGCTGAACTGCCAGAACAAGTCTTGATGGCCGGCGGCGACGGCGACCAGCTGCATGGTCGACGGCACCGACACCTGCACCACCAGCGCCGCATCCAGCATCGCCGTGACCGACTGGCCGATACGCCGCTGCGTACCGGCCCCCTCGCCCGGCGCCGCCTGGCCGGTGCCCACCATGGCGGCGCGCAGATCGGTCTTGGACGACGCGTGCAAGCGCGTGTCGTTACGCCAGGCGCCGCCGCCAGCGAGCGCGGTATAGGTGTCGCCGGTCAGCGGCAGGTAAATCGCGCTCAGGACCGGCGCATTGTCGCGTACCAGCGTCGCCGTCACGCACCAGTGCGGCGAGCCGTGGATATGGTGAATGGCGCCTTCGACCGGGTCGCATACCCACCATTCGCCGTCGGGCAAGGAGCCGCGCCCTTCCTCGTCCTCGTCCCAGCGGGCGCCGGGACGCGCTTGCGACAGGGCCGGGCGCAGAATGGCCATCGATGCGCTATCGTTGGCCGCGATGGTCGATGCGATCTCCTGCATGGTGCGCGGACGCGCGGCCGGGTCGAACAGCGCCTTGATGGCGCCGGCCATCTGCACCGCGGCGACGGGTTGCAGCAACAGCGCGCGGTCGGCGGTGGCTGGAATGGACGTGTATTGAGGATGGTTCCTGCGTGGCTCTTCCCTGGTTGCGTCAAGCGTCTCGGAATTGCGCTTGACTTGGCCTGGAAATGATATGAGCATGCTGTTGCATGAACAACTCGCAATCGAAGAAGGCGACCGCGCGCCGGCTGGCGTCAAGGAAGACGCCGTCCCAGCCCCGTTCCGCCCATACCGTCGGGGTCATCCTGGAGGGGGCAGCTCACATTCTCGAGCAGCACCGACTTGAGGGATACACAACGAATGCAATCGCTACCCGCGCCGGCGTGAGCATCGGTTCGCTGTATCAGTATTTTCCGACCAAGGACGCGGTGACGATCGCGCTGATCGAACGCGAATTGTTCAATCAGGTGCGCGAGGCGAGCGAAGCCTTGCAAGGGCCGGACCACCGGCGCGCCGTACGCGACCTCGTCGAACTAGCCAGCCGCTACCAGCTGCGCCGGCCGCAACTGGCCCGGGCTGCGAAGGCAGCTTTTGAGTGCTATTTAGGCACCAATTTGCCGGTATCGCGGTCGAGTTGGAATGTACGCCGGGCATTCATGTCGGCCACACAGGCCAAGCGTTTGATCTCGTGCGAATTGCCAGCGCCACCGCCGATCAGCGAGGAAGCGAAGGCGCACTGCACCTGGCGGTCGCGCACGAACGACGCGTTCGCGGCGCGCAGCTTTATGCCGGCATCCTTGATGTAGGTATCGCTTTCATCCCAACTGGCAATCGCGGCCGCCGCCCTAGCTTCGGCCTGCTTCAGCGCCGCTGCGCTGTCGGTCGCATGTTTCTTCAGGCACTCGCGAATGTCGAACTGCGAAAACTGATTGCATTGCTCAATTGCAGCGACAGGTTGTGCACGGTTGTCTGCCACGGCAGGGCCCGAATATACGACCGACGAGCAAATAAGTACTGCTACTATTCTGCTTCGCATATTCCGCTCCCAGCTTTACGCACATACGGCATCACGAAATCGAGTTTTCTTACATACATTTCATCACCTCCACCGTTATACCAGCGAGCGATATTGCTGTGGTTAATGGGGCGCCAGCCCGTAATGACCTTCGACGTCTTTGCTTTCTGAAATTTGATAACGTCACCCTTATGCAGCACGTTCGCGCGCGGATTTAACTCCCGTAACACCTCCACCGTGCTTTTGTTTTTGCTGGCAATCCGCTCAAGTGTATCGCCGCTATCGACTTTGACTTCCTCGACCCGCGATCCAGGCTCGCGGATACTTTGGAAAGCATACGTCGCCAAGCGCATCAACAAATAACCAATGGCAGCCCGAATATTGTGCGTCGGGTTAGTGCGGACCATACCGCTGCTGGTGCCCGACCGATAAGCCGGGGGCATGATCAAATCGCCGCCTTCATGATTTCCCAACAGCGCCATCATGCCCTTATCGCCAGGCACGCCGATCTGCAAGGGCTTGATTTTCCATTCAGAGGATCCTGCGCCCGTTTCAGTCCATAGCATGCCCTTGACATACAACCAGTCCAAGGCTGAATAACCGGGTGTTGCCGCCAGGTGGCGGTTATATTCATTGACGGCGACCCGAATGTCACAGTCGTGTATATTCCATTCCGGCTTGCCCGCTCCGTTCACAACTCCCTGCTGCCACTGTTCATACGTCATAAAATCCCCTTGACATCACGTTCTGGCGTTGAGGTACACTCTCCAAGGAGAGTGGTCAGGATGGCAATCATAACATTAATGATACGTCTGTAAGGTCTACATTGTCGCCGTCGCCACGCAGAGTACTTTCTCGCAGTAGGCGCGCAGCGGTTCCGGCTTGCCGGCCGGCCCGCGAAAGGCGATGTGGCCGTCGGGCGCCGGACCGGGCTACTCTTCCCAACGCCACAACGTCGAAGACAACCGGATCAGGCACGCTCACCGTGACCGGCAATTTTTCAGTTCCAGATGACTTCGACACAATGGCACAAGACGACATCGAAGAGATTGGGGCGATAAATGAAACTGTTACTGGACACCCATCTGCTGATATGGGTGACCTGGAAGCCGGCGCAGCACCAGCCCCGCCCCCGCCAATCCTGAGGTGCCCGGCGTCACCCCGACGCCTGGCCACCCGCGATCTCAAGGTAGAGCTTGACGTGCGCCAGTAACGAGCGCGGCGCTTTACCTAAGGTGAAATCAAGGACACCCGCGTTCCTCGTGCAGAGGACGGGTTGACTTGAGGCATTCACTTAGCGGGAGATCGACATGAAAACGAGAACGACAACACACCAACGTGGGGATGGCTGGACATGTTGGCTGCTGTATCCGCTTGTCGCACTGGCAGCATGGGCCGCCAATCCACAAGCGGCCGCGCCGCAAGGCACGGCAGCGATGAAAGCGCCGCCCGCCAAGACGATCTATCGCATCGTTCATCTTTCCCCAAGCGCCAACGGGCCTTTCGATATCAACGGCAAGGGACAGGTCGCGTTCACCGAGGATGTCGGGAACGACCGGACCATGGCAAGGTTCTACGACGGCACGACCTTCAGCAATCTCGGCACGCTTGGCGGTGCGGGTTCCTTCGTCAACGCGCTCAATGATGTCGGCCAGATTGTCGGCGGTTCGAACTTCAGCCTGGAAAGCACCGACACGCACGCTTACCGCTGGACTGCGCAAAGCGGCATGGTGACCTTGCACACGCCGCCCTACAATTTCGCGACGTCGGCCGCGTTCGATATCAATAAGCGCGGGCAGGTTGCAGGCTACCTCCCCTTCTTCGGACCGGTGTTCGAGCCCCTGCATGCGACCCGATGGAGTCCGGAAAACGTGCCGCTCGACCTGGGCACGCTCAACGGACCGTCGCTGGCCATGGCGATCAATGAGGCGGGGCAAGTCGCGGGGAACACCAGAAATGCCACCGACCGCGGCCTGGCATTCCACTGGACCGAGGCGGGTGGCATGGTCGGGCTGGGCACGCTTGGGGGCGCGGATTCGGATTCGGTCGCCATCAACGGGATCGGCCACGTGGCCGGCCACTCGGCGACGGCGGCGGGCCCGACCCATGCGTTCCTGTGGACGCCGGAGCAAGGCTTGACCGATCTCGGCCCAAGGCGCACGGATGCCGACTCCTTTACGGTTGGCATGAATGACCGCGACACGGTGGTCGGCATCATCCGCATCGTCGACGGTCCCTACCGCGCCTTCGCCTGGACCAGGCAGGCTGGCATGAAAGACCTGGGCACATTTGGCGGGCGCAGCGCCTACGCCCACGACGTCAACCAGCCCGGACAGGTTGTCGGCAGCGCCGAAACGCGCGATGGCGCAAGCCGCGCGTTCGTGTGGACCGGCGCCGAGGGCCTGGTCGACCTGAACACCCGCATCCCGCGCGCGCCGTCGGGCTTCGTGGCCACGGCCGCTCGGGGAATCTCCGACAATGGCGCGATTGTCGCCGATTCGAATGCCGGGCTGGTCCTGCTTGTTCCGACAGCCGCCACCCATGTTGCCCCCACAGTGGGCCCGATCAGGCGCAGCGGAGGTGCGCGGGTCGATCTGCCCTTGTCGGTGTCCGCCGGTTTCGTCGATGCCGACCCGGGCGAGACCCACAGGGCGACCTGGTCATGGGGCGATGGCAGCAAGGACGAGGCCGGCGTCGTCGCCGAAAAGAACGGCGCCGGCACCGCCAGCGGCAAGCACGTCTACCGGGCCGCCGGCCTCTACACGGTCACGCTCACCGTCACCGACAGCAGCGGACAGAGCGCGACCGTGCATCGCAGCGTGGCTGTGTGCGGGCCGGGCGCTTATGTCAGCGGCGAAGGCTCGTTCATTTCTCCCCCCGGCGCCGTCAAGGGCAACAGAAACCAGTCCGGACCGGCGACGTTCGCCTTCCTCTCCGAGCAACAAGCGGACGGACGCCGGGCGCAAGGGAAGGCATTCTTGCGTTTTGGCGTCGCCCATCTCCGGTTCGACAGCAAGCGCTTCGATTCGGTGACGGCGGGCGGGGCAAGGATCGCGTATCGCGGTGGCGGCACGGTCAATGGCGCGGGGAGCTACCAGTTCACGCTCACGGCGCAGGCCGCTGCGGACACGGCAGACGGCAAACAGCGCCTGCACATGCGGATCTGGCATCTGGACGCCGCCACCAACCGGGAAGTTGTCGACTACGACAACCAGGGCGGCCCGAATGGGCAAGACGGTGTTGGACTACGCTATTCTTCCCAGCGCGCCACCACATCGAACGCAACCGGATCGGGAATGCTCACTTGGGAATAAACCGCATTGAACTCCTCCTGGCCGATGAGCGCCCGCACCATCTCGACACGCGCTTTCGGTCCCTGCCGGTAGGGGTGCTCGGCCGGCGTCTTGTCCAGGCAGCCGAGCAGCATGCTTCGCAGCGCCGGATCGAGCAGATCGCTCACCTTGGCGACATCGGCCCGCAGCAAGGCCACCGGATCGTCGTCATCGTCATCGAGCAAATCGAGCTCGGCGAACACGTTCAGGTACTCGCCCACGACAAACTGATCGAAGCCGGCGTAATGCAGCGTCGATGTGCTGGCGTCGTGCCAGACCATGCACACGCCCTCTTCGCCGCCGCGCAAGCGCACCATGCAATAGGCGTCGCCCGCGCCCGAGCGTGCGAACGGCAGGAACACATTGCCGTTCTGCTTGACCGGATTGAGCCAGCCGGCGACGACGGCCTGCGCTTCCTGCGCCGCCAGCCACTCAAAATCGTTCAGCGCCGACAAGGCCGTGCGCCCGGGATCGTCATAGCCGTTCGCGCCGCGCTCGATCAGATGGCGCAGGGTGGCCGGCAAGGCAATCCCGGTGGATGCCGACAATGCGTCGAACGATTCGCTCATGCCTGGCTCCTTAGCAAGCCGCGTGGTTGACCGTCACCACATGGATCGCCAGCCCGCCGAGCGAGGTTTCCTTGTACTTGTCCTGCATGTCGGCGCCGGTCTGGCGCATGGTTTCGATGACGTCGTCCAGGCTCACGAAATGGGTGCCGTCGCCCTTCAAGGCCAGCGATGCGGCGGTGATCGCCTTGATCGCTCCCATGCCGTTACGCTCGATGCACGGAATCTGCACCAGGCCGCCGATCGGGTCGCACGTCATGCCGAGGTGATGCTCGATGCCGATTTCGGCCGCATTTTCGATCTGTTCATTGGTCCCGCCCAGCGCCGCCACCAGCCCGGCCGCCGCCATCGCGCAGGCGACGCCGACTTCGCCCTGGCAGCCGATTTCGGCGCCCGAGATCGAGGCGTTCTTCTTGCACAGCATGCCGATCGCGGCCGAGGTGAGCATGAAATCGCGCACCCCGCGCACCGGATCGCTCGGACGGCAATCTTCGGCGTAGTAGCGCAGCACCGCCGGGATGATGCCGGCCGCGCCGTTGGTCGGCGCCGTCACCACGCGCCCGCCGGCGGCGTTTTCTTCGTTGACCGCCATCGCGTACAGGCTCACCTGGTGCACCGCGTCGTGCGGCAGGTCGTTGGCGCGGTTGTCGCCGTTCTTGGCGTCTTCCGACTGCTTCCACAGATTGGCGGCGCGGCGCTTGACGTTCAGGCCTCCGGGAAGCTGGCCGGCGGTGACCAGGCCATGCGCGATACAGTCGCGCATCACCTGCCAGATCTTGTCGATGCCGGCGTCGAGGACGGCGCCATCCATGCGCGCGCATTCGTTCGCGCGCAGCATCTGCGGGATCGACAGGCCGCTGGCGCGGCCGTGCGCGAGCAGCTGGTCCATCGTATCGAAGTTGTAGGGAATCGGCGCGGTGCTCTCGCCATTGCTCTGGCGCGCCTGCGATTCGCCGGCGGCGTGAATGAAGCCGCCGCCGACCGAGTAGAAGATGCGTTCGATGACGCTGCCGTCATCGAGCTTGAGCGTGAAGCGCATGCCGTTCGGATGCTCGGGCAGCGATGAACTCTTGTGCCATACGAGCCCGGTGCGCGCCGAAAACGGCACTTCGTGGGTGCCGAGCAGCTTGATCACGCCATCGAGTTCGACTTCGGCCAGCATGTCGTCGACCCGCTCCGGATCGACGCCCTGCGGCGTTTCGCCCATCAGCCCGAGGATGACCGCCTTGTCGGTGGCGTGACCCACGCCGGTCAGCGCCAGCGAGCCATACAGCGCCGCCTCGATCCCCACCGCGCGCGCCAGAGGACCGCATTCGACCAGGAAGCGGCGCGCCGCCACCATCGGCCCCACGGTGTGGGAACTCGACGGCCCGATGCCGATTTTGAATAGGTCGAATACGCTCATGTCCATGTTTGTCTCTTATATGTTTTATAGGTGTGGGTAAAACGAATCAGGCAGCCTTTGTGAGGCTGACGTCGATATTGGCGAGCATGTCGGCCACCAGTTGATCGAGCCCGATCTGCGCCTTCCAGCCCCAGTCGGCGGTGGCTGTGCTGTCGTCCAGGCTTTGCGGCCAGCTGGCGGCAATCGCCTGGCGGCTGTCCGGTTTGTAGCCGATTTCAAAGGCCGGCATGGCGCGCCGGATCGCCGTCGCCAGCTCGGCCGGGTTGAACGACAGACCGGCCACATTATAGGCCGAACGCACGGCGATGTTGTCGGCCGGGGCGTCCATTAACTCGATGGTGGCGCGGATCGCGTCGGGCATGTAGATCATCGGCAGCGTGGTCTCGGGGCCGAGGAAGCACTCATAACGCTCGCCGCGCAGGGCCGCGTGGAAGATCGCGATCGCGTAGTCGGTGGTGCCGCCGCCCGGGGGCGACTTGTAGCTGATGATGCCGGGATAGCGGATGCTGCGCACGTCCACGCCGTACTTGGTGAAGTAGTACTCGCACAGGCGCTCGCCGGCCAGCTTGCTGATGCCGTAAATGGTGGTCGGGTCCATCACCGTGTACTGCGGCGTGCCCTGGGGCGGCGTGTTCGGGCCGAAGGCGGCGATCGACGATGGCCAGAACACGCGCAGCGGCTTGCCCGCCTCGCCGCGTTCGCGCGCCACTTCGAGGATGTTCAGCAGGCCATCCATGTTCAGGGTCCAGGCCTTGAGCGGGGCCTGTTCGCCGGTGGCCGACAGCAGCGCCGCCAGTTGGTACACCTGGGTGATGCCTTCGTCGGCCACCAGGGCCGCGAGGCGACCTTTATCGAGCACGTCGAGTTGGGTGTAGCGCGCGGCCTTGTAGACGTTGGCCGCGCCGATGTCGGAGGCGATGACGTTGCCCGCGCCATGTTGCTGCGCCAGCGCGCCGACCAGTTCACTGCCAATCTGGCCGTTCGCGCCGATAATGAGAATGCGTTCCATGTTCTGTACTTCCGTCTTATTAGTGTTCTTGATTCTTGAGAATGCCCAGCTCGCGCCCGGCCTGTTCGAATGCCTTCAATACCGTATCGAGTTGTTCGCGGGTGTGCGCGGCCGACAGCTGCACCCTCACCCGCGCCTGCCCCATCGGCACCACCGGGTAGAAGAAACCGCTCAGGAGCACGCCCAGTTCGTACATGCGGGCCGCGAAACGCTGCGCCATGGGCGCTTCGAACAGCATTACCGGCACCACCGGGTGCGTGCCCGGCTTGATGGTAAAGCCGATGCGTTCGATCTCCTTGCGGAAGTAGGCCGTGTTTTCGTGCAGGCGGTCGCGCAGTTCGGTCGACTTTGAAATGCGCTCGAGCACCGACAGCGAGGCGCCGGCAATCGAGGGCGCCAGCGTGTTCGAGAACAGGTAAGGACGCGATTTCTGGCGCAAGGTGTCGATCACTTCCTTGCGCGCGGCGGTAAAGCCGCCCATCGCGCCGCCCAGCGCCTTGCCGAGGGTGCCGGTGATGATGTCGATGCGGCCCATGACGTTGTGATGTTCGTGCGTTCCGCGCCCGGTCTTGCCCATGAAGCCCGAGGCGTGGCATTCGTCGATCATCACCAGCGCGCCGTATTGGTCGGCCAGGTCGCAGATCTTGTCCAGCTGGGCGATGGTGCCGTCCATCGAGAACACGCCGTCGGTGACGATGACCTTGTGGCGCTTGCCGGCGGCGATGGCCGCCTGCAGCTGCACTTCGAGGTCGGCCATGTCGTTGTGCTGGTAGCGATAGCGCCCGGCCTTGCACAGGCGGATGCCGTCGATGATCGACGCGTGATTGAGCGCATCCGAGATGATGGCGTCGTTCTCGTCGAACAGCGGCTCGAACACGCCGCCGTTGGCGTCGAACGCGGCCGCGTACAGGATCGTGTCCTCCAGGCCGAGGAAGGCGGAGAGCGCTTTTTCGAGTTCCTTGTGCACGGTCTGGGTGCCGCAGATGAAGCGCACCGACGACAGGCCGTAGCCGTATTTTTCGGTCGCCTCGATCGACGCCTGCTGCGTTTGCAGGTCGCCCGACAGGCCGAGGTAATTGTTGGCGCACATATTAATCAGGGTGCGGCCGTCGTCGGCCACCACTTCGGCGCCCTGGCGCGATGCCAGCACGCGCTCCGGCTTGTACAGGCCCTGTTCGCGCAGCGTGTCCAGCTTGTGTTGCAGGCCGCTGAAAAAGGCGCTTTTCGCTTGCTCGCTCATCATTATTCCTCGTCATGTGGTTGCCGGCTTGACCGACTGTTGGACTATGCTGTACCGTGTTCCGGATCAAACGACTTCAACCGCGTCGTGAAATTCCGTTATGTCGAACACAAATTCAATATAATGGATACTACCCAAGCCGGGTGCACTTGGCAACCCTCGGTTTCTTATATTTATGTAAATATTTTGCTTGACCACTTTGCCGAAAACCCGATGAAACAACCAGCACCGACCAATTCTCCACCTGAAGTAGGCGCGACCTTGCAACGTTTGCGGCTGGCGCGCGGCCTGACCCTGGAGGACTTGTCGCGCATCGCGGGCGTATCGAAATCCATGTTATCGCAAATCGAAAGGGAGAAGGCAAACCCCACGATCGCGATCACGTGGCGCCTGGCCAACGCTTTGGGCGTGGCCATCGGCGAGTTGCTCTCGAGCGATACGCGCCCGGTGGAAACCATCCGCGTGGTGGACGCCCACGAAACGCCGACCCTGCCCGGCGCGCACGCCGGCTATGTGCTGCGCATCCTGGGGCCGATGGATCTGGCTGGAAAGTACGAGTGGTACGAACTGACCCTGGCGCCCGGCGGCGAACTGGCCTCGCAGGCGCACGACCCGGGCACCAGCGAGCACATGACGGTGCTGCACGGCACCATGGAGCTGGAAGTAGGCAGCGACAAGAAGAAAATCAAGCTGGGCGGCACGGCGCGCTATCCGGCCGACCAGAATCACGTGATCCGCAACGTCGGCAAGACCGAAGCGAAGGCCTTGCTGGTGGTGGTGCACCGCTAGCCTGTTGCGGATGCTGTGCGCGATTCGGCGCCTTCGGGCACCGGATTGGCCTGAAGGCGCTGTGCGGCATTGTGCCTGATCAGGCGGCTCCGGGCGCCGATTCTGCCGACTAAGTAAGTGTGCAGAAGTTACAAGAATTTATGCGCACTTACTTAGCGCAGTAGCCGGTCGGTCGCGACGATGCGCACGTCGTGCATCTGGTCGAGGTAGGCCTCCAGATAGGCCTTGTGCGCCGCGCCGACGACCACCAGCACGCGCATGCCGGGCCGCGCGCTCATCACATCGCGGATGTTGGACGCCATCCGCAGATTGCGTGTCTCCCAATAGGCGACATAGCCACGCCCGAAGCGCTGCGGCGAGGGTTCTTCGAGCGCCGCGCCGAAATCGCTGCGGAAGGTCTCCTCGGCGGTGCCGGGGGCGTTGTACGCGCGATACATGGACAGCACGCCGGCAGCCGTATCGAGCCGGCTTTCGAGCGCCTTGGCCCGCTCGATGCGCGCCGCCGTGTAGCGGTTGTCCCAGGCCTTCGCAATGGCGGCGCCGGCGGCTTTCGGATCGGCGTCGGGAGAGTCGGCCGTGTGATCGTCCATTGGATACATCCGCTCGTGCCCGAGCCGAGCCGCCAGCACGGCCGCGATGCGGTAATGCTCGTCGGACCGCTGCAGCAGGCCGGTCAGGATCGTCACCAGATTCTCGTCCAGGCCGTCGCCGGCACGCCGCTCGTCGCCGGGCAAACGCAGCCATTGCACCAATGCCGACGCTGGTTCGCCGCCAGCCAGGAACAGCGACGCGAGCTTGCGGCGCTGTGCCGGGCCTGGCGCGGCCGGCCAGGCGGCCAGCAGACGCCCGGCCTGCGCAGTCGCCTCCGGCACATCCAGGCCCGTGGCCGCCTTCGCCGCCGCCGGATCCCAACAATACGATTTGATCGAATCGGCGTAACGCTGCGGATAGCTGCGCATGAACGCGCACTGCGCTCCGGACAGCGCCTCGATGGCGACCGCCTGCGGCTGCCACTGCGCCAGACGGTCGGTCAGCAGACTGAGCGTGGCCGGATCGAACGATGCCGGCAACTGGCGCAGGTGCGGTGTGGCGAGCACCATCAGCTCGTTCGGCTGGCCGCGTTGCAGCTTGTGCGCGCCCGGCGCGAACGGCGGCGATGCGGCGGCGGATGCCGGAACGTGGCAGACGACGGCAACAGCAGACAGGATGGCAAGCAGGCGGTGCATAAAGTTCCTCAACGCGATAGGGTCGTCCTGCCCGGCCGGGTCAGGTTCGGGCAGCGTATTGCTGAAGCTGCGCCAGCGGAACCGGCGTGCGACACAGCGCAGGATCGCTTGCATGAACTGCATGTGGCCGGGATGGGCCGGGACCGCGCTCAGCGCATCCTGGCGATCATCCGCGCCAGCACCAGCGCGGCCAGAGTGGCAAACACATGCTTGAACGTGTGGCCGCTGATGGCGTGAATGGCGCCGAGAATGGCGCCGTCGGCCAGTTCGCACAGCTTGGCCAGCACGTACAGGCCGATCGCGATGCCGAAGGCGCGCCGTTGCACCAGCGGCGCGCCGGTCTGCCATTGCAGCACAGGGATCAGCACCAGCGGCGCCAGTTGCAGCAGCAGGTAGGGGCCGAGGTTGCCGGTGGCGGACCACCAAAAGACGCTGGCCACGCCGAGTGCGCACAGCGCGGCCAGGGTCGGCAGCGGCGCGAAGCGCGCGGGAAAAGCATCGTGCAGGCTTGCCGCCAGCAGCGACACGCAGGCCAGCGCGATCGGCAGCCGGTCCCAGACCAGGCGCGTGTCGTCCGGCGCCAGGTGATACCAGGACGAGCCGAAGGCGGTCATCAGGATGGCGACGAAAAACATGATGTGGGCCGGGCGCGATGGCCGCACGTGCAGCAGGCCATGCAGGCCGATGAGCAGGAAGCCGAGGTTCGACAGCACATCGGCCGCATTGGCCAGGCCGGACAGCGCGCGGCCGTCGGCAAAGGCGTGGTAGCCGTCCGGTTGCAGGATGGGGCCGGCCAGCAGCATGGCGGCGGTCAGGATGGCGGCGAGGTACAGGGCGATGTTGGGTCGGGCGGCGGCGAGCTGCATGACGGTCCTTTGCGGTGGAAAGGATCTCACTCTGACGTGCGCGGCGGCAATGGCGAAAAATTTGACCGAAAGTACCGCCGAATGGGATGTTGAGTAGCGTCTGTCGACACTTTGTTGCGCCAACTGCCCTACCCGCGTCGTCCGTTCAACGAGATTGATCCGGCGTAAAGGCTGCGCTCAGCAGGCTTGCTTTCCGTTTAAGCCGCTCTTTTTCGATCGCGAATACTGGAAGCCTGCCCATCCGGGGCCGGCATCAGGAGAACCATCATGGAAGTCAGCCTTTTCATTACCCCAGCAGAAAACCAACCAGGCAATTATCTGGTGGTCGTCAACGGGGAAGGATTCTATAACTCAGTCAACAAGAAAGTCGGTGCGCGGATTCGCGGCGACGACGAGTGGTTCGATGACACGCTCTTCAGTATCGGCGGCACCGGCATCGAGCGCGTGGGGGTCGATGGCAGCTTTTCGCTGTCGAACACCGTGTCGGCCGGCCAACTGAACGAAGACTGGGGGCAGGATGAGGTGTATGCCCTGGTCAGCGTGGAAGGGCTCAGCGGCTCGTTCAGGAGCAATACGATCAAGCGCGATTTTTGAACCGCAAACGTGGCGACCCGCGCGCCGCATTCAACCAATCCAGACCACCAGGCCGGGACGCGATGTAATCCATCTGGTGGTCTCGTCGACCAAGCCTTGCATCCTGTTCGTCAGATAGTCCTTCGACGCATCTGTCGTATCTTCAAGATGAGCGATTCGATCTATCAGCACCTTCATTTGCGCAAGAAATTCGTCCAGGGTGGATGCGTCGACGATCTCATACGTCCCCCAGTTATCAACCATGGTCAGGCCATGCTCGGTTGCGATCGGTTCGAGAATGTCCCTGTGTATGCTTTCAATACAGACGCATAGGTAAAATTCGCGTTCGGCCTGGTTGAGCGGCTCATGAATCAACATTCCGACACTCACAGATACTCCGTTTTTCAGACATCGACCGTTTATGTCGACTCAACATCGTCCTCTCGCCGCCGGCGGCACGGCGAGGGGACGACAGACAGCTTTACTGCGCCGCCACCTTGGCCGGCTCGTTCATGCGCAACGCACGGCTCAGGAAGCCCCAGCGATCGGCCACTTCCTCGATCTGCTTGGTGGTCGGTTTACCCGCGCCATGGCCCGCCTTGACGTCGATGCGGATCAAGATCGGCGCGCTGCCTGCCTGCGCCGCCTGCGCCGCCGCCGCGAACTTGAAGCTGTGCGCCGGCACCACGCGGTCGTCGTGGTCGGCCGTGGTGATCATGGTCGCCGGATAGCACGCCCCCGCCTTCAGGTTATGCAGCGGCGAGTACTTCACCAGCGCCTTGAATTCGTCGGCGTTTTCGGACGAGCCGTAATCCGAAATCCACGCCCAGCCGATGGTGAATTTATGGAAGCGCAGCATATCGAGCACGCCGACCTGCGGAATGGCCGCGCCGAACAGCTCCGGACGCTGCGTCATGGCCGCACCGACCAGCAGGCCGCCATTGCTGCCGCCGCCGATGGCCAGTTTGGCCGGCGAGGTCACCTTGTTCGCCACCAGCCACTCGGCCGCGCCGATAAAGTCGTCGAACACGTTCTGCTTGTGCAGCTTGGTGCCCGCTTCGTGCCACGCTTCGCCGTATTCGCCGCCGCCGCGCAGGTTGGCCACCACGTACACGCCGCCCATTTCCATCCACGCCAGGTTGGCCGGCGAAAAGCCCGGGGTCAGCGACACGTTAAAGCCACCGTAGCCGTACAGGTAAGTCGGATTGCCGCCGTCGAGCTTGAGGCCCTTCTTCGAGACGATGAACATCGGTACCTTGGTGCCATCGCGGCTGGTGTAGAACTGCTGGCGCGTTTCATACGCGTTCGGGTCGAAATCGACGGTCGGCTTGCGGAACACCGTGCTTGCGCCGGTTTTCATGTCCAGTCGATACACCGTGGTCGGGTTGGTAAAGCCCGTGAACGAGTAGAAGGTCTCGCTGTCGCCCGGCTTGCCGTTGAAGCCCGCCGCCGAGCCGATGCCCGGCAGCGCGATCTCGCGCACCAGCTTGCCCTTGCGGTCCACGATCTTGACCATGCTGCGCGCATCGGCCAGGTACTGGACGATGAACTGCTTGTTGACCATCGATGCGCCGACCAGGGTTTGCGCCGTCTCCGGCACGATTTCTTTCCAGTTCTTCTCGGCCGGCTTGCGGGTGTCGATGGCAACCAGGCGCGAACGCGTGGCCTTCTTGTCGGTGCTGAAGTAGAACACCGGTCCGTCGTTGTCGATGAAGTTGTACGAGGCCTCGAACTGGTCGATCAGCGGCACCACTTTGGAACCTTGTTTGGTCAGGTCTTTGTAGAAGATGCGGTACTTTGGCGCGGTGCCCTTGGTGGCGGTGATGATCAGGTATTTACCATCGTTGCTGACCTCTCCGCCGAAGCCCCATTCCTTCTCGTCCGGACGGTCGTAGACCAGCGTGTCTTCGCTCTGCGGCGTGCCGACCTTGTGGAAGTACAGCTTCTGGAAGTAGTTGATGCCGGCCAGCTTGGCCGCTTCTTCCGGCGCGTCGTAGCGGCTGTAGAAGAAGCCCTTGCCATCCTTGGTCCAGGACGCGCCCGAGAACTTGACCCATTTCAGGTGGTCGTCCAGGTCCTTGCCGGTGTCGATGTCGCGTACTTTCCACTCGTTCCAGTCCGAGCCCGATGCGGCGGTGCCGTAGGCGAGGTATTTGCCGTCCGGGCTGACGGCGGTGCCGGCCAGCGCCACGGTGCCGTCGGCGGCCAGGGTGTTCGGGTCGAGCAGCAGGCGCGGCTCGTCGCTCAGCGACTTCATGGTGTAGAGCACCGACTGGTTTTGCAAGCCGTTGTTGCGGCTGTAGAAATAGCGCCCGCTTTCCTTGTACGGCACGCTGTAACGCTCATAGTTCCAGAGCTTGGTCAGGCGTTCCTTGATGGCGCTGCGCTCGCCGATCTGGCCCAGGTAAGACTGGGTGACCTTGTTCTGGGCGTCGACCCACTCCTTGGTCTCGGCGCTGTTGGCGTCTTCGAGCCAGCGGTAAGGGTCGGCGATGCTGGTGCCGTGATACACATCCTGCTGTTCGACTTTTTTCGTGACCGGATAGGTCGTTGGCGTTCCGCCGGGCAGGCAGGTCTGGGTCTGGACCTGGGCCAGGGCTTGTCCGCCGAATGCGGCGAGCAGGCTGGCGACGAGGACTGCATGTCTCATTTGCATGGTTCTGTCTCTTGGTGATATGGGCAACTTTGCCGGTGAAGATCATAGCGCGAAATGCCGGCCTTGGCGATGGTCGCCCCACCGGCCGTGATGGCGATTCGCTTGCCGGTCATGGTTTGGTGGATAATGTTCCATACCATCACTTACAAAACCCACTTCACATGATCAAGATGACCTTTGCAGCCGTCTCGCTCGCGGTCTGCGCGAGCGCGATGAGCCAGACTTCGCCGCAATTTGTCGCGCAATCGAGAGCGGGCCTGGAAGACCAGACAGCGGCGCATGCGGCCACGTGGGGGCTGGGTTCATCCGAACGCTGGAAGGCGGATCTGGAGGCGGGAACGATCACCTTCAGTTTCAAGGATGGCAAGACGGTCATCGCGCCGATTCAGGTGATCGGCACCTATAACAAGCTCGATGGCACGTTTTTGTGGGGCTGGGACCATCCTTCGGTTCCCGAACCGCTGCGCCATCACGCGGAACTGGCGCGCCAATGGGGCAAGAAAAACCATCTGCCCGATTACACGAGCCGCATGGTCAAGGTGAGCGAGGACGAGGCGTGGAACTTCGCGGCGGTGGCCAATCGCTTGGCCAATGCGAACGGCGTGTATCGGGGACCGAGCGGCACCACGATGGTGTTCATGAGTTTCGGAGAGGTCAAGATGCGGCAGGCGACCAAGCCTTGACAGGACATGCGACGCCAGTCCCGCGCCGGTCCACGGTACCGGCACGCATCGCCGCTCACTACGCCCTGCACTGCGCGCTCGCCTTCGGCGCCTGCCTGCTGACCTGGTGGTCGGTGACGTATCTCGCGGTCGACTCGCACTGGACCGGCGTGCCGCACGACGCCTTGTGGCGGCTCACCCTGCGCAGCCTTGAAGAGCAGTTGACGAACGGCGCCAACGCCTTTTTCTTCGTACCCTTGTTTGCCGTGGCGGCGTTCTGGTGGAGCCGTGTGGCGCGCCTGGTTTACCTGGCGGCGGCCTTGCTGCTGCTCGCCCTTGTACTATTCGACGACGGCAAGTACGCCCATCCGGGTACCGGCATCTGGTGGTGGAACGTGGCGCTTGCTTTCATCGCCATCATTCATTTTCCCTTCCATGGCGCGCTGCGCCTATGGCAACGGCGCGGACCTCAGGTCGAGCCGACCGACTCGGTGTAAGGCAGCGCCGACCTGGCCGGAGGCGTCCAGCCGGCGATCCAGCCAACCAGCTTGTCGGCGGCGATCGGCCGGCTCATGAAATAACCCTGGCCCTGGTCGCACCCCAGCGCGGCCAGCAGGCGCCACACCGCTTCGCTCTCGATCCCTTCGGCCACCACGCGCAATCCCATGTTGTGACCGAGGTCGATCGTCGAACGCACGATCTTGGTGTCGCCGATATCGTTTTCCATGTTCAGCACAAACGACTTGTCGATCTTGAGTTCATCGACCGGCAGCCGCTTGAGGTAGGCCAGCGACGAGTAGCCGGTGCCGAAATCGTCGATCGACAAGTCCACGCCCATCGTGTGCAGGCGTTCCAGCGTCTGCTGGGCGCGCACCGGGTCGTCCATGATCGCGCTTTCGGTGATCTCGAGGCAGAACGAGCCGGCCGAGAGCTGGTGGCGCGTGAGGATCTCCATGAACTTGGCCGGCAGGTCCTGGTCGAGCAAGTCGCGGGTGGACAGGTTGACCGAGATTTTCAGGTAAATCCCCTGCCGTTGCAGCTCGCTGCACAGCGCGGCCGACTGGTCCAGCACCCAGCGCGTGAGCACGCGGATAAAGCCGGTCTGCTCGGCGAACGGGATGAATTCGTCCGGGAACACGTTGCCGCGCTCGGGATGGACCCAGCGCACCAGCGACTCGACGCCCACCACTTCGCCGGTGTCGAGCCGGATCTTGGGCTGCACGTGCAGGCGGAATTCGTTGCGCTCGATGGCGTTGCGCAGTTCCGTGAGCAGGCCCAGGCTCTTGGCGCTCGACTTGTCCATCGCCGCGTCGTAGGCCACCGCGCCGTCGTTGCGCTGCTTGGCCGCGTACATCGCCACTTCCGCCATCGACAGCAGCGACTCGGGATCGGCGCCATTGATCGGAAAGGCCGCCATGCCCAGGCCGGCGCCGATGTCGACGGTCTGGTCGTCGAGCGAGAGCGGCGCTTCGAGCGCGCGCAGGATGCTGGCCGCCACCTTGTGCGCATGGTCGATCGAGGAGGCCGGCAGCAGCACCACGAATTCGTCGCCGCCCAGGCGCGCCAGTTGCGGTTGCGGGTGCTCGGCCGGCTGCAAGCCGGCCAGCAGCGCGCGCAGGCGCTCGGCCACTTTTTGCAGCAGGGCGTCGCCGAACGCATGGCCCATGACGTCGTTGACATGCTTGAAGCGGTCCAGGTCCATCATCAGCACGAATACCACGTGCTCGCGCTGGCGCGCCTGGTCCAGGGCCTCGCCCAGCAGGCGCACGAACTGGGCACGGTTGGGCAGGTCGGTGAGCGCATCCCAGTACGCGAGGCGGCCGATTTCCTGTTCGCGCTTGGCGATCGACTCGCGCATGCCGGCAAAAGCCTTGGCCAGCGCCCCGATTTCATCCGTGCGTTCGACGTCGATGCGGCCGTCGTAATCGCCGCGCTCCATGCGGCGCGCGGTGCCGGCCAGGTGGCGCAGCGGCTGCGCGATGCGCATCGCGGTGATCACCGCCGCGCCGCAGGCGACCAGGGTGGCGACGATGGTGAGGATCATCAGGGTGCGCTGCAGGCGCGTATATTCGGCGGTGGCGTCGTCGATCGAGCGCGCCAGCAGCACGTCGGCGTGGCGCCCGCCTTCGAGGCCGAGCGGCAGCAGGCGCGCGCTGTAGCGGATGCCGCCGACATCGAGGTCGAACGGGCGCGCCTGATTGTCGGGCAGCGCCTGCAGCGCGCGGGTGACGCCCGCCATGGCCGCCGGCGCCAGGGTCGACTCGAACGGCGTGAATGGCCCGTCCGGCTGGCGCGTGAAGATCGCCACGTCGAGCTGCGACAGTTCGCGCATGTCGAGCACCAGCTGGCGCTCGAGCGCAAAGCCCATCACCACCCAGGCGATCGTGATCGGCGCCTTGACCGGCATGACCACCACCTGCACCGGGCGCTGGTCGACGATGGCCATCGCGCTGACGCCATCGTGCTGCTCGGCGCGGTCGAGCAGGCTGAGCACCAGCTTTTCCAGCGCGCCGTTCTTGACGATCCCGGTTTCGACCGTGACCCGGCGTTCGCCGTCGATCAGCATGGTCATGTCGGCGCGCGCGCGCCGCCCGCTGTTGGCCAGCGCCGAAGCCACGGTGGCGCGGTCGTCCTCGTCGCCGTTGCCGATGGCCTGCACGAAGGCGGTGTCGCGCGCCAGCACCTGGGCCGAAAAGCGCTGCTTCTGGGCGTTCTGCTCCATCAGCTTGCGGAAGACTTTTTCGCCGTTGATCAGTTCGGTGGCGATGCTCGATCGCGCGTTGACATTGATGCCATGCTCGATCACCAGCAGGCCGATCGCCTGCACCGCCACGATCAGCACCAGGAACAGGCCGACGATGCGCCCTTCAAGACTGTTGAAACGCAAGCGCATGCGACTAAGGCGCGCCGGCGTCAGGCGCCGTGGGCTTCAAGGCCAGCTTGACGCTGGCCGCGGTGGCGCCCTCGCCCTTGACCACCACGCTCTGCTCGGCGGGGGCGCCGAGCATGTTGAAATGCCAGGACGTGAGGGTGTATTTACCGGCCGCGGGCAACTCGATGCGGGCCACGCCGGCGGCGTCGGTCTTGGCGAAGAACGGGGTGTCGACCACCTTGATGTACGCCACCATGCCATCGTGGATATTGCAGCCCAGTACCACGGTGCCGGCCTTGTCGAACACCTGTGGCGCGGCCGCCACGCCGGAATACAGTTTCTGGTCGAATTTCTTGGCGGGCGAGAAGGAATAGATGTGGTGCTTGACCTTGTCGAAGTTCGGGAACGAGATCTTGCTGCCGGTCTGGATCACGCTTACCAGCGGCATGAACTTGAGGCCGCGCTGTTCAATCTCGGCCGCTTTGAGGGTTTGCGGCACGGCCGCGTTGCCGTCCGGCGCGGCGCTCACGACCACGTCGGCCAGCGGCTTGCCGCTGCTGTCATGGACCTGCACCGCGATGGCGGCGGCGCCGGCGGCGGCGCTGGCCAGCGACAGTGCGGCCAGGGTGATCGAACGGAATAAGGTGTTCATGGGCGCGATTCCAGGGTGGACGATAAGCCCGCCCGGTGGGCGAGGCAGGTGCGGCCTGTTGGCTGACCTATTGTAGCGTCTTGAAGAAAGTTCCGAACAGAACTTTCAACCGAGTTAGTGCGCATGGGAACAAATGTATACGGCGCAGCGGCGCGACGTCAATGAAATGAACAAACACGGCGCCGCGCCGGGCGCCGCATCGGCCCGCTAGCGCCCGGCGCCGGGCGCCTTGGCGGACCCGGCACGGGCCATACGCCACTGCTGCGACTGGTCAACCGCCGCGCCGATCTCGGCCGGGGTGAGGCGGCGCGCCACGATGCTCTTGTTGGCGTTGGCCGTCTCGTCGCCGGCGTCGGCCGCCAGCAACATCCACATGTAGGAGCGCACGGCGTCGCGTTCGACCCCGCGCCCGCTGTTGTACATGCCGCCCAGGTTGTACTGGGCCAGCGCATGGCCCTGCTCGGCAGCCTGGCGGTACCAGCACACGGCCATGGCGTCATCCTGCGGCACGCCCTGGCCGTTGGCGTACATGACGCCGAGGTTGTTCTGGGCGCTGGCGTCGCCCTGCTCGGCGGCGCTGCGGTACCAGTGCACCGCCTGGACGTCGTCGCGCGGCACGCCCTGGCCGCTGGCGTAGATCACCCCCAGGTTGAACTGGGCGATGGCCGCGCCCTGCTCGGCCGCGCGGCGGTACCATTCGAGGGCGCGCAACTCGTCGCGCGGGGTGCCGCGCCCGTTCGCGTACATGCTGCCCAGGTTGTACTGGGCCAGCACGTGGCGCTGCTCGGCGGCGCGCGCGTACCATTGCAGCGCGCGCGGCTCGTCGCGCTCGACGCCCTGGCCGTTGGCCAGCATCACGCCCAGGCTGAACTGGGCATCCTTGTCGCCCTGCTCGGCGGCGCGCTGCAGCCAGGCGACGGCGCGCAAGGGATCGGCGCGCACGCCGAGCCCGTCGGCGTAGGCCACGCCCAGCTGGCGCTGCGCCATGGCGTTGCCCTGCGCGGCGGCCTGGCGGAACCAGCACAGCGCCTGTTCGTCGTCGCTCTCGACGCCCTGGCCGTATTTGTACATCAATCCCAGGTTCAGCTGGGCCGAGGCATCGCTCTGCATCGCCGCCTTGCGAAACCAGGCCATGGCCAGCGGATAATTGACCGGCGCGCCCTGCCCCGACAGATAGCACTCGGCCAGCAGGGTCTGGGCGCTGCCCACGCCCTGTTCGGCGGCGCGGTAGAACCAGGTCATGGCCTGCTCGTGGCATTGCCCCACCCCGCGCCCCTTGCGGAACATCAGCCCCAGGTTTTGCTGGGCCGAGGCGTCGCCCTGCTCGGCGGCCTGGCGGAACCAGGCGGCGGCCTCGGTATCGTTCTTGGGAACCCCGCGCCCGTGGTAATACATCGAGCCGAGGTGGTTCTGGGCGAACGCCAGTCCCTGCTGGGCTGCCTTGCGCAGCCAGCCGACCGCCCGCCCGTATTCGCCATCTTTCTTGTACATCAGCCCCAGGTTGAACTGGGCGTACGCATCGCCGCGCTCGGCTGCCTGGCGGAACCACATGTAGGTTTGATAGTTCTCGCGAATAGTATTCTGGCGGTCCATGCTTCATCCTTCGGCGCCAAGGCCGTTGAAACTACAGAAATATTGGGCTGCAACAGGCAACAAGCGACCTGAGAAGTATTGCTAAAATTTTAATAGAACAAGAGTGCCGGAGTTTGACTGGGCACAAGCGTCATAGCAGGTTGTCACGTTAAGGGGGCATGAAAAAACCCCGCTGAGATCGCTCTCGGCGGGGTTTGGTTTCAGCCTGAAACAAATTTGTGCTTGCGCTTGCTTAAAACTTGGTGCGAACGCCGAACAGGAAATTTCGGCCGGGCAGTGGCGAAACATCTTTCAATACCGAGGTCGAGAGCCGGATATCCTCGTTCAAAAGATTGCGCGCGATCATGAACCAGGTCAGGTCAAGCGTGCCCATGCGCTGGGTCCAGGACACATTCGCGCCCAGCTGGGTGTAAGCCGGGGTCGCATGCTGCTCGAAACTGGCGAGCCGGTCCTGGCTTTGGGCGCGCACCACCGACATGCCGGCGCGCAAGGGGCCGCTGCGGTAGCCGGCGTCGGCGCCGATGCGGGCGGCCGGCTGCAAGGGCAGGCTGCCGCCGTGATCGAGCTTGCCGCGCGAGGTGTCGGCAAAGCCGCGCAGGGACAGGCCCTCGCCGTGCTGGTTGTAGCTCACTTCCGCTTCGGCGCCGCGAATGCTGGCGTCGGCTTGCTGGTAGACACGTTGCAGCAATTCCTGTCCCGGATTGCCTTCTTCGTCGACCAGGGCGCCGCTGATATTGCCGTAAATGAAGTCCTTGACCTTGTTCTGGAACACATTGGCCTTCCAGCGCACCAGGCCCGTGACCTTTTGCAGCGACAGTTCGATATTGCGCGAGGTTTCCTTCTTGAAGTCGGCATTGCCGATATCGAAGGTCTGGGTGGCGTCGTGCGGGCCGCCCGAGTACAGTTCTTCGGTGGCCGGCGCGCGCTGCGCCACCGACACCGTCGCGCCCATGCTGTAGCCCTGGGTGAACGGCCACTGGGTGCCGACCGAGTAGGAAGCGAGGTCGAACTTGCGCTCGACGTTGCCGAGCGGGGTGCGCTTGACCGATTCCAGGCGCGCGCCGGCGTTCACGCGCACCGGGCCGACATCGCGTTCCTCGACCAGGAACAGCGCGCTCGACATCGAGTGCGTGACCGGCACCGTGTCCGGCCCGCCTTCGCCGCTGAGGGCGCTGAAGTGGGCGTTTTCGGTCTGCACGCCGAGCGTGCCGTGCCAGCCGGCCAGCGGCGCATGGGTCAGCTCGGCGCGGGTTTCGAGGGCGCGGTTGGTAAACAACACTTCCGGCTTGTTCTCGTCGTCGAGCTCGGCATGCTCGTAATCGGTGTAGCCGACCTTGAGCTTGATGGTTTCGACGCCGCCGAACGGCTTGTTGAACAAGGTATCGGCATCGTAGCGGATCTGCGACTGGTCGATCTGCGAGCCTTCCAGGGTTGGAATGCCGTAGCGGTTGTTCAGGGTCGAGACCGACACGCCGGCATGGCCCCAGTCGCCGATGAGCGAAGCGCCGGCGCCCAGGGTATCCTGGCGGGTGAACGATTGCGGCAGGCGGCCGGAGGCGGACGAGGGATCGTCCAGCACGCGGTTGTCGGGAATCTTGTAGTCGTCGGAGCGGCGGATATTGCCATCGATGTGCAGGCCGATGTTGCCGACCGCGCCATCGAGCGAGCCGGAGGCGCTGCGGCCCTTGTCGACCGTGCCGTAGCGGGTTTCCAGCTGGCCGGCCGGCTTGGCTTCGAGCGCGGTCGGGATGCGTTCGTTGACCACGTTGACCAGGCCGCCGATGGCGCCCGAGCCGTACAGCAGAGCGGCCGGGCCGCGCAGGATTTCGATCTGGCGCGCCACGGCGCCGTCGGCCGAGACCGCGTGATCGTTCGACAGGCCGGACACGTCGGCCACGGCCATGCCGTTTTCCAGCATTTTCACACGCGCGCCTTCCAGCCCGCGGATGATCGGGCGCGAGGCGCCGGCGCCGAAACCGGAGGCCGATACGCCGAGTTCCTGCGACAGCGTTTCGCCCAGCGAACCGCCGAGTTTGTCGCGCAATTCATCGCCCGACAAGATCTTGGTGGGCGTCAGGATCTGGTCGCCTTCGGACTTGCCGAACGGATTGGCGGTGACGATCACCCTGGGCACGACGGGATCGGCGGCGCCGGCGGCGGCGGCCGCGACCTGCGCGTTGGCGTAATTGAGGGTGGACAGGGCGGACAGGATCGCGCTGGCAAGCAGCGTACGTTGGACATTCATGCGATAAACCTCAAGCAAACAAACAGTGACAGACAGGCGCGCGCCGGCCGCGAACGGACAGGCGAAGCGCACATACATAAAGGGGGATGGAACTGGCTGTCAGGCCTGGGGTGGAGCGCGTGGTTCGAACGCGCGCAGGGAGCGCGCGCGGGCGCCCTGGGGAGCGATGGCCGCCGCCAGCGTGGCGCCGGGGTCGGTAAAGGCAAAGCCGTGCGCATGGCTGGCCAGCGGCCCGGCCAGCTGGGCGAAGGCCAGGCACTGGTCGCAGCTCTGGTCCTGGGCCACCGCGCGCGACAGCGCACTGCCGTCCTGGTGCGACGTTATCTGTTGCGCGGTGCTCCAGTGCGACATCACGTGCGAGGTCGCCATCTGCTGCGACATCAGCAGCAGAAGCGACAACAGGATGCGAATGAAGGACTGGCGGGTCATGGTGCCAATATTGTAAAGCGATCAGGCGGTTTGTGGCGGATTTTCTGCCAACCGTGCCGCGTCCGCCATCTGGCGCAGCCAGGCCGGCACCTTGGCCGCGCTCAACTTGTTCATCGACACCAGCAATTGCGGCGCGACCGAGCCGAAGCCGTAGGTCTGGCCCAGATGCCGGGCGATGTGGATCAAGAGGTCGGCCGCCACTTCGGCGTCGGCCTCGGCCCGGTGGGCGGCGCTGCGGAAACGAATCCCGAGCTGGCCCGACAGCAAGCCGAGTTTGTAGCTCGACAAGCCCGGAAACACGCGGCGCGACAGCTTGAGCGAACACACCAGTCCCTGGTGTCCCGGAACCATGCCCAGCCGCCCGGCCTCGGCGTGCAGGAACTTTTCGTCGAAGCTGGCGTTGTGGGCCGACAAGGCATCGCTGCCGATAAACTCCAACAATTGCGGCAACACCCGCTCGACCGGCGGGGCGCTGTCGACCATCGCCTGCGAAATGCCGGTCAGGTCCGAAATGAAGGCCGGAATGTACGCGCCGCAATTGACTAGGGACACAAAGCGTTCGGTCACGCGGCCGTTGACGATGCGCAGGGCCGCCACTTCGGTGATCCGGTCGCCACAGGCCGGCGACAAGCCCGTGGTCTCGAAATCGAGCATGACGATCGGTTTCTCGAACACGGCGCGCCCCTAACCGAACTTGCGCACGGCGTCGAGCGCGAGCCCGGCGCCAATGCTGCCGAACAGGTCGCCTTCGACCTTGCGGGCCTTGGGCACCAGTGCGCCTATGCGTTCGCGCAACATGCGCACGCCGCTCGATCCGCCCGTGAAGAACACGGTGTCGACCGCGTCCGGCGAGACGCCCGCATCCCTCAGCAGTTTCAGCACCGTCTGGTCGATATTGCCGACCAGGTGGCCGATAGCGTCGTCGAACTCGCTGCGTTGCAGCAGCAAGTCGACCGGCGGCGACAGGCGGTCGAGCGCGAGCGTATAGCTGGCCGCGTCCGACAGCGCGATCTTGCCTTCTTCGACCTGCATCGCCAGCCAGTGGCCGGAGCGCTCTTCGATCAGGCGTTGCAGGCGGCCCAGCTTGTCCGGCTCGCGGGCGTCGCGCGCCACGTCAGCCAGTTGCGCTGCGGCCTTTTTGGTGTAGGCCAGGTTGATGGTATGCCAGGTTGCCAGGTTGAAGAAATAGCTCGATGGAATCGCGCTATTGTTGTTCAGCAGGGTCTGGTAACCGAGCAGCGGCATCACCGAAGCCAGGCTCAGGTATTTATCGAAGTCGGTGCCGCCGATGTGCACGCCGCCGGTGGCCAGGATGTCGTCGCGCCGCTCGGCCTTCAAGGCCCGTTCGGGCGACAGGCGCACCAGCGAAAAGTCCGAGGTGCCGCCGCCGATGTCGGCGATCAGGACCAGTTCCTCGCGCCGGATCTGCGACTCGTAGTCGAAGGCGGCCGCGATCGGCTCGTACTGGAACGCCACGTGCTCGAAGCCGACCGAACGCGCCACCTCGGCCAGGGTATCCTCGGCCAGGCGGTCGGCGGCAGCGCTGTCGTCGATGAAGAACACCGGACGACCGAACACTGCGGAGGTGAAGGTGCGCCCCGCTTCGCGCTCGGCGCGCCGCTTGACCTCGCCGATGAAGTGCGACATCAGCATGCGGAACGGCAATGCGCGTCCGCCGACCTCGGTCTGGCCATCGATCAGGCTGGTCCCGAGCAAGCTTTTGAGCGAGCGCATCAGGCGCCCTTCATAGCCCGCAAGATAGCCTGCCAGGGCCGCGCGGCCATAGCTGACCTCCTCGTCCTCGGCGTTGAAAAACACCACCGAGGGCAAGGTTGCCTTGCCATCCTCGAGGGCGAGCAGGGACGACTGACCGGGGCGGACCCAGCCTACTGTTGAGTTTGACGTTCCGAAATCGACGCCGCAAGCATTCGCCATGGTACCCTTTAGATTAAGGGGCGATATTATACCAGAGCGCGCCTGAAACGGGCATTCCCGTGCTTTGTCTCCGTGGCGCAACTGAAATCGGCCTGTATCGCCGCGCGACATTACTCAACAGTAAAAGTATTGCCATATGGCAAGTCAGTGGGCTACACTGGGCAATCCGGTAAGGATTGTTACCCAGAAGAACAATGACCCACACGCCACCGCACAATCCCAGCATCGCCGACGTCAAGCAGCTGATCCACAGCGAAGCGCGCCGCGTCACGTCCTACGACGTGGCCAGCGCGGCCGGAGTGTCGCAGTCGGCCGTGTCGCGCTGCTTCAAGCCGGGCGCCAGCGTGTCGAAGGCGACCTATGCGCGCGTGATGCAGGCCGCCACCGAACTCGACTACACGCCGAATGCGGCCGCGCGCAGCCTGATCACGCGCCGCTCGAACCTGATCGCGGTGGTGCTGTCGGACATCGTCACCCTGCACTATCCACAGATCCTGTCCGAGCTGAGCCGGCAATTCGGCCAGCAAGGCATGCGCGTGCTGCTGTTTTCGCTGGCGCGCGAAGGCGATATCGGCGCCACCCTGGCCGACATCTGGCAGCACCAGGTCGACGGCGCGGTGCTGGCCGCCACCCTGAGCGCGCCCCAGGCGGCCGAGTTCGAGCGGCGCCGGATTCCCTTCGTGCTGTTTAACCGCACCCTGCGCGAAGGCGCGGTCAACGCGGTCGTGTGCGACCAGGTGCAAGGAGCGCGCCTGCTGGTGTCGCGCCTGGCCGCCGCCGGCCACAAGCGCTTCGCCATGATCGACGGCCCGCACGATTCGGCCATCGCGCAGGACCGCAAGCGCGGCGTGACCGCGCGCCTGGCCGAACTGGGACTGGCCGCGCCGCTCATCGTCAGCGGCGACTACGACTACGCCAGCGGCGGGCGCGGCCTGCGCGAGATCATTGCCGGCCTGGGTGGCTTGCCGGACGCGGTCATGTGCGGCAACGACCTCATGGCCATCGGCTGCCTCGACACGGCGCGCCACGAGTTGGGGCTGGACGTGCCGGGCCAGCTGTCGGTGACCGGGTTCGACGGCATGGCGCCGGCCGGCTGGCTCAGCTACAACCTGACCACCCTGCGCCAGCCGGTGCAAACCATGACCCTGGCGGCCAGCGCCATGCTGACCGGGCTGATCTGCTCAAGCGGCGCCTGCCCCGAGCGGCGCGTGTTTTCCGCCGCCGTGGTGGAAGGCGCCACGGCGCGGCTCGGACCGGGCGCCTGAGCGCGGCCGGCGTGCGCGCATGACGCCGCCGTGCGCCGCGAAGAGTTCCCTGGAAAACGCCGTCGTTTGAGCCTCGCCAAAGGCCGCACGGCGCGCAATCGTGTGCCGTGCGGCCCTCGTTATAGTCATCCGTGATACCGACGCACGGAGAGCCTGATGAGCGTATCCATCCTTCCCGGCCAGCGCGAACTGGCCTGCGACGAAGCGCATACCCGGCCGCATGGCTGGCGGCGCTGGCTGTACGCGACCAACCACAAGGATATCGGCACCCTCTATCTATGGTTTTCCCTGGCCATGTTCATGGCCGGCGGCGTGCTGGCCCTGCTGATCCGGCTCGAACTGTTCCAGCCCGGCCTGCAATTTTTCTATCCCGAGCTGTACAACCAGTTCGTCACCGTGCACGGGCTGGTGATGGTGTTCGGCGCCATCATGCCGGCCTTTGTGGGCTTCGCCAACTGGATGATCCCGCTCCAGATCGGCGCGTCCGACATGGCGTTCGCGCGCATGAACAATTTCTCGTTCTGGCTGCTGCCGCCGGCCGCGCTGCTGCTGCTGGGCGCCTTTTTCAGCGCCGGCGGCGCCACCGCGTCGGGCTGGACCATGTATCCGCCGCTGTCGCTGCAGATGGGTCCGGGTATGGACCTGACCATCTTCGCCATCCACCTGATGGGCGCCTCGTCGATCATGGGCGCGATCAACATCATCACCACCATCCTCAACATGCGCGCGCCGGGCATGACCCTGATGAAGATGCCGATCTTCTGCTGGACCTGGCTGATCACCGCCTACCTGCTCATTGCCGTCATGCCGGTGCTGGCCGCCGCCGTGACCATGATGCTCACCGACCGCCACTTCGGCACCACCTTCTTCAACGCGGCCGGGGGCGGCGATCCGGTCCTGTACCAGCACGTCTTCTGGTTCTTCGGCCATCCCGAGGTGTACATCATGATCCTGCCCGGCTTCGGCATCATTTCGCAGGTCATTCCCGCCTTTGCACGCAAGAGCCTGTTCGGCTACGCCTCGATGGTGTACGCCACCGCCGCCATTGCGATCCTCTCGTTCATCGTCTGGGCGCACCACATGTTCACCACCGGCATGCCGGTGACAGCCCAGCTGTTCTTCATGTACGCCACCATGCTGGTGGCGGTGCCGACCGGCGTGAAAGTGTTCAACTGGATCGCCACCATGTGGCGCGGCTCGCTGAGCCTGGAAACCCCGATGCTGTTCGCGATCGGCTTCATCTGGGTATTCACCATCGGCGGCTTGTCCGGCGTGCTGCTGGCGGTGGTGCCGATCGATATCCAGGTCCACGACACCTATTACGTCGTGGCCCATTTTCATTACGTGCTGGTGGCCGGTTCGCTGTTCTGCCTGTTCGCCGGCTTTTACTACTGGGTCCCAAAGTGGACCGGGCATATGTACAACGAGGGGCGCGCCAAGTTTCACTTCTGGAATTCGCTGGTATGGGTCAACGTCACCTTCTTCCCCATGCATTTTTTGGGCCTGGCGGGCATGCCGCGCCGCTACGCCGACTATGCAACGCAGTTCACCGACTTTCACATGCTCACCTCGGTCGGCGCCTGGTTGTTCGGGCTGACGCAGGCGTATTGGCTGTTCGCCGTGGTGCTGCCCACCGTGCGCGGCGGCGAGAAGGCGGCGGCCAAGCCGTGGGATGGGGCCGAAGGGCTGGAATGGACGGTGCCCAGTCCCGCCCCCTTCCACACCTTCGCCACGCCGCCGCAGATCAAATAGCCCATCAGCGAACACCGCCGATAACACAGCGAACACAGCGCATGGCATAAGAATGAAACAGGAATGGCTGCTGAAGAAGAATTGCTCGATGTCGCCGCGCCAGGTTGGCGTGGCCTACGGCGCCCTGTGCGGTTTCCTGGTCGCCATCGCGCTCGCCTTTGCGCTGTACGGGGCCTGGTTCGTGTTTGCCTTCGTGCTGCTCGAAATCGGCGTGCTGGCGGCGGCGCTGCTGCACTACGCGCGCCATGCGGGCGACTACGAAACCGTCGCGTTCAGCGAGGGCGGCCTGGTGGTGGAACGGGTCGAGGCGGGCAAGCTGGAGCGCATCCGGCTGGAAGCGTGCTGGACCCGCATCGCCATGCCCGACAGCAGGCGCGGCCTGATCGCGCTCGAAGCGCGTGGCGTCAAGGTTGAGATCGGCGGTTTTGTGGGAGAAGAGCTACGCCGGCAAGTGGCGCAGGAATTGCGACGCGAACTGCGCAGCCGTGCATTCGTGCGCTGAGCGCGTGCGGCCCCTTGCCGCCCCCTTGCCCACCATGCCCGAGGCAATGGGGCGATGGGGCGCCGGCGCCGCCGGCCGGCCCCGGCCCCGGCACAGCGGCGCCCGCTGGAAAGGGTCGCCGTGCCGCACGACGGTCAGAACTCGTCCCACTCCTCGGTGGCGTGCGCGCTTGCCGGCTTGGCTGGCTTGCCTGGCTTGGCCAGCGCCGGCCGGGCTCCCGCCTTGGCCATGGTCGACGATGGCGTGGAGCGCGCCACCGCCTGGTGCGCGGCGCTGTGGGTTCGGTCGTCCAGCTTGAACACATTGACCGCCCTGGCCAGTTGCGAGGCCTGGAACTGCAGGCTTTCGGCCGCGGCGGCGGCTTCTTCCACCAGCGCCGCATTCTGCTGGGTCACGCCATCCATCTCGGCAATCGCCTGGTTGACTTGCGAAATGCCCTGGCTTTGCTCGCCGGTGGCAACCGTGATCTCCGCGATGATGGCGTTGACCCGGCCCACGCTGGCCACCACCTGCTCCATCGTGCTGCCGGCTTCATCGACCTGGCGGCTGCCGATCGCCACCTTGCCGACCGAATCGTCGATCAGGGTCTTGATTTCCTTGGCCGCCGCCGCACTGCGCTGGGCCAGGTTGCGCACTTCCGAGGCCACCACCGCGAAGCCGCGTCCCTGCTCGCCGGCGCGCGCCGCTTCCACCGCCGCGTTCAAGGCCAGGATATTGGTTTGGAAGGCAATCCCATCGATCACGCTGATGATGTCGACGATCTTGTTCGACGACTCGTTGATCGAGGTCATGGTCGCGATCACCTGCGACACCGCCGCCCCGCTCTTGCGCGCCACCTCGGAAGCGGACGCCGCCAGCTGGTTGGCTTGCTTGGCGTTCTCGGCATTATCGCGCACGGTCGCGGTCAATTGCTCGATCGAGGCGGCCGTTTCTTCCAGCGAACTGGCCTGCTGCTCGGTGCGCGCCGACAAGTCATTGTTGCCATGCGCGATTTCCGCACTCGACTGCGCCACGTTGTCGGCGCTTTCGTGCACCTGCACCAGCACCGCATGAATCTTGGCCACGAAGGCGTTGAAGCCCTCGCCGATCACCGCCAGTTCATCCTTGCCGCGCACGTCCAGCCGCACCCGCAGGTCGGCTTCGCCCGACGACAGACTGGTCATTGTCGCGCCCAGGGTGCGCAGCGGACGGGTCAGTCGCGACACCACCGTCACCAGGATGCCCCCGGTGGCCACGGCGCACACCAGCGCCACGATCAGGGTGTAGAGCAGCAGTTCGCGCGCCGACGCGGTGGCCACGGCTTTGGGAAAGCTCAGATCCACGCTCCACGGCGCGATATCGGCATGGATCGACAAGGGCTGCAACAGGCGGATGTTGCCATGGCCATCGTCGAATTCATACGCCTTGCCCTGCTTGATGCGTTCGAGCGCGGCCGCCGGCAAATCGTCGGCCGCCTTGCCCAGCCTGGCCGCCTGGGGATGGCTGGCGTACACGCCGCCATTCGAAATGAGCGACAATTTGCCGCCCTCGATCACCTTCAGCCCGGCCAGGATGGCGGTCAGGCGCGGCAGCATGAAGTCGGCGCTGGCCGTGCCCTTGAACTTGCCTTCCACGATGATCGGCGCCACCAGCGAGGCCATCAGCACATCCTTGCCCCCCACCGGATACACGTACGGCTCGGTAAAATAGATCTTGCCGCTGCGCTTGGGAATGTCGTACCAGTCATTCGCGCCCGCGGCGGTGCCGAACACGATCGGTTCGATACTTACCGCATTGCTGGCGTCGCGCGTAAAGTACGGCATGAAACGTCCGCTGGCGTCGTAGTGCGGCTTCTTGTCGGCGAATTCGGCATCCTTGCCGTCGAGTTCGTTCGGCTCGAAGGTCACCGCCGCGCCGATCAAGTCCTCCGTCCCGAGCAGGGTGGCGCGGGTCAGTTCGTAGATCTGCTCGCGCTGCAAGGGCTGCTTGACGGCCATGGTCGCGCGCATCGCCGAGCCCAGGCTGATCACGCTGGACAGGTTGCTCGACAGGCGGCTCTGCAAGGCGCCGACGACTTCGCGCGAGGACGTGCGCGCCAGTTCCATGGCCGCCGCTTCCGCGCTGGCGCTGCTCTTGACGCCGATCACGACCGCTGTAACGGCCAGGCTGAGCACCACCAGCCCAGTGGCGGCGATGCAAATCTTGCTGTTCAGTGAAAGACCCGATCCGAATGCGGCCATGGTGTTTTTATCCTCTGTCGGTGGTTCGAACATCAAAATGTCTTGGTCAGCGCCACCACGAAGGTGCCGACGGCCGGATTCGACACTGCGATCTTGCCTGATGAATCGGGAATGCCGAGCGTGTACGCATCGTAGGCATTGGTGGCGCCGCGCGCCTTGGTGTACGCGCCCGACATCGTCCAGCCGCCGTCGAAGGCCTTGCTGACGCCTACCTTGAGGTCGCGCCAGTTCCAGATGTCATTGCCGGCGCCGTCCACCCGGCCGTCGCCCGCGTGCAGGTTGAGGGTGTAACCCGAGCCGAGGTCGACATTGGCGCCGATGTCCAGGTAACCGGTGCCGCGCGCGTTGGTGATGCCGAAAAATTCCTTGGTGTAGGTGCTGTTGTACTTGGCGTAGAAAAATTTGTAGGTCATGCCCAGCGACAGCTCGCCGTAGTCGTAGGTGGTGGCGGTGGCGCGGTACTCGGCGCCAGGGTATTTGTAATAGTAGAGCAGCGCGCTGTAGCCGATCGGCCCGGCGGTTCCGGTGTGGCCGCCGTACAGGTCGATTTCGAGCGTACCATCTTCGATGAAGCGGTTGCTCACGGTCGACATCCAGACCCCGGCCGACCAGCCGCTCGGGTGCCCCAGGTCGAAGCCGCCTTGCAGGGCCGGCTTGCCCCAAGTCTGGCGAAAGCCGCGCGAAATGTATTGCGAAGCCAGGGTGACGTTGGCGGTCATGGTGGTGGCCGGCGCGGCCGCGGGGGCAGGCGCAGTACTGTCGGTTGCCTGGGCCGATGCCTGGGAAGCGCACGCGAGCAGGCTGGCAAGGGAGAGAGCAATGCGGTGCTTGACGATAGAAGGCATCTTGAATTTTCCGTAAGGTTACTGGACGCGCAAGGACAGCCGCACCAGGTACATCTTGAGCGAAGAGTCAGACGAGGGTCAGGTCAAACGTGCGGCAAACTCTGCCGGCGAGCTTGGGGCCGGCAGCGGCACCCGGTCGTGCTGGGGGCTTGAAACAGGTTGGCGCGCGCATGCGCGGGCCCATGCATGAAGAATAGGCGCGAGCGCGCGGCCATGTCAAATGTGTTGCACTACGAGAAGGAAATCCGTTGTATAACGGAGCGAACAGCTGACGATCGGGCAAGATTGCGGCGCGCGCATGCGCGCGCCGTCGTGGACGAGCTCCCGGGGATCTCGACAAGCCTACGGCGCCACGCCTGGCGCCTTGCCGGCGCCGCTGCCGCCAGCTGGCCCGTACACCGTTTCCAGCGCCAGCGCTTCGCTGGCCCGGTAAATCGTATCGTGGCGCTCCTTCGGCATCGGCCTGAAGCTCAGGCTGACCCCAGCGGGCGCATGCGCCAGCAGCGACGCCGCCAGGCGCGCCGTGCCGGGCACGATATTGTCTTCATCGGCCGAGGTCAGGAAAATCTTCTTGTGCCGGGCCGGCAGCGCCTTGACGCTGGCGTCCGCCGTGCGCACCAGCGCTTCATCGTTCCACCACAGGCTGGGGCTGATCGCCACGTAGCGGTCGAACAGGTCCGGCTCGACCAGCAAGGTCTCGACGATGAACAGGCCGGCCAGCGACTCGCCCACGATCCCCTTGTCGGCCGTGACACGGTAATGCGATGCGATGTACGGCATCAGCTCGCTGCGGATGAACTGGCGGAACGCGGCCGAGCCGCCCACGCGCACGGCGATTTTCTTGTCGTTCTCGACCGTGGTCGGGCCGGTCAGGTCGCGCCGGCGCTCGGTGTTTTCGATTCCCACCAGCAGCACCGGCGGCATGCGCCCGGCCGCCACCAGGGTTTGCACCGTCTGCGCGACGTGCGGGAAGTCTTCGGCCTGGCCGCCGTCCGGCATGTACAGCACCGGCAGTGGCGCGCCCTCCATGCCGCCATGACCGGCCGGCGCAAACACATTGATGCGCCGCATTTCGGACAGCACCGTCGATGTCAGCAGGAACGTGTGCGACTGCAAAGTTGGGGCGGCAGGCTGGGCGGACGACGCGGCAGGCGGGCTGGCCGGCGACTGGGCCAGGGATTGGACGGCGGCGCAGCAAACGGTCAGGGCGAACAAGATTTTTTTCATAGGAAATCCATTGGCGAGAGAGCGCTAGTCTGCCACTAAAACATTGTCTATACAACACAGTACGACATCAGGCCAAGCGCCGCCATGTGGAAGACGCGCAGCACCTGAGCCCGCTCACGCCGGGCGCGCCGCGGCCAGTGCCAGCAACTGCGCGCGCACCTGCGGAAAATACGCCGGACGCCCGCCGCGCGCCAGCAGCCAGTCGAACCAGGCGCCGTCGGCGGCCAGCCGCACCACGCCCAGCAGCGGCGCGCCATCGGTAGCGGCGTGCAGCGCCAGCCGGTTTGCCAGCCACGCGTCCCAGCGCTGCTTGAGCGCGGGATCGGCGATCAGCGACACCGGCAAGGCAACGCTCCACGGATTATCCGATGTCTCGGGCGGCTCGTCGAACACCATGCGCACGTAAGCGCGCGTAAAACACCCGTAGGCGCCGTCGTCGCCGGCCAGGCAGGCGTCCAGGCCCTCGTCGAAGCGCGCGATCATGTCGTCGAACATGCTCTCGACCAGCGCCTGCTTGTTGGCGAAATGGTGGAACAGGCCGCCCTTGCTCACGCCGGCGGCCTGCGCCACCGCCTGCACGGTGACGCCGGCCAGGCCCTCTTCCACCGCAATCTTCGCCGCGCAGCCGAGCAAGGTGCGGCGCACCCGCTCGGGTTCCTTCTTCCTGGTCGACGCGGCTGGCGGGTTCAATGCGCCACCGACGTCGAAAACGCCTGCACCAGCACCACGCCGATGACGATCAGGCCGATGCCGATGATCGCCACCGGGTCCAGGCGCTGCTTGAACACGATCACGCCGATGAGCGCCGTCAGCACGATGCCCACCCCGCCCCAGATGGCGTACGCCACGCCAAGCGGCACATGTTTCAGCGCCAGCGACAGCAGGTAGAACGAGCCGGCGTAGAACACGGCCATCAGCGCGGTCGGCAGCATTTTGCTGAACTGCGCGGACTTGCCGAGGAAGGTGGTGCCGATCACCTCGCAGATAATGGCGCCCGCCAGGGCAAGATAAGAAAACCAGGCTGTCATGCTCGAACTCCGCGTCATCAAGAACCCGGACTATAACATACCGACCGCACGGTATGTTTCGAGGAACATTGCTCATCGGACTATTCGGCTGCCCGCCCTTGCTGCTAGTGTCCTGAGTTGGAAATTCCTTGATTACAATATGGCGAAATCGTGCCGAGACAAGGAAGAAAGCGCAGACAGGCAGGCGCCTGGCGAGCATTTATGACGCGGTATCGGCGCGATTATCGCCATATTTATTCAACGAATTTCTGACTCAGGACACTATACTGCAAGCGGCGCACCGGCCGCCCCATGCCGCTCACGATTCGACGACAATGACAATATCACGACTGATTTCCCTGCCTGCGCTCGCGGGTTCCTGCGTGCTGGCCCTGTTGGGCGCCAACGTGCAAGCGGCGGCGCCGGCGCCGGCCACCGACGCCGAGATCCTGGCCATGATGAAGGCGCGCGTCGATATCGATAAAAAAGGCAGCGGCATGGTGGTCGGCCTGATCGATGCGGGCGGCAGCCGGGTGATCTCGTACGGCGCCGTGAGCATCGGTGGCGCGCCGGCCGGCGCCGACTCGGTGTATGAAATCGGCTCGATCACCAAGGTCTTTACCGCCACCCTGCTCAGCGACATGGCGCTGCGCGGCGACGTCAAGCTGGACGATCCGATCGGCGCCTGGCTGCCCGCCGGCGTCAAGACGCCGCAGTTCAAGGGTAAGCCGATCACCTTGCGCGAGCTGTCGGCGCAACTGTCGGGTTTGCCGAGCATTCCGGCCAACCTGGCGCCGGCCAATCCGGGCAATCCGTTTGCCGATTACACGGTGCCGCAACTGTACGCGGCGCTGGGCACTTACGCGCCGACGCGGGCCAGCGGCGAGGTGTATGGCTATTCGAACTACGGCGTCGGCCTGCTCGGACATATCCTGACCCTGCGCGCCGGAAGCGATTTCGAGACCCTGGTACGCCAGCGCATCGGCAAGCCGCTGGGCATGGACAGCACCGCCATCACCCTGGGCGTGGCGATGAAGAAACGCCTTGCGACAGGCTATGGCATGCCCGGCAAGGCGGCGCAGAACTGGGATATGCCGGCGCTGGCCGGCATGGGCGCGCTGCGCTCGAGCACGACCGACCTGCTCAAATTTGTCGGCGCCAACGCGGGCCTGGTTCCCTCGCCGCTGTATCCGGCGATGCAGGCCACGCACAAGCCGCAGCACCCGCTCGGCAAGCAGCCGGGCGAATTCATCGGTCTTGGCTGGCATATTCTCGACAAGTTCGGCTCGCACATCGTCTGGCATAACGGCGGCACCGCCGGCTACCGCACGTTTATCGGCTTCGATCCGGACACGCGGCGCGGCGTGGTGTTGATGTCCAATTCGCACAGCGGCTCGGACGATATCGCGCGGCGCGCCCTGAACCGCGCCTTCCCGCTGACGATGTACAGCCCTCCGCCGGCCTTGCTCGATGCGCTGGCGCATCGCGGCTACGAGCAGATCGGCGCCGTCTACCACGACCTGCGCGCCGCCGATCCGCAGTTCAAGCTGGAAGAAGTGTTCGTCAACCAGTGGGCTTACGAGCTGCTGATGCAGGGCAAACTGAAAGACAGCCTGGCGCTGTTCAAGTTCAACGCCACGCTGTACCCGGCCAGCAGCAATGTGTTCGACAGCCTGGGGGAAGCGTATGAAAAGAACGGACGCCCGGACGACGCCATCGCCAGCTACCGGCGCGCGCTCGCACGCGATCCGCAGGCGAAGAACGCGCAGGACAGCCTGGCACGGCTCAACGCCCCGCAACAGGCCAAGTGAAGCGCGGGCGCGTTCAGCCGCGCCGCCCGAGCAAGCCCCACAAGCGCACCGACATGCTGGCCGGCTTGCCCGGCGGCGCATAACCTGGCTCCGGTGCCACATGCGCAAAGCCGGCGCCTTGCAGGCGCATGGCCAGTTCGGCGAGGAGCTGGCCGAACTCGGGCCACAACAGCTCGGGCCCGCCGCTATAGATATTTGCCAGCCTGCTTTCGCTCAGGTGCAGACCGGGGTGCGGTGATTCGCGCGCACGCCACTCCGCAAAACAGTCGTCCATACTGTAATGTCCGCGTTTCATCTTCTCCCACGCCGGGTGCAGCGCGATCATTTGGTCGAGCAGCCAGTTGAAGCGCTCCAGGGGCGTTTTATCGCGCCGGCACTCCTCTTCCAGCACCGCCCAAACGACAGCGGCATCGACCGTATTGGCGCGCAACACGAGAATGATGTCCATCATGTCCTTGAAGCGTGGCCGCACCAGACACTGATGCAGCTTCCACGCCATCTGCAGTTCGATCGCCACGCTCTTGTTCACCATGAACGCATCGCCCATGCGGGGCTGGTACAGCAAGGTCTGCGGCGGCGGCTCCAGGCGCAGGCCAAAACTGACGTCGATGTCAACATCAAGATAATCATCGCCGATCCACGCGTCGATATCGGTATTCACAGTCGGAAAATCTTCATCCATCGCGTAGTCGATATTGCGCCAGAACGCGTTTTTCGAAAAACTGTCGAAGCGAATGCCGTCGTCGCACTCGGTTTCGGTGACGGCCGTGGCCCAGGCAGTGAGCTCCTTCGCATCGAGCGCACCCAGGCCGACCCAATCGAGGTCGCCGGGCATGCGCCGCCAGCCCTGGTCGATCTGCTGGCCGGTAACGTAGCTGCCCTTGAGCATGAACGGACCGTCCACCATCGCGGCACGGCGAAGAAAGGCTTCTTCCGCCACCAGGCGCCGGACCACATAGTCGTGCATGTCGTGTTGCGCGGCGTAGTCCGTGATTTGTTGCATCGTTATTCTCATCATGCCTGCTCCAGCCATCCCTTATCGAGCGCAAGATTGCTGTCGTAGACGACGCTTTCCCACTGTTGTTTTTCAATTAGCCATCCGTGCGCGTCGAGCGCCCCGGTCAATCCCGCCACGCGCGCGCGCAAGCTGGCATGCCCGCCTGTTTCGCGCAAGGTGACGTAGCGGAGGTCGCCGCCGCGGATCGCGTTGTTCGACAAATGAGCGCCGAAGGGCGCGCACAGCGCCGCCAGTTGCAAGCGGATTGGTTCAGGCACAAGCATGCGGCCGTGCCATTCAAAGTAATGCTGGCGGGCGGGCTCTACGGCTTGCGCATCGGGCGAGGCATCCTGCTCGATCTTGCAGCGCACCACCTCAAGACCGGCTTGCGCCGCCTGCCCGGCCAGCGCCTGCGCATGCGCGATCACCTCATCGAGCTGGCCGGCGCGGCACAAGGTCAGCATCGGCTGCACCGGATGAATGCCGCGCGCAAGAGCGATGACCATGGGCTTGGCGCCGGTCGCGGCGGCGAAGCGCTCCAGCGCGTCCCACTGCGCCCCGGCAAGCGGTGCGGTGGTCAGGTGAATTTCATACATGTGCTTCCAGTGGCGCGCGGCCTGAATTGTCGAAAAGCCAATATGATACAGTGGACGGACAATCCATCACATCAAGCAAGCAACGCCGCCATGAAAATCAAACAACTGGAACCCGCCGACACCCGCCTGCGCATGACATGCGAAGGCCTGCTGATCGGCGACATCGATTCCTTCGCCGTCCTCATGGCACTGGCCGACGAACAGGCCGCAAGCCATCCGGGCGCGATGATCCTGTTGTCGCTTGACGACCTCGGCCAGGCCGAATACACCTCGGGCCACGCCACCGCCAGCCTGCAACTGGACGACACGGACGGCTACGACACCAGCAAGCTGGACCCTGCCGCCTACGAGAATGGACGATACCTGGGCGACCTGGCCACCCCTTCCGAATTTTTCATCCTCGAAGAAAATTTCAGGAAACTCTGCACCGGCGCCGGTTTTGCCGCGGCATGCGCGCGCGGGATCAAGATCGAAGACGACGAACTCGATGCGCTCGAGGCCATCAACGCCGACCCCGGCCTGCTCCTCGACAGCGAGGTCATCCTGCGGCGGGTTCCGGTGAGCGCCCCTTCGATGATGCTCAGCGCCGTTCCCAACGGCTACTTCAGCTGCGACCTCGATCCGTCGGAGAATTACGCCGTGGCCGAACTGCTGCGCGAGCGCTATGGCTACAGCCTGTTCGGCATGGGCGCCGCCTGCATCGGCTTGCGGCGCACAGCGCCCCTTCCCGCCGACGCGGCGCAGGCATTGGGACGCGACCTGGGGCGCCTCTACAATTGCGCGGAAGACGCCGCCAGGGTGGCGCGCCTGGCGCAACTGGGCGCAGGGCGATGCTACCTGCTGCTCAAATACGCCGAGTATTTCGACAACGCGTAATTCAGGCGTTCTCCACCTGCGGCGCCGCCAGCGCCGCGCGCCTTCCCGACGTCATCAGAAACACCACGTAGCCGGCCAGCAGCAAGCCGGCGAACACCAGCGCCATGACGAGGTTGTAGTACACCATCGTTCCCAGGCAGACCAGCGCCCCGAGCAAGGCGAACAGCGGGAAGAACGGATACATCGGTGCGCTGAACGGCCGCACCATGTCCGGTTCGCTGCGGCGCAGCTTGAACAGCGCCAGCATGCTGACGATATACATCGTAATTGCCCCGAACACCGACATGGTGACGATATTGGCAGTCAGGGTCTGGCCGCCGATCTTGATCAGCTCATCGCTGTAGATCGCCGCGATGCCGACCACGCCGCCGGCCAGCACGGCCCGCTGCGGGGTCTTGAAGCGCGGATGGATTTTGGCGAAATAGTGCGGCAGATAACCTTCGCGGGCGAGCGCGAAGATCTGGCGCGAATAGCCGAAGATGATGCCGTGAAACGATGCAATCAGGCCGAACAAGCCCAGCCACACCAGCATATGCAGCCAGCCGCTGCTGCCGCCGACGATCATCTTCATCGCCTGCGGCAGCGGATCGTTGATGTTCGACAGCTTGGTCCAGTCCCCCGCCCCGCCCGCGAACAGCATCACGCCCAAGGCCAGCGCCACCAGGGTCAGGATGCCGCTCACATATGCGATCGGAATCGAGCGGCGCGGGTCCTTGGCCTCTTCGGCGGCCATCGCCACCCCCTCGATGGCGAGGAAAAACCAGATCGCGAACGGAATGGCGGCGAACATGCCGGGAACGGCCGCCATGCTGAAGCTATCCTGCCCGGCCCAGCCGCCCTTGGTGAAGTTGTCCAGCGAAAACCCCGGCGCCACCACGCCCATAAACACCAGCAATTCGAAGATCGCCAGCAGCGCCAGCATCAGCTCCAGGGTGGCCGCCACCTGCACGCCGAGCATGTTCATGGTCATGAAAACCAGATAGGCGCCGACCGCCACAAGCTTGGGGTCGAGCGCGGGAAACTGCACGTTCAGGTAGGCGCCGATGGCCAGGGCGATGGCGGGCGGGGCGAACACGAATTCGATCAGCGTTGCGGCCCCGGCAATATAGCCGCCCACCGGGCCGAAGGCGCGCTTGCTGTAGGCGAACGGGCCGCCGGCATGGGGAATCGACGTGGTCAGCTCGGTAAAGCTGAAGATGAAGGTGGTGTACATGGCGGCGATGAAGATGGCCGTGACGGCAAAGCCCAAGGTGCCGGCCGAGGCCCAGCCGTAGCTCCAGCCGAAATACTCGCCGGAAATAACCAAGCCGACGCCGATCCCCCACAATTGAAAGGTGCTTAATGCTTGCTTGAGCGCGGGCGCGCCTGCGGTGTTCGCGTTCATGAGTCACTCCAGTCCGGGTAAGGTGGGGAAACGTGATACGAAGATTGCTCGATGCGGCCAGCGAACGCGCGCGCGATGGGGCCATCGGCGGCGCAACAACGATGCTGACGAGTTAAGTATGCCGTTAAATCAACGGTTTTGGGGAAGAGTTCGCTCGACAATGCGCAACTAGCGCAACTAAGCGCATTGTCGGCGTGCGGCGCCGGCCGGCGCCTGGGCTAAGGGTAGCTCTTGAGCAAGACCTGCTCGCTCAAACTGCTCAACGATTGCTGGCGCTGCTCGTCCTTTTGGTCGTCCGACAAGCGTGTTTGACCAGTCAGGTAGGGCGACAGCGCCGCCAGCAAGTCGCGCTGGAGCGATTGCTGGCCGGGCGTGACCATATCGGACACCAGCTTGCCCATCACATAGCTCAGCACCCGGGCTGACTGGCTGGCGGACTGATTGAGCGTGGCCTTGACCAAGTGTCCGTCGCTGTAGGCCAGGTCCACATCGCTGCTGGCCGCGTCCTTGATCTGATGGTAATCATAGTTCTGCGATGCTTCGGTGTGATCGAGCCTCAACACGGCGCCGGGCGTGCTCGGCGTGTGGAAGCTTGCGTTCAGCTCGGACTTCTGCTGCTGCGAGACGGTGCGCTCGCCCCGGCTCGGCCCGCCGACGCTGGTGCTTTGCGACAACTCGTAAGCAAAGCTGTCCTGTTCGCTCGGACGCATCGGATTGATCGCAGTCGACGCCTGGCTGACCGAGGCGCTGAAGTCGGCCAGCCCGCTCAGCGCGGCATGGTCGGCGGCCGCCAGCTCCCACTTGCCGCCCGTGGCCACGCCGCCGCGCGTCTGCGCGGCGCCGACATTGGTATTGAGGCCGGTAAAAGCTTCCTTGAACATCGTCATCAGGCCGGCATCGGCCCGGCCCCGGCTGGCCGCCTGGTCGAACTGCTTGAGATGGCTGGCAAGCGCCCTGGCCTGCTGCTCCGGGCTGCCCAGTCCCGACAGATTGCCGGTATCGACACTGACCGAGGCCGTGCCGGATGGTCCACTCAGGCTGACCTTGCGTTGCGCGCCGTCGGCATGAAAGGCGAGCGACTGGGTCGCTTCCGGGTCGCTGGCCAGTTTGATCGTGGCGCGCAGGTCGACCGAGGCCAGCACGGCCGGGTCGAATTGCGTCAAGCCCTGAAGCCGGACCGAGGGCGGGTCCTGCGTCATGCCGTCGATGGCCTCCTGGAAGCCGTCGGCCAGGCCGGCCAGCGCGCTACGCTCGGCATCGCTCAGGTCCGCGCTACTGCTCATGCGCACCGCCAGGCCATCGTCGGTGTTATCGAGCGACAAGGTGACCTCCACCCCGCTTTTGGTGCTGATGCTGAGCGAAATCTTGTCGTTCCCCAGCCCGTGCAACGCCGGTGCTGCGGCCGCCACGCCGTAGGGCGAGGCCGGCATTGCGGCCGGGGCCATCTGGACCGATTGGGAAACGTTGCCGCCTTCGCCCCGGAACTGGCTCAGCAAGGCGGCGCCCAGGCCGCTGAAACGGCCAGCTGCCGAGCGCGCGCCGACATTGGCCGCCATTAACGCGCTGACGCCGTCCTGCGCCGTGGATTCCCAGCTGAGGCCGGGGCGGCCCGAGGCGGAGGCGGACAGACTCTGCGGGCTGAGCTTGACGATGGTCGACGGCGCCGCCGCCCGCAATGCTGGCGGCTCACTTCGGCTCGACGTGGGAGGGGAACTGCGCGCCGTAGCGGCATTCCAGGAAGGCGTGGCGGAGATAGGATTCATGATCGCGATGCGTAAGAGGTCGATGGCACGTTAACTGATACAACTAGTTGCTTATCAATTGGACACTTCAGGACGGTCTGAGCGTTGAAGCAACATTGATATAAGGTTATAACGACCGGAAATACAAAATCCTGAGGGGGCGGCGGACATAAATTTCCGCCTTTCGCCGTTGGCTTGGAACGGGCATTGACCGCTGCACCCGATCCGTCCAATACTGCCCACCCGAGCCATATTGACAAACTCTTAAGCCACAACCGACAATACCGCTCATGCACACATCTCCCCTCATCGACATTGGACTGAACCTCGCCAGCCACCGCTTCACGCGCGACTGGAAACAAGTCATCGCACGCGCGCACGACGCCGGTGTCGAGCGCTTCATTTTGACTGGCACATCGCTCAAGATTTCCCAGGAAGTGGCGCTGCTGACCGAAAAAATGACCCCGGGCACTGCCTACTTCACCGCAGGCATTCATCCCCATTACGCGTCCGAGCTCAACGCCGACGCACTGGTCCGGCTGCGCGCGTTGCTGTCGCATCCGAATGCCGTGGCGGTGGGCGAAACAGGGCTCGACTACAACCGTGACCTGTCGCCGCGCAATGTGCAGCGCGCCGCGCTCGAGGCGCAGGTCGAACTGGCCTGCACGGTCGGAAAACCCTTGTTCCTGCATGAGCGCGAGGCCGCGGACGACCTGCTGGCAATCCTGGATAACTTCAGGGACCGTTTGCCGAAATGCGTGGTGCACTGCTTCACCGGTAGCGAGGCGGTCGCGCGGCAGTATATCGACCGGGGCTTTTATCTCGGCATCACCGGCTGGGTCGGACAGAAAAACCGCAACCAAGACCTTCTGGGCGCGCTGCAAGTCATCCCGCCCGGGCGCACGATGCTCGAAACCGACGCGCCCTACCTGACGCCGCCCGGCTACTCGCCCTCCATTGCGGGCAGAAACGAACCGGCTGCGCTGGCGCGCGTTGCCGAACTGCTGGCCATTGCGCGCGGCGTGCCGGTCGAGCAGGTCCGGGCCGATGTCCATGCGGCGACCATGGCGTTCTTCGGGCTGGAGCCGCTGCCCCCGGCGCTCGGCTGACGCTGTTCAAGGCGGATGCGCGGCGATTTCCTGAAGCAGTCCGCCGTGCGCCTTGTCCCGGCACCCGGCACACATTGACGTGGCCAGGCGCGGTGAATGCCTGATTTTTATCTGGGAACCATGTGTTTCAGGTGCGTTATCGCATTCTCCCGGTATCATCCGCCTCTCACTTTGCCCGGCCTTGTGCCATTTCGCACCATTTATGACTTCTTTGATCGATACCAACCCGGCCGACCCGTTAACCGCCCTGCGCACCCTGGCGGAACTGTTTTCCTGGCGCGTCAAGCACACGCCCCTCGCCAACGCATACTTACGCTACGACGATACCGGCGAGCGCTGGATGCCGATTTCCTGGCAGGCCATCGGCGACCAGGTCGAGCGCATCGTCCACGCCCTTGCGGGGCTGCGCCTGGGGCGCGGCGCCCGCGTCGCCATCTTGCTGCCGAACGGAATCGATGCGGTCGCTGTCGACCAGGCCGCGCTGGCGCTGGCGTGCGTGCCGGTACCGATGCATGCGCTCGACAACCCGGCCAGCATCGCCTACATCCTGGCCGACAGCGAGGCATCGGTATTGGTGGCCCAGTCGTACGCGCAGTGGCAGGCGATCGCCGCCGTCGGCATGGCGCTGCCGGCCTTGCGCCAGGTCGTCATCATGGACGCCGCCGGACTGGCCCCGGCAGTTGGCGCCGAATGCCCGGTGCTGGCCTTCCAGGACTGGCTGATCGCGCGCGCGGACGGCCAAGCGGGCCTGCGCGAAGCGCCCCGCCACGACGACCTGGCCGCGCTGGTCTACACCTCGGGCACGACGGGTAAACCCAAGGGCGTCATGCTCACCCACGACAATGTGCTCGAAAACGTGAAGGCGACCATGCAGCGGGTGGCGCCGCGCGCGGACGACGTGTTCCTGTCGTTCCTGCCCCTGTCGCACACCTTCGAGCGCACGGCCGGCTATTACCTGCCGATCGCGTCCGGCTCGTGCGTGGCGCACTCGCGCTCGGCGTCGCGGCTGGCCGTGGAGATGAAGGCGGTGCGACCCACCATCCTCATTTCGGTGCCGCGCATTTATGAGCGCGTGCATGGCGCGATCGAAGCGAAACTGGCCGCTTCGGCCCTGAAACTGCGCCTGTTCGCGATGGCGCAAAGCGTAGGCTGGCGCCGCTTTTGCCGCGCGCAGCAGCTCGCCGTGCCGGACGGCGCGCCGGCCTGGCTGGACGAGCTGCTGTGGCCTTTGCTCGACAAGCTGGTGGCGTCCAATATCCGGGCCCAGTTCGGCGGACGATTGCGCCTGGCCGTAAGCGGCGGCGCAGCACTGCCGCAGGCGATCGCGCGCTGTTTCCTGGCCCTTGGGGTGCCGGTGCTGCAGGGCTACGGCATGACCGAAACCTCGCCCGTGGTCGCGGCCAATGGGCTCGACGACAACGACCCGGCCACGATCGGCCGGGCGCTGGCCGGGGTCGAGGTACGCATTGGCGAGATGCAGGAACTACAGGTGCGCGGCCGCAGCGTGATGCGCGGCTACTGGAAGCGCGAGGCCGACACGGCGGCCGCCTTCGTCGACGGCTGGCTGCGCACCGGCGACCAGGCGGTGATCGAGAACGGGCGCCTGCGCATTCTGGGACGCATCAAGGAAATCATCGTCACCTCCACCGGCGAGAAGATCGCGCCGTCGGACCTGGAGCAGGCCATCACCGCCAGCCCGGTGTTCGAGCAAGCCTACGCGTTCGGCGACAATCGGCCATTCATCGCCTGCGTGGTGGTACTGAGCCAGGCCGGATGGGCTGCGATGGCCGCTGAACTCAAGCTCGACCCCGAGGCCGCAGACAGCCTGCACGCGCCGGCCGCCGCGGCGCTGGCCTTGAAGCGCATTCGCGAACTGACCAAAGGCTTCCCGCATTATGCGCAGCCGCGCGCGGTGGCCCTCACGCGCACGCCGTGGACCAGCGAAAACAGCTTGCTCACGCCCACCCTGAAGCTCAAGCGCCTGAACCTGGCGAACCACTTCGCGACGGATATCGAACGGCTTTATCAGCGTTAAGCGTACCCGGCAGGCGTCGACGCGTGCGCAGCAGGCCGCCGGAACCGGCCGGCGACGGTCCCGCTGACCTGTCCGGCGGGCGGTGTCAGCCTGCCAGCGCCGCAGGCCGCTGGCGTCGACGCCGCGCTGCCCCGGCGACCAGCCCCATCCCCGCGATGAGCATGGCGTAGGTGGACGGTTCCGGCACCGCCGTGACCTCGGCAAAGCTGGTCATATACGCTCCCAGCCTGTATTGGGTCGTCTCGGTCCACCATCCGATACCGATGCCGCTCTGCGCCGGGTCAAACCGGATCGCATAGGGTTGGTCCGCCGTCGCCGAGGCACGTACGTCGATCGTCCCGAACACAAAATCGGTCGAGTCCCTGAACCACATTTCAAGCTCGTGCCGGCTGTCGCTACGGCGGCCTATCATCGTCGCCTGCTGATCGCCCACCGACAATCCGCTGTCCGGAAGGCTGAACGAAAACGAGTTCAGGTAGAGCGAGGTTTCCGCAAAATTCTTGGTCGACCCGGCGTTGGCCCAGGGAGCGCGGGAGTCCTCGAACGTGAAGCGGCCGACGATCTTATCGCCCACATTGATGATGCGTGTCTGCGCCGGGTCCCAGCCATTGTATTGGGACGGAATCGGGGCATCGTCGTACACCGGCCGCATTGATCCGACAGTGGCGGAGAATTCGTAGACGTGCAGGGCCGCATACGCCGACTGGGAGAAAAACGCTGTGGCAAGCACTGCGGCGGCAGTCCAATTTTTCATTGCTCATCCATAAATTTTAGCAAGAAAGCAATGATAGCAGGCCGCCCCGCGGGAACCTCGAACTAGCGGTAAATTCCGCGTTAGCGCCGGTCGCGATGCCGACTGCTGTGGTTTTTGATATCAGGCCCAGCCAATTCCCGCCCGTTTTATGGGAACTCAAGCTCATTGAAGATGCGTGATCCACGTACCAGTGACAGGCGATGGCCTGCCTTGCCAGACAACCATACTTGGCCGCGCCCTCGTCGCGGGGGCTCTCAGCGCGTGGGGGCTGGTTTACGGGAAGAATCGAGGATCGTAAATCCAACGCCGTATTGTGGTGGCGGTAATCGCTGCCGCGTCGCTGTGCCGAGGATTGATCAGCACATTGTATTCGTCAGGCACAAGCACGGAAGGCACTAGCAGCAAGGCGGTGGTGCCGGACGCGACCCACCGGTCTCCCGCATTCCTGGCGCTCAGGCCGGCCGGAATGGCGTCCCACCCCACTGGCAGAGGGGCGAATACTTGGCGCGCTTCCCATACAATTTCAGGTATGTCGATCCGCACAAGATAGCGATTGAACGGCAGCCCCCCGTTGCTCAGGTAATGCACCGTTTCAAGTGTAGCCAAGGCGATATTGGAGGCACTGTAGACCAGACGCGTACCTTTGCTGTTCCAGCGTCCGCCCGATATTTTCGCGCCGGTACCGCTCAGGTCATCGGCGGTGTAGGTGGGCGCCTCGACCGCGATACGCCAGACAGCCACGGTCATGCATATGCCCCGCTCTGGCTCATCGAAAGTAATTCGGCCACAAGCTTCTGGCCCTCGAACGTGTCCATATAGCTGGCCGGGGTCGCGCCGGCCAGCGCCGGCAGTGGCTTGGACAGCCAGTTCGACACCCAGCGCGCGGCGTCGAAGCCGGAGGGGTCGCCAGACTGTTCAACCATGGTCTGCACCATACCGATTAGTGTTTCAACGCCGAGCACCCGTTCCGACTCGTCCTTGGAAAGCATCGTCGCGTCCTTTTCCTTGCGACTGATCGTGGCGCGGGACAGGCCAAGGCTCGACAGCAGATATTCCTTGCTCATGCCCATGCGCGACGACAGATTGCCAATCACAGACGCGTCAATGCCCTGCCGGATCACCCTAATTCGTTCCTGAGGGTCAAGACGGTAAAGCTGTGTGCCCTCCATCGTACTTGATCGCCCGTGCGTTGCTTTCACTCCGGCAAAGGTACCGGTGGCAGCTGATCGTGCCGCCTTGCCAGCGGTGCCTCTGGCCGGTACTGCTGGCTTTGCCACCGCTTTGGAAGCCGACATGATTGTCTCCTTTGAGACCATAGTATAGATCAAGTGAGGCAAATCGCAAGCGCCGCGCGCTACCAGTCAAACGCTTCCGGCCCAAGTGCCACCGAGCAACCAGATGCAGTCAACGCGTTGACGAAGACGGACCACCAGCTATTGTGCATCGGGCGTACACGCCCGTCAGGCAACCGGTGCCGCACATAGCGGGCCGTCGGCATCGGTTTGAATGACGGTGCCTCCGTACAGCGCGATGTCGTCGGGCTCCAATGGCGTCATCAGATGCCAGATCCAGAGACCGCGGATTCCATCTGCCACATGTAGGAGGTCGTGCCCATCGCTTCGGCACGCAAGCTGGCGTAGTGCTGGCTCATATCGGCTGAGCGATTCGGCACGTGATAAGAACATGATCAGCGCCGCTGCCGGGCCATCGGCTTCGTACTGTTCGTACCCCATGCTGAAGTCGGAAAACGTAGCGGAGACGGTAAACAACATGTTTCGACCTTAATGCGCCCTGGCAAATCAGACCATCGCAGTCCAAGTTACCGGGCGTGTTGATTAGCTGGAAAATGAAAGAGTATGCATCTGCTTAGAGCCTATCTCAGTAGATCGGGGGAAGCTGATGGCGACATGCGCGTAGGCGATGCATGGCAAGCGAGGGCAAGGCGCGAGGAGGCCGCATGGCTAGCCATGCAACGACGAGGGTATTCCGAAGGAATACCGAGGCCGCATGGCTAGCCATGCAACGACGAGGGTATTCCGAAGGAATACCGAGGCCGCACTCGCTTGCCAGGCGCGCCAGCAGCGACTCCGATCTACTGAGATAGGCTCTTAGTCGCGATTACGACAGATAGGGTCCGTCAACGCCAACGCCGGCATCACAACGTATCGGAAAGACACACTCAGGCGCCCGCGCCGAAGCGCTCGCGCACGGCAGCGCGCACGCGCGAAACGCGCGAACGCACGGTACCCACCGGCACCTCCAGGTACTCGGCGGCCTCTTCGTAGGTGATGTCGCGGCTGACAACCACGTCGAAGGTCTCGCGGATCTTGGGCGGAAAGCTGCGCAGCAACGCGTCCACCCTGGAGCTGATCTGGCGCGATTCGCACAGCTCGGCCGGATTGGCGCCCTGGTCCTTGATCTGTTCGAAGTAGCCCTCCTCCACCGCCTCGTACAGGTCGGCGCTGTTGCGGCGCACCTGGTTGCGCGCCAGGTTCAGCGCAATGCCGAACAGCCAGGTCGACGGCTTCGACATGCCGGCAAAGCTGCCCGCACAGCGCATCGCTTCGATGAAGGTACTCTGCACCACGTCCTCGGCATCCTCCAGGTTACGCGTGTAGCGCTGCACGAAACGCACCAGGTGCTGGCGGTGTTCGATGAACAGGCGCTGGACGTCGACGGCCGGTGCGGCGGGCAACGACACGGTGCTGGAAACAGGCGCGGACATCATGACAATTCCTCCATGGAGTGATAGCAGTGGCGAATGAATAACTTTAAGAACTTCAAATTTTCATTTAACAATGTATCAGGAAAAACACCGTCTTCGGGCCTTTGCCGCGCATCTTCCTGCGGTTTTGAGCATCGTTGAGAAGTTCGGCCACCGCCCCTGCAAAAAACGATAATGCGGCGACAACGGCATGCCGAAATGGCATGCAGAAATGGCATTTCTACGCCATGCTGCCGAACTGCTCGCGCACCGCGGCGCGCACCCGCGAGACGCGCGAACGCACCGTGCCCACCGGGATCGACAAGTACTCGGCCGCCTGCTCGTAGGTGGCATCGCCGTTGACCACCACGTCGAAGGTTTCGCGGATCTTCGGCGGCAGGCTGCGCAGCAGCGAGTCGACCTGCAGGGTGATCTGGCGCGACTCGAAGCGGTCGGCCGGATTGGCAAACTGGTCCGCGATCTGCTCCATGAAACCCTCCTCCACCGTCTCGTACAGATCGGCGCTGTTGCGGCGCACCTGGTTGCGCGCCAGGTTCAGCGCAATGCCGAACAGCCAGGTCGACGGCTTCGACAAGCCCGAAAAACGGTCGGCGCAGCGCATCGCTTCGATGAAGGTGTTCTGCACCACGTCCTCGGCGTCTTCCAGGCTGCGCGTGTAGCGCTGCACGAAACGCACCAGATGCTGGCGGTGCGCCATGAACAGGCGGCGCACGTCGATGGCGGGGTTGGCGGCGGCCTGGGTGGCGGCGTAGTCGATAGTCATCATGCGGTTCTCCAAAATGGCGGGAAGGGGGCGTGCTGTGCGTATCGGCCGTGCCGGTGTCGCAGCACCATGGACGCCAAGATAGCAGCGATAAAACGCGTTTTCGCTGAACCATGAGCATTCGTGAGACTTTGAAAAACGTTGAGGAAATCGCCCGCCCGCGCCGCCGCCGCGACGGAACCGCGAGAGCGCCGGCGCCCACAACGCGCGTCGCATCACCTTGTCCGTGGCGCGCCGCGGCGCAGCCATGCGAGGCCGGAACCAAAGCGCAGCTGCGGGTACTCACCGGTATCGAACCAGTCACAGAGACCACACCATGCTTGAACTACGCATCCTCAACGGCCTGCACCGCGGCGCCACCCTGCCGCTCGACGGGCAGTGCGTCACCCTCGGCGCCGGCGACGCGGCCGACATCGTCATGGCCGACCACGGCATCGAAAGCGAGCACGCGCTGCTCTCGCCCGACGGCGACGCCTGGCTGCTGACCGCCTGCGGCGGCGCCATCTACGGCGCCGGTCGCGGCGAAGCGCAACAACTGGTCGAGCTGCGCGCCGGCGACTGCGCGCGCGTGGGCGACATCTGGCTCGCCATCGCCTGGCCGGACGCGCCATGGGAAGCGCCACCGCCGCTGCCCGCTCCCGAGCCCGAATTCGATGGGCGCGAAGCCGACGACGAACCCGCCGCCACGCCGCCGCTCCCCAGCCGCAGCCGCAGTCGCTGGCGCCGGCGCGGGATCGGCGCGCTGCTGGCCATGCTCGCAGCGATGCTGGCCGCCACCGCCTACGCGCTGACCACGCGCCCGCCGCCGCCATCGGCCGTCGCGTCCTCCCCGCTGAACATGCCAGCCGCCCCTGCGCCGCCCCCCGCGCCCGCCCAGGCCGGCCTGCTTGGCGCGCCCCCCGCCGCGCCGGACCTGGCCGCGCTGTTCCGCAAGCGCCTGGCCGACGCCGAGCTGCTGAACCGCTTCGACCTGGCGCTCGGCGAACGGTCCTGGACCATGCAAGCCCATCTCGACGACGAAGAAAGCGCGCGCGTCGAGCGCATCCTGGGCAGCTTCATCAAGGAACACAACATCACCTTCCCGATCCATGCCAAGGCGGTGACGGCCGAAGCGATGCTGCCGTTCCGCATCGGCCAGGTGATCTCGGGCGCCAACGCCAGCGTGGTGACGCAGGACGGCGCCCGCCTGTACGTTGGCGACGACTACAAGGGCGTGCGCCTGGTGGCGATCCAGCCCAGCCGCGCGACCTTTTTCGGCAAGCGCAAGATCGAGGTGATCTGGTGACGCGCGATGCTGGCGCCACCCGGCGCCTGGCGCAGCTGGCGGCCCAGGCGCCGTCCTGGCTGGCCGCCCTGCCGGCTGCGCCCGGGCTGCAGCGCTTCGGCCGCGTGGCACAGGTGCTGGGCACCCTGATCGAGGCCCACATGCCGCCGGCCCGCATCGGCGAACTGTGCCACCTGCACAGTCCGGGCGCCCAACCCATGCTGGCCGAAGTCATCGGCTTCTCGGAACAGGCCACCCTGCTGTCGGGACTGAGCCCGCTCGAAGGCGTCTCGCGCAGCACCCTGATCGAGCCGCTGGGAGGCGTGCACACCGTCGACAGCGGCGAGCACCTGTTCGGCAGCGTGCTGGACGGCTTCGGGCGCGTGCTGTTCCGCTCCCCGCACGCCCCGCCCCTGCGCCCGGGGGCCTGGCGCGAAACCGTGCCGGTGGTGCGCGAGGCGCCCGCCGCCGTCGACCGCCCGCGCATCGCCACCGCGCTGCCGACCGGCGTGCGCGCCATCGACGGCTTGCTCACGCTCGGCCGCGGCCAGCGCGTCGGCGTCTTCGCCGGACCGGGCTGCGGCAAGACCACCTTGATGGCGGCGGTAGCGCGCGGCTGCCAGGCCGACGCCATCGTGTTCGGCCTGATCGGCGAACGTGGCCGCGAACTGAACGAATTCCTCGACCATGAACTCGACCCCGAACTGGTCGCCAAGACCATCATCGTCTGCGCCACCTCGGACCGCACCTCGATGGAGCGCTCGCGCGCCGCGTTTACCGCCACCGCCATCGCCGAAGGCTTCCGCGCGCGCGGCAAGCAGGTGCTGCTGCTGGTCGATTCGCTGACCCGCTTCGCGCGCGCCCAGCGCGAGATCGGCCTGGCCGCCGGCGAGCCGCCCGCGCGCGGCGGCTTCACGCCCTCGGTCTACACCATGCTGCCACGCCTGGTGGAGCGCGCCGGCGCCACCGCCGAAGGCGCCATCACGGCCATGTACACGGTGCTGGTCGACGGCGAATCGGCGTCCGACCCGATCGGCGACGAAGCCAAGTCGCTGCTGGACGGGCATATCCTGCTCAGCAAAAAACTGGCGGAACAGGGCCACTACCCGGCCATCGACATCCTCGCCAGCATCAGCCGCACCATGGGCAACGTGACCGACGGCGCGCACCGCAAGGCGGCATTGCGCTTTCGCGCGCTGCAATCGCGCTACCAGGAGATGGAATTGCTGATCCGGCTCGGCGAATACCGCAGCGGCGGCGATCCGCTGGCCGACCAGGCGGTGGCGCTGCGCCAGGCCCAGACCGACTTCCTGCGCCAGGACACCAGCGGCCAGACCCCGTTTGCGCAGACCCTTGAACGCCTCGCGGCGCTGGCGGCGTGAGGCTGCGCCGCGCTGGTGCGGGGACGCGGCGCGAAGCGCCCGAGGTGGCCGAGCCGCGCGTTCCCGACCGCACCATCGAGCGCCTGCTCGGCGTGCGCAAGCAGCGCCTTGAACGCTTCGAACGCGAGCGGCGCGAGGTGCGTGAGCACTGGCGCGGCCGGCGCGCCGCACAGCGCCTGGCCAAACTGGCGTGGCGCAACGCGCGCGAGGGCGCCGCCGAGCACTGGCGCCAGGCGCGCGCCCGCTTCTTTGCAATGGAAACCGACAGCCGCCAGTTTCGCGCCGCCCAGGGTGGCTACGAACGCATGACGCGCGACACCGCACAGCGCCTCCTGGCATGGCGCGAGCGCGCCGGCGAGAGCCGCGCGGCCGGCAGCGCGTTTTTCGCCGCCCACCACCGGCTCGCCGAGGCCCGCCGCCAGCAGGAAAAGCTCGACATCCTGCGCCAGCACATCAAGGAAACGGAGCGCCGCCATGACGATTGAGCTACGAGCCCGCATTCCCGCCCCGGCGCGCGACGACGATCCGCCGCCACCGGTACGCCGGCCTGCACCGCCGCGCTATGCGCCCCACTCTGCCCCCAGGGCCGCGCCGGGCGCCACTACCACGCCCCCGGCAGCGCGCGCCAGGATGCGCGATGCCCAGGCCGCGCGCCAGGCCGACGCGCGCCGCGAGCGCGCCGCCACGGACCTGGCCGACGCCGACCCGCACGCACCATGCATCGACGCCTTCGCTCCACTGCGCGAACGCTGCCAGGGTGGCGAGCCCGATGGCGGCAACGGCGCCGTGGCCGGCGTCGGCAGCGCTGCCGCCAGCGGCGACGCCGGCGTCGAAGAGGCCCTGCTCGGACTGCGCCAGCAGCAAGGCATCTTCGAACTGCTGCTGCCTGGCGGCCAGACGCTCGGGGTGGTGGTCCAGCCGGTGGCGGGCGGCGTGCATTTCATGCTCAGCGCCGGCGGCGGCGTGCTCGAACAACGCCTGCGTCAAAACAAAATGGAACTGGAACGGCGTTTGCAGCAACGTATGCAAAAGGATGTGCGGATCGCCGTGCTGTAGCGCCCGATCCCATCCGCCATGCGGGCGCCGCCATTGCGTCGCCGCGGGCCTACCCGGATTCATGACCATGCCGAGCTCCCCCATCATCAACCCAAGGCCGCTGGCCGTGGCCAGCATCGGCCGCGTCCAGGCCGGACTTTCGCGCCGGCTGGGCCTGGGCCGCCAGGCAGCACTGCCGGCGCTGGCCCCGGACGCCGTCCTGGCGCTGCACATGGCCGTCGACAGCGCGCCGGCGTGGATCGATCCGCTGACCGTGCACGGCAGCTTCGGCAGCATCGCGCTGGACCGTGGCGCGCGCCTGCTGCGCGCCCTCACCGGCATCGACCTGGGCGAACACCAGCACGGACCGCATTGGGAATGGCTGCAGGGCGCCGTGTGCGCTCGCCTGGCCGGCACGCCACTGGCCGGCGCCGACAGCCTGGCGCCAGGCGTCGCCGACGCCCCGGCGGCGCCGCTGGCAACCCTGCGCCTGACCCTGCGCAGCGGCGGCCACCTGGTCGCGACGCACGCACGCGCCAGCGCCGCCGACTGGCTGCGCCTGCTGGCCGGCCCCGGCTGGCTGCCGCTGCAAGCTCCGCAAGATGCCTTTGCCGCCCTGCCGCTACGGCTGCCGGTGCGGCTGGCCCGGCACCGCCTGCCGCACGCCATGCTGGCCAGCCTGCGTCCCGGCGACATCCTGCTGCCCGACGCCGGCGCCTTCGATTGCAAGGGCTGCGGCTACGTCGGCCTGGGCGCACTGCGCGCCACGGTGCGCTACCAGGCGCCGGGCACCTTGATCATTTTAGCTTTGGAGAAACGCATGGAACCGATACACGACAACGACAACGACATCGACATCGACAACCATAACGACAACGACATCGACAACGACGACGCCTTGCCCCGGGATGCGCCGGCGCCCGAGCCGCACGCCGCCGCGCTCGACCAGCTGCCTGCCACGCTCGACATCGAACTGGGCAAGCTCACGCTCACGCTCGGCGCCCTGCGCAGCCTGGCCGTCGGCAGCGTCCTGCAACTGGCCGGCGCCAACCCGGCGGCCCTCGACATCCGTTGCGCCGGGCACCTGCTGGGCCGCGCCGAGGCGGTCGACATCGACGGCGCCCTGGGCGTGCGCATCACCGAATGGAGCGCGGCATGATGGGCAGCCAGTACGACGTCGTCTCGTTTGCCATCCTGCTCGGGATGATGTCGCTGATCCCGCTGATCGTCGTCGTCACCACCTCCTTCCTGAAAATCTCGCTCGTGCTGCTGGTGCTGCGCAACGCCATCGGCGTGCAGCAGGTGCCGCCGACCCTGGCCATCTACGGCATCGCCCTGGCCGTGAGCATCTTCATCATGGCGCCGACCGCGCAGCAGGTCGGCACCCGGGCGCTTGCCATCGAGACGCGCGGCGGGGCCGCCCAGAGCGGCCAGCTGCTGACCCAGGCGCGCGAAGCGGTCGAACCGCTGCGCGCCTTCATGCTGCGCTTTTCCCACCCGGACCAGCGCGAGCTGTTCCTCGACTCGGCCAGGAAACTGTGGCCGAAAGAGATGGCGCAAGCGGCCACGTCGAGCGACCTGCTGGTGCTGGTGCCGGCCTTCGTGGTCTCGGAACTGCAGACCGGCTACCAGATCGGCTTCCTGATCTACATTCCCTTCGTCGTCATCGACCTGCTGTTGTCGAACCTGCTGATGGCGCTCGGCATGCAGCAGGTCAGTCCGCAAACCATCACGATTCCGCTCAAGCTGCTGCTGTTCGCGATGGTTGGGGGCTGGGGCAAGCTGCTCAATGCCCTGGCCATGTCGTATCTCTGATCCACCAACCGCGAGGCACGCCATGGGCGACACACTCCAATTCTTCCAGCAGGGCTTGTGGCTGGCCATTGTCATCTCGGCGCCGCCGCTCTTGATTGCGACCCTGTTCGGCGTGCTGGTCTCGCTGGTGCAGGCGGTCACGCAGGTGCAGGACCAGACCCTGCCCTACGTGGTCAAGCTGCTCTCGGTGGCGCTCACTGTCGCCATGCTGGGACGCTGGTTCGGCGCCGAGATCATGCAACTGGCCGAACGCGCCTTCGTGCTGATTCCGACCATCGGACGCTAGCCCATGACGACATCGCTGCTGGTCGACCTGCAGACCTTCCTGGTCGCAATGGCGCTGACGCTGCCGCGCAGCGCCGTCTGCCTGGCGATCCTGCCCGGCTTCGGCACCCGCACCTTGCAAGGCATGATGCGCAACGCGGTGGCCTTCGCCATCGCCTTGCCGGCGCTGGCCCCGACCTTCCTGTCGCTCCAGCAGTCCACGCCCGGCCTGCTGGTGGCCGCCATGCTGGCGCTCAAGGAAGCCGGGATCGGCCTGCTGCTCGGGGTGATGATGGCGATCCCGCTCTGGGTGGCGCAGTCGATCGGCTCGATCCTCGACACCCAGCGCTCGCCGATCCAGATCCAGTCCAACCTCGACCAGGATGCCAGCGCGCTCGGCGCCATGCTGCTGCAGGCGACCGTGGTGATGATGATCGAGGCCGGGCTGTTCCTGGCGCTGGTGCGCATCCTGGTCGACAGCTACGGCCTGTGGCCGGCGCTGAACCTGGCGCCGCCGTTCGAACCGGGCCACCTGGACCTGCTGCTCAAGCGCTTCGGCGAATTCTTCTGGCATGTCGCGGTCTACGGCGGCCCGGTGATCATGCCGCTGCTGATGATCGACTTCGGCGTCGCCATCATCGGCATTTTCGCCGGCAACCTGCAGGTCTCGTTCATCTCGGCCCCGCTCAAATGCGTGGCCGGGCTGTTCATCCTGCTGGTCTACTGGCCGATCTTCTCGCATTACGTGGCCGGCGACTTCGCCCGCATGCTCGAGCTGATTCCCCAGATGCTGGACTACGGCAGACGATGAGCGACGACAAAACCGAACAGCCCACCGACAAGAAGCTGAGCGACGCCCGCGACAAGGGCCAGGTCGCGATGAGCCGCGACCTGGCGCGCGTGTCCATGCTGATCGTCGTGGCCGAACTGGCGCTGGCCACCGAACCGCAATGGCACGCCGCGCTCGACGCCCTGTTCGAGCTGGCCCTGCGCCAGGTCGGCCGGCCCTTCCACGACGCCGTGCCGGCCATGCTGGGCGCCGCCGGCACGCTGCTGCTTGGCGTATTCGCCGTGTTCTTCGTGCTCTGCCCGGTGGTGGCCTTTTGCGCCCACTGGGGCCAGTTCGGGGTGCTGATCGCGCCCGGATCGCTCACGCCCTCGATCGACAAGCTCAACCCCGTCAACGGCGTCAAGCAGCTGTTCGCCAAGAAGAAGCTGGGCGAGCTGCTGATGGCGCTGGCCAAGGCCATCGGCCTGGCCCTGATGATCTGGGCCATGGTGCGCAAGCAGCTGCCATCGATCCTGCAGATGGCCAGCGGCGAGCCGAAGGATATCTACTTCGGCTTCATCGCGCTGCTGCGCATGGTGCTCCATCCGGTGGTGGGCATGTGCCTGGTGCTGGCAGTGATCGACTTCGCGCTGCAAAAATACTTCCACGTCAAGTCGCTGATGATGGACATGGAAGAGATCAAGCGCGAATACAAGGAATCCGAAGGCGACCCGCACGTCAAGCAGGCGCGCAAGGGCCTGGCGCAGCAGTGGGCGTCCGAATCGGCGCCGGCCAGGACCGCCGGCGCCAACGCGGTGGTGGTCAATCCGACCCACTTCGCGGTGGCGCTGTTCTACGACCCGGGCCAGACCCCGGCGCCGCTGCTGCTGGCCAAGGGCAAGGACGAGGTGGCCCAGGCCATGATCCGCGAAGCGCGCGCGCATGCCATTCCGGTGATCCGCCACGTCTGGCTGGCGCGTACCCTGTACGCCACCGGCAAGGCCGACCACTACGTGCCGCGCGCCAGCTACGAATCGGTAGCCCAGGTCTACGCGGTGGTGCAGGAACTGATGGAGCAGGACGATAGCGGCCGCGAGGTCGAACTGGAAAGCCGTGGCGAACCACCCCCGAGCCATGCGCCCTGAGCCCGCCCAGGCTGCGCCGGTGCCGCAGGATGCGGCGGCCGGGCTGCCGGCAGCGCCGGCGCTGGCCGCGCAGCCGCTGGCGCCCATGGCGCCAGCTGCGCTGCCGCCGCCAGGGCGGGACCTGCTGCCGGCAAGCCGCGCCACCCGTACCGACTACCTGGTCGGCGGCGGCGAGGACCGAATGCACCACCTGGCGATGGTCGCCGGCAGCCCCGTGCCGCCGCCGCGCATGGCCGTCCCCGGACGCCCACGCACACCGGCGCCGGTCCGTCCGGCCAGCCGCATCGACTGCATGCGCCGCTGCGGCAGCGACGGCTTTTGCGATCCGTCCAGCGCCAGCGGCTGCGGCGGCGAATACTGCCTCGCCGGCCGCGACCAGGTCTAGCGTCCTGAGTCAGAAATTCGTTGATTTAATACAGCGATAATCGCGCCGATACCGCGTCACAAATGCTCGCCAGGCGTTTTCCTGTCTGCGCTTTGTTCCTTGCCTCGGCACGATCTCGCCATATTTAATCAACGAATTTCCAACTCATGACACTAGCGCTTGTTGCTCAGCATTTCATGCAGTTCGAGCCGGTTGTAGGCCGAACGCATCGCATCCTTGGTGCCGATCATCTTTTTAGCGACCAGCTGCGCCAGCACGTCGTTCAGGCTGCGCGACATATTGTCTTCCTTGCGCTTGAGGAAATCGGCGATCAGGTGCGTCTTGGACGGATCGCTGATCAAGGGCGCCACCTGCTGGTTGTGGTTGAAGATCATCTCGCTGGCCAGCACGAAGCTCTGGCCGTCCTCGCTCGGCAGCAGGTTCTGGTAGATCACGCCGACCAGCGAGTTGGCCAGGGCGGCGGCGCGCTGCGCCTGCTGCTCGGCCGGAAAATAGCCGAGCAGCTTGCCGATCGCGCCCAGCGCGCTGTTGGTGTGCATGGTGGCCAGCACCAGGTGGCCCGATTCCCCCGCATGCAGCACCGTGTCGGCGGTATCGAAGTCGCGGATCTCGCCCACCATCAGCACATCCGGCTTTTGCCGCATCGCCTCGCGCAGGCCGCTCGAGAAGCTGGCCGTGTCGGTCGGCACCTCCTTTTGCGAAATGATGGCCTGGTCGCGCCGCAGGTAGTATTCGATCGGTTCTTCGATGGTCACGATGTGGGCGCTGCGGGTGTGGTTGATGTGCTCCAGCAGCGCGGCCATGGTGGTGGTCTTGCCGGAACCGGTCGGGCCGGTCACCAGGATCACGCCCTTGGTCGCTTCCAGCATGGTGCGCACGTAGGCCGGCAGGCCGGTTTTCTCGATCGGCAGCGGCTCCATCGGCAGGCGCCGGATCGCGATGCCGATGGTGCGTCCGCCCGACATGCGGTACAGATTGCAGCGCAAACGGCAGTTGGTGAGCACGAAGGAACGGTCGATGGCGGCGCTGAGGATCTTGTCTTCCCAATCCTCGTCGATGGCGGCCAGCAGCGGCTTCATGTCGGCCAGGGTCACCGCTTCGTCGCCCGCTGCGGTCCAGCCGCGCGGCGTCTTGATCATGATGCGCGCGTCCTGCTCGATATGGATGTCCGAGAACACCTCGCCCTGGTTGACCAGTGCAATCAGCTCGGACAGCAAATCGCGTTCCGCCAAAAATTCATCGCTCATATGTATCCCGGAAAATGGCGCCCAGGCGGCGCCGCTGCCTCTTGCCCTGTGGCGTATGCAAGTCAAATGATACTTGGCCCGGGCCGGCGATTTCTCAACAAATCTCAGCGGCGCGCCGGCGGCGAAAAAGTGCGCGGCGGCGGCGGAACCAATGCCCTGCGCGCAGCTACTCATGTTGGACCGCTGCGGCAGACGATGGCCAAGGCGGCACTTTCAATCAACCATTTAAGGAGAACATCATGTTTGGTATCGCTACAACGGCACTCAGTACGGTAGCAGGTCAGGCAAACATCGCAGCAGGTATGGCGGCCAACGAGGCGCTGACCGCAGCCGAGATGGCGGCGGCGATCCAGAAGAAGGCGAACACCGCTGCGGTGAACGCCATCTGATGCACGCATGGCCGCGCTCCGGCGTGCTGCGGCGCGCGGCTTTTTCCGCATCCCATCCTCAACAGACATACCACGACAGGAGGCAGCGATGACCTATCTGAACAACCGTAGCCAGCATTTGCCGGCACCGCCCCGCAGCGGCGCCGGCGAATGGTCCAGCGCCGCGGGCGGCGACGCCGACTTGATCCGCTGGGCGGCGGCGCAGGGCCAGGCCCTGTCCAAGCTGCAGATCTTCAGTACCATGGCCAAACAGGTCAACGAGCAGCAGTAGATGCGGCGCCGCCATCGGGCGGCGCTGTCTTTTTCGGCCCGGCAGCGGCGCGTAACGGTCCCGCTCTCTGCGCTCGCTCCCGAGGTTCTCCCGCTCCCCGCGTTCGCCCCCTTCTTCCCGTCTTCCCTTCTTCCCGTCTTCCCTTCCTCCCTTCTTCCCTCTATGTCCGCGCGTTTTCTGCGCTCGCAGCCCGGCGCAGCGCCGGGCCGGATCGACCCGGGCGCCTGCCCCCCCTGCTCTGCTACTGGAAACTAAACGAACGACATTCCTTCGCCCCCTCTGATTGCTTGATGGGGGGGCTCCGGGGACGTGGAGAAGCCGGACTCTGCGTGGCAGCGCCGCCAGCCCCGGTTCCACCGGCCGCACCTGCCCGACCCGCGCGGCCTGGCATGAAATCGATGGTCATACAACACCCGAACGACAGGGAACGGCGCAACACTTTTGGACCACTGAAGCCGGCGCGGAAAATCAGTATGATCGAACACCTGGGGCGGATCGCGGCAGGCTCGTGCGCATTGTTTGATCTTGGCGTTGCGCACCGGAACGCGTAGCATGCACTTACCCATTTTGCATTGCTCCGACCGCTTACTTTTCCTATAAGGTTCTATGCAGCAACACGACTATGTCCCACCAGAGGAGTTCGGTGGCTCGGCCGCTGCCGTCCTGCGCTGCCTGCGCGAGCTGGTCGAGCTGACAGGCCAGCAGAGCACCGGCGGCCCACCGGTGCTGGAGCTGCAGTTCGACGAGATCGTCACGCTGACCTCGCTGGCGGCCGACGCGGCGCAGCCTTTCCTGTGCGTGTCGGTATACTTGCCGCGCCGTACGCTGGCGGCAGCGGCGGCCCCGCCATTGGCCAGCCCCGGCTATCCCGGCGGCGAATGGCTGTGGGACGCCAGCGAAGGGCGTTACATCATCCTGCACAACATCGGCATCGGGCAGCTGGCCGACGAGACCAGCCTGCTCGACGCGATCATGGACGCCAGGGACAAGGCCGGCGCCTGGCTGCTCTCGGTGTCATAGGCCGCGCTCCGGCCCCGATCGACAATGCGGCATTGGCGCGCGCCGATGGAACCATGGCCGCCCGCGCGCCACTCATACGTACTCCAACCGGAGTTGCAACCGACACTTTGAAAGGAATTACCATGCCAGTCCTCGCCCCTGTCCTGAGCGCCGCCTCCACCCTCGCCGCAATGGTGCCGCCACCGCCACCACCTGCGCCAAAACCTGACAGCGCCGCCATCGTCTAAGTACTTGACCGGAAAAGAATGTGAGTTTTGGCGAACGGAACCGGATGCGGTGCAAGGCGGCGAGTGCGCGGCAGTGCGAGCACTGCAAGCAGGAGCCAACGCAGCAACGCGCCGGTTCTGGCAGCCAAAAACACATCTATTTCCGGGCGAGTACTTAAGCGCGTTCCCGGTGCGGGGCTGCCGATGCGGTCCCGTACCTTGGTTGCCCGCGCAGTGATGCCTGCGCAGCTTCCCCTGCTTCATTCCCACCTTACCCACCCTATCCGCACGGAGTCCCCATGGCCGAGCTGCGCCTTACCGACTGCGCCGATGTCGGTCTCATGTACGACATCGAACAAAGCCGCTACCCCAGCGCGCAGACCGCCGTTGCCACGCGCGAGCGCACCGTTGCCCACTACCTCGGCTGTCCCTCGGTCGGCTACGAGATCGATGGCGTCGCGGCCGGCGGCGCCGTGTTCGACGGCCGCGAACTGCACCTGGCGGTGCTGCCACAATTCCACGGGCGCTGGGCGTGGCTGCTGAAACCCACCTTGGACTGGCTGTTCGCGCTATGCGATCCGGTGCGGGTGCGCATCGAACAAGATAACGCGCGCTGCATCCGCTTCATGGACAGCGGCGGCTGGGAGCGCGTCGCCGAAGACCATCAATACATCACCTATCTGCTCAGCAGCACCACGCCGCACGTGTTCCGGCGCCGCCGCGCGCGCTAACCCCCTGCCGCTTCGCGCGGCAGGTTGCGGTAGACCTTGAGCGCATACGCCAGCCGTTTTTTCGGATCGGCGGCATTGTAGGCCCCCACCGCATCCCAGGAATTGCCGAGCCGGCGCATGTTCTGCGCCAGTATCCACGCACCGACGTGGATGCTGGTGCAGGCGTCATACAGCTGGCGTTCCTCCAGCCCATGGCGGCGCAATGCCGGCAGCCAGCTGCTGTTGATCTGCATCAGGCCGATATCGTAGGAACCGTTGGCGTTGGGCCGGCCGCGCGCCAGCGGATTGAGCCCGGATTCGGTGCGCGCGATGGCGTACAGCAGGCTGGCGTTGACACCATGGCGCTCGGCGGCATCCTGCCAGCAGGCGCCGGCGCGCCCGCACAGCAGTGCCAGCGCCAGTGCGCATGCCGCCCTCATCGCGTCAGCGAGCCATTCATGTAGCGCCACACGGCATTGTCCGGGTCGGTGCCGGTGCAGATCAGCGGCAGCGGCGGCGAGTCCGAATCGAGCACGATGGTGCCGATGATATTGACGCGCACCGGCGGGTTGGCGCCTTCCAGCCACTTGTTGCATCCCCACCCCGGCCCGTAGTGGCTGCCGATCGAATAGGTCGCCGCCCAGATGTAGTCGTCGGCGGTGATGGTGTACGCGTGCACGTGGTCGTACACGTCCAGGTCGCCCTTGATCTCGCCGTTCCTGGCGGCGACGAGGTCGCGCCCGGCCTTGATGTCGGCGCCGGCCGTCAGGCTGCCCGCAATCGCCAGGTTGCCGTCCTGGTCGGCCGCCAGCGGCCGCCATGCGCCGTTGGCCTGGTGGTAGCTGAAGGCCAGGCCGAGCGTAGCGACCAGGCGCACGTCGCCATCCTTGCTGTCCGCCTGCAGCGCCAGGTCGGCGTAGCCGGCCACCGGCTCCTTCCAGGACGAGGTGCTGGCGACCCTGGTCCAGCGGTTCTCGCCGCTGCAGTGCATCAGGTTGCGCGCGGCGTCGACCGCGATGGCGGCGCCGCTACACGGCGCGTCGAGCGTGACCACCGCCGCCGCGCCCATGCCGAGCGGCGCGTTCATCTGGTTCAGCTCGGGCATGCCCGGCACCTTGTTGCGGTACAAAAAATCGGCCGACTGGCCGGCGCCGTCGAATAGCAGGGCCGACACCAGGCTGCCGCCGCCGGCCGCCGTGCCGCTGCAACTGGCGCCGATGAAGCTGGCCAGGGTTGGCGCGGTGGTCGCGTCGAGCGCCCAGGCGCCGGCCGCGCTGCGGGCCCGCCCCGGCTCGCGGCTGCTGATGAAGCCCGCGCCGGCGCTGGCGGCGGCAAAGGCCAGCACCCGGTCCGGGATCGGCGCGCCTTCGTTCACCAACAGCGCATCGAGCACGATGGTGCCTGGGGCCGCCGCCGACTTGACGCGCGGGCGCACCAGCAGGCAGGCGCCCTGGCCGTAGGGGTTGGTCGCGGCCATCCCGGGCGGCAGCATGCCGGCCGCGCGCAGCATGTCCGGCGTGATGACCAGGGTCTGGCCGACCTTGGCCGGCTGCGCCAGCGCGCCGTACTGGTCGGCCAGGTAGGTGCTGGCGGCTGCCGTCATGGCCGACTGGTATTGCGCGCTGCGCTGCGCCTTGGCGTCTTCGAGACCGGTGTCGATCATCGACGCCAGGCCCGCCACCAGCATCGCGGCGATCAGGAGCGCGCCGAGGATTTCGATCATGGCGATGCCGTGCTGTTTGTAGTGCATGCTTGTCCTCAGTTGGCGGCGGCCAGCCACACCGGGCCGCCGTCCGGAATCGCCAGCGCCGGGGTGGCGATGGAACTCGGCGCGGCGCCGAGCGCCGGCCAGAAAAAGCCGTCGCTGAAGCGTCCGACCATGTGCGAGCGCTGCGACAGTGCCAGCAATTCGGCGGTCAGCCCCGGCTGCGGCGCCAGCGCATACACCAAAATAGTGCCGTCGGCGAGGCGGTAGTTGGCAAAGCCGGCCCGGTTCACGGGGGCGGCCTGGAACTGCTCCGGATGGGCGGTAAAGTACCCCACCACCGCCTGGCGGTACTGGGCCATCGCGCTGGCCTGGCCGCGCTGCGCGGTGCGCGCCGCCAGCACCCCGGGGTCGCCCTGGCCGGCGCAATACCAGGTGGTGAGCGCCAGCAGAACGGCGACGATCATGGCGTTGAACATGGCTAGCGCTGCGCCAGAGGATGCGCCGCGTTGGAGGCGATCAGGGCCGCCATCTGCTGCCTGGCGATGCCCGCCAGCAGATCGTACTGGCCGTTGCGCACATGGCTGCGCGCCGACGGAGCGTCTTTCAGCAGCAGCATGTCGGCCTTGAGCGTTATCTTGGCGCTGGTGCCGAGCTGCTGGTACAGCACCCCGGTCACGCCTTCGGCCATCAGCGCGCGCGCGTGTTCGGCGCCGAGGCGTTCGGCCGCCAGCGATTCAAGCTTGCCGATGGCCTGGGTCGCGCTGTCGGCGCGCATGGTGCTGATCAGGAGGTAGCCGTCGATGCTGGCGCGCAGCGCGGCCACGGCGGCTTCCTGGTCGCGGATCTCGTCGAGCAGGATGATGTGCGCGCCGGTCCCCAGCACCCGCCGCAGCGCCTCGGCGAAGCTGGAATCGGCGCCGGTGCCGGTCTGGTAGCAGACGCCGTCGCCGTAGCTGCCTTCGAGCGGCAGTTCGATCAGCGCTTCGCCGGTAACGGCTACGCCGCCATGCGCCGCCAGCCGTTCCTTGACCATGGCGCAGGCGGTGCTGGTCTTGCCCGACTTGGCCGGGCCGGCCACCAGGAACAGGCCGGACAGGCCGCGCGCCAGCAGCGCCGGGATGAACGCATTCGGCATCCCGAGTTCGGCCAGCGAGCGGATGGCGGCGGCGATGCGGCGCAGCACGAACACCTGGCCGCCGGCCGTCAGCATGGTCGTCATGTGGTAATCGACGCCGTCGTGCGCCACCTTGCAGCGCGCCGGCGCGCGCGGCCCGGCCAGCGCCGCCTTGCAGACATCGATCAGCAGATCGAGGTCGCCGCGCAGCGCGGCGCTCGCGCGCAGCGGATTGGCACTGGCGCCGGGGACGTCGCAAAAGCGGTCCTCCAGGGTCGGATGGCCAAGGTAAAGGTCGGAAAACACCAGCTGGCGGACTGCGGTAGCGTCGAGCATACGAAGGTCAATCGGGTCGGGTTCAGTTGGAGGTGAAGGTCAGCGCGTTGCCGGCGGCAGCGGTCACGCTGCAGGCGGTGGCGGCGGCGGCCGGCGTGATCGGGAAGGTCGTGATCGAGGCCGTGCCCGGCGCGGCGATCGACTGCCAGCCGCTGGCCGCCACCAGGGTGGCCAGGCAGACGTCCTGCGGCAGGGCCGGGTAGGCGATGGTAAAGCTGCCAGTGGCGCCGGTGACCACCACGTTGCCGCCCCAGACATTGGTCGCGGTGCCGTCGGCCGTGACCGACAGCGTGCCGGGAAAGGCGCCCGCGGTCCTCAGCGTCGCATTGAGCGCACCGGTGCCGTAGCCCTGCCCCATGTACAGCTTGCGCACGGCGGTGCGGATGGCGGTGACTTCCTCGCCGGCCTGGTTCGATTGGGCGCTGCTGAAGGCGCCGGTCAGCAGCGACACCGCGCCCAGGATGACGATGGCGGCGATCCCGAGGTAGGCGATGGCTTCGAGCAGCGAGGCGCCGGCTTGGCGGCGTGGGTAGCGGGCTTGTTTCATGGTGTTCTCCAGTCGGTGGGAAAGTGAAAAAACTACAGGTTAAGAAATGAGGTAGTGGGTTCAGCGCATGCTGCGCGTCATGCTGGCGATCTCCTGCTGGATGCCGAAAAAGCCGGTCACCAGCCAGGCGATCACCACGGCCAGCGCAATCACGGAAAAGCCGTTGAGCACCTTCATCTGGGCGCTCACCGTTTCCACGCCATCGGCCATCCATTCGTCGGCCAGGATCTTGAGCGCGTCGGCAAAGCCCTTGTATTCGGCATACACGCACAGGTCGTCGACCACCTCGGGCGACGGAAAGCCGTAGCCGGCGTTGCGCAGCGCTTCACCGCAATTGAGGCCGGACTTGACCCCCAGCAGCGCGCCGTCGAGCCGTTCGCGCAGCCACGGCGGGGCTTGGCCCGAGAGGCGCTGGAGCGACTTTTCGACCGTGATGCCGGCGAACTGCAAGGCCGAAAACGCCATCAGGAAGCCACTGCCGACCTGCAGCCGGTAGATCGAATAGGGCGCGTAGCGGTCCAGCACCACGCGCAGGTTGCCGCGCCAGCGCGGCAAGGACACGGCAATCGCCACCAGCACCACCAGCAGCGCGCCGACGATCGGCAGCATCCACTGCTGCACCAGCTGCGACATGACATACAGCGAGCGCGCCGACCCGCGCCATTTTTCCGGGTCGACCATGCGCGCGAACTGCGGCACCACGGTCACCCCGAACACATACAGATAGGCCAGCACCATCGCCAGGATGGCCAGCGGATAGGACAGCCCGCCGACGATCACGCGCTTGATTTCCTTTTGCGACTTGACCACGCCGGCCAGCACCTGCAGGGTCACTTCCAGGCGCCCGGACTGCTCGCCGGCCAGGATGATCATGCGTTCGGTGCTCGGGACCCACCATTCCAGCCCATCGCCCAGGAAGCGCCCGTTCTGCACCGTGCGGCGGCAGTCGGCCAGCACGATGGCGAGCGGTTCGTTCGGCTTGCGTCCCTGGGCGGAGGCGCGCTCCCACAGCTCGTCGAGGATTTTCAGCAGCGGCACGCCGTTGCCCAGCATCGCCGCGATCTTGCGGTACACACGCAGGCGCACGGCCTCGCCGAACTGGGTACGCGCCCACCAGCGCTGCAGGTCAACCTGCATGCAGCGCCTCCACCACGTTCAGGTGGCGCTCGGCGCGCGACGCCTCGAACGCCAGGTGCCCGACCACTTTTTCGGCCATGCGCGGATCGACCAGGCCGGCGGCCACCTTGGCCAGCGCGTGTTCGAGCAGGGTCTGGCCGCCCAGCTCGCGCCGCCAGTAGTCCAGTGCCTGCCCCTTGGCGCCGCTGCGGACCAGATCGAAAAAGCGTGCGTCGGGCGTGATGACTTCGGCCACCACGCTGCGCCCCGCCGTGCCCTGCTCGCGGCACTCGGGGCAGCCCGGTCCCGCCACGCACACCTGGTCGAAGGCGGCCCCGCAAGCCTGGCGCACGCGCGCCAGCAGCGGCGCGGCCAGCGTGTCGGGCGCGGCGCCCAGCCTCACCTTGCAATGGGGGCACAGCAGCTTGACCAGGCGCTGGCTGATCAAGCCGGTCACCACCAGGTGGTCGGCCACCATATTCATCGGCAGCCCCAGGTCGAGCAGGCGGTCGACGATCGCGATGGCGCTGTTGGCGTGCACCGTGGTCCAGACCTGGTGCCCGGTCATGGAGGCCCGCAACGCGCTCTGGGCCGAGGCCTTGTCGCGCATTTCGCCGATCATGATGGTGTCCGGATCGAGCCGCATGGCGTTGCTGATTGCCGCCGAAAACAGGCGCGAACGCTCTTCCTCGCTGCCGGCATTGGTGACCGAGGTCTGCACCGCGCCGTCGATCGGATACTCGACCGGGTCTTCCACGGTCAGCACGTGCAGCTTGTTGCCGGCTTCCTGGAGGGCGCCGCTCAGCACCCGCTGCAGGGTGGTCGACTTGCCCGAGCCGGTCGGGCCGCTGATGATGTTCATCCCGGTCGGCTGCTCCTTGAGGCGCTGCATCTGGCACGCATGCAGCTCGGAGAAGCCGAGCGGACGCAGGTCGACCGTGTCGCCGGCGTCGTTGTACAGGAGCCGCAGCACCATCAGCGTGCCTTCGCTGGTGGGCGCGGTGGCGATGCGCACGCCGTACAGCTGCGGCGGCAGCTTGTCGCGGTCCGCTATGCTGGCGTCCTGGCGTTCGGTCGGCTTGTACGAGCTGTCCGACACCGACGTCATGGCGCCGTACAGGGTGGCCAGCAGGCGCTCGCCGTATTCCGAGGTCTGGCTGCCGACCCGCAGCAGGTCGTTATGGATGCGGAAATAGGTCTCGGTGCTGCAGCGGCGCACGCGGATGTGGATGTCCGAGGCGCGTTCGCGGCAGGCGCGGTTAAGCAACTCCTTGGCCGTCACCTGCATCATCGAGTGCTCGTGGCGGCGTCCGCCCTGCTCGCCCGCGCCATTGTTATACAGGGCGGCGATGGTTTCGATGTCGACCACCTCAACGGTGCACTGGCGCGCCATCTTCTGCAGGCGCGCGCGGTACGACAGCACGTGCGGATTCGATTCCTGGCCTTGGGCGATCAGCAAGCGCCCGTCCGACAGCAGGCAAAGCAGCTTGCGTTCTTCGGCGCTGCCCTCGAAGTCGCCGGCGCTGCTCAGTACCTGTGGCGCGCCACCGCTGCGCGCTGCCGGCGGCGCGGCCTTGGCCGGCGTCGTGCCGCGCAAGCTGGCGAAGGGGATCATCGCTCGCTCCCGGTGGCGCCGGGGAACAGCGGCGGCAGGGCGACTGCCGCGCGCGCCGGCGCAGGTGCAAACGCGGGCACTGGGGCCGGTGCGGGAGCCGATACGGCCGCGTTGCCGGCCAGCGGCAGGCGCACGCGCTTTTTGCGCGCCGTTTCGACGATCACGCCATTCGACTCCACGCTCAGCACGCGCAGGCCACCGGCCAGCATATCGCCGGCGCGCACCTCGACCACGGCGCCGCTGTCGAAGCGCAGGGTCGCATACTGGTGCTGGCCGATCCCTTCGAGCGACTGCACCACCGGGCTGGCCGCCGGCGCCGGGCTGCCCAGTCGCGCCGCCTCGTCCTGGCGTCCGGCGATCTCGTTCTGGCGCTGCGCGATTGCCGCCCTTACCGCAAGCTGGCGCTCGCGCGCTTTCAGCACCAACGTCTCGGACTCGATGCGGGTGAGCGTGTCGGAGGCGCTGGCGGCGGCCGGCACCGGAACGGCGGCAGCGGCGGTGGCAGCGGTGGCGGCGGCAGACGGACCGGCCGCCACCGCCACCAGGAACAACAGGCTCAGGCTATTTCGCATAAATGACTCCTTCAAAAGACCAGATGCCGGCGCGGTAGCGCATTCTTTCGATCCGGATGCCCGGCATGTCGAGCATCGCGGCCACTTCCAGCGGCGACACGGCGACCGGGCCGATCGCATATGTATACGTGTGCCAATCGGGCGGCATGGTTCCATCCGGTTTGCTACCCGCCGGCGGCGCCGGCGGCGGTGGCCGCAGGGCCAAATGCAGGCCCAGGTTCATCAGCTGCAGGCGCGACTGGATGCCCGCCACCAGCGGCTGGCGCGGCAGCAGCACATCGTCGGCGCCGGGAGCGGGCGCGAACGGGCGCGCCAGGGTCGCGGTGTCGCCGCCGATGTCGACCTGGGCGTCCGGCACCTGCGCCAGCAGCAGGTCGATGGTCGATTCCTGGCGCATCCAGGTGAAGCGCTGCTCCGGTGCGCCGCAGCTGTATTCGGACAAGGCCCAGCCGCCGGGCGTGAGCTGCCCCAGCCCCGCTACGCAGGCACGCGCCACGCTGCTCGGGGCCGCGCTGTTGATCCATGGATGCGGCGCCGGCATCAGCGCCGCCTTGGGAGGCGCCAAGCCTGCACGCGCGGCCAGCGCAGCGTCGGCGGCGGCGCGCTGCGCCTGCTGGCGCGCCTGGTACTGGCGCCATCCCAACGCGGCGCCGAGCACCAGCAAGGCGCACACGGCCACGCCGGCCGCCAGCAGGCGCGGCGCGATGCGCGGCGTGGTCGGGCGCAGCAGCCAGCTCTTGCTGACCTTGATGCGCCCATCCCCCGCGTCGCCCAGCACTTCCTCGATACTGCGCTCGCGAAAATTGTGAAAGCCGTAGTGTTCCAGTTCGGCGTCGCCGATGACCAGGTTCCAGCCACCGAGGCCATAGTCGCCGTGCAGGCGCTCGAACACTTCCTCGCGCGTGCCGGCGAAGTCGCCGTTGGGCAGGAAGTTCGCGTCGCGCACGGCGAAGTAGGCCCAATGGCCGTCCGGCAGGCGGAACGCCGCCAGCCAGTTGTGCACCGGCTGATTTTCGCCATCGTAGTGGGCGCCGTCGCGCGCCAGGCGGCTGGCCACCGCAGCAGCCAGCGAATACAGGGCCTGGCGCGGACCGGCGCCGCTGTGCGCGAAGCCCGCCTGCGCGGTCGAATACTCGCGCCGCAGCACGGCCAGGTCGCAATCGATCTTGCGCGCCAGGTCGGCCGCCTCGCGCGCCAGCTCGCGCGGGCGCGACAGCGATTGCCAGAACAGCCCGCAGACGAACTTGTGGCGCCCCAGCTGGATGACGGGATTACTCATCGCGCGCGCCTCAACTGCCGGCCATGGTGGTCGGCGTCACCAGGATCACGATCACTTCCTTGTTGGCCTTGCGCGCCAGTGCGCCGCCCAGCAGGAAGTTCGATGGATGGCCCACGCCCTGGCGGTCGATGTCGTCGTCGGTCTGCTCGAAACCGCTGATGATCAGGGTCTCGTTCGACTTCATCGACACCCGCTGCAGGAAGTTGCGGGTGTCGAGTTCGGGCGACTCGATGCTGGTGTTGGTGCTGCTGCCGGCGCTGCCGCTGTTGACGCGGCGGATCTGGCGCAGGGCCGAGATATCGGTCGAGAACTGCAGCATCACCGTGCCGTCGTCGAGCAGGTGCGGCAGGATGCTCATGTTAAAGCCCGAGGTGACCACGCCGGGCGTGAGCGAGGTGGTCGACCCGGCCAGCGGCGAGACGGTGGTTTCCGACGACTTGAGGTAGCTGGTCTGCTTGGCCACCTGCACCGGGACCGGCTGGTTGTTCAGGGTCACCACGCTGGCACTGGTCTGGCGCCGCACCTTGCCCTGCTGCGACAGCGCCTGGATCATCAGCGAACTGCCGGCAAATTTACTGTTCGAGGAGGCCAGCACGCCGGCTGAAAATGCCGCCGGGCTGCTGCCGGGCGTGCCGGCGATGGTGTTGCGGATGCCGTAGGTGTTGAGCAGGTTGCTGTATACAAGGTTCCAGTTGATGCCGTATTCGTCGGCGTCGCTGAGCGTGACCGACAGCACCGTCACATTGATCGCGATCTGGCGCGCCATGGCCCGGTTTTCGCTTTCGACAAAAGCGGTAATGCGTTCCAGGGCGTCGGGCGTATCGACCACGGTGATGCTGCCGGTGGCCGGCGATGCCACCACCTGGCCGTATGCGGAGAGCATGGCGCCGATCGATTTTTGCAGGTTCGAGTAGACCGACAGCTGCGAGCTGACGGCGGTGTTCTGGTTATTGCTGGCGCTGACGCCGTTGTTGCCACTGCCGCTGCCGCCACCGCTGCCGCCGCCAGATACGCCGCCGCTGGAAGTCGCGCCGCTGCTGACGGTGGCGCTGAAGGTGGCGTCGCCCGGCAGCGCATTGATCTGGAACGAACGCGCTTCGGTATGGAAGAACTGGATGGCGCCGTTGGCGTACTTCCAGTAGACGCCGTAGCGCGCGGCCACGGTGTCGAGGAAGTTCTGGAAGCTGCCGTTGCGGTAGGAGATGTGCACCGGTTCCGCTTTCGGCGTCGCACTTTTTGCCGGTGCGGGGTTCAGCGGCGGCACGATCGGGTTGACCGTGCCCACGCCCGCCGTGCTGGCGATGGCAGCGGCGGCCGACGGCGCGGGCGCACCGCTGGCCACGGCCAGCGCGCCGGGACTGACCTTGGTCGGAATCCCCGAGCGCATGGTGATGCGTTCGGCCAGTTCCGCGAGCGACGAGACAGTGCGGTCGAAATTGGCCGGCTCGCGGAACACCGGCGGCAGCACCGGCGCGCTGGCCACCTTGATCGCCTTGTGGCCGAGCCAGATGCCTTCGGCATGCACCACGGCGGGCGTCGGCAATGGCTTGGCCGTGCCGACCTGGCGCGCCATGCCGGCGATCTTGTCGCCCGGGTCGCCGAAGGTGCGCGGGTCGCGCTGTGCGATGTCGGAGCACGCCGCCAGGCTGGCGCACAGGGCGATCAGGACCGGCTTGGTCATCGGGCTTGCCTTCATGATTGCGCTCCCTTGGCGACGATGCGGATGACACGGTTACTCTTGTAGAAAATCGCCTGCAGCGGCGTTTCGGCGCCCGCCATGCTGTGCGCGACCGCTTCGATCGCCTGTTCGAAACTGCCGCCGACGCTGGTGTCGCGTTCGACCGCGTAGTCGACCGGCGCTTCCCACACCAGCTGCCAGCCTTCGCTGGAGGCCCAGCGCGCCAGCGCCGTCTTCAGGGTCTGGTCGGCGGCCTTGAGCTGCCAGGCCGGCGGAGGCGGAGGCGGAGGTGGAGGCGGTGCCGGCGGCGTCATCGCCATCTGGGCCGGCGGCGCGGCCGGCGCTGGCGCCATCATCGCCAGCACTGACGGCGGTGGGCGCACGGCGGGCGCCTCTTCCACGCAGTCGGCGTCGTCGATCCAGTAGCCGTAGGACGGCACCAGCAAGGGCTGCGGCAATGGCGCCGGCGCAGCGGCAGCAGCGAGCGGCAGGCCGGCGCACACCCACAACAGCAGGCCGGCACGGGGAGGAGAAAACAGGGACTTGAGCATAAGCGGCATCAATCAGAAGCATCCGATGAAAAAATTGAACCCGAAAAAATGAACCCGGCCTCGCCAACGTGAAAGCGTAGCTTGCGCGCCTCCAGTGACGATGAGTGTCGCCGGGATCGAAGCGGTTCCATAATTCTGAAAATATTCTTTCGAATGTGGCAGACAGGCCGCCGTTATTGGCTCCACGCAAAAATTCCTTGCAGCGCAATGGGATTTGCTGATACAACTGCGGTCGCACCATTTACCACTACATCAAGGCTTTTTCCGGGGACCGACAGCATGCTGAATAATTCCGAGAACATCGGCTGCTACGTGCGTAGCGACAGCCTGTTCGCCAGGCTGCAGGCTTTGCTGCAGCAGTCCGGTTTCGGCTGCGAACGCTTTGCGACGGAGAACAGTCTCTCGCGCATGCTGAGCCGGCGCGGCTTTGCGCTGCTGATGATCGACATCGGCAACCACCGCGACGACAGCGAGGATTTCGTCTCCTGGCTTAACTGCCGCACCGGCAACAGCACGCCGGTGATCGCCCTGTCGCAGGGCACGCCCGAGATGGCGGCGCTGGCGCTCAACGCCGGCGCCGACGACTTCATCGGCGCGCATTTCGAGGCGGTGGAGGCGATCGCGCGGATCCGGGCCGTGATCCGGCGCCATCATCCGAACAGCATGCGCCGCACCATCGCCCTGGGCAAATTCGCGCTCGACCGCGAGGCGGCCAGCGCCGCCTACGATGGCGTGACGGTCGAATTGACGCCGCGCGAGTTCACCATGGCCTGGCTGTTCTTTTCGTCGCCAGGGGTGTTCATTTCGCGCGGGACCATCGGCGCGTCGATCTGGAGCGCCGACAGCGACGTGGCGGGACGCACCATCGAGCAGCACGTCTACAAGCTGCGCAAGAAGCTCCAGTTCGGGCCGGAGCGGCGCGTCATCATCCGCACCTCGTACAGCCAGGGCTACCGGCTCGAATACACGCCGGAACCCTGACGCTCACTCAAGCCGTTCGAGTTCGCGCCGCAGCGCGGCCACGTCGCCGCGCCGCCGCCCGATGTGCGCCGGTGCGCCGCCTGCGGCCAGCAGCTGCGCCAGTTCCGCCTCCGCCGTTTGCAGTTCGGTGCCGATGATGTGGCGCCGGCCGCGATCGAGTTCGTGCTGGCGCGCCGCATCGATGCGCGGAAAATCGGCCGGCCCGAGTGTCGCCCTGCCCACCGCCGCGACGGCCATGGCGGGCGCGCGGGCGGTAGCCGGGCGGCGGCGCGGAGGATCGAGCCGCAGCGCCAGTTCGCGCGCGCCCGGCTGGGCGGGCCGGTAGTTGGTGTAGCTGGCAATGTGCGTCTCGGGATCGACGTACTTGAACAGCGCCGCCTGCGCCGCCGGCACGGCGCCGGCCAGCAGCAGGCAGCCCAGACGGGCGAGGCGCAACACGGCGCCGCTCAGCGCCATGGCGGCACCTGCCGTCTGCACAGCACCGAACGTGGTTTTTTCGGCCACATGACATCGGCCAGCGCGCTACGGCGCAGCGGTGACGCAACTGCGGCGACCGTGGGTGCGGCTGCTGCCGGCGCGGCAGCCGGCGCTGCAAGCGCAGGCGCAGGCGTCTCGACGCTGCGCGCCTGCTGCCGCTGTTCGGCCGCCGCCAGCCGTCGCGCCGCCTTGTTGGCCTTCGACTGTTCGGCCGCCAGCATGCCGGCGCTGCTCATGATGCGCGGCGTGATCAGGAACAGGCGCTCGCGCGTGCTGTGGGTTTCGCTGGCACTGCGGAACAAGCCGCCGAGCAGCGGCACGTCGCCCAGCACGGGCACCTTCTGGTTCTGGCGCGACACCGACTCGGCGTGGTAGCCGCCGATCATCAGCGTCTGCTGGGCATCGACGATCGCCTGGCTGCTGATGGTGGAACGGGTCACGCTGCTCCTGCCGCCATCCTTGCCGGTGTTTTTGTCCATGGCGCCGTCTTCGATATCGATCTCCAGGCGTACCCGCAGCGACGCGCCCTCCTGCACGATGCGCGGCACCACCCGCAGCATGGTGCCGACGGTGATGTCGGCCAGGTCGGCCACCCGCTCGCCCACCAGCGGCACATACGCGGTCTGGCTCAGGTCCAGCACCGCCGCCACGTTGTCGAGCGTGAGCACGGTCGGCTTGGCCAGCACGCGCGCGTCGCCGCTGCCTTCCATGGCCTTCAGGCGTGCGTAGAAGCGCCCGGCATTATTGATTAGCAGGGTGGAGCCGGGCAAAGGCAGCTCGATGCCGTGCGACTCGGCGCCGCCGGCGTTGATGGTGGCGCTGGTGCTGCCGCTGCGTACGCCCCACTCCACTCCCAGTTCGCTCAATTTGCTGCGGTCGATGTCGACGATCAGCGCCTCGATCTCGACCTGGCGCGGTTCCACGTCCAGCTGCGCGATCAGGGACTGGTAGGTGGCACGCCTGGCGACATCGTCGTAGATGATGATGGCGTTGAGCGAGGGATCGGCGTCGATGCGCACCCGCTCGGCGCGCGTGGCGCTGGTGGCGCTGGCCGCGCGGGCGCCGCGTTTGTCCTCGGGCGCCTCGGCGGGCGTGTCGCCTCCCTTGCCGAGCGGTCCGCGGCGCGACGGCTTGCTGCTGGCGACATCGAATTCGCCGGACGACGGCGCGCCGGACCTGGGCGCCGGGTCGCTGTCGAGCAGGCGGCTCAGGATGCTTTTGATGCCGGGCACCAGCTCCTTCTGGCCGCGCGTGGTGATGGTGCGGTCGGCTGCGCTGGCGTACTTGAGCCGGAACACCATCACCTGCCTGCCGCTGGCGGGGGTCTCTTCCGGTTTGCGGTCGGGCAGCAGCAGCGAGCGCACCAGGTCGACATAGACGCGCGGGCCGCTGACGATGATCACGCCCTCGTCGGGCAGTTCGCCCCAGCCGAAGCGGGCGTCGAACAGGCCCACGCCGGTGAGGGCGGCCTTGGCGTCCTGCACCGCGTCTTCGCCGATCTGCAGACGTACCGAGATCTGTTCGCCGCGCGGGACTATATAGACAGTCTCGTTGTAGACGAACCAGCGAAAGCCGGCGCTCGCGGCCAGGCGGTCGAGGAACTCGGTGCCGCTGGCGGCCTTGATCCGGGTCGGCGCCAGCAGCGCGTCGGGCACGCGGCTATCGACCTGGACCCCGTAGGCCGCGCCGAACTGCTCCAGCACGCGCGCCAGGCGCAAGCCCCTGGCGTCGACGGCGAAACCTGTCTCGTTCCAGCTGGCGGGAGCCACGGCGGCGGCCGGTGCCGCCTGCGCCAGGCAGGCGGCCATCAGCACGCCGCGCGCCACCCGCGTAGCATGTAATGCAAGGCGCATCATGGCCGCGCTCCGCCGAGCATCTGGCGCATGCGCTGTTCGTGGCGCGCGGCGCCGCCGGCGGCCAGGCGCGGCTTCGCAGACGGCGGGGCCAGCGCGGCGCGCCAGGCGGCCAGCTGGTCGAGCAGTTGTTCCAGCGCGGGCGCGGCATCGCGCCAGCCGGCGCAGGAAGGCAGCCAGCAGCTCAGGACCAGGCCGTCGCCGGACAAGCCCAGGCCGGCGTCGAACGCGAGCGCACCGGCAAAACCCTGACGCAGGGCCGCCTGCACCTGCTCGCCGCTGGGATCGGGCCACAGGCAGGCCGACAGTTCCGCGCCGCCCTCGCCCGGGCGCAGCCAGACCGATTCGCCGTCGATGGCGACACGTGCCCCGAGCGGCTGCGCGCGCAGCCAGGCGGTCAATTGATCGTGATCGTCCATGATCTATTTGGCCTCGCTGAGAACGGTCTTGAGCGGCTTTTCGTGCAGCTTCGCTTGCGACTCCATGGCGCGCCGCGTCACCGAACGCTGCTCCAGCATGCGCAGGAAGCTGTCCGGGTCGGGCTTCTCGCCGGCCGCGTCGGCGGCCAGGAAATCGCGCATGCGCAGGTCGCTGTCGTCGAAGCGGGTTTCGAGGCGCCGCAGCGCCCGGGTAATCGGATTGTTATCGTGGGACATGCTGTTTCTTCCTCATGGCGGATGATGAACGGTCGCGGCGACAGCCCGGCAATGCTGGTGAGTGGCAGCCCGTTCCGATTTAGTTCGCCCGAAACGGAAATATATTTCCCGACGGCGCCAGCGGAACCTTCGTGGCGGCGGCAACACCTATCGGTGCAGTTCGAACATTTCCAGCTCAACCCTATTCATGAAAGAACGACTATGGCCATTTCCAACCAGATGACGCTGTCTGCTGGCGCCAACAACAACGTCCAGCTCAGCATCACCTATGACAAGGACCTCGACGTGACGACCGAGACGCTGATCCAGGACGGCAACAGCATCGGTTCTTACCAGCAAAAAGGCAACAACGTGATTGGCGCGGCGCAGGAGGCACTGGCGACCGAGGACATGACCAGCTCACAATATTCCGACCCCAGTAGCGCAGAGAAGGGGCGTGAACGGGGACTGTACGCGGCCTTCATGAAATGGGCCGGCATGGCGCCGGCCGCTAAACAGGCCGACCCTAAACCGGTTGACACCAAACCAGCGGATACCAAGCCAGCCGACACCAAACCAGCCGATACCAAACCAGCTACCCCAAAACCAGCTGACACCAAACCGGCATATGTTCCGTACGCACCACCAGAACCCGCAACCGACAAGGACACAGAGCACTATGCCGACTTGAAATACAAAGAAGAAATAAAGGATTGCAAAAAAGACAATAAGAACAAGCGCGGCTACGATCCCGAGGTAAAGAGTGCCGCCGGCATCCCGGTCAAGGATTTCCAGGGCGGAACTTACGGCTTTGTCCCGGGCACAAACAATACCGTCATCCGGGTCGGCAACAAAGTCATCAGCGCCCACGAAAATGAGGCAGGTTTCAAAGCCACCATGATGAGCAAGCACACCTGGGACGTGGCCAACGACTCCAGCACATGGAAGCTCGATGACAAACAGGCCGACAAGTGGGGGCCGGTGGGCGACAAGCGCGTCGACAGTGACAAGGCAGTCGCCAAACCTGGTGCGGACGACAACGGCGACGGCAACTACAGTATATACCGCGACAAGAAAGTGCCAGTTGTTCAACGCGCCTTCTCTACGCCGGAGATGGAAGACGCCGGCGTCGTCGCCTACGAAACCAAGGATGGGTATCGCAAGGTCATCCTCAAGGAAATCAATCCGGAAGCCTACGCGGCCGTGCTGGCAAGCGCAACAAAACCCGCAAGCAAGTAAACGGCCGGCGCGTCCGGCAGCGCTCGGGCGCGCCTCCCCATCCTCCACCCAATGCGAGTACAGACATGCAGATCTCGAATATTGTCAACGGCAACATGGCAGCTTCCGGCGCCGATGCGGCAGGCGGCGCCGGCAAGGACGCGCTGCACCTTAGTCCCGTCAGCGACGCCGAATTCCGCGACATCATGGCGCGCCACGACGCCCACGGCGGTGGCGCCGTACCCGCGACAGCCGCCGCCGTCCCGGGCGCCAGCCACGGCTCGCTCGGCGAACGCGTGATGCAGCGCGCCAGCGCCCTGTCGGGCGAGCTGCAAAAGGACCAGCAATTCATCTCGCGCAACCTCGAGCAGGCGGCCCGCTCGGGCGACTCGATGCAGCTGATGAAAGCCACGCTGGCCCTGAGCGACTACCAGACCCGGGTACAGTTCGTGTCCAAGGCCGCCGCCAAGGCCGCCTCGGCGCTCGACCAGCTGACCAAGCTTCAATGAACAATCTGTCCCCGAAGCGCCTGCTGGCGCCGCTCCTGGCGGTGGCCCTGTGCGCGCTGCTGGCCGGCTGCGGCAACCGCGCCAATCTGCAGGTCGGCCTGAACGACGCCGACGCCAACGAGATCGTCACCCTCCTCAGCCGCTACGGAATCGAGGCGCACAAGGCCCCCACCAAGGAGGGCGTGACCCTGACCGTCGACGCCGCCGACATCGCGCGCGCCACCACCGCCATGCAGGCGGCCGGCCTGCCGCGCCGCGCGCTGTCCGACCTGGGCCAGGTATTCAAGAAGGACAGCATGATTTCGACCCCGCTGGAAGAGCGCGCGCGCTACATCCATGCGCTGTCGGCCGAACTCGAATCGACCTTGCAGCAATTCGATAACGTGATTGCGGCGCGCGTGCACGTGGTGCTGCCCGAGCGGATTGCGCCGGGCGAGCCGATCCAGCCATCCTCGGCCGCCGTGCTGGTTAAGTACCACGGCACCGTCGACGAAGACACGCTGCTGCCGCGCATCCGCCAGCTGGTCGCCTCCAGCATCCCCGGCCTGTCGGGCGAAGGCGGACGGGCCAAGGTGTCGGTGGTGATGACGGCAAGCGTGTACACCGCGCCGGTCATCGAATGGACCAATGTGGGACCGTTCCGGGTGCAGGCCGGGTCGGCCATGGCGCTCGGGCTGACCCTGCTCGGCATGTCGCTCCTGTGCGGCGTGATGCTGGTCGGCATGCTGTTCGCGCTGGGCCGCTACCATCCCGGCCTGGCGGCCTGGTTCAGGAGCCACTTCGGCAAGCCGCCGGCCTTCAGCGCCGATGGCGCCCCCGCGCGGGAATAAGGCGTGAACTGCGCCACTTCCCTGCCCGATGCCTTCCTGGACTGGTGGTTCGCGCCGTGGGACGCGGCCGCGCAGCCGGCCCCGCACGCCGCCATGGCGGGCGTGCTCGCGCTGCGCGACGGCTACCATGTCTGGTGCGCGCACGCGCAGCTGGCGCCGGGGCTGCCGCCCAGCTTCGATCCCGCCTGGGCCGAGGCAAGCGGCACCGATGGCTCCGCGCTCGGCCCCACCGCGCAGCTGTACGGCGGCCTGCTGGCGGCGCGCGCGCAGGATACGGCGGCGCTGGCCACCCTGTCCACCGCCCAGCGCGACTGGTGCCTGCGCCTGGCCGCCACCCAGCCGCTGCACAGCCATGGCGGCGACGCTTATCTGCCCGGCGACAGCCTCGCACTGCGCGGCCTGTGCGAACTGGCCTGCCATCTGCAGGCGGGCTTTCCCGGCCTGTGGCCGCGCCTGCGCGGCGGCATCGACGCGGCCAGCGGCGCGCGCATCGCCACCCTGCTCGCTGCCATGCCGCACGCCTTGGATGCCGTCGCCGCCGCGCGCGCGCGACGCTGCTGGCTGCGCTGCCGCGCGCGCGCCATGCAAGGCGCATGAGAAGCATACAGCGCCGCCCGATTTTCCAAGTTTGAAAGGCACTTCCATGAACGACTTCTGTGTCGCCACCATCCCCATCGATTCCCTGCTGCGCGCCGAGCATGGCGTATGGCGCGCCCAGGCGCTGGCGCTGACCCATGACGCCCGCGCCGCCGCCGCGCATATCGTCGACCAGGCGCGCGTCGAGGCCGAACAACTGCAGTTGCGCGCCACGGACGCGGCGCGCGAGGCGGTGGCCGAGGCCGAACGCGGTGCGCTGGAACGCGGCGCCGTGCTGCTGCGCCAGCTCGAACAGTGCCATGCGCAACTGCTGGACGGCGCCCAGGCGCTGGCCGTCGACCTGGCGCTGGCCCTGTTCGAGCGCGCGCTGGCCGGGACCACGCCGCGCGAACGGCTGGAGGCGAGCTGCCGCCTCCTGCTGCGGGAGGCCCCGCGCACCCTGGCGCAGCCGGTGCTGTACCTGCATCCCGACGACAGCGGCCTGGCCCCGCCCGGCGCGGCGTGGGAGCTGCGCAGCGACGCCACCCTGGCGCGCGGCGCCTGCCGCCTGGAAGCGGGCGGCGGCGAATGGCGCGCCGACTTCGCAGCCGGCGCCTGCGCGCTCAGGACCGCCTTCGCCGAAGCAGCCGCGCAGGCGCCCGATGGAACCGCCGCGCCGCCGCACGACTGAATCGCCCCCCACTTACCCTTACCCACTCGCTGGAGTCAGCATGGCCACAACAGGCAACATCACATCCACCACGCGCACAAGCCACGTCGCACCCACCGAACCGCAGCAAACGAATGAGGCATCCCGGCCCGCGCCGCCACCGGCCACCCGCGATGCGGGGCCGCCGCGGGCAGCGATGCAAGCGCGCGGCACGCGCCTCTCAAGCCGGCTGCATGCCCAAATCAACGGCCGCCTGTCCGGCTGGGTCGAGAAGCACATCGCCGCGGTGCAGCAACAACAGGCGCAGTGGCTGCTGGGTCAGCTCGAGCAGCACCACGCGCCCAATGCCCCCGGCCAGCACGGGCAGCACCACGCGCCGGATGCCGCCGGCCAGCACGCGCTGCACCGCGCGCTTGCCCGCTTCCTCGGATCGCTGCCGGACCCGGCCCGTGCGCAGATCGACCAGCATCGCAGCGGCGCGGGCCAGCCTGTGGCAAGCATCGAACAGCAACTGCACGAACTGGCAGCGCTCGAAAAGGAGCACGCCGACGCCGTCGCCAGCGGCGCCGACATGGACAGCCCGGCGGCCAAGCTCAGGGCCAGTGAAATCGAGAAGCGCATGGCCGTCCTCGAAGAGATCACGACATTGTTGAAAACCATCGCCGAACTGCACAATCGCGCCAACCAGATCGCCGTCGCCGCCATCTGACGCGCCGGCGCAGCAACGCAAAAGCGGCCCGGGGGCCGCTCTTTTTCGTTCAGCCGTCGCAGTCCGGGCCTACAGCTCGATCATGCCGACCGGCTGCACCCGGCTGTGCTGGGTCAGTTCGGCGAAGGCGAACACGGGCACCGAAAAGAACTCTTCCTCGATCAGGTTGCGCACGGCACGCCGGATGTCGGCCGCCGTCACCAGCACCGGCGGCGCGGCCGGGGTGCCGCCGGTGCCGGCCAACTGTCCCAGGCGGTCGAGGATGCCCTGCTCCAGTTCGGGTTCCAGCTCCAGGTAGGCGCCCTGGCTGGTCTGGCGCAGCGCGCCGCGCAGCTGGTCTTCCAGTTCGGGCGAGAGCAGGACCACTTCGATCAGGCCGTCGCGTGCCACCTCGTGGCACAGCTGGCGCTTGAAGGCCAGCCGCACATAGTCGGCGATGACGTCCGGATCGCGTTCCTTGGGCGCCCATTCGAGGGTGGTTTCCAGCAGCAGGCGCGCATTGCGCAGCGAGATGCCCTCGCGCGCCAGGCGCTGGATTACCTCGGTCAGGCGCGGCAAGGTCACGCTCCTGGCCAGTTCCTTGCCCAGTTCCGGGAAGCGGCGGTCGGCCCAGGCGGTGAAACGCTGCACCTCGTGCACCCCGATGAACATCTGGCAGTTGCGCAGCATCTCGACCTGGACGTCGGCCGCGAACACCTGCTCCCAGGCCAGGTAGGTGACCCCGGCCTCGCGCAAGCCATCCTCGCCGGCCAGCTCGACCCAGACGCGGCGCCGGCGGGTGCCGGCCACGCCATCTTCCTGCGCCGTAAAACCGAGTTCCTCCAGCCGCTCGGCCGATTCGGTGCTGGCGCCCCAGCCGCTGCGCATCTCGACGTCGATCAGGGGAATCTCGGCCATCAGGAAGTGGATGCGTCCGGGCGGCACGCTGGCCTGGAACTCGAAATCGATCGGCTGCAGGTCGGGAATACCCTTCTGGTCGAGCACATTGTTGCGCATGATGCGCACCGCGCGGATCACGCTCTCGGCCGCCGCCGTGCCCGCCAGCGCGGACGGCATGCGCACCGCGAACGGCCGGGTGGCGGTAAACGTGGTCAGGTCGACGATGCCGGCGTTCTGGCGTTCCGCCTCGGCGCTCTGGCGCGCGCTGGCGGCCAGCGCGCGCGGCTTGAGCAGGCCGGCAGCGCCGCCGCCGCCGAGCAGCAAGGCCAGGATCAGGAACACCGCCGTCGGCATGCCGGGAATCAGGCCGAACAGCAGCATGATGGCGGCCGCCGTGAGCAAGGCGCGCGGCTCGCCGAACAGCTGCCTGGCGATGTCCTGGCCGATATTGCTCGCCGCCTCGCCCGGCTTCTCGTCGCCGGCCGGCACGCGCGTGGTGATCATGCCGGCCGCCAGCGAAATGAGCAGCGCCGGAATCTGCGCGATCAGGGCGTCGCCGATCGACAGGATGGCGTACAGGCGCACCGCGTCGCCCGCCGCCAGGTTGTGCTGCAACATGCCGATCGCGATGCCGCCCACCAGGTTGACCACCACGATAAAGATGCCGGCGATCGAATCGCCCTTGACGAACTTCATGGCGCCGTCCATGGCGCCGTGCAGCTGGCTCTCCTGGCCCAGCAGGGCGCGCTTCTTCTTGGCCTCGTCGGCAGTCAAGAGGCCAGAGCGCAGGTCGCTGTCGATCGACATCTGCTTGCCCGGCATGGCATCGAGGGAAAAGCGCGCAGAGACTTCGGAGACACGCTCGGAGCCCTTGGTGATGACGAGGAACTGCACCACGGTCAGGATCAGGAAGATGACCAGGCCCACCACCAGGTTACCGCCGACCACGAAATTGCCGAAGGTCTCGACAATGTGGCCGGCATTGCCTTCGAGCAGGATCAAGCGGGTGGTGGCGACTTCCAGCGCCAGGCGGAACAAGGTCGTCAGGAGCAGCACGGTGGGAAAGGTGGAGAATGCGGTCGGGCCGGCCATATACATCGACACCACCACCATCAGGCCGGCGGCGCACAGGTTGATCGCGATCAGGATGTCGAGTAGCCAGACCGGCATCGGCAGCACCAGCATGAAGACGATGGCAATGACCAGCCCGGCGGCGCCCAGTTCGGCGCGCTTCGCCATGCGGGCGGCGAGCGTGTTGACGGCCATGACAATATTGTTCAGCATGCGGGTTTCCTTGCGCGGTGACGAAAGTGGAACGGACGGAGGAATCAGGCGGCGCCGCTGCGGCGCGCCAGCAGCGCGTTCCAGGAAGGGCAGGCGCTGCTGCGCGCCAGCACGGCGGCGGTGTCGGGATCGGGGCCGTCGAACAGCTCGACCTGGGCAAAAGCGAGCAGCAGCGCGACGCGCTCCTCGTCCGGCCAGATCTGCCGGCACGCGCGGCCGAGCCGGTAGGCCTGGTCGAACTGGCCGGTATTGAGCAGGCCCCACAGCAGGCCGATGGCCACCGCAAGATCGAGCGCGATGGGGGCGTGGCGCGGGCGCAGCTTCATGCCGCCGCCCGCGCCGGCGTGGCCGGGTCGGCGCCCGCGCGCGCCAGCAGCTCCATTTGCTGCAGGCGCAGGCGCAGGCGCACCGCCTCCTCGACCACCAGGATGGCGGCCATGCTGTCGGCGCGTTCTGCAAGGTCGAGCGCCAGCGCATGGTCGACCAGGCGCTTTTGCAGTGCGCGCAGGCCCGGCAAGGGATCGCGCGACCAGGCAGGATTGGCGACCGTCAGCGCGGCGCCCAGAAAGCGCGTCAGCGGGGCCAGCGTTGCCTGGGCGGCCGCTGAGTCCGGCGCCAGCGAGGCCGATTCTTCCCAAGGCGTCAGGTCGGCACGCTGGACCGGGACGGTCTGCTGCGGCGCCGCCGGTCCGGCGATGCCGAAGTGGGCGTCGCCGCCAGCGCCACCGGCGCGGCCGGCGCCGATGCCACCGACGGAGGCGATGCCGCTCATGCCAGCAGCTCGCGCGCGGCCAGCCATGCGGCACTGTCGGGCAGGCATGGCAGGCCGCCGGCATCGAGGCGCAGGCGCCGCACCACATACCAGCTGCCGTCGCCCAGCATGGCCGGCAGCCAGCCGGCGTAGCGCGCCGGTTGCAGCGCGCGGCGCCGCAGGACGCTGTCGGGCTGCACGCGGCGCGCGCTGTCGCGCCCGAAGCCGAGCGCGACCAGCGCGCCGTCGGCCAAAGGATAGGCCAGCAGCTGCAAGCCGTCGGCATGCGGCTGCTGCATCACTACCTGCTCGTCGCGGGCCTGGCGCAGCAGGCGTGCGGCGATGTTCTCGATTGTGTTGTCGGGGGTGCTTTCCATGGCCTTCTCCATCAATTGTTTCTGGTGCTGTGGTGGTCCTGGCGCAGCCGCGCCTGCAGCAGGTCGGCGGGCGCGGCCGCCAGCGCCGGCAAGGCGGCATGCTGTTCGATGGTCATCTCTTGCAGCTGGTCGAGCAGGCCGGTGCGCTGGGATGGCGGCGCACCATTCCACATGGCGTCCGGGCAGCGCGCGAGGGTGGCGCGCAGGGCGCGGCAGGCGGCGCCGCGCTGGCGTGGACCCAGGCGCTCGACATCGACCAGCTGGCGCAGCAAGGGGCCGGCCTGGCCGGCGTTCGGATCGCCCAGGCCCAGCAACAGCCGGGCCAGCGCGCCCTGCCCGGCCAGCGGCGTGGTGTGCGCCTGCTCCGACAGTTCGCGGCGCAGCTCGCCGGCCAGCGCAACGCTGGTGTTGACCAGCTGGAAGCAGGCGGCATCCTGCATGGACAGCCACAGGCGCGGACCGGAACGGCCGCGGCGGCGCAGTTCCGCGTGCAGTTGCGCCGGCGGACGGCCGAGCACCTCGCCGGACGGGCCGGCTTGGGCGAGCAGGATGTCGAGCAGCGCGGCGGGCGCCATCGGGGCATCGCGGCGGCCGCTGGCCGGGGCGCCGAACTGCTGGCGCAAGGCGGACAGCGTGGCGGGAGCGGCATCGAGCGTGGCCAGCGCGCCTTCGAGGGCATCGGCGGCGCGCTGGCCCTGGGCGATGGCGGCGCCGTGGCACGCAGCGAGTTCGGCCTGCATGGCGTCGAGCCGGTCCGCGCCCGCCGCCCGCCGCCCGCCGTCGCCGCCTTTTTGGTCGAGCATCTGGCGCGCCTGGTCCAGCAGCATTTGTTGCTGAAGCGGATCGTCAAGGCCCTGCCAGGGATCGCCGCCGTCGTCCGCCTTGCCTTCCAGCGAAGCAACCAGCCGGGTTGCGGCCGTGTTCAAGGGCGTGTCGGGCTCGTCCTGGGCAGAAGGAAGCGGGCCGGCGAGCGTACGCGACAGGCGCCGTGCCAGCGGCAGGCGCGCCGTGGGCAAGTGCGCCTTCAAGGCGCCGGCGCCGGCCAGCTGGTCGAAGCCGGCCTTGCCCATGGCCTCGCTGGCAGCCGCAGGGGGCGTTGGCGCCGGCGCGTGGACGCCGTGCACGGGCAGTGCCGCTTGCAGAGACGAAATCGATTGGGTCGCCATGGCGGACCTACAGCGGCCAGCGGACGGCGTCGTCCTTGCGGCCCAGGCTGCGGCGCGGGCGCACGGCGGCGTCGGCGCCGGGTTCGTGCGGCTGCAGGATGACGCTGGCGGGGATCGGTGAACTATTTAGTACGCGTGGTGTTGGTGGCATGGTGTCGATGCGCACGCCTCCCACCTGCGGACTGTTCCGCACCGGCTTTCGGCGTGCCCTCCCTGGTAAGTAAGCGGTGATGCCGGCGCCATCCGCGTGACGACGCCCTTGCCGCCATGGGTGCGCGACGAGGGGCGATTGGTTCCATGAGTGGCGCGTGCCAGCCGAAGCGCTTGTCGCCATTGATAGACGGGCGAGGTGCCGCCCCCCCCCCCCGCTCCGCCGTAAGAAGAAATGTCTGCGTGCGGCAATGGAACCATCGACCGCATCTGAGCGACCTACTACCGGACACTACTGCTACGACAGGGGCGGCGACATTAAGATCCCTTGCACGGCCGTGGTTTCAAGCGCTCCACGCGGGTCATCGCGGGAACACGTAACGAACAGTACGCCAACCACACTTTAACCAGCACGTTCGGGTAAATGCGGTGATGCCAGGTGACTGGCTGGTCCGCTACCTGAAGCCACCAGGAGAATATTTATGGCCATAAACCCTCTCTCAGCCGCGTTCCGGGAGCGACCCAGATTGACAGGGGAACGATACACACCAGTGCCGGTAGCCACGACCGATGACATCCATAATTGGAAAACAAATGTGTGGACCGAAGACGCGGGTAGGAGTGTCGGGCAGGCAGCAGCGGCGACCATTACGGCGCTCTTCCGCCGCAACCTCGGCAGCAAAGCCCAAGGTCCGATGATCGCAACAGGGACGAGATGGCGCCCTCAGCATCAAGTAGGCCAGTCGGCAAGAAACATCTCCCATATCAACCTGACATTGCTTAAATTTAGAGTGGGAGACCTTACCGCGCACGAAATGAATTTCAAGAACCGCCTTGAAACCGAAACCTTGCATATCACGCATGCAACCAATCATGCACTCACCGATAACAGGGCGGTACTCTTTTCCCGCATAAAGCTTCAAGAAGAAGGGGTCGCCTTCCCTACAGAGAACACCGATGGCAATGATATTGACCAGCTTGCAACGGACGACCACGTCTTTTTCGCCTTGGAAGTGGGTGATTGCCAGAAGCCCGCAAGCCGATTCGGCGGCACCATCCATCGGTTTCCGTTCGATCAACCCGCCGTGAAGCAGCAGGGCATGATGCACTTGTTCGACGCATTAATCGACAAACCTCCGAGACTGGCGTCGCAGTTCAAGAGCATTCCAGCGGTTGAGGCAATGTCGGACGATCAGCGTACGGATGTAGTGGACAGGCTGGCAGCGCAGGCAAAGAAGCTCAAAGCGACGAACACGCTATTTCATGGCCCGCACATCATGCAGGCATTGACGCTGTCGGTTATCGAACGCTGCCGCGCTTTGCCGCAGGCATTGCGCGACGACCTGCTGCAGAATGGCGAGCTGAATACGATCGTGAATGTCTTGTTCCGGCCGCAGATTCTCGTCCCACGACAATTTTATGGGACCCCGACGCAATCGAGAACGAGCGAGCAGCTGGACATGAACGCCCTTAACGAATTGGACGATTCGTCGGACTCTTCTAGCGACTCGGATGTTTCTAGTGGCGACGTGGCGTTTTACAATCAACACATATTCCATGGCAGCGCGGCGCCACCTTCCCTCCCATCGTTGCATTCTGCCTCCAGCGAGAGTGGCGACTCGGAGGGTGCTCTCAGCGACTTCAACGGATCTATGAGCGACTCGGAGGGTTCTTTCAATCTACAGGAACTCTATACCAGCGCGGCGCAAGCCCCGCTCACGTCGCCGCATTCTTCCTCCAGCGAGGGTGGGGAATGGGTCTAGTGTAAGTCCAGGAGAAAACAATGGGACCAGATAAACTCTTGCCGGCACTGTGGCCGTTACTTCATGGCTTCGGCATCAACCCGCGAGGCCTCGCTCCGGCACCAAACTATGAATTCGAGATCGGCCGCCACACGCTGTTCGTCGCGGTCGAGTCGAGCGGGCAGGTATTGCTGGTGACGCCGCTCAGCCGGGGCACGACAAGCGCGGACGACGATGTTGGCTGGCGGATCCTGAATCAGAATACCTTCGGTCAGCCAGCGCCGATCCTGATCCACAGCGCCAGCGGGAATGCCGAAGAAGTCCTGCTGTGGTGCGAGTTTTCGCTGCTGACGCTACCCTCAGATCAGCTGAGGGCACTGCCAGAGCGTTTTCTCGCCAGGCTGCTCAAAACCCAGTCCTTGCTGGAGGGCGTCGAACCGAACGGCCCCGGCATGGCGGAGCAAACAGCGGCAAAACCACAGCGCCGGCAACCGGCGACGGCGACGCAACTGCGCGAACGGCTCGACCGGCACGCCGCGTAGAGACTGAGCCGCGGCCGCCGATGCGCCGTCCTGCGCCAGCCATCGGCAGCCCGGTCGAGGCGATGTCGTGCCCCGCCGCGTGGACGGTGTGCAGGGGCAGCGCCGCTTGCCGGGACGAAATCGATTGGGTCGCCATGCCGGAGCTACAGGGCCCAACGCCCTGCGTCTTCCTTGCCGCCCAGGCCGCGACGCTGGCGCACAGCGGCGTCGGCGCAGGGTCCGTCAGGCTGCGGGATGGAACATGCGGTAATCGGTAAACAGCTTTGCGATGATTGTGTCGGTGCCATCGTGTCCTTGCGCCCGCCTCCTTCCGGCGGACTGATCCGCACCGGCGTTCGGCATGCTCTCCCTGTTGAGTAAGCGGTGATGCCGGCGATGTTCGCGCGGCGCCGCGTTCGATCCGGCCTCGCTGCAGGCCGCCATCTCCACGCGCGGCAATGGAACCGGCGGCCCCCTTCGAGCGACCTAATACCGAACACGGCTGCCGTGACAGGGGCAAACCAGGCTGACAGCCTTTGCACGGCGTTGTTTCCATGTGCCCTGCGCGGCCCACCGCCGCCAGAGGCAACGAGCAGGAATCGAGCAGCACCTCAACAAGCGCGTTTGGGCCGTGCGGGCCATGCCGGGCGACTGGCCGGTCCGCCTGCCTGAAGCAACCAGGAGAATATCTTATGAAGTCAAGCAATTCCACCCTCTCGGTCCACAGCCCCCGTTCAGCGCCGCAAGCAACACAGCAGGCCGCTGCGGCCAAGAGTATCGGTGACATGTCGGGGAAGTGGCAAATGGGCATGATCGGCCCCCGCGGGCAAGTTGAAGCACTCACAATCGCGAGGGCATATCGCACCGGCAAGGCTGTCAAAGCTCACAGTCAAATGATCGACCAGGGTGCGAGATGGACGGAACACAGGGGTGCAAACGGCATAAACCGCACGACGCAACAGATCTCGCATCTCAATTTGAGGAATCTGATCGTCAGAGTTGGGAAACTGACCGAGCCCGAGATCGAGTTCAGGAAGCGTTTTGAGGCAGCGGATTTGCAGATCACACATGCCACGAATCATGGACTGAACGCCAACGGAAACGCTGTGCTTTTTTCGCGCCAAAAACTGGAGTCTATCAACGAGAAGATAGAAGAACGAATCGCGTTGCTGGACGACGGTACGGAAGAAAAAAGGGAGGCCGAGGAATCGCTAATAAAGTTTGACGATACAAATACCGATGTTAACGATATTCTCCAGCTCGCGACGGATGACAATGTTTTCTTTTCCCTGGGCACCGGACCCAACCAGAAGGATGACAGCCGGTTCGGCAGAAAATTACACAGGTTTCCGTTCGATCAAGCCGCCGTCAAGCAGCACGGCTTGCTACACCCGCACGACGTGTTAACGGGTGAGTTCTCGCCTGTAGAACCCTGGCTCAAGGACGTTCCGGCATTCAAGGCACTGTCGAAACCGGAACGCGAGAAAATCCAGGATGATCTGGATAACCATGGCAAGACACTTAACGCCGCGAACACGCTGATGCACGGCCCGCACCTCATGAAGGGTTTGGGTCTGTTGATTATCGAGCGCGGCCGGGTTCTGCCCGACGCGCTGCGCGACGACCTGCTGCAAAACGGGGACATCAATACGCTGATGAACGGCTTGTTACGGCCCCAGATTCTGGTACCCCACCAATTCTTCGGCGCGCCGACGGAAACTATCGAGTCCATGCGCCCGACCGCGAACGATGTCTCGTCGGACTCGTCGGACTCGTCGGATGCATCCGACGTTGAAGGTGACGACTCGGACGGCTCGTGGGGCTCTTCATCGAATGTATCTTCGAGCTCATCGAATGCGTCGTCGAGCTCATAGAATGCGTCGTCACACTCATCCTTGTCCAGCCGCTACGGACAGTGAGTCCAACCTGCTGACAGGACCAAACAATGGAACCGGAAAAACTCTTCCTCAAACTGTCGCCGCTGCTTCATGGTTTCGGCATCAACCCGCGATGCGTCACTGCGGCGCCAAGCTACGAATTCAAGATCGGCTTGCACACGATGTTCGTCACGGTCGAGCCGACTGGACAGACGCTGCTGGTGGTGCCGCTGAGGCGAAGCAGGACGGACGGGCAAGACGATTCAGGCTGGCAGATATTGAATCAGAATACCTTCGGCCAACCGCCCCCGGTATTGATCCATAGCGCCAGCGGAAGTGCCGAAGAAGTCCTTCTATGGTGCGAGTTTTCGCTGCTGACCTTGCCTTCCGACCATCTGAGCGCATTGCCCGCGCGCTTTCTCGACAGGCTGGGCAAAACGCAGAGCTTGCTGGAAGGCGTCATGCCCGCGGGTCGCGGCATGCCGGATCAATCAGCAGCGAAACCACGCCATCGGCAGCCGGCGATGGCGACGCAACTGCGCAGACGGCTCGACCGCCACGTTCCGTAGGTAATCGACGCCGCCAGTGGTCACGATCGGCGCGGCATCGATCGTCATGGGGGTCGGACCATCGCCACCGATGCGGAACCGCCGGCCTCTGGCCGGCTGCGCAAGACGTGAGCGGTTCGCAGCGCAGCCGCGAGCGTCGTTTGACAGCGTGGAAAGCATCGGGCGGCCCATCGCGCCGGCCGATGCCGCTTCATCCCCAGCCAAATTCTGCCGACATCGTGGCGGGCACGACATTAACAAACTGTCAACCATCCGTCCACAATGCCGGTCATGCAATTACTTGCCCTGATCGACATGGGACTGAACCTCGCCAGCCACCGCTTTACGCGCGACTGGAAACAAGTGGTAGCGCGCACGACAGCGCATTTGGTATTGCAGCGGCCGCCAAACCCATGCGCGAAGCCAGGCACGATGTCAGAGCGAGCAAGTGGGATTTGCACGATGCCGAAATCGCCTGCCTTGCAATCCACCGCGCGAAAAGCGTGCGGCGTTCGACAAGTCAAGCGGGCCGCCTACGCTTGGAAGCTCGTCGTACGCGCATAGGTACAAGACGCCCTTTCCATCACTGATGAACTGCAATCAAGCCCTGCCAGCCACAGCCATTTCTCTTCAACGAGCGAGCGCTGTCGGACTTGCTAACAATGTACCCGAGCCAGCAAGCCTGGCCCTGTTTGCCATCGGTGCGCTTGGCCTGGCGGGTATGACTCGCCGCCGCAAAGCGGCGCCGTAACGCGCTATCGGCGTAAGCGATCACGCGGCGGCGCATGTAAGTCGGCCGCCAAGGTCATGCAAGTCCGAGCGTAGCGGATTGGCGGAAAACATCTCCTTCCAGATCCGTGACGTGAGCTGATGCACGAGTGACGCCGGATGCTGGCCGACACGCTGCAGCACGTCCACGAAGTCGCCGTACGGATTGATGTCGTGCAGCCGACAGGTCGCCAGCAGGCTTTGCACAATGCCGATATGTTTGGCGCCCAGCTCGGTCCAGCTAAACAGCCAGTTCTTTTTACCCATTGAGATGACCCGCAGGGCGCGCTCGAGGTGGTTCGTGTCGATCGATACCTCCGGGTCATCCAGGTAGACCGACAGGCCGGCCCGGCGCTCGCGAATATACGCCAGCGCACCAAGGAAGGGACTGCTCGGCAGGAATCCCCGCTTGCAGGCCAAGCGCGGTCTCAACGTGCTTGGCCGCCCGGCTGGGGTAGTACAGGAAGCAGATTTCATCCTGTTCTCCCACGACCGGCCACAAGTAGGCGGCGTTCATCTTGGCCGGTCCAGCACGCCCCGCCTTGATCGGCGTTTCGTCCATTGCGATTACGCGTGAGCGCCGCACCGACTCCAGCTGGGCATTGAAGATCGGCTCGATCAGCGATACCGCTGCCGGCATCAGCTTCGTGATCCAGGCGCGGCTGACATTGATGCCGGAATCCTGCAGTTTGACGTGCTGACGGTACAACGGCTGGTGGTAGGCGAACTTGTCGATGATCATGCCGGCGATGAAGCTGACGTCGGCAAGGGAGCTCAGATGCATGCCGTAGCGAATTCATCCCTTGTCCATCGGGGCCAATCAATGTCAGAATGATCAAGCAAAGTTGCCCCTATTTTGCGACGGCGACAAGCACTCAACGTCCGGCCTTGTCCCATATCGTCCAGAATCGTTTTTCATACTTTTTCCGTACTCGATCAAAAAGGGCCGGCAACACAATTTGCAAGCCACTGATTTCAAACACAATTTTGGTTGGAAGTGCAAGTTTCGAATGTGCCCCTCATGCAATGACAGCGCTACCCGCGAATCTTTTGTGGAGCATCGGCAGCTTGCGCGCGCGAAGCGGACAATGCCGATGACAAGGAGACCCAGCTCTCAGCGTTGAAACTGCGCCGTATCTGGCTTTGCTCGCATGGGGCTGTGTCAACGCGTTGACGAAGACGGACCACCAGCTATTGGGCCCAATGTCGTTTTGAGTGGAAGTTGACTTCGGCTACCATGTCGGCTACCGCTGTGAATGTCTGATGTCGTCGTGATCGGCCCGGAACAGGGTCAAGGGCGGGCCGCGCGAAGCGCGGCTCGGCGAAGCGAACCCTTGACGCTGTGCAGGGCCAATACGCTGGGGCATGGCCGTCGACCTGGCATGCCGGGGCGATGGCCATGCAGACGCCCGGCGACGATGTGCCCATCCACAGCAATGACCGTTGTTTTGATGCGAGGAAGCCGCAATGAGTATTGGTGTCGAAGCTCTGTTCACGTCCGCCTTGGGGCTGAAGTCGCCATGGGAGGTGGTCAAGGTCGAGCTCGACACCGCTAAGCGGAGGATCGATTTCGAGGTGGCCTGCAACGCCAAGCAGCTGCCTTGCCCGGCCTGCGGCGTGAACGGGCAAGGCATTCACGACAGGGTCCGGCGCGACTGGCGCCATCTCGATTTCTTCCAGAACGAGGCATGGTTGCACGCCGACGTGCCGCGCGTCGATTGCGGCGCTTGCGGCAAGACGACGACTGTGGAGGCACCGTGGGCGCGGCCGGGCAGCGGCTTCACGCTGCTGTTCGAGGCGCTCGCCTTGACGCTGTGCCAATCCATGCCGGTCGCGCACGCCGCCAGCCTGTTGCGTGTCAACGCGAAGCAGTTGTGGCGCCGGATCGAACACTATGTCGGCATGGCACGCGCCCAGGAGGACATGAACGGCGTCGCCGTGGTCGGCATCGACGACTTGAGTTTCAGGCGTGGTCAGGACTATGTGACGCTGGTCCATGATCTGGAAGGGAAGCGCCTGCTGTTCATGACCGAAGGCCGCAAGCACGGCACCGTCATCGACTTCAAGGCCAACTTGATCGCGCACGGCGGCGATCCTGACCACATCAAACACGTCTGCATGGACATGAGCGCCGCCTACACCAAGGGCGTGACCGAGATGCTGCCCCAAGCCCAGATCAGCTTCGACCGATTTCATGTGATCGCCCTGGCTAACGAGGCGATGGATGCCGTCAGGCGCGACGAGATGCGTGACCAGCCGCGCGTCGTGCGGGCAGCGATGGGAACGGACCGTAAGGCGCTCAAGGGCATGCTCTGGGGCATGCGCAAGGATCATGCTGACTGGAGCGTCGATCAGATCAACACGATGTACCGGCTGCAGCGTTTGAACCTCAAGAGCGCACGCGCGTGGCGCCTGAAGGAAGGGCTGCGCTCGACTTACGCCGCCGGCGTGACGAGCAACTGCCCGCAGCAGGCCGAGGCCGCCTTGAAGAGATGGATCTCGTGGGCACGGCGCAGCCGGCTCGATCCATTTAAGAAGCTCGCCACCACGCTCAAGGAGCGCCTGGCCGGCGTCGTGCGCGGTATGCTCGATGGGCGCAGCAACGCCTATGTCGAGGCGATGAATGGCATGCTCCAGCAGACCAAACGGGCCGCGCGCGGATTTCGCACCGTGAAGAACTTCGTCGCCATCGCCTACCTTCGCATGTCCAAACTAAAGAACTTGCCCATCAATCCGATGCAACCGGCCGCGCCGATCCGATCTACCATCTACCGCGCCGGACGTCCATTTCCACTGAAAACGGCATAGAGCCCCGAAAAAGCATGCCGCATTGCGAGCGACAAGATTCGCGAGGCCACACAGATCCCGACAATGGAGATTCCCGGAGTTCCGACGACGTCAATCCCGATTCAGTTCCCGATTACCTCTTCTCCAGCCCCGGGCAAAGCAGACACGCCCGGCACCTTTTGGAGTCGCATCTGGCGTTAGATGTCAACGGCGATCCAAAACTGATTGCGCAGTGATTTTCCTCGGCGGCGCCCGGCCTGCTGGCGGGCGCCACCAGATCAGAATGAACAGCAGCCGTCCCGTACCACAGGCGCTGGGCCAGCATGTCGGCATCGTCCCACGGTTCGAGCGCGGTCTTCATGCGCTAATACCGCTTTCCGCAAACTGGTCGCGTAGCTTGTCCGCAGAGCCGATCTGCAGTGGTGCCGCAGCGCGTATCGAAAGCCGGGCGTGCGGAGCGCCTGATTCACCGGGAGGAAGCGCGAGCAGGGATTGGGCCGCGATACCGCGCTCGGCTTGCACAGCGTGCTTCAGTAGGGACAGGGCGCGCAAAGGGTCAGGATCAAGATGACGCCAGACGACCATCGCTGCATCGCCGCTGGTTCGGAACAAGACGCCCAGGGTTTCCTGCTTGCCAGCCTTCGGCCCCGCAAGCGCGACGTGCTGATCTTGTAGTGCGGCCAAGGCATCGACGATCCTGGCGCTGGAATCGAGCGCTGGCGCCGGGTCGCCACGCCATAAGGCCGTATCGCCTTGCGCCTCGGCGGGGTAGGCTTGACGATACCGCTCGACCCAGATGAGCGACGGATACCGCTCGACCCAGATGAGCGACGGATAGTGCTGGTGCAGTTCGGCGCGCAAGGCCTCGCCATCGGTCGGCGTCGTTTGCGCCAACGCGGCGGCGGAGGAGGCGAATAGCGCTGTAAACAATATGCCGGGCAGCAGCTTGCCCAACTGACTCGATGTTGTCAGGTTCCATATCGGTTATTGTCGTTCTTTACATGGAAAATTATTGGCGAAGACCCGATGTAATCGGATGTAAGCAGCTTAATCGACCGGACCGATGCGGTCCGCGCAAGACGACGAACGGCAATATCTGCATGATGGAACGTCAAATTGGTGAATCCGCGGCAGGCGGCGCGGCCAGGTCCCCATCAAGAACAGGACGGCGACGGGCCCGTGCTGGTGCCCGTGCCGCCGCCTGCTTACGTCACAGGGAGCCTTGGTGCCGCGCTGCGGCCGCTTATGGCGCGATGCCGGCCGGTGGACGCGGCAGGTCGCGGGCACGCGTGCCCCAGCCCTTGGTGTCCGGCTGCGGCGCAAGCTGGTACTTCAGGGCGCCGCCCGACTGCAGTTGTTCCCAGTCGAGCCACACGCGCTCCACCGCGCGCTCACCGTAGCGCACCGACTTGACGAAGCGGCTCTGACCCGGCTTGGCGCCTGGCGCCTCGATGCGCAGGGTGCGGCCTTGCGGCAGGTCGATCTCGGCATGGGCGAAGCGCGGCGCGTGCAGCAGGAAGCGGCCGCTGCCCGGCATGTCCGGATAGATGCCCAGGGCGCTGAACAGGTACCAGGCCGACATGGTGCCCAAGTCGTCGTTGCCGGTCACGCCGCCCGGGCCATTGGTAAACAGCGTTTCCGCGCCGCGCAGCACGGTGGTGGTCTTCCACGGCTGGCCCATCAAGGTGTACATCCATGGAGCATGCAGGTCGGGCTCGTTGTTCGGGTTGTAGCGGAACTGGGCATAGTAGCTGTACGGTCCCACCACCCACGACTTGCGCACCGCGTTCGGGTCGGCCCGCACCGCCTCGTAGTCGAAGAACTGGTCGAGGCGGCCCAGGGCTTGCGGGGCCCCGCCCATCGCCGCCGCCAGGCCTGGCACGTCCTGCTGCGCCAGCCACTGGTACTGCCAGGCCGTGCCTTCGTGGAAGCCGTGGTCGCCGCGCGGATCGAACCCGCTGCCGACGTCGGCGAACCAGCTGCCGTCGCCCAGGCGTGGACGCGGGAAGCCGCGCTGGCCGCTCGCTTGGTCCACCGCATTGGCGTCCCAGATCTTGCGCCAGTTGAGGGCGCGCTGCGACAGCACCTGGGCGTCGTCCGCATGGCCGAGCGCCTTGGCCATCTCGGCCAGCGCGCCATCGGCCAGCGCGTACTCGAGGGTCGCCGAGGCGCCGTGGTGCGGGTCGGTGTCCATGCCTTTCGAGACAAAGCTGCGGTCGTATTGCACGAAGCCTTGTTTCAGGTAATTCGGGTTGCCCGAACGGCCTTGCGGGCGAATCCCGTGCGCCGGGATGCCGAAGGCGTTCTCGCGCAGCGCAGCGTAGGCTTCGGCTTCGCGGCCCTTGAGCGCGCCGAAGCGCCACAGGTCGACCAGGAACGGGGTGACCGGGTCGCCCGTCATGATGTTGGTTTCGAAGTTTGCATAGCCCCAGCGCGGCAGCCAGCCGCCGTGCTCGCGGATTTTCAGGACCGACGTCGCGATATCGCTGGCGCGCTCCGGACGCAGCAGCGCAAGCAGCTGGTTCTGCGCGCGGTACGTGTCCCACAGCGAGAAGAACTCGTAGTAGGTCCAGTCCTTGGCAGTGTGGATCGCGTCGTCGTAGCCGCGGTAGCGGCCGTCGGCGTCGTTGCCGGTCAGCGGTTGCAGCAGCGCGTGGTACAGCGCGGTATAGAACACGGTGCGGTCGTCGGTGCTGCCGCCCTCAATGCGCACGCTCTTCAATTCGCGCTGCCAGTTGGCCTGCGCCTTGATCTTCATCGCGTCGAACGTCATCAGGCGCCCGTCCGCCATGCCTTCGGCGCTCAGGTTGATGCGCGCGCCTTGCGCGTCCACGTGCGAGATCGCGCTGACCGCGGTGACGGCCTGCCCGTTCTTGAGGTCGAACGTCAGCCAGACGCCATGCGGCTTGGCCTCGCCCTGCTGGCTGGGGCCACTGGCGTCCGGCCAGCCGCCGCGATCGTCCCACACGCCCCTGGCCTTGATCGGCTGGTCGAACACCATGCGGAACCACGTGGTGTACTTGGCCCCGCCACAGAAGCTCTTGGTGACGATCTTGCCTTCGACGCTACGATCGTCGACCACCCTGACTTCACTGCCGATGACGGAATGGCGTTCGTTGGCCTGGGCCACGTTGAGCAGCACGTGGCCGGTCGTGGTGCCGCTCGCATAGGTGTAGCGTTCGGCGGCGGCGCGGGTCAGCGCGGTGGCCTCGGCCGTGATGCCGCCATAGCTGGTGAGCTTGACCTTGTAGTAGCCGGCCTGGCCGACTTCGTCGGCATGGGTGTACCCGGCGGCGTAGCGCTTGTGGTCGAACGTGTCCTTCTTGGCGGTGTCGAAGTCGCCGCCCGGGCCGATGGTGCCGGTGACCGGCAGCACCGACAGCTGCCCGCCCTGCTCCCAGCAGCCGGCGCCCGACAGGAAAGAATGGCCGAAGCCGCGAATGAGCTTGTCGCTGTAGCGGTAACCGGCATAGTGCCCGGCGATCGGGCCGACCTGGATCATGCCGAACGGGGCCGAGGCGCCGGGGAAGGTGTTGCCTTCGTCCTGGGTGCCGATGAAGGTGTTGACCGGCGTGGTATCGCCGGCGGCCGCCGCGGGGTAGTGCACGGCCAGCGGCATGCACGCCAGCAGCGCGAGACGCAGGACCGGCCGCAGCGAGGTAAAACGGGGATGTCGCATCACGATACTTCTCCTTCAAGCAGTTCGAACAATTGATGCATGGCGGCGGGCGGCAGCGGGGTGGCGCCGGCCTGCAGGCATGCGGCGGAACCGGCCGCCAGGGCCGCATGCAGGTGCGCCTGCAACGGGCGATCCGGGTGGCGCAGATTGTGCAGCAGGCCGGCGTCGCCCGCGCCCACCGTGTCCACCACGGCCACGCGCCACGTTCCACGTCGAGCCGCCGACCCGGCTGACCCATTGCTCGCCGGCGCACAGCATGAAGGGAGCGTCAACCATGCTCGCCGCCCTTGAGCACGGCCACGATGTCGTAGACGGCGCCCATGGTGTGGTAATCGACCTTGCCGGCCGGGCTTTTCTCGTCGCTGAGCTTGCGGTTCTCGCGGTCCAGGATGCGGTACCAGGCGCCGTGTTCATGGTCGATGAAATGGCTCCAGCTGTAGGCCCACAAGCGCCCGTACCAGACCCAGTATTGCGCATTGCCGGTGCGCGCGGCCAGCATGGCCGCCGCCGCCGCGCTCTCGGCCTGCACCCAGAAATACTTGTGCGCGTCACACGCCGTCAGGTCCGGCGCCAGCGAGTAGCACAGGCCACCGTTGCGCACATCCCAGCCCTTTTCCAGCGCCACCTTGAACAGGCACTCGGCGCTCGGCACCAGCCAATCCAGGCCCTCGCTCAGGACGCCCTTGGCGCGCGCTTCGAGCTGCACCAGCAGCTTGGCCCACTCGGTGAAGTGGCCGGGCTGGTAGCCCCAGGGGCGGAACAGGTTCTCCGGATCGTCGATATTGAAGGACCAGTCGGGCTGCCAGTCGGCGTCATAATGTTCCCAGATCAAGCCGCCGCAGCGCGCGCTCTGGCGCTGGGTGATGTTGTAGGCAACCAGGTAGGCACGCTCCAGGTAGCGCCGCTCGCCGGTCGCGGAAAACGCGGCCAGCAGCGCCTCGACCGCGTGCATGTTGGCGTTCTGGCCGCGGTAGGTGGACAGCACGCTCCAGTCCTGGCTCGCCTCATCGGCGTACAGGCCGGCCGCGGCGTCCCAGAAACGTGCTTCCATCAGGTCGAAGGTCTCGCCGATCCAGGCGCGCGCCTCGTCCAGGCCGGCCATCGTGGCATGCGAATACGCCAGCAGCACGAAGGCCTGGCCGTAGGCGTGCTGGGTGCCGTCTTCCACCTTGCCGCCATCGAGCATCCACGCATAGCCGCTGCCATCGGGGGTGCGGTGCGCCTCGCGCAGGAAGCGCAGCGCGTGCTTCAGGCCATCGAGGTAGGCCGGATCCTGGAACTGGCGGTACGCCATCGCGTAGGTGAACACGAAGCGCGTGCTGCTGACCAGGTGCCGGTGCTGCCGGTCATAGACCGTGCCGTCGTCCTTGAAATAGTGGAACAGGCCGCCGGCGGGGTCGATCGCCCGCGGGTGGTAGAAGCGCATCGTGTGGCGCGCATGGTCGAGCAGCACGTCCGGGCTGCGAAAGTTCGGAAAAATAGTCATGGTGATGTGGTGGTGGGTGTACGCCAGTCGTCGTAGCCGCTCGTGCGCACGCTCGTCTCGACTGGCAGGGTTATGTGGGTGTGTTTAGCGCGTTGTAGCCAACGCCGCATGCACATGCCTTTACCTCGCTTCGAGCAATTCCAGTTCCGCCAGCTCGAACGGTGTGGCTTGCGCAAAGCGCAGCCGGTATTGCCGGTAGGCGCCCGGCCTGGCGACGCCGAACGGGCGCAGTTGCCGCTCCCACGCAAACGGCTCCTTCTCGCGCGTGTCGAGCACGACCCAGGCGCCGCTGCCGTCGCGCCCTTCCAGCGTCCATGACAGCGTGCCCGCCGGCGCCTTGCCGCCGGTGATGGTGTAGTGAACGATGGTGGCGGCATTGGGCAAAGTGAAGCCGACGTTCGCGCCGGCCGGCAGCGCCACGGTGGTGGCCGCATCGTCGTCGACCAGCGGCCCGGGGGCGCGCTTGCCGTCGACGGTGACGGCGGCGTCTTGCGAGCGGTCACGCAGGCCTGCGGGGCGTTGTCCGGCGCTGGTCATCGATGCGGGCAAGGCGCCGGCATCGCTGCCCCACGCCGACGGCTTGCCGCCCATCGTGAATTCCAGGGTGGCGCCGGCGGCAATGTCGGCGTGCCGGATCCACGGTTTGTTCCAGGGCGCCCCGTTGACCTTGAGCGACTGCACGTAGACGTTCTCCGGGCTGTTACCGTGCGCGATCACCGATAGCAGGCGGCCATTTTCGAGACGCACGTCGGTGCGGGCAAAGGCGGGCGAACCGATCACGTATTCGGGAGACCCCATCCGCAGCGGATACAGTCCCATCATCGCGAAGGTGTACCAGGCCGACATCTCGCCATTGTCCTCGTCGCCGGCATAGCCCTGGCCGATTTCGCTGCCCAGGTACAGGCGGGCCACGATGTCGCGGGTGATCTTCTGCGTCTTCCAGGGCTGGCCGGCGGCGACATACATCCACGGGATGTGATGCGATGGCTGGTTGCTGTGGGCGTACATCCCCATGCGCACGTCGCGCGCTTCGGTCATCTCGTGGATCACCTGGCCATAGCTGCCGGAGAATTTGGCATCGGCCGTTTCGGGGGTGGCGAAGAAGGTGTCGAGGCGCCTGGCCAGCGCGGCGCGGCCACCCATCAGGCCCGCCAGTCCTTCGGCGTCGTGCGGCACGGTGAAGGCGAAATTCCAGGCATTCGCTTCGGTATAGTCGCCGCCCCAGCGGCGCGCGTCGAACTCGCCGGCCGCCTCGCGCCATTGCCCCTTGGCGTCGCGGCCGCGGAAAAAGCCTGTGGCCGGATCGAACAGGTGCGCGTAGTCAGCGGCGCGCGCCTTGAAATAGGCGGCTTCCTCGCGGTAGCGGCGGCCACGCGCGGTGTCGCCCTCGGCCGAGGCCAGGGCGGTGGCTATCTGCGCCACGCCGAAGTCGTTGAGCGCGCCTTCCAGCGTCCACGACATGCCTTCGTGGACGCTGGCGTCGGCGTAGCCGCGGTACATCGAGCGTCCCAGGCCCTTGCGCCCGACGTTCGACACGGGCGGCACGACGGTGGCGTTCTTGAGCGCCGCCTCGTAGGCCTGGTGCGCATCGAAGCCGCGCACGCCCTTGAGCCAGGCGTCGGCGAAGGCCACGTCGGAACTGGTGCCGACCATCAGGTCGGCATAGCCCGGCGAGGACCAGCGCGCCACCCAGCCGCCGTCGCGGTATTGCTGCAGAAAGCCGTCGACCATCTCGCCGGCGCGCGTCGGCGCCAACAGCGTGTAAGCCGGCCAGGTGGTGCGGAAGGTGTCCCAGAAGCCGTTGTTGACATACACCTTGCCGGGCACCACGGACGCCGAGGTGCGCACGGCGTCGCCGCCGGTGTTGGCCGTCGACCAGCCGCTCTGGTCGGCGTGGCGCCAGTCGGGCTGCTGCGCGGTGCCGACGTTTTCGTGGGCGACGTTCGGATACAGGAACAGGCGGTAGAGATTGGAATAGACGGTGGTGAGCTGGTCATCGCTCGCGCCCTCGACCTTGACCCGGCCCAGTTCCGCATCCCAGGCGGCCTGCGCGCGCTCGCGCACGGTGTCGAAGGCGGCGTCGCCGATTTCCAGCGCGAGGTTGCGTTCGGCCTGCTCGATCGAGATGAGCGAGGTGGCGATGCGCATGCGCACTTCGCCCTTGTCGGCCTTGAACTTGATGTAGCCGGTGGGACGGCCGGTGGCGATCGCGCCGCTGTCCTGCCAGGACTGGTCGAAGCGCGCGAACACGAACATGCGCGCGGCGCCGTTCGACAGCCCGCTGCGCGTATCGGTATAGCCGCGCAGGGTCTGGGTGGCGGCGTCGAAGGTCAAGCCGCCGCGTTCGTCGACGTTATCGAACAGCAGGTTGGCGTCGCCCCCTTGCGGGAAATGGAAACGGAAGATCGCGGCGCGCTCGCTCGGCGCGATTTCGGCGCGGATGCCGTTGTCGAAGTCGACGCGGTAGGTGTGGGCGCGCGCCACTTCGTTCTCGTGCGAGAACGACAGCGCGCGGCGCTTGCGGTCGGCGTCGGGCTGGCCGCTGGCGTTCGACGGCATCACCTGGAAGCTCTGGCGGTCGCCCATCCACGGACTGGGCTGATGGCTCAGCGAGAGCGCCTGCAGGCGCGGGCGATTGTTGTCGTCGTTCTGCTCGTTCCAGCGGTACAGCCAGTTCAGGGTGCCGGCATCGGTGGCCGGGGTCCAGAAGTTGAAGCCGTGCGGCGTCGCCGTGGCCGGGATGTTGTTACCGCGCGAGAAAGTGCCGTTGGCCTGGGTGCCGCGCGTGGTCAGGACATGGTCCGACGGCCGCGTTGCCGCGCTGCGCGCCTGCTGCGTGAGCTCGATGTCGTCGAGCCAGCCGCTGGAGCCGGCTCCGGATGTCGGCTGCAGCACCAGTTCGATCACCCTGATGCGCCGCCCCGCCAGTTGACCCAGCCGCACCGCCTTGTGCGCCCACTGCTGCGGATACAGCGTGCGCGACTGCGCCTGCGCGGCCGCATCGACGCGCACGCCGTGGTTGTCGCGCAGGTCCAGGCTGGAGATGCGGCGGCCGTCGTCGAGCACCAGGTCCAGCGCCACGCCGGTGGAGGAGTCGATGTCGCCGTCGACGATCTCCGGCAGCACCTTCCACGACAGGGTGGTATCGCGCCCGATCGCGATATCGACCGGGAACAGCTGCAGCCGTCCGCCCTTGCCGGCGGCACGGTAGCGCAGCGCGCGCGCGCCGCTGTAGCCGGCCCTCGGCTTGGCCGCATAGGGGCGCTCCGGGCCGTCGCCGGGTTCGACCCTGACGCCCTCGGCGGCCAGGGTGGCGGGCGCGGGCTGGCCCGCTTCGAACGAGGTCGAGAAACGCGGTTCGGCCGCGCCGGCGGCAGCGGCGCCGGCCAGCAGCATGGCCACGGTCGATACGATGGTGTGCGTGTTGTTCATGTGAGGACGATCTCCTGTGGAGTGGGGCGGCGGCCAGCGAACCCGGATCGAGGGCGGCGCGCGGCAGGGTCGACACCGGTCCCGAAAAAAGAACACCCTCGCCGCGCCGATGGCGCGGCGAGGGTGGATGCGGACTCAGAACTTATAGTTCAAGCCAACATACGCCACGCGGCCGGCGTAGCTGTTGGCGTAGAAGCGCGCCTTGGTGTCGCTGCCCAGGTAGGAACGCGATTCTTCCGCGGTCGCGTTCAGGATCGACGCGGTCAGGCTCAGTTCCGGCGTGAAGTTATACGCCGCATTCAGGTCGACCTGGCTGAACGGCTCTTCATACACGTTCAAGCCGTTCATCAGGCCGTTGACCACCTGGCCGCGGCGATTGTACGACGCACGCAGCATCAGCTTGTCGGTCGAGTAGAACAGGGTCACGTTGGCCTGGTTCTTGGCGCTGCCCACCAGCGGCGAGGTGCCGATCTCGGTGCCGTCGGCCAGGGTGATGGCGGCCTGGTTGGTCTTGTTGTACGTGTAGTTGACCTGGAAGCCGACGCCGTTGCGGAAGGTGTGCTGGGCGTACAGCTCGACACCTTTCGATACCGCGTCGCGTCCGCCGGCGCTGGTGGCGTAATTCTGCACCGCGATCGATTCGCCGCCGATGTTCAGGTTGACGTCGCGCACCACAGGCACCGCGAAGTTCTGGACGTTCTTGCGGAACACGCCGGCGCCGAGCACCGAGCCGCGGTGGAAATACCACTCCACGCCCAGGTCGTACTGGGTGGCCTGGTACGGTTCGAGATCCTTGTTGCTGCCCTCCCCGAACCAGCCCTGGCGGTCGCCTCCGCCGATCAGGCGGCGGTCGTTGACGTATTCCTGGCCGTAGTAGTTCAGCGCGCCTGGCGCACCGATGTCGTTGTAGCTCGGACGCGCCACCACCTTCGAGGCCGCTCCGCGCAGCAGCAGGGTGTCGCTGAGGTCGTAGGCGACGTTCAGGCTCGGCAGCACGTCGGTGTACTTGCGTTCGAGCGAGCTGACCACATAGGTCGAGACGTGGCCGGTGGCCGGATTGGTCTGGCTGTCCGGTACGACCGTGAAGCCGCTGGTGCAGCCCGAACCGGCGGGCGCGCCGGCGGCCGGCAGGCCACCCGCGCGGCAAGGTGCCGGCGTGCCGTCCGGACCGTCGAAGAAATAGTCGTTGTAGTAGTCGACCTTGTCGGTCGAATCGGCGTGCTGCCGGGTGCGCACCACGCGCAAGCCCAGGTTGCCGCGCAGGCGATCGGTCTTGAAGTTCGCCTGCAGGTACGCCGACATGATCTTTTCATTCACGTTGTAGATGAAATTGTCTTCGTTACGGGTCTGCATCTGGCCATAGGTCTGGTTCAGGTGCGAGATGTAGGCCGGGTAGTTAATGGCTGGGAAGGCGCTGGCCTTGAGGCCGCCCGTCAGGTTGCCCAGCGACTCGCCGTACAGGAATTCGGGACGGAACTTGTTGGCCGTCGCATCGCAGCCGTTCTGGTAGCGGTTGTCGTACTGGCCGGCGTCGAGCCCCTTGCAGGCCCAGTAGTTGTTGCCGGTGCTGCGGCTGGTGCCGCCGTCACGGTACTTGGCACCGAACTGGACCGAGTCGAGCCAGTTGCTGTCGGCATGCCAGGTCAGGTCGGCCTGGGCGTAGTCCTGCTTGGTGCTGTTGCGGGTCCACGACGACGAGGTCGAGCCCAGGTCGATCTCGCCGATGCCGTTGCGCAGGTTTTGCATCAGTTGCGGCGCGAAGGTCATGGACGGCGTGCCCGACACGTCCCACGAGGTCGCGGTGTTGCCGAGTACCCAGCTGCTGTCCGCATTTTGCATGCGCGGCTTGATCGGCATGCCGAACTGCAGTTCCGGACCGCCTTTGGCCCAGGTGCGGCCGCCCTTGAAGGTGGCGTCGATCGATGTGCCCTTCCATTCTATGTCGAGGTCGGCGGTCTGCGAGAGCGCGCGCTCGCGGCTGTAGCCGCCGGTGATCTGCGGTGTCGGGACGGTGCAGTCGTCGGGGCCGAAGCCGCCGGTATTGGCCAGGCCGCCCGCGCCGGCCTGCGCGCTGTTGCAGTAATACTTTTTGCCCGGATGCGCGCTGTACTGCGCGCCGGTGACGATGGTGCCGCTCGGGTCGAAGCTCAGGCCGTCGAGCAGGCGTCCGCCCGGCCAGTTGCCGTCGCCGTCGTAGCGAGCGATATTCCATTCCGGGACCTTCAGCTGGTTCAGCTGGGAATTTTGCTGCAGGTCGAAGCGGAAGTAGTTGGCCGTCATGTTGAGGTTGCGCAGCGGCTTGAACTGCAGGGTCAGCTGCCCGCCCTTGCGCTCGCGCTCGGTGGTACGCACGTCCAGGTTGACCGAGGTCGGCATCGCGAATTTGCTGTAGTACTTGCCCGACTGGTCGTAGAAGCCCGACTGGCCCCACCAGAACGAATTGAGGTTCGATGGCTTGCCGTCCGCGCCGACCGGCGGCTGCGTCTTGTAGCTGTCGGCATACCACTGCCAGTTCTCGGTGCTGGCGCCCATCGTGCGCGTGGTACGCTTTTGCTGGGTGTAGCCGACCAACATGCCGATGCGGTTGCTCTCGTCGTGCCAGGCGTACTGGCCGGAGAACTGGGGGTCGGTCTTTTTGGTGGTGTCGGCCCAGGTGCCCTCGGCGTTGACGAAGCCGGAGCCCGACTTGACGTCCAGCGGACGGCGCGTGCGCAGGATCACCGTGCCGCCGATGCCGCCTTCGTCGAAGCGCGCTTCGGACGTCTTGTACAACTCGGCGCTGGAGAGCATATTCGACGGCATCAGCATGTAGTTGAACGAACGCGACGGATCGCCGTTCGATTCGGCGGTGGCGACGTAGTTGCCATTCAACTGGGTCAGGGTCAGGTCGGACGACAGGCCGCGCACGCTGACGTTCTTGCCTTCGCCGCCGCTGCGGGTGACGACGACACCGGGCACGCGCTGCAGGGCGTCGGCCACGTTCTTGTCCGGGAATTTACCGACGTCTTCGGCAGTCACGACCTCGACGATCGAATTGGCTTCGCGCTTCTGGTCGAGGCTTTTCTCGATCGCGTAGCGAAAACCGGTGACCACGACTTTGGTCGGGGCGGCGCCGGCGGCCTGCTCGGCTGGTGTTGCCGCGACCGGCGTTGGTGCCGCAGTCGGCTGCCCTGCGGGCGGCTGGGCAGGCTGGGCGGCCGGCGCGTTTTGCGCGTGGGCGCTCGACAGCGAGAGCAACGCGAGGCCGACGGCCATGGCGATGGGCGTGACGCGGCAGCGCGGGCGGAAAGCGTGATGGGTTCTTGAAGTCATGTTGGTCTCCTGATCGTGCCCTGTATCGGGCTTTCTTTTATAGCGGCAGCAAGTGTCAGGCGTCCGTCAACCGGGCGCAGCCTCCCGCACCGCAAGGCGAAGCGGGTCTGCCATCCCACTCGATGCCTCGACCGGGAACGGAACCCACCTTGAAGCTCGATGCGAAACCAGCGCGACACTGTCTCGGGCCTGGCAGACCGTCAATTGCGTTGCGCGCGGCGTGCACGAAGCGAAATGCAACTAGAATTTTGCAGATTTACTAAACGGCGGTGGATCATGTGCATGCCGGTGAGTTTCGCATTTCAACAAAGCAAATTTATACTAGGGAATGTACTAGCCTTCAATCAACTTTCTTGATTTGCGTGAAGTTTAGCGTTGTCTAGTAAACACGGGTGGAGGGAATGCCTGGGAACGTGGCGTGCCGGAGCCTCGGTGAACGCTGGGCGGTTTGCGGACGGCCGCTATCGTTAAGGGTTGTCCGATGCCGGCCGCCGTCACAGGCCCGAACGGATGCACGCAAGCGTCTCCGGCCGGCGTTGGGCAAGCCGCGATGGAGGAAACCGCGGGATGTGTCGTTGTCGTCAACCTGTGCCACCGGCTATGGCGATTTGAATGGTGCCGGTGATCGGATGGCTGTCGGTTGAGGCGGCCGATCGGGTGTCGATGGCGCCGGCGAGGCGTTTAGCGATCGCGATATGAACGCCGGAACCAGGTTCGGTCTCTTGCGTGTTAGTTGTTATGGTGCCGAAGGCAAAGCAAACCCACGTCGGCCATGACCGACGGCCTGGGCGCTGGCAAATTGGGGGCGCGACGTGGTTCATGGCGGAGCGCCTTGATGTCGTGGTGGTGCTGGAATCGGATGGATCGGCAAGAAGATAGCTGTGATCGCCATCGGCGCGCCACAATGCCGACAGATGAACGTTGGCGCAATTGGCTCGGCAATCTGCGCTGCTGCCACCGGCGTCGGCACATGCAGCAGTGCGCGCGCCAGCGCCAGGTTGGCCTTGCGTCCGGCGTTGGCAAAGATCCCGTAGTGGCGGATCCGGTGGAAACCTGTGGGCAACACATGCAGCAGGAAGCGGCGCATGAACTCGCCAACGTCGAGCGTCATCGTCTTGCGCATCGCGTCCTTGGTGCGATAGTCCTTCCAGCGAAACGTCACGCCACGTTCGTCCATGGCGACCAGGCGCCGGTTTGAGATGGCAACCCGGTGCGTGTAGCGCGACAGGCAGGCCAGTACCGCCTCGGGTCCGGCGAACGGGCGCTTGGCATAGACCACCCACTCGCAGTGCCGCAGCGGCGCCAGCCAACGCGCGAAGGCGCTCGATTGCGCCAACGCGGCATACTCGCCGAACAAGCGGATCTGGCCGGCGTTGTGGGCCGCAGCCAGCGCATCCAGGAAGCGTCCCCGGAACAAACGCGAGAGCACCCGTACTGGCAGGAAGAATCCGCGCCTGCAGGCAATCCAGCGTGAACCGTCCGGCGACAGGCCGCCGCCGGGGACGATTCCGTGCACATGGGGATGGTGGGTCAGTGCCGATCCCCATGTATGCAGCACCAGCGTGGCACCGATGCGGGCGCCCAGGTGCTTGGGATCGGCGGCGATGGTGCACAGCGTCTGCGCCGCCGTCTCGAACAGCAGGCGATAGAGCAGCGCCTTATTGTACCACGCGAGCGCGGCGACCGGTGCCGGCAGGGTGAACACGACATGGTAGTACTCGAGCGCCAGCAACTCGTTCTGGCGGGCTTCGAGCCAGGAAGCGCTCTTTCCGCGAGCGATCGCCCGCAAGAGCACAACGTGTTTCAATGCGCATTCGCCACCGGCATGCGTCCGTCGGAATATATAGCTCTAGCATGGCCTGCAGTCAGTTTTGACGAAGTATGCATTTCCGTAGAAGCCGCATTCGTTGATGGAGAGGCCAGGGATACGGCCAAGACGGACGCCGGGCTAAGACAAATCGACATGCGCAGGGGCGCGATGGAAGCGCTTCAGGCGCAAGCAGCATTCACCGGAAATAGGAAGAATCTTGTCTTTCACAATCCGAATTACGGAATGCAGTGGGCCGGCGACAAACCGATTCATCGCCGCTGGCGTCGCATTCTCAAGCAGGCGGGAGTGCGGTACCGGAATCCCTATCAAACACGCCAGACTTTCGCTTCGAGCCTGTTGATGCCTGGAGAATTGCCGCTGTACATCGCGTCTCAAATGGGTCACACCGACACGACGATGATTACCGAAACGTACGGCAAATGGATCAGGTCTGGATTGAATGACGACAAGCGTGAGCGGTTACTCAGGATGTACGGGCGCGTCGCCGCATGACATCGAACGCACATCATTGCTGACTTACAGAAAAAACAGAAAGGAAAAGAATAGACCTGACGATGAGTTCAAATTTTGAGAACGCCCCAAATTTGCCCCAAATTCCTGGTCAAACCACATCAGATCGCTGTAAAGCGTTGATTTTAAAGGAAAAATAATGGTGGGAAGTGCAAGTTTCGAACTTGCGACCCCTGCAGTGTGAATGCAGTGCTCTACCCCTGAGCTAACCTCCCGAAGCGGGGCGTATTATGACATACGTTTCGCAAAACGTCACGCTTCTGCGTAATTTCTCCAAATACAGTTTCCCTTGACCGCTTTATCCAGCCCGCCCAACACGCTCTCGTGCTCGGCCAGCTCGTCCGCGCTGGCGGCCAGCACGATCACCTCGGCCAGCGCCACCGCCTCGAGCAAGCCGCCGCCCTCGCCCGCCGCTTCCTCGACATCCATCGACAGGCTGTTCTGCCCGCGCGTCATGGACAGGTACACATCGGCCAGCAACTCGGCATCGAGCAAGGCCCCGTGCAGCTTGCGGTGCGCGTTCGACACGCCATAACGGTCGCACAGCGCATCGAGCGAGTTGCGCTTGCCTGGATGCATTTCCTTGGCGTTGACCAAGGTATCGATCACCCCGCTGCAATGCTCGGTGAAGGTCGGCAGCCCGAGCAACTTGAACTCGTTGTTCAAGAACCCCAGATCGAAGGGCGCGTTATGGATGATGACTTCGGCGCCCTGGATGTACTCGCGCAATTCCTGGGCGATCTCGGCGAACTTGGGCTTGTCGCGCAAGAATTCCGTGGTCAGGCCGTGCACCGCCAGCGCGCCCTCTTCCGAATCGCGCTCCGGGTTGATGTAACGGTGGAAGTTATTCCCCGTCAGCATACGATTATGCAGTTCGACGCAGCCCACCTCGATGACGCGGTCGCCCGTGCGAGGATTCAGGCCGGTGGTTTCGGTATCGAGGACAATTTGGCGCATGGCAGTCTGGAAATGAAATGAAACAAGGCGCGCAGTATAGCAAAAGCGCACGCGCCCCCCGCCGTGGCCCGCTCAGCGGCGCACCGTCTCCACGCCGCGGTTGGCCAGCACATCGGCGCGCTCGTTGCCCGGATGCCCATTGTGTCCGCGCACCCACTTCCACTCCACCGCGTGCTGCGCCTGGGCCAGGTCGAGCGCCTTCCACAGGTCTTCGTTCTTGACCGGCTCCTTCGCCGCGGTTTTCCAGCCGCGCGCCTTCCAGCCGTGGATCCATTCCGAAATGCCCTTCTGGACATACTGGCTGTCGGTGTGCAACACCACTTCGCACGGCCGCGTGAGGATGCTCAGCGCCTCGATCACGGCGCGCAACTCCATGCGATTATTGGTGGTGTTCAATTCGCCGCCGCAGATTTCCTTCTCGTGGCCATCGGCCACCAGCAAGGCGCCCCAGCCGCCGGTACCCGGATTGCCCTTGCACGCACCATCCGTAAAAATCTCTACTTTACTCATCCTGGCTTTCTCTGTCTTTACTTCCGATTGGTGGCCGGCACCGCTTGCGCGGCCGATGCCGATTTTTTGTTCCAGACCGGACCGATCATGGTCATGCCCTTGACCCGCTTGATCGCATGCACCATGTACACCGCGCCCAGATACGGCCACCAGCGCTGCCCGGCCGGCTCCATGAACGCATAGCGCTCCAGCCATTGCGCGGTGCGGCAAGGCGGCGCATAGCAACCAAAATGGCTGCGGCTCACGCCCAGGTTCAGCAATTTTAACCAGTCTTTCATACGCGGCATAGAAATGAATTCCCCCGCCACCGGCAGGTAAGGCGAGCGCGTCACCCGCCGCAAACCCTGGCGCAGCCCCCACAAGCTGGCCGGATTGAAGCCGCAAATAATCAACTGGCCTTCGGGAATGAGCACCCGCTCGACCTCGCGCAGCACCTGGTGCGGCTCGGCCGCGAATTCGAGCACGTGCGGCATCACCACCAGGTCCAGGCTTTGCGAAGCGAATGGCAACTCGGCAAAATCGAGCGCCACCGCGATCTGGCGCTTGCCCGACCCCAGCGCCACCTGCTCGCGCGACGAGGTGCGGGTGGCGGCCTGCCACTTGTTGGGCATGCGGTTGGCCGCCAGCGCATCGATCTGCGGCAAGCCGATCTGCACGGCGTTGTAGCCGAAAATATCGGCCGTCAGCTGGTCCAGGCAAGCCTGCTCCCACGCGCGCACGTACGCGCCCGCCGGCGTCTGCAGCCAGCCGTCGAGCGCTATAATGGACTTTTCGGATGCCGCGCTATCCATGCCTACCCCTTTGCCGACACCTTCACTATGACCAATCCGACGCCACGCCCCTTGAGCGTGCTCGCCGTTCCCGCTTTCAAGGACAATTACCTGTGGCTGATCCATGATGGCGTCCACGCCGCCGTGGTCGACCCCGGCGACGCCGCGCCCGTCATCGCGGCCCTGGCCGCGCATCATCTCACGCTCACCGCCATTTTACTCACCCATCACCATGCTGACCACATTGGCGGCGTACCGGACCTGCTCGCGCACGCTTCCGCCTCAATTCCCGTGTACGGCCCGCGCGCCGAAGCCATCGCCACGGTCACCGTGCCGCTCGACGATGGCGACCTGGTCGACGTGCCCGGCCTGGCGCTGGCCCTGCGCGTGCTGTCCGTGCCCGGCCACACCCTGGGCCACATCGCCTTCCTGCGCGAACAGGCCGCCGGGCACTGGCTGTTTTGCGGCGACACCCTGTTCGCCGGCGGCTGCGGGCGCTTGTTCGAAGGCACGCCCGCGCAAATGCGCGCCTCGCTGGCCCGCTTTCTGGTCTTGCCAAGCGACACCGCCGTGTATTGCGCGCACGAATATACGCTCGCCAACCTGCGTTTCGCCGCCGCCGCCGAGCCGGCCAACGACCTCATCGCCGAGCGCATCGCCGCCGAAACCGCCAAACGCGCGCGTGGCGTCCCCACCCTGCCCTCGACCATCGGGCTGGAAAAAGCCACCAATCCTTTCCTGCGCGACGAGCAGCCCGGCATCGTCGCCAACCTCCTGGCCCTCGGTAAACTCGACCCGCACGCCCCACCCGGCGCCGCCTTCGCCGCCCTGCGCACCTGGAAAAACACCTTTTAGCGGCGCCTGGCGTCGCACGCAGGCGACGCTTGCCGCTCCGGCTGCCGGGCCTACCTGCCCATTGCGCTCCCGATACCCTGAACGGGAATTTTAATCGAATCGCCAAAATTCTTTCTTTCGAGCTACTTCGGTAACGTATACTGCTGACTGGTGTCTGCCCACATGCGTGGCTGCTTGCAAATTAACCGGACCAGGCGTCCCCGCTGTACGCAATGACTACTCTCTTTTTCAGCGCCTGCCGCTGGCCGTGCGCGGCGCGCTGCGTGCCCGCTCTGCTGTCTTTACTGCTGTCTTTACTGCTGTCTTTACTGCTGTCGATGGCGCCGGCGGCGCGCGCCCTCGCCGACGACCTCGCGCCCGGGATGGCGGCCGAATCGGCGGCAGCGGCCGGCCTGCTCGAGCGCTACGACAGCGGCGATCAATACGATATGAAGCCGATGACGCCCTCCCAGCTGGAAGACCAGCTGCGCCGCCCCGACCTGCAAGCCTCGGTCGGCAAGGGAACCATCGCGGTGCTCTATCCGAATGTGTCCGAACCGTTTCGCAGCGCCTTCATCGGCATGATCCAGGGGATCGAAGAGCGCACCCGCCTGCGCGTGCGCAGCTATGCGGTGGACGCCCGCTTCGATGCGCTTGAACTCAACGCACAGCTCAAACGCAGCGGCGCCCGGGTCGTCATCGCGCTCGGGCGCCAGGGCCTGAACGCGGCGGCGGCGCTCGATCGCGACATCGTCGTCCTGGTCGGCGGCGCCCTGCTGCTGTCGGACGCCGAAATCGTCAACCTGAACGGCATCAGCCTCACGCCCGATCCGGCGCTGCTGTTTACCCGCCTGCGCGCGCTGCTGCCCGAGATCAAACGCGTGATCGTGGTCTACGATCCCAAAAAAACCGAATGGCTGCTGCGCATCGCGCGCGAGGCGGCGCGCGACCAGGGGCTGGAACTGGTGTCGTACGAAGCGCGCGACCTGGCCCAGGCGGCCCAGGTCTACATGGCGCAGTTTGCGGGGGCCGACAGCCGGCGCGACGCCGTCTGGCTGCCGCACGACAGCACCACCGTCGAAGAAGGCACCCTGCTGCCGCTGATCCTCAAGCAAGCCTGGGACAGCGGCGTGCCTATCTTTTCCAGCAATGTGCTGCACGTGAAAAAGGGCGCGCTGTTCGCCATGAGCCCCAACAACGTGGAGCTGGGCCGCTCGCTGGCCAGTTCCGCCGAGGGCGCAATCGCGGGTGAACTCAAAAAAGGCGTGCAGCCGCTGCGCGAACTGCACACCGCCATCAACCTGCGTACCGCCAGCCACATGGGCCTGACCATCGGCCAGCAGCAGCAGCGCACTTTCGACCTTATCTATCCGGAGCCCTGAGTAGATGTTCCATGACTTCCTTCGCCGCACCGGGTTCCGCCGTCAACTGACCGTCATCGTTTCCGCCGCCATTGTCGGCCTGGCGCTGTTTTCCTCCCTGATGAATTCCTGGGAAGCGCGCACCCGCATGCGCGAGTATTTCCTGGAACAGGGCGAACGCATCGCCGAGAACCTGGCGCGCCAGAGCACCCTCGCGCTGCTGTACCACTCGCCCGAAAACGCCCAGGACGTCGTTGCCACCACCCTCACCTTCCCCGACGTGCTGAGCGTACAAATCAGCGATACGCGCGGCGTCGTGCTGCTCTCGAAAAGCCAGCCTGGCGCCGCGCCCGCGGCCGCGGCCGCAGCCGACTTCAAGCCGGTCCCGCCCACCACCCAAGCGCGCCTCGCCAGCGAAACCGGGCAAGCCTGGCGCTTCACCGCGCCGGTGTTCGGCGGCCAGGGCATCGCCTCGCCGTTCGACCTGCAGGAGCCACCCAGGCAACTGCTCGGGCACGTGCACGTGGCCATCGCCAAGGACACCTTGAACCGCCTGACGCTCTCGCTCCTGGTCGGAAACCTGGTCGTCACCTTGTCGTTCGCCGCCATCCTGCTGGCGGTGGTGCGCCTGCTCACGCGCCACATGATCAACCCGCTCAACGCCCTGTCGCGCCTGATGCGGCGCGCCGAAGCGGGCGAATCGGGCATGCGCGCCGAACCGGCCGGCCCGCGCGACCTGATCGACATGGCGCTCGCCTTCAACAAGATGATGAACGTGCTCGAACAGCGCGAAGCGGAACTGAAAGACTCGCGCGACGCCGCCGTCAGCATGGCGCTGGTGAAGGCGCAGTTTGCCGCCACCGTCAGCCACGAAGTGCGCACCCCGCTCAATGGCGTGGTCGGCATGCTCGACATGCTCAAGGAAATGAGCCTGAACAAGCGCCAGGCCGAATGCGTCGACGTGGCCTGGAATTCCTCGCGCACCCTGATCGAACTGATTAACAATATCCTCGACTTTTCCAAGATGGAAGCGGGCAAGCTCTCGCTCGAAGAAGTCGACTTCGACCTGCGCAAACTGCTCGAAGAAGTCATCGAACTGGTGGCCAAGCAGGCGCAGGTACGCGATGTCGAACTCGGTTACCTGCTGGCGCCGGGCGTGCCGCAATGCGTCAATGGCGACTCGCTGCGCCTGCGCCAGGTGCTCATCAACCTGCTCGGCAACGCGGTCAAGTTCACCGAGCATGGCGAAGTGGCGGTCAGCATTGCGCTTGCCGACGGCCCGCCCGACGCGCCACACTGCGGCCTGCGCTTCGAAGTGCGCGACACCGGCATCGGCATGAGCGCCGACCAGCAGCAGCACCTGTTCCAGTCCTTCGCCCAGGCCGACCCATCGACCACCCGCAAGTACGGCGGCACCGGCCTGGGCCTGGCGATCTGCAAGCAGCTGGTCGAACTGATGGGAGGCGCCATCACGGTCGACAGCGCGCTTGGCGACGGCACCGCCTTCGCCTTCAACATCGTGTGCAAGGCCGCGCTGCGCGAGCTGCCCGAGCCGGCCCACCTCGAACTGGCGGGCCTGCGCGTGATCGTCGTCGACGACAGCCAGATCGTGCGCAGCTTCGTGGCCCAGACCATGCAACGCCACGGCATCGACTGCCACGCCACGCGCTGGGGCGGCGAAGCGCTGCTGCAGCTTAAGGTCGGCGCCGCCGAGGCGCGCCCGTACCGCATCGTCATGATGGACATCGACGCCCGCGACGACGACGGCAACGACCTGGCCGGCAAAATTGCCGCCGAGTCGCCCGGCACCCTGGTGCTGATCCTCGACCGCTTCGGCACGCCCTCGGGCGGCACCCTGGTTGACGGCCACCCGTCGCTCGGCAAGCCGCTGCGCGAAGAGCGCCTGCTGCAGGCCCTGAAGGACTTGCTGGCCGGGGCCAAAGCGCCGGCCATGGCGATCGCCAGCGCCCTGGCCGCGCCGCCGCGCACCTCGTTCCGCATCCTGGTGGCCGAAGACAACCGCACCAACCAGATGGTCGCCGCCGGCATGCTGGCCATGAACGGCTGCGCCTGCGAATTTGCCGCCAACGGGCGCGAAGCGCTGGAGGCGGCGCGCAGCGGCAATTTCGACCTGATCCTGATGGATTGCAGCATGCCCGAAATGGACGGCTACGAAGCGACCGCGCATATCCGCGCCTTCGAGCAAGGCAGCGGGCGGCGCACTCCGTTGGTCGCCATGACCGCCAACACCCAGCGCGGCGACGCCGAAAAATGCCTGGCCGCCGGCATGGACGACTACCTGGCCAAGCCGATCACCCTGTTCGAACTGCGCCAGAAGCTCGATCGCTGGCTGCCGCGCGGTGAAGAGTCGCGCAGCGCCGTGCGCGGTGGCGACAATGGCGACAGCGCAAAGTACGTGCCGGAGACCGGCGACAGCCCGATCGACCAGGCCATGTTCGTCAAGCTGCGCGAGATCATGGGGCCGTCGCTGGCCCAGGCGATCAGCCCCTTCCTCGAAGACACGCCGCACTACCTGCTCGACCTGGAAACGGCGGCCCATGGCGGCGACTTTGATACCGCGCGCGCCAAGGCGCATGCCATCAAAGGCTCCTCGGGCAACCTGGGCGCGACCCACCTGGCGCAACTGGCCAAGGAAGCCGAAGAACACGCCATTGCCGGCCGGCCGGAACTGATCGTGCCGCTGCTCCCGCGCCTGCGCGTGGCCTACAATGCGGTTGCCGGTGCGCTCGCGCTGGAAGTCACGGGCGACGACCCGGCCGGCCAGGGAGGCGCCGACGATGTGCCGCAAGTGCTCATCGTCGACGACGACCGCAGCACCCGCAGCACCTTGCGCTACACCTTGCAGCGCGATGGCTTCAAAGTCGAAGAAGCGGTCGACGGCGCCCAGGCTTTGACGATGCTCAAGCGCTTCCAGCCCGACGTGGTGCTGATGGACGCCGTGATGCCGGTGATGGATGGCTTTACCGCCTGCGCGCGGATGCAGGAACTGCCCGGCGGCAGCAGCATTCCAGTGCTGATGATCACCGCCCTGGAAGACAATTCCTCGGTCGAGCGGGCCTTTGCGGCCGGCGCCAGCGACTATATTCCCAAGCCGATTCATTACGCCGTCTTGTCGCAGCGCGTGCGCCGCATCATCGAAGCGAACCGCGCCGAAAAGCGCATCCGCCACCTGGCCTTCAACGACCTGCTGACCGGGCTGCCGAACCGCACCCTGTTCTTCGACCTGCTCGGCCAGGCGGTCGACCAGGCCCGCGTCGGCAAGACCCAGCTGGCAGTGCTGTTCCTGGACCTGGACCGCTTCAAGTACGTCAACGACAACCTCGGGCACGACGTCGGCGACCGCCTGCTGGTGGCGGTGGCGCAGCGCATCCGGCGCGCGGTGCGCAGCATCGACATGGTGGCGCGCCTGGGCGGCGACGAATTCACGGTGGTGCTGGGCGATGTCGACGGCCCGGCGCCGGCGGCCGCCGCCGCCCAGGCCATCGGCCGCGTGCTGGCCGCGCCGTTCCAGATCGACGGCCACGATATTTTTGTCACCAGCAGCGTCGGCATCGCCATGTATCCGTTCGACGGGCTCGATGTGCCGACCCTGGTCAAGCGCGCCGACAGCGCCATGTACCGCGCCAAGAAGACCAACACCGGTTTCCAGTTCTACGAAGCGTCGATGGAACAGGCGATTTCGGAGCATGTGCGGTTGGAGAGCGACTTGCGGCGCGCGCTGGAACGCAACGAGCTCGAAGTGTTTTACCAGCCGCAGGCGCGCCTGGACAACCAGCGCATCATCGGCATGGAGGCGCTGGTGCGCTGGAAGCACCCGACCCGCGGCATGGTGCCTCCGGTCGAATTCATTCCGCTGGCCGAAGAAACGGGCTTGATCAATCCACTCGGCCAATTCGTCCTGCGCACCGCCTGCGCGCAGCTCAAGGCGTGGATCGACCAGGGCCTGCCGCCGATGCGGGTGGCGGTGAACCTGTCGGTGCGCCAGCTTCTGCAAAAGAATTTTGCCGATACGGTGGAAGCGGTGCTGGTGGAGTCGGGCTTGGCGCCGGACTTGCTGGAGCTGGAAATCACCGAGAGCACCTTGATGGAGCACGCGCAGGATACGCTCAAGGCGCTGCACCGCCTGCGCGGGCTGGGCGTGCGCCTGTCGATCGACGATTTCGGGACGGGGTACTCGTCGCTCTCGTACCTGAAGCGCTTCCCGGTCGATATCATCAAGATCGACCGTTCGTTCGTGGCCGATGTGCCGCACGACGCGGACGACGCAGCCATCATCGCGGGCATTATCGCGCTGGCGCACAGCCTGCGGCTGGAAGTGGTGGCGGAAGGGGTGGAGACGCAAGCGCAGCTCGACTACCTGCGCGCGCAGCATTGCGACTTGCTGCAGGGGTGGTACCTGGCGCCGGCAATGCCGGCCGAGCAGTTTGCGGAATTGATCATCAAGCGCGAAGCGCTGGCGCTGCGGGCGTGATGACTTCCACAGCCGGTCGCGCCGCCCGGCACTGCGTCATTGCGTCATTCCCGGCCTGGCCGGGAACGACGGATCCAGGGGTTAGCGGTACCGGCTAACGATCAGATTTCTTCATACAGCGGCAAGGTCAAAAACTCCGCAAACGACTCCGACGTCGACATCTCTTCGAAAATGACCGCCGCGCGCGCATAGGTCGGGTTATCCCCGTTCGGCGCGACTTCCTTGACCTTGGCCAGTTCCTCCGGAATCATCGCGCGCACCATGTCGGCGGTGACCTTGCGGCCATCGTCGAGCACACCCTTGGTCGAGCGAATCCACTGCCATACCTGCGAACGGCTGATTTCCGCCGTGGCCGCGTCTTCCATCAGATTATGAATCGGCACGCAGCCATTGCCCGCCAGCCAGCTGCCCAGGTAATGAATCCCCACATTGATGTTGTAGCGCAGGCCCGCTTCCGTGATCGGCGCTTCCGGCTTGAAGTCCAGCAGTTCGGCCGCCGTTACCTCGATATCGGGACGCTGCTTGTCGATCTGGTTCGGCTTGTCGCCCAGGACCTTTTTGAATTCGCCCATCGCCAGTTCCACCAGGCCCGGATGCGCAACCCAGCCGCCGTCGTAGCCGTCGGTCGCGTCGCGCGCTTTATCATTGCGCACGCCGCCCATGGCGATCTCGTTTTTCTCCGGATCGTTCTTGATCGGGATCAGCGCCGCCATGCCGCCGATGGCCGGCGCCCCGCGCTTGTGGCAGGTTTTCAGCAGCAGCAAGGCATACGCGCGCATGAACGGCGACGTCATCGTCACTTTCGGACGGTCGGCCAGGCAGAAGTCTTTATCGAGCTTGAATTTTTTGATGCACGAGAAGATGTAGTCCCAGCGGCCCGCATTCAAACCGGCGCTGTGTTCGCGCAGTTCGTACAGGATTTCGTCCATCTCGAACGCGGCCAGGATCGTTTCGATCAGCACCGTGGCCTTGATGGTTCCCTGCGGCAGGCCCAGTTCCTGCTGCGTCATGACAAAAATATCGTTCCACAGGCGCGCCTCGAGGTGCGACTCCATCTTCGGCAGGTAAAAATACGGACCCGCGCCGCGCGCCAGCTGCTCTTTCGCGTTGTGGATCATGAACAGAGCGAAGTCGAAAATCCCGCCCGAGATACGCTTGCCATCGACCAGCACATGCTTTTCGTCGAGGTGCCAGCCGCGCGGACGCACGACCAGGGTCGCGATTTTTTCATTGAGCTTGTACAGCTTGCCGTTCTGTTCGAGCGAAATCGTGCGGCGTACGGCGTCACGCATATTGATCTGGCCCGTGATCTGGTTGTCCCAGTTCGGCGTGTTCGAGTCTTCGAAGTCGGTCATGTAGCTGTCGGCGCCCGAATTGAAGGCGTTGATGACCATCTTGCGCTCGACCGGGCCGGTGATTTCGACGCGGCGGCACTCCAGCGCCTGCGGAATCGGCGCGATTTTCCAGTCGCCGGCGCGAATCTGCGCGGTTTCCGGCAAAAAGTCGGGACGCTCGCCGGCGTCGAGGCGTTTGGCGCGTTCCACGCGCGTGGCCAGCAGCTCCTGGCGGCGCGGCTCGAACGCGCGCGTCAGGCGCGCCACCAGGGCCAGCGCCTCGGAAGTGAGAATCTGCTCGTAGCCAGGCTTGATCTCGGCGGTGATTTCCATGCCGGCGGGGATATTGATAGTCATGCGTGCTCCTGTAGAAGGTAAAAATGCAAATTGGCGTTTCGTCTGCCTTCCAGTATATTCACTAACTGGTAGCTAAACGAGACAAAAAATACATTCATCTGTGCGTTTTTGTCACAGACAAAAGGAGTAACACGTGGGGCAGTTCCGTCAGATATCCACTTTCGTCGAGGTGGTCGCGCGCGGCAGCCTGTCGGCGGCGGCGCGCGCCGAAGGCATCGCGCCGGCCATGATCGGGCGCCGCCTCGACGCGCTCGAAGCGCGCCTCGGCGTCAAGCTCCTGCAGCGCACCACGCGCAAGCTCGCCCTCACCGATGAAGGCGCGGCCTTCCTGGAAGACTGCCAGCGCATCCTGGGCGAACTCGAAGAAGCCGAATCGGCGGTGGCCGAACGCAGTGCGCGCGCCAGCGGCCACCTGCTGGTGTCGGCGCCGGCCGGTTTCGGGCGCCAGCATGTGGCGCCCCTGCTCCCGTCTTTTTTGGCCGAGCACCAGGATGTGACGGTCAACCTGAACCTGAACGACCGCGTGGTCGATGTGGTCGGCGAAGGCGTGGATGTGGCGATCCGCATCGCCAGCCTGTCCGATTCGAGCCTGGTCGGCGTCAAGCTGGCCGACAACCAGCGCGTGCTGGTGGCCTCGCCCGCCTACCTGAAACGCCATGGCGTGCCCGACACCCTGGCCGACCTGGCGCGCCACAACTGCCTGGCGATCAGCAGCGAAGGCAGCCAGCGTGGCTGGACCTTCCGCGACAACGGCAAGCTGGTGACCTTGAAAGTGGCGGGCAACATGGTGTGCAACGACGGCGAAGTGCTGCACGATTGGGCGCTGGCCGGCAAAGGCCTGGCGTGGCGCTCGATGTGGGAAGTGGGAACCGAGATCGAAGCGGGCAAACTGTGTACCGTGCTCGATCCATTTGCCGCGCCGGGCAACGACATCCACGCGGTGTTCGCGCAGCGCCGCCACCTGCCGCTGCGCATTCGCGCCTTCGTCGACTTCCTGCGCCGCACCTATGCACAGGCCGATTACTGGCGCGCGCGCAGCGGGGCTTGATAACGCCATCGGCCCGCGCGAGGCGGGCCGACGAAAAGAACGACAAAAAAAATCCCCGGAAACCGAGGATTTTTTGTCGTTGACTCAGCGATTAGATTGGCTGAATGTTCGAAGCTTGCTTGCCTTTAGGGCCAGCGGTTACTTCGAAAGAGACGCGCTGGTTCTCTTGCAAAGATTTGAAGCCGTTCGACTGAATCGCCGAGAAGTGAGCGAACAGATCTTCGCCGCCTTCATCAGGAGTGATAAAGCCAAAACCCTTCGAATCATTGAACCATTTTACGATGCCAGTTGCCATTACAATTTCCTATTTCAGTTAAGTTGGGCTTACGCCCGTTTTAGATCGTTTGACGAAGCAAGAAAGAAATGACAGACAGACTGCACAACTACCTCGAATCACAACGATCCCGCATTATACCGAATAAAACACAAAAAACACGTTCTCTGCAAAATAAACTTCCCGCATGCTGTAAAAATTCAGAATATCAACTTTTACAGCGCCCGGTTTGCAGCGGCAGTCCGATAAATATAGAACATCGAGACCGCCGAAGTTTGCGCTAGATCAAACGATACGCCCACTTGACCTTGCATGCGCGCACAATTGGCAAAAAAGAACGAGCTATGTGGTTTTCTTGCGGTTTTCAGTCAGGCGAGCCGGGATAAGCGGCCGCCTTGGGGTCCAGCCGTGCCCACGCGATGTACTCGTCGAGGGCGTGCAGCCAGTCGTTCCAGTCCTTCGCCGCGATCAGCTCGAACGCCATCAGCACCCGCAAGCGTTGTTCCAGCTGGCGCGCCTGCGCCCCGAACACGCGAAAGCCGAAGGTCGCCGCCGAGCCGGCGATGGTATGCAGGCTCTGATGGAGCTCCTTGACCAGGGCCGCGTCGGCGGCCGCCGGGTCGAACTGCGCGCGCAGCTCTTCCAGGCGCACCAGGGTGGCCGGCACGCTGGCCGCGAACTTCTCGTTCAAGGCGTGCAGGCGCGCGAAAAACTCCTGGTCGATCAGCGTGGCCATCGCGCCGCTTACTTGGTGCCGAAAATGCGGTCGCCCGCGTCGCCCAGGCCCGGCACGATGTAAGCGTGCTCGTTCAGGTGCGAATCGAGCGAGGCCACGTACAGCTTGACGTTCGGATGCGCGTCCTGCACCACCTGCACGCCTTCGGGCGCGGCCACCAGGGCCAGGAAGATGATCTGCTCGTCGGTCACGCCACGCTTTTTGAGCACGTCGATGGCGTGCACCGCCGAGTTACCGGTGGCGACCATCGGATCGCACAGGATGAAGATGCGGTCGGTGGTGTCGGGCAGGCGCACCAGGTACTCGACCGGCTTGTGGGTTTCCGGGTCGCGGAACACGCCGACGTGGCCCACGCGCGCCGACGGCACCAGTTCCAGCAGGCCGTCACTCATGCCGATACCGGCGCGCAGGATCGGCACGATGGCCAGTTTTTTGCCGGCGATGACGGGGGCGTCGATGGTCACCAGCGGGGTTTCGATCTGGCGCGTGGTGAGCGGCAGGTCGCGCGTGATTTCGTAACCCATCAGCAGCGTGATTTCCTTGAGCAGCTCGCGGAACGTGCGCGTGGACGTGTCGCGTTCGCGCATGTGGCTCAGCTTATGCTGGATCAGCGGGTGATCGAGGATGAACAGGTTGGGGAAGCGCGGATCTTGTTTCATGGAGTTCGATTCAATCATTGTTGTCAGGGGCCTCGAAAAACCGTAGCGAGCGGCGTCATTTTCGCCCGAGGAGCGCAGCCGTACGAAGGTACGGTGAGCATCGCAAAGCGAAAATGACGCCGCGCAGCAGGTTTGTCGATGTCCCCGGTTGTGGCTTGTGCCCGTATTATCTCGCAAACCGAGCGCTTGTCCGCATTTTGCGCCAATTTAGTCAGTACAGGCGCCGGTTCAAGCGCCAGGCGGCAGCGCTCGCGCCAGGATCGCCGCGCAATCGACACCGGCCGGCAAGCGGCCGAACGCCCCGCCCACACCCGCCGCCACGCGCGAGGCGATGAAGGCGGCGCTGACAAACGCCGGCGCATGGCGCAGCAGCAGCGCCGCCTGCACCGCGATCACGATCCGTTCGGCCAGCCGGCGCGCGCCGTATTCGTCGCCCTGCGGCCCTTCCAGCTCGGCCAGCAGCCGTTCGCTGAACGCGTTAAACGCCGGATTGGCGGCGCCGGCCAGCGCCAGCTCGCCCGCCAGCGCCGCGCGCGCCGCCGGCGTCTTGCCGAAGGCGCGCAGCAGGTCCAGGCACATCACATTGCCGGAACCTTCCCAGATCGAATTGACCGGGGCCTCACGGTACAGGCGCGCCAGCGGACCGTCTTCCACATAGCCGTTGCCGCCCATGACTTCCATCGCCTCGGCCCCGAACGCCGGGCCGCGCTTGCACAGCCAGTATTTGCCGGCCGGCGTGAGGATGCGGCCAAGCAGCGCCTGGGCCGGGTCGGCGCCCTGGTCGAAGCAGCGCGCCAGGCGCAGCGCAAACACGGTGGCCGCTTCCGATTCCAGCGCCAGGTCGGCCAGCACGTTTTGCATCAGCGGCTGTTCGGCCAAGGCGCGCCCGAAAGCGGCGCGTTCGCGCGCGTGGTGCAGCGCGTGCGTGAGCGCCGCGCGCATGATGGCGGCGCTACCGAGCACGCAATCGAGCCGGGTATGCCCGCCCATCTCCAGGATAGTGGGAATGCCGCGCCCGACTTTGCCCACCAGCCAGCCGACGGCGTCGCAAAACTCCACTTCGGACGAGGCGTTCGAACGGTTGCCCAGTTTATCCTTGAGCCGCTGCACGCGGATCGCATTGCGGCTGCCGTCGGGCAGGTAGCGCGGCACGAAGAAGCACGACAGGCCGGCGCTGCCTTCAGCGTCGGTCTGGGCCAGGATCAGGTGCGCATCGGACTGCGGTGCCGAGAAAAACCATTTGTGGCCGACGATGCGCCAGGCGTCCACGCCCTCCTCGCCAAAGCGCGCCTGCGCCTGGCCGGCCTCGATCGCCGTCGCGCGCGTGGTATTGGCCCGCACGTCGGTGCCGCCCTGCTTTTCGGTCATGCCCATGCCGATCAGCGCACCGGTCTTCTGCTCGATCGGCAGCGAGCGCGGATCGTAGTGGCGCGACAAGATCTTGGGCAGCCACTTGGCCCCGATCGCGCCGGCCTGGCGCAGCGCCGGCACCGAGGCGTAGGTCATCGTGACCGGGCATTGCGCGCCGTTTTCCACCTGCCCGAACAGCAGGTACTGGGCCGCGCGCGCCACCTGTGCGCCGCCCTTGCCCGATTCCCACGGCGAGGCATGCACGCCGGCGCCGATCATCAAGGCCATCAACTGCTGCCAGGATGGATGGAATTCGACTTCGTCGATGCGCCGTCCATTGCGGTCGAAATTATGCAAGACGGGTTTGTTTACATTAGCCAGGCGCGCCAGGTCGAGCACCTCGGCCCGGCCGAGCGTTGCGCCGAGCGCCAGCAAGCCATCGACTGCCCACGGCGCGCCCTCGCGCACCACCGCCTCGCGCAGCGCCGGATCGACAGCGAACAGGTTGGTATTGCCGAATTGACTGGCTTGATTGAAAATCGTATGCGTATCGAATGGGTTCATGGTGTGAATCGTCTCAAACTCCGAAAAATATTGCACAAAAGCAGCGTTTCCAGGGCCGGCCCGCCCCCGAAACGGCCCCGGTGAGCGACAATAGCGCACCGGCGGGGAAGACCCGACAGGCTTCCAGAGCCTAGCCCAAAGCCGAAAACGGAGCAAGAGTTGCTTTCCCGCCCGTCCGGCACGCGGTTTTTTGCGTTCGGTCAAGCAACATCCAATGACCCACCGCACCGGCTGTTTTTGATGCATTCTGGAATCTTTCCATGCCACGGTGAATGCCGATTTGCTAAACTAGTGTCCCGAGTTAGAAATTCGTTGATGATTAAATGTGGTGAAATCGTAACGAGACAAGGAACAAAGCGCAGACAGGCCGAGGCCTGGCGAGCATTTGTGACGCAGTATCGGTGCGATTGTCGCCATATTTATTCAACGAATTCCTAACTCGGGACACTAGGACGCCTGGCAGCCAGCGGCAAGCCACAATACGAAGGTAACGACTTTTACAATGCGCACCAGTGCCCCATCAGTGCCCCACGGCGACACCCTCACCGAGCTCGACCAGTTCATGGAAGCGGCCGGCGATATCGTGTTCCGCCTCGATGCGGCCGGCCGGATCAAGGCCGCCAGCAAGCGCACCGGCGCCCTGTTCGCCTTCGATGCAGGCGCCCCGCTCGCCACGCTGGTCGCCGACGCCGACCAGGCCAGCCTGGGCGCGGCATTGCTCGACGCCGCCGGCGCCCCGGCGCGCATCGAAGTGCGCCTGAAGGCCCCGCACAAGGAACTCTGGTTCGAACTGCGCCTGTGCCGCATGCAGCAAAGCGGCGACACGGTGCTGCTGGCGGTCGGGCGCGACATCTCGGCCCAGCGCGAAACCGAAGAACGGCTGCGCCACCTGGCCACCCACGACAGCCTGACCGAACTGCCCAACCGCCTGCTGCTGTCGGACCGGATCCGCATGGTGATCGCCCACGCGCGCCGCTCGGGGCAGAATTTTTCGGTCGCCACCATCGGCCTCGATGGCTTCAAGAAGGTCAACGACGGCCTCGGCCACCCGGTCGGCGACGCCGTGCTGCGCATCGCCGCGGCGCGCCTGCGCAAGACCCTGCGCGACAGCGACACCCTGGCGCGCATCGGCGGCGACGAATTCGTCGCGGTCCTGCCGGGCACCTGCAGCGAAGCCCAGATCAAGCTGGTCACCGGGCGCCTGCTGGCGGCCCTGCAGGCCCCGTTCGAAGTCGACAAGCACACCATCTACATCGGCGCCTCGATCGGCCTGGCCCTGTTTCCCGAGCACGCCGAGGATGAAGTCCAGCTGGTCGCGCTGGCCGACGCCGCCATGTCGCGCGCCAAGGAAACCGGCAAGGCGCGCTGCCTGGTCTACAGCCCGCGCACCAGCGGCCCGCCGGAACACGATATCTCGCTCGAAGCGGCCATGTTCCTGGCGGTGCGCGAAGGCGAATTCCTGCTCTATTACCAGCCGATCGTGGACGCCGCCACGCGCCGCATCCAGGGTTTCGAGACCCTGATGCGCTGGAAGCATCCCACCCTCGGCATGGTGCCGCCGGTGCGCTTCATTCCCATCGCCGAGACCAATGGCCTGATCAACCTGCTCGGGGCCTGGGCCCTGAAAGCGGCCTGCGTCCAGCTCAGGCACTTCGAAGAAGTGGCCAAGCGACCGTTGTACATCTCGGTCAATATCAGCCCGCGCCAGTTTCGCAACGATAAATTCCTCGAGGTGCTGGACCATGCGCTGGCCTTTTCGGGCCTGCCCGGCAGCCAGCTGGTACTCGAAATCACCGAAGGAACCCTGATGATCGATCCCGTGCACGCAGAATCCATCCTCCTCAAGATGGCCGAGCGACAGGCGCGCATCGCCATCGACGATTTCGGCACCGGTTACTCCTCGCTGGCGTACCTGAAGCGCTTCCCGATCTCGGTGCTGAAAATCGACCGCGCCTTCATCAAGGACCTGCCCGATTCGCCCAAGGATGGCGCGATCTGCAACGCGGTGCTCGACCTGGCCAAGCACCTTGGCCTGTCGGTGGTGGCCGAAGGGGTGGAAACCGAAGCGCAGCTCGATTACCTCGACCAGCGCGGCTGCCAGTACATCCAGGGTTACCTGACAGGTAAGCCGATGCCGGCCCACGCGGCCATGGCCGCCCTCAAGGAAGACTTGTACGCGTCCCTGATGCCGATCGAACCGCACGCGGGGCTGCGATGATCGCCAATTCCCTGCTCCAGGCGGCCCCGCCCTCCCCGGCCAGCGCCGACGCCACCCTGGCCCAGTTGTGGGAACGGGTGCGCCGGCGCGGCGACATGCCCGGCTTCGCCAAGGCCATCAGCGCCATCCTGGGCGCCATGCGCGGCGAGGACGAGCACCAGTTCAGCATGACGCAAACGGTGCTGTCGGACCCGGTCCTGACGCAAAAGGTCCTGCGCCTGGCCAACAGCGGCATGTATTCGGCGTTCGGCCAGCGCATCAACACGGTGACCAAGGCGGTGCTGGTGCTCGGCACGGAGGCCATCGGCCACCTGGCGCTGGGCCTGAAGCTGATCGAGGAACTGACGCGCGCCTCGCCCGATTCGGCCGTTGCCCACGTGGAGATGGAAAAAGCGGTGCTGGCCGGGATGGTGGCGCAACAGGTGGCCGCCAGCGCCAAAGGGCGCGACGCCGAGGAAGCCGTGGTGTGCTCGATGCTGCACACGCTGGGGCGCATGATGATCACCTTCTACATGCCCGAACGCTGGACCGCGCTGCAGGCGGTTGGCGGCAGCGGTGGCGAAGACGCCGCCGCGCCGCCGCTGCTCGGCCTGTCGATGGAAGCCATCGGGCGCGCCACCGCCGAGCACTGGGGCTTGCCGAAGAACCTGATCGCCGGCATGCGCCGGGTCGAACCGGCCCCGCGCGGCGAGGTGTTCACCCACGAAGACTGGCTGGCCGCGGTATCGACCATGTCGTCGCAGTGCGCCAGCTCCCTGTGGAACGACGATGAAGCCGGGGCCGCCCAGGTGCGCGTGCTGGCCAGCAGTTTTTCATCGATGCTCGGGGTCGAGCCGGACCATATTTTGACGGCCATCGAAAAAGCCAAGGAAACCGCCGCCACCGACCTGTCGATCGCGCCGCTGGCCAAGCCGGCCGAAAAGCGCGCCGCCGACATCGCCACGCGCCGCATGCGCGCCGAAGGCAACAAGGTGCTGCTCTCGGGCGTAGCCGACATGCGCGACGTCGTCGCCACCGCAACTCCGGGCCAGATGATGTCGATGGCGCTGGAAACCGTGTTCCAGGGACTGACCTTCTCGCGCGCCGTGGCCTTTCTGCGCAACCGGCGCGAGAACAAATACGTCGCCAAGATCGGCCTGGGCGACGGCGCCAAGGAACTGATCGGCGCCCTGAGCTTCGACGACGCCTACAGCGCCAACGTGTTCCACGCCTCGCTGGGCAGCGACCGTGTGATATTTGTCGAAAACGCGCAGGACGCCAAGTTCGCGGCCAAGCTGCCGCAGTGGTGGAAGGATTGCCTGTCGGACGCGCGCAGCTTCGTGATCCTGCCGCTGTCGTCCAACGGCCAGCCGGTCGGTTTCATTTATGGCGACTGGGACGACAGCTTCCCGGCGATTCACCTGAGCCAGACCGAATTCGCGCTGCTCAACGACCTGCGCTCGCTGATCGTCAAGACCGTGGTGCGGCGCCAGCAAGTGGAACTGATGGCCGCCGCCAAGCCGCGCTGATCACCCCTTGGCCTGGCGCTGCCAGCGGAACGACAGCGCCGCGCTCCCGGCGGCCGCGAGCGCGAGCGCCCCGGCCAGGTAAAACACCGCCTGCGGGCCGATCCGGTCCCAGCACAGCGACATCGCCAGCCCGCCGCAAGTGCCGCCGATGCCGTAGGCAAGGCTCATGTACAGCGCTTGCCCGCGCGCCTGCAAGGGGCCGGCGAACCAGCGCTGCATGACCATCACCGCGCTCGAAAGATGCGCCGCGAACGTGGCCGCGTGCAGCAACTGGGCCAGCGCCAGCACCGCCAGCAGTTGGCCGGCGGCGCCGATGACCGGAAAGCGCACGACGGCCAGCGCGAAGGCGCACATCATCACCCGCTGCGCGCCGAAGCGGCGCAGCAGCGGCGCCTGGAAATAGAAGAACGCCACCTCGGCCACCACGCCGAGCGCCCACATCATGCCGATCACCGGCTTGCTGTAGCCGGCCTGCTCCAGGTACAGCGAGTAAAAGGCGTTGAGCGACATGTGCACGCCCGCCATCAGCGCGGCCGAGACGAAAAACGCGATCACCTCGCGCCGCCGCAGCACGCTCCACAGGCCCGGCGCGCCCGCGGCATGCGCCACCAAAGGCGCCTGGCGGATGCGCAGGCCGGCCGCGCCCACGCACACCAGCAGGAACAGCGCGATCCATGGCAAGGCGTCCACGCCCAGCGACTCGAGCAGCCAGCCGGCGGCCAGCACCGCCACGATGAAGCCGACCGAACCCCACATGCGCACGCGCCCATAGTTGCTGGCGTCGCCGCGCAGGGCCGCCAGCAGCAGCGCTTCGCTAAGGGGCGCCTGGGCGCTCGAAAACAGGTTGAAGGCGACCATCACGGCGATGAACTGGAAGTACGATTCGGCGAAAAAGATGCCGCAAAAGGCGAGCAGCGCGCCGCCGGTGGTCAGGCGCAGCACGCGTACGCGCTGGCCGGTATGGTCGGCCAGCCACCCCCACAGGTTCGGGCCGATGATGCGCATCACCTGGATCAGCGACATCAGCACCCCGATTTGCGGGGCGCTCATGCCGTGCGCGGCGAAGAACAGGGTTGCGTAAATGGCAAACGCGCCGACCTGCGCGTAGTACGCGAACAGGAACAGCGCGAACGGCGCGAGCGAGGGCGCGGACTGCGGAGCGTCCGGCCCCGCAGCGGTTTTATGCAATTTTCGGCGTGTCGACCCGCACATCGCCGCATTGGGCGCGGTGCATCAGGGCGTGGTCGATCAGCACCAGCGCCAGCATGGCTTCGGCGATCGGGGTGGCGCGAATGCCCACGCACGGATCGTGGCGCCCGAACGTTTCGACCATCACCGGCGTTCCGGCCTTGTCGATCGAACGGCGCGGCGTGCGGATCGAGGAGGTCGGCTTGATGGCGATCGACACCGTGATGTCCTGGCCGGTCGAAATCCCGCCCAGCACCCCGCCGGCGTTGTTGCCGACAAAGCCGCCCGGCGTCAGTTCGTCGCCATGCTCGGAGCCGCGCTGCGCCACCGAACGGAAACCGGCGCCGATCTCCACGCCCTTGACGGCGTTAATGCCCATCATGGCGTAGGCGATGTCGGCATCGAGCTTGTCGTAGATCGGCTGGCCCAGGCCCACCGGCACGTTTTTGGCCACCACGTCGATGCGCGCGCCGATCGAGTCGCCGTCGCGGCGCAGCTCGTCCATGGCCGCTTCCATGCGCGCGATCAGCTCAAGATCGCCGCTGGCGGCAAAAAACGGGTTGTCCGGCACATGCTCCCACCCCTCGAACGGCACGGCAATGTCGCCCAACTGGCTCATGCAGCCCATGAAGACGGTGCCGTACTGCTCGTGCAGCCACTTCTTGGCCACCGCCGCCGCGCCGACCACCGGGGCGGTGAGGCGCGCCGAGGAACGCCCGCCGCCGCGCGGATCGCGCACGCCGTACTTGTGCCAGTAGGTATAGTCGGCGTGGCCGGGACGGAAGCTCTCGACGATGTTGCCGTAATCCTTGCTGCGCTGGTCCTGGTTGCGGATGATCAGCATGATCGGCGTGCCGGTGGTCTTGCCCTCGTAGACGCCGGACAGGATCTCGACCGTATCGGCTTCCTGGCGCTGGGTGACGTGGCGCGAGGTGCCCGGTTTGCGGCGGTCGAGGTCGGGCTGGATGTCGGCTTCCGACAACACCAGGCCCGGCGGGCAGCCGTCGATCACACAGCCGATGGCCGGGCCATGCGACTCGCCAAACGTTGTAACGGTAAACAGCTTGCCAAAAGAATTGCCGGACATGATAGGGAAGTGAGTGGCGGAAAAGCCAATTCTACCAGCCCGCGCGCTTTTGCTGGCGCCGACGGCCAGGACCGCCGCGACGGCGCCCCCCGCACCTCTGAACATCTTGCCAACTATCTTGATCTGTTGTGCAATTTCTTTTTCTCGCTGCCAATAGATACAGTAAGCCAAATTCGTGGCATGCTATGGAAAAGCAGTGGCATTGCGCTGCAATCGGTGTCGGCTGGCCGGCACCAAGCTGCGTTGATTGTTACAATCGGACGTATACTGGCGACGCGTCATTACCGAAAAACGCCTGGAGAAGCGACACATGCCCCCATCGAGCACGCCCTTGGACGACCTTGAGGACGACCACGACGACCTGGTATTTTTGGAGGAACACCCCGGTGCGCCTGTCAGCGTTGGAACGGGCGGCGTCTGGCGCGTGATGATCATCGACGACGACGAAGACGTGCACTCGACCACCACCTTCGCGCTCGGCAACCTGGACATGCAACAGCGCCCGCTCGAATTCGTGCACGCCTATTCGGCCGGCCAGGCGCGCGAAATGCTCAAGCACGAACACGACATCGCCGTCATCCTGCTCGATGTGGTGATGGAACAGGACGACGCCGGCCTGCACCTGGTGCGCTACATCCGCGAAACGCTCAAGCTGGCCGACGTGCGCATCATCCTGCGCACCGGGCAGCCCGGCTACGCGCCCGAGATCGACGCCATCCGCGATTTCGACATCAACGATTACAAGACCAAGTCCGAACTGACCCGCATCAAGCTGTTTACGACGGTGACGGCGGCGATCCGCTCGTACGAGCAAATCCGCGCGATCAGCGCCAACCGGCGCGGCCTCGACCGGGTGGTGCGCGCCAGCACCGAGCTGATGGCGCTGCACGGCGTGCAAAACTTCGCCGCCGGGGTGCTGGCGCAGATCGCCGACATTCTCGGGGTCGAGCCGAACGGGGTGCTGTGCGTGCAGGAGTGCCCGGACGCGCGCTGCCGCGAGCTGCACATCATGGCCACGGCCGGCGTTTACCGCCGCCTCGGCACCGGCAACCTGACCGCCTCGGAAGACGCCGCCGTCGCCGCGGCGATGGAGCGCACCCTGGCGCAGCGCCGCAACATCTACGAGCCGGGCGCGGTGACCCTGTTCTTCGCCGGCAAATCGAGCCGCGATTTCGTCGCCTTCCTGGCGCCGGGACGCACCTTGGGCGAGCTCGACCAGCGCCTGCTGGAAGTCTTTTGCAGCAATGTGGCCGTGGGGCTGGACAACGTGGAGCTGGTCAGCCACCTGCACAACGCCGCCTTTTACGACCAGCTCTCCAAGCTGCCCAACCGCACGCGCCTGGTCGAAATCCTCGACGCCACCCTGGCCGGGCCGGGGCGCGACGACGCCACCCTGTCGCTGGTGGACCTGGACCACTTCGCCGAAACCAACGACGCCCTCGGCCACCAGTTCGGCGACCTGCTGCTGGTCGCCGTGGCCAGCCGCCTGCAACAGCGCCTCGGCCAGCAGTTGACGGTGGCGCGCATCGGCGGCGATATTTTTTCGGTGCTGGGCGACGCCGCCGCCGTCAATCCGGTGCGCATCCTGGCGCTGTTCGAAACGCCCTTCTCGATCGACGGCCAGGATGTGCAGCTGTCGGCCACCCTGGGCCTGGTGCGCCTGTCGGAACACGACGGCAGCGGCGCCGACGCGCTCAAGGACGCCGACATCGCGCTCAAGCGCGCCAAGAGCCAGCAGCGCGCCGGCCACTTCTATTTTTCGCGCAGCATGGGCGTGGAAATCCGCGAGCGCGTGCGCATGATGCACGCGCTGCGCACCGGCTTTGCCAAGGGCGAGCTGTTCGTGGTGTACCAGCCGCAGATGGACCTGACGGCGCGCCGCCCGGTCGGCGCCGAAGCCCTGCTGCGCTGGCAGACCGTCGACGGCACCTATATTTCGCCGGACCGCTTCATCCCGATCGCCGAATATTCGGGCCTGATCATCGATATCGGCGAATGGGTGCTGCGCAGCGCCTGCCACGAGCTGGTGCGCCTGCGCGACGCCGGGCACCGCCAGTTCACCATGTCGGTCAATGTCTCGCAGGTGCAGTTCCGCCACCCGTATTTTCTCGACATGCTGCGCTCGGCGCTGGAAGAAACCGGCGCCCCGCCCGAATTCATCGAACTCGAAATCACCGAGTCGATGGCGATGGAAGAACCGGACTTGCTGATCAAGATGCTGGCCCAGATCAAGCACACCGGGGTATCGATCGCGATCGACGATTTCGGCACGGGCTTCTCGTCGCTGTCGTATTTGCAGCGGCTGCAGGTCGACCGGCTCAAGATCGACCGCGCGTTCGTGACCGAAATCACGCACTCGGCGCGCGGCAGCAGCATTGCCGAAATGGTCATCCAGCTCGGGCGCAACCTGGGCCTGTCGGTGATCGCCGAAGGGGTCGAGGATGAACGCCAGGCCGCCATCCTGCAGTCGCTCGGCTGCCCGCTGGCGCAAGGCTTCCTGTTCGCGCGCCCGATGGCCACGGCGGCGCTGTACGACTGGCTCAACGATGAAGGCAGCATCGGCGCGCCCTGATTCCCGTGGCCGGCACGGCCCTGAAATAGCCTACCAGCAAGCAACCGTTGCACATCGGCAACAGCAGCCCCTGCCGTCGCCGTAAACGCGGCATGCGCGCCCCGTGCGCGCCCGCGTTCACGTACTATCGTATTCATGCTTTGCAACGGACGGGCGCCATCTTGAATGAATGCATGAGTACGATTATTTCGCGGCGCTTCCCTACCCTGGCGCGGTGCGCATCGCGCCTGCGCGCGCTGTTGTTGCTGGCGGCCCTGGCGGCCCTGGCGGCGGCGCGCCCGGCGGCGGCGCTCGACCCCGACAAGGCATTCCATCATTTCGTGCGCACCAGCTGGTCGATCCAGAGCGGCCTGCCGCAGGTGAGCGTGCAAGCGATCACCCAGGACCAGCAAGGCTACATCTGGATCGCCACCCAGGCCGGCCTGGCGCGCTTCGACGGCGTACGTTTCACCAATTATTCGCCTGAAAACCAGCCGGCAATGGCTGGCGTGTGGATCCGCAGCCTGCTGGCCGACAGCGCCGGGCGCGTCTGGGTCGGCACCTACAAGGGATTGACCGTCGTCGAGAACGGCGTGTTCCGCGCCGTTGCGCCGGCCGACCCGCTGCAGTTTCCCGTGCTCGACATCCACGCCATGGTCGAGGACCAGGGCCGGCTGGTGGTGGCCACCAGCAGCGGCGTGTTCGACTACGACGGCGGCAAGCTGGTGCATCGTCCGGGCAGCCCGGCCCCGGCCACCGCACTGCTGAAAAGCGCCGACGGCGTGTATATCGGCGGCGCCGGCGGGATTTTCCACAGCCGCGGCAAGGAAACCGAACTGATTCCCCTGCCGGCCGGGATGCGCCAGGGCGTGGTCACCCGGCTGGCGGAAGCGCAAGGAAAAATCTGGGTCGGCACCAGCGTCGGCTTGTTTACGCGCGACGGCGCGGACCTGGTCGCGGCCACCGCCGAGCCGCTCCTGCAAAGCTCGCCCACGACCATGCTGTACCAGGACAGCGACCGCAACCTGTGGGTGGCCAGCAACGCCGGCATGGGGCGCATCCGCAATGGCAAGGCCACCGAAATCATCCCCGAAAAGAACCCGGCCGCCTTCAAGGGCGTGCTGGCGGCGTTCGAAGACCGCGAGCGCAACCTGTGGCTGGGCAGCCAGTGGCAGGGCCTGGTGCGCCTGTGGAACGGCTCGACCCGGCGCCTGGCGGCGGCCGAAGGGCTGACCGAACCGATCGTCTGGTCGCTGGCGCGCGCGCCGGACGGGCGCACCTGGGTCGGCACCAGCGATGGCCTGAGCGTGTACAGCGACGGGCGCTTCCGCCAGGTCCTCAGCGGCAGCCAGTTGCCCCATCCGCACGCCTACAACCTGCTGGCCGACGCCGACCGGATCTGGATCGGCACGCGTCGCGGGCTGGTGCTGTGGCAAGGCGGCAAACTCGAAGCGCCGGCCATGTTCGCGCCGATGGCGACCGCGCAGATCAACGGCATCGTACGCGACCGCAACGGCGTGATCTGGTTCCCGACCAGCGAAGGTGTGTTCCGCCTGGTCGGCGGCACGCTCACCAAGTTCGGCAAGAACGAGGGTTTGCACGACGTGCGCGCGCGCCAGGTGCGCGAGCTGAAAGACGGACGCCTGCTGGTGAGCACCCAGGACGGGCTGTACGAACTGCGCGGCGAGCGCATGGAACAGATTGGCCTCGACAGCGGCCTGCAACCGGGCATGGACATCACCGCCATCACCGAACTGCGCGACGGCTCGCTGGTATTGGGCTCGCTGACCGAGGAACTGTACCTGTTCAACGGGCGCCGCTGGCACAAGTTCGCCGCCGCCGAAGGCTTGCCGCCCAACGCGCCCTTCTTCCTGACCGAAGACGCGGCCGGCTACCTCTGGTCGGCCGGGCTGCGCGGCATCCTGCGGGTGCCGGTGGCCGACATGCGCCAGGTGCAGAACGGCCAGTCGCGCACCGTCAATGCCGAGATGATCCTCAACGAACGCGGCGACCGGCGCAGCGGCGAACAGGGTTACTGCTGCAACGGCGCCGGCACCTCCAAGGGCTTCATGGACCCGGCCGGCACACTGTGGCTGCCCAGCCGCGACGGCGTGGTCACGCTCGACACCATGGGCCTGACCAAGAACATGACCGCGCCGACGGCCGTGATCGAGCGGGTGCGCGTGCTCGACACCTGGCGCGACATCCACCAGGGCCAGGCCGGCGGCATGCGCGTGCGCGAAGACGCGCGCGACATGGCCTTCGAATTTACCGCCCTCAGTTTCCAGGACCCGGCCAGCGTGGTGCTGCGCTACCGCCTGCACGGCTACGACAAGGACTGGCGCGAACTGGCGGCCGGGGCGCCGCGCTCGGTCAACTACACCAACCTGCCGGCCGGCTCGTACACCTTCGAAGTCAAGGCCAGCAACAATGCCGACGTCTGGAACAAACTGCCGGCGCGGCTCAACTTCACCATCGCCCCGCACTTCTACGAAACGAGCTGGTTCTACGGCCTGCTGCTGGCCATGTTGTGCGGCACCGTGTACGGCGGCTACCGGTTGCAGCGCCGCGCGCACGAAAAGCAGCGCGCCGCACTGGAACTGCAAGTGGCCGAGCGCACCGAGCAGCTGCATGTGGCCAACCGCGCGCTGGAGCTGGCCAGCCAGACCGACCCGCTGACCGGTTTGCACAACCGGCGCTACCTGAGCAACCAGATTCCGGCCGACCTGGCGTTTTACGAACGCGAGAACAAGCGCACCGGCTCGGGCGACAACACGCTGCTGTTTGCGCTGGTCGACATCGACCACTTCAAGCGCATCAACGACACCTACGGCCACCGCGCGGGCGACCGCGTGCTGCAGCAGGTATCCGACGTGCTGCGCGCCCAGGTGCGGGTGGGCGACTACATCGTGCGCTGGGGCGGGGAAGAATTCTTGCTGGTATGCCGGCCCAGCACGCGCCAGTTCGTGCCGGTGCTGGGAGAACGCATCCGGCGCGCGGTGGCCAACCAGGTGTTCGACCTGGGCGACGGCATCACGGTCGCGCTGACCTGCTCGGTGGGGCTGGCCGAAAGCGGCTTGTACCTCGACGATTCCAAGCGCGTGAGCTGGGAGCACCTGGTCGAACTGGCCGATGCGGCGCTGTACTGGATCAAGGCCAATGGCCGCAACGGCTGGAGCGCGCTGCGGCCCAAGGCGGGCGGCGACAACGCCGAACTGATCGAAAAACTGCACCTGGGCGCGCAGGCGATGATCGATACCGGGCGCGCGACCCTGATCAGTTCAAGCGACCAGTTGACGCCAACGCATGCGGCGCTGGCGGAGTCGAACGACCCGGCTTGAGGCGCGCCTGGGCGCGGGGCGTCAGAACGCCATCATTTCGCCATCGGCCGGGACGCGCACGCGATTGCCGACACCATGTTGCTTGAGGTGGTCCTTGAGTTCCTTGCGGCTCAAGGTCATATGGTTGATTGCATCCATATGCGTGGCGATGATCGTCGCGTTCGGCATTGCCTGGTAGGCGTGGAGCACATCGTCCTTGCCCATGATGATCGATCCGGTGTAGCCGACCATGCGGGCGTCGCCGGCGTTGAGGATGATGACATCGGGCTTGAATTTCTCCAGCGTCTGGTCAACCTCGGAACGCCATACGGTGTCGCCGACGACGTAGACGGTTTTCGCGCCAGGGGCGCGAAAGACAATGCCCATCGACTCGCCCAACGCCTCGGCCAGCGGCTTTGTGGCGAACATGGCATCGGTGCCGTGCTGGCCGCCGGCCTTGGTCAACTGCACGCCTTCGAACACGGTGTTTTCTCCGAGGATCTGGACGTTGGTGAAGCCCTGTCCGCGAACCAGCGTCGCATCGGCTTCATGCTGCACGAACAGCGGAATCGCTTTCGGAATGAACTGGTGAGCGCCGCCGTCCCAATGGTCAAGGTGAGTATGGGTGACCAGCACCGCGTCGACGCCCTTCATGACGTCTTTCGCCGACATCGGCAGTTCGACCATGGGATTGCGCAACTGGCTGTTGAACGTTCCCGCAAAGCCCGGATAGGTACCCTTCTTTGCCAGGAAGGGATCGACCAGGAAGGTCTTGCCCGCATAGCTGATCCGGGCCGTCGCGTTACGGATTTGCTGGATCTGCACCGTTGGCGCGGTCGCTGCCGCGGCGACAGGGGCCGCTGCGTGGGCGCCGACGCCGACCGTGCCAAGGGCCAGGGTGAGGGCAATAACCAGGGTTTTTACTCGTTGCATTTTGCTACTCCATTGATGTGTGTTCGGTAGCAGTATTGTGGGCGCATCGCCTTCCGTATAAAATTGACCCGCAAGCCATTTAACGACACGATCGGGCCATATGCCACTTTTCCGCTCCTTATGACCACAAAAACGCCTGTCGTCGCCTTGGTCGTCTATCCCAACTTCAGCCCGTTCCACTTCGCGGTGCCGTACCTGATCTTCAACGCACAGTTGCCCGAAGGGCGGCTGTTCGACCTGAAGATCGTGTCCTCGGGCGCAAGGCCCCTGGCGGCGGAACGTGCCTTGACCATGCATCCCGATGGCGGACTCGAACTCGTTGAAACGGCCGACATCGTGGTGGTGCCGGGCTGGGACGACTTGAACATGCCTCCCGAGCCGGACCTGGTAGCGGCGATGGCGCGCGCCCATGCCAGGGGCGCCCACGTCGTCGGGCTGTGCTATGGGGCGTACGCGCTCGCCTATGCCGGTCTGCTCGACGGTAAAAGCGCCTCGACGCACTGGATGGCCGAAAAGGATTTCAGCGCCCGGTTTCCGCGCGTGCGGCTCGACATGAATGCGCTGTATGTCGAGGAAGATAAGCTGATCACCTCGGCGGGCACGGGCGCCGGGCTTGATTGCTGCCTGTACATCGTGCGCGAATATTACGGGTCCAAAATCGCCAACAAGGTCGCGCGCACCATGGTCATCCCGCCGCACCGCGAAGGTGGACAAGCGCAGTTCATCGAACAACCGATGGCCGTTTCGACGCAGGACGCCCAGGTCAATCGTCTTCTCGACTATTTGCGCGAACATCTCGCCATCGCGCACAATATCGATGAACTGGCGGCGCGAACGTCGATGAGCCGGCGCACGTTCACCCGTCATTTCATCAAGGCGACCGGCATGACGCTGGTCGATTGGCTGGTGAACGAGCGCTTGCAGCGCGCGCGCGACCTGCTGGAAACGACATCGCTGTCAGTCGAGAAAATTGCCGATCTTGCGGGGTTCCAGACGCCGATCTCGTTGCGGCAGCATTTCAAAAAACGGTTTCAAGTCGGCCCGAGGGACTGGCGCAGGACGTTTGGCGAGAAAACGGCAACGGCGCTGGACTGAGGATGTCAGGTTCGGGCTGGACCGGGACGTATTTATCCGCGTTCAAACGCCATGCTAAAATTTGTAACAGCATCGGCATGGCGCCGATATCACGTTCGCAACCGGGAGACAGATCGTGGCAAGTGTGGAGCATGCATTCGGAGAAGCCCGGCGTGCTGTTGAAGCGCTTCATCCCGACTTGTCGAAGCGATTGAGCGAGCCGGCAAGCGCAGCGCAAATCGATTCATTTGAGCAGGAAACTGGCATTCGGCTTCCCGATCCAGTTCGCCGGCTGTATCGCCAAGCGGATGGTTGCAGCCAAGGCGACGCAATTTTTGGTGGTTGGGAATGGATATCGCTCGCGTTCGTCGGCGACCATTCGACAGAACTACAGATTTCCCTCGAATCGGACCGCCCCGACGAAGCCGAAGCAATGACGCTCGTTCCCTTGTTCTGCGCCAACGGAGACTATCTCTGCATTCGCCACAACGAAGATTCCGGCAAGCTTTATTATGTCCCGCACGACTCGCCGACGGTCGAACCCGTCGCCGAGACGCTGGTGGAGTTTCTGGAGCAATTGGTAGCGCGTATCGCTGCCGGCGCATTAGTCCTTGAGCAATTCACCACGCCCCGTGGCATCTATTTTTCGGTGAGGCCAACGAACCGGGAGTACTGGCCACCCGACTTCGGGCAGCACGGTTCAGGGCACTAAGAAAAAGCAGCATCCGGCCGCGCTGGCGGAATCTCAATACCCGCCGGCGCTGTCGTTGGCAACCGACAGCCACGCAGAGGCGAGCACCTCGAACCGTGGGTCGCCCGCCGCTGCGGCCAGTTCCGCGACAGCGGTACGGGCGTCGGCAATCGACCATCCGCGCGCATTGATGGTGAGCCAGGCCAGTCCGAACGCACCCTGGGCAAGGTAGCTGCGGCACAGCGCCAGCCGGGACTGCGGCCGCGTGGAGAGCCACGGCGGACACCCTGCGTCCCCAAGCCAGCCAGCAAGGACATCGGCATCGAGCTCGAACTGGCTGGTACGCGCCAGCGCGTCCGCGCCGGGCGGCTGGGTAGACAATGGAAAGCTTCCGCCGTACGAAGCGGGGTCGGAAAAGCACGCCAACGGCGCATCGGCCGCGAACTGGTCGAGCCGGACCAAGCCTGGCGCATCGTCGCCCGTGTCGAGCGACACCGCGTCGATCTGGTCAAGGTTGCCGATGCCGACCGCAGCGGCGAACGCCGCCACTTGCGGCGTCACCGCGTCAGTTTCCACAATCGCCCTGATGGCCACCAGCGCGAACAGCTGGGCGGGCGTGCGGGCAAGCTCCAGCGCGATGGGCCACTCGACATACATCCTCACATACGTCAGTTCACGCTCGATGAACCAGTGCTTCCAATAGCCATGGTACGACGGGCCTGACGGCTCGCTCCAGAGCGGGATGAGCGCGGGCGGGAAGCCATACCAGTACGCCGGCGCCTCGGCGCCAGCGACAGGCAGTGCGATGGCGCCAAGGGCGCAGGCGCGCAATGCGTCAGGCACTGCGAGCAGATCGGAAACGCGCGCGTATGCGTTCATGGAGAGCGGTCACGGACCGGGACAGGCCGGCACTGCTCTACCACGTGAACGACAGCGGCATGTCGTCTTCGCCCGGAAGATCCGCCGTGTTCCCCGTTTCCGCGTCGAAGACCCGGTACGTCGTCATGCCGCTTCGGTACAGCAGATGGCGCTCGTCAAACCAGCCAATGATGTTGAGCGTGTAGCCTTCGCATTGGGAATAGCCGCCCACAGCGACCGGCCTGATCGCGCCGGCTTTGCCTGCAACAAGCAGCTGATACGGACGGCTATCCTGTCGCTGGTCGAAGTACGCGCGCCACTGCCCGCCCGGCGACCAGCCCGATTCGTGCGCGATGTCAGATCGCGGCACGCCTTCATCGGCGGCGGGTATGGTCTTGTTACCACGCTTGAACGTATAACGATGTTCCTGCGAATCGTACTGGCCCGACAGCATGCTGCTTCTCGTACTCGCGGGATGATAGCCAACATAGCTGAAACGGGCATCTGGCAACAACCCGCGCGCCAGGAATAGCAGCGTGCCGTCGCGCGACCAGCTGGTCGATGGCCATGCCTGCCGCCCGGATATTCCTGGTGGCAGTTTGACGGGTAACAAGCGCGACGTTTGGGTATCAAACAGGAACAGGCCATCGCCGCTGGCGCCGCCCCAGCGGCTGTCGTAAGCGGCGCCAATGGCGAGGTAGCGGCTGTCCGGCGAAAATGCGGGAATGCCACCACCCCATGCAGGGTGTTCATACACCAGCTGTTCTGAATGACGACGCCGGTCGTAGAGCCAGTACTGCGTCTTGTTACCCGTTTTGAGCACGCCGCTATAACTGAGCCATCTGCCGTCGGCCGAGGCGCGCAAGGAGGGCATCGATTCGAAACCGTGGTCGGACAGAATGGTCGTCTTGCCGCCATTGAGGTCGACTTTGAGTAAGCGACCCGACACAGCCACCCCATACAGCGCCGTCTTGATGCTCATCGCCGGCAATGCCACTTTGCCGGCCGCCCCGGCATCATGCTTGCCACAAGGTGTGTCCGGGCTTGCCGCCGACGCCGTCGCGGCGCCGGCCACACTGGCTGCGACGATCAGGCATGCATAGCGATGCCACATCTTAGATGCGCACCACGCCATCGACCACCGTGACCGACTGGCCGCCGATCCACGGCTGCCCATCGACATAGGTGACCGCGATGCGGCCGTCGCACTGCAAACAGCCGCCCTGGCGAGCGCTGTAAGCGCGGCTGGTCTCGCCGCCGTCGGGAAAGCCCTGCGCCTGCAGCACGCGCGCGATGCAGGCGTTGGCGCTGCCGGTAACGGGGTCCTCGACCAGCGATCCGTGCTTGGTAAACAGCGCCCTGACCTCGTAATCGGCCGGCCCGTCGGCGTCATACGGGCCGTAGATCGCCACGCCGGTCACGCCGAGGCGCGTCAGTTCCTGCAGCGAGGCGCCGTCGACGCGCGCATCAAGGCAGGCTTGCGCGCTTGCCAGGCGCACCACCAGCCAGGCGATGCCCATGGTGGCGATCAGCGGCGTGCATCCGGCATCTAGCTCAGTGTCCGGCAAGACCCGCGCCAGCAATGTCTGGTGCTGGAGCGCCATCGGCGCCAGGCTGGCCGCCGGTGCGCGAAACGCCAGCATGCCACCGGCGCCGACGTCGATCGGCACCAGCCCCACGCCGCACTCCTGCACCAGCGTGCCGGCGCGGCGCGGGACCAGGCCCGCTTCGAGCAAGGCATGCGCCGTGCCCAGCGTGGGATGGCCGGCAAACGGAAACTCGGTATCGGGAGAAAAGATACGAACGCGGTAGTCGGCCTGCGCATCGCGCGGCGTCAGCACGAAGGTGGTTTCGGACAGGTTGGTCCAGCGCGCCATCGCTTGCATGTCAGCGTCGGACAAGCCGTCGGCGTCTAACACCACGGCCAGGGGATTGCCCTTGAGCGCGACGCCGGTGAACACGTCCACCTGTTTGAAGCGGCGCGTCGCGCCCGGGGCCGGGCTCAAATCAGTCTTCCTGTGCGGTTTCGGCCGGCCAGTCGCGGATGTAGGCCTTGAGCATGCGGTTTTCGAAGCTTTGCGCTTCCAGCACCGCGCGCGCGACGTCGTAGAACGAAATGACGCCGAGCAGGGTCTTGGCGTTCATCACCGGCAGGTAGCGCGCATGCTTTTCGAGCATCATGCGGCGCACTTCATTCACTTCGGTGTCCGGGGTGACGGTGATCGGGTGGTCGTCCATGTGCTTGCGCACCGTGCCCGCGCCGACCGCGCCGTTATTCTTGTGCAGCACCTTGATGACTTCGCGAAACGTCAGCATGCCGACCAGGTCGCCGAATTCCATGACCACCAGCGAACCGATGTCCTTTTCGGCCATGGTGTTGACGGCATCGACGAGCAGCATCTCGGGCGTTGCGGTATAGAGGATGTTGCCCTTCACTTGAAGGATTTCTGAGACTTTCATGGTGGCCGCCTGATCTGGTGAGGTTATAAGGGGATGTCTTTTATAAGCCCTAGCTCCGACTGTAGCGTAAGCTTGGCAAAAAATCCAGCATTGCGATGGATCATGGCACTGGTGACAGCGCCCGATTGGCATTTGCACCATTTTAACGAGCAAACCACGCTTTTGTGCAACGCATGCGTGCTACGATTCGGCCCATCCTTTTTCCATGAGATGAGCCCACCATGAGCGGACCTCAATATCCCGGCTTCGACACCCTGTCGCTGCACGCCGGCGCCGCGCCCGACCCGGCCACCGGCGCGCGCGCCACCCCCGTCTATTTCACCTCCTCGTTCGCGTTCAAGGACTCGGACCACGCGGCCTCGCTGTTCAATATGGAGCGCGCCGGCCATGTGTACTCGCGCATCTCGAACCCCACCAACGCCGTGCTGGAAGAGCGCATCGCCGCGCTCGAAGGCGGCGTGGCCGGCATTGCCACCGCCAGCGGCCAGGCCGCGATGCACCTCGGCCTGGTAACCATCGCCGGGGCCGGCTCGCACATCGTCGCCTCGCGCGCGCTGTACGGCGGCTCGCAGAACCTGCTGGCCTACACCCTCAAGCGCTTCGGCATCGAAACCACCTTCGTCGACCCGCGCGACCATGACGCCTGGCGCGCCGCCATCCGCCCCAACACCAAGGTGCTGTTCGCCGAAACGCTGGGCAATCCGGGGCTCGACGTGCTCGATATCGCCACCGTCTCGGCCATCGCCCACGACCATCACCTGCCGCTGATGATGGATTCGACCTTCACCACGCCGTATTTGCTGCGCCCGTTCGATCACGGCGCCGACCTGGTCTTCCACTCGGCCACCAAGTTCCTGTGCGGGCACGGCACCGCCATCGGCGGCTTGCTGGTCGACGGCGGCACCTTCGACTGGCAGGCCGCGTACGACAAGACCGGGCGCTTCGCCGAATTGTGCGAGCCGTACGAAGGCTTCCACGGCATGGTGTTCGCCGAGGAGTCGACCGTGGCGCCGTTTTCGCTGCGCGCGCGGCGCGAAGGCCTGCGCGATTTCGGCGCGGTGATGAGCCCCCATAACGCGTTCGCGGTCCTGCAGGGCATCGAGACGCTCAGCCTGCGCATGGACCGCCACGTGGCCAACACGCGCAAGGTGGTCGAATTCCTGCTGTCGAACCCCGCGGTGGAATCGGTGTCGTATCCGGAACTGGAGTCGCATCCCGACTATGCGCTGGCCAAGCGCTTGCTGCCCAAGGGTTGCGGCGCGGTGTTCTCGTTCAGTCTTAAAGGCGACCGCGCCGCCGGGCGGCGCTTTGTCGACGCGCTCAAGATCTTCTCGCACCTGGCCAACGTGGGCGACGCCAAGTCGCTGGTGATTCATCCGGCGTCCACCACCCACTTCCGCGTGCCGACCGAACAGCTGGCCGCGTCCGGCATCAAGGAAGGCACCATGCGCCTGTCGATCGGGCTGGAAAACGTGGACGACCTGATCGAAGACCTGGCGCGCGGCCTGAAACTGTCGCAGAAGGGAGCCTGACATGATGTACAACATGCCCGGCGTCGACGCCTACTGCTACACCGGCGGCAAAGCCTTCAACGCGCTTCATCCGACCATCGTCTTCATCCACGGCGCCCAGAACGACCATTCGGTGTGGGCTTTGCAGTCGCGCTATTTTGCGCACCACGGTTTTAATGTGCTGGCGGTCGACCTGCCCGGCCACGGGCGCAGCAAGGGCGCGGCCCTGCACAGCGTTGAAGAGATGGCCGCCTGGCTGCTGGCGGTGCTGGGCGCCGCCGGTGTCGAACGCGCCATCCTGGCCGGCCACAGCATGGGCTCCCTGATCGCGCTCGAAGCGGCGTTCCAGGCGCCGCGCAGGGTGACCCACCTGGCGCTCCTGGGCACCACCTATCCGATGAAGGTGTCCGATGCGCTGCTCGATACGGCCAAGAACAACGAGCAAGCCGCGATCGACATGGTCAACATCTTCTCGCACTCGTCGATGGCGCAAAAACCCTCCTGCCCTGGGCCGGGGTTTTACACGATGGGCGGCGCGCGCCGGCTGATGCAGCGCATGTCGGCCATCAATCCGGACCAACTGTTCTACACCGATTTTTACGCCTGCAATGCGTACGCCAACGGCCAGGTCGCGGCGGAAGCGGTGAGCTGCCCCACCCTGTTCATTTTCGGCAGCAAGGACATGATGACGCCGCCGCGTTCGACCAAGGTGCTGACGTCCGCCATCAAGCATGGCAAGATCGTCCAGGTCGATGCCGGGCACCAGCTGATGGCCGAACAGCCGGACGCCGTGCTGGACGCGCTGTTCGGGTTCGCCACCGAACCGGCATAGCGGGCGTCAGGAGAGCCGCATGTCGACCCGCCACGCCAGCTTCGCCGAGTTTTATCCTTACTACCTGACGCAGCATGCGAACATGCTGTGCCGGCGGGCGCATTTTATCGGCAGCTCATCGGCGCTTGGGGCGCTGGCGCAGTATGTAGTGAGCATGAATGCCTGGTGGATCGTGGCGGCGCTGGTCTCGGGCTACGGTGGCGCGTGGGTCGGGCACTTTTTCTATGAAAAGAACCGGCCGGCCTCGTTTTCGCGACCGCTGTATTCGTTCATGGGCGATTGGGTGATGTACTGGCAGATGCTGACGGGCAAGCTGAGCTGGTAGGCCTGCATCTTCCCACGTTTTAGCACGCGAAGCCGTTTTGTGCGCCTGACGACATCAGCAATCATTGTCACTTGTGGCACTCCGGTGCGGGAAGCTCGTTTTCATCTCCCCACGTCTCAAGCCATGCTATGACTTCATCACCAGTAAGGTGCAACCCGGTTGCCTGATACTCATTCCATGCGTCAAGGGATTTCTGTCGCGAAACTTCGCTCTTTTCCTCGCGTTCAAGATACTGCACGATCGCTTCGTTCATCATCGCGCGCGGCGACAGTTGGCGCACTTCAGCCAAGCGATCGAGGCGGCGCTGGGTTTCGCGATCAAGTTCAAGTGCCAACGAAGTGAGGTCGGACACGGCGAACTCCAGAAATATGTACTTCGGTATAGGATTAACTATCGCGCGACGTCGCCATTAACTCCGGCGCGCATGATCAACACAAGCTTCCTTGTTAGAGCCCCAGTTACTCAACAAGTTCCCTGAACGGCGCGAAGATCGGCCGCTTGCCTACGCCAATTCCGGGCAGCACATCATGCGGGCCCTTAACTATCGGCAAAAAACAAGCAGGACCTGCTCACGCGCGCGCCGCCGGCAAGCGTGGTGCCGCAAAATGCTGCGCCAGGGTCTGGTTCAAGCCTTCCTCGACCGCCAACTCGACCTGGCGCGCCAGCGCGCTGCCGTCGAGCGTCAGCGGTGAGTTCTTGTCGAGCTCGTATTCTTTATCGACATCGATGGCCACGGCCGCGTCGATCGCGGTGCGCCCGAACACGAACAGGCGGTACACGTCCGACAGTTTGAGCTTGTCCACATTGACCAGCAACACCCAGTTCTCGGCGCTCTCGATGGCGCGCTTGCCCCAGCGCGAACGCGTGGTCACGTCGGCCTGCACCCGGCCGACCCAGCCCACGGCCAGCATCTGTTCGAGCAAGGTGGTCATTTCATCGTAGCCGATGCGGGTGTGGGCGCGAATCGCCGCGCTCGACACCAGCGCCGTGTCGCTCAACTGGGCGCGTCCGTACAGGACTTTCAAGATCGCCATGGCGTCGACGAACTCCCCGCCCGGCGCCGGCTCGTACCACCAGCGTTCGTACTTGACGACCGGCAGCGCCGCCGTGATGATCGCGCCGACCAGGGTAATCATCCACGACAGGTAAATCCAGAGCAAAAACAGCGGCAGCGCCGCCAGCGCCCCGTAAATGATCGCGTAGGTCGGAAACTGGCTGACGAACATGGCGAACAGGCGCTTGGCGACCTCGAAGGCGACCGCCGCCACCAGGCCGCCCCAGACGGCGTCGCGCCAGTCGACGAAGCGGTTCGGCACCGTCATATATAACAGCGTGTAGGCGCCGGTGGTCAGCCCGACCGAGGCGACCGTGTAAAACAGGGCACTGAAGAACGGCGAAGCGTCGGTCAGCGCGCTGGTGGCCCTGAACAGTTGCGAAGTGGCCGTCAGCGACAAGCCGAACAGCAGCGGCCCGAGCGTGACCAGCGCCCAGTAAATGGTGACGCGCTGGGCGATCGGGCGTACTTCGCGCACGCGCCAGATCTGATTGAAGGCGCGCTCAATCATGTTCATCATCGCCGCCGAGGTGAACACCAGCGCGACCGCGCCGACCGCCGACAGGCTCTTGGCCTTGCTGGCGAACTGGGTCAGGTTGCCGGTGATGGTGTTGGCGATGGCCTTGGGCATCAGGGTCTGGACAAAATACGCTTCCAATGCAACCCGAAAATTGCTAAATACCGGAAAGGTCGTGAAAATGGCCAGCACGATGGTCAACAGCGGCACCAGCGCGAGGGTGCTGGTGAACGTGAGGCTGCCTGCCACCTGCGGCAATTTCTCTTCGTTCAGGCGGCGCCGGGCGAAGCGCAGCAGGTCGCGCACTTCGCTCCAGGTCAGGCCGCGTACCATGTCGACGCTGGTATTGATCATTTCGCTGGTGGACCGGGAAATCGAATGGACTGTTTTTGAAAGCATGTATCTCGATAAACGCGTGAAAAACGCGCCGGCTGCGCCGATGTAACCCTGTAAAGCGCCCTATAATACCAACGATGAACCAAACCAATCCGATTATTCTCGTTTTGTACTACTCGCGCCATGGCGCCACGCGCAAGCTGGCCGAAATGATTGCCCAGGGCATCGAGAGCGTGCCCGGGGTCGATGCGCGCCTGCGCACCGTGCCCGCCGTCTCCAGCGTGGCCGAAGCGACCGCGCCGGCCATTCCGGCGGCCGGCGCGCCCTACGTGGAAGCGCAGGACCTGGCCGAGTGCGCCGGCCTGGCGCTGGGCTCGCCCACGCGCTTCGGCAACATGGCCGCCAGCCTCAAATATTTTCTGGACGGCACGGCGGCCGAATGGCTGGCCGGCACCCTGTCGGGCAAGCCGGCGGTGGTCTTCACGTCCACAGGCAGCCTGCACGGCGGCCAGGAATCGACCCTGCTGTCGATGATGATCCCGCTGCTGCACCACGGTATGATGATCATGGGACTGCCTTACAGCAATCCTGAACTGATGACCACCACCAGCGGCGGCACGCCTTACGGCCCGACCCACTGGGCCGGCGTGGACGGCGACAAGCCGGTCAGCGACGATGAAAAACGCCTGGCCGTGGCCATGGGCCGGCGCCTGGCGGAAACCGCCGCGCGCCTGCACGGCGCGCGGCAGGGAGCTAACTAAATGCAGCCACCAAAGTACTTTCACATCGGCGCCATCGCCAGCCTGGTGATCCTGATCGCCTGGCTGCTGGCCTGGGAAACCGTGGTCGCGCCATTGCGCCCCGGCAGCTGGATCCTCTCGCTCAAGGTCTTGCCCCTGCTGATCCCCCTGGGCGGGGTAATCAAGCGCGACATTTATACCCTGCAATGGTCGTCGATGGTGATCTTGCTCTACTTCACCGAAGGCGTGGTGCGCGCCTGGAGCGACAAGCTGGAAGTGTCGCGCTTCATGGCGATGGGCGAAATCGCGCTCGTCTTCATCTATTTCGCCTGCGCGCTGCTGTACCTGCGCCCGTATAAAAAAGCCGCGAAGAAAATGGCCAAGGAATTGCTGGAGAAAGTCAACTCCACCAAGTCGACCAAGTGAGCGAGCCGAACGCATTGCCTGGAGCCGCCCCCGGCGCCGGCTTCCTCGAGCGCTGCCGCGCCATCGCCGGCGCGGCCCACGTGCTCACCGGCGAGGCCGACATGGCGCCCTTTCTCACCGACTGGCGCGGACGCTTCACCGGGCGCGCGCTGGCGGTGCTGCGCCCGGCCGACCCGGAGCAGGTGGCGCAACTGGTGCGAGCCTGCGCCGCGCACCGCGTGCCGCTGGTGCCCCAGGGCGGCAAGACCGGCCTGGTGCTCGGCAGCGTGCCGGACGCGAGCGGCAGCGCCGTGGTGCTGTCGCTGGCGCGCCTGAACCGGGTGCGCGCGCTCGACGCGCTCAACCGCACCATTACGGTCGACGCCGGCTGCATCTTGCAAACGATCCAGGAAGCGGCCGCCGCCGAGGGTTGCCTGTTTCCCCTGTCGCTCGCGGCCGAAGGCAGTTGCAGCATCGGCGGCAACCTGTCGACCAATGCCGGCGGCACCGCCGTGCTGCGTTACGGCAACACACGCGAGCTCTGCCTGGGGCTGGAAGTGGTCACGCCCCAGGGCGAACTCTGGAACGGCCTGCGCGCCCTGCGCAAGGACAACACCGGCTACGACCTGCGCGACCTGTTCATCGGCGCCGAAGGCACGCTTGGCGTGATCACCGGCGCGGTCCTGCGCCTGTTTCCGCAGCCAAAGGCATCGATCACGGCGCTGGTGGCCATCGCCGCGCCACGCCAGGCGCTCGACCTGCTGCGCCTGGCCCAGGACCGCTGCGGCGCCAGCCTGACCGGCTTCGAGCTGATGTCCGACTTTTGCCTGCGCCTGGTGGGCACGCATTTTCCCAGCCTGGCGCAGCCCTTCGTGACGCGCCATCCCCAGTACGTGCTGCTGGAACTGTCGAGCAGCGAATCGGAACAGCACGCGGTCGGCTTGCTCGAACAAACCATCGCCGACGCGATTGCCCAGGATATTGCCGACGACGCCGTCGTGGCCACCTCGGTCGGCCAGTCGCTGGCCCTGTGGCAATTGCGCGAACACATTCCGCTGGCGCAAGCGGCGGCCGGCAAGAACATCAAGCACGATATTGCCCTGCCGGTCTCGCGCATCGCCGACTTCATCGACAGCACCGACGCCCTGGTGCTGGCGGCCTACCCCGGCTGCCAGCTGGTCTGTTTCGGCCACGTGGGCGACGGCAACCTGCACTACAACGTGGCGCCGCCGCCGGGCGCCGCGCACGAGGATTTTTTGGTCAACCAGGAAGCCATCAACCGCATCGTCCACGACAGCGTGGCCGCGCATGCCGGCTCGATTTCGGCCGAGCACGGCATCGGCGCCCTCAAACGAGACGAGCTCAAGCGATATAAACCGGAGGTTGAACTGAACATGATGCGTGCCGTCAAAGCGGCGCTGGACCCGCTCGGCATTATGAATCCAGGAAAAATCCTTTGACCCGGAGCCCCATCATGTTACGACACCTGACCATCCTGGGCCTGCTGGCCTTGTGCGGCGCTGCCCATGCCGACAGCATCTACAAATGCAGCGTCGGCGGCAAGATCACCTACAGCAGCGCGCCCTGCACCGCCGGCCGCGCCACCGAGCTCGAAACCACGCCGCCAGCGACGGGCGCCCAGGCCGATGCCGCCAGCACCCTGGAGCGGCAAAAGGCCGTGCTGGCGGCGCGGGACAAAGAGCGCACCGCCAGCACGGCCAGGCAGACCCAGGCCGCGCACGACGCCGCCCACATCAACCGCGTCTCCGCCGGGCGCCAGGCGGAGTGCGCCCGCATGCAGCAACGACAGAAAAAAGACCAAAAGCGCCTGGCCGCCGAAGCGGCCAAGGTCGGCGGACAAGGCAAGATCGAACGCGACCTCGACGCCGAGGTCATGGCGCGGGCGGTGGAAGCGGCGTGCAGCCGATGAAGACACTGTCACGCTGGCTCCTGTTCGGCGAATGGCGCGCCCACCCGGTGCGCGCTCTGCTCGCGGTGGCCGCAATCGCGGTCGGCGTGGCGATGGGCTTTGCCATCCACCTGATCAACGCCTCCGCCTTCAATGAATTTTCGGCGGCGGTCAAGAGCCTGTCGGGCCAGGCCGACATCCAGGTCGCGGCGCGCGACACCGGCTTCGACGAAGCGATTTACCCGCGCCTGGCCCAGCACCGCTCGGTGGCGGTGGCCTCCCCGGTGCTGTCCCTCAACGCCGGCGTGCCGGGCGAGCAGGGCAACCTGAAAATCATCGGCCTGGACGCCTTTCGCGCCGGTTTTGTCTCGCCCGGCCTGTTGGCCGCCACCGACGGCGAAAATATGCTCGACATGATGGCCGACGACGCCGTGTTCCTGTCGCCGGCGGCCATGAGCTGGCTCAAGACGCAGCGCGGCGGCGCCGTGCAACTGCGCTCGGGCACGCGCGACTTTTCCCTGCGCGTGGCCGGCGGCCTGCAACAAGCGCGCCCCGGTCAGCGCATCGGCGTGATGGACATCGGCGCGGCCCAATGGCGCTTCGACAAAATCGGCACGCTCACCCGGATCGACCTGCGCCTGCGCGATGGCGTCGACCGCGCCGGCTTTGCGCGCGAACTGGCGCAGGAACTCGAACGCGATTTTCCGGGGCGCTTCAACGTCGGCCAGCCGAATGACGAAGACGCCGAAAGCCGCAACCAGGGCATGAGCCGGGCCTACCGCGTCAACCTCACGGTGCTGGCGCTGGTGGCCTTGTTTACCGGCGCCTTCCTGGTGTTTTCCACCCAGGCGCTGTCGGTGATCCGGCGCCGCAGCCAGTTCGCGCTGCTGCGCGTGCTCGGCGTCGAACGCGGCCAGCTGCTGCGCCAGGTAATGCTCGAAGGCGCCAGCCTGGGCGTGCTCGGCGCCCTGCTCGGCATCGGCGCCGGCTACGCGCTGGCGGCGGCCGCACTGCATTTCTTCGGCGGCGACCTGGGGGCCGGCTACTTTGCCGGCGCGCGCCCGGCGGTCCACTTCACGCCGGTGGCGGCCGTGGTCTTCTTCACCCTGGGACTGGGCGTAGCCTTGCTTGGCTGCCTGGCGCCCGCCTGGGAAGCCTCGCGCGCGGTGCTGGCCGTGGCGCTCAAGTCCGGCGCCGACGAAGTCGCGCTGGCGCGCCTTGCGCGCGTCTGGCCATCGGCGCTGTGCATCGTTGCGGCATGCGCGCTGGCGTTCGCGCCGCCGGTATTCGAACTGCCGCTGTTCGGCTACGTCGCCATCGGCCTGCTGCTGATCGGCGGGATCGGCCTGATGCCGCGCCTGGCCGCCTCGCTGTTCGGACTGGTCAACCGCGTGGCGATGCGCCGCAACACGCGCCATCCGGTGCTCGCGCTGACCATGGCGCGCCTGGCCAACGCCTCCGGCCAGGCCGCCATTGCGCTGGGCGGCGTGCTGTCGAGTTTCAGCCTGATGGTGGCGATGGCGATCATGGTATCGAGCTTTCGCGTCTCGCTCGACGACTGGCTGGTGCAACTGCTGCCGGCCGACCTGTATGTGCGCATCGCCAGCGGCGGCAGCGCCGGCGGGCTCGGCCCCCCGCAGCAGGCCGCGCTGGCCGCCCTGCCGGGCGCGGCGCGGGTCGATTTTATGCGTTCGCGCCAGATCTCGCTCGACCCGGCGCGGCCCGACGTGCTGCTCATGGCGCGCAACATCGACGCGGCCGACCCTGGCCGCATGCTCCTGCTGCGCGGCGCAACCGTACCGGCGCCGGCCGGCGCGGCGCCGGTCTGGGTGTCGGAAGCGATGGTCGACCTGTATGGCGTGCGCGCCGGGGGCACGCTACGCATGCCGCTCGGCGGCCAGCTGCGCGATTTTTTTGTTGCCGGCGTGTGGCGCGACTACGCAACCCAAGCCGGCTCGGTGCAAATGCGCCTGCCGGACTACCGGCGCCTCACCGGCGACACGCAAGTAAACGACTCCGCCATGTGGGCCAGGCAGGGCGTCACGGCCGACCAGATGGAACAGCAGATACGCGCCCTGCCCTTCGGCCGCACGCTGTTTTTCGCCAAACCGGGCGACATCCGTGCGCTCAGCATGACCATTTTCGACCGCAGCTTCGCCGTCACCTACGTGCTCGAAGCGATCGCCATCGCCATCGGCCTGGCCGGGGTGGCGGCGACCTTCTCGGCCCAGACCCTGGCGCGCGCCAAGGAATTCGGCATGCTGCGCCACGTGGGCGTGACGCGCGGGCAGATCCTGCGCATCCTCGCGCTCGAAGGCGGCGCCCTGACCGCGCTCGGCGTGGCCTGCGGCTTCGTCCTCGGCCTCATCATCAGCACCATCCTGGTCTACGTGGTCAACCCGCAGTCGTTCCACTGGTCGATGCAGCTGCACGTGCCCTGGCCGCTGGTGGCCGGCGTGGCCGCCGTGCTGTTGATCGCGTCGGTGGTCACAGCGCTGGTGTCGGGGCGCTATGCGCTCTCGGGCGGACCTATTCGAGCAGTCAGGGAGGACTGGTGAAACGATTCGGATTCAGATTCATTCTTGCGCTGCTGCTGGCGGCGGCGCAGGCCGGGCACGCGGCGCCGCCGGTGTTCGGCACGGTCGCGCCCGGCAAAGCACTGTCGTTCCCGGCGGACTACGGCGCCCATCCAGACTACCTCACCGAATGGTGGTACGTCACGGGCTGGCTCACGACCGCCGACGGCAAGCCGCTCGGCTTCCAGGTCACCTTCTTCAGGCGCGCCACCGGGCATGACCGCGCCAATCCGAGCGCGTTCGCGCCCAGGCAACTGGTAATCGGGCACGCCGCGCTGTCCGACCCGGCGCTCGGCAAGCTGGCGCACGACCAGCGCACCGTACGCGAAGGCTTCGGCCTGGCATACGCCAAAACCGGCACCACCGACCTCAAACTGGACGACTGGCGCATGGTGCGCGGGGCCGACGGCGCCTACCAGGTCACCATCGTCTCGCCGAAGCTGAACCTGAACCTGACCTTGGCGCCGACCCAGCCGGTCCTGCCGCAAGGCGAAAACGGCTACTCGCGCAAAAGCGCGCAAGGCCGGCATGCGAGCTACTACTACAGCGAGCCGCAACTGAAGGTAAGCGGCAGCGCCGCCGCCGGCAACGGGGCCGCGCGCACGGTCGAAGGGCGCGCCTGGCTCGATCACGAATGGTCGACCGAAGCGCTGCCGCCCGATACCCAGGGCTGGAACTGGGTCGGCGCCAACCTCGATGACGGCTCGGCGCTGATGGCTTTCCAGATCCGCGGCAAACAAGGTGGTAAACTATGGGCGCACGCGACGCTGCGCGATGCGGCCGGCAAAGTGACCCAATACGCCCCCGACGACGTGGTATTTACGCCGCAGGTCCACTGGACGTCGCCGCGCACGAAGGCCGTCTACCCGGTGGCGACGACAATCACCACCGGCGCCACGCAATGGCAGATCACCCCCCTGCAGCCGGACCAGGAACTCGATTCGCGGCGCTCGACCGGCGCCGTGTACTGGGAAGGCGCGGTGACGATCAAGCGCGACGGCGCGCAAGCCGGCCATGGCTACCTTGAAATGACCGGTTACGACCGTGCGATGAAATTTTAAAAAACGAACACTGAAGCACTGACACAATGACCAACAGCTCCACCAGCAGCGCCCCAAGCAGCAGTTCCAGCACCAACGCGTCCGACACCAACCGCAAAGGAAGTCTCGCCGCGTTCAAGGGCCTGTTCCCGTTCCTGCGGCCGTACCGCCGCCAGTTCCTGATGGCCGGCATCGCGCTGGTGGTCGCCGCCGGCGCCACGCTGGCGATTCCGGCCGCCTTCAAGCAGATGATCGACCTCGGTTTCGGCGCCTCGGCCGGGGCCAGGAGCATCCGCCATGTCGACGCCACCTTTCTCGCCCTGTTCGGCGTCGCCTCGCTGCTGGCCGTGGCCACCGCCGCGCGCTTTTTCACCGTCAGCTGGCTGGGCGAGCGGGTCACCGCCGACATCCGCAGCGCCGTCTACCAGCACGTGGTGGACCAGAGCCCCGAGTTTTTCGAAACCACGCAAACCGGCGAAGTCCTCTCGCGCATCACCACCGACACCACCCTGATCCAGGCGGTGGTCGGCACCAGCATCTCGATGGCACTGCGTAACGTGCTGCTGTTCTTGGGCGGCCTGGTGATGCTGTTCGTCACCAGCGTCAAGCTCTCCTCCATCATCCTGGCGCTGCTGGTGGCGGTGATCGTGCCGATCGTGCTGTTCGGGCGGCGCGTGCGCAAGCTCTCGCGCGACTCGCAAGACCGCATCGCCGACGCCTCCGCCATGGCCGGCGAAATCCTCAACGCCATGCCGACCGTGCAAGCCTTCACGCACGAAAAAATCGAATCGGCGCGCTTCGGCAAGTCGGTCGAAGGCGCCTTTGCGACCGCCATGCGGCGCATCCGCGCGCGCGCGCTGCTGACGATGCTCGCCATCGTGCTGGTGTTCGGCACCATCGTGTTCGTGCTGTGGCTGGGCGCGCACGCCGTATTGGAAGGGACCATGACCGGCGGCGACCTTGGCCAGTTCATTTTGTACGCCTCGATCGTGGCCGGCTCGATCGGCGCGCTGTCGGAAGTGATGGGCGAAGCGCAGCGCGCCGCCGGCGCCACCGAACGCCTGCTCGAACTGCTGTCGGTGCAATCGTCGATCCAGAACCCGGCCAAGCCGGTCGCCCTGCCCGCGCGCACCGCCACCGGGGCCGCGCTGGCCTTAAACGACGTCACCTTCTCGTACCCATCGCGGCTTGAGACGGCGGCGCTGGGGCACCTGACACTGTCGATCGCGCCTGGCGAAACGGTGGCCGTGGTCGGCCCCTCGGGGGCTGGCAAGACCACCCTGTTCCAGCTGTTCCTGCGCTTTTACGACCCGCAAAGCGGCACCATCACCTTGGATGGCGTCGACATCAAGCGGCTCGACCTGCACACCCTGCGCGACGCCATCGGCATCGTCCCGCAAGACACGGTGATTTTCTCGGCCGACGCCATGGAAAACATCCGTTACGGGCGCGCCGGCGCCAGCGACGCCGAAGTGATCGCCGCCGCGCGCATGGCGGCCGCCCACGAATTCATCGAACGCCTGCCGCAGGGGTACAAATCGTTCCTGGGCGAGCGCGGGGTACGGCTCTCGGGCGGGCAGCGGCAACGGATCGCGATTGCGCGCGCGCTGCTGAAAAACCCGCCGCTGCTGCTGCTCGACGAAGCGACCAGCGCGCTGGACGCCGAATCGGAGCGGCTGGTGCAAAGTGCGCTGGAAGCGGCGATGGTCGGGCGCACCACGGTCATCATCGCGCACCGGCTGGCGACGGTGCAGCGGGCCGACCGCATCATCGTGATGGAAGACGGCCGGATCGTCGAAACCGGCACGCACGCCTCGCTGGTCGCGCTGGGCGGCATCTACGCCAACCTCGCCGCCCTGCAGTTCCACAACATCCACATCGCCCACGAAGCGGCCTGAACCCCCAAACCGGGGTCTGACCTCTGATTCGAAACTTTTAACATTTTTGTTGCAAAACCGGGGACAGACCCGGGTTTTGCGACGATAGCACCAACCAAGTCGACGCATTGAGGCGGCATGTCGGGCATCGCAGCGCGCTGCCGGCTACCGGTTTAACAATGTTTCGAATCAGAGGTCAGACCCCGGTTGGGAGATAGTTGCTCAAGGAGATCGTGGTGACGGATGCCGAGTTGTTTCAACAGTGTCATACGGTGCTGCCGGGCCATCGGGCGCGCACGCCGGCGCAGATGTTCGCCGCCATGGCCGCGTGGTGCGAAGATAATCGCGTCGCCCATGACGTCTACGGCAACGGCGCCCTGATCGAGGAGTTCGAGCAGAAAATCGCCGACTTGCTCGGCTTCGAGGCGGCCGTGTTCTGCATCAGCGGCACCATGGCCCAGGTGACCGCGCTGCGCCTGGCCTGCGAGGACCGCGCCAGCACCCTTGTGGCACTCCATCCGACGTCGCACATCATCGTCCACGAAAAATCGAACTACCAGTTGCTCGGCCACTTCCACGCGCTGCAGGCGGGCGACCGGCACCGCCCCTGGTCGAGCGACGACTTGCGCGCCATTCCCGATAAACTCGGCGCCGTCGCCATCGAAATTCCCATGCGCGAAATCGGCGGACAAAACCCGCCGTGGGAGGAACTCGAAGCGATCAAGGCCCACTGCCGCACCCGCAACGCGCACCTGCACATGGATGGCGCGCGCCTGTGGGAAGCGGCCGCCGGCTACAAGCGCCCGCTGCGCGAGATCGCCGCCGGCTTCGATTCGGTATATGTGTCGCTGTACAAGGGCATCGGCGGGCTCGGTGGCGCCATGCTGGCCGGGCGCCGCGCGTTCGTCGAACGCGCCGCCGAGTGGTTCCGCCGCGAAGGCGGCAATGTGATTCACCGCTCGCCCTACGTGGTGGCGGCGGCGATGCAGTTCGACGCGCGCCTGGCCGCCATGCCGCATTACTTCCGCCGCACCGAGTGGCTCTATGAGGTGCTGCGCGACTTTCCGGCGATCCGCGTCAATCCGGCGCGCCCGCAGGCGAACATGCTGCACCTGCACCTGCCGGTCGCGCGCGAGCGCGCTTTGGCGATCCGCGACCGCATCGCGCACGAGCACAAGATATGGCTGTTCGGCCGCGCCGCCCACGGCGCGCTGGGCGACACCTGCGTGGTCGAACTGTACGTCGGCGAGAACCTCGCCGCCCTGCCCGACCAGCGCGTGCGCGACAGCGTCGAACTGCTGGCCCGGGCCATGGCCGGACCGTGAGGTATAATCAGCGATTTAGCCATGCGCCAATACCTCGACTTCATGCGCCATGTGAAAGACCATGGCACCGAAAAAACCGACCGCACCGGCACCGGTACGCGCTCCGTCTTCGGCCATCAGATGCGCTTCAACCTGCAAGATGGTTTCCCGCTGGTGACCACCAAGAAAGTCCATCTCAAGTCCATCATCCATGAATTGATCTGGTTCCTGGCCGGCTCCACCAATATCGGCTACCTCAAGGACAACGGCGTCAGTATCTGGGATGACTGGGCCGACGCCAATGGCGACCTCGGTCCGATCTACGGCTACCAGTGGCGCAGTTGGCCAACGCCGGGCGGCGCCCATATCGACCAGATCTCGCAGGTGATGGAGCAGATCAGGAATAATCCCGACTCGCGCCGCATGATCGTCTCGGCCTGGAACGTGGCCGATATCCCGAACATGAAGCTGCCCCCGTGCCACGCGCTGTTCCAGTTCTATGTGGCCGACGGCAAGCTGTCCTGCCAGCTGTACCAGCGCAGCGCCGACATTTTCCTGGGCGTGCCATTCAATATCGCCTCGTATGCGATCCTGACCCACATGATGGCCCAGCAGGCCGGCCTGGAAGTGGGCGACTTCGTCTGGACCGGCGGCGACTGCCACCTGTATTCGAACCACATGGAGCAGGTCGACCTGCAGCTTGCGCGCGAGCCGTTCGCGCTCCCGCGCCTGCTCATCAAGCGCAAACCCGACTCGCTGTTCGACTACAAATTCGAGGACTTCGAGGTCGAGGGCTACCAGTCGCACCCGCACATCAAGGCGCCGGTCGCGGTGTAAGGTCGCGGTATAAATACACGCCCGCGGCCCGGCGCCGCGGGCGCTCTACCTGACTTAAAACTCTTCCCAATCGGCTTCGACGGCGGTGCTGGCGGGGCGCCTCGCGGCGGACGCCTTGGGTGCGGCCGCCTTGGGTGCGCCCGCATTCTGTGCGGCGGCCCTGGGCGCCGCCGCTTGCGCTTTGCCCGCCAGGCGCGGGGCCGCCGACGCGGGTTTGCGCGCAGGCGCCTTGCGCACCTCCTGCGGCGTGCGCGCCGGCGCACCATCGACCTTGAACACGCTGACCACCTGCGTCAGCGCGCCGGCCTGCTCGCGCAGCAGGCCGGCCGCCGCCGCCGCTTCCTCGACCAGGCCCACGTTTTGCTGGGTGATCGAATCCATCTGCCCGACCGCTTCGTTGATCTGGTCGATGCCGGCGGTCTGCTCGGCGCTGGCGGTGGTGATTTCGCCCATGATGTCGGTCACGCGGGCGATGCTGGTGACGATTTCCTGCATCGTCACGCCAGCCTGGTCGACCAGCTTGGCGCCGCTGTCGACTTTATCGACCGAGTCGCCGATCAACTGCTTGATTTCCTTGGCGGCGCCGGCCGAACGCTGCGCCAGGTTGCGCACTTCGGACGCCACTACCGCAAAGCCACGTCCCTGTTCGCCGGCGCGCGCCGCTTCCACCGCCGCGTTGAGCGCGAGGATGTTGGTCTGGAAGGCGATGCCGTCGATGACGGCGATAATGTCGACGATCTTTTTGGACGAGGCGTTGATCGAACCCATGGTCTCGACCACCTGCGCCACCACCACGCCGCCCTTGGTGGCCACTTCCGACGCCGACAGCGCCAGTACATTGGCCTGGCGCGCATTGTCGGCGTTCTGGCGCACGGTGGAAGTGAGTTCTTCCATCGACGCGGCGGTCTGCTCGAGCGAACTGGCCTGCGAGCTGGTGCGGTCCGACAGGTCGGTATTGCCCGCCGCGATTTCGTTCGAGGCGCTCGAAATGGTGTCGGTGCTGCTGCGAACTTCCGAGACGATGCTGGCCAGGTTGGCTTTCATCTTGTCCAGCGCGCCAAGCAAGGCGCCGATTTCATTGCGTCCGTGCTTGCCGATTTTTCCGGTCAGGTCGCCATCGGCCACGCGCACCGCGATCTGCATGGCTTCTTCGAGCGGCGCGGAGATGGCGCGCAGCAGCGCCCAGCCTACCGCGAGCCCGAGCACCACGCCAACAAACAACACCACCATCATGGCGTAGCCGATTTCCTTGAGTTCTTCCTTGACGCGCAATTCGTCGCTGTTCACGCGCGTGGCGATGGCTTCCTTCATGCGCTCCATCGCCGCGTCGCCCACACGGTAGGTCGGGTTGATTTTCTTGATCAGCACATGTTCGGCGTCGTCCCATTTTCCGGCCTTGATCAGGGCCGCCGTGCTGCGGATATGTTCCAGGCCCAGCCCCTCGCTTTTGGCAAACCACTCCTCGGCCAGGCGCTTTTCTTCAGGCGATTTGATGGCGGCCATGTACTCCTTCCAGCGCTTGGTGGCGCGTTCGGCGATGGCCTCGATCTGGTCGAAATGCACGGTCAGCGCATGGTCGTGCAACTGCGACGAGGGCAGCACCGGATTGTGCTGGAGCGCCTGCAGGATCTGGCTGCGATTGAGTTCCATCTCCAGCCGGCTGGCCGCCTGCACCGAGCTGTTTTTATAGTCTTCAAGCGTGACGTCGCGAATCAGGGAGACCGAATGGCTTGCGCCAAAAATTCCCATGGCGCCAACCGCCACCAGCAGCGCGATCAGGAAGCCGAGAACCCCGGTGACGAGGCTTTTGATGCTGATGTTGTCGAACATTCGAATACTCCTTGGATTACTGTTCTTAAGGGAAGCGTTGAAGCACCGGCCGCACCATGCGGCCGGCGTGCCTGCGTGCGTGCGTGCCCTACCAGCTTGCGGCGGGAGGCGGCAAGCGCGCGAAAAATGCCTGGATGCCGGCCCGCAGTTCGTCCACATGCCCGAATTCGAGGTAGGTGACGTCGCACAGGTCCTGCAGTTCGCGGATCAGGGTGGTCTTGATCGGCGCCTCCTTCCACACCAAAAACAGCACCGGCGTGCGGCGTCCTTTGAAGATGTGGTAACCGAGTTCGAAAGCGCTGCTCTCGCTCATGCCGACCCGGATGTTGACCAGCGCGTCGGCCTGGTCGAGCAATCCAAGCCGGTGGTCGCGGAAGTGCTTGGGCGTGAACGGCAGGCCGGTATCGCGCTCGAACGATTTCTTGAAGGTGTCGGCGCTTTCGGCCTTGGCGCCGGTCAGGTAGTCGAACGGGTGCGGCAGGCCGTTGGCGCTGTCGATCAGGTGCAGCACCTGGCCGATCAGATGCTGCTGGGCGGCGTCCGATTCGGTGAAGGGCTGGCGGATGAACAACTTGAGCGCGGGCGCGCCGACCGTGCGCTGGCGCGCCTGGCGACGCCGCTCGGGCAAGGTGGCGGCGGCCGCCAACAGGTCGGCCGGCGTGGGGCGTGGCCGCGCTGTGGGCGATGGCGCGGCCAGGGCGGGCGCGCGGTGCAGCTCTTGCAGCGACACCAGGCCGAAGCTGGCCGCATGCAGGCTCGCCTCGAACATGCTCTCGGCGCCGGCGATGGTGGTGCAAACCACCGTGCCGGCGGCCAGCGCGGCCACCCGCAACGCCTGCGAAGCGACCACCGCGCTGCGCCGTTCATCCACCGTCAGCACCACCATGGCCAGTTCGCGCGCCGCCAGCGCGGCCAGCACCGCCGCGTCGTCGATCTCGACGACCTCGATTTCGGCGGCGTGGATGACGGTCGCCGTCACCAGGCTGGCGCACAGGGTGAAGCCGGCGCCCGCCAGGCGCCGTGCCAGCGCCACCGCGCGCGCCTGGTCGCCGCGCCGCACGCGCAGGTACACGCGCCCGCCCGTGGGCGCCCTCACCGACGCCCCCAGCTGGGCCTTGAAGAAGCCTTCGCCGAAGCTCGAGCCGACCCCCATCACTTCGCCGGTCGACTTCATTTCGGGACTGAGGATGGTGTCCACGCCGGGGAATTTGGCGAATGGGAAAACCGCTTCCTTGACGCAGAAACGTGGCGCCAGTGCTTCTTGCACGCCCTGCTGGTCGAGCGACTGCCCGGCCATGCAGCGCGCGGCGATCTTGGCCAGCGGCAGGCCGGTGGCCTTGGACACGAACGGCACGGTGCGCGAGGCGCGCGGATTGACTTCAAGTACGTAGATGAAGTCCAGCAGGCGCGCGTCGACCCGCAACTGCTGCACCGCGAACTGCACGTTCATCAGGCCGACCACGTTCAGTTGCATCGCCATGCGCGCGGTCTGGCGCTTGATTTCGAGCACCGTGGCCTCGCTCAGCGAATGCGGCGGCAGCGAACAGGCCGAGTCGCCCGAGTGAATGCCGGCCTGCTCGATATGCTCCATCACGCCGCCGATCAGGACCCGGCTGCCGTCCGCCACGCAGTCGACATCGACCTCGATGGCGTCATCCAGAAAACGGTCCAGCAGCACCGGCGAATCGTGCGAGACCTTGACCGCTTCACGCATGTAGCGTTCCAGGTCCGCCGCTTCGTGCACGATTTCCATGGCGCGCCCGCCCAATACATACGAGGGCCGCACCACCAGCGGGTAGCCGATGTCGTCGGCCATGCGCACCGCTTCCTGCTCCGAGCGCGCGGTGCGGTTGCGCGGCTGGCGCAGGTCGATCTGTTGCAGCATCTGCTGGAAGCGCTCGCGGTCCTCGGCGGCGTCGATCATGTCGGGCGAGGTGCCGATGATGGGTACCCCGGCCGCTTCCAGCGCCAGGGCGAGCTTGAGCGGGGTCTGGCCGCCGAACTGCACGATCACGCCTTCGGGCCGTTCGATGGCGACGATCTCCAGCACGTCTTCCAGGGTCACCGGTTCGAAATACAGGCGGTCGGAGGTGTCGAAGTCGGTGGAAACGGTTTCGGGATTGCAGTTGACCATGATGGTCTCGAAGCCATCCTCGCGCAGGGCCATCGCCGCGTGCACGCAGCAGTAGTCGAATTCGATGCCCTGGCCGATGCGGTTCGGGCCACCGCCGAGCACCATCATCTTGCGGCGCGCGCTAGGCGCCGCTTCGCACTGTTCGTCGTAGGTCGAATACAGGTAGGCCGTGGTGGCGGCGAATTCGCCGGCGCAGGTATCGACCCGCTTGTACACGGGCCGCACGCCGAGCGCGTGGCGCGCCTCGCGCACCGCCTGCTCGGTCTCGCCCAGCAGCGCGGCCAGGCGGCGGTCGCCGAAGCCTTGCTGCTTGAGGCGGACCATGACCGGCTTGTCCAGCGCGGCCAGGGTTTGCTGCTCGATCCACAATTCGATCTCGACCAGGTCGCCGATCTGCGCCAGGAACCACGGATCGATGGCGCTGCAGGCGTGCACCTCATCGAGCGTGTGACCCTGCGCAAAGGCGGCGCCCACGTACCAGATGCGGTCCGGCCCCGGTTTGCGCAGCTCTTCCTCGATCACCGCGCGCCCGGTCTGCATGCCGTCGCGGCGCACGCCGTCGACGCCGATATCGAGCCCGCGCAGGGCCTTCTGGAACGATTCCTGGAAGGTGCGGCCGATCGCCATGACTTCGCCGACCGACTTCATCTGGGTGGTCAGGTGCTCGTCGGCGCCGGGGAATTTTTCGAAGGCGAAGCGCGGGATCTTGGTCACCACGTAGTCGATCGACGGCTCGAACGAGGCCGGCATGGCGCCGCCGGTGATTTCGTTGCGCAGTTCGTCGAGCGTGAAACCGACCGCCAGCTTGGCCGCCACGCGCGCGATCGGGAACCCGGTGGCCTTGCTGGCCAGCGCCGACGAACGCGAGACGCGCGGGTTCATTTCGATGACGATCAGGCGCCCGTCTTGCGGGTTGACCGCGAACTGCACGTTCGAGCCGCCCGTGTCCACGCCGACCTCGCGCAGCACCGCCAGGCTGGCGTTGCGCATGATCTGGTATTCCTTGTCGGTCAGGGTCTGCGCCGGCGCCACCGTGATCGAGTCGCCCGTGTGCACGCCCATCGGGTCCAGGTTTTCGATCGAGCAGACGATGATGCAGTTGTCGACGCGGTCGCGCACGACTTCCATCTCGAACTCTTTCCACCCGAGCAGGGACTCTTCGATCAGCAGCTCCCTGGTGGGCGACAGTTCCAGCCCGCGCTGGCAGATGGTGTGGAACTGGGCGGCGTCGTAAGCGATGCCGCCGCCGCTGCCGCCCATGGTGAAGGAGGGCCGGATGACGACCGGAAAACCGAGCGCCGCCTGCGCTTCCCAGGCTTCGGCCATGCTGTGCGCCACGCTTGATGTGGCCGACGCCAGGCCGATGCTGGTCATGGCGGCCTTGAACTTGGCGCGGTCCTCGGCCTTGTCGATCGCTTCGGGCGTGGCGCCGATCAGCTCCACGCCGAATTCGGCCAGCACGCCGTGACGGTGCAGGTCGAGCGCGCAATTGAGCGCGGTCTGCCCGCCCATGGTCGGCAACAAGGCGTCGGGACGCTCCTTGGCGATGATGCGCGCCACCACTTCCCAGGCGATCGGCTCGATGTAGGTGACGTCGGCCATCTCGGGATCGGTCATGATGGTGGCCGGGTTGCTGTTGACGAGGATGACCTTGTAGCCCTCCTCGCGCAACGCCTTGCAGGCCTGCGCGCCGGCGTAATCGAACTCGCACGCCTGGCCGATCACGATCGGGCCGGCGCCGATCAACAGAATGCTGCGGATATCTGCGCGCTTAGGCATGTTTGCAATCCTCCATCATGGTCACGAACCGGTCGAACAGGCCAGCCGTATCGTGCGGGCCGGGTGAGGCTTCGGGATGGCCCTGGAAGCAAAACGCTGGTGTATCGACGCGCTCGAAACCCTGCAAGGTGCCGTCGAACAGCGACACGTGGGTGACCCGGCAATTGGCCGGCAAGGTCGCGGCGTCGACCGCGAAACCGTGGTTCTGCGACGTGATCGCCACCTTGCCGCTGGCCAGGTCCTGCACCGGGTGGTTGGCGCCGCGATGGCCGAACTTCATCTTGACCGTCGTGGCGCCGCACGCGAGCGCCATGATCTGGTGGCCGAGACAGATGCCGAACATCGGAATGCGGCTTTCCATCAGGATGCGCGCCGCCTCGATCGCGTAGTCGCAGGCGGCCGGGTCGCCCGGGCCGTTCGACAAAAAGATCCCGTCCGGGGCGAGCGCCAGCACCTCGGCCGCGGGCGTCGTCGCGGGCAGAACGGTGATCCTGCATCCGCGCTCGGCGAGCATGCGCAGGATGTTCGACTTGATCCCGAAGTCGAAGGCGGCAACGTGCAGGTGCGCCCCTTGCCGGCGTCCGAAACCGGTTTCCATCCGCCACACCGTCTGGTCCCACTCGTACGCCGTTTGGGTGCTGACCAGGCGCGCCAGGTCGGCGCCGGCCAGGCCTCCGAAAGCGCGCGCCAGTGCCAGCGCCGGCTGCGGGTCGTCGCCGCTGACAATGGCGCCGTTCTGGGCGCCGCCGTCGCGCAGCAGGCGTGTCAGTTTGCGGGTGTCGATGCCGGCAATTGCGATCACGCCGTGCGCGGCGAGGTAGTCGGACAGGCTGGCGCCGCTCCTGAAGTTCGATGCCAGCAGCGCCAGGTCGCGGATCACCAGCCCCGCCGCATGCACGCGCGTCGATTCGCAGTCGTGTGGGTTGACGCCGGTGTTGCCGATATGCGGATAGGTCAGGGTGACGATCTGGCGCGCGTAACTGGGGTCGGTCAGGATTTCCTGGTACCCGGTCATGGCGGTGTTGAAGATGATTTCGCCGCTGGTCCGGCCTGGCGCGCCGACGGCGCTGCCGTGAAATAGCGTGCCATCGGCAAGTGCGAGAATGGCGCCGGGGCGAGTGCCCGAGCCGCTGAGCGGGTGCTTCATACTGTCTCCCAGTAGGGTGCATTCGGCACGGCGCGTGGCGGTTGGGAGCCCACGCTGCCTGTCGAAAAACACGATACCTGAAAGAAATAAAGCCTTACATCGAAGATTTGTCGCTTGTCTTCTTAAACCAACATTTGGTATGTGCCGTCTGTTCGCCAGCAGCGAAAGGGAAAACGGCAATGATATGGATCAATGACAGTTTGTTACAAAACGGGCGGGCGCGCTCCCGCGCCCTGCCCGATCGTTGCGCGCGCACGCGCGTCAGAACTCTTCCCAGTCCGATGCGGCGACCGTGGCGGCGGCGCGCTGGTGCGGCGCGGGCTTGGGCGCTGCCAGCTTGCGCACGGCGGGCGCCGGCTTGCCGGCCGGGCGCGCCGTCACGGCGGCAAGCTTGCGCTGCGGCGCGTGGCGCACCGCGGCCATCGACGCGGCCGCGCCATCGAGCTTGAACACGCTGACCACTTGCGTGAGCGTGCTGGCTTGCTCTTGCAGCAGGCCAGCCGCCGCCGCGGCTTCTTCGACCAGGGCCACGTTTTGCTGGGTGATGGAATCCATCTGCCCGACCGCTTCGTTGATCTGGTCGATGCCGGCGGTCTGCTCGGCGCTGGCGGTGGTGATTTCGCCCATGATGTCGGTGACCCGATGGATGCTGGTGACGATTTCCTGCATCGTCAGGCCGGCCTGGTCGACCAGCTTGGCGCCGCTGTCGACCTTATCGACCGAGTCGCCGATCAACTGCTTGATTTCCTTGGCGGCGCTGGCCGAACGCTGCGCCAGGTTGCGCACTTCGGACGCCACGACCGCGAAGCCACGTCCCTGTTCGCCGGCGCGCGCCGCTTCCACCGCCGCGTTGAGCGCGAGGATGTTGGTCTGGAAGGCGATGCCGTCGATGACGGCGATGATGTCGACGATCTTTTTGGACGAGGCGTTGATCGAACCCATGGTCTCGACCACCTGCGCCACCACCAGGCCGCCCTTGGTGGCCACTTCCGACGCCGACATGGCCAGCACATTGGCCTGGCGCGCATTGTCGGCGTTCTGGCGCACGGTGGAAGTGAGTTCTTCCATCGACGCGGCGGTCTGCTCGAGCGAACTGGCCTGCGAGCTGGTGCGGTCCGACAGGTCGGTATTGCCCGCCGCGATTTCGCTCGAGGCGCTCGAAATGGTGTCGGTGCTGTTGCGGACTTCCGAGACAATCTGCGCCAGGTTCGATTTCATCTTGTCCATCGCACCGAGCAAGGCGCCGATTTCATTGTTCCCGTGCGCGGCGATTTGCCCGGTCAGGTCGCCGTCGGCGACGCGCACGGCGATCCGCATGGCTTCCTGCAGCGGCGCCGAGATGGCGCGCACCAGCGCCCAGCCGACCGCTACGCCCAGTCCCACGCCGAGCAGCAGGATGCCGACCATGCCGTAGGCGATGCGCGCCAGGCTGGCGTTGACCATCTCATCGTCGGCCTTGACGCGCTTGGCGGCCAGCTCCTTGAGGTTGGCCAGGGTGGCGTCGCCAATGCGGTAGCCCGGGTTGATCTTCTTGATCAGGACCGTTTCGGCGTCATCCCACTTCTCGGCCTTGATGAAGGCGGCGGCGGCGCGCACGTTCTCGATGCCCAGTCCATCGCTCTTGGCGTACCACTCCTCGGCCAGGCGTTTCTCTTCGGGCGTCTTGATGGCGGCGATGTATTCTTCCCAGCGCTTGGTGGTGCGCCCGGCGATCGCGTCGATCTGGTCGAAGTGGACCGTCAGCGGATGGTCGTGCAGCTGCGCCCACGAGAGCACCGGATTATGCTGGAGCGCCTGCAGGATCTGGCTGCGATTGAGTTCCATTTCAAGACGGATGGACGTTTGCACGGTGGTGTTGCGCTCGTCTTCGACGGTAACGTCGCGCACCAGGCCGACCGCATGGCGGCCGCTGTAGATGCCCATGGCGCCGATGGTGACCATCAGCGCGATGAGAAAGCATAGGACACCAATGACGAGTGTCCTGATTTTCAAGTTGGCGAACATGTTTTACTCCTTCTGACTATTCATTGTGGCGTTGCTCGTGCCGCGCCGGATGGTGCCGAAAAATGCGTGAATGCCCCTGCGCAGTTCGTCCACATGCTCGAATTCGAGGTAGGTGACGTCGCACAGGTCCTGCAGCTCGCGGATCAGGGTGGTCTTGATCGGCGCGTGCTTCCACACCAGGAACAGCACAGGCGTGCAGCGTCCTTTGAAGATGTGGTAACCGAGTTCGAAAGCGCTGCTCTCGCTCATGCCGACCCGGATGTTGACCACCGCATCGGCATGGTCGAGCAGGCCCAGGCGGTGGTCGCGGAAGTTCTTGGGCGTGAACGGCAGGTGATAATCGCGCTCGAACGACTTCTTGAAGGTGTCCGCGCTTTCGGCGCGGGTGCCGGTCAGGTAGTCGAACGGATGCGGGAGGCCGTTGGCGCTGTCGATCAGCGCCATGATGTCGCCGATCAGGCGCTGCTGCTCGGCGTCCGATTCGGTGAACGGCTGGCGGATGAACAGCTTGAGCGGCGTGCCGCCGGCCGTCCTTTCACGCGCATGGGCGCGCCGTTCGGGCAGGACGATGGACGCCGCCGCCAAGTCGGCGGGGCCGGGCAAGGGGCGCGCATGCGGCGCTGGCGCCTCCATGGCTGCGCCCCGCTTGCCGTGCAGTTCCTGCAGCGACGCCAGGCTGTAGCTGTCGGCGTGCAGGGTGGCTTCGAACATGCATTCGGCGCCGGCGATGGTGGTGCACACCACCGTGCCGGCGGCCAGCGCGGCCACCCGCAGCGGCCGCGAGGCCACCACGGCGCTGCGCTTTTCGTCGACCGTCAGGACCATCATGGCGACCTGGCGCGCGGCCAGCCGCTCCAGGATGGCGGCTTCGTCGATCTCCTCGACCGCCATGCCGGCGGCCTCGATCACGCTTGCCGTCACCAGGCTGGCGCACAGGGTAAAGCCGGCGCCAAGCAGCTGGCGCGCCAGCGCGACCGCGCGCGCCTGGTCGCCGCGCTTGACGCGCAGGTACACCAGGCCGGAGCGCGGCACCTTGACCGAGGCGCCCAGCTGGGCCTTGAAGTAGGCTTCACCGAAAGTAGCGCCAACGCCCATCACTTCTCCGGTCGATTTCATTTCGGGACTGAGGATGGTGTCCACGCCGGGGAATTTGGCGAACGGGAAAACCGCCTCCTTGACGGAAAAGCACGGCGCCACCGCTTCATCGAGCACGCCCTGGCTTTCCAGCGACTGCCCGGCCATGCAGCGCGCGGCGATTTTTGCCAGCTGCAGGCCGGTCGCCTTGGACACGAACGGCACGGTGCGCGAGGCGCGCGGGTTCACTTCGAGTACGTACACCACATCGTGCACGCGTCCATCGATCCGGCTCTGCTGGACCGCGAACTGCACGTTCATCAGGCCCACCACGTTCAACTCCCTGGCCATCAGCGCCGTCTGGCGCTTGATTTCGCGCACCGTCGATTCACCCAGCGAATGCGGCGGCAGCGAACAGGCCGAGTCGCCCGAGTGAATGCCGGCCTGCTCGATATGCTCCATCACGCCGCCGATGAGCGTGCGCTCGCCATCGCAGATGCAATCGACGTCCACCTCGATGGCGTCGTTCAAAAAACGGTCCAGCAGCACCGGCGAATCGTGCGACACCTTGACCGCTTCGCGCATGTAGCGTTCCAGGTCGGCCTGCTCGTGCACGATTTCCATGGCGCGTCCGCCCAGCACATACGAGGGGCGCACCACCAGCGGGTAGCCGATCTCGCCGGCCAGGCGCACCGCTTCAGGCTCGGTGCGCGCGGTGCGGTTGCGCGGCTGGCGCAGGTCCAGCTTTTGCAGGAATTGCTGGAAGCGCTCGCGGTCTTCGGCGGCGTCGATCATGTCGGGCGAAGTGCCGATGACCGGCACGCCAGCCGCTTCCAGCGCCAGCGCCAGGCGCAAAGGCGTTTGGCCGCCGTACTGCACGATCACGCCGGCCGGCTGTTCGAGGGCGACGATCTCCAGCACGTCTTCCAGGGTCACCGGCTCGAAATACAGGCGGTCGGAGGTGTCGAAGTCGGTGGAGACGGTTTCGGGATTGCAGTTGACCATGATGGTTTCGTAGCCATCTTCGCGCAGGGCCATCGCCGCGTGCACGCAGCAGTAATCGAATTCGATGCCCTGGCCGATGCGGTTCGGGCCACCGCCGAGCACCATCATCTTGCTGCGCGCGCTAGGCGCCGCCTCGCATTCTTCGTCGTAGGTCGAGTACAGGTAGGCGGTGCTGGTCGCAAATTCGGCCGCGCAGGTGTCGACCCGCTTGTACACGGGGCGCACGCCGAGCGCGTGGCGCGCCTCGCGCACCGCCTGCTCGCTCGCGCCCAGCAGCGCGGCCAGGCGGCGGTCGCCGAAGCCCTGCTGCTTGAGGCGATGCATGACCGGCTTGTCCAGCGCGGCCAGGGTTTGCTGTTCGATCCACAGCTCGATCTCGACCAGGTCACCGATCTGCGCCAGGAACCACGGATCGATGGCGCTGCAGGCATGCACCTCGTCCTCGGTGAAGCCCTGGGCGAACGCTTCGCCCACGTACCAGATGCGGTCCGGTCCCGGTTTGCTCAATTGCTCTTCGATGACGGAGCGCCCGGTCTGCATGCCGTCGCGGCGCACGCCGTCGACGCCGATATCGAGCCCGCGCAGGGCCTTCTGGAACGATTCCTGGAAGGTGCGGCCGATCGCCATGACTTCGCCGACCGACTTCATCTGGGTGGTCAGGTGCTCGTCGGCGCCGGGGAATTTTTCGAAGGCGAAGCGCGGGATCTTGGTTACCACATAGTCGATTGACGGCTCGAACGAGGACGGCATGGCGCCGCCGGTGATTTCGTTGCGCAGTTCGTCGAGCGTAAAACCGACCGCCAGCTTGGCCGCCACGCGCGCGATCGGGAATCCGGTGGCCTTGCTGGCCAGCGCCGACGAACGCGAGACGCGCGGGTTCATTTCGATGACGATCATGCGCCCGTCGTGCGGGTTGACCGCGAACTGCACGTTCGAGCCGCCCGTGTCCACGCCCACTTCGCGCAGCACCGCCACCGAGGCGTTGCGCATGATCTGGTATTCCTTGTCGGTCAGGGTCTGCGCCGGCGCCACCGTGATCGAGTCGCCCGTGTGCACGCCCATCGGGTCCAGGTTTTCGATCGAGCAGACGATGATGCAGTTATCGACGCGGTCGCGCACGACTTCCATCTCGAACTCTTTCCACCCGAGCAGGGACTCTTCGATCAGCAGCTCCTTGGTGGGCGACAGCTCCAGCCCGCGCTGGCAGATGGTGTGGAACTGGGCGGCGTCGTAAGCGATGCCGCCGCCGCTGCCGCCCATGGTGAACGATGGCCGGATCACGACCGGAAAACCGAGCGCCGCCTGCGCTTCCCAGGCTTCGGCCATGCTGTGCGCCACGCCCGAACGGGCCGAGGCCAGGCCGATGCTGGTCATGGCGGCCTTGAACTTGGCGCGGTCCTCGGCCTTGTCGATCGCTTCGGGCGTGGCGCCGATCAGCTCCACGCCGAATTCGGCCAGCACGCCGTGGCGGTGCAGGTCGAGCGCGCAATTGAGGGCGGTCTGCCCGCCCATGGTCGGCAAAATGGCGTCGGGACGCTCCTTGGCGATAATCCGCGCCAGCACTTCCCAGTCGATCGGCTCGATGTAGGTGACGTCGGCCATTTCGGGGTCGGTCATGATGGTGGCCGGATTGCTGTTGACGAGGATGACCTTGTAGCCCTCCTCGCGCAGCGCCTTGCAGGCCTGGGCGCCGGAATAATCGAACTCGCACGCCTGGCCGATCACGATCGGGCCGGCGCCGATAATCAGGATGCTGCGGATATCTGCGCGCTTAGGCATGTTTGCTACTTTCCATCAGGGTGACAAAGCGGTCGAACAGCACGGCCAGGTCGTGCGGGCCAGGGGAAGCTTCGGGGTGGCCCTGGAAGCAGAAAGCGGGCTTGTCGAGCCGCTCGAAGCCCTGCAAGGTGCCGTCGAACAGCGACACGTGGGTGACCCGGCAGTTGGCCGGCAAGGTGGCGGCATCGACCGCGAAGCCGTGGTTCTGGGAGGTGATAGAAACCTTTCCAGTATCGAGCTCCTGAACCGGATGATTGGCGCCGCGGTGGCCGAATTTCATCTTGACCGTGCGCGCGCCCGAGGCCAGCGCCATGATCTGGTGACCGAGGCAGATGCCGAACACCGGCGTGCCGCTGTCGATCAGGGTGCGCGCCGCTTCGATGGCGTAGTCGCAGGCCTGCGGGTCGCCCGGGCCGTTCGACAAAAAGATCCCGTCCGGCTTGAGCTCCAGCGCGTCCTGCGCGCTCGCTTGCGCGGGCAGCACGGTGACGCGGCAGCCGCGCCCGGCCAGCATGCGCAGGATATTGGTTTTCACGCCGTAGTCGTAGGCCACCACGTGCAGGTGCCGGCCCGGTTGCGGCGCGAAGCCGGCGCCGAGCCGCCACGGGCCTTCAGTCCATTCGTAAGGCGCCGTTGTCGAGACCACGCGCGCCAGGTCCATGCCATCGAGGCCGGGAAAGGCGCGCGCCAGCGCCAGCGCCTGGCCCGGTGCGGCGTCGACGACGATGGCGCCGTTCTGCGCCCCTTTTTCGCGCAGCAGGCGCGTGAGCTTGCGGGTGTCGATATCGGCAATCGCCACCACGCCCTGCCGCACCAGGTAATCCGACAGGCTTTGGGTAGAGCGAAAATTCGAAGCCAGCAAAGGCAGGTCGCGGATGACCAGGCCCGCGGCCTGCACCCGCCCGGACTCGCCGTCTTCGCTGTTGATGCCGGTGTTGCCGATGTGCGGATAGGTCAGCGTGACGATCTGGCGCGTGTAGCTCGGATCGGTCAGCACTTCCTGATAGCCGGTCATGGCGGTGTTGAACACAACTTCGCCGCTGGCCTGGCCGGCGGCGCCGATGGCGCGGCCTTCGAACAGCGTGCCGTCCGCCAAGGCCAGGGTGGCGCGCGGACCTGCGCTGCTGCTGTTACTGAGTGGGTGCTTCATCGGGTCTCCAAGACGTAGGGCAAGCTCGGCCGGCTCTGGTGAGGTTTCTTTGCATATCGATAAGAAAACCTGCTCATCCCAGGTGCGTTACTGCAGGCGTTGAAAGACGATACAGCAAACGACGAAGTTGCCACACAGAAATTAGGATTTGACGTTTTAACCCAACACTTAGTTTTTACTTAGTCAATTTCCCCTTTGTAATTAAGGATATACAGGCAACACAATGGTGAGAGTGTGTGACATTTGGTTCCGTCCAAAACAAAAAATTCACAATCCTGAGACACTGTAGCCGGCATGAGCATCTTGCGAAGCCGCCGTTTTGGACCATAATGGCGACCTTCCGATTTTTTTCGAAACACTAAGGCTTTATGAGCACACTGACTCTCATCGTCGCCATGGATGCCATGCGCGGCATCGGCATCGACAACACCCTGCCCTGGCGCCTGCCGGAAGACCTGGCGCACTTCAAGCGCCTGACCACGGGCCACCCCATCATCATGGGCCGCAAGACGTTCGACTCGATCGGGCGAGCGCTGCCGAACCGCCGCAACATCGTCGTCACCACCGATGTGGACTGGCAGCGCGACGGCGTCGAACGCGCCCTGTCGGTGCCGCACGCGATTGCGCTGGCGGGCGAGGCGCCGGCGTTTGTGATCGGCGGCGCGCAGATTTACGCGCAAACCCTGGCGCTGGCGCAGTGCGTGATCGTCACCGAGATCGCGCACACCTTCGCCTGCGACGCGTTTTTCCCGCCGCTCGACGCCCCCGCATGGTCCGAGAGCGCGCGCGAAGCGCACCGCTCCGATGCCAACGGCTTCGATTACGCCTTCGTCACCTACACCAAAAAAGCGAGCTGAATACATGTCAGGACACGGTTTTCACGTACACGGACCGCACGACCATGCGGTCGAACACGCAGCCCACAACAACGATCCCTTTTCGAACAATATCGCCGTCATGACGGCGGTGCTGGCCACAGTCGGCGCCATGTTCGGCTACCAGGGCGGCGCCACCCAGAACGACGCGGCCCTGTACAAGAACAACGCCGCCATCGAAAAGACCAAGGCCGCCAACAGCTGGAACTACTACCAGGCCAAGTCGAACAAGCAGAACCTGGCCGAACTGGCGATGGTGCTGCCCGGGGTCGACCCGGAAAAATACAAGGCCGACGTGGTGCGCTACAAGGCGGAGAAGGACGACATCCGCAAGGAAGCCGAAGCGCTCGACGCCAAGGCCGACGACTGGAACCACCAGTCCGACTCCAAGATGCACCAGCATCACCAGTGGGCGCTGGCCACCACGGCCGAACAGATTGCCATATCGCTGGCGGCGATCACCCTGCTGACGCGTAAAAAATGGCTGATGATCGGCGCCTACGCGGTCGCCGCGGTCGGCATTTTGCTCGGCGTGTTCGCCTGGCTGCACGTCGATCCGATCGGCGCGCTGATGGGCGCGGGCGCGCTCGCGCACCACTGATCCGGTACGCTTTCACGGTGGCGGGCATAGTGTGCGACACTACGGCCCGCTTGTAGTTAATCTAGCAAAAGTTTTTCACCGGATTGCCGCCATTTCTGCGAAAATCCGCTTCTTCTTTTTTTGACCGGTGCCGTGAGAGGCGTCCCGCACAGGCGTGGACATCCTCACGGCGCTTCGCTTTGGAGCTGTCCATGAAATTTCGTTTCCCAATCGTCATTATCGACGAGGATTTTCGTTCCGAGAACACCTCCGGGCTCGGTATCCGCGCGCTCGCCGAGGCGATGGAAAAAGAGGGCATGGAGGTGCTTGGCGTGACCAGCTACGGCGACCTGTCGCAGTTCGCCCAGCAGCAGTCGCGCGCCTCGGCCTTTGTGCTGTCGATCGATGACGAGGAATTCGGCACCGGCTCGATCGAAGACACCGATTCGGCCCTGATCGCGCTGCGCGCGTTTGTGAAGGAAATCCGCCACAAGAACTCGGACATCCCGATCTACATCTACGGCGAAACGCGCACCTCGCGCCACATCCCGAACGACATCCTGCGCGAACTGCACGGCTTCATCCACATGTTCGAAGACACGCCCGAATTCGTGGCGCGCCACATCATCCGCGAAGCCAAGTCCTACCTCGACGGCCTGGCGCCGCCGTTCTTCCGCGCGCTGGTCAACTACGCCAACGACGGTTCGTACTCCTGGCACTGCCCCGGCCACTCGGGCGGCGTGGCCTTCCTGAAGTCGCCGATCGGCCAGATGTTCCACCAGTTCTTCGGCGAGAACATGCTGCGCGCCGACGTCTGCAACGCCGTCGAAGAACTCGGCCAGCTGCTCGACCACACCGGCCCGGTCGCCAAGTCCGAGCGCAACGCGGCGCGCATCTTCAACGCCGACCACTGCTACTTTGTCACCAACGGCACCTCGACCTCGAACAAGATGGTGTGGCACTCGACCGTCGCACCGGGCGACATCGTCGTGGTGGACCGCAACTGCCACAAGTCGATCCTGCATTCGATCATCATGTGCGGCGCGATTCCCGTGTTCCTGATGCCGACCCGGAACCACCTCGGCATCATCGGCCCGATTCCGCTCGAAGAATTCACGCCCGAGTCGATCGCCCGCAAGATCGAAGCCAATCCGTTCGCGCGCCAGGCCGTCAACAAGAAGCCGCGCATCCTGACCATTACCCAGTCGACCTACGACGGCGTGGTATACAACGTCGAAACGCTGCGCGAAATGTTGGACGGTAAGATCGACACCCTGCACTTCGACGAAGCGTGGCTGCCGCATGCGACCTTCCACGACTTCTACAAGAACATGCACGCGATCGGCAAGGACCGTCCGCGCGCCAAGGAATCGATGATCTTCTCGACCCAGTCGACCCACAAGCTGCTCGCCGGCCTGTCGCAGGCGTCGCAAGTGCTGGTGCGCGAGTCGGAGACGGTCAAGCTGGACCAGGATGCCTTCAACGAAGCCTACCTGATGCACACCTCGACCTCGCCGCAGTATTCGATCATCGCCTCGTGCGACGTGGCCGCGGCCATGATGGAAGCGCCGGGCGGCACCGCGCTGGTGGAAGAGTCAATCTTCGAAGCGCTCGACTTCCGCCGCGCCATGAAAAAAGTCGACGCCGAATTCGGCAACGACTGGTGGTTCCAGGTCTGGGGCCCGGACACCTTCTCGGAAGAAGGCATCGGCACCCAGGACGACTGGATGATCCGCGCCGAGGACGACTGGCACGGTTTCGGCAACCTCGCCCCCGGCTTCAACATGCTCGACCCGATCAAGGCCACCGTGGTCACCCCCGGCCTGTCGCTCGACGGCGTGTTCGGCGAGTCCGGCATTCCGGCCTCGATCGTCACCAAGTACCTGGCCGAACACGGCGTGATCATCGAGAAGTGCGGGCTGTACTCGTTCTTCATCATGTTTACGATCGGGATCACCAAGGGCCGCTGGAACACGCTGGTCACGGCGCTGCAGCAGTTCAAGGACGACTACGACAAGAACCAGCCGATGTGGCGCATCCTGCCGGAGTTTGCGGCGGCCAACCCGCGCTACGAAGCGATGGGCCTGCGCGACCTGTGCCAGCAGATCCACGACTTCTACAAGACCTACGACGTGGCGCGCCTGACCACCGAGATGTATTTGTCGGACATGATCCCGGCGATGAAGCCGTCCGACGCCTTTGCCAAGATGGCGCACCGCGAGATCGACCGCGTGGCGATCGAGGAGCTGGAAGGCCGCATCACGGCGATTCTGCTGACGCCTTACCCGCCGGGCATTCCGCTCTTGATCCCGGGCGAGCGCTTCAACAAGACCATCGTCGACTACCTGCGCTTCGCGCGCGACTTCAACGAGCGCTTCCCCGGCTTCGAGACCGACGTGCACGGCCTGGTCAAGCGCGAAGTGGACGGCAAGCGCGGCTACTTCGTGGACTGCGTGCGCCAGTAAGCGGCACCGTCGGGAGGCGCCAGCGCCTCCTTGGCACAACAAAAAAGGAACCCTCGGGTTCCTTTTTTCATGCGCGCGGACGCGAGGGCGATGCTCAGGCCTTCGGCAAGGTCACCCCGACCTGGCCCTGGTATTTGCCGCCGCGATCCTTGTATGACACTTCGCACACTTCGTCCGATTCGAAGAACAGCACCTGCGCCACGCCTTCGTTGGCGTAGATCTTGGCCGGCAGCGGCGTGGTGTTGGAAAACTCCAGCGTCACGAACCCTTCCCATTCGGGCTCGAACGGGGTCACGTTGACGATGATGCCGCAACGCGCGTAGGTCGACTTGCCCAGGCAAATGGTCAGCACATTGCGCGGAATGCGGAAGTATTCCACGGTGCGCGCCAGCGCGAAGGAATTGGGCGGAATGATGCAGAAGCCCTTGCCCGACACATCGACGAAATTGTTTTCGTCAAAATTCTTCGGGTCGACGATGGTGGTATTAATATTGGTGAACAGCTTGAATTCGTCGGCGCAGCGGATATCGTAGCCGTAGCTCGAGGTACCGTATGAAACGATTCTCTGACCATCGCGCTCCTTGACCTGGCCCGGTTCGAAAGGCTCGATCATGCCCGTTTCGGCCGCCATCTTGCGGATCCATTTATCGGATTTAATGCTCATACGTGTCGTTCCAGAAGAGAGAATAGGGATTTTCCCGCGATTTTACGCGAAAAGTCCCTGCCAGCGACAGTCGCCAGGCCGGCGCGCGGGAAACGTTGCGTCAAAACCAGCCATGGCTGCGATACCACGCGACGGTATCCGCCATGGTTTGTTCAAGCGGCCTGAACTTCAGTGCGAGTTCGCGCTCGCTCTTGGCGTGGTTGAAGTGGCTGCGTCCGGCTTCCTTGACCATCAGGCGCACCGTAGCCAGGCTGAGCAGAACGGGCTTGCCGGTGATGCGCGCGTAGAGTTCCTGCACCGCCGCCAAGGCATACAAGAGGGGTAAGGGCAGATTGCGCTCCGGCGTCTTGACGCCGGCGATCTTGCCCAGCATAGGCACCAGTTGCCGCATTGTCATGTGGCGGCCCGCCGCCAGGTAGCGTCCGCCGCGTTGCCCGTGCAGCGCCGCCGCGATGTGCGCCTGCGCCACGTCGCGCGCGTCGACCACGGAAAAACTGCCTGGCACCAGCCCCGGCAATTTGCCGAGCACCACATCGTTGACAAATTGTCCCGACGAGGTGGGACCGATGTCCGCCGGTCCCCACATCCAGCCGGGCAGAACCAGGCTGGCGTGCATCTCAGGGTGGCTTTCCAGAAAGTCCAGCACGGCTTGATCGGCCAATATCTTGCTGCGGTAATAGTCGTCCGCATCGTCCAGCTCGCGCAAGCAGGATTCGTCGATGGGCGCGCCCGGTTCACCATTGAGCACGGCAATCGATGAGGTTTGGACAAAACGCCGGGCGCCGCCGCCGTAAGCGTGTTCGATGAGCGAGCGGGTCCCGTCGACATTGATGCGCTTGAGTTCCTGCCAGTGGCTGCCGCCCTTGTAGTTGTCCCGGAAGAAGGCCGCCGTGTGAAACACGACATCGCATCCCCGCAGCTTGTCGGCGAAGGCGGGCACGTCCGCCATGTCGCCCAACACCAGTTCGATGCCTTCCAGTTCCCCGAATTGTTGCCGGCCCTTCTCCAGAGAGCGAACCAGCGCCTTGACGGAAACGCCGCGCCCGATCAGCTCGCGCACCAGGTTGTTGCCGAGCAGGCCAGTCGCGCCGGTGACGAAGGCGGACCTCAGTTGGGTGTTTGTGTTCATATCAGATGATTTTCAAAGTTCAAGTGATATTTAGTGTGCGTGAGACATCCAGGCATGTCAAGCAATATTTCAGACCATATCCAGAGTTCATATGATATCTTTATGGGTATGAGTCAAACCACACCACGAAAGCGCTTGTCGCGCGAGGAAAGCCAGGCCCAGACGCGCACGCGCCTGATCGACACCGCGCGCCAGCTGTTTGTCACGACCGGCTATGGAGGCACGTCGATCCGCGATATCGCCGATGGGGCGGGGTATTCGCAGGGGGCCTTCTACTCGAACTTTGCCAGCAAGGAGGAGGTTCTTTTGGAGTTGCTGCGGGGGCATATGGCGGCCGAAGCCGCGCAACTGTCCAAGGTCATCGACAGTGACGGGCGCGCGCCGGAACAGATTTTGAGCGAGCTGGAATCCTGGGCTGCCACGCTCAACAACGATGCCGACTGGTGCATGCTGTCGATCGAGCTGCAGCTGCACGCCAATCGCAGCCCGACGTTCGCGCTCGAGTACCAGACGGTGTGGGATGCGCACCGGGCCGGGCTTGGCCGCGTGGTCGGCAGATTATTCGCCGTGCTCGGACGCACGCCGCCGGCCGAACCGGAGGAGCTCGCGGGGGCCTTCATGGCGCTGACGCATGGCCTGGCGCTGCAAAGAGTGGGGGGACGGCCCGATCCGTCGGGACGCTTGATCCTGGTGTTTCTGCGTGGACTGATCGCCAGCGCCGGCTTGCCGGATACGGCGCCTGGGGCCGACGCGGAGCAGGCCGGACCGATTCCACCCTATCCGCGCGGCTGATGCGGTCCTCCCGGGCGCGGCGTTGGCCGCGCCCGGGAATCGTCAACCCTGGCGCTGCGCGAGCAATCTGGCGATCATCTCGCGCGTCAGGCGCCCCGCCAGCTCGGGCGACTCCATCGGGAACAGATGGCCGCCGCCGGGGATCTCGGCAAAATTGTCGCCCACCAGCTTGCGCGTGGCGTCCAGGCCGGCCTGGCGCAGCTCCACCGATTCGGTGCCGGCGATGAAGCCGATCGGCACCGGGTAGGCCTTGTCCATCACGCTGCCCAGGTGGTGCGGCAGGCCACGGTAAATCTCGGTCTCCACCTCGCGTGAAAAGCGCAGCTGCACGCCGTCCGGGTGCGGTTCCAGGCCGTGTTCCAGGTAGTCGTGCAGCACGCCCGGCGCCCAGCTGGCGAACACCGGCTTGGAAATGAAATGGTCGTAGGCCGCCTGCACGCTCGGCCACACGGTGCGGCGGCGCCGAGACAGGCGCGCCGGCGACAGGTAATCGCTCCAGCTTTGCTTCGACTTCACCACGCGCCACAGCATGGCGCGCCAGCCCGCCACCACCGGCGAATCGAGCATCACCACGCAGCGCACCAGGTCGGGCCGCTGGCGCGCCGCCATCATGCTCAGCATCCCGCCCAGCGAGTGACCGACCAGGATGGACGGCTCGCCGTAGCTCTCGAGCGTGGCGATCAGGTGCTCGACCAGCTTGGGCCAGCCGTCGCTGACCGGATAGGCCGGATCGTGGCCGTACATGTCGACGGCGCGAATATCGAAGTCCGTGCGCAGCTGGTCGAAGAACTTGGTGTAGCTACCGGCCGGGAAGCTGTTACCGTGTGAAAAATGGAGGATCGGTGTCGTCATTTTTCGATTGTAAGGCGATTTCCCGGCCGGCCGTACAGGTTTAGAGGGAAACCCCTACTGTCAGCGTAGCCACGTATCCGAGGCTTGCGCTGCCCGTCACGCTGGCGATTTGCAGCGCGCTGCCGTCGCTGAACACATTGTCGGTGGCGTAGCTGATGTTGGCCAGATTGCGCACGCTGGCCGTGTAACCGGTGCTCGCGTAGGCCTCGGCCAGCATCGCCGTCGGAAAGCCGAACTGGGACGTCTTGATGCGGTTGGCCGCGCTGGTGCTCTTGGCCAGGCTCGGATAGACCTCGAAGTGCACGTGCGGCATGCGCCCCGCGTAGCAGCCCGGGAAGATGGTGGTGAAGGTAACCACGCCGTTGGCGTCGGCCTCCTGCACGCCGCGCAGGTAGTTTTCGCCAGTGACGCCGCTGGAATACATGGAGTAGCGCCCTTCGCGGTCGCAGTGCCACAGGTAGACGGTGGCGCCGGCCAGCGAGGCGCAGCTAGATTTCACGTTCACCATCTGCAGCTTGATTATCAAAGGCACGCCGGCGGCGACCCCGGTGGCGCCGGCGATGCTGGCGCGGATGTCGGGCCGCACGATGCCGGCCAGGATCAGCGCATTGGCCACCCCGCCCACGCTGCTGTTGGTGCCGTCGGCCGGATACGGGCCGCCGGTTTCCTCGGGAATGAGCGCGCAGGACGTGCCGGCGCCGCTGGCTGGGGTGGCGGGCGTGGCGCCGCTGGCCGGGGTGGTGCTGTCGCCGGCGTCGCCACCGCCGCCGCAGGCCGCCAGCGGCAGGGCTGCGGCCGAGGCGAACATCCAGCGCAGCGACTGGCGCCGGCTCAGCGTCATATCGAGCATCGTTTGAATGTCCTGGGCCAAGCTGTGGTCGTGGTGTTCCATTATGTGCTCCTTTGGTTCCGAATCAGGTGGGTTAATCAAATTGCCGACGTGCAATGGACTGCTTGCGCTGCTCCGGCGTGAGTACGGCGCGCACCTGCGCATCGGTGCGCGCCTCGAGCAGCGCCAGCGCGGCCAGCGCAGCGCCGGCCGCCTGCGCCAGCGACGACGCCCTGGCGTCATCAAACTGCTCGCCCGCGCCCAGGGCGCGCAGTGCGTCTTGTGAATGATGCAAGGTGCGGGTGTACGCGCGCCGTTTCGGTTCCTGCGCATGCATGATGGCGAAGACTTTGTCTTCCTGGGCGTCGCTCAGGTCGACGCCGTGCGCAAAGCCGGGGCCGCGCTGGTGCGGGCCGCGCTCGCCCATCATCGGACCCGGTGGCGGCATGCCGCCTTCGACCGGCGCGGCAATGGCGCCGAGGCAGGCGCTGCTCAACAAGAGGGCAAGTGCGCGGTGTTGCATGTTTTTCATGGCGGTTCCTGTCGGTGCGTTACGAAGGACTCCATTGTGCGAGGCCACGATGTAAAGCGGTGTTAGCGACTCGTAAAAGCACGTAAAGAGACTGCCCCGCCGGTGATCACAGGGTCGCCGGTTTGCTATGATGGCCGCATGAACCAAGTGCTATTAATCGATGACGACGTTGAACTGGTCGGAATGTTCCGCGAATACCTGGAGCAGGAAGGATTTCGCGTCAGCTGCGCGCATGACGGCGAGGCCGGCGCGCGCGAGGCGCTGTCCGGACGCAGCGCCATCGCGGTGCTCGATGTGATGATGCCGCATATGAACGGCCTCGAAACGCTGCGCCGGATCCGCGCCCGCAGCCACATGCCGGTGCTCATGCTGACCGGGCGCGGCGACGACACCGACCGCATTCTCGGGCTGGAGCTGGGCGCGGACGATTACGTGACCAAGCCATGCACCCCGCGCGAACTGACGGCGCGCATCCGCGCCATCCTGCGCCGCACCAACGCCCCGCGCGACGATGGCGACGGCGTCACCATCAACGTCGGCAAGCTGTCGATGCAGCCGGCCCGGCGCCGCGCCAGCTGGGACGGCGTGGCGCTGGAACTGACCAGCACCGAATTCAACCTGCTGGAAGTCCTGGCGCGCAATGCGGGGCGCCCGGTCAGCAAGAACGACCTGTCGGAACAAGGACTGGGACGGCCGATGGCGCGCTTCGACCGCAATATCGACGTCCACCTGAGCAGCCTGCGGCACAAGCTCGGCACCCTGGCCGACGGCCGCTCCTGCCTGCAGACGGTGTACCGCCTCGGTTACCAGCTCATTCGCGACTAGGCGCCAGCATGGGCCGCCTGTTCTGGAAGTTCTTCCTGTCGATCCTGCTGGCGCAGCTGGCGGCCACGATAGGCGTGGGCGCCGTGTTCTGGCTGCGCGACCAGGCGCGCACGCAGGCGGTGGGGGACTCGCCGCGCGCGACCGGTATCGATAGCGGGCCGTCAGCCGAATTCATGATCGATACCGCGGCCGCCACGCTGAAGTACGGCGGCAGCGCGGCGTTGCGCGAACTGGTTGGCGGCACCACGCGCCACAGCATTTTCGTCATCGATGCGAGCGGGCGCGAGATGCTGGGACGGACCGTCACGCCGGCGCTGCGGGCCCAGGCCGAACGCATGCTGGCGCACCCGGCGCGCCTGAATGTGGTGCGCACATTGACGGCGCCGGACGGCGAACGCTTCCTGGTGTTTGTGCGCTGGCTCGACCAGCGCGGGCCAGGCGGCGCCGGTGCGGGGCCGCGCCAGATGCCGCCGGACGGCTTCGGCCCGGGCCCGCGTCCCGGAGCGCCGGGCGAGCAGCGCCGGCCGCCGCCAAACCGCCAACTGCTACCGTATATCACCATGGCCGGCGCGACCCTGGCCAGCCTGCTGTTCGCGGCCCTGCTGGCATGGTATTTTTCGCGCCCGATCCGGGCCTTGCGCGGCGCGTTCGAAGCGGCCGCCGGCGGCGACCTGTCGCCCCGTTTTACGGAAGTCAAAGGGGTGCGCGGCGATGAACTCAATGATCTGGGACGCGATTTCGACCGCATGAGCGGCCAGTTGCGCACCCTGATGGACGGCCAGCGCCGCCTGCTGCACGACGTCTCGCACGAACTGCGCTCGCCGCTGGCGCGCTTGCAGGCGGCCATCGGCCTGGCGCACCAGCAGCCGGACAAGATCGGGGCGTCTTTGGAGCGCATCGAGCGCGAGAGCGTGCGCATGGATAAGCTGGTCGGAGAGCTGCTGACCTTGTCGCACCTGGAAGTGGCGAGCGCGCTGCCGCGCTACGAGGATATCGCGTTCATGGACCTGGTCGACGACATCGTGACCGACGCGCGCTTCGAAGCCGAGCAGTGCGCACGCCGCATTGCCCTGTCCGGGCAGGCGATTGTGACCGTGCGCGGCGCGCCGGACCTGCTGTGGAGCGCCATCGAGAACGTGATCCGCAACGCCATCAAGCATAGTAGCGAGGGCGGCGTGATCGAGATCGGCGTCAGCGCCGACGCCGATCGGGTGCGCTTGTCGGTGTGCGACCGTGGGCCGGGCGTGGCGCAGGCGGACCTGGCGTCGATCTTCCAGCCGTTCTTCCGCTCGAACGCGACCAGCAACAACGTCGACGGACATGGACTCGGCCTGGCGATCGCGCAGCGGGTCATCGACGCCCATCAAGGCACGATCAGGGCCAGCAACCGTGAAGGCGGCGGTCTGCGGGTCGACATCATGCTGCCGCTGGCTGGTTAAAGATATATATCCCGAAAATCCGCTGCGATGGCGCCCGTGCCAAAGGTTCAAATTCAGCGCCGAAGGCCAGGCCCGTGACGGCACTGTCTTTCGGATAATGCATGTCTTCGTCTTCGTCGAAGAACACGTCGCAAAACTGGGTCACGCTGGCCAGTTCGTCGCCGATGCGAATTTTTCCAAACAAGGTGCCCGCATAGCCATTGAAGACCGCAATTGTCCCCAGCGTCCCCTGCTCGCTAAAATGCAGTTCGACCGCGCCGCGCCGATAATAGAACGACGGCCCCTGGCGCTCGCCCTGCGCTGACACCGCAGGCGCCATCAGCCAACCATCGCATTGCGCAACCGCGTCGCGCAACGGGCCTCGTGCACTGTCCCACCGGAGAACGCGCGCAAAAATGGAGCGCGCCTGCGTCATGTGCACTCCCAGTTGAAAGCCCGCGGCGCCCTCGCCAGGAACGATGTCGGCTTTCAGATCGACCGTATTCATTGACGCCCTTTCTCGACGAAGCGAGTGACTAATTACCATACCAATAACGCGCATGAGCGCGGCGATACACGACCGGTGCGAAGGCATTGGCCGAATCGAGCATAATGGCCCCCGATTCATCGGTGCGCAAGCGCTCGATACCAAGTTTTTCGTAACGCTCCACCACCTCTTTCTTGGGATGACGATAGCGATTGCGGTAGCCCACCTGGAACAGCACCAGGCGTGGCCGCACGGCCGCAAGAAAAGGCGGGGTCGATGAAGTCCCGCTGCCGTGATGCGGCGCCAGCAAAACATCGGCGCGCAGCAGCGGCGCCGAGCCGGCCACCAGTTGCGCCTCCTGCGCCGCTTCGATATCGCCCGCCAGCAGGATCGCATGATCGCCAGCGCTGATCCTCAGCACGCAGCCACGCGCATTCGGTTTCAGGCCGGGATCGTCGTAACTTGCCATGGTCGGATGCAGCATCTCGAAGCGCACCCCATCCCATGTCCACTGTTGCCCGCCGGCGCAGCGTACATGATGCGGCGCGGCCTTGACGATCGGATGGTCGTACCACAGCGACGACGCCACCCAACCCACGCCGACCGCGTCGAGCAATGTCAGAGCGCCGCCGGCGTGGTCGATATCGCTGTGGCTGACGATGACGCCATCGAGGTGGGCGATGCCGCGCGCCCTCAAATATGGCAGGATCACCCGGTTCGCGCCGTTCGACTCGGGCGTGTACGCGGGGCCGGTATCGTACAGCAGCCGGTGCCCGCTGGTTTCGATCAGCAGGGCCATGCCCTGCCCCACATCGAACGCGGTCACGGCGACCTCGCCCGGCGGCGGATGGCTTGGCTGGGCGGTCAGCAGCGGCAGCCACGCCGCCAGCCCGCTCCAGCGATGCGGCCAGCCGCGCGGAGCGAGCATCCACACGGTGCCGATGGCTGCGAACGCGAACAGCCATGGCTCCGGGGTCGGTGCGCTCCACACCGCAAAGCGCGACCCCGCGCACCAGGTCAGCACCCAGGCTAAGGCCTGCACGGCGTAGTGGGCCACGTTCAGCAGCAAGGTCGATAGTGGCGCCGGCAGCATGCTGCCGGCCAGTGCGAGCGGCGTGACGATGAAGCTGACGACCGGGATCGCCAGCGCGTTGGCCAGCGGACTGACAACGGACACCTGCGAGAACAGCAGCATCGTCAGCGGCACCAGCGCGAGCGTGACCACGTACTGGGTATGCGCGCCCACCAGCAGCATGCCGCGCCAGCGCGGCTCGGTGACGGCGGTGCGGCCGGTGGTGGCGAACAGAATCGCCGCCACCGCGCCGAACGAGAGCCAGAAGCCAGGCGAGGCGATCGCCCACGGGTCGATCAGGACGACCACGCCAAGCGCCACGCACAGCACGTGCGAGACCTGCGTGAGCCGCCCGAACCACAGCGCGGCGGCCACCACCGCCAGCATGTACAGCGTGCGCTGCGCCGGCACGCCGAAGCCGGCCAGCAGCACGTACGCCAGCGCCACCATGGCCCCGGTCAGGGCGGCGACTTTTGGGGCCGGCATCCACAGCGACAGCTGGGCGCCGGTGAAGAACGAGCGACGCCACAGAACCGACGCGAGCGCGGCAAACAGCCCGGAGACCATTGTAATGTGCAGCCCGGAGATCGAAATCAAATGTCCCACGCCGGTACGATTGAACACATTCCAGTCGGCCTGGCCGATCGATCGCTGGTCGCCAACCACCAGCGCCACGATCACGCCCGCATATTGCTTGCCCGGCAGCGCGCGCAGAATGCGTTCGCGCAGCGTGGCGCGGCAATGTTCGACCACGTTGGAAAATCCGAATACGAAGCTGTCGAGACGACGGTTCCTGTCGCCTTCCGCGCGCACGTAGCCGGTGGCGCGCACGCCCTGCTCCAGCAGCCACGCTTCGTAATCGAAACCATGCGGATTGGCGTTGCCGTGCGGGCGTTGCAGGCGCACGACGAGTTGCCAGCGCTCGCCGGGCTGCACGTCTGGCACCGCTTGCAGCGCGTCGCCATAGCCTGCATACCACGACAGTGACACGCGCGGCGGCACCGCCACCGCGTCGCCAAGCACGCGTTCGACCTTGAAGTTGAAACGCACCCCCTGCCCGAAGCGGTACGGCAAGCTGTCGATGGTACCGACCACGGTGATGTCGCGCCCCTCGTCGGCCCTGGCCAGTTCGGGCGCCAGCGCCAACTGCGCCAGCAAGGCCGCCCAGCAGAAACCGGCAAGCGCGCCGGCCATGGCCACCCTGGGAACACCGCGCAGGAAGCAAAGCAGGAATGCGACAACTGCGAAGGCCGCGATAGTTGATGGCGATGGCAGTTGCGCCTGCACTTGCAGCACGGCGGCACCACAGGCAAATCCGAGGATGGCAACGCGCATGGCTCGCTGGTAGCTTGGACAAAACCCCCAGCATGCCAGCGCGCGCCGCGCCGGACCTTGGCGCGTATCAGTCTTTGGCGACCTTGTTCAGAAAGCCGGCAATTGCGGGCACCAAAGTAGGCGCCAATGGATATTTGGGGTTGATGTAGGTGTCGGTCTGGCGCGCCTTATCCGGCGGCGCTTCTTTCAGGACGTGATTCATGCCCTGCACCATCACCAGTTGCGCATCCGGCCTGGCCTTGTGCAGCAATTCGGCCTCGCCGGGCGGCACCTGCAGATCGGTGCTGCCCTGGACCAGCAAAACCGGCATCTTGAGGTTTTTGATCTCGGTCGAAGGGACGTACCTGAACCACGATATCAGGTACGGCTGCACGCTGGGACGATACAGCACGGCCAGTTCCGGCGGCACATTGGCGACAGTGCGTCCGGCCTCCAGCTCCGCCAGGATACGCTCGCTTTCCTTGGCCAGCGGCGCTGGCAACGCCGTCGCCAGCTGCTCGCGCAGGGCGGTGGAAGCGCCGCGCGCCACGCCGGCAATCGAGACATACGCCTTCGCATTGCCGGCTTTGGCCGCCAGCATGCCGATCAGGGCGCCCTCGCTGTGACCGATCACGCTCACGTGCGAAAAGCGCTTGTCGGCCTTGAGCATCGCCAGCCACGCCGTGGCGTCGTCGATATACGTCTCGAAGCGCAAGTCCGACTCTTTGGCGACGGCCACCAAGCTGGCGCCAACGCCACGCTTGTCGAAGCGCACGCTGGCCACGCCGGCGTCGGCCAACCCTTGCGCCAGCAAGCGCAGGCTGTCATTTTTCATGCCGGGGGGATTGCCATCACGGTCGGTCGGGCCTGAGCCTGCGATGATCAGCGCGACCGGCGCCGGTCCGGGGGCTTTGGGCAGCGACAAGGTGCCGGCGATGGCGCCGCTTGCGGTGCGCAGTTCGATCGCCTGCTCGTTGTCCGCCGCGCCTGCGCCCACGCACACGGCCAACAGCAGGCAGGTACTCCACTTCCATAATGCGGGTTTTCTCATGATGGTTCCTTGTTGGATAAGTCAGGCAACATTGCGAAAGAAACGCAATTGCAACATTGGCAATTTTTTAGCATAACACGGCTTTGCCTATCCCGGCGCGTCAATCCGGTCCGCCTGGCTGCTTGCATCCTTCATCGGCGGTAAACCGAACATGCGCCCATATTCGCGCGTGAACTGCGACACGCTCTCGTAACCGACCGAGAACGCCGCACTGCTGGCCGAGACGCCGTCGGACATCATCAAGCGGCGCGCCTCGATCAGCCGCAGATGCTTCTGGAATTGCAGCGGCGAGAGCGAGGTCGCGACGCGGAAGTGATGGTGGAACGATGAGGCACTCATCCCGGCCGCCGCCGCCAGCCGCTCGACCGGCAATGGCCGGTCGTATTCGGCCCGCAGCAGCGCCACCGCCCGCGCGACCCGCCGGGCATGTCCATCCGGGCCACCGAGCCGGCGGATCGCCGCGCCGTGGCGTCCGGTCAGCAGCCAGTAATGGAGTTCGCGCACCAGCTGCGCGTGAAGCACCGGCACCGAGGCCGGCCGGTCGAGAAGGCGCATCAGCCGCAGCGCCGTATCGGCCACCTCGGCATCGGTCGATCCGGCCGGCCCGCCGCCGGCCGGCAAAGTGCCGATCTGCGCGCTCAGTTCGGCCAGCACCGCCGGGTCCAGGTCGAGCACCAGCGACATATACGGCGCCTCCGTGATCTGGCTGACGGTCGGCACATCGGCGGTAATGAGGAGCGAGTCACCCGGCCGGTAAGTGACGCAGGTCGCGCCGATGGCAACCTGCTTGGCCCCTTCGAGCACCAGGCAGACCAGCGGCCGGGCGATCCCGTGCTGCAGGCCGGTGGCTTGGTTCGAGCGGATCGTGGTCAGGCCGGCGATGGGCGTTTGCGCCAGGCCGTCGGCATCGGCATGCGCCTCCACATGGCGGCGGACTATATTGAGCAAGGTGTCGGTCATGCCGCAATCGTACCCGATTCACGAGCGCCGCCGCCGGCATGTGGAGGATCAGGCAAACAAGCGCGAGGTTCGGGCTACGCCAGCGCGGAGCCTGCGCCCTATCATGGCCTTCCCCCACATAACAGGAGTTCAGCATGACCAAGATTGCCATCGTCACGGGTGCGAGCCGCGGGCTCGGACGCAACACCGCATTGAGCATTGCCCGGGGCGGCAGTGACGTGATCATCACGTATCAGTCGCGCGCGGATGAAGCGCAGGCCGTGGTAGCCGAGATCGCGGCGATGGGCCGCACGGCCGTCGCCTTCCAGCTCGACATGGGCAGCATCAACGGCTTTGCAGCCTTCGCCGACCAACTTCGCACGGCCCTGCGCGCGACCTGGCAGCGCGACAGCTTCGACCACCTGGTCAACAACGCCGGCCATGGCGACTTTGCGCTGATCGAAGAGACCACCGAAGCGCAGTTCGACCGCCTGGTGGACGTGCACTTCAAGGGCGTGTACTTCCTGACGCAAGCGCTGCTGCCGCTGATCGCCGACGGCGGGCGCATCGTCAATCTGTCGACAGGCCTGACGCGCCTGACCTATCCGGGCTACGCGGCCTACGCGGCGGTCAAGGCGGCAGTCGAGACATTGAGCCGCTACATGGCGAAGGAATTGGGCAGCCGCGGCATCGCCGTCAACACGGTGGCGCCGGGCGCGATCGAGACCGATTTCGGCGGCGGCGTGGTGCGCGACAATCCTGACATCAACCAGAGCTTCGCCGCGATGACCGCCCTGGGCCGGGTTGGCCTGCCGGACGATATCGGGCCGATGATCGCCAGCCTGCTGTCGGAGAACAACCGCTGGGTGAACGCCCAGCGCATCGAAGTGTCGGGCGGCCAGGGTATCTGACGTCCTGCTACCCCAGCAGCAGGCGTGGCAGCGCGGCCCGCGCGTTGGCGCAGGTGGCCGCGCGCACCGCGTCGACCGACAGCTCGCGCAGTTCGGCCAGCACCGCGCCGATGGCGGGCAGTTGCTCGGGGCTGTTGCGGCCCGGATGAATCCAGGCCGGTGAAATATCCGGCGCATCGGTTTCGAGCACGATGACGTCCAGCGGCAAGGTCGCCGCCAGGCGCCGGATCTGCAAGGCGCGCGTAAAAGTCATGGCGCCGCCGAAGCCCAGTTTGAAACCCAGGTCGATGTAGACCTGCGCCTGCTGGAAGCTGCCGTTGAACGCATGCGCGATGCCGCCCGCCGGGCGAAGCTGGCGCACGTGCTTGAGCACCTGGTCCTGCGAGCGGCGCACGTGCATCAGCACCGGCAGGCCGACGTCGCGCGCGATGCGCAACTGCTCGCGGAAAAAATGCTCCTGCTTGTCGCGCATGGCCGGTTCGCACAGCATCGGAATGAAAAAATCGAGCCCGATCTCGCCGATGGCGACAAAATTCGGGTCACCCATCGCCAACTCCACCGCCGCACGCAAGGCCACCAGGTCGTCCTCGGTGGCCTTGGGCACATAGATCGGGTGGATGCCGAGCGCGTAGCTGGCGTTCGGCGCGCTGGCGGCCATCTGGCGCACGGTGTCGAAATTGCCGCGTTCGACCGCCGGAATGACGATCATCGCCACGCCGGCGTCACCGGCGCGGCGCGCCACCTCCAGCGATTCGGCGCCGAATTCGTGCGCGTCCAGATGGCAGTGGGTGTCGATCCACATCGTCACAGTTCGGCCGGTTGCAGTCCGTGTTCGGTCAGGCGCAGCACGCGGTCGCAGCGGCGCGCCAGTTCGATATCGTGGGTGACGATGACGAACGCCGTGCCCAGGGTCTTCGACAGTTCGAGCATCAGGTCGAAAATCTGCTGCGCGGTGGCGTGATCGAGGTTACCGGTCGGTTCGTCGGCCAGCACGCAGCCAGGCTGGGTGACCAGCGCGCGCGCCAGGGCCACGCGCTGGCGTTCGCCGCCGGACAATTCGCCCGGCACGTGCACCACGCGCTTGGCCAGGCCCACGCGTTCGAGCACGGCGCGCGCCTTGTCGACGGCAAGCGCGCGCTTTTCGCGGCGGATCAGGAGCGGCATGGCGACGTTGTCGAGCGCCGAAAACTCCGGCAGCAAATGGTGGAACTGGTACACGAAGCCGAGCGCCTCGTTGCGCAGGTCGCCGCGCGCGGTTTCCGACAAACTGGCGAAGTCCTTGCCCAGCAAGGTCACCGAGCCGGTGGTCGGCGTATCGAGCCCGCCCAGCAAATGCAGCAGGGTCGACTTGCCGGAGCCGGAAGCGCCCACGATCGCCACGCGTTCGCCGCGATAGATGCTGAAGTCCACATTGGCCAGCACCGGCACCGAATAGGCGCCCTGGGTGAAGGTCTTGCCCAATCCCCGGCACGACAGGACCGGGGTTGCGCCGGTGTTCACATTACTCATAGCGCAGCGCCTCCGCCGGTTTCACGCGCGAAGCGGTGTAGCTCGGGTAGAGCGTGGCGACGAACGCCAGCAGCACGGCCACGCCGCCGATCCTGGCCACGTCGGGCCAGCGCAGGTCGGATGGCAAGGCGCTGATCAGGTAGATATCCTTGGGCAAAAACTGTACTCCTAATAGACGTTCAATAAACGGGACGATGACATCGATGTTCAGCGCGACCAGCACGCCCAGGCCGACGCCGGCCAGGGTGCCCAGCATGCCCACCAGCGCACCCTGGATCATGAAGATCTTCATGATCGAGCGCGGCGAGGAACCGAGCGTGCGCAAAATCGCAATGTCGGCCTGCTTCTCGGTCACCGTCATCACCAGGGTGGCGATCAGGTTGAAGGCGGCCACCGCGATGATCAGGGTCAGCACGACGAACATCATCTTTTTCTCGGTCTGCACGGCGGCGAACCAGGTGGCATTCTGCTCCGACCAGTCGCGGATGCGCAAGGGGCCCGCCATGCTGGCCTTGAGTTCCTGCGCCACCGCCGGCGCGGCGTGCATGTCGGCGATGCGCAGGCGCAGGCCCGATGGCGCGTCGAGCCGCTCCATCTTCTGCGCGTCTTCCAGGTGCACGAAGGCGAAGCTGGCGTCATATTCGTAATGGCCGGCCTCGAAAATGCCGACCAGGGTGAAGGTGCGCGTGCGCGGCAGCATGCCGGCCGGCGTGGTCTGGGCTTGCGCCAGCAGCATGGTGACCTTGTCGCCGATGCCGATGCCGAGCGAGCGCGCCAGCGCGTAGCCCATCACGATATTGAACTGGCCGGGCACCAGCGCCGCCAGGCTGCCCTGGCGCACCTGGCGCGCCGCATCCGACACCTTGTGTTCTTCGGCCGGCAAGATGCCGCGGATGACGGCCGGGCGCATCACGCCGTCGCGCAGCAGCATGCCCTGGGTCTCGACGAAGGGCGCCGCGCCCTTGACGGCCGGGTTCTTGAGCGCATCCCGCATCGCCGCCTGCCAGTTGGGCATGGTGCCGCGCGGGTCGAATACTTCGATGTGGGCCAGCACCGACAGCATGCGGTCGGTGACCTCTTTCTGAAAGCCGTTCATCACCGACAGCACCACGATCAGCGCTGCCACGCCGAGGGCGATGCCCGAGACCGAGATGAGGGAAATGAACGAGATAAAGCTGTTGCGGCCACTACGCTTGCCGGCGCGTGTGTAGCGCAGGCCGACCAGCCATTCGTACGGTAAATTGTGGATGATGCTCATGTGCCCCGGCAGTGATTGATTGCAAGTGCGCAGTTTGCCACACAAAGCGCGTCCCGGGCAGGGTTGTCACAATTGAATCACGCGTTGCCGCTGTGGTTTTTACAAAAATTCTTTGAACCTGGCGCCGGCCGCGCACTCCAACGTCATACCGCAGAACGGAGGAAAATCATGGCATTCAGTCTTTTCGATTCAAAAGGCACGGACATCGACAAGCAGCGGTTCACCTGGCGCGACATGGTGCAAAAACCGATCAGCAAGCTCGATGACGACGCATTTACGCGCATCCGGGTCATCCTCATCAACGGGCTCGAGACCGAAGCGTTGCGTTTCGGCCACCTGGCAGCCCGCTTCAACCGCGATCTGCGCCTGCCGCTGGCCAAGGTGCGCCGTACCGAGCAGCATCAGGCCACGCTGGTCAACTGGCTGATCGCGGCCGACCACTCCCCGCTTGAAACCACGGTCGCCTACGAGCAGGTCGCCATCGAAGTCACGGCCGCCATCGCCCAGAGCGAGCCCGACCCGTATCTGGCCCAGGTCTACCGCTTCGGCCTGCTGGAAGACTTCGACCACCTGTACCGCTACGCGGCCCTGCTCGACCGGCTCGAGGGCAAGGACGCCAACAATATATTGCAAAGCTACACAGACATCCTGCCCGGACGGCCCACGTCCGAGCATCACCGCGCACCCGAAGACGAACTGCGCGAGCCATACAACGCCCGCAGCGCGGCATTTTTAAGCAAGGTTAACGCGCTGACGATCGTCGCCAGCGAGTACCAGACGCACGACTATTACCAGAACATCGGCCCGCTGTTCTCCGACCCGCTGGCGCGCCAGCTGTATGCCGAAATCGCTTCCGTCGAAGAACAGCACGTGACCCAGTACGAATCCATGCTCGACCCGGCCGAATCGTGGATCGAGCAATGGCTGTTGCACGAGGCGGCCGAGTGCTACAACTACTACAGCTGCGTCGAGACGGAGACCAATCACCACCTGCGCGCGCTGTGGGAACGCTTTCTCGACTATGAACTGGGTCATTTTCACATGGCGTGCGAGGCGTTCAAGCAATTCGAGCGGCGCGACCCGGCCGAGATCGTTACCAGCGACTTCGCCAGCCCGCTCGCGCTGCGCAGCCAGCGCGACTTCGTGCGCAAGGTGCTCATGAACGAGGTCGACGTACGCACCGATGGTAGCCGTTTCGTCGCCAGGGCGCTCGAAAGCCCGCTTTCGCTGGCCTATCGCAGCCAGGTCAACGCGGACGGGTCGCCCAGCGAGATGGTGGCGTCCGGCTATGTCTGGATGCCCGGGACCGAACTTAATCGCAAAGGCACGCTGGCTGCCGCCGGCGTCAGCGCGCCCTGAGCGCATGTTGGAACAGGAGAATTTTTATGAGCAACGTTCAACAGGAACACATGGGAATGAACCGCACCGGCATCCAGATGTCGCCGCTCGACAGCAAGGCGATGCAGGAGCTCGAACCGAGCGTGATGTCGAGCGACGGCATGGACGAGATCGCCCTGGCCGAGCTGCGCAGCGACTACATCGCCAATGCCGACGCGCTCGGCTCGGTGCCGCTGCCGGGCACCTTGACCGGCGCGGTCACTGTGGGCATGTCGATGCTCAAGGGCGAGAGTCCGCAGATCCTGCTCGACAAACTCGGCGAGCGGCTGGCCTTCGAGCGTACCGGCACGCGCCTGTACGACGCGCTGATCACCAAGTGCGAAGTCATGCTCGGTGGCGATATCAGCATGACCATCGAAGACCTGGAGCAAATCCGGGCCGACGAGGCGCGCCATTTCCACCTGGTGGCCGACGCCATCGCATCGCTGGGTGGCGACCCGACCTCGCAAACGCCGAGCGCCGACCTGGTGGGTGTGGAGTCGATGGGCCTGGTGCAGGTGCTGAACGACCCGCGCACCAGCATCGCCCAGTCGCTGCATGCCATCGTCACCGCCGAACTGAGCGACAAGGCGGGCTGGGAAACACTGGTGGCGCTGGCGGACGAACACGGCCTGGCGGACATGGTCGACAGCTTCACCCAGGCCCTGAACGAAGAGCGCGAGCACCTGGCGCTGACGCAGACCTGGTATGAAGAAGCGATCGGCCTGACGTATGGCGATGTGGAGCTCGACGACATGGCGTCCACGCAGGAGCTGCCGGACTGACAGGTCGATTGCGCGGACGGCCCAACTGGTGCCCTGGAGGAGATATCGAAAAACCGTCGTGGGCGGTGCAAGTTTGGCGACAGAAGCGCCGCCGTACGACAGTCCGGCGATCCGGCGGTCCGGCGGTCCGGCGATCCGGCGGTCCGGCGATCCGGCGAGCATCGCAGAGCGAAAATCGCGGCTACTAGAGCGTTTGGCCGAACATGGGCGCGACCGCGCGCACGATCTTGCGGGCATTCGCATGCTGGTCACTCAGGTTGGTAAACACGATGATGGTCAGCTTCTGATCCGGGTAGCGCATGAAGTCGGTGACGTAGCCGGGCATGCCGCCGGAGTGGTATACCCAGCGCTTCCCGTTCTGGGTCCGCAGTTGCCAGCCCAAGCCGTAGTAGATGTCGGCATTGTCGGCATTGGCCGCCTGCACCAGGGCGTTGTCGGCCCACATCAAGGCCAGGGTCGATTGCTTGAGGATCTTGTCGGTGTACAGCGCAGCATCCCACTTCGCCATGTCCATGGCACTGAGTTCGATCCCGCTCGCTGCCATGCCCAGGTAGACCGACATCGCGTCGGTCGTGACAAACGGGAGATGTTTGCCGTCTTTGAGCTCGTACCCGATGGCGCTGTCCGCGCGCGCCGGCTTCGGCGCGACGAGGCGCGCGCTGTGCATGCCCAGCGGCGTGAACACCCGCTCTTTCAGGAAATCGAAATAGCCCTTGCCGGTGACCCTGCGCACGACGATACCGAGAATATCGTAGCCCACATTGCAATACCGGTACCTGGTGCCCGGCTCCCAGCTCAGGGAATACGCCCTGAACCTGGCCAGCATGTCGTCTTCTCCCAGGATCTTGTTGGCATGCAGGTCCGCAAAGGTCGGATCGTCCGGATATTCGGGCAGGCCGGAAGTGTGGTTCAGCAGGTGCCGAATGGTGATGCCGCTCCATTGCGGCGGCACCGCCCCGATGAATTTGTCGAGCTTGTCGTCGAGCGATATCTTGCCCTCCTCTACCAGCAGCATGATGGCGGTGGCGGCGAACGACTTGCTGATCGAGCCGATTTCGAAGCGGTCCTCCGGTTTCACCGGGCGCGCGGCCTCAAGGTCGGCGTAGCCGTAGCCCTTGCCGTAGACAACGGTGCCGTCCCGGACCACCACCAGCGTCATGCCGGGAATGCGCTGCTCGACCAGTTGCCCCTGCATGTACTGGTCCACCTCCGGCTGCGCCGTTTGCGTGACGCTCGCTGCCAGCGTGGTCACCGGCGCCAGCACGACATTGCCGGCTGGCGCAGCACCGCCCCCGCCGCTACCGCCGCCGCAAGCGGCCAACAAGCTCGTGGCCAGCGCCGCGATGAACAGAGCGCGCCTATCCATGGATGGCCCCGATCGCGACCAGTATCACGGGCGTGAGCGCGACGCCGTCGCGTGGCCAATCGGCAAAACGGTCGATGGCAACCTTGTGGATACCCATAGTCTGGTCCTCGAATGCGTGTCCGTCGGTGACGGGGATAGCGAGTGGAGCGGCACCGGCCATGTCGCGAAACATGACACCGGGCGCTTGCATGAAAGCGTCGTACACAAACTTGATGGCCGTGCGGTTCTCGCGCAACAGGCGCAAGCGCGCTCCGGCGTCGCGCTGCGTGCTGATCAACTGCGAGCAGGCAGCGGGCCACCGGTTGGCCGCATCCACGCCGCCGTCGCGCCCGCGGATGAAAAAGCGTCCGCTGAAGTAGTCGAGCATCTTGCCGCGACTGAGGCGCAGCGCCGCGCCGTCCTTGTACGACCGGACGGACACGCGCTGGCTGCCAGGTCAGCCGCGGCCAGGAACCTTCACGACGCGGTTGTTCACGCCCGAAATGTTCTTTCTCGGTTCGGCGCTCGATTGCCAGCGCACGCTGTTGTTGACGCCTTCCACGCTCAACGGTGCCTTGGGCGCCAGTTGAATCGTCACGGAGTTGCCGGTGCCGGACAGTTCCAGCCCTGAGCACACGCCGGTGAACGTGATGACGTTATCCGTGCCCTCGATGACCGCGCGGCGGCCTTCGCACGCGAAGGAGCGCTGATGTCCGTTGCCGCTCACTTCAATCTTGTCCTTGTCCGACGACGTCGTGCCCGAGGTGTCGTCGTCGCTGGCAAGCGCAACATTGCACGCGCCGACAGCCGCGATCACAGCAAAACACAGTGTGGAAAATGGTCGAAACGACATAACAGCCCCTTTATCAAAAGAATAGTTGCCGAAATATTATTCCATTAATAAAAAATTGGCAAGTTTTATGCATCGACCATAGCGGTCTCGAACAACCGACGTGGTCGAATCGACATGCGCACCCTCCTGATGAGGCCATTCATGTTGATCCAATGGTGGCATCAGCATGACATGCCACCGCACGCGGTTGGCGGCCTCTGCACTAAAGCCACGGCGTCCAGTTCACGCAGCCTGGCCGCGCGGCGCATCCGGGCGCACCGGGCGCATGGCGCCACAGCTTGTCGTGCGGCGCCGGCGCCGTTCGCCGGCGTGCCGCATGTTTTCTGGTTTGCCAATTTGTCCTACAATGCTGGATGACCCAAATTTCGCTTGTCCTGCCGTTCGCCCTGCCCCCTCCCGAGCTCGCCCCCGATCTGATCCGCGCATTGCAGGCCCCGGCCCTGGCCGCGCTCATCAGCCGCAGCGCGTCGCATCGGCAATTGCCGGTCGACGATCACATCCGCGCCCTGCCCCACGAAGCCTGGCTGGCGCAAGCGTTGGGCGCATCGGGCGACGGCACGCCGGCCCTGGCCGGCGCCGTCATGCGCGGCCACGGCCTGGCGCAGCAGGAAGGCACCTGGTTCATCGTCCACCCGGCGCACACCCAGATCGCGCGCAGCCACCTGTTAATGGCCGATATGCGCGGCCTGCACCTGTCCGAGGCGCACGGGCGCGCCCTGTTCGATCTCGCCAAGCCCTACTTCGACGAATCGGGCAAGACCCTGCTGTACGGCGACGCCGGCACCTGGTTCATGCGCGCCGACGACTGGGCCGACCTCGAAACATCGACGCCCGATTCGGCCGTCGGCCTGAACCTGACCGACTGGATGCCCAAGGGAGCGGCGTCGCGCGCCTTTCGCATGCTGCAAAACGAAGTACAGATGCTGTGGTTCGAACACCCGGCCAACACGGAACGCGAAGCGCGCGGCCTGGCCGCGATCAACTCGTTCTGGCCCTGGGGCGCCGCGTCCGCAGGCGCCAGCGTGGACACCGCCCGTCTCGTCACCAGCGACGCGCTGCCATGGATGGCGGCACTGGCCGGCCATCCGCAAGCGGAGCCAGTCACGCCGCTGGCCGCGCTGACCGGCGACGCGATCCTGCTGTGCGACGCCCTGACCGAAGCGGCCCTCGCCACCGATTGGGCGAGCTGGCTGCAGCATATGCACCGCCTGGAGCAAACGCTGTTCGCGCCGTCGCTGGCCGCGCTCATGGATGGCCGCGTCAAGCAGGTGCAACTGCTCCTGAGCCACCGGGCGCGCCACATCGCCTTTATTACCACCCGCTTTTCGCAACGCGCCTTCTGGCGCCGCCCGACCCTAGACAGACTGCTGCCATGACCCGTATCACGACTCGCCCCTGCTCCTTCCGCACTTCCGAAATGCTGCGCCAGACCGGCGTGCATCCCGTGCTCGCGCGCCTGTACGCCGCGCGCGGCCTGACCGATGCGCGCGAACTGTCGAGTGAACTGGGCAGCCTGATGGCGCCCGCCGGCCTGCTGCACATCGACGCCGCCGCCGTGTTCCTGGCCGACGCCATCAAGGCCGGCAAAAAAATGACCATCGTGGCCGACTACGATTGCGACGGCGCCACCGCCTGCGCGGTCGCCCTGCGCGGCTTGCGCGCCATGGGCGCCACGGTCGACTTCATCGTCCCCAACCGCTTCGAATACGGCTACGGCCTCACGCCCGAAATCGTCGAACTGACGGCGCGCGAAAAAGCGTCCGACATCATCATCACCGTCGACAACGGCATCGCCAGCATCGACGGCGTGCTCGAAGCGAAGCGGCGCGGCATCGACGTCGTCGTCACCGACCATCACCTGCCCGGCGACACCCTGCCCGAGGCGCGCGTGATCGTCAACCCGAACCAGCCAGAATGCGGCTTTCCCAGCAAGCACCTGGCCGGCGTCGGCGTGGTGTTCTACGTGCTGCTGGCGCTGCGCGCCGAACTGCGCAAGCGCGGCGTGTTCGATGCCCAGACCCAGCCCAAGCTCGACAGCCTGCTCGACCTGGTCGCGCTGGGCACCGTGGCCGACGTGGTGCGGCTCGACTCGAACAACCGCATCCTGGTGGCGCAGGGCTTGAAGCGCATGCGGGCCGGTCGCATGCACGCCGGCGTGGCCGCGCTGTTCCGGGTGGCCGGGCGCGAAGCGCGCAGCGCCTCGCCGTTCGACCTCGGTTTCGCGCTCGGTCCGCGCCTGAACGCCGCCGGCCGCCTGGAAGACATGTCGCTCGGGATCGAGTGCCTGGTCACCGACGACGAAGGGCGCGCCTGGGCCATCGCCCAGCAGCTCAACGAAATCAACCTGAAACGGCGCGAAATCGAGGCCGACATGCAGGACACGGCCCTGCTGCACCTGGACGCCTACCAGCCGGCCGACAGCAACACCATCAGCGTGTTCGACGAATCCTGGCACCAGGGCGTGATCGGGATTGTCGCCTCGCGCCTGAAAGAAAAATTCTTCCGCCCGACGATCACCTTCGCACCGGGTGCGGAAGGCTGGATCAAGGGGTCCGGGCGTTCGATCCCCGGCTTTCACCTGCGCGACGCGCTCGACCTGGTGTCGAAACGCGCGCCCAGCCTGATCGACAAATTCGGCGGCCACGCCATGGCGGCCGGCCTGACCATCCGCGCCGACGCCTTCGAGGCGTTCTCAAAGGCGTTCGAAGAAGTCGGGCGCGCCTGGCTCAACACCCAGCAGCTCGAACGCATCATCGAAACCGATGGCCCGCTGGAAGACGCCTACTACACCACCGAATTCATCGGCCTGATGGATGGGCAGGTGTGGGGCCAGGGCTTTGCGCCGCCGGTGTTTTGCGACGAGTTCCGCGTGGTCAGCCAGCGCATTTTGAAGGAGCGCCATCTGAAGCTGCAACTGGAACGCAACGGCCAGCGTTACGACGCCATCTGGTTCGGCCACACCGCCTCGGTCGGCGACCGCGCGCGCGTGGCGTTCCGGCTCGACGCCAACGAGTACAACGGCGTCACCCGCGTGCAGCTGCTGGTCGAACACGCCGAGCCGGCGTAAGGCGAGCGCAGTACGCCGGCGCCGTGCGCCCGGCTCAGCACAGCCGGGTCATGCTCGTGAGGTCGTCGTCGCCGGGAGAGGCCCAGTCATGGCGCCAGCAGGGCAAGCCCCATTGCCTGGCGGTGTTGAAGGCAAAGGAGAGGCGTTCCTCTTGCGTAGCAACCTGCAGCAGCTCGTTCAGTTCATCGGGACGGTGTTCGGCGCAGCGTTGTTCCACATCCCAGCGCCTGCACAGGGAAACGCTGTAGAGCCAGACATCATCCAGGCCTTCGCCGCACAGATCGTCATAACACATCAACGCCAGGTCCTCGAAACGTAGCCGGGTCACGCTGGCAGGAACGCCCGGGTCGGCATAGCGAATCTCCTTGTTCCAGCTGCGCTCGTCGAAATCAAGCCAGGTCGTCGATTCCCACAGTGGCTCCCCGTAAAACCGGGTTGCGACATACGCCCAGATGCCGGTGCCGATCACCAAGATCGCATACAGCGCCTTGAGGACACTCTTGTCATCGATCACCTTGCCCAACACGCCCACAGGAACCATCGCAAGAACCAGCGCCAGAAGGGAATACACGACGACATTGGCAAACACATCGCCCGAGCGGTCCATCGCATCATGACTGCACATGGCCAGGATCTCGCGATGCGTGCTGCCTGAACGCGCATGCGCCGGGTCGACACGCTCACCACCCGTGCATGCATCAAGGCCCGGCGTGCCCGCGATGCCGGTCACAGCCTCGTTAACGCCAGAGCGAAGGGATGTCATCTTGTGTTATCGGCATGCCAAAACGACCGTCGGCGCATTGTTGATATAAAGGCAGCAGCATATACTACAAGATCAGCCGCCGGGCGTGACTGAGCAAGAAGTCGCATCGCAAGCTGTCCAGGTCGATTGTTTGCGCGGGCTCAGCAACGCTTTGATGGCGATTGGCTTGCACGCGATATGAAAATAGAGTATAAATACTCCATAACCGGAGCCCACTATGAACCTTGCCTTCGCCTACCCCAAAAGTCGCTTCGAGCCGGCGGTGCTCATCGACCTGAACGCACGCGCGGAGCGGGAACGCTTGTCCAAGTCCGCGCTCAAAGGGTTTTTCGCCCTCATGAGCGCCTGGAAGCTGCGCGACGAAGATGCCCGCGAACTGCTCGGCGGCATGTCATCCTCCACCTATTACGAGTGGAAAAAGAACCCCGACCGCATTCTTGAAGTCGACCGCATTACCCGCATTTCTTACCTGCTCGGCATCTACAAAGCCCTGCATATTCTTTACGGCGACAAGCTCGCCGACGAATGGATCACCCTCCCCAACAGCAATCCCATCTTCGCCGGACGCACGCCGCTGTCGCAAATGCTGGCGGGCGGCCTGTTGTCGATGCAAACGGTGCGCAAGCTGCTCGACGCCCGCCGCGGAGGCCTGTGACTTGACGGTCATTCCCAAGCTCACCACCCTGCGGCAGTTCGATACCTGCCGCCTGATCCCGTCGCGCTTTGCTGACGTGGAAGATTCCGTGCTCGGCCCGCTGGCCGAGGATGCCGATGTCTTGCGCGACCTGTTCGATATCGACAACGCCACCAACGAACGCTTGCGCGGCGAGTACGGCAGCCTGCCCGGCATCGGTGTCGACGAGCTGGTGTTCGGGGTGCCGAATTTTCGCATCATCAACGCCGCTTACACCTATCCGCGCCCGGAAGGCAGCCGTTTCAACGATGGCGAACGCGGCGCGTGGTACTGCGCTTTCGAGGCCGAAACCGCCCTGGCCGAAATCACCTTTCACAAAACCGTGGAGTACCAGGAAATCGGCCGCTTCGACGACAGCGTGACGTATCAAGCCCTGATCGCCGACTTTACCAGCACGTTTCACGATATTCGCGGTGTCGATGCCTTTGTAAAATATCTCGATCCGACCAGCTACATCGAATCGCAAACCCTGGCCAGCCAACTGCTCGACAGTGGATCGATGGGCGTGATCTACCCCAGCGTGCGGCGCCCCGCCGGCACCTGCCTGGCGTGCTTCCGGCCTGCGCTGGTGGGCAATGTGCGCAAGGGGCAAGTGTATCGCCTTACCTGGTCGGGCTCGCCCACTCCCGTCATCGACATCGTCTGAACGATCGTCCTGCACGCTTCACATCACCTGAACTATTGAGTATTTGCATGAAAACCAAGCCTGAAAACGATACCGAACTGCGCGCCAAAATCAACCTCGAAACCGCGCGCCTGCCCTGGGCCGAATTGCAGCGCCACTTTGCCCAAGGCACCGTGGTGTTCGTCAGCGCCGAGCTCGACCTGGTCGATGTGGCGGTGCGCATCTCGCACGACGACAAGGACAGCATCGCCGCATGGATGGGCGACGGCAAGCTCGGCAAGGTCTCGGATGCGCAGGCGCAAGCCTGGACCGAAGCCGATGCCGTGCTGTGGACCTCGGTGGTCCATCCCTTCATTCTGGTGCAGCCGGATAAAGGCGCGCTGCACTGATCCGGCGAGCGCTTCGCTCAAAACAGCTGAAAACTTGAACAATTTGTAATTTCATTTAGTCATCCTTACTGCGCTGACTATAATGTCATTTCTACAAATTGAGGAGATTATCCATGTTCAAGAAAATCGCTGTCGCTCTGCTCGCACTTAGCGCACTGAACGGCCAAGCCGCCGAGCAGGCTTACGAATTCAGCTATACCGGGGGAGAATTGGTCGGGGGCGGGTGGGACGCCAACGTCAGCACCGGCGGCAAGTTTATCGTCGATGACCTGAACGGCGACGGCGTGTTCACTTTGCCGGAAGTGAAATCGTTCAGCTACAGATTCCCGACGGTACCGCATTGTGAAGAAGCGACGATTACCTGTGAGTTGTCGAACTTCAGGTACGATCCCAAAGGCAGTGTCTTGACGCTCGATTATGAACACAGCCATCGGATCGGAAATGGCTCTCCGCCGTTCGATGGCGGTTACATTAGCGAGAGAATTTCCGTGACATCCGGATACAGCTCCTGGGGCCATTACTTTGATCTTGGCGAGGGTTCTTACACCATTTATACAATGACACCCGACACCACATTTGCGATCACCGCGGTGCCAGAACCACACAGCTACCTGATGCTCGGTGTCGGCTTGCTGGCCATTGGTGCGATGCGCCGCCGTGCAAAGCGGGCAACGCCGACAATTGCCAAGGCCATCTGAGCAATTCGGATACAGCGCGGGATGGCCGGCAGCGCGCTGCCCTCCCTGCACCCTGGTGCAGCCGGATACAGCCTGCTGACTAGCGCCGCTTCAGGATCGAGCCCAGCACACCACGGATAATTTCGCGCCCGACCTGCGAGCCGATGCTGCGCGCGGCCGACTTCATCATCGCTTCGACCGGCGACTGACGCTTGCCGCCACCGCCGAACAAGCCACCGAGCATGCCGCCGAGCGAGGTGTCGGGCGCAGTGTCGGGCGCACGGCTGCGTCCGGCGCCGGCCGGCGTCCTGGTGCGCGGCGTGGGCGCGTCCGCTTTTTCCGCCGCTTCACTGGCGCGGGCGGCAATGAGTTCGTGCGCCGATTCGCGGTCGATTCCTTGCTCGTACACACCGGCCACCACCGAGTGCGCCATGGCGCGTTGGCGTTCGGCGGCGTCGATCGGGCCGATCTGCGACGCCGGCGGAAGGATGTAGGCGCGCTCGACCATGTTGGGCCGTCCTTTCTCATCGAGGAAGGACACCAGCGCTTCGCCCAGCTCCAGCTCGGTGATCACCTGGGCGGTATCGAGCCCGGGGTTGGGCCGGAAGGTGTCCGCAGCCGCCTTGACGGCTTTCTGGTCGCGCGGCGTATAGGCGCGCAAAGCGTGCTGCACGCGATTTCCGAGCTGGCCGAGCACGGTATCGGGAATGTCGAGCGGGTTCTGGGTGATGAAAAACACGCCCACGCCTTTCGACCTGATCAGCCGCACCACCTGCTCGATCTTTTGCAGCAAGGGCTTGGGCGCTTCGCTGAACAGCAAATGCGCCTCGTCGAAAAAGAACACCAGCTTCGGCTTGTCCAGGTCGCCTACCTCGGGCAGGTTTTCGAACAGTTCCGACAGCAGCCACAGCAGGAAAACCGCATACAGGCGCGGCGCATTCATCAACTTGTCGGCGGCGAGGATGTTGACAATCCCCCTGCCCTGCGCATCGGTTTGCAGCAAGTCATCGATATTGAGCATCGGCTCGCCGAAAAAGCGGTCGCCGCCCTGCTGTTCCACCGCCACCAGGCCGCGCTGGATGGCGCCGATGCTGGCCGCCGAGATGTTGCCGTAATTGGTGCGAAAGTCGGCCGCGTTCTCGCCCACATATTGCAACATGCTGCGCAAGTCCTTGGTATCGAGCAGCAGCAAGCCATTGTCGTCGGCGATCTTGAACACCAGTTGCAGCACGCCTTCCTGGGTATCGTTCAGGTTCAGCATGCGCGCCAGCAGCAAGGGGCCGAGATCGGAGATCGTGGCCCGCACCGGATGGCCGGCCTCCCCGAACACATCCCAGAACGTCACAGGACAAGCGGCCCAGCCCGGCGCCTCAACGCCCAGTGCGCTGAGACGCTTGGCCATTTTCTCCGACGCGGCCCCGGCCTTGGCCATGCCGGACAGGTCGCCCTTGACGTCCGCCATGAACACCGGCACCCCGATCCCGGAGAGCGCCTCGGCAATCACCTGCAAGGTCACCGTCTTGCCAGTCCCGGTGGCGCCGGTGATGCAGCCGTGCCGGTTGACCAGGGCCGGCAGCAAGTCGAGCATGCGCGGTGGTTGGGATGCATTGTTTTTCGCAATCGGCAGCGGTATGGACATGGCGTCAATCTCCTCGGTGCGTTAGGAAATCAATAGTACCGCATGCCATCGGCATCGATTGGTAGTGGTTTCACGGCAATGATCCAAATGTGGTCCAATAGGCGTCGCGGTGACTTGCCGCGCGCTATTTTCGAGGGAGTCCGGCATGCGTTCGATGATTTTGCTCTGTGCGGCATGGCTATGCGCCAGTAGCGCCCAGGCCGCCAGCGGCGTGACTGCGGGCGGCGTGGTCCTGCTCCAACCTGAACAAGTGATCGGGTCGCGCACGAGCGCCGACAAGCTCGCCCCGTATCTGAAACAGATTGATACTGCCGCTAAGCGGGCATTCAATGCGGCCAACAATGTGCCGGCCTCGGGTGGGTTTTTGGTGGTGGCGATGCGACCGGGCGAACAATCCAGATTCTGGCTCGATTTTCATCCGCCCTTGCCGCCGGCCTTGGTCAAGGAGCTGCTTGCCGGCGCGCAAGCCGTGCGGGTACCGGCGGTAAAAGGCACTGTCGTGGTTGCGATGAAATATGGCGTCGCCGGCGGCAGTGCGCCATCGCAGCCGACGCCGTCACCGCCCGAATGGACTGCGGCAGCCAAAGCGGCGGGCGTGCCGCTGGAAACCGGCGATCTGGTCGAACGCATCTGGAAATAATCGCCATCCGGCCATCAACACAGTCCCCGCCCACCCTAACACCGTTCCACCAGACGAGGAATTTATGGAAACACCTTGGATCAAGCCAGATCTTCTGCTTCAAGGAAAGAATATTGAACTTCGCCCGCTTCAGTTCGACATGCTCGACGCCTTGTTCGCCGTCTCGCAAGATGCCAACATCTGGCGCCTGACCTCGGTCGACTACTCGGTCCGGGAAAATTTCTATCCCAACTTCACCGCCGCACTCAAGGGACGGGAAACTGGCAAGGCTTACCCATTTTTGATTTGCCTGACGGGCACTTCGCAAATTATCGGAACGACGCGGCTTCTGGAGATCTTTCCAGAAGACCGCAAGCTGGAAATTGGCGTGACATGGCTGGCAAGCGAGTATTGGGGCACCGGGGCGAATGCCGAGTGCAAGTACCTTCTTCTTGAGCATTGCTTTGATACCTTGAAGGCGAACCGCGTTCAATTCAGGGCAAAGTCGGACAATGCGAGATCGCGACGCGCCCTCGAGAAGATCGGCGCGACCTTCGAGGGCGTTCTCAGGAAGGACAAAATTGAGCCGGGCGGCAATGCCAGGGACACGGCGTTTTTCAGTATCCTTAGCGAGGAGTGGCCCGACCTGAAGCCCACGCTGGCAGCGCGCTTTTAGCCCGCTCGCGGAAACTGTCGATATTCTGACAAACCATGCGGCAAATCACTGCGCTTTTCAGGGGGCAGGCATCGTCGGGCGCCCCATGCCAGCCCCAAGACGGCGCTGGCATGAGGCTGACGATCAATCGATCAGATCACCTTTTCCACAAAACCCATGCCCACGAACACCCGTCCCGCGTTACCGCGTTCGGCCTGGAAATGATGCATGCGGCGGTCGGACTTGTTCTTGCCTTCCTCCGATTTCGCCAATTCCCCCAGTTTGCTCAGCAATAGCTGCGCGGCCAGCCGCTTGTTGGCATGCTGGCTGCGTTCGGTCTGCACCTTCACCGACAAGCCCGACGCCACATGCGTGGCCCGGATTGCGCTATCGGTCTTGTTGACATGCTGCCCGCCGGGACCCGATGCGCGTGTCGCTTCGTAGCGGATCTCGCCGAACTCGGTCGACACGGCCGGCGGGGCAAACGCGGCGCCATTGAGGAACCAGTTCTTGCGCTTGTGCAGCTTGCGGTAAGGACTTTCGCAAATCCACTGGATGCTCCCGCACCAGCGCGCAGCCAGTTCCCGTTCAGCTTCGGCGGGACCGTCCAGCTCCAGCAGCACCGAGCGCAGGGTGCCACCAACCGGCCCGTCCAGTTGCTCCACCACGCTCACCGTCACTCCCGCCTTGTGCGCCTCGCGGCCCAGTTGCGCGAGCGCTTTTGTGACCGCCAGGCAGCATTCCGCCGGCCCGGTATTGGCTGTAATTTGTAACCAGATCATCAGCAGCACTCCCCACGCGTTTTGTAGGTCAGCACAGGCTTGCTTCTGGATACCACCTTGACCAGTCCCGCACCCACCAGCGAGCCGAGCACGCTATCGACATTCTTGTACGCCTGCGGCGCTTCTTCATAAATCAGCGCGCGGTCATTGCAGATGACGCGCCCGCCCATCGACGTGCGGCTCAACTGCGCTGGCGTCGCCAGTTTGTCGAGGCGGCCCTTGCAATCGGTGCGCTGCCACTTGCGCCCTGCCCCGTGCGCCAGCGAATGCAGGCTCAGTTCACCGGCGGACAGCACCGGCTCGATCAGGTAACTATAGTCGTCGCGCGAACCGGGCAACATGACCAGGCCCTGGTCGCTCGGCGTGGCGCCCTTGCGGTGCAGCCAGCCAGCGTGACCGTCAATGTGCGCCGGCGTCACCGTGTTGTGGTGAACGTCGAGCACGCGCACAGCCTCGCAACGCAGGCGATGGAAAATGCGCGCCGCGATCAGCGAGCGGTTCACTTCCGCGTACAGCAAGGCCGCGTCGTGCTCGCGCAGATACGCAAGCGCTTCCGGGCTGCCGTCTTGCAGACCGGCGTGACTGTGCGCGTCAACGTGCGCGCGCAAAATTACCTGCCCGAGGCCGCGCGAGCCGCTATGCACCAGCAATTGCAGGCACTTGCGCGCCAGTGCCGTGCGTCCGATCACCTCTTCATCTTCGACCGCATCGATCACCTGAAGTTCCGCGAAGTGGTTGCCACGGCCGATGGTGCCGAGCGAGCGCAGCGGCGCAAGGTCGAGCCCGGCCGCGGCCAGCGCGGCCGACAGCGCCTCAATGCGCGCGGACCAGGAAGGATCGCGGCGTTCGAGATCGGCCCATTCTTCCTCGTCGATCACATCGTCGAGGTTGCCGATCTGCTTGTCGATCTTGTCGAGCTTGGCCTTGCCCGCGAGGATGTCGGTTTGCCACAGCGCCATGCCGCAGCCGATGTCGTTGCCGACCAGCGCCGGATACAGGCGTCCGGTGGAAAAGAACGCAGCCCCGACGGGATAGCCGCGCCCGGGATGCAGGTCGGGCAAGCCGACCACGCGTTGCATGCCGGCCAGTGCGGCCGTGGTTTTGGTTTGTTGTATTGCAGCGTCTTCGAGCCACAGACGGTCGGACGCGATGATCGAAATACGATCAGAAATATGCTGAACAAAATTGCCCATGTGATGCCAATCCAAAAAGAATACGAATACGGATTGGGCGCTGGCGGAGCGCTGACGATGAACTCGTCAAGAGAGGGCTAAACGGTGCGACAGACGGGCGTATGCCGTCGGTTCAGTGCAGGAGATTAGCCAGCCAGACCCAGAAAAGGAGCGGTAGTGTTCAGTTTTTGCATGATCGATCTCCTTTTCTAAAATGGTTGGCCTGCTTGGGAGTGCGATATTAGGGGATTTTTTGCGCTGATGCAAGTGCTAATTTGCCACTATTTTGAAACCGTAGCGAAATTATTTCCTAACCGGGGTCAGACCCCGGTTAAGAAACAATTGACTTAGCGAACGGCGCAGAAGCCGAACGATTGGCTCGATTTCGGCTGCACGGTCGCGTTATAAGCCTGGCCCGATGCGGTCAAGGTGGCGCCAGTCTGGGTGTAGACCGCGTTCCACAGGTTGTTGATCTTGCCCTGTACCGGCACGTTGATCTTCCACACCACCGGCGTGGTGCCGCTGTTGTTCACGTTCACTTCAGCACAATAACCGGCCGTCCAGTCGGAATTGATCTTGACCACGGCCGTGACCGCCGGGGTTGGCGTTGGGGTCGGGGTCGGGGTCGGTGTTGGCGTTGGCGTCGGGGTTGGCGTAGGCGTAGGCGTAGGGGTCGGGGTTGGCGTCGCACCCGCCCACAGGTTTTTCATCAAAGCCATCTTGTCCGGCCACACGGTTTTCCAGTCATCCTGCAAAATACCGCCGGTGTCGCCGCTGTTCGGATTGAGCGTCCAGTAGAACGAGCTGATCATGCCGCGTTCTTTCAGGTATTTCACCAGCGCATCCTGCCAGACCTTGTCTTTCGGATTGCCGCCGCCATGACCGTACTTGCCGCCCCACTCGCCCAGCACCACCGGATAATCCTTGGCGAACTTGCCCCACTGCTGGTCCCAGATCGCCGGCATATTGGCCGGGAAGTTGGCCGCCTTGAAGTATTCCATCTCGAACACGTCAGGACCGTAGACGTGCGGCGACAGCACCAGCTTGTTGCGCGGAATATCGAGCGTCTTGCAGTTCAGCGGCTCCAGGTTGCCGCCCCAGAAGTGACCGTACTGGCCCTGGCAGCCGCCCGAATTACTGGCGATGCCTTCGACAAAGATCAGCAGGTTCGGATTGACCGCCAGAATGCGCTTAGACGCGCGCTCGGCCGCCAGGTTCCAGTCGGTACGCGTATTGCCCGTGCCCCAGGTCGCCTGGCCGTGCGGCTCGTTTTTGATGTCCAGGCCAACCAGGTTGCGCAGGCCGGAATAATGCTGGGCCAGGTATTCCAGGTCGGTCAGCCACTGTTCTTCGGTGTACTGCGGCGTTGTCCACAGTTCCGAAATCGCCTGGCAATCCGGACGGTGATGGTCGAGCAGGATGTAGATGCCGCGGCGGTCGACTTCTTTCAGGAACACGTCGAGCCACTGGCGCGAGTTCAGGCCGACCAGGTCCGGATTGGCCAACGCGTCGATATTCGGCTTGACCGATGATTCGCGGAAGGTGGCCGGGCACACCGGAATGCGCAGGGCATTGAAGCCCTCCGCCTGCACCTGGTCGAGCATGCTCTTCCAGTTGCGCGTCCACAGGCCGTGCACCGAACCGTCGAAGGTCTCGAAGCCGAACCAATTCACGCCCTTGAGCGTGACCGGGCGATTGGCATCGTCGAGGATCTTGTTGCCGGATACGGTAAAGGCGTGACCGGCGCTGGCCGCGAAGGCCAGGCCCAGCGACAACGCCAGTTTACTTGCAAATTTCGGGGTAATCATGAAGCATCTCCAATAAGTGAGAGGACTTGAAGCGAACCGGTCAAAGCCCGGCTGGTAGCGGCCGGTAACCGGTCACCGCTGCGACCGCGGCACCCGGGAAGGTGCCGACCAGGGCGTTGTAGCCCTCGGCCGATTTTCCGTAACGGCTGCGGGCATCGGCCAGCGCAAGCTCGTCTTGCGGCAATTTGCCGCGTAGTTCCTTGAGCGAAGACACGGTCTCCAGCTCGGGCGCGCCACGGGTGCCCGCCAGGCGGTACAGCACGCCGGTCAGCTCTCCCTGGTAGCGCTTGTAGTTGTCGACCGCTTCCGGGTCGTTCAGCACGCCGCTGTTGGTGGGCAAGGCCGCTGCACGCACCAGGCTGGTACGGGCCTGGTCGATGAAGGCCGGATCGAGTCCGCCGGCGCGCGCCGCGCCTTCCAGCGCCGTGCTGCCCAGGCGCGCACGCGCCGCGTGGATCTGGGTCAGGTCGTGCCAGGCCTCGGCGCCGCCGGCCCGCGCTTCGCTGAGCTTGCCGTAACTCATGGTACCGCCGACGCCGGCGGCGGCGACCACCACCGCGAGCACGGCGATGGCAGCGTGGCTTGAACGAATCGTCATGGTCGTCCTCCTCTGTTTGGGAATACAAAATTCAAATGCAAAAAATCCGCGCGGGCCAACAAGGCCCGCGCGGACGACTGACAATTACTTCACAGCGATGGTGCAGCTACGACCAGCCCAGCTCAGGCCGGTTGGCAGCACTTTGGCGCCGCTGTAAGCCAGTTGCATGCCGATCTCGACGTTGCCGCCGGCGGCGATGGTCGCGTTCCAGGCTGCCGGCACGGCGTTGAACGCACGGCCGCTCTGGGTCACGGTAGCGCCCCACGAGTTGCTCAGGGTCACGTCGTTCGACGCGGTCCAGTTCAGTGCCCAGCCGGTAATCGGCGCGGTGCCGGTGTTACGCAGCGTGACCCGTGGAACCTGGCCCGAACCCCAGTCGTTGGTGGTGTCGAAGTCGACAGCGCAACCGCCGGTCTGCACATCCTTGTCCGCTTCGGTCGCTACCGCGTTGACCGTTGGGGCCGTCGGAGCGCTGACAGCGAAGGTGGCGCTACCGTTGACGGTGTCCGCATCGACTGCGGCGGCGATCGTCACGGCCTGGGTCAGGTTCCAGTTTGCTGGCGTGAAGGTCAGGGTTGCACCACCGGCGACCGAGAGGTCGGTGTCACCGCTCAGGCGGGCAACGCTCACCGTCACGTTGGCTTTTGGCGCGGCTGCCAGGCGGACCTGGAAGGTGCGCGATGCGCCTTCCGGAACCGACAGCGGCGCACCGGTCACCACCAGCGACACAGGAACGACCACATCGCGGTCGGCCTCGGTAGCCACCGTCGTGGCGCTCAGGTAACCAGGCGCCGTGAAGGTGAAGTTGGCGCTGCCATTGACCGCATCGGCGTCCACCGCGGCGCTGATCGCCACGGCTTGCTGCACGTTGTAGTTGGCCGGCGTGAACAGCAGGCTGGCCTGTGGTGCGGTCAGGTCGACGTCGCCGCCGGCTGCCTTGGCGACGGCCACCGTGACGTTGGCGGCAGGCGCTTTCGACAGGGTGATGCCGACGCTGCCGGAACCGCCTTCAGGCACGTTGATGGCGCTGGTGCTGGCCACGATCGACGGCGTATCGGTGCCGCCGATGATGTTGGCGTAATCGGCCAGCGCATTGGCGATATCGGCCTGGGCCCAGAAGCGGTGGTAGCGCCAGGTTGGTGCCGGGCCGCCGTCCAGGTAGGCTTTCAGCTTAGGCCACTGCGGATCGTCCTTGTATTTCGGGCGGATGCTCAGGAACGTCGCGCTCGAATCGATCGTTGCGCCCTGGGCGTTGGTGCCGGTCCAGCCCTGTGGAATGTACACGCCCGAACCGGTGGCCGGATCGTAAGGCTGGGTAAAGCGTTTGTAGTCGGCGCGGGTTTCGTCGACCACCAGGCCAACCGAATCCTGGTGCTTGGCCCACATGCGGTCCAGCAGCTGCTTGGCCAGTACTTTGGCGGGCTCGTTGTTGGCTTTGGCGCCGTAGTAGATCAGGGTGCGGGCCAGGGCCGCTGCGATACCGACGTCGTTGGTGCTGTCGACGATTTTCACGCGCAGGCCGGCATTCGCGCCAGGGGTAGCCGCGTTCCAGGTGTCAGGCGCGCCGGACCATGCCAGGGTGTTCGGGATGGTGTAGGTGCCGTCCGCTTTCAGGACCGTGTTGGCCGATGCCCAGGCAACCCATTTGTCCAGCACCGCTTTGGCGCGCACGTCGCCGCTGGCGTAGTAGTACTCGGCCACGCGCTGCATCGACCAGGCCTGGAAGCCGAACCAGGTGTTCGAGGCCGGATCGTGGTAAACCGGTTTTTCATCGTAGAACATGCCGTGGAAGGTCGGGGTGCCTGCCGGTGGGGTCAGGTAATCGCCGCCCCAGCTGTTGGTCGCGCCGCCGGCGATTGCGCCGTCAGCCGATTGCAGCCAGCGGTAGAATTCCATCTGGCGGGTCAGGCTCTTGCCCCAGTCGCCAGCGGCGGTTGGCGACTGCGGCTTGAAGTCGGCCTGGGTCGACAGCGCCCATGCAGCCAGCGGATTCTGGTAACCGAAGTGGTTGTGGCTCGAACCGATGCGCCATGCCCAGCCGGCGTTGGAGTCGGTTGCGCCGCCCCATGCGTAGTACCAGCTCATCAGGTAATGCTGATTGTCGCGTTCGCCATTTGCATCCGGCTGGCCATTGCCGCCCGGGCACGAATTGGCATTGGTGCAATTGCCGATTTTCTTGAAGTACTTGTCGAACATGGCGTAGCGCAAGAAGTCGCCCATCTTGGCCGCTTTGGTGACCAGGTCGGCCACTTGTGCGCTCTTGCCTTGCTGCTTGGCCCAGACCGATGCCCAGTACACGGCTTGCACGGCGCGCGCATCGGCGTCAGGTGCATTGGTGTAGCGGAACTGCTTTGCGCGGTTGTTGTCGCCGATGAACAGGCCGAGGAAGCCTTCGCCGCCGCCGTTTTTGCCCCATTTAAAGGTTTCGCACGATGGGTGCGGGACGGTTTCCCACACCGATTCCTGGGAACCGCGCTGGAAGGTGTTGATGTACGACGGACGCGTGGTGCCGTCGCCGCATTTGCCGTAGCCGTACCAGTTATCCACGTCCAGCAGCCAGTGCATGCCGTAGATATTGCTGGTGCCGTAGGTCGACTTGAGTTCGTTGGCGATCGGATCCTGGCCGACCGGCACGCCGCCGTTCAGCGGTGCCGGGTACTGCTTCGGCAGGTCGTACTCGGCGGCGTAGGTCGCCGGTTTGCCTGGGTTGTAGAAGCTGTTGGTCGGCTGGTCCGACTGCGATGGAATGATGTACTTTTCCATGTTGGCCCAGGCCGCGTTCAGCGGACCCCAGTCGCCGGTGGCGCGGCCGTACTGCGCTTCCATCCACAGCCAGTAGCTGTACGCTTCCGAGGTAGTTTCGTGGCCGTGGTCCGGTGCTTCGACCATCAGCGTTTCGATCGAGTGGTACGGCACGCCTTCTTTGCTGAAGTAACCGTTCGCAGGATCTTTCATCTTCTTGTACTGGGTCAGGAAGCGCTGCGTGTATTCCGCATCGGCGGCGGCGTGGGCCGTTGCCATCATCGGCAGGCTGATCGCCGCGGCGCTGGCCGCCGTGATGGACAGGGCCAGCAGGCCGCGCATCGCGCTGCGCGCCAGGCTCCGGCCGCTGCCGCTGTTGCGCAGGGCGTCGGTGACGGCGTTCAGTTTAATCTTGGACATCGAATTCATTCAGGAGTCTCCTCGCAATTGTCGTACTTTATGGCGTGCGTGAATCACGTTCGCCGGCATGGTTGTCGCCATCGTTCCGGATGCACCGGTGCGGATGACGCTTGTTTCATTGTGTTTCCCGCGTTCCGGTCCGTGGCGGGCGGCCACGGCGCGGTTCACGTTGCGCCAGCCGCCGCCTGCCGGAGCAGGAAACAACTTGCGCCCGAAGACAGGTGGATGCCTTCGCTGTCTGCACGCGCCGCACCTTCCACTGCCCAGAGCAAGGCTGCGACGCCCACAGGGCCTGCTCGGTGAGGCCGGCCATGCCGTCCCCGCGCTACGCAGGTTTGAAAACGTTTTCAACTCTTTTTCAAAAAAAACGATCAAATGACCGTATTTTGTCGAATCACCGTGGCGACGGACGTGTCCGGGCCAAGGCACACCATGGGGTGACAAAAACAGCTTGTCGCCTAGGTATGGACGCAATGTATCGCTTGCAAAGGTTAAATGTCAAGAACACAAAAATGAGGTTTTTTGCATTGCACATATAGCAATTGCTGGGTGAAAACAGGTGTGTTGATTGTGGAGCTTTGCAGAACCGTTTCCAGAAAAAAGAACAAGTATCGCCGTCAACAACGGGGCTTTCACGGCTTTCATAGAAAAACGGCCGAAAAACCACACAAAATAATGATGCTTGGTGTTCAAGATCACCTGCGAAAAAGAAATGTTAAATTCCTTGGTGTGCATATCCGCCGCCGGCAACTAAACAGCGCTTTTATCTGCTAAACACGCGTGGCGAAAAACTGACGCTGAAAAAGTTTCATATCCTTGAAATCGCTTTCATGCTAAATAGCGTTTTACTTATGCATTTTCTGCGGAGTGACCCGCTTCGATGCGGCGTCCAGGCTGCTCGCGGTGCTACCATCTTGTGTCTTTCATCGCCAACCACGCCGGAAAGTGACGCCGCATGCCCGCCTGCCAGCTCGACCACATCACCATCACCGCACCCACCCTCGCCCGAGGCGCCGCCTGGATCGAGGACAAGCTTGGCGTCAGCCCCGCGCCGGGCGGCAAGCATCCCGCGATGGGCACGCATAACCTGCTGCTGCGTCTCGGCGACGCCCTGTTTTTGGAAATCATCGCGATCGATCCCGATGCGCCGCCACCGGCCCGCGCGCGCTGGTTTGCGCTCGATACGCTCGGTGCCGATGCGCAGCCAGCGCTGTCGACCTGGGTCGCGCGCACCAGCGACATTGCGCGCGCCGCCGACGCGGCCGGGCCGGTCGGCGCGCTCGGCGCCATCACGCCCATGAGCCGGGGCGCGCGCAACTGGCTGATCACGATTCCCGACGATGGCGGCCTGCCGCTGGACGGCGTCGGTCCCGCGCTGATCGAATGGGATACCGGGCCGCACCCGGCGGCCGGCATGCCCGATCTTGGCCTGTCGCTGGACAAGCTGGAACTGTTTCATCCGGAGCCGCAACGCGTGCGCGCGCTGCTCGACGCCATCGGCATGCACGCACCGGTGACGGTGGTGCCGATCGACGCTGGCGCAAGGCCCTGGCTGCGCGCGCACATCGACACGCCAGCCGGCCGACGCATTCTCTGATTAGTGCGCTTGCGCCCGGTGGGTCATCGCGTGCGCCGCCTCGCGCAGCAGCTGGGCGGCGCGCTCCGGGTCGCGCGGGTAGCCCAGCGCGCCTTCCTGCACATACATGGCCATCTGCTGGAGCGCTTCCGGGTGCTCCAGTTCAGCAGCCGCTTCCAGCCAACGCCGCGAGGCCGCCAGGTCCGCCGTACAGCCCTCCCCCGCCGCCAGCATGGTCGACACGGTGAACATGGCCGGCGCATGGCCGCGCCGCGCGCTCGACGCGATCAGCGCAAACGCGCGCAACGGCTCGCGCGCGGTGCCGATGCCGTTGCGGACCATGCGCCCAAGGTCATACGCGGCCTGCGGGTCCTGCGCGGCCGCTTGCCGCAAGCGCGCCATGACGGCGGCGTCGGCCGCGTCGAGCGGCTGGGCGTGCGCCACGCCGCCGCAAAACACGACTGCCAAAACCAGGCGCCGTATCATTTCGACAGATCGACCGCGTACAGGGCAAAGCCCTTGCCCATCCCATCGTCGGCGCGCAGTTGCGACACATTGGCAAGGCCGGCCCGCTGCGCCAGCGCCAGCAGGCCCGGCGCGGAATGGAACACCACCGGGCCGGCGGTACGCACTTTGGCAAAGCGCCAGCTGCGCTGCTGGCCGTTCTCCGCGCGCGTCAGGTTCTTGACCTCCTTGATGTACCCGATCAGCACATCGCGATTGGCGTCCGGCGCGGCCACGGCGGTCTTGCTGCCGTCCAGGCCCGGAAAACCGCCGCCGCCGCTGGCGCGGTAGTTATTCGTCGCCACCAAAAACTCGTTCGAGGCAGTCACCGCCTTGTCGCGGAAGCGCAGGTTCTTGATGCGCTGGCCCGGCACTTTGGTCACATCGATCTCGTAACTGACTTCCTTGGTCGTCATGGCGTCGAAGTTATAGGTCGGGAACGCGGTATTGACCAGCTCCTGCGGCGTCGTCAGCTCCGGGTCGATGGTGTTGAAGCGCCCTGCCGCGTGTTCCAGCCACGCTTTCAGCTCCCCGCCATTGACCTTCACGGCGTACAGCGAATTCGGATACAGGTACAAGTCGGCCGCATTGTTGAGCGCCAGGCTGCCGGCCTTGACGTCGGTGTAATCGGTCACGCCGGCGGTGCCGCCCTTGAACGGCGACGCCATCGACAGCACCGGCAAGGCTGCGTATTGCGGCAGGTTGGCCTTGACGTATCTGCTCACGTAATCGGCCTGCGCCAGGTTGACCACCGCAATGGCCGTCACATCGCCCACATCGGCAAAATAGGTCGACATGCGGAAATCGGTCGCGCCGACCGGCGTCTTGACGTAGCCGATGGTGGCTTCATGCTCGCCCGCGACCAGCGCCGCAATGGCCGGATCGGGCGCAATGAACGATTTGTCGGCCTGCTGCGCGGCGCGCGCCTCCACCGTGGTCTGGCTACGGTCGACCACCCAGCGCTGGCCGTCGTACGACAGGTGCAGGCCGATCACGCCAAGGTGCTTGCCCCACAGGTTGGCCATCACGGTCGGCACGCCGTTGACCAGGCCCTTGACCTTGTCCACGCCCGGCAGGTTAAATTGCGGAACGGTGCTGGACGCGTTCGGGAACGGCAGGTGCGAGTGCCCGATCAGCATGGCGTCGATGCCCGGCACTTTGGACAAATGCCAGTTCCCGTTTTCCATCGACGGCTGGTAGGTGATGTCGTCCAAGCCGCCGTGCGAAATGGCCACCACCAGGTCCGCCCCTTGCGCGCGCATCTCGGGAATGAACCTGGTCGCGGTTTCACGCAGGCCCTCGGTGTAGACCTTCCCTTCCAGCGACCGCTTGTCCCACGACAGGATGGTCGGCGGCGCAAAGCCGATGATGCCGACCTTCAGCGTCACTGTCAGCGGCTTGCCGTCGGCGTCCAGCGCGGTGATCTGCTTGTCGATGATGCGGTACGGCGCAAACAGCGGCTGGCGCGTCTTGAGGCTGTAGACGTTGGCCAGCACCTGCGGAAAGGCCGGCCCGGCGCAGCGCGGCCTGGCCGCATCGACGCCGTCGACCTCGAAGCGGTTGCCGGTCACCTGGCTCAGGTAAGCGAGGCCGTAATTGAATTCGTGGTTGCCGATCCCGCCGCCGTCGTAACCGAGCTTGTTCATGACCTTGTAGATCGCCAGTGTCTGGTCGCACTTGAGCGGATTGGCCAGCGCCTGGTAGTCGGCCAGCGCGCTGCCCTGGATGGTGTCGCCGTTATCGAACAGCAGATTGTTCGGGAACTGTTGGCGCGCCTGCGCAATCAGGGCGGCGGTACGGTCCAGGCCAAGCGACGGCTCGGGCGCGAGCTTGAAGTAATCGTATCCGAGCACGTTCGAATGCAGGTCGGTCGTCTCCATCACGCCGACCACCGCCGTGGAACCCTTGGTCGGCGTGGCGGCGCCCGCGACGGCGCAGAACATCAGGGGCAGGACGGAAATGTAAATTTGATAACGCATAGCGGGCGCTTTCGGGCGAGTGGACGGGGGAAGCTGGCATCGACGATGGCAACATAATTCGCAGCATAATACGCAGCCATGCCACGCCGATCAAGCAGGGTGCGCGGCGGGGACCGGAAATGTGGCGCGCTGGGGTATAATCGAAGGTTCGATTTAACCAATTCATAGACCGGAAACGCCATGGAAGCCGAACGCATTAACGCCCTCTCCGCCCTGCTCAACGACCTGACGGATCGTGAAGCCGAACTTCGGAGGTATCTTTGACTTCGATAAAAAGTCAGAGAAGCTCGAACAAGTCAACGAAGAACTAGAAGATCCAACCGTCTGGAACGATCCGAAACGCGCCCAGGCTCTCGGTAAAGAGAAGAAGGAGCTCGAAGGCGTCGTCCATACGCTGATCAAGGCGGACGCCGACCTGAAAGACGCGAACGACCTGTTTGCCATGGCGCGCGAAGAAAGCGACGACGACACGCTCGAAGCGGTCATCGTCGACACCGACGCCATCAAGGCCGTGGTCGAAGCCATGGAGTTCCGCCGCATGTTCGGCAATCCGATGGACGCCAACAACTGCTTCATCGACATCCAGGCCGGCGCCGGCGGCACCGAAGCCCAGGACTGGGCCTCGATGCTGCTGCGTCAATACCTGCGCTATTGCGAACGCAAAGGCTTCAAGGTCGACATCCTGGAGCAGTCCGACGGCGAGGTGGCCGGCATCAAGACCGCCACCCTCAAGGTCGAAGGCGAATACGCCTACGGCCACCTGCGCACCGAAACCGGCGTGCACCGCCTGGTGCGCAAGTCGCCATTCGACTCGGCCAACGGGCGCCATACGTCGTTCACCAGCCTGTTCGTGTACCCCGAAGTCGATGACTCGATCGAGATCGACGTCAACCCGGCCGACATTCGCGTCGATACCTACCGCGCGTCCGGCGCCGGCGGCCAGCACATTAACAAAACCGACTCCGCGGTCCGCATGACGCACGGCCCGACCGGCATTGTGGTTCAGTGCCAGAACGACCGCAGCCAGCACCGCAACCGCGCCGAAGCGATGGAAATGCTCAAGGCGAAGCTGTACGAGCACGAACTGCGCAAGCGCATGAGCGAACAGCAAAAGCTCGAAGATTCGAAGACCGACGTGGGCTGGGGACACCAGATCCGTTCCTATGTGCTCGATCAGTCGCGCATCAAGGATTTGCGGACCAACTTCGAAACCGGCAACACCAAGGGCGTGCTGGACGGCGACCTGGACGACTTCATTTCGGCCTCACTCAAGCAAGGCGTGTAATTCATGACCGCTACCCGACGCGCATTCATCTTCGACATGGACGGCACGATCGTCGACAACATGTCCTTTCACACCGACTCCTGGATCGCATTCTTCCAGCGGCGCGGCAAGGACATCGACGCCGACGAGTTTTTCCGCACCACGGCCGGCCGCCAGGGCAAGGAAATCATCCGCGCCCAAATGGGCGAGCACCTCGATGACGACGAGGTGCGGGTCCTGAACGACGAAAAGGAAGTGGTCTACCGCGAACTGTACGAGCCGCACCGCAAAACGGTGACCGGCTTCGACCAGCTGATCGCGCTGGCCAAGGAGCATGACGTGGCGCTGGCCGTGGCCACCGCCGCGCCCAACGCCAACATCACGTTCACGCTCGATGGCCTGGACCTGCGCCGCCATTTCGACACCGTGGTCGGCGCGGCCGATGTTGCGCGCGGCAAGCCGCATCCGGACGTGTTTTTGCTGGCGGCCGAGCGCTGCGGCGTCGCGCCCGAGCACTGCATCGTCTTCGAAGACGCGCCGCTGGGCGTGGAAGCGGCGCGCCGCGCCGGCATGCGCGCCGTGGTGCTCACCACCACCCTGCCCGCCGACGCCTTTGCCGAATTCGACAACGTGATCCACGTCGCCAGCGACTTTTCGGACCTGACGATCGACGAGCTGTTTTCGTCCTGATTGTTTCCGTCTTAATTAATAGCTAATCCCACACCTGCAACAACCTCTATAGCGATACCTACCATGACTACGGACACCCAAGACCAAGCACCCGCCCCGGCAGATGAAAACAGGCTGATCGCCGAACGCCGCGCCAAGCTGGCCACGCTGCGCGAAGGCGGCATCGCCTTCCCTAACGATTTCCGTCCGCAGCACAAGGCGGCGAAGCTGGTCGAAGAGTACGCATCGAAGACGCGCGAAGAACTCGAAGCGACCGAGGTGCCCGTGGTCCTGGCCGGGCGCATGATGCTCAAGCGCGAAGCCGGTAAAAAAGCCGTGTTCGCAACCCTGCAGGATTCGTCCGGCCCGCACGCCGACGGCCGCATCCAGATCTACGTCACGCTCGACAAAACCGGCGAAGCGGCCATGGAAGCGTTGAGCCACTACGACCTGGGCGACATTCTCGGTATCGAAGGCACCCTGTTCAAGACCAAGACCGACGAACTGACGGTCAAGGTAACGACCCTGCGCCTGATCACCAAGTCGCTGCGTCCTTTGCCGAGCCATTTTCATGGCCTGTCGGACCAGGAAACCAAATACCGCCAGCGCTATGTGGACCTGATCACCAACGACCAAACGCGCCGCACCTTCAAGGCGCGCACCGCCGCCATGTCGTCGATCCGCCGCTTCATGGAAAAGAACGACTTCATGGAAGTCGAAACGCCGATGCTGCATGCCATTCCTGGTGGCGCCGCCGCGAAGCCGTTCGTCACCCACCACAACGCGCTCGACATGGAAATGTTCCTGCGCATTGCGCCGGAGCTGTACTTGAAGCGTTTGGTGGTCGGCGGATTCGATCGCGTGTTCGAAGTGAACCGCAACTTCCGCAACGAAGGCGTCTCGCCGCGTCACAATCCTGAATTCACCATGATGGAATTCTACGCGGCCTACACCGATTACCAGTGGATCATGGACTTTACCGAAGCGGTGATCCGCCAGGCCGCCATCGACGCCCACGGCACCGCCGAACTGACTTACGGCGGCAAGCCGCTCGACCTGTCCAAGCCGTTCCGCCGCATGACCATCGTCGGCGCAATCAACGCATACGCGCCGCACTACACCGCGGAGCAGTTGCAGGATGCGGAATTCATCAAGGCCGAACTGTTGAAATTCGGCGTCAAGCCGTTTTCGACCGCTGGCCTGGGCGCGCTGCAACTGGCGCTGTTCGAAGAAACCGCCGAAGCGCAGCTGTGGGAGCCGACCTTCATCGTCGACTACCCGGCCGAAGTATCGCCACTGGCGCGCGCGTCGGATACGGTAGCCGGCATCACCGAGCGTTTCGAGCTGTTCATCGTCGGGCGCGAGCTGGCCAACGGGTTCTCGGAGTTGAACGACTCCGAAGACCAGGCGGCGCGCTTCCTGGCGCAGGTGGAGGCCAAGGATGCGGGCGACGACGAGGCGATGTTCTACGACGCCGACTACATCCGCGCGCTGGAATACGGCATGCCGCCGGCCGGTGGCTGCGGGATCGGCATCGATCGCCTGATCATGCTGATCACCGATTCGCCGAACATCCGTGACGTGATCCTCTTCCCGCACTTGCGCCGCGAAGAGTAAACAACGAAGAGTAAACAACAAAAGCGGGCGCAATGCCCGCTTTTTTAATGGACCGAAGTCGCCATCACAAGGTCCTGGAATACACCAGCGTCCGGGTCTTCACATCGTCGAGGGTTGGCTTGGCCGCGTCGAGTGGCGTCACCTGCAATGTCGCGGCAAGGTAGACATTCACGGTACGATCATTAAACTCGACAATGATAATGGGCTTTCCGACGAACGGTTTCTTGGCGTAGACACGCTCCGGATGGTCATAAGGAATCTGGCGACCGACAATTTCCTTATTGAGGTCGATGACGTGGCTCAGCTCAGTGCCGTCGCGTGAGCGCCACTGCATGTCCATCGGCCCTGCGAAGGTATCGTACGTACCGAACAGGCCGCGCGGCGTGCGCGCGGCATCCGCAGGTGTCTTTTCAGGCGCGACATGGCCTTTATCATCGAACAATCTGTGTGGGGCACCGCCGTATGTCAGCCGTACGTTACTGACTCCGCCGAAACAAAGCAGGCCCAGGTCGTGAGTAGAGTATGTCAGCACGTTGTTGTTGCTGTTATTGTTCGTGGCCGCACATCCCTGTAACAGTAAAACTGCAGCAAATAGCGGAACCAGCGTCTTTTTCGCTAACAAAGCGACTATATTCAATTCATTCTCCTTGTGTTTCCGAAAACATGGACATGGTTTAATCCATGTCATATTGCAATAATACTCCAAGAGCTTCTGGCTTCGCTTGGCCACCACCATACCCCACCGTTCGAACAAACATTCTATCGAACACCCCGGCACTATCGGTACACTCCTCGGTTCCATTGCAATATTACAAACAAGCGAGGAACCCCATGTCTGCCACCACCTACGTCCCTTACAACGACAACCTGGAACAAAAGCAGGAAAACGAAGACCAGATCATCGACAGCGTGGTTGAATCCATGATGCGCGTGAACACCCGCGTCTTCGACAAGCATCGCCACGCCAAGCGCGATGCCCACGCCAAGTGCCACGGCGTGCTGGTTGGCCACGTGACCGTGTATGACAATCTGCCCGCGCACCTGGCCCAGGGCGTGTTCGCCCGCCCGGCCACCTACCCGGTCGTGATCCGCCTCTCCACCGCGCCCGGCGACATCCACAGCGACAAGCTGCCGTCCCCGCGCGGCATGGCGATCAAGATGCTCGGTGTCGACGGCCCGCAGTTCCTGCCCAACCGCCAGGACGCCAAGACGCAAGACCTGCTGCTGGTGAACCACCCCGTGATCGCCTTCGGCCACGCCGCCGCCTACCTCAAGACCCAGAAGCTGCTCGAAAAGCACGCGGACGACCCGGACATGGTGCGCCGCATCGTGGCCGCCCTCGCGCGCGGCGGCAGCAAGGCGCTGCACGCACTCGGCATCGACAACCCCGTGGTCGACACGCTCGGCGCACCAAACAACCATATCCTCGGCGAGACCTTCTTCAGCATGGCCGCGGTGCGCTACGGCGACTACGTGGCCAAGCTGTGCGCCGCTCCTCTTTCCGACAATGTGCGCGCCCTCACCGGCCAGCCGCTCGGCGACGACGCCGACGACTCGGCCCTGCGCAACCTGGTGGTCGACTTCTTCAACGGCCAGGGCGCCGAGTACGAACTGCGCGCGCAGCTACTCACCGACATCGAAAAAATGCCGGTCGAAGACGCCTCGATCGAGTGGCCGCAGGAAGACTCGCCCTACCAGCCGGTCGCCAAACTCACCATCCCGCAGCAGCAGGCGTACAGCCCGGCGCGCCGCGTGTTCGCCGACGACGTGTTGTCGTTCAACCCGTGGCACTGCATCGAGGCGCACCGCCCGATGGGCTCCATCATGCGCGCCCGCATCAAGGCGTATGAAGCGTCGTCCAGGTTCCGTCACGAGATGAACGCGCAGCCGCGCATCGAAATCGACAGCATCGGCCAGGTACCAGATTAAGTAGTCCCGTAGTCAGCATCACCCTTTTTTCAAGACCCAAGGAGCAATCATGAGCGACACCACCCCACAAAACAAATCCTCTACCGACCTCGCGGACATCAAGCGCAAAGTCCAGGAGGTCCTGGGAGACGCCCCCGACCTGCTCAAACTCGCGCTCGAGAACATGTTGCGCGAGCAGGACCCCAACACCGAAGGCCACGCGGGATCGGCCGGCCGCATCGGCCGCCAGTCCGGCAAGATCTCCGAACTGACCGCCATGGCCGACCTGAAGCCGGGCGGCGCCGAGCGCCTGCGCCGCATTTTCAAACTGGTTAACGGTAACTTCAACGGCGCGCAAAAGGTCTCGACCCTGCACGACATGCGCTTCGTCTTTTTCGAAAACGACACCAAGATCCTGTTCGCCACCACCTACGACGGCGACTGGGACACCTACATCGAAGACTTCGCGACCAAGATTCCCGATCTGATGGATTTGCTGTTTTCATCGGTCGAAGGCTGGCCCGGCATCACCGATCCTGGCGTGAAGGACTTCATCGCCGGCAAACAGATCACCGCCGACGGCTGGTACGTCGCCAATCCGAATCTGTCGGTGGTCGAAACGCGCCGCCTGCAAAAACAGAACGACGCGCTCCAGGAATTCCTGGACAAGATTGCTTGAGGTTCCCATGACGATTATCGATACACTCAAGAACCTGGTCCATTCCTCGCCAACGCTGGAACTGGACGACATCCAGGCCACCATCCTGTTCAAGCGCCCCGACCCGTACTACGGCACCCACGTGCTGCTCAAGATCGACCAGGCCGCAGGCGGGCGCGCGCTGCTCTCGCGCCTGGCCCCGCACGTGCGCAGCGCCGCCGATGCGCGCACCAACACCACCGCCTGGATCGCGGTGGCGTTGAGCCACGCCGGCCTGGTGGCGCTGGACATCCCTGAAGATTCGCTGGCCAGTTTTCCGGCCGCCTTCCGCGCCGGCATGGCGGCGCGCGCCGACCGCCTGCAAGACATCGGCGCCAGCGCCCCGGCGAACTGGGAAGCGCCGTACGACAGCGGCGAGGTGCACGTGACGGTGTCGATCTTCGCGCCCGATGAAGCATCGTGGAAGCACGCGCTGGCCACCGCCAAGAACGAATTCGAGAATGTCCAGGGCGTCACCCTGCTCGGCATGCACGACTTCGGCGCGCAGCCGGACAGCCTCAATCCCTTCGGCTACCGCGACAACATCAGCAACCCGGCCATCGACGGCGGCATCGAAGACCTGCTGCCGGGCCAGGGCGACGCCATCAAGGCGGGCGAGCTGATTCTCGGCTATCCGGGCGAATCGGGCGTGCCGATGGCGATGCCGCAGCCCGACGCCTTGGGCCGCAATGGCACCTTTGTGGTGATCCGCAAGTACCAGGCCGACGCCGCCGCGTTCAACCGCTTTTTGCGCGATAACGCCGACGACGAAGCCGGCCAGGAACTGCTGGCGGCCAAGCTGGTGGGCCGCTGGCGCAGCGGTGCGCCGCTCACGCTGGCGCCCGAAAAAGACGATGCGGCGCTGGGCGCGGACCCGAAGCGCAACAACGACTTCACCTACAAGGACGACCAGGCCGGCCTGCAGGCGCCGCACGGTTGCCACATGCGCCGCATGAACCCGCGCGACAGCAAGCTGGCGGTGCTGACCGACGTGAATATCCATCGCATCATCCGCCGCAGCACCACCTTCGGTGCGCCGTGGCGCGCGGACCTGCTGGAAGACGACGGCCAGGAACGCGGCCTGTTCTTCATCGGGATCAGCGCCAAGGCGCCGGAGACGGTGGAGTTCATGCAGGCCGAGTGGGTTGACCACGGGAACTTCATGGACCTGGGCAAGGAGCGCGACCCCATCCTCGGCCAGCAGGATGAAGACAGCACCTTCACCATCCAGAAACGCCCGGTGCGCCAGCGCATCCACGGCATCCAGACTTTCTGCACGGTGCGTGGCGGTGAATACCTGTTCATGCCGAGCCTGACGGCGCTGCGCTGGCTGGCGGGCGAAGGGCGCGACCCGGGCTGACAGGCACGGCTGCATCGCATCCGGGCTGGCGGCAGTAGCGCGTCGCCGGCCGCCCCCCCGTGGTCATTCACGATGGGGGGCATCAATTACCAAGTCACTTACTTCCCAGCATGCTGACGCGCTTATCCCCTGCATCGTCCCGTCCAATCCCCTGATGACGATCATTACCGACGTCCGCTCAAAATCGCGCCCGCATCGAAAAATACATCAAACCTGGAATCGGACGCTAATTGCAAGCCGACCGCCAATTCAGCCCTTATCGCCGCCGGCGACATGATCTTAAAATCCCCCGATTGGCCCGTTGATCTTTTTATCGATCGACCGATTAAGACCTTTTCGCCTCCCGAAACACACGATATCAATTAAGGCGAATATTATTACCGGCGTCCATCCTCCTTGAATAAGCCGCGATCCGACATTAAAAAAACAGACGCAGATCAGGTCTATTTGCAATCGACGCATCCACTTATATAACTGCTCATGCGTGTGAATTTATCGGCGGGTTCGGCATGAAGGAGGGATGTGTGCAGCCGTGACGGCGGCGCGCGTGACGCACTTGCATGACGTGATGGATACGGCCTACTGCAGCAAGGAGCTGCACGGGCACAGCAACGCAAGGCTCAAGGATGAGTTCGGCGGGGCGCAACATCAGGGTGCGCGGCGCGGACAAGGTGATGTCGCACTTGATGTTTGCTTGTGATTTTTGATAGTTCTTGATAGAGGCTGAATGGTTACAAATGATCCAGTCCAGACTCATCTTTTATGTCTTTCATCTTGAATACATCGGCAGAGCCGGGTGTGGCTGAAAAAGCGAACACAGGTACGATTCTTTAAAAAACGCTTGATCGACCGAGATTCCTTTTTCTATAATTTCCTACATAAGTTTTCCAGCCTTCGCAGTTTTTGACTGGAATGAAATAATATTAGCCGCTGTAAATTGCCTACCCGTCTTTAACGGTCGATGCAATTGTCAGTATTTAATTTCTTTTTCGAATGGAGCTTACGTGGAACTGTTTACTTTGGAAAAAAAGCATAGTTATGACTTGACACCGGAAGCGGCGCCAGATGCCAGCGCGGCCTATGGGCCTGCCGACGCGCCGCATGATCAACCCCTGACCGCCGCCTTCAACACAGCCGGGACTGCCGGTACGTTCGGCACTGCCGGCGGCTGCATCGGCACTGTCGGCTCCTTCGGTTCCGCCAATTGCGGCGGGCCGCCAATACCGAAAATGCCGCGGTAGCAGCAATTCTCCATCGGCATCGGTTCCAGGCTCCTATGCGGAATCGATGCCGCCTCCTCATTCATCGACATCCCGGCTTGGGCGACCCTTCGGCCCGCGCGTGAGCGACGACGATGGAGATTGATTGTCCCGTTTTAAAATGCCTATGAACCACCTTGCGAACCATCGGCCCGAGTTCCACGCTGTCGACTTCACCGACGTCAGCAAGCTGTACGGCGACAAAATTGCGCTCGACCGGGTCACTATCCATATCGCTCACGGTGAAGTGATCGGTTTGCTGGGTCCGAACGGCGCAGGCAAGACCACCCTGCTGGAAATTCTCGAGGGCTTGCAGGAGCCAAGTTCAGGCCTGGTTTCCATCTTCGACAAAAGACCGGCCCTGCTCACCCCCGGTGAGCGCGGCAGGATCGGCATCGTGTTCCAGCGCTACGCTCTTCCCTCCGAATTAACGGTGGGGCAGTTATGCGAGCTGTATCAACACATGTATCCGGCTGAGCCTGACAAGAAAGGCTTGATCGCCCAGCTTGGCCTTGCCCACTTGATGACGCAGCAGATAGGCGACCTGTCGGCGGGCCAGACCCAGAGATTGAGTATTTTTGCCGCCTTGTATGGCGACAAATCGCTGGTCGTACTGGACGAGCCGACCTCCGCGCTCGATGTGCGGTCGCGCCGCACGGTGTGGGACGCCTTGCTGTCCAGGAAGCAGCAGCGCAATTTTTCGGGCGTCATTGCCACCCATCACATGGAAGAAGCGATGGAGCTGTGCGACCGCATCTATTTTATCGATAACGGAAAAATACGCATGAGCGGCAACGCCCAGGAGCTGCTGCAACAGCACGCCTGCCGCATCTCGATCAAATTTACCGCCCCCACATGGCTTGTCGACGAACTGAGGGCATCGCTTCCGGCTGACGCGCCACTGACCTTGCATGGGCAGCAACACATGATTTCGTGCGCCTCCCACCAGGCGGCCGGCTTGATCGGCGCTATCTTGCTGCTCGAACAAACGAACGGACTACGACTCAACCTGGTGGTCACGCAACCTTCGCTGGAAGATGTGTATTTGAGCGTGATAGCCAACTAAGGAACCTGACCAATGAATTGCGCCGTTGCCGCGCCATCGCCGTGGCCGATTTTCCTGAGATTTTCCCGCCTTTCGCTTGCCTTTTATCACAGAAGCCTGACGTCGCTAGCCATGACCCTGGTCATTCCTCTCGGCTTTCTGCTGATGTCGAGCTTTACCTACTATGCCAACAGCGGCCCGTTGCCGATCACCATGGGAAGCACCGTGTCGGTCGCGCCGGAAGTGCTCAAGCGCATCGAACAGATGCGGCTGCCCGGGCTCCAGATCGTCCCGATCAGCGGTAACGCGGCGCAGAATGTGCGCGACGGTAATGCCAGGCTGGTCCTGAGCCAGGACGCCGGCGCCCCGACCCCGACCATCTATGCGCTGGAACAGAACAAGGCGATTGCAGAGCTCGTGGCGGTCGCACTGTCGCCCCCCCGTAATCCGCCCGCGTACGCGGTCAGGGTGGCCGCCGATGGCGCCATGTCCTTCGCTTTCCTGCCTGGCTTGCTGATCATGTCGCTCATGAACCTGGCGCTGTTCACGACCGGCGCCAAGTTGCTCAGCGACCGCTCCAAAGGCACCTTGCGCCTGTTCAGGCTGTTCCCGGTCCCGCTGTACCTCATCTTCTCGGCGGAGGCCACGACCAAGTTGCTGCTGGCGCTGGGGCAGTCGATTCTGTTCGTGCTGCTGGGCGACTATCTGCTCGGGCTCAAGCTGAGCTGGTCGACGATTATCGCGAGCATCGCGGTGGCATGCTTGTCCAGCCTGAGCCTGCTCAGCCTGGGGATCGCACTCGGAAGCAACCTGCGCTCGTATTCCAGCGGCATTCACCTGTTCACCATCTTCAATTTACTGATGATCTTCATGGGCGACCTGATCTTCCCGAATACCCAGTATCCGGCGACCCGCATCGTCGCATTTTTCCTGCCGGCCACCCATTGCGTCAACCTGCTGCGCCAGACCATGCTCGACTATCCCCCCAGCTTCAGCATCGCCACCTCGGTCGCATTCCTGGTGCTGTTTACGTCCGGCATGGCGTGGTGGACCTTGAAGGGTTTTCGCTATACGGCGGAGGAATAGACCATGCAGCCGCTTCCACTCGCCCACGCCTACGCGCTGCGGCTGCGCGCAGGACGCCAGAACAGCCTCCTGTCGCCGTTGCTGGCGCGCTTGCATGCCCTCCTGGCGGCGTTGCCGCACGCCCGCGTCGTCGCCATCCTGCGCAGCTTTGCCCAGCCCGCCAGCGAGGCGCAGGTCCTGGTTCACATGCCCGGATATTCGTCCCGCAACGCGCGCAATGTGCTGGTCGGATGGGCTGAAACGACGATCGACACACTCAACCATGAGCAACCCTGCCGCGCCCCCGAACTGCTCGGCCGGGGTCCGGCGCGCGACAGCGGCGCCCATCAAACGCTCGTGCGGTGCCAACCCGCGCACGCCGCGCTGTGGCTGGCAACGCACGCCGATGCGCGCACTGCCGCCACCTTGGTCGCGCTAAACGACCATCTGCCGCCCCTGCTGGTGGCCGACCCGGCGCTCTTGAAGACGGCCTTGCCGGCCGCCATGGCGGCGGCACTGGACATGCGCTGCCCGCCGCCGGCCGCCATGCTCTCGCCGCTGGTGTTTGCCAACACGCTGCCGGGCGCCCTGGTCGGGCAGATGCTGGCCCAATCCGACGCGCTGGAGCGTGATGGCCTGCTGGTGCGCGGCGCCAACTTGCCAGCTGCCGCGCTGCCCACGTTTCATCACCTGATAGGCGCACTCAGGCACGGTTTGGCCGCCAGCGGCGAGGGAACGAGCCGGTTCGACGTGCTGCGCTTGCTGCTGAACCAGCTGGGATTTGACGGATCCGAGTCGGACTATCTGATCCTGCTGGCGCTCCCGCCGCACGCACTGCGCGCCCTGCAACAGCACTGGAGGCGGCAGCATGCGCTTTGAAGCCTTGTGCGGGGCGTTCGGCGGGGTGTTGAGCATGCCCCGGTCCATCGTCCTGTCCAATTTTTCCGACCGAATTTTCCACAGCTACGGCTGCCATGCCGGCAACCTGAGCGCACTACTCCAGGGAGCGCGCACATACACTGGGGCGCCCCTCTGGAACACGTATCTCAGCGGCTGCGGCACCGACGTCGACCCCGAGCTGGCGCGCCTGAAGGCGGTGTGCGAAGCAGCGGAGCGGTATAGCTCGTGCATGTTGCTGGAGCATGAATATATGGTCGCCAGCGCCAACGAACTGGGCAAGGACGCGTTCAACTGGCCCACCCTGCCGAGCTTTTCCGAGGACGAACTGGCCTTGCCGGACCAGCCCTTCCACCCCTTCGACCCGGACGAGCCGATGCGCTGGGTCGAGGCTGTGAGCTTGAACACCGGCGACAAGAAATACGTGCCCGTCGTGATGAGTCACTTGTATCCGCGCGCGTGGACCAGCGAACGATTCTGGGCCGCGATTTCCACCGGCACCGCAGTCCACCACGATCCCGCCACCGCCCTGGTGACCGCGACTGCGGAAGTGCTGGAAAGGGATGCGATAGCACTGACGTGGCTGCTGCGCAGGCGGCTGCCGCAGATCGCCTTCGACAGCACCGACCTGGCGCACTTCGCGCCCGCCGTGCGCACCTTGCTCGAACAGGAAGATGAATACATGCTGTTCGACGCCACCACCGATGTCGGCTTGCCGACCGTGTATCTGCGGCGGCATCGTTCGTGCCACCCGCATGCGGCCAACCTTGTCACCTGCGCCAGCAGTTTCAGCTTCGCGGACGCGTGCTACAAGGCCTTGCGCGAGGTTGCAAGCTTGAGTTCCATCCTGGACACCGGCCAGCTGAACGTTCCCGCAAGCGCCGAGCAATGCGCGGACATCGAAGATGGCGCGGTGTACATGGCCCGGCCCGAACGCGCCCATGCGTTCGATTTCCTCGACGGGAGCGACCGGGTGCGCTTTTCCGACCTGCAAGCCGGACAGGCATTGCCGGACCACAGTCATGCAGGCGCCCAGCTGGCCTGGCTGAAACAACGCGCACAAGCGCTGGGCCACGAGATCCTGCTGCTGGAACTGAGCTCCGACGAGCTGCGCCAGGTCGGCCTGCGTGGTTTTCGCGCCCTGGTTCCCAGCCTGATGCCCATGAGTACGATCACCACCGCGCGCTACCTCGGCGCCGCGCGGCTGGCGCAATTCCACGCCTTCCTGATGGATCGCGGCGACATCGCGCCCGGCGCGGCCATGACGATCAACCCTTTTCCACAACCGTTTGCCTGACATGTCTACCTTTATCTACAGCGGCGAGTTCGGACGAAGCGTGGCAGGCTGCATTGCCCCCCGCCAGTCCGGGCAAGCGGCAACCATGCTCGAGCCCGCGCAGTGGCGCGCCTGCACCGGGCCGCTGGAAGGCCAGGTGTTTGCCCTGTTCTCCTCCTTGCGACTCGACCTGATGCAGGAAGCCGCGCAGCGCCTCGCCCCTTGCGCCAACCTGTTTACCTGCTTCGCGTTCGAGCGGCACGTGCTGCTGGCGCCGCCCTGCTCGCCCGATGGCATCTGCGCGCAGTGCTTTTGCAAACGCCTGCTGAGCCAGCCGCCAGAGCCGTATGGCGCCGAAACCCTGTTTTTCCTGGCCAAACTGGCGGCCCAGTCCGAAGCCGCGGAGTTCCGCGCTTATCCGGCCAGCCTGGTCGACCTGACGGCGCAATTGTGCCTGCTTCAGGAACGCGGCCTGCTGGCGCCCACCGACAGCCTGGCGATCGACAGCGCCAGTGGCGCGATTGTCAGCAGCGCCATCATGCCCGTGCACGGGTGTACCTGCCGTAGCCCGAGCCGCACCACCTGCGCCGGGCCGCAGCGTTTTGCCGCGTTTCATGGGGAACTGGGCACATGGCTAGCCTGACTCCCCGCTTCGCGCTCACCGGAGACGCCGAACTCGACGACGCGTTTCCCAGCCAGCCACGCTTGCTGGACGAGGTGGCGGTGGCCGCCATCGACGATACGCGCCTGATGTTGGTCGGCGGCCTGGGCGCGCCGGTCGTCGGGCGCCGTTTCGGGGCCCTGGACGTGCTGGCATTCCTGCGCCAGCTCGACGGCACGCGCACCGTGGAGGAACTGTGCGCCGATCATCTGGCGGGCGCGTACGAACGCAAGCGCCTGTTGTGCTGGCTTCAGCAGCACGGCTTGCTCGAACAGCCGGCCGCGCCCACGCCGGCGGCGCTCGATGCGCACACCGGCGCTTTCCTCGCCAAGGTCATGAACCAGACCCGCATCCACCAGCGCCGCAGCGACGCGGCCGCCGCCTTCCTGCGTCCGGTCAGCATGCTTGGGAGCGGCCGCTTCCGCCGCGAGCTGTCCCTGGCGCTGCGAGGATGCGGCTTGAACGTGGTCGACTGCATGCCGGGCGCGCCGCCCTGCCACATGACCATCGCCGTTCTCGACGGCACGACCGGGCTCGACAAGCAAGTGGCCCGCTTGCAGGCCGCCGGCGCCGCGGTGTTGCTGGTGTCCGTGCGCGCGCTGTCGCTCGATGTCGGGCCGCTGCTCGCGAACCGCGGTTGCTGCACGACGGCGTGCTACCGCGCCGCCGCCGGCGCCGTCGACGACGCTTGTCAGGCCGCCACCCTGCCGCTATGGGCGGGGATCGTGTGCAATGCCCTTGTGCTGCTCAACAGCGGCAGCACCCCCTTCTCGCTGCTGAACAATTTCATTCGCTACCAGCTCGACAACGGGCATCTCGGCTGCAGCACCCATCCCGTGGCGCGCCTGCATGCACTCGGCGACGCGCCCCACGCGATTGCCGCAGTGGACAGACCCGCATCGTTGCAGCGGCTGGAACGGCACAGCCGGGCCGCGGTTCCTCCGCGCCGCATGATCGGGGTGAAAAGTTATGAACAACATTATGCGCCGAAGAATATCCTCGCTGCCAAGCAGTTTCCGCTACCGCATGGCGATGCCGGCAAGGTCATTTCGATGGCCAGCGCCAGCCCGCCGCAGCGCTTGCTGCTGCAACTGGTCACGCGCGCCTTCGGCTATTGGAGCGATGCCGCCGGCAACCGGCGGCGAATCTGTCCGAGCGGCGGCAACCTGGGGGCCGCCGAGTGCATGGTCGTGTGGCGCGACCAGTCGAGGCGGCGTACCCGCCTGATGCGCTACGTGCCCGTCGTCGACTGGCTCGAGCCCCTTGCCGAAGCGTCCCTCGATGGCGCCGGCCAGGCCGAGTATGCCATCGTGTGCCTGGCAAACACCGAGAAAATCCGGCAAAAATACGGCGATTTCGGGCTCAGCCTCGGCCTGCTCGACAGCGGCTTCGGCGCCGCCTTTCTCCAGGCTGCCGCGTTGGCGGCCGGCCATGCGCTGACACCGACCTGCCAGCCGTTCGAAGCGCCCTGGCTGCGCGACATCGTCGAGCACCGCCGTCATTACTACAACTTCGCGTGGCGCGCCGATCTGCCTTGCGTTTCCGCCGCACCCATCGAATGGGACCGATTCGATCGCTTGCTGCGCCAACGCAGCGCGGCGCGCGATTGTTCCGAACTCGACCTCGCCGTGCCGGACATTGCCGCGCTGCTGAGGCAATCCCGCCCCCGGCCAGGCGACCGTGCGGCCGCCGCCTTAATGTCGAGCCTGCACCCAATCCTCGTGATCGAACGCGCCGGCGTGTGCGTCACCTACCAGTGGGCCGACGAGGGCAACTTGCTCCCGTGCCCCGGCAGTACCCTGTCGCGCGACGGACCGGACCAGGAGCTGCTATCCCAGCGCAATCTCAGCCAGGCGGCGGGCCGTCTTTTCATGCTGGCCGACCTGTCGCGCGTGCTCCATACGCACGGGCCGGCCGGCCATGACCAGTTGCTGGTCTTGATCGGCCAATGGATCGGCAGCTTCTGGCTGGCCATCGAGTCCCGGCGCCTGCGCGGCTGTCCGGCCGGTGCGGCGGTCGAAAGCGACTTGCTGACCCATCTCCCGCCATCGTGCGCTCACCTGTTCAACCTGTTCGCGTTCACGTTCGGCAACGCCCCGGAGACCACGCAATGACTTCCATGCGCTTGCGTTTGTATGCCGCCTGGCTGGTCCTGGCCTTGTTAAGCGCCTGGCACATCACGCTGTCGCTGGCGTTTTTCCTGCAGTTGCCCCTGGCCGAACTGCCCCGTATCGCCCTTGGCGCCCTGGTACGCAGCGCGGTGCCGGTGGTGGCGCTTGCCGGCTTGCTGGCATGGATCGCCGTGCATGAGCTGGCGCACGCCACAGCCGCCCGCTGGTGCGGCGTGCGCGACGGCCGGATTCGTTGGTCCGCCGCGCTGCCGGCCTTTCACGCCCCGGCCCAGGCCTCGCTCGAACGCAGCGATACGCGCTTTTTGATCCTCAGCGCCGGCCCGCTGCTGGACATGCTCTGTTCGCTGTGCCTGGCCATCGCGACAACCCTGGCGCCGCCTGCGCAGGCAGCCACGCTCCAGGGACTGTTTGTCGTCAGCTTGCTGGTCGGATTGCCAAACTGCTGCATGCTGACACGCGCCGACATGCAACAGGGCATCCGCCAGTTCCGCCTGTTGTGCCGCTGGCGTTGGCCGGCAGCCGTGTACGGCGCCGTGTCGCTCGTCTACGCCGGGGTCGTGCTGCTGATGGCGGTCAAGCTTCTCCTGCACTCCCGTCCCGGCATCGTGTAAAGGCCACTTATGCAAACAACACCAAACCGCCATGACGACCAGGCGCGATCGGAGCAGCAGCAAGCCTTGCACAGCCTCGTGCAGCACAGCGCGCAGGAAGCACCGGCCGGCCATCCCTCCAGGCGCGCGCTCGCGTGGGCGGCGGCGCTGGCCGTCGCCGTCATCGCCGCTGCGGGATACTGGCAGCGCGCGGGGGCGCCCGTCGCGCCGGCCGTCCCCGCGCCCCCCCGCCCCGCCCCGCCCGCCGCGAGCGATCCCGCTGGCGCCGGCCTGAAGATGTCCGGCTTTTTCTCCGCCCACGAAATGGTGCAGATCTCCGCCACGGTCCTGGCGCGGGTAAAGACGATACGGGTCAGCGAAGGCAGTACGGTCAAGAAGGGAGAGCTCCTGGTAGAACTGAGCAATATGCGGGGCGACAACGATGTCCGCTCGGCGGAACAGCGGCTGGCCGCCGAGCGGCTCGCATCGCAGAAAGCCGCGCTCGACGTGCGCCAGGCGCGCGACGAACAGCAGCGCCAGTCCAGCCTGATGGCGCGCGGCTTCGGCACCCGCAAGGCCATGTCCGAAGCCGACCTGCGGGTCGAGCAGGCCGTACTGGAACTGAGCCGCTCACGCAGCAATATCGGCGACGCCCTCGCCAACCTGGACGGCTTTCGCGAAACCCAGCGCGAGTACGCCATCCGCGCCCCGTTTTCCGGCGTGGTGGTGGCGCAGAACGCGCGCGTCGGCGAAGTCGTCTCGCCCACCAACGGCGGCAGCTATATCCGCAGCGGCTTGCTGTCCCTGCTCAATCCCGCCACCCTCGAAGTGCATGTGTCGGTACAGGAGCGCTTGCTTCCGCAATTGCAGCGCGCCGGTTGCGCGCTGGTGTCGTCGCTGGCGCAGCCGGACCAGATTCACGCGCTGCCGTTCCGGCTCGACCGGATCGGCAGCACCGCCGACCGCCAGCGCGGCGCGGTCAACGCCATCCTGGTCCCGCTACACCCGATCCGCGTGTTGCCCATCCTTGAAACGAGCGCCGACGTGCAGTTCGTCGGCGCCGGCGACAGCCGTTGCGCAACGCCTCCCCTCCTCACCCACCAGAACCCATGAACCACGCCACCATCGACACCCCCTCCCAGGGCACGCAGGCCGCCCATCCGTTCATGCAGGCGCACGGCATCTGCAAGTCGTTCCAGTCGGCCGCCGGCAGGGAGACCATCCTGGGCGCCGTGCAGCTCAGCGTCGGCCTGGGCGAGGTGCTGGCGATCACGGCCCCGTCGGGCGCCGGCAAGAGCACGCTGCTCAAGATCCTCGGCACCCTGGAAAAGCCCGACGCCGGCACCCTGTGCTGCGGCGGTGAAATGGTCGACTTTCGCAATGGCCGCCAACTGGCGCAACTGCGCGCGCGCAGCATCGGCTTCGTCTTTCAACGCTTCAACCTGGTGCCCTTCCTGACTGCCCAGGAAAATGTCGAACTGCCCCTCAAGCTGCGGCGCATGGCGCGCCAGCACAGGCGGCGCCAGGCGCAGGCGGCGCTGGCGCTGATGGGCCTGGAGCCGAAGCGCATGGCCATGCCCGCCACGCTTTCCGGCGGCGAGCAGCAACGGGTGGCCATTGCGCGCGCCATCGTCGGGGCGCCGTCGCTCCTGCTGTGCGACGAACCCACCGGGAGCCTGGGAGAGGAGGCGGGACAGCAGATATTCGAGTTGCTCTGCACCTTCGCCCAGGCGCATCGGCGCGCAGTGGTGCTCGTCACGCATAACGAGTCGCTCGCGCGCCAGGCCACGCGGCGCCTGTATCTGCATAACGGCGCGCTCCAGGGACTTGCGCCATGATCGGCCTGCTCCTTCGCCACCGCGCCCTTGCCGCCAGCCTGGCAACCCTGGCCGTGCTGTTGGCCACGTGTACCGCTTTGCTTGCTGGCAATTCCTACTGGCATCCGCGCTTTGTCAAGACGGACGACCGCTTGCTCACAGTGAGCAACGCCCTCTCCCCATCGAACCTGCTGCCGCGTACCTATATCGCGCGCATCCAGGCTTGGCCGGGGGTCGCCAGCGTGACCGAGTACAGTTCGGTCGCCCTGTTCCTGGCAAATGAGCGGCAAGTATTCACCGGGGTGATCGTCGACAAGGACCAGGTTGCCGCCACCTTTCCCCGCCTCGGGGCGGACAGCGCCACCATTGCGCGCTGGCAGCAACGGCGCGACGCCGTACTGGTCAGCGCCGCCCTGCTGGAAAAACAGCAGCTTGCGGTCGGCAATATGGTCGCCGCGCGCCTGTTTTCGGGCGACGCCGAAAACAATCAGGAGTTCTACATCGCCGGGACCTTCGGCGCCGACAATGAATTGAAATGCACGACCTGCGTCATGCTCGGGCGTGATTTCGCCGACCTCGCCCTGCCCACCTATCGCGCGGTGGTCGCAAGTTTTCACGTGCGCCTGCGCGAGCACGTGGACAAGGCCAAGGCGCGGCGCGCGCTCGACACCCTGTTTGCCCACGACACCCCGGCTACCCGCAGCACCGATTTCCTGCCGGCCGCATCCGGTTTCATGAACGACCTGATCGACCTGCGCCAGCTGGTGTATATCGCCTTTTGCATGACCCTGGCGGCAGCGCTGTTGCTGCCTGCACTGTGCAGCAACATGCTTGCCCTTCATTACCGGACCAGCCTGGCGCTGTTGCTGGTGGTCGGACAGCGCAAGCTTCCCTTGCTGTTCCAGGCAATGCGCCTGGCGCTCGCTGCCGGCCTGCTGATCGGCGCGGGCGGCTTCGTGCTGGCGTTCGGGACCGGCAGCTACCTGTTCGACAACCTGCTCTGGCTGCGCATCGAAGTGCCGGCGGCAGCGCTGCAGGCGGCGGCGGCGGCCGGCACCCTGGTCGCGCTGTCGGCCTGGACCGCGGTGAGCTCCGTGATCGCCCGCCTTGACGTCAATGACCTGTTCAGCGACACCCTCGATTGAGCGCCACCGCCATGTCCGGATCCGCCATGTTGACCTCCTCCCTGCGTCAGACTCCCATGATGTTCGGGCTCTGGCTGCGCAGCTACCGCCGCAGCCCGCTGCGCCTGGCCCTGGTCATGATCAGCATCTGCGCCAGCGCCCTGACGTTTGTCACGGGAATGAACCTGTCGGACGCGCTCGACCAGGCCAAGCCGGCGGCGCCCGCAAACGCCTATCTGATGCTGGCGGCCGGCGCGGGCACGGAAGCGCGCAGCTTCCTGCCGCTTTCCGCCTACGAACAGCTGCGCACCGGCTTTTCGGCCTCGCCGGCCTTGCGCGGCAAAGCGCTGCACGCGGCGCTGGTCCTGCCTGCCGACATCGTGCTGGGCGAGCGGGATGGGGATCGGGTGCCCACCCTGATGCGCGGCTTGCCGGCCGATGACGCCGGCGGCCTGGCCGGGCTGACCTTGATGGAAGGACGCTTGCCCCTGCCGGGCCGGCGCGAGCTGCTGCTGAGCCCTGCGCTGGACGCCTGGATTGCAGGGCGCAAGGCCGGCCCCGTGCTGAAACTGGGGCACGTCGAGTGGCGCGTCGTCGGGGTCGCGCAACGTGCGGGCGTGAGCCGGGAGGTGGAGATGTACAGTACCTTGCCGGCCTTGCAGCAGCACTTCGAGGTCAGCGATATTGTCAGCTCCATCAGCATGACGCTCGATCCCGTCCAACTGGCCGAGGTGCGCCGCCTGAGCGAGCAAGTCGAAGGTATCCGCGTCGACCTGCTGCGACTGAACGACTATGGCGGCCGCTTCGTGGCCCACCTTCAGTCGCAACTGAACAAATTCTGGATCGCCTTTCAGGTATTGACGGTAACCTGCACCGGCTTCGGCATCTATACGATCGCCCTGGCCCTGGAGATCGAGCGCGACAGGGTGCGCCAGATCGTGCTGCAGCTTGGCTACCTGCCGCTCGCAGTGCGCCTCGGAGAACTCGCCGAAGGATGTGCGATCGGCATTCTCGCGGCCGGCCTGGCGCTGCTGCTGTACGCCTTGCTTTGCCACAATTTGCAGCTGCAAAGCCTGCTGCCGTCGGGCGCGATCAGCATCGGTTTGCCCGCGTCGCCCTCGGGCGTGGTGCCGACCCTGATCATGGGCGCCGCGGTCGGCGCCTGCACCTTCGCCTGGCTACCGGCGCAGCGTGCGTCCCAGGATCGCCCACGTTAAGGAGAATCGCCATGTCGTCCAAATCACGCGCCAGCCTGCTGGGAATCATTCTCGGCAGCATTTTTGGTCTGGGAGGTTTGTTCAGCGGTATCTATTTCGGGATTATCGTGCCGCTGCGCGACAATCCCGGCGCCGACAAACTTCCGATGCCGCTCATTGCCATCAGCATATTGCTGCTGCTCGCCTTGAGCGGCTACATCATTGTCATGCTGGTCAGCCGCGCCCGCAGGCGCCGCGATCGCCCGCCCGAGTGGTGATGGGGGCGGGCAAGCCCGGCGCCTGCATAAACGGCCGCCGGCGACCCCACCCTATTTCTAGTGTCCTGAGTTAGAAATGGGCCGTGCTCGCATTTGACGCCCGATTTCGGCTCGAATTAACTGCAAATGAGGGCTCATATCGGCAAGCCCGCCGCCAGCATGCGCTCGCGGATCTCGGCCGTCCGCTTCGGTTCGAGCTGATTGCTGAACATCGCGCGAATCTCCACCGCCTTGGCATCGAATTGCTCGCTCATGTCCTTGAGCCGATAGCCGTGGCGCGCCAGCGTCGGCTCCAGGTCGTCGAGCTGGCCGCGCTGCGCGTGTCGATGGGCTGCCCGGTCGCCTTGAGGGTGACGCCGCGCTCCTTCAGCGTGTGCACGATGTCTTGCAAATCCTTGATGCTGCGCGCCAGGCGGTCGATTCTCGTCACGACCAGCGTGTCGCCCCGCCGCAGGAAAGCGAGCAGCGTCTCCAGTTCGGGGCGGCCGGCGCGGCGGGTGGCGGGAATCGAACAGGACAGTGCCGGACCAGCTATGTCTACCGCAGGGCTTGCGGTATATGCATTGTTAATGTCTTGTCATTAACGCTGTACGCATGTACAGTTCATCTGCGTCAATCGCACACAACAATCTACCTCAGGAGTAACTCACCATGCTTGACCACATGACTTTCCGCGTGACCGATATTGGTCGTGCTAAAGCGTTTTACAGCGCGGCACTTGCGCCATTGGGCTACAGCGTATGCTTCGAAGGCAACTACGGCGCGAACATGTTGGGGTTTGCTTACCCTGACGCCTCTGAGCCTGACGGCAAAAAAGCCGATGTATGGTTCATCGATGGCCCATCACCATACGAGGGCCCATCAGCGACTACCGGCTGCCACCTGGCATGGCGAGCAGAGGATCGTGCGCAAGTGGATGCTTTTTACCTTGCAGCGATCACCGCCGGAGGAAAAGACAATGGCGCCCCTGGCCTCCGCCCGGACTATCACCCTAACTACTATGGTGCCTTTGTCATTGATTTAGAAGGCAACAACATTGAAGCAGTGTGCCACCAACCAGGATGAGTAGCGCTCGGTGATTACGCGTGAACGGCCGGGTATTCAGACTGCCGAAAACGCCGAGCGCATTCGGGGCGCAGGAAGTGCAGACATGGACCTTTGTTTGCAAATAGCGCGAGCACGTTGTCATTGAATGCAAGCAGCGCCGTCGATTGCAAGCTCATTTGCAGATAGCGTGAGCATGGAGGTCCCGTCATTGGCAGTTAATTCGAGCCGAAATCGGCATCGAATGCGAGCACGTCCGGTTTAAAGTGCGGGCCGCTACACCTATTCAGGCATCTTGGCAAACCCCACCGCCATGCGGTTCCATCCATTGATCGTCGAAATCAACAGCGTCAGATCAACCATCTCTTCCGCGCTGAACTGCGCTGCCAGCGCCGCGTAGCTCTCGCCGGTGTCCGGCTGCTGCGCCAGGCGCGTCATGGTCTCGGTCCACGCCAGCGCGGCCCGTTCGCGCGGCGTGAAGAACGGCGTCTCGCGCCATACCGACACCGCATGCAGGCGCCGTGCGGTCTCGCCGCCATTGGCCGCATCGGTCGCGTGCATGTCCACGCAAAACGCGCAGCCATTGATCTGCGAACTGCGCAGGCGCACCAGTTCGGCCAGCGGCTTGTCGATGCTCGACGTGGCGATATACTGCTCGAGCGCCATCCAGGCCTTGATGGCGTTCGGCGAGGCGGTCATAAAATTGATGCGTTCCATGCTGATTCCTTTTTGGTGAGATTGATTGTCTGGCCTTACAATCATTAGACGAACCTGTCGCAACGTTTGTGACAGCTTTCCCGAAAAAGAATGAACGACACCTTCACCACCCAGTTTCACCAGGTCCGTGGGCGCCTGTTCGGCATTGCCTACCGCATGCTCGGCTCGCGCGCCGACGCCGACGACGCCGTGCAGGACGCGTGGCTGCGCTGGAACGCCAGCGACAGCCGCGCCACGCTGGCGAGCAGCGACGCCTGGCTGGTCACCGTCGTCACGCGCCTGTGCATCGACCGTTTGCGCAGCGCCATGCTTGACCGCGACGCCTACATCGGCCCGTGGCTGGCCGAACCGATCGTCACCCGCGCCGCCGACCTGCCCGAGTCGCGCCTGGAACTGGCCGGCGACATCTCGATGGCCTTCATGCTGATGCTCGAGCGCCTCGGTCCCGAGGAACGCGCGGTGTTCCTGCTGCACGAGGTATTCGACTGCGACTACGCCGACATCGCCAGCGCCGTCGGCAAGACCGAAGCGGCCTGCCGCCAGCTGCTGCACCGCGCGCGCGAACGGGTGCGCGCCGACAAGCCGCGCTTTTCGGTCAGCGCCGAAACGCACATGGCCTTGCTGGAACGCTTCGTGACGGCCGCGCAAAGCGGCGAGCGCGCGCAGCTGGCGCAGCTGTTCGCGCCGGACGCCACCTTCCGCGCCGACGGCGGCGGCAAGGTCTCGGCCACCATCAACGTGGTGCGCGGGGCCGACAAGATCGCCCGCTTCTACGAAAGCATGGCGCGCAAGTACGGCGCTGCGACGACGTTCGAGCATGCCACCATCAACGGCCAGCCTGGCCTGCTGCGCCTGGTCGACGGCAAGCTCGATTCGACCATGTCGTTCGAGATGGACGATGGCAAAATCAGCGCCATCTACGTGGTGCGCAATCCCGACAAACTGGTGCGCGCAGCGTGAATACCGACGCCGTTTCAACGCCCCTGGCGCGCCTGCGCGAGATGGTCGCCGCACGCGCCGTGAACGAAGGGCGCACCGATTCGATCTGGCCGGGCTTGCGCTACTACCGCTTTTCGACCCCGCTGCGCTACGACAAAACCCAGACGCTGGCGCCGGGCGTCGTCATCGTGCTCCAGGGCCGCAAGAGCGCCCGCCTGGGCGCGATCACGCTCGCCTACGATGACATGAGCTGCCTCGTGCTGGGCGCCGAAACACGCTGCGAAGGCACCGTGGTCGAGGCCAGTGCGGGCCGGCCCTACCTCGCGATCCACATGGACCTGGCGCCGGACCTGCTGGTGAAGACCTTCGTCGCGCTGGCCGACGCCGCTCCCGCCCCGGACGCGCAGGCGAGCCCGAACTATGTCGCGCCGGTCGACGAGCGCGTGCTCGACGCCTTCACGCGGCTGCTGCCGGCGACCGACCACGCCATCGACCGCGCCACCATCGCCCCGCTCATCGTCGAAGAAATCATCGTGCGCCTGCTCAGGTCCGCGGCGGCAAGCGCCATCCGCGACGCCGCCGCCATCAAGCGCTCGGCCGCCCGCATCCACCAGGCGATGCAGCTGATACAGCAGCACTTCCGCCGTCCGCTGGACATTGCCGAACTGGCCGGCGCGGTGGCGATGAGCCCCTCGCACTTCGCCCACACCTTCCGCGAGGTGGCCGGGCTGGCGCCGATGCATTTTTTGCGCAATACGCGCCTCGACGCGGCGCGCGCGCTGCTGCTGGCCGGCGGCAGGCGTGCCGGCGAGGTGGCCGCCCTGACAGGCTTCGACAGCGCCGCGCACTTTACGCGCGAATTCAAGCGCCGCTACGGCGCGCCGCCGGCGCAGTATGCCCGCCAGCTCGCAAGTTCGCAGCCACAGTCAATATAGACGCAGGAGGGGCGCTGGCGGCGCGGCGCGCGAGCGCCTATCGTATGCACACGGCCGAAGCACGGCCGCATTCCCCACTATGCAAAGCGACGCAACCATGACAGGCACCACCTTTATCATCACCTTCACCACCCGGCCCGAGGCGGCATCCGGGCTGCGCGCGATCCTCAACGGCGTCAAGCGCGACCTGCCCAGCGTTGCCGGCTGCCGTGGCGTAAACATCTTTTGCGCCAGCGACGACCCGGCCGTATTCACGCTGGTCGAGCAATGGGACAGCGAACAGGCCCACAAGGCGCACATCGGGACCCTGGCCGCCTCCGGTGGATGGGACGCGATTGCCGCCTGCTTGCGCGAGCCGCCGTCGGGCCGCTACGCCAGCGAACTATAGGCATTCGATCCAACATCCGCCCGTTGACCGCGCAGAAACGTTAAAATGTCGTCATGCATTTCGATCAAGCCTCCCTGCCCAGGACAACCCTCTCCCTGATCCTGTTCGGGCTCGTCGCGCTGCCGGCGCAAGCGCGCGCCGAAGAACCGGAGGTGGCGACGGTGACCGTCACGGGCAAGAAGGCGCCGGTCGTCAAAAAGCTCGACAAGACCGTGTACGACGTGTCCAACATGCCGAGGGCGGCCAACGGCAGCGCCCAGGACGTGCTGCAGTCGACACCCGAGATCGCGGTGACGGCCGACGGCCAGATCTCGGTCAAGGGCAACGCCAGGGTCACGGTGCTGGTAGACGGCAAGCCGACGGCGATGATGTCGGGCGATGAGCGGGCGGTGGCGCTGCAGACCATGAGCGGCGCCGATATCGCCAGCATCGAAGTGATCACCAATCCCTCCGCCGCCTACAACGCCAATGGCGGCGCGATCCTCAATATCGTCCTGAAGCGCAACCGCAAGCCGGGTGCGCACGCGCAGATGCAGGCCAGCGCCGCCGACCATGGCTTGTGGAATGTGAGCACGTCGGGCGACCTGACCAGAAAACAGCTCAGCGTCCACGGCAAGCTGGCGTACCGGCGCGACGGCACGCAAAAATTCCGGCAGTCGGCAGTCGACTGGAATAATCCCCTCAGCGGCCAAACCGGAGCGACGCTGCAAACGTCCGAGGTCTTCGTGCGGCGCAAAGTCCACAGCGCGGCGCTGGGCCTCGATTACGCCCTCAGCGACACCGATAGCCTGGCCCTGTCGGCGAAATACAACGAGCGCGCCTCGCGGCCCCTGCTCGATACGCTCAACGTGGCGCGCGACGGCGCCGGCCGGCGCGTCTATCATCGCATCTCCTACGGGCCCAACGAGCAGGCCGACGACAGCGCCAGCCTCGGTTACAGCCGCCAGGACAAAGGCAGCGCGCTCAAGGCCATGGTCCAGCGCAGCACGACAACAGGGCTGATCGACAAGTCGTTCAGCGACGTCTTCGTCGAACCGGAGCGCGCCACCGGCTACAGTCGCGGCGCCACCAGGTCGGCGCGCCGCCTCAACCAGGCCACCCTCGACTGGACCCGCGCCAGCGCGCACGGCCAGTGGGGCATGGGCGTCGATCTCCAGGACGAGGTCAACGACCTCGATAACTATCAGGCTGCCGTCGATCGTTCGACGGGCGCCGAAACGCCCGATCCGGCTACCACCAACGGCTACGCCGTGGCGACAACGCTGGGCGCCATCTATCTCACCGACCAGCTCAGGCGGGGAAACTGGGAAGCGCTGCTGGGTGGACGCCTCGAGCGCATGGCGCTGCGGGTCAGTCCGGCCCAGGGCCTCGTGCAACGAAGCCGTTGGCAAGCCTTCAATCCCAGCCTGCACGTGAAGTACGCCGCCAGCGACAAAACCGACCTGACATTGAATTACCGCCGCAGCCTGCAACGGCCCGATCCCCGCGACCTCAATCCCTTCAGCACCTACGTCGATGCGCAAAACCTCAGCCGCGGCAATCCCGGCCTCACACCGCAGCGCCTCGATTCATGGGAGATCGGCGCCAACACCGAGGCGGCGCAGTGGAGCGCCAGCGTCAATGCCTTCTACCGCACCAGCGGCGATACGGTGGCCGATGCGCGCAGTTTTGCCGACAATGTGCTGGTGACGTCGAAACAGAATGGTGGGCAGGCGCGTTCGACCGGCGTTACCGGCTCGCTCGACTGGACGCCCGAAGCGGCGCTGCGCTTCGGCGTGGACGGCGGCGTGTATCGGGTGGCCTTGTCGACGCCCGATCTGCATGGCACGGTGCGCCAGGACGATATCGCCGGCTATGTGAACCTGCGGGCCGCCTACAGCGCCGGGGCGGACGACGTGGCGCTCGACGCGCACGGCCAGTCGGCCGCCATCACACCGCTCGGCCGGCAGGGACCGACCAGCAGCGTGAACCTGAGCTGGAAGCGCCAGTTGAGCAAGACGCTCAGCGTGACCGTCAGCGCCAGCGATCTGTTCGATGGCGCCAAGCGCAGCTACCGCACCGACGCCAGCACCTTCCGCCAGGCTGGCTTCGATCATTTCGTCGCGCGCCGCATTGCTGTCGGCTTTGTCAAAAAGCTCGACTGACGCGCACGATGCGGCTTACGTAATGACGCGATAGCAAGGCGTGTACGCCTTGCCCGGCAACTTCATCCGGCTCTGCGCCACGAATGACGCCAGCAGCGCATCCATCGGCCCCATGATGGCGGCGTCGCCGTGGATTTCGAAGTGGCCGAATTTTTCGATCGCGCGAATGCCTTCGTCCTTGACGTTACCGGCCACCACGCCCGAAAACGCGCGCCGCAGGTTGGCCGCCAGCAGGTGCTTTTCCTGGTTCTTGTGCAGCGACAGGTTGCGCATGTTTTCGTGCGTCGGCCGGAACGGGCGCTGGAATTCCTCGTCGATCTTGAGCAGCCAGTTGAAATAATAGGCATCGCTGCGCGACTTGCGGAATTCGCGCACCTGGCGGATCCCCAGCTGCATCTCCTTGGCCACCATTTCCGGATCGTCGATGATGATCTTGTAGCGCTTCTGCGCTTCCTCGCCCAGCGTATCGGCGATGAACTGGTTAATCTGGATGAAATAGTCGCGCGCCGTTTCCGGACCGGTAAAAATGAGCGGATACGGCATGTCGGCGTTATCTGGATGGAGCAGGATGCCGAGGATGTACAAGATCTCTTCGGCGGTGCCGGCGCCGCCCGGGAACACGATGATCCCGTGCCCGGTGCGCACAAACGCTTCCAGCCGCTTTTCGATATCGGGCATGATCACCAGGTCGTTGACGATCGGGTTCGGCGACTCGGCCGCGATAATGCCCGGTTCCGAAATGCCCAGGTAACGCCCGCCAGCCAGGCGCTGCTTGGCGTGCCCGATGGTGGCGCCCTTCATCGGCCCTTTCATCGCGCCCGGGCCGCAGCCGGTGCAGATGTCGAGGTCGCGCAATCCCATCTGGTAGCCGACTTCCTTCGAATAGTTGTATTCGATCCGGTTGATCGAGTGCCCGCCCCAGCACACCACCAGGTTCGGATTGCGCTGCGGTTGCAGCACATTGGCGTTGCGCAGGATGTGGAACACCGAATCGGTGATCCCTTCCGTGCGCGACATGTCGAACTTGGGATTGTCGGTCACTTCACTGCTGATGAAGATAATATCGCGCAGTACCGCGAACAGGTGCTCGTGGATCCCCTTGATCATTTTGCCATCGACGAACGCGATCGCGGGGGCGCCCTTGATCTCCAGCTTGATGCCGCGTTCGCGCTGTACGATGCTGATTTCAAAGGATTTATAACGTTCCAACAGCTCTTTTCCATCGTCGATGGTGCTGCCGCAGTTCAGCACCGCCAGCGCGCAATTGCGGAAGATTTGATACAGGCCGCCCTGGCTGGTGTCGAGCAGTTTGAAGACTTCGGCTTTCGACAGCACTTCGAGCTGGCCTTCTGGCGAAATCAGGGTATCGACAACGTCGTGTTCCATAGTACAAATCCTTTTCGATTCGGTGTAACAAACAAGCCTGCCATGCCAATATACGACAACTCGCCGCTCTTGGGGGACACAACTGTGGCTGTGCTTGCGCAGCCTCGTTTCTTGCATTAATTAGCACATCCGGCAAAAATTCGCTGAGCATAGTCGATTTACATTAAAATGCGACCCTATTGGAAAACCGGGGTCACGAGCCGCGGTCGGCCATATGATTTATCCAACCATAACCATAATTCAGGAGAAACCGCATGAGCGGTGCCGCTACCCCACCCAACCAGGAAGTCGTAATCCCGGAATTCAAGCAGATCTTCGGTCATCCGAGTCCGCTCTGGATGTTGTTCATGACCGAATTCTGGGAACGTTTTGCGTTCTACGGTATTCGCTGGGCGCTCGTGCTATATATAGTCACGCAGTTCTACGGCGGCGACGCCAGCGGCCAGCAGGCGGCCAACCTCACCTATGGTTCCTACCTCGCGCTGGTGTACGCCGGCGCCGTCTTCGGCGGCTATGTGGCCGACAAAGTCATCGGCTACCAGCGCTCGATCCTGATCGGCGCCGCCTTCATGGCCGCCGGCCTGTTCGCCATCACCTTGCCGAATGAAGATATCTTCAAGCTGGGCCTGGCCACCATCATCGTCGGTAACGGCCTGTTCAAACCGAACATCTCGACCATGGTCGGCAAGCTCTATACGCTGGACGACCCGCGCCGCGATTCCGGCTTCACCATTTTCTACATGGGCATCAATGCCGGCGCTTTCCTGGCCCCGATCTTTACCCAGATCCTGGCCCAGAAAGTGTTCAACACCGGCGACATCCCGGCCTACAAGGTCGTGTTCTTCGCTTCCGGTATCGGCATGGTCATCAGCCTGGTCTGGTTCTTCTTCGGCCGCGCCACCCTCAAGGGCATCGGCGCGCCACCGGCGGAGGACAACAGCCCGAAGCGCATGATCATGGTGGTCGCCGGCGCGCTGCTGGTTATTCCAGTCATGTTCTTCCTGCTCAAGGCCGGCGCCGGCAATCTGCAGGTGGTCCTGACCATCCTGTTCCTGATCCTGGCCGGCATGCTGATCGCCGAAGGTATCCGCGACGGCAAAATCGCGCGCGACAAGACCTTTGCGATGATGATCATCTTCGCCTTCAACATCCTGTTCTGGATGTTCTTCGAACAGGCCGGCAGCTCGTTCACCTTCCTGGCCGAGAGCATCGTCGACCGCAAGGACGCGCTCTCCTTCATCACCGCGCCGTTCGGCATGACAGAATTCCCGACCGCCTGGTTCCAGAGCGTGAACTCGGTCGCCATCATCGCCTGCGCTCCGCTGATCGCGTGGGTCTGGGTCGCCATGGGCGACGTCAACCCATCGATTCCGCGCAAATTCGGCCTCGGGATCATCTTCAACGGCCTCGCCTTCGGCCTGCTGATGTACGCACTAACCAAGCTGGTCGATCCGACCTACGGCAAGATCCCGTTCTGGACCCTGTTCGCGGTCTACTGGGTGCAGTCGATCGGTGAGCTGTGCCTGTCCCCGATCGGCCTGTCGATGGTCACCAAGCTCGCCCCTACCCGCCTGGTTGGCCTGGGCATGGGCGGCTGGTTCCTCTCGACCGGTATCGGCAACAACCTGTCGGGCATTTTCGCCAGCCATGTCAGCGGCGAGTCGGGCATGTCGATCCAGTCGGCGCTGTCCGGCTACACCCAGGGTTTCATGTGGCTGATGATCGGCGGCGTGCTGCTGTTCCTGCTCGCACCATTGATCCAGAAGCTGATGCACGGCGTGAAGTAAGCGCGCCAGCACCATGAACAACGGCGGCCCGCGGGCCGCCGTTGTCGTTTACATGCCCTGGTCCAGGGCGCGCTGCATCTCGTTCATCTCGGCCACCAGCCAGGCGCGGAAACGCTGCACCTTGGGCATGTTCTCCTTGCTGCGGTTGACCATGAAGCGGTAGCCGCTGCCGAACGGCGCGCTGCGGCAGCTGATCTGCCGCAGCGACCCTTTCAGGATATCCTGGAACGCGATCCCGTACGCCACCAGCGCAATGCCCTGCCCCGCCACCGCCGCCTGCGCCAGCACGCCCCAGTGGCTGTAGCCGCGCGAGAAATCGTATTTACCCTTCAATGCCTTGTTCTCGTTGAGCAGCTGCAGCCACGACTCGGTCGAATTTTCGTACAGGAGCGGAAAATTGGGCAGGTCGGCCAGGGTCAGTTCGGCCTGGCCGGGCGCGAGCAGCTCGGGACTGTAGACGGCGATCAGGCGCTCGCGGAACAGCAGCGCCGGATCACCATCGCTCACCGGGCCGTAGCGCACCGCCACGTCGCTGCTGTCGTCTTCCAGGTCGACCGGCGCATCGTTCGAATCGAGCCGGATATCGAGTTCCGGATACAGCTTGGTGAACCGGTGCATGCGCGGCACCAGCCACTTGATGGCGAACGAATGGGTGGTCGAGATGCGCAGCACCGACTCCTCGTCGCCGCCTTGCAGCGCGCCCACCTTGGCGCGCAGTTCGGCCAGCATGCGCCCCACCACCACCGCCAGTTCCTGCCCCTTGGCGGTCAGGGTCACATGGCGCGCGTGGCGGATGAACAGGGCAAAGCCGAGGTTTTCTTCGAGCTGCTTGACCTGCTGGCTGATCGCCGCCGGGGTCTTGTGCAGCTCCTGGGCCGCCAGCTTGAAACTGCCCCAACGCGCCGCGCAGTCGAAGTCGACCAGGCCGGACAGTGTGCGAAGCGGCTTCATGCATATCCCATGAATAAGTTTTTCTTGCTCATCGGTTCAATTTTTCTCGGTTGTTGAATCGCCATACTAAGCAGAAAATATACTGAGATCAACAAGGGAATGCAATGCGCAAGAATATATTGGTGATAGGCGGTACCCGCTATTTCGGCAAGCTGCTGGTGCAGCGCTTGCTCAACGCGGGACACCAGGTAACGATCGCCACGCGCGGGCACACCCCCGACCCGTTCGGCGCGCGCATCGCCCGCATCAAGGTCGACCGCCGCAACGAGCACGCCATGCGCGCCGCCTTCGCCGCCAGCGCCGGCTACGACATCGTGTACGACCAGATGTGCTACAGCCCGGTGGACGCGGCGATCGCCGTCAAGGTCTTCGCCGGCAAGGTCAAGCGCTACATCGTCGCCTCCACCATCGACGTCTACCGCGAGCTGCTCGGCCAGCAGGTGGCGCCGTTCGCGGAAAGCGATATCAATATGCTGGCGCAGCCGATCGACACCCGCTATCCGTGGCACGACCCCACGCTGGCCACCGAAAGCTACGTGGCCGGCAAGCTGCAGGCCGAAGCGTACCTGTACCGCGACGGCTCGCTGCCGCTGGTCACGGTCCGCATCGGCCACGTGCTGGCCGGGGCCGAAGACTTCACCGGACGCCTGGCCCACTACGTCGACCTGGTGCGCCAGCGCGCGCCGCTGCGCTACGCCAACGCGGCCGCCGCCAGTTCCTTCATGAGCGCCCAGGGCACCAGCAACTTTTTGCTGTGGGCCGGCGCCCAGGAGTTTGTCGGCCCGGTCAATGCGGCGTGCGAGGGCGGCTTGTCGGCCTTCGACCTGGTCCAGCGCATCGGCATGCTGCTCGAGGTGCCGGTGCGCGCCTTGCCGGCCAAGCCGGACGTGGCGGCCGGCGAACTCAGTCCCTTCGACTACCCGGCTCCCTACCTGATGAACACCGCGCGCGCCGCCCAACTGGGCTACCGCTTCGGCCACAGCGACGACTGGCTCGACCACCTGATCCTGCAGCACGACCTGGCCTTCGTCTGACGCAGGTTGCGCTTCGCCGGCCCGCCCGCCTATAATGCGAATAATTCTTATTCTCTTTTAGGTGATGGTCATGTCGGCGGCCGAGTCAATTCCGCAACAGCACGCCCAGGCGGTGCATGCACTGTATGGCGCGCACCATCGCTGGCTGTTCGGCTGGCTGCGCAACAAACTGGGCTGCGCCCACAATGCGGCCGACGTGGCGCACGACACCTTCTTGCGCATCATCGCCTCGCGCGACGCCCTGCTCGGGGTCGAACAGCCGCGCGCCTGGCTGGCCACCACCGCCAAGCGCCTGATCGTCGACCGCGCGCGCCGCCAGGCGCTGGAACAAAGCTACCTGGCCGAACTGGCCTTGCTGGCCGAGGTCCTGCCCTGTTACCCCTCGCCCGACGAGACCTTGATGGCCTTGCAGGCGCTCGACCAGATCGGCGCCGCCCTGCAAGCGCTGTCCGCCAAAGCGCGCGAAGCGTTCTTGCTGCACTACCTAGACCAGCAGTCGCACGCCGCCATCGCCACCCGGCTCGGCGTATCGACCCGCATGGTGCGCAAATACCTGGTGCAGGCGCTGCTGGCCTGCCGCGCGCATTGCCCGGCCATGACCGCATGAGGCGCGCCAACCCACGCTCCGACCCGCTCGCCGCAAGGGCGGCCGCCTGGATCGTCCGTCTCACCGGCGACGACAACGCCGAGCGCGCCCGCGCGCACGCCGGCTTTGCCGCCTGGAAGGCGGCCGACCCGCGCCACGCCGCCGCCGCCGCCGGCATGGAACGCCTGCTCGGCCAGGTCGACGCCTTGCGCGGACACGCCGGCGGCAGCACCCGGCCGGCCCGCGCCGCCTTGGCAACGGTGCCGGCCGGGCGCGCGCGCGCTAAACGCGCCGGCGCCGCCGTGGCGCTGGCCCTGGCCGCGCTGGCCCTGCCGGCCTGGCTGACCCTGCACGCCTGGCCGCCCGCGTATTTGCTGGCCGACGTGCGCGCGGGCGCCGGCCAGTGGCACAGCCGCACCTTGCCGGACGGCAGCCGCATCACCCTGCATGGCGCCAGCGCCGTCAACCTCCACTTCGACGAACGTCGCCGCACGGTCGAACTGGTGCGGGGAGACATCCTGGTCGAGGTCGCCAAGGACCCCGGCCGCCCCTTCGTGGTCGAAACGCCGCAAGGCAGCATCCGCGCGCTCGGCACCCGCTTCACCGTCGCGCGCGGCGAGCAGGCCACCGTATTGAGCATGCTCGAGTCGCGCGTGGCGGTGCGCAGCGCCGCCGGCACGCAGGCCAAGGCCGGGGCCGAGGCCATCGTCGGCGCCGGCCAGCGTGTCGCCATCGACGCGGCCGGGGTGCACGCTCCCGAGCCGATCGACCCGGCCGCCATCGACGACGCCTGGCGCCTGCACCAGCTGGTGGTCAGCGACCGGCCGCTGGGCGAAGTGCTGGAGCAACTGAACCGGCACCGGCGCGGACAGATCCGCTACGACCCGGCCCGGCTCGATGGCATCCGCGTGTCCGCCGTACTGCCGCTGGACGACACCGACCGCGCCCTGCGACTGCTGCAGGCGAGCTTTCCGCAACTGCGGGTGCGCACGCTCACCGCCTGGCTGGTGCTGGTCGATACAAAAACCGACTAACTTTTTTCGCCAGGCGGTTCCGCTTGGGGGTTTTCATTCGTCATGTCAATGAAACCCACCTACAAGGAAGCATCGACATGTCCACCAGCACCTCTCCGCGCCGCCTGCGCACCTCCACCCTCGCCGTCCAGCTCGTCTGCGGCGCCCTGCTCAGCGCCGGCCCCGCCCTGCACGCCCAGGCCCAGGTCCAGGAACGCCAGTACACGATTGCCGCCGGTCCGCTGGCCGACGCCCTGAACCGCTACGCCCAGCTGGCCGGCGCCGCCATCGTGCTCGACGCCGAAAAGGTGCGGGGCTTGCGCACCGAAGGCCTGGCCGGCAGCCACGGCGTCGAACAAGGGTTTGCGATCTTGCTGCGCGGCACTGGCTACGCGCTCGGCAAGTCGGCCGCCGGCTATGTGCTGGTGCCGGCCCCGGCCGCTTCCGCACCCCCTCCCGCCCCAACCGGCGCGGCCCAGACCATGGACGAAATCAAGGTCAGCGCGCGGGCCACGCCCGGCCCGACCACCGAAGGCAGCAACGCCTACACCAGCAACCGGGTCACCCTGGGCAAGGGCGACCTGGCGCTCAAGGACATGCCGCAGTCGGTCAGTGTGCTCACGCGCGAACAGATGGACGACCAGGGCCTGACCGACCTGATGGACGCGGCCAACAGCGTCACCGGCGTGGTCGGCGTCAAGGGCGTGGGGCAAGGCATGGTGATCAATGCGCGCGGCTTCCAGATCGATTCCTGGCAATACGACGGCGTGCCGATCCCGCGCAATACTTATGTGCTGGGCAACTGGGGCACCGAGGGCCTGGCCTACTTCGACCGCATCGAAGTGCTGCGCGGCGCGGCCGGCTTACTGCAAGGCACCGGCAGCCCGGGCGGCGCGGTCAACCTGGTGCGCAAGCGCGGCCAGGCCGAGCGCACCGTCGCGCTCAGCGCCAAAGCCGGTTCCTGGAGCCACGCCGGCGCCCAGCTCGACGCCGGCGGCCCCCTGAACGAGGCCGGCACCCTGCGCGCCCGCGTGGTTGCCGACCTCGACCGCGCCGATTCCTTTATCGATTACGTGTGGGAACGCAACCACGCCCTGTACGCCGCGCTCGACTACGACATCACTGCCGACACCACGCTCGGCCTGGCCGTCAGCCAGACCGACAACCGCTCGCGCCCGATGGTGCGCGGCCTGCCGCGCTATCCGGACGGGGCCGACATCGGCCTGGCGCGCTCCACCTTCGTCGGGGCCGGCTGGAACCGCGCCGAAATCGGGCAAACCACCGTCTATGCCGACCTCAGCCACCGCTTCAACGCCAACTGGCGGGTCAAGGCCGCCGCCGTCCACATGGACGAAAGCAACAGCTCGGTCCACCAGCGCATGCACGGCGACGTGGCCACCGATGGCAGCGGCTTGACCTATGCCGATTGGGCCACCGATTTCAACTCGGCCAAGCTGGGCGCGGACGTGTACCTGAACGGGGCCTTCGACGCAGCCGGCATGCGCCACGACGTCATGCTGGGAGCCAATTACTCCAAATACACGTCGGATGATCGCTACGCGCGCACCTTCAACCCGGGCGGCAATATCTTCAACATTGACCACGATCGCGCCTGGGTCGACTTCGACATCCTGCAGGCGCGCAACAACGGCGGCACCTACGCCAGCTACGACGTGCGCCAGAAAGGCGTGTACGGCAGCTGGCGCGCCAGGGTGGGCGCGGCGCTGACCGTCATCGGCGGCGCGCGCGTAAGCTGGTACGAGGAACTCTACCGCCTGCGGCGCGACAACTACCGCAGCACGGTGACGGCCTCCGGCAAAGTGACGCCCTACGCCGGCCTGGTCTACGCGCTCGACAAGCAATGGTCGGCCTACGCCAGCTACACCAGCGTCTTCGAAACGCAGTCCGCGCGCAGCGTCAGCGGCCAGATGCTCGAACCCATCAACGGCGGCAACGTCGAACTTGGCGTCAAGGGCGAGCTGATGGACGGCCGGGTCAACACCTCGCTGGCCATGTTCCGCTACGACCACAAGAACCGCGCCGTGGCCGATTATGCCGCCGGTTTCGCCTGCGACGGCTGGTATTGCTCCAAGGCCAGCGGCAAGGTGCGCAGCCAGGGCGTGGAAGCCGAGGCCAGCGGCGAAGTCTTGCCCGGCTTGCAACTGTCGGCCGGCTACACCTGGAACCCGACCAAGTTCCTCGAAGACGCCGATAACAAGGGCAAGATCTTCAGCCAGTGGACACCAAGGCACATGCTGCGCGCATGGAGCCGCTACCAGTTGCCGGGCGCCTGGAACAAGCTCAGCGTCGGCGCGGGTTTCAGCGCCCAGAGCAATTCGATCGGCTACGAACGCACCTTCAAGGTGCCCGGCTACACCGTATGGAACGCGCGCCTGGCTTACCAGCTGAACCCGCAGCTCGCGCTGGCCTTGAATGTCAACAACCTGTTCGACAAGCGCTACTACATTCCCGCCTTCAACCAAGCCGATGGCAACAATGACTATGGCAGTCCGCGCAGCGTCATGTTCACCATCAAGTACACACCCGCCCTGTAAACATGATACTAAGTCCCAAGCAGCAAATGTGGTCCCGCCTGCTCGCCGCCGTGGCGGGCGGCTATGCTTTCGCCGCCGCGCTGGCCGTGTTCCTCGGCGCGGTCTTGCCGATGGCGCGCGCCGAAGCGGTGCTGATGGGCGGCTTCGTCAGCTTCGCCGGCTACACGGCGGCCATTGTCTGGGCTTTCGCACCGCTGCCGCTGGGCCGCGTATGCGGGGTCCTGGCGCTGGCCACCGCCCTCCTCGGCGGCGCCGGCTGGCTGCTCGCGCGCAGCGGCGGTGGCGCATGAAGGCCGGCTGGCGCCAGGCGATGGCCTGGTTGCATACCTGGTGCGGCCTGTGGTTTTCATGGCTGCTGTACGCCATCTTCCTGACCGGCACCCTGGCCGTATTCGACGAGGCGATCACGCACTGGATGTCGCCCGAACACGCGCTGGCCGAACACGCGGGGGCGCCGCCCGCACCGGCGGCCGCGGGCGAGCGCGGGCCGCGCCTGGCGCTGGGCGCATCCTTCATGGCGCGCGCCCATCCGCGCGCCGACATGTGGGAAATCTGGCCCATCAACCGCAACGACAACAATGCGCTGGTGGCCTACTGGTTCGACCCGCAGGGCGGCTACGCCGACGCCCGGCTCGACCCGGCCAGCGGCGCCCAACTGGCCCAGGGCCCGGCCGACAAGCCGGTCCGCCCCACCCTGGGCGGCCACCATTTCGTCGATTTCCATTACGAGCTACACGCCGGCAAGGCCGGCTTGTGGATCACGGGCGTCGCCGCCATGGCGATGCTGGTGGCGCTGGTGTCGGGCGTGATCACGCACAAGCGCATCTTCAAGGACTTTTTCACCTTCCGGCCGGCCAAGGGCCAGCGCAGCTGGCTCGACGCCCACAATGCGGTGGCGGTGCTGACCTTGCCGTTCCTGTTCATGATCGCCTACACCGGCCTGGCCATTTCCAGCACCACCCTGATGCCGGCGCCGCTGCTGGCCCACTACGGCCCGGGCAGGGATAACCTCAAGCAGTTCCTCGCCGACCTGGGCGGGCCGGCACGGCTGGCGCGCGACGGCCGCGCGCTGGCCGTGCCCGACCTGGAACACTACGCCGCGCGGGCCGAGGCCATCTTCAGGCAACCGGTGCGCTGCATCGTCATCGACAACCCCGGCGACAGCAGCATGCGCATCGGCGTCTACGGCTGGGACAACGACGCCGACAGCCTGCGCCGCATCGCCAACACCAGCGGCATGGTCACGTTTTCGGCCGCCAGCGGCAAGGTGCTGGCCGTGCGCCAGGGCGGCCAGGTCGATGGCGGCGCCGCCTCGCTCACGCGCCTGGTGATGGGCAGCCTGCACATGGCCAGCTTCGGCGGCGTGACCGTGCGCTGGCTGTACTTTGTGTGCGGCCTGGCCGGCACGGCGATGATGGCGACCGGCGCCATCCTGTTCATGGTCAAGCGCCGCAACAAGCACGGCGCCGAATTCGGCGCGGCCACCGCCCGCGTCTACCGGCTGATCGAGGGCATGAACGTGGCCGCCATCGCCGGGCTGGCGATCGCCTGCGTCGGCTTCCTGTGGGCCAACCGCCTGCTGCCGCTGGCGCTCGAACAGCGCGCCGGCTGGGAATTGCGGGTGTTCTTCGGCCTCTGGCTAGCGGCGCTGGCGCACGCCCTGCTGCGCGCGCCGGCCCGGGCCTGGCGCGAACAACTGGCGACCCTGGCGCTGGCCTGCCTGCTGCTGCCACTGCTGAACTGGGCCAGCACGGGCGACCATCTGCTGGCGCAAATCGGCGTGCGCGGCGACTGGGAAAGCGCCGGCGTCGAACTGGCCGCGCTGCTGGCCGGCGCGCTGGCGGCATGGGCCGCGCTGCGGGTGCGCGCGTCCGGGCGACGGGAGAAGCCATGAGCGGTTTTCAGACAGCGAGCCTGCTGGCGCTGGGGCTGGCGTATGCCGGCATGGCCTTCCTGTGCCTGGCGATGGACCGCCACCATGTGCAGGCGTGGCGGCGCGAACCCTCGCCGCGGCTGCGCCTTGGGCTGCGCGGCGCGGGAGCGATCCTGCTGGCGCTGGCGCTGCTGCCGTGCGTATCGACCTGGGGCGGCACCGTCGGCACGGTGCTCTGGCTCGGCTTCCTGTCGGCCGGCGCGCTGCCGCTGGTGTTCCTGCTGCCATACGCGCCGCGCGCCACCGCGTGCTCGGCGATGCTGGCGGCGCCCGCGGCCTTGGCCGCGCTGGCGGCGTTTCCCTGAAAACGGGATGCTAAAAGCGATCGACTATAATTCGCCGGAACAGGGCCGTCACTCCCGGCATGGCCCCATTGGCGGACATCGTTTTGACTACAGAGACCTTTATCAAGCGCTGGCTGACGCGCAAATACATTATCCGCGCCGTGCTGCTGGCGACCGGCGCGGCCCTAGTGCTGGTGCTCGGCGCGCTCGGCTACTTTTACGGCGTGATCGTGCCGCGCGTGCCGGCCATCGACGCCGTCACCGACTACCGCCCCAAAATCCCGCTGCGCATCTACACCGCCGACAATGTGCTGATCGGCGAATTCGGCGAAGAGCACCGCGACTTCATCCCCATCGAACAAGTGCCGGCGATGATGAAAAACGCCGTGCTGGCCATCGAAGACACACGCTTCTACACCCACGGCGGGGTCGACTGGATTCGCGCCGCCGGCGCCGCGCGCGCCAACCTGCGCGGCGGCTTTCGCGAAGGGGCGTCGACCATCACCATGCAGGTGGCGCGTAACTTCTTCCTCACGCGCGACAAGGTACTGGGGCGCAAGGCCGACGAAATCGCGCTCGCCTTCAAGATCGAGGCCGCGCTCAAGAAAGACAAGATCCTCGAACTGTACATGAACCAGATTTTCCTGGGACGGCGCTCGTACGGCTTTTCCAGCGCCGCCCAGGCCTACTTCGGCAAGCGCCTCGACCAGCTCTCGATCGCCGAAATGGCGATGCTGGCCGGCGTGCCGCGCGACCCGGTCGGCAACAACCCGGCGGTCAATCCGCGCAACGCCAAGAAGCGCCAGATGATCGTGCTGCGGCGCATGCGCGAACTGGGCTACCTCGACGAGACCCAGTACGCGAGCGCCAAGGAAGAACCGATCCGCATCGCCGCCAAGCGCCAGGAATTCGACATCCACGCCGAATACGTGGCCGAACTGGCGCGCCAGGCGGTGTTCGAACAATACAAGGACGAGGCCTACACGCGCGGCCTGAGCGTCTACACCACCATCCTCAAGGCCGAGCAGGACGCGGCCTACGACTCGCTGCGCCGCAACGTGCTGGCGTACGACCAGCGGCACGGCTACCGTGGCCCGGAGTCGTTCATCGACCTGCCCTCGGACGCCCAGGAACGGGCCGACGACATTCGCGAAGAACTGCGCAAGCGCCCGGTCAGCGACGGCCTGACGCCCACCGTGGTGACCGAGGTATCGGGCAAGCTGGTGGCGGTAGAAACCATGGACGGCGAGCGCATCGAAATTAGCGGCGCCGGCCTGCGCTTCGTGGCGCCGGCCCTGGCGTCCTCCGCCAAGGCCGCCATCAAGCTGCGTCCGGGCGCGGTGGTGCGCATCGCCCAGGACAAGGTAAAAGAGAAAGACAAGGACAAGGAGACCAGGACCTGGTCGATCGTCCAGCTGCCGCAGGTGGCGGCCGGCTTCGTGGCCATCGATTCGGCCACCGGCGCCTACCATGCGCTGGTCGGCGGCTTCGATTATGGGCTCAACAAGTACAACCACGTCACCCAGGCCTGGCGCCAGCCCGGCTCCTCGATCAAGCCGTTCGTGTATTCGGCGGCGCTGGAAAAGGGTTTTTCGCCGGGCACCCGCATCCTCGACGAAGCGCTGGTCATGCCGAGCGGCGCCGGCGGCGCCACCTGGTCGCCGCAAAACGATGACGGCAAGTTCGATGGAGAAGTGAGCATGCGGCACGCCCTGGTGCACTCGAAGAACGTGCCGTCGGTGCGCTTGCTGCGCGCCATCCAGGTCGGCTACGGCCACGAATTCCTCGGCAAGTTCGGCTTCGACCTGACGCGCCATCCGAAGAACCTGACCATGGCGCTCGGCACCGGCGCGGTGACCCCGCTGCAACTGGCGGGCGCGTACGCGGTGTTCGCCAACGGCGGCTTTTCGGTCAATCCTTACCTGATCGCCAAAATCAAGGACGGCAACGGCGCCATCCTGCTCGAGACGCCGGCGCCGGCCGTGGCCGACGAAACGCGGCGCGTGATCGACCAGCGCAACGCCTTCATGGTCGACAGCATGCTGCGCGACGTGACCCGCTTCGGCACCGCCGCCGGCGCCACCCGCGCACTGGGCCGCAACGACCTGGCCGGCAAGACCGGCACCACCAGCGACGCCTTCGACGGCTGGTTCGCCGGGTACGCCGGCAACGTGGTGGGCGTGGCCTGGATGGGCTACGACGATCCACGCTCGCTCGGCGGACGCGAATTCGGCGCCACCCTGGCCATGCCGATCTGGGTCGACTACATGCGCGCGGCGCTCGACAAGCGTCCCGCCAAGGAACGCCCGACCCCGGAAGGCGTGCTGCGCGAGGACGACGACTGGATTTATGCGGAATACGCGGGCAGCAGCGAGTTCAAGACGATCGACATGAACGAGCTGCCGGCGCTGCCGGCAGATGGCGCGGAGCCGGGCGAGCCGGGAGAACCGGGTGAACCAGGCCAGCCGCCCGTGCCAGGCGCGCCGGCCGTGCCGCCAGCGCCGCCCGCGCAGAACACCCATGGCGCCGAATCGCAGGCGGGAGGTTAACCTACACGCGCCTTTACGTTCCGGCCCCCGCAGCGTCGTTCCCGCGCAGGCGGGAACCCAAGTTTCGCGCGTCGCCAGTAACGGCAAGAACAACTTGGGTTCCCGCCGAGGGCCGCCTTGGCGCGGGAACGACGAGATAGCGGTCCGATACGAGATAGCGGCCGGAGGCGCGACCGACGCCGCGTTCGCATTTTCCTTCCGCGTTCATGCATTGCCAGCTATGATAAGACGCTTTTTTAGCACCCCTATTTCATACTGGAGCAATGGATGGCGATTGTCGCACTGGCCGGACCAAAAGAAATCACGATCCGAGGAGTCCTCCTCGGCATCGTCATCACCCTCGTCTTTACAGCCGCCCAGGTTTACCTGGGCCTGAAAGTCGGGCTCACCTTCGCGACCTCGATCCCGGCCGCCGTCATCTCGATGGCGCTGCTGAGCGCCTTCAAGGACGCCACCATCCAGGAAAACAATATCGTCCAGACCATCGCGTCGGCGGCGGGCACGCTGGCGTCGGTGATCTTCGTGCTACCTGGCCTGATCATGATCGGCTGGTGGGCCAAGGTGCCGTTCTGGCCCGTCTTCGGCGCCTGCGCCATCGGCGGCGTGCTGGGCGTGATGTACACGGTGCCGCTGCGGCGCGCGCTGGTGTCGCAGTCCGACCTGCCCTACCCGGAAGGCGTGGCCGCGGCCGAAGTGCTCAAGGTCGGCACTTCCTCGCGCAGCGGCGCGGCCGAAGGCAAGCTCGGTCTGATGGCGGTGATCTGGGGCAGCGTGGCCTCCGCGCTGTTCGCGGCCGCCGCCGGCGCCAAGCTGATGGCCGCCGAAGTGGCCTTCTATTTCAAGACCGGCAGCGGCGCCACCGGGATCGGGGCGGCCAGTTCGCTCGCCCTGCTGGGCGCCGGTCACCTGATGGGCATCACCGTCGGCATCGCCATGCTGGCCGGCCTGATCATCGCCTGGGCCGTGCTGGTGCCGGTACTGACGTCGATGGAGCCGATGCCGGCCCTGGCGGCAGCCGACCAGGCGCTCGGGATGTGGAGCTCCAAAGTGCGCATGATCGGCGCCGGCGCCATCGGCGCGGCCGCTATCGTCACCCTGGCCGGACTGGGTAAGCCGGTGCTCGGCGGCCTGAAATCGGCGCTGGAGATGGCGCGCAAGGCCAAGGCCGAAGGCGCGGAGATTCCGCGCGCCGAACAGGACCTGCCGATTTTCATCGTCGGCCTGGTCACCCTGCTGGCCATGGCGCCGGCCGGCTGGCTGCTGGCCAGCTTCCTGCAGGGCGGCGTGCTTGCCAGCCTGGCGCTGCCGCTGGTGGCCGTCGGTGTCGGCTACATCCTGGTGGCCGGCGTGTTCGCCGCCGCCGTCTGCGGCTACATGGCCGGCTTGATCGGATCGTCCAATTCGCCGGTGTCCGGCATCGCCATCCTGACCATCCTGGGCGCCTCGCTCAGCGTCGGCTTCGTCGGCAAGCATCTCATCGGCCCGGACGTGGCGCACGCGCTGGTCGCCTACGCGCTGTTCGTCACTACCGTGGTGCTGGCCGTTGCGGTGATCGGCAACGACAACCTGCAAGACCTGAAAACCGGTCAGCTGGTCGGCGCCACTCCGTGGAAGCAGCAAGTCGGCCTGTTGATCGGCGTGGCCGCCGGTTCGACCGTGGTGCCGCTGGTGCTGGACCTGCTCAATAGCGCTAAAGGCTTTGCCGGCGCCCCGAACGTGGGCGTGGTCGGCGACGATCCGCTGGCGGCCCCGCAGGCGGCACTGATTTCCACCCTGGCCAAGGGCGTCATCGGCAATAACCTGGAATGGAACCTGATCGGCTACGGCGCCCTGCTCGGCCTGACGCTGGTCGTCGTGGACTTTGTCATCCGCAAGGCCAGCAAGGAGCGTTTCAGCTTGCCGCCGCTGGGCGTGGGCCTGGCGATCTACCTGCCAAGCGCGGTCACCGCGCCGGTCGTGGTCGGCGCCGTGGCCGGCTGGCTGTTCGAACGCGCTGTCAGCAGCGCCACCTGGGGCGAGACGGCCAAGCGTATCGGCGTGCTGGTCATGTCCGGCTTTATCGTCGGCGAGAGCCTGTTCAACGTCGGCCTGGCCGGCCTGATCGTGGCCACCAAGGTCGCCGAGCCGCTGGCCGTCCCGAACAGCATGAGCGAAACGACGCACATGCTGATCGCCCTGGTGCTGGGCGCGGCCATTGTCAGCGGCCTGTATCGCTGGGCCGCGCGCAGCGCCCAAAAAGTCGCCGCTTGAGCGCGACTTAAGCTGCGCTTCCCCCGCCAGGGCGCCGGCCGGCGTCCTGGCGAACCGTGGACCAGTCAATGCGATGCTGCACTGGTTGTTCGTCGAGTCGTGTTTCACGCCGACCCCACGCCCTCTTCCCACCCATTCTCTTCATCGCCGCGCCGATCACTGCCAGGCCGGGCTCGATGTCGGCTCAAGGTAAAAGTCGACCCACTTGCCGGCGCCCACCCGCATGGTTACTGAGCATTTTGAAAAGCAATGTCACCAATATGGCTTGTTTTAGTGTATATTGAACAATGCTTTCCGTTAATAGAGTTGTGCGAGAGACTCTACTGAGCACGCTCAGCAATAGAGTTTTTAAAAGATGACCCTGTCATTCCGACCCGGACGGAGGGGGCGATACTGGTGTTTTTCCATGTCATCAGTAAAGCAAGCAATTGAAATCTCACGTAAATAAAGGAAACCTAGAATGCCTTGGAACGTCAATACCGCCGTAGCACATCTTAATTCACATGCAATGCCAGCCAGCACAAGCAACTGTGCGAAATTTGTCAGGAAAGCCATTGCGGCTGGCGGTGTAACTGTTGTAAATACAAATTCCGCAAAAGATTATGGCATCCGCCTTACTAATGCCGGATTTGTTGCAGTGCAAGGCGCGCCAAGAGCCGGCGATGTCGCGGTTATTCAACCAATTCCCGGTCATCCTGATGGCCATATGACGATGTATAACGGTACGCAATGGGTATCTGACTATAAGCAGCCAGCAGTACATGGATATTATCCATCACCTGCCTATAGGCAACAGAAACCACCAGTGACATTTTACCGAAAGTCGTAGAAATTAAGATCAATGAATCAATTTTAGATTGACAATAAGATGAAAATTGGAATTTATTCTCTTTTAGTGCTTTCGTTTTTTTGCAGCAAATTTTCTTTTGCAAGTGATACGTTCAGCACCATTAAATGCGGATCGGAAATTTCAAAGAAGCTTATCGGCAGGCACGTAAAAAACGAAAAAGTTGTGGATATTGAGGCTAGGCATAAAAGCATAGACCTTAAAAATTTGGGAATGGATGACATTTCTGAAGGATTGATCGCAGGATACTGGATGATTTGTGGGAACAAATTTATCCTGCTTGAGGATAAAAAGCTTCTGATGATACGCGATGTTATACAAGTTCCAGACGATCCAACACGCCTGGTAGAATTTACTGGACAATGCACAGTACACGATAAAGAAAAATCAGAATTGATTTTTGCTATTTTGAATAAAGAAGATGGTGTTGCGACTTTATCAGCACATTCCGCTTGGATTATTGATGAAAAGAAAAAAGCATTCAAGAAAACGTCTACGGATGGGATGAGATGCGAGAATTTCACATCCGCCCCGCCGCCATAAATACGCAAGCCTGGCGCAGCGCGGCGGCGCGCCGGCCCGTCCCGCCACGCACCCTGAACCGGTTTTTGCCGTATTGACCCGGACAAAGCGCACCCTGCGTGCTAGCATGGCAATCATGCGCGACTGGCTTGCGTCAGTCCACCCTCAGGAGACGCCTTGTATTTTTGGAAGCAACTTTCACCGTCCACACCGCACCGCCTCAGCGCCGGTACGGCTTTCGGCATGACCGACACCGGCACCGTACGCCCTTCGAACGAGGATAATTTCCTGATCGAGGCCGGCCTGGGCCTGGTCGCGGTAGCCGACGGCATGGGCGGTCACGACTCGGGCGAGGTCGCCAGCGCCGAAGCACTGAGCTCACTCGCCAACTTCCTGCGCGCCAGCACCGACCCGGACAGCGGCGTGGCGCCGCCCGACTTCCGCGCCAGCCCGTTCGACCCCGAAGCGACCGATCCGCACGCTCACTGGAGCGAAGCGACCCTGGCCAGCATGGTCACGCTGCACGACGCGGTCGAATTTACCAACCAGCGCATGTACCAGACCAACCTGGCCAACCGGCGCGGCGACGGCGGCGGCATGGGCACCACGCTCACCGGCGTGTGGCAACCCGAACCGGGCGCCCCGCTGCTGGTGTTCCACGTCGGCGACAGCCGCCTGTACCGCTACCGGGCCGGCCAGCTGACCCAGCTCACGCGCGACCAGACCATGTACCAGGAAGCCGTCGAAGCCGGCGCCACCGAAAACCTGCCTCCGCGCAACCTGTTGCTGCAGGCGATAGGGCCCTCGGGCGACGTGCGCCCGGAACTGCATATCCAGGCCGTCCAGCCCGGCGACCTGTACCTGTTATGCAGCGACGGCATGTACGGCGCCACCTCCGACGAACGCATCGCCGCGCTGCTGGCCGACGCCGGCCCGGCGCAACTGGGCGATTGCTGCAAGGAATTGATCGCCACCGCCTTGCGCGACGGCAGCCGCGACAATGTCACCGTGGTCCTGTTTCATTGCGATTAACCATTACAATTCCACAAGATTAATAATCAGCAAATACTCGTGTACCAGACACGACGCTGGACAGCACAACCCTAAGTTTCTACTGAGTAATCATGTAAAATCCAGGGAACAGCCTTTGTGCAGGTAAAAGAGAACAAGCAATGAAATGGCTGAAGAATTTGTTGGGCAGCGACAGCGAACAAAGCAAGCCTGCGCCAGCCCCCATAGCCGCTCCCGCTCCCTCCAGGGCGCGGGCGCCCGACCGTGCGCACGCCGGCATGGTCGATGTGCTGTTCTACCGCTGGCTGGCCGGCGTCACGCCGAACAGCGGCCCGTCCAGCGACGAAAAAATCCTCGCGGTCGACCTGGCCTACATGACCCAGCAGCCGCTCGACGAGATCACCCTCGCCCCCAGCAGGCCGCCCGTATTCACGCCTTTGCTGCGCTCCATGCGCGACAGCAGCGTCTCCGGTGCCGACCTGGCGCGCCAGCTCTCGCAAGACAAGGAACTGGTCGCCGAAGTGCTGCGCGAAGCGAACCGTCCCTGCCACCACCCGCACTATCACGCCAACGACCCGGTGACGACCGTCGAACGGGCCACCATGCTGCTGGGCGTGAACGGGCTGCGCATGCTGGTCGGACGGGCCTCGCTGCTGCCGGTGATCATGAGCATGCATCCGGGGCCGTTTTCGCAGCTTTCCACGCCGCTGCTGTGGCGCCAGTGCGAAAAATGCGCGCTTGCAGCCAGCGTGCTGGCGCCCTCGGTGCGCGCCAATCCGGTCGAAGCGTATTTCGCCGGGCTGCTGCACAATATGGGCCTGATCGTAGCCTTCCGCCTGCTCGACCAGGCCAATACCGAACCGTCCTTGCCGCAGTCCGAAGAGTTTGTGGCTGCGCTGCATGGGCACGCGCGCGTGCTGTCGGTGCGGATCGCCGAAGCATGGGGTTTTCCTGAAACCGTGACCAGCGCCATGCGCGAAGCCGGCGACCCTGACGGCGAAGCGCTGTCGCAGGTGGTGGCGCTGGCCGACATGCTCAGTCGCCTGCGCATGCTGGTCGACTCGGCCCACTTTGAAGAAGACGATCCGTTCGTGGTCGAAGGGCTGGATGCGGCCAGCCTGGCCTGTTTCGAAGAACTCCGTAACGAAGACGAATAACGAGGACCATGCATGGCATTCGAGATTGAGCGCAAGCTGGTGATCGGCGTGGCGTCGAGCGCCCTGTTCGACCTGACCGCCTCGCACCAGGTGTACCTGGACAGCGGACCGGACGAATACCGCAGGTACCAGGAACGCAATCTGGACGTCATTCTCGACAAAGGCGTGGCATTTCCCTTCATTCGCCGCTTCCTCAACATCAACAAGGTCTTCGCGCGCCATCACCCGGTCGAAGTGGTGCTCTTGTCGCGCAACTCGCCCGAAACGGGCCTGCGGGTAATGCGCTCGATCGCCCACTACGGGCTCGATATTTCGCGCGCCGCTTTCATCACCGGCAAGTCGCCCTACACCTACCTGCCCGCGTTTAACGCGGCGCTGTTCCTGAGCGCCAACGAAGAAGACGTCAAGAGCGCGATTGCGGCCGACTATCCGGCCGGGCTGGTGCTGCCATCGAAAATCATCGACGACGATGACGATATCGAACTGCGCGTGGCCTTCGACTTCGATGGCGTGATCGCCGACGACGAGTCGGAGACCATCTTCAAGCGCAATAACAACCTCGAAGAATTCCACGCCCACGAGACCTTGCACATGGCCGTGCCGCACCGTCCGGGGCCGCTGGCCGAGATGTTCCGCAAGCTGTCGCTGATGCAGCGGCTGGAAGAACGCGCGCAAAAGCGCGACCCGGACTACAAGAAGGTGCTGCGTATTGCGATCATCACCGCGCGCAACGCGCCCTCGCACGAGCGCGTGGTGACCACGCTCAAGAGCTGGGGCGTATCGGCCAGCGAGACCTTCTTTCTGGGCGGGATGAACAAGACGCGCGTGCTGTCGATCTTCAAGCCGCATATCTTTTTCGATGACCAGCTGACCCACCTGACATCGTCGCCGGGTGGCACGATACCGATGGTGCATGTGCCGTTCGGGATTGCCAACCGGCGCCCGATGGGGTAGGGAAACTTGGGTTCCCGCCTGCGCGGGAAGTCGGTTCCGCCAATGCCGGGAACGACGGATCAACTTCGAACGGTCTCCTTGAAACCGTCGTTCCCGCGCAGGCGGGAACCCAAGTTCTGCTAGCTTGGCCCTGCCCCCATTGCATTTCCCATATCCAGCTATAATTACCCGTCCCGCACCCAGCCAGCACAGCGCATGCCCTTCGATTTAAAGAAATCACTCCCAAAAACCGGTAACCGCTTCGCCCTGCCGACCCTGTACGGATCCTCGGACGCGTATGCGCTGGCGGTGGCCGCGCTCGAACTCAAAGCGGCAAAGCAGATGCTGACCGTGATCGTGGCCAACGCCAGCGACGGCCAGCGCCTGCTCGACGAAATTCCCTGGTTCGCCGACGGCAAACTGGCCTGCCACCTGCTGCCGGACTGGGAAACGCTGCCCTACGACGCCTTCTCGCCGCACCAGGACCTGGTCTCCGAACGCCTGGCCACCCTGCACGAAATCCAGAACGGCCAGTGCGATGTGTTGATCGTGCCCGCCACCACGGCGCTGGTGCGCCTGGCGCCGCCGTCGTTTTTGGCGGCCTACACCTTCTTCTTCAAGCAGGGCGAAAAACTCGACGAAACGCGCCTCAAGGCGCAACTGACCCTGGCCGGCTACACCCACAATTCGCAGGTGATGTCGCCCGGCGAATACTCGGTGCGCGGGGGCCTGATCGACCTGTTCCCGATGGGTTCGGCCCTGCCCTACCGGCTCGACCTGTTCGGCGACGAAATCGAAACCATCCGCACCTTCGACGCCGACACCCAGCGCTCGCTCTACCCGGTGCGCGAAGTGCGCCTGCTGCCGGGGCGCGAGTTCCCGATGGACGAAGCGGCCCGCACCACCTTCCGCAGCCGCTGGCGCGAACGTTTCGAGGGCGATCCATCGCGTTCGGTGGTGTACAAGGATGTCAGCAGCGGCATCGCCTCGGCCGGTATCGAATACTACCTGCCGCTGTTCTTCGAGCACACCGCGACCCTGTTCGACTACCTGCCCGAAAAAGCCAGCCTGGCGCTGGTGGGCGACATCGACGGCGCCATCAAGCGCTTCTGGCTCGACACCGAATCGCGCTACCGCTTCCTCAAGGCCGACCGCGACCGCCCGATCCTGACGCCCGATGAACTGTTCCTCAGCGACGAGAACTTCTTCACGCTGGCCAAAGCATACGGCCGCTGGGTCGTGACCAAAGACGCCGACCTGGAGCCGTCCGAGCTGTCGGCGCCGATTCCGAACGTGGCCGTCAACCGCCGCGTCGAGGACCCGCTGATCAACCTGCGCGCCTACCTGCTGCAGAATGACAAGCGCGTGATGATCTGCGCCGAATCGAACGGCCGGCGCGAAACGCTGCAACAGTACTTCAACGAATACAGCCTGGCGCTGGTGCCGGTCGAAGGCTTCGCCGGCTTCGTGCAGTCCGACGCCCGCCTCGCGCTGGGCGTGGCGCCCCTGCAGGCGGGTTTCGAATTGTCCGAGGCGGGCGCCGGCAAGCTGATTTTCATCACCGAGACCGAGCTGTATGCGGGTTCGGGCCGGCGCGCCGGCAAGAAGAAGCAGGAAGGCGTGACCCAGGTCGAGTCGATGGTGCGCGACCTGTCGGAGCTGAAAATCGGCGACCCGGTGGTCCACATCAACCACGGCATCGGGCGCTACATGGGCCTGACCAGCATGGACCTGGGCGAAGGCGAGACCGAATTCCTGCATCTCGATTACGCCAAGGACGCCAAGCTGTACGTGCCGGTGTCGCAATTGCACGTGATCTCGCGCTACTCGGGCGCCTCGCCCGAAGACGCGCCGCTGCACTCGCTCGGCTCGGGCGCCTGGGACAAAGCCAAGCGCAAGGCGGCCGAACAGGTGCGCGACACCGCCGCCGAACTGCTTAACCTGTACGCGCGGCGCGCGCTGCGCAAGGGCCACTCCTTCGAATACTCGGCGCACGACTACCAGAACTTCGCCGACAGCTTCGGCTTCGAAGAAACGCCCGACCAGGCCGAGGCGATCAACAACGTCATCAAGGATATGACCGCCGGCAAACCGATGGACCGCCTGGTGTGCGGCGACGTCGGTTTCGGCAAGACCGAAGTGGCGCTGCGCGCGGCCTTCATCGCGGTCATGGGCGGCAAGCAGGTGGCGATCCTGGCGCCGACCACCTTGTTGGCCGAACAGCACGCGCAAACCTTCGCCGACCGCTTTGCCGACTGGCCGGTGCGCATCGCCGAGCTGTCGCGCTTCCGGACCGGCAAAGAAATCAACAACGCCATCAAGGGCATGGCCGACGGCACGCTCGACATCGTGATCGGCACCCACAAGCTGCTCTCGCCGGACGTGCAGTTCACCCGCCTGGGCCTGGTGATCATCGACGAAGAACACCGTTTCGGCGTGCGCCAGAAAGAAGCGCTCAAAGCCCTGCGCGCCGAAGTCGACGTGCTCACGCTCACCGCCACCCCCATCCCGCGCACGCTCGGCATGGCGCTGGAAGGCTTGCGCGACTTTTCGATCATCGCCACCGCCCCGCAAAAGCGCCTGGCGATCAAGACCTTCGTGCGCGGAGAAGACGGCTCGGTCATCCGCGAAGCGTGCCTGCGCGAACTCAAACGCGGCGGCCAGATCTACTTTTTGCATAATGAAGTCGAGACCATCCAGAACCGCATGGCCATGCTCACCGAGCTGCTGCCGGAAGCGCGCATCGGCGTGGCCCACGGCCAGATGCACGAGCGCGACCTGGAAAAAGTCATGCGCGACTTCGTGGCGCAGCGCTATAACATTTTGCTGTGCACGACGATTATCGAAACCGGCATCGACGTGCCGACCGCGAACACCATCATCATGCACCGGGCCGACAAGTTTGGCCTGGCGCAGCTGCACCAGTTGCGCGGGCGCGTCGGCCGTTCGCACCACCAGGCGTACGCCTACCTGCTGGTGACGGACGTGAGCAGCCTGACCAAGCAAGCGCAGCGCCGCCTGGACGCGATCCAGCAGATGGAAGAACTGGGCAGCGGCTTCTTTCTGGCGATGCACGACCTGGAAATTCGCGGCGCCGGCGAAGTGCTGGGCGAGAACCAGTCGGGCGAGATGCTGGAGATCGGCTTCCAGCTGTATTCGGACATGCTCAACGAAGCGGTACGCTCGCTCAAGGCCGGCAAGGAACCCGACCTGGCCGCGCCGCTGGCCACCACCACCGAAATCAACCTGCACGTTCCGGCGCTGCTGCCGGCCGACTTCTGCGGCGACGTGCACGAGCGCCTGTCGATCTACAAGCGCCTGGCCAACTGCAGCGCGCAAGAGAAGATCGACGACATGCAGGAAGAGTTGATCGACCGCTTCGGCAAGCTGCCCGACCCGGTCAAGGCCCTGATCGAAACGCACCGCCTGCGCATCGCGGCCAAGACGGTCGGCATCATCAAGATCGATGCGCATGGCGAAGCGGCCAGCCTGCAGTTCATGGTCAACCCGCCGATCGACTCGATGCGCATCATCACCCTGATCCAGAAAAACCGGCACATCAAGCTGGCCGGCCAGGACAAGCTGAAAATCACCGCCAGCATGCCCGACCTGGCGGCGCGGGTCACGCAGCTCAAGCAAACGATCAAACAACTGTTAGCGTAAAACGAACATGACGACCATGAACCTGGTGCTGCAAGGCCCCGAGACAACCATCGACACCTTGCGCCGCATCGGCGCGCTGGCCAATCCGGCGCGCGTGACGGAGCTGGGCGCACGCGCCATCCGCTGTGAAGGCATCGAATTTTCCGATGTGCTCAAGCAGACCATCGGTGTCGCCGCCGAGGCGGCGCGCATCGACGCCACCTTCATCGCGCCCGGCCGCGTGCTGGCCGACTTCAAGCTGGTGGCGATGGACATGGACTCGACCCTGATCACCATCGAATGCATCGACGAAATCGCCGACATGCAGGGCCTGAAACCGCAGGTGGCGGCAATTACCGAGGCAGCCATGCGCGGCGAGCTCGAATTTGCCGAAAGCCTGACCCGGCGCGTGGCGCTGCTGGCGGGGCTGGAGGCGGCGGCGCTCGAACGCGTGTACACGGAGCGGCTGGCCATCTCGATGGGCGGCGAAGCGATGCTGGCGGCGCTGCGCGCGGCCGGCCTGAAAACCTTGCTGGTGTCGGGCGGATTCACCTTCTTTACCGAACGCCTCAAGGCGCGCCTGGGGCTCGATTACACGCATGCGAACGTGCTGGAGATCGTGGACGGCAAACTGACCGGCCGCGTGCTGGGCGGGATTGTCGACGCCGACGAAAAGAAGCGCACGGTGGAGCGCGTGTGCGTCGATATCGGCATCGACCCGGCGCAGGCGATCGTGATGGGCGACGGCGCCAATGACCTCGCCATGATGAGCATTGCGGGCCTGTCGGTGGCGTTTCGCGCCAAACCGGTGGTGCGTGCCCAGGCCGATGTGGCGCTGACTTACTCGGGCCTGGACGGCTTGCTCAACATCCTCGCGTAAGCGGGTCGCGTAGCGCGGATGCGTTCATCGAGCCATGCGGGCGCACGCCCGCATGCAAACACCACTCAGGCAGGCCGCTTGCGGCGCGCCATCCCGGCCACCAGCGCCAAGCCGGCAATGAGCATGCCATAGGTCGCCGGCTCCGGCACCGGACTGGCCACCGGCGACGTATCGAGCGAATTCGCTTCGGACCACAAGGTGAGCAACACCTTCAGGTTCACCGACGTTGCCCGCGTGTTCTGGAACATGATCGACAAGCGCTCGCTTGCCGACTCCGAGTACGGCGAGTTCGGGTCGGCGCTCCAGGACGGCGCTCTCAAGCTGAACTCCGAAACGAAATCCGGGTAGCCGTTGGCGCTGAATTCAGGGAAGCTCATCGAGGCCGTGAATGTCGAACTTTCCTTCAGGGTACTTGTGTTTGGCAATGATTTTGAGACGCTGCCACTGGCGTCGGCAAAGAACCTGACCTGCGTACCGGGCGCGAGGACGAATTCTTCGATCATCACGTAATTCGACGCGAACGCCCTGCGGTCATAGCCGGCGCCGTTCTTGGTTGAGGCGGCCGTACCCAAGGCCAGGGTCTGGAAATTTGTTCCGCCGACGGTCGAGACCACGGCACCCTGGGCGACGGACATGCTGGCATCGAGATTGCGGCTGTACAGCACGCGCGACTTGTCTTCGCTGGTCTCGGCCGTTTGGCGTAATCCGCTCTCGCTGATATAGCCGATCGCGCGCGTGCCGGGCTGCTCGGGATAGAGCGGCTTGACGATCGAGAGCGACGGCGCGATGCCGTCGTTCGGCAGCAAATCCACCAGCGAGTACGAAAAATTGTTCAATGTGCCTTGCGCGCTCACTTGCGCGCTGGCCGACAGCGGCACGGCGAGCGTTGCGCCCAGTACCAGCGTGGTAACGATTGTCTTCATAAAATTCCTGAGTTGAATAATGATTTAGTTGCCCTGGATCTTGCGGCGGCGACGGGCTGCGCCCGCGACCAGGCCCAGTCCGGCAAGCAGCATGGCCGTGGTGGCCGGCTCAGGTACCGGCAGTGGCAGCGTGCTGTAGTACTGGGTGTCCGCGGACGCGTTCAAGGCGAACTTCAGATTCAGGTTCGATGAAAACGCCGAGTTGTTGTCGAACGTCAGCGAGAAACGCTCATGGGCAGACATCGTCGCTGGAGGACTTGCGTCGTAATAGCCGTTCGCCGCTTTCACCCTGATCAATTTTGAGTCACCGCCAATCGCGCGGTCCTGCACATAGCCGACTAAAGAAAACGAACCCTCGATCTCGGCATCTTCCCGAAACCGGCTGCCTTTTGGCTGCGCGGTCAAGGCGCTGCCGTTGAAGTCTGCGAAAAACGAGACCTGCGTGCCCGGCGAGAGCACAAACTCGACAATATTGGAACTGGCGTACGCATTCGTCTGCCGGGTTCCAGCCGTGGTGCTGGTGGTCGAGGCCGTGGTGCGCAATTGCAATGAAGCAAAATCAGTACCGCTTACGCTGGCGCTTGCCTTGCCGGCAGGCGAGTCGACACGCGCCGTGATATCGCGGTTATAGCGGGTTGTCGATTGTGTACGGCTGTCGTCCAACTGTGGCACCGTGTCGCCATACTGGCTGAGGTTGCCATATATCCGGGAGCCGCCGGCAAAACCGCCGGGCGCGACGATGCTGAGCGACGGGACAATGCCATCGTCGGGCAACAAGTCGACCAGCGTGTACGAGAAATTGTTCAGGCTGGCGTCAACGCGCACCTGTGCCTGGGCCAGCAGCGGTGACGCCAGCGTGGCCGCGACCACCACACCTGCGGCGAATTTGTTCATGGATTTACCTTGATTTAATTACAAAATTATTCGAAGCGACAATATAGCAGCAGCGCGCGCGCACGCGATGAATTGTTGTTGAATTTACACAACGTTCACACTAACAAGCGCTTGCCGACGGCGTGCTGGCGTTTCAGCCGCCAGGCTGGCGCGACAGGCTGCGTCCCATGCGGGTCAGCCGCACCACCACGCCATCGGCCAGCGACAGCGCGACCGGTTCGAGCGCCACGAAACCGTGCGCCAGGTACAAGGGTTCGCCCGGCAGGGTCGAGACCAGTTCCAGCGAACCAAAGCCGGCCCGCGCGGCCGCCTCCATGCAGTGCCGCAGCAGCATGCTGCCCAGCCCGCGCCGCGCCATCGCGGGATCGACGAAAAACGCGCGGATGCGGGCCGGCTCGCTGGCCGGATCGAGCAGGCGGTCGTTGCCATGCTTGGCGCCATCGCCGCCAAAGTCGGTGGCGCGCCGGCTCCAGCCGCCGCAGGCCACCACCGTACTATCTTCCTCGATGGCGAAATAGGTGCCGTCTTGGACCAGGGCGCTGTCCACGCCGAACACCTCGCGCGTGATGGCAGCGGCTTGCTGCGGCGTGTAAAAGCCGGCGGCCAGCCCGATCCCCGAGCGCGCAATCAAGGCCTCGAGCAGGGGTTTTTCGGACATGCGTGCGAGGCGAATGGTGAACATGCGTGCTCCCGTCGTGGTGAAAACCCGATTATAGGCGGCCCGGCAAGGCGAAAAAAAACGCGCACCTTGGTGCGCGTTAAAAGAAGACGACATAGGTGGCGGCGGGCGTGGTGGAACGCCATCCGCCTATCGTCTGGCGGTATCCCTCGTTCGATCGAGGTTATAAGGTACCGGGGCCGGCTGCGCTGGCGCGGGCCCGGTTGTCAGGGCGGTTGTGGGCTGCTTGCCGGCCATGGCTGCGCGCTCGGGCAGGTCGGCCGCCAGCGCCAGCACGGCCATCAGCACCAGGATCCAGTCACGCAGCTTCAAGCAAGACTCCATAGGCGGTAATGCCGCTCGGCGGGGCCGATTTTTGTACTTTGCGGGCGGCGAACCAGCCGGTAAGGCGACCGTCCTGGCTGCTGATGATGGGGCACGAGGCGCTCAGCATGGTGTTGCGCCCGCTCTCGCCGACCAGGGCGCCGCCGCCGGCCACCACCGCATTGCCGTGCGGGACAGCCACCAGCGCGCTCGGGTAGCCGGTCAGCAGGCTGGTGTTCGAGACGATGCGCGCTGCGAGCGCCACGTCGGGCCCGGTGCGGATGCCGATCACAAAGGCGGTCACGCGGGCCTGGTCGAGCGCGTCGTGTTCGCGCCCGGAGGCGCTCCAGCCGCAGATATTGCCGTCGGCGCCGATCAGCGGGTAGCTGGCGGTGAGCATATTGCCGTTGATCGGGGTGGCGTAGTTATCCTGGGCGCCGCCGCCGGTGCCGATCCAGCCGGCGCCGAGCTTGACGCTCACGCCCGGGTCCGAAATCAGCGCGCTGGTGGCCGAAAACACTTGCTGCTCGATCTTGACCGGCACGCCGTCGCGGATGATGCGGATGCCGACCGCGTACACGGCCAGCGGCACCGGGTCGGCCAGGCCGAAGTCGCGTCCGGCCGCAGCCCAGCCGTTGTAGACGCCGCACTGGTTGCGGGTCGGGTAGCAGGCCGTCAGTGTGTTCGACGTGCCGCGGCCCATGTCGTAGGCGCCGCCGCCGGTGAGCGTGAAACCCGGCGGCAGCCATACCTGTGCCGTCGGCCCGGTCGCCCGGGTTGCCACGCCAACGAATGCATAACTTTCGATCACAATACCCATGTTTTCCAACTCTCTCCGGCAGATTGACTACTTGCTACCCAACAAGGCCGCCATGGATACTTAGCAACTACCGTGCCATGCTGATAAGTGCCGAAATATCATGCAGAAAAGGCTTGTTTTTAGGGAAAACATGTCAACGAGCATGTAAATGCGCTTCTATTTACATGTCTGGCGGAAAGGTAACGCGTAAGCCGCTGACGTGTCATTGACACGCGACGTGTAAAAAACGTGTAAGCGGACCGCTCTTTACATGTCAACTATTGTCGTCCGTGCTCTATAATTGGCAAATACTAAACGCGGTACCATGGAGACCCCGGTGAATGATGTTGATAACACGTTGACGACGCAGCTTTTCTCGCAAAAAAATGGCATCACAAGTGCCTTGCTGGGCCTGACCATCCTGTGGCATCCGGAAACGGAGCGCATCGGCGAGCAGTTCATCGGCCCGGCCGAGGAAGGCACGATCGAGGTATGCCGCTATACGCCGCTGTTCTTCCGTCCCGGCCAGGACGGCATCGCACTCGGCCACCGCGCCATCGCGCGCGCGCCGCTGGTGGTGCGCCGCACCAGTGACGACAGCGTCGAGCTGGCCGCACCCGACAGCCGCATGGCGCTCGAAGTCAATGGCACGGTGCTGAGCGGCACGCGCCGCTTTACGCGCGACGAAGTCAAAGGCGGCGTGGTGCTGGGCCTGGGCGGCCATGTGCTGCTGTGCCTGCACTGGATGACGAGTTTCCCGCGCCCTAACCTGTTTCCGGGCTTATTGGGCGTGAGTAGTGGCGCGATCGCCACACGCGAGCTGATCCGCCAGGTGGCGGGCACCGACCTGGCCGTGCTGCTGCTCGGCGAAACCGGCACCGGCAAGGATGTGGCCGCGCGCGCCATCCACCAGGCCAGCAAGCGCAGCGCCAATCCGCTGGTGGCGGTCAACATGGCGACCCTGAGCGAGTCGCTGGCCGCGGCCGACCTGTTCGGCGCGGTCAAGGGCGCGTACACGGGCGCGCAGGCGCCGCGCCAGGGCCTGTTTGCCGAGGCCGATGGCGGCACCCTGTTTCTCGATGAATTGGGCGACACGCCGGCCTCGGTGCAGCCGATGCTGCTGCGGGTGCTGGAAACGGGCTCCTATCGCCCGCTTGGCGCGAGCACCGATGCGCGCACCACGGCGCGCCTGATCGCCGCCACCGACCAGGACCTGGACGCGCGCGGCTTCAACCAGCCTTTGCTGCGCCGCATGGAGGCGTTCGTGATCCGGGTGCCGACCCTGCGCGAGCGGCGCGAGGATATCGGCGTGCTGCTGCTGCATATGCTCAAGGGGTGCGAGTTGAACAACGCCGAGCTGGCGGCGTTTCCGCCGGCGCTGGTGTCCGAGATGTGCAATTATGACTGGCCGGGCAATATCCGCCAGTTGGCCAATGTGGCGCGCAGGATGGTGATGGCCTTGCAGGCGGGCGAGCGGCCGCTGCTGTCGCAATACGTGCATGCGCCGGCGCCGGCGCGCGCGCTCGGCCTGGGCTACCCGGCCTCGGCCGCGCAACCGCGCAGCGCCAGCCAGAAAGCGCCGGCGGACGCCGCGCCGCGCCGCAAGCTGGCCGAGGTCAGCAATGACGACCTGCTCGGCGCGCTGGAAGAACACGGCTGGCAGATCAGCGGCGCGGCCCAGCAACTGGGCTTGTCGCGCCCGTCGCTGTACAAGCTGATCGAAGCGCATCCGGCGATCCGCCCGGCGGCCCTGATTCCGCGCGAGGAACTCGACGCCGCCCTGAGCGCCCACGGCGGCGACCTGGCCCGCTGCGCCTCGCGCCTGAAAACGCCGAGCGAAGCCTTGCGCCGCCATTTGCGGGTGCTGGGGCTCGACACCAGCCTCGCCTAAGGCTGATCAGGCCGGAGCGATGCCTCCGCCGACTTCACTTTCCGGCATGCACGCGACCTGGTCGGAGGCCGCGCCCGGAGCGAGCGCCTCGACGGTTGGGGCAATGCCCCCGCCGACTTCGCTTTCAGGATCGAACACGAACACGCGCTGGCTGGTCTCGCCCGAGGCGCGCGTGATCAGCACGGTCAGCACAAAGGACACTTCCCAGCGCCCGGTACAGGCGCCGACGGTCAGGTGCTTGTCCCATTTCAGCGCTTTTTTGTGATACAGCGGATCGTCACTGTCGGCCTTGTCCCGCAAGAACTGTTCTGCCGGGATTTGCACGCTGGCGCCCTTGACGCGCACGTGTTCATTATCGATGAACGGCGATGGCGGCGCGTACTCGGGCAGCACGCCCGGCGCGATGGAACGAATCTGCGGACGCGTGATCAGGGTGCAGTCGAGCACCTGGAACGATTCGAATTTCTCGTAGCCGCCGGCGCGGATCCGGATATGCATCTGCTCGCCCACCGTAAAATAGATGGCGCCGGCATAGCGGCCCTTGACGGGATTACCATTGCCATCCTTGCGGCTGAACTTCCATTCCAGTGTCTCGCCGATCTGGTTAATATCGAAATTTGCTTCCAATAGCATCGATGTCGGTTTTTTCATTTTTCGCCTTTGGTGGTGGAGTGGAGATAGCGGGGGTCGCGCCGCAACGCGGTCAGGTCGGGCTCGGACCGGATCAGGTTGGCCGGATAACCGCGCTCTTGCGCGATCATCAACTCGGCCAGGGCAGTGTCCCGGTCACCCAGGATTTCGTGTGACATGGCTGCGCGGAAGTGCACATCGGCACTGGACGGATCGGCCTTGAGCGCCTGGCGCGTGTACACCATGGCGGCGTCGCGGTCGCCCACGCGCGCCGAATACAAGCCCATGCGCGAGATCAGCACCGGTTTCGACCCCGAACGCTCAAGCAGCGGCTTCAACAAGCCGACCGCCTGGCGATAGGCGTTGTTCGAGGCGGCGGTGCGTCCGGGTATCCAGCGCAAGGTATCGCCCAGGTTGGCCCAGCGCAAATAATCGTTCGGATTGCCCTTTGCCCCGGAGACCGATTCTTCAAAGGCTTGCGCGGCGCCCACGTAATCGCCGCGGTTGAACAAGACATTTCCCAGATTGTTGTAGAGCCGGCCGCTCGGGCGCACCTGCAGACCCTGCTGCAACACTTGCAGCGCTTCATCCGTGCGGTTCTGGCGCAACAGCGCCGAACTCAGGTTGGCATAGGCGATGACCGCATCGGGCTCGAGTACGATGCTGCGGCGGAACGATTGCTCCGCCGCCAGGTACTTGCCCTGGTGATGGTAAAGCGTCCCCAGCAAGTCGAGAAAAACATGATCGCGCTCATGCATGCGCACCGCATCGAGCAAGGTTCGCTCCGCCTCCGCATAGCGCCGCATGCGGGTCAGGGCATCGCCCTTGAGAAGCAGTCCGAAGCGGTCCATCGGATCGAGCCGCAAGGCCTTGTCGGCAAAATCGAGCGCTTCCGCGTCGCGTTGCTGTCCCATCCGCACCACGCCCTGCGCCGCGTACGCCAGCGCCAGCTGGTCGTTCAGTTTCAAGGCCAGCTGGGCGCTGGCATCGGCCCGGCGCAGCCAGACATCGTCGCGCGTGTCGCCCGTGTGGCGCAGTGCGTAGGCCAGCGACAGTCCGGCCGCGGCGGCGGCGTGATCGGGCTGGCGGTCGAGGATCGAGGTGAAGTTGCGAATCGCCAGGTCGAGGCTCTCGTCGCGGTCGAAGGTGGTCAGGGCCGTCAGTCCGCCGCGCATGGCGGCCGACTCGGAAAAGAAGGGCGTGTGCGGCCCGAACCACGCGGGCGGGATCAGCGCTTGCCCGGCGCCGATGGACACGACGACGACGACGGCAAGCAAGCCGTAGCGACGCGCGCGCGTGTTCAACAGCGCGGCGGCGCGGCTCCTGAGCGAGCGCGCCGGCGCCGCCGCCGCTAGAGGCGCGCCCGGCCCGCCGCCCAGCGCGGCGAGCGCCGCGCGCACCGCCTGCATCGAGGCCAGGCGGTCCTCGGGCTGGCGCGCCGCCATGGCCCGCACCAGGGCGATCACATCCGGGCTGGCGTCCGGTGGAAACGGCCACACGCCCGAGGACGACTGGATATGGGCGGCGGCCAGGGCCAGCCCGCTCAGGTGCGAAAAGGGGCGCGTGCCGGTCAGCAATTCATACATCACCACGCCCAGCGCGTACACATCGCTTTGCGGGCTCAGGGTCGAGCCCATCATCAGTTCCGGCGCCAGGTAGGCGATGGTGCCTTCGGTCTGGTCGAACACCACCGATTCGGTCGCTTGCGGGTCGATCTTGCGCGCCAGCCCGAAATCCATGATGCGCACCCTGCCGCCGGGTTCGAGCATCAGGTTGGCCGGCTTGAGGTCGCCGTGGATCAGCTTGGCGGCGTGGGCTTCGCACATGGCGTCGGCCACCTGGTCGACGATGTCGAGCACTTGGGCCTCGGGCATCGGACCGCGCTTGCCGGCTTCGCGCAAGGTGCAGCCGTCGACGAATTCCATGATGATCGATTGCTGGGCGGCATCGCCCTCGATCGAGAAGATGCGCACGAAGCCGGGATGGCGCAGGGACGCGGCGAGACGCGCCTCGTCGAGCAGGTTTTCTGGTCGCGCCGAAAGCAGTTGCGGCTTGAGCCGCTTGATGGCGATAATACGCTGGAGCTTGGAGTCCCAGGCTTCGTACACTTGCCCGAAGCCACCCTCTCCCAACAGTCGCTTCAGCTGATAATGGCCCGGTCCCTGCTCTTCATCCTGCAAATTGCGCTCCACGTTATATCAGTTACAAAAACATTTCCGTAGTGTACATGTTTGGCACTGTCAATGACAAAAAAGTTTCATGTCTTATCATGAGTGTAACAACGTGTAAGTAGCAGCGCCGGCATGCGCCGTTTGCCTATAGTGATCGGATCAGAATAAGGAGTGCCTTGCCATGAAAAACCTCTTACTTATCGCAACCTTGGTCGCGCTGGGCGGCTGCGCCACCTATCCGTCCGCGCCGGGCTATGCCAACGGCGGCTACGCCCAGCCGTCCGACCCGTCGCAGTGGCGCGTGGTGTCGGTCACGCCGGTCGCGCCGGGCACCGGCGACAAGGTGGCGGCGGCCTCGCCCAACGGTTCGCGCGTCGAATATTCCTCGCGCCCGGTGACCGTGACGCAACCGGTCTACGTGCAGTCGCCCATCTACGTGCAGCGGCCGGTGTATGTACCGGCTCCGGTGTACATCGAGGAACCGATCTGGTATCCGCCGGTGTCGCTCAGCCTGGGATTCGGCTTCGGGCGTTCGTGGGGCCATCACGGCTACGGGCGCGCCCACGTGGGGCGCGGCTGGCGCCACCGCTGACAAGCCCTACAGGTAGCCCGTTTCGGCGGGCGCCTGGTCCCACTCGTCGTTGCGCCCGTCCACGTAGCGGACCGGCACCCACGACAGTTCTTCATCCGACACGCCGTCCAGGCAGGCCACGCTCACGCCATAAAACTTGCCGAGCCGGGGCGACTGGCCGATGCTGAACGGGCGCACGCCGCAATGGCGGCAAAACAGGTGATGCTCGACCCTCCGGTGAAACTGGTAGTCGCCCAGCTCGGACGCCCCGCACAGCAGGCGAAACGATTCCGGCTTCACGATGGCCGCCCACCAGCGGATCTTCTTGCACATCGAACAGTTGCAGCGCAAGGTCTCCAGGCTCAGGTCAATATCGGCCTCGAAGCGCACCGCGCCGCAATGGCAACTTCCAAGATACGTTTTCATCGTCAGTTCACAGCCCCGCAGTATCGTCCGGATGAGGTTAAGTTTCAGTTAAGCATCGGAGCTGAGTGTACCAGCAAGGAACGCGCTAGCGCCACTCGCGTACGCGACGCTCTTGCCAATGGACAATCGCCATGCCAGCTTGTATGCTTGCCTGCATGAACATCACCCAACAGATCGCCCTGACCCTGAGCACCGTCGCCCAAGCCAACGCCGCCAACTGGCGCGCCTGGGCGGCGCTGGCCGGCATGCTCCTGATGATCGGCGGCATGGTGGCGATGATGTGGTTCCTGTCCTCGCAACCGACCCTCGACCTGCGCGGCTGGCTGTGCGGCGGCGCCAGCCTGGCCGGACTGGCCCTGTGGCGCGCGACCTTGCCGCTGGCGGTGCATGAGGTGGAGCAACGCCGGCTGCGCGGCGGCGGGCGCTGAAGCGATTCTCGCAAGCCGGGCGGCCGCTGCGGTAAAATTGCGCACCGTTCCCACCTCACCCAGCGCCATCGATCCATGCCAGAGCACTTCAACCACTTCCGCAGCGTCGCCCACTGATGCGCCTGCGTTCCCACTACATCGTCCTGGCCCTCTCGATCGTCGTTCCGGTCGCCGTCTTCGGCGCCATTGCGCTGCACATTTTGCAGGATACCCAGCACAGTTCCGCCATCGGGCGCATCGAGCAAAGCGCCACGCTGACCGCGCGCGCCATCGATGCCGATATTTACCGCGCCCAGTCGGTGCTCAAGGTGCTGGGGCGTTCGCACGCGCTGGCGCAGGGCGACCTGGCCCACTTCTACGAGGAGGCGCGCGAGGCCAGCGCCGCGCCGGGCGGCTGGATCATCCTGTACGACACCCATGGCCAGCAATTGCTCAATACGCGCCGCCCCTACGGCATCGCACTGCCCAAGCGCCCCGATCCGGACCAGGTCGGCGCCATGCTGGCATCCAACCAGGGCCAGGTCACCGGCATCAAATGGGGCGAAGTGCTGAAGAACCATTTCGTGATGGTGGAGGAGCCGATCCAGACCCCGTCCGGGCAGCGCTACGTGATCGGCCAGGCCTTTTCGCCAGCCTTTTTCGCGCACTCGTTTACCGGGCGCGCCGTGCCGCCCGGCTGGCGCGTGGCGATCCTCGACCGCGCCGGCGTGATCATCGCGCGCAGCGAGAACGCCGACAAATTCGTCGGCCTCACGGTGCGCCCGGAGACGCTGGCGGTCATCAACAAGACCCCCAGCGGCGTATTCAACCATCTGTCGGGCGACGACAAGGAAGTGGTGGACGCCTTCACCCGCTCCGAGCGCTCGGGCTGGGCCATCATCATCGGCGCGCCGGTGGCCGAGATCAACGCGGCCGTCTGGCGCGGCGTGCCGGTCATGGGCGCGGGCCTGGTGATTGCGCTGGCGGCGGCGCTGGCGCTGGCCATGCTGGCCGGGCGCCACCTGGTGCGTTTCGTCGCGCGCGCCTCGCAAGCGGCCGCGCTGCTCGGCCGGGGCGGCGAAGTGCGCGCGCTGGCGCGTTCCGGCATCCATGAACTGGAAAGCCTGAACGAAGCGATCCGCGAAGCGAGCGACCGCCTGCAGGCCGAGATGCGCTCGCGCACCGACGCCGAAAACGAACGCAATGCGTTGCTGGTGTCCGAAAAAACCGCGCGCGCCCGCGCCGAAGAACAGAATGCGGCCAAGGACGAATTCCTGGCGATGCTCGGCCACGAGCTGCGCAACCCGCTCAGCGCCGTGGCCAGCGCCGTCTCGATCCTCGACAACGCGCGCCAGGTCGACGACGCCATGGCCCAGCGCGCGCGCGACGTGCTGCGGCGCCAGACCGACCACCTGCGCAAACTGGTCGACGACCTGCTCGAAGTGAACCGCGCCCTGATGGGCAAGCTGGAACTGCAAAAGGCGCCGGTCGACCTGGCCGAGGTGGCGCAGCGCTGCGTCGACACGCTCACGGCCAGCGGGCGCACCGCCGGCTTCAGTGTGCGGGTCGAGAGCGTGGCGACGACGGTCAACGCCGATCCCACCCGCCTGCTGCAGGTGATCGACAACCTGCTCGACAACGCCATCAAATACAGTCCGGGCGGCGGCGAAATCGTGCTCACCGTGCGCCAGGTGGGCGAGGCGGCGGAACTGTCCGTGCGCGATGCGGGCCAGGGCATTGCGCCCGAGCTGCTGCCGCACGTGTTCGATATTTTCGTGCAGGGCAAGCAAAGCCTGCAACGCGCGCATGGCGGCCTGGGCATCGGCCTGTCGCTGGTGCGCCGGCTGGTCGAATTGCATGGTGGCTTTGTGCGCATCGACAGCGAAGGCAGCGGCAAGGGCAGCATCGCCACCGTCACCCTGCCGCGCCTGGCCGGGCACACGCCGGCGCTGCCGGGTGCGGTGAACGCGCCGGCGCCGCGCCTGCGCCGCGTGATGCTGGTGGAAGACAACGCCGACGCGCGCGAGATGATGTCGATGCTGCTGCAACTGCGTTCCTGCGACGTGGTCAGCGCCGCCAGCGGGCTTGAGGCGATTGCCACGGCCCTGGCCTCGCAGCCGGAACTGGCGCTGATCGACATCGGCCTGCCCGGCATGGATGGCTATGCGCTGGCGCGCGCGCTCAAGGCCGACGCCCGCACGGCCGGCATCGAACTCATTGCGCTGACCGGCTACGGCAGCGAAAAAGACCGCACCCAAGCCATCGACGCCGGGTTTGCGCGCCACTTCACCAAGCCGATCAGGCTGGAAGACCTGGACCTGGCGCTGGCGTAAGCGCCGGCAGACCGTCAAGCGCCACGCGCAGCTCAAGCGCATTGGGCAGCGCCGCGCCGGACGCCGTGTTATCGAAAATGATCCAGACGTCGCGCCCCTGCCGCGCGTGGATGGCCATGTCGCGCGCCAGCTGCGCAATGTAGGCCGGCGAATACGACGAGTAGTAGATGCGCGGCGAGCCATGCAGGCGCACGTAAATGGCCCGCGTGGTCGGCACGTGCGGCCCTTCCTGGCCCTTGGCCGGATCGGCGATCACGCGCGTGACGCCCGCGCGTTCGAGCAGTGCGCTCGCCTCCTCGCCGAACCAGCTGGGGTGGCGCGCTTCGCAGGCGAGCATGCAGCCGAAGGTGTCTTTCACGCGCGCGAAAAAATCGCCGGCGACGGCGGCGTTGAAACCGAACTTGGGCGGCAGTTGCACCAGCAGGCAGCCCAGCTTGTCGCCCAGCGCCCCGGCTTCGCTGGCGAACTGGCGCAGCGGCGCCTCGATGCCGGCCAGGCCCGCATCATGCGTGATGGCGCGCGGCATCTTGACCGTGAAACGAAACGCCGGCGGCACGCTCGCGGCCCAGCGCGCGTAAGTCTTGCTCTGGTGCGGCCGATAGAAGGACGAGTTGATTTCGACCGTGCCGAGCACGCCCGCGTAGCGCTCCAGGTGACTGCCTTCGGTTTCGAAAGAGGCCGCCACCTCGCGCGCAATAGTCCAGCCGGCGCAGCCGATGCGCAGCACGCCGGGCGCATGATGTGATGTATTTGCCATGATGCGAAAGTGTAGCAGCCCTCGCGCGCCAAGCCGAACACGCTTGGACGGCGCGCGGTCTACAATGGCGTTTTACCAATCTGTACGCAGGAGGATTTCATGACCGACCCCGTCCACATCGTCTGCCCGCATTGCGAAGCGGTCAACCGGCTCGCCCAGGAGCGACTGAAAGACACGCCGGTATGCGGCAAATGCGCGAAAGAGCTGTTCGTCGGCGCGCCGATCGACGTCAACACGGCGCGTTTCAACAAGCATATCGAGCGCAACGACATTCCGGTGCTGGTCGACTTCTGGGCCGAATGGTGCGGGCCGTGCAAGATGATGGCGCCGGCCTACCTGCAAGCGGCCAAACGGCTGGAGCCGCGCGTGCGCCTGCTCAAGGTCGATACCGAGCACTTGCAGGACCTGGCGGCGCGCTACAACATCCGCAGCATTCCCACGCTGGCGCTGTTTTGCAACGGCCGCGAGGTGGCGCGCCAGCCGGGGGCGATGGACGTGAACGGGATTGTTTCCTGGGTGGATGCTCTCATGCGAAACGCATGATATGCATGCGAAATTTCAGGATAGGCGGCGGCGCGACTGCTACAATCGGCCCATATTGTTAAAGGAGCATGCATCATGACGCAAGACCTGACCTTGGAGCGGAATATGGAAGAACAGAAAAACATGGCGCGCATTCTGTACATTGTGCATGCGCTGGCATTGGTTTTCTCGCTGGGCATGCTGTCGGTGATCCCGCTGATCGTCAACTACATCAAGCGCGGCGAGGCGCAAGGGACCTTCGTCTACAGCCATCACAGCTGGATGATCCGCTCGTTCTGGTGGTTCGTTTTCTGGATGGTGGTCGCTATTTTCTTTGCGGTGGCGCTGGGCTGGGTGTTCGGTATCGGCCTGTTCATCGCATGGGTCATCGGCGGACTGGCGTGGATCTGGAAAGCGTATCGCCTGCTGAAAGGATTTTTTGACCTGGAGAAGAACCAGGCGATGCCGGCTTAACGACGGTCAGCCGGACCGTCCGCCACCGGTTAGCTCGTTGCTCCGGTTAGCTCGTCGTTACTGGCAGCTCGCTGCCATCGTTAGCTCGTCGTTCCCGCGCAAGCTCGTCGTTCCCGCGTAGGCGGGAACCCAATTTCGTACCGTAGCTATAGTCGGATCAATGTACTTGGGTTCCCGCCGAGGGCCGCCTTGGCGCGGGAACGACGAACTACGGGTAACGACGAGCCAGTGTCCGGAACGCACACGCGGCTCACAGCCGCGCCAAGCCCTGCTCCAGATCCGCGATCAGGTCATCGGCCTCTTCCAGCCCGATATTGAAGCGCACCAGCACTCCCGCACCTTTCCAATCCTTGCGCATTGCCTGCACCCGGTACGGCATGACCAAGCTGTTCGCCCCGCCCCAGCTGTAGCCAATCCCGAACAAGGCCAGGCTGTCCACAAAGCGGTCGGTCTGCTCTTCGCTGTAACGCGCATCGAACACCACCGAAAACAAGCCTCCCGCCCCGGTAAAATCGCGCTTCCAGTGCTCATGACCCGGACAATCGGCAAACGCCGGATGCAGCACGCGCGCAATCTCGGGACGCGCCTTGAGCCAGAGCGCCACCTTGCGCGCCGCCGCATCGTGCGCCGCAAAACGCAGCTGCATGGTGGGCAGCGAGCGCAGCACCAGGTACGCGTCGTCGGCGCTGACACCCATGCCGAGCCGCATATGCGCCATCGCCAGCCGGTCGTTGAGCGCACGCTCGCGCGTGATCACGGCGCCCATCAGCACATCCGAGCCGCCCGACTGGTACTTGGTCAGCGCCTGCATGATGATGTCGACGCCATGCTCGAAGCCGCGCAGCGCCAGCCCGGCCGACCAGGTGTTATCGAGCGCCACCAGCGCGCCGGCGGCATGCGCCGCCTTGCAGATGGCCGGCAGGTCGGGCACTTCCATCGACACCGACCCCGGCGCCTCGGTCCAGACCAATTTCGTATTCGGCTGCATCAGTTGCGCGATGCCGGCCCCGATCATTGGATCGTAATAGCGCGCCGTGATCCCGAAGTCGGCGCTGAGCCAGCGCCCCAGTTCGCGGTTCGGGTTGTACACATTATCGGGCAGCAGCACGTCGTCGCCGCTTTTGAGCAGCGCAAAATCGACCATGGCGATCGCCGCCAGCCCGCTCGGCGCCAGCAGGCAGAACTGCCCGTCTTCGATGGCGGCCAGGCGCGCTTCCAGCGTGAACGTGGTCGGCGTGCCGTGCAGGCCGTAGGTATAGGCGCTTTTGTCTTTCCAGTCGCCCGAACGCATCGCGGCGACATCCTTGAACAGGACCGTCGAGGCGTGATGGATCGGGGTGGGAAACGCCGCGAAGCCGGCGGGCGGCTGGTAGGCGTCGTGTATCAGTTGGGTTTGCGGGGACGTTGTTTTCATCGGGCTGGCAGGCTTGGCAGTGGCGGCGCGGCCACTTGCTGCGGCCGTGCCAGCCGTGGGGGACTAGACTACCGAAGCCCAGAGATCGTGGGCGTCGGCGGCGGTGATGGTGACCTCGGCGAATTCGCCGACGGTGAGCTTCTTGCCCGGTACCAGCGAGCGCTTGATGTGGACCACGCCGTCGATTTCAGGCGCGTCGGCCCACGAGCGGCCGATGGCTTCCTTGCCGCCGACTTCATCGACCAGCACGCGCATGGTCTTGCCGACCTTGGCCTGCAGGCGCTTGGCCGAGATTTCTTCTTGCAGCAGCATGACGCGGCCGCGCCGCTCTTCGCGCACTTCGTCCGGCACCGGATTATCGAGCAGGTTGGCGGTTGCGCCTTCCACCGGCGAATACGCAAAGCAGCCGAGGCGGTCGATCTGGGCTTCCTTGAGGAAGTCCAGCAAGTACTCGAATTCGGCTTCGGTTTCGCCCGGGAAGCCGGCGATGAAGGTCGAGCGGATCGTCAGGTCCGGGTTCATGGCGCGCCAGGCCTGGATGCGGTCGAGGTTTTTCTCGCCGCTGGCCGGACGCTTCATGCGCTTCAACACATCCGGATGGGCGTGCTGCATCGGAATGTCGAGGTAAGGCAGGACATTGCCGCCGCTCATCATCGGGATGATCTGGTCGACGTGCGGATACGGATACACATAGTGCAGGCGCACCCAGGCGCCGAACTGCGCGGCCAGTTGGCCCAGCGCTTCGACCAGTTGCGTCATGTGGGTCTTGACCGGGCGGCCGTTCCAGAAACCGGAGCGGAACTTGACGTCGACGCCGTAGGCGCTGGTATCTTGCGAGATGACCAGCAATTCCTTGACGCCGGCCTTGAACAGGTTTTCGGCTTCCATCATCAGGTCGGCGATCGGACGCGACACGAGGTCGCCGCGCATCGAAGGGATGATGCAGAAACTGCAACGGTGATTGCAGCCTTCGGAAATCTTGAGGTAAGCGTAATGCTTCGGTGTGAGCTTGATGCCCTGCGCCGGCACCAGGTCGAAGAACGGCTCGTGCGGCTTGGGCAGGTGCAGGTGGACCGAGTCCATGACTTCGCCGAGGGCGTGGGGACCGGTGACGGCCAGCACTTTCGGGTGCACCTTCATGATGATGTCGTCGCCGGCAGCATCTTTTTTGGCGCCGAGGCAGCCGGTGACGATGACGCGGCCGTTTTCGGCCAGCGCTTCGCCGATGGCGTCGAGCGATTCTTGTACGGCGGCGTCGATGAAGCCGCAGGTGTTGACGATGACCAGATCCGCGCCTTCGTACGACTTCGCGGTTTCGTAACCTTCGGCGCGCAACTGGGTCAGGATCTGTTCGGAGTCGACCAGCGCTTTAGGGCAACCGAGCGAGACAAAGCCGACTTTTGGAGCGGCACCAGGAAGGGGATTACGACGAAGTTCGGACATGTTGGAGGCACAATAAAGCAGGGTAATCTGCGATTATACCTGTTTGGGACGGGGAGTTGGTGGTTTGAAAGTTCGCAGCACTGCGTATCGTGCCTGCCCCCTTACCTCGTCGTTCCCGCGAAGGCGGGAACCCAATTTTGTACCGTAGCCAACAGCGGCTCGGCGAACTTGGGTTCCCGCCTTCGCGGGAACGACGGAACTAACAGGTATTCGGGGCATAAACAGCCGCTTCAGACTTACTTCTTCTCCACCGGCGGAAACGGAAACGCCGCCCCGAAAATGCTCTTGCTCTGGTTCTGCATCTGTTCCTGCATCTGTACGAACAGGTTTTTGCTCTGGTCGATGTAGTTGTTCATCATCCCCTGCATCATCGGTCCCTGCACGTTCATGAACTGGGTCCACATCTCCGGGCTGAAAGGCTTGCCTTCGAACGTCCCGGTCTGGCCGGTAGTGAACTTGTTCTGGATATCGGTGAAGGCCTGGACGTTTTTCTCCAGGTACGAGCCCATCATCCCCTGCATGGCATGGCCATAATAGCGAATGATCTGTGACAACACGCCGCTCGAAAACATCGGCGCGCCGTTCGCTTCTTCTTCAAGGATGATCTGAAGCAAGATGCTGCGGGTCAGGTCTTCGCTGCTCTTGGCATCGATGACGGTGAACTCGTCGGCGTCGAGCACGAGCTGCTTGACGTCGGTCAGGGTGATATACGAACTGGTCTGGGTATCGTACAGACGACGATTCGGGTACTTCTTGATCAGGCGTTCCGTACTCTTTTTTGCACTACTCATCTCAAGGTTCCACTTATTGCGCCGCAGCGCATGTTGACTGATCACGAAAAAAAAGCGGACTGAGGTCCGCTCCTGACACGCCTGCTTTTTGCATTATAGAGTGGATATTCGCAAAAATACCACTTTACGCGGTCGGGTGCAGCAAATAGTGCGCCGCACCCAAACCGTAAGTACCGGGCAACGCCCGTTGCCCTGCCTCATTGCAAGATTCAGTCGGCCCGCACCTTCACATAACGCCCCGGCGCCGGCTCGATCGGCTGGTAGTCGGCATTCCCAAGTTTCTTTGGGGCACTGACGTCCTTGCCGCCGTTATTGGCCAAAAAGGCCGCCCATTCCGGCCACCAGCTGCCGACATGCTCGGTGGCGCCGCTGAACCATTGCTCGGCCGGCACGATGGCGGCGTTGGCGTCGGCTTCCGGCGCAGCCTTCTTGCCCTTGCCTTTGCCCTTGGCCGGCGCCGCCACCGGGGCGGGATCGTTGGTCCAGTAGCTGCGCTTGTTCTTCGATGCCGGATTGATCACCCCGGCAATATGCCCGGACGCGCCCAGCACGAAGCGGTTGGCCCCGCCCTTGCCGGGATTGAGCAGGCCCAGCGACGCATAGCTGGCCTTCCACGGCACGATGTGGTCTTCACGCGAGCCGTACACGAACACCGGCGCGTCGATCGCGCCCAGGTCGACCCTGGACCCGGCCACGGTCAGCTTGCCCGGCACCTTGAGGCTGTTTTCCAGGTAAGTATTGCGCAGATACCAGCAAAACATCGGGCCCGGCAGGTTGGTGCTGTCCGAATTCCAGTACAACAAGTCGAACGGCGGCGGTTCCTTGCCTTTCAGATAGTTCGACTGCACATAGTTCCACACCAGGTCGTTCGGACGCAGCGAGGAAAACGTCGTCGCCAGGTCGCGGCCCGGCATCAGCCCGCCTTTGGCCAGGGCTTTTTCGCGCATGGCGACCTGGGTTTCGTCGATGAACACTTCGAGCACGCCGGTGTCCTCGAAGTCGAGCAAGGTGGTCAGCAGGGTCAGGCTGGCGGCCGGTTGTTCGCCGCGCGCGGCCAGCACCGCCAGCGCCGTGCTCATGATGGTGCCGCCGACGCAAAAGCCGAAGGCGTTGACCTTCTCGCTGCCCGAAATGGCGCGCGCGACCTCGATCGCCTTGATCGCGCCGGTCTCGACGTAGTCATCCCAGGTGGTGCCGCCCAGCGAGGCATCCGGATTGCGCCACGACACCAGGAACACGGTGTTGCCCTGCTCTACCGCATAGCGCACCACCGAGTTTTCCGGCTGCAAATCGAGGATGTAGAACTTGTTGATGCAAGGCGGCATCATCAGCAGCGGCACCTGGTGCACGGTCGGCGTGGCCGGGCTGTACTGGATCAGCTGGAACAGATGGTTTTCGAACACCACTTGGCCGGGCGTGGTGGCCACGTTGCGGCCGACTTCAAACGCCGACTCGTCCGACAGCGAAATGCGCCCTTTCTGCATATCGCCCAGCATGTTGGACAGCCCGCGCGAGAGGCTCTCGCCTTTCGTTTCGATGAGTTGTTGCTGCGCTTCCGGATTGGTCGCCAAAAAATTGGCGGGCGACATGGCGTCGACCATCTGCTGCACGGCGAAACGGATCTTCTGCCGTTCGCGCGGACCGGCCTCCACGGCATTGGCCATGGCGGTCAGGAATTCGGCGTTTAACAGGTATGATGCGGCACTGTAGGCGGACATCGGATTGGCCAGCCATTCCGGCGCGGCAAAGCGGCGGTCGGCCAGCGCCGGGGTTTTACCGGACAGGAATTCCTGCCACAATCCCGCTGCTTTTTGCAGATAGTCGTTGCGCAGCGCATCGAGCGCTTGCTGCGGGATGGTGGCGCCGGCATCCTTGAGCAGGGTGGCGACCGGGCTGGTGTCGAGCGGCGCCGGACGGAACAGCGCCTGCCAGGCGGATGGATCGGTCATTTGCGCCATCCATGCGGAGGCCATCGCTTGCGGGTCGGGCATATTCATGTTTGCGTTCATTGTTTCAATCTTTTCCAAGGAAAGTTGTATGTGGCTTGTCGCTATTGCATGGATCTATGTGGTCGGACTGATGGCGCTTACCGAGCACAGTATTGTCGCAGGGATTATGACTTTTTTGGGCTATTGTGTGTTGCCTTTGTCAATAGTCTGGTACATCGCCGGTTCCAAGATGCGGCGCATGAAGATCGCACAGAAAGAAGAAATGGCGCGCCGCCTACGCGCGGGACGCCAGCCGGACGGGCCGGCCGCCAGCGGCGAGCGCGAGCGCGAGCGCCTGCGCAATGCACGCGACGCCGACTCTAGCGACAGCCCCGACTGGAGCGACAGCGGCAGTAGCGACAGCGGCAGTAGCGACAGTGGCGGCGGGGACAGCGGCGGCGGCTCCAGCGGCGACTGAAACGCGGCCGACGCCTATTTAATCCAGATCAGGCTGGCCTGGCGACCGGTGACCTGGTCGCGCCGATAGGAATAGAAGCGACCGCCCTCGCTTGCAGTGCAGTACGTTCCGCCGGAAACACGGTGTACGCCGTCGCGCGCCAGCACAATGCGCGCCAGCATATACATATCCGCCAGATACTTGCCCGGACGCCCGGGAAAGGCAGAGAAAGCCTGCGCCATCGATGCCGCCTCGTCCGCGCCGCGCGCGTGCGCGACAAAGCTGTCGAACACATCGCTGCCGACTTCAAACTGGCCCGGGCCGATTGCCGGCCCCAGCCAGGCGCTGATCTCGCCGGCGCCAGCGGCGCGCATGGCCGCCACGGTCTCGCCCAGCACCCCCGCGGCCAGCCCGCGCCAGCCGGCATGCGCCGCGCCCACCACCTTGCCATCCAAGGAAGCGAACAGCACCGGCAGGCAATCGGCGGTCATGATGGCGCACACCACGCCGGGCGCGTGCGCGATGCTGGCGTCGCCCACCCGCACCGGCTGGCCGGGCTGCACGCTGGCGGCGTCGACCACGGCCACCCCATGCACCTGGGAGATCCAGGCCGGCTCGCCTGGCAACGACTGGCGCAGGCGCGCGCGGTTGAGCTCGACCAGCACCGGATCGTCGCCGACATGCTGGCCCAGGTTCAGGCCGCCGCCGCCAGCGCCGTCATCATACGGCGCCGGACTGACGCCGCCGGCGCGGGTGGTGGCAAGCGCCCCCACGCCGGCCGGCATGTCCGGCCAGTCGGGTGCGATGACATGCACGCCGGGCATCAGACCTGCTCGGGCTCGGGAATGCCGGCGCGCTCGATCAGCTCGGCAAAATCATCGGCCAGCGGCACGATCCACTCCATATCCTCGCCGCTGGCCGGATGCACCAGCCCCAGGCGGCGCGCCTGCAGCGCCTGGCGCGGAAATACCGGCGTCAGATGCTGCTTGCCGTACACGGCGTCGCCCACCAGCGCGAAGCCGATCGACAACATGTGCACGCGGATCTGGTGGGTGCGGCCGGTCTCGAGCTGGCATTGAACCAAACTGACGGGACGACGGTCCAACATGCCGGTAGCAATGCGCTGGTAATGGGTAATAGCCGGCTTGGCCGAAAAATTGGTCGACACCGCCATCTTGACCCGGTCTTTCGGGTGGCGGCCCATCGACGCGTCGATGGTGCTGCTCAGTTGCGGCGTGCCCCAGACCAGCGCAAAGTACTCGCGCTTGACGGTGCGCGCCTGTAACTGGCGTACCAGGTCGGTTTGCGCCGCCAGGGTTTTGCCGATCACCATCAGGCCGCTGGTGTCCTTGTCGAGCCGGTGCACAATGCCTGCGCGCGGCACGCCGGCCAGTTGCGGGCAATGGTGCAGCAGGCCGTTGAGCAAGGTGCCAGCCCAGTTGCCGGCGCCCGGATGGACCACCAGGCCGGCCGGTTTGTTGATGACGATGATATGCTCATCCTCGAAAACGATGTTCAATTCCATCGCTTCCGGCGTGTAGGCCTCGTCTTCCGGCGCGCTTTGTGGCAGGATGACGACCGTTTCGTCGCCATAGGCCGTGTCTTTGCCGCGTGCGGGCTTGCCGTCGACCAGCACGTGGCCGGCTTCGAACCACAATTGCAGGCGGCTGCGCGAAAATTGCGGAACCAGGCCGGCAATGACCTTGTCCAGACGGTGGCCGCAAGCGTCCGGCGTCAGTTCGAGGTGGATTGGAGAGAGGTCGATGCCGGTGGCGGCAGGAACGTATTCGTCGCCTGCCTCGTCGTCGAGATCGATCTCCAGATCGGGGTCTAAGGGCAAATCCGCCGAATTCGGCGTTGGAGTTAATATCACAGCAGTCCCATCGGCTATAATCAGCCTTTCGTTGAATCTCAGTTAATACTCTCTTGCAAAAAGTTATGCAAAAAAAATTATCGCGCGTTATTGCTACTACTCTTCTGCTCGGTTTATCCGCTTGCAGCTTGTTGCCGGAAAAAACCGACGAGACCAAAAACTGGCCGGTGACGAAATTATACGCTGAGGCACGCGAAGAAATGGCGGGTGGTCACTACGAGGCGGCAATCAAGCTGTTCGAGCGCCTCGAAACCAACTACCCGTTCGGCAATTATGCCGCGCAGGCGCAGATGGAAATTGCCTACGCGTACTACAAGAGCCAGGACCAGGCGCAAGCGCTGGCGGCGGTGGAGCGCTTCATCAAGCTGCACCCGAACCATCCGAACGTCGACTACATGTACTACCTGCGCGGGCTGATCAACTTCAACGACCAGATCGGCTTCCTCAGCTTCGTGTACGAGCAAGACCCAACCGAGCGCGACCCGAAAGCGACGCGTGAAGCGTTCGCCGCCTTCAAGGCGCTGGTCGACAAGTTCCCCGACAGCATCTACGCAGCCGATGCGATCGCCCGCATGAAGTACCTGATCAACGCGATGGCGCAGTACGAAGTCCACGTTGCCAACTACTACCACGACCGTGGCGCCTACCTGGCGTCGCTGAACCGGGCGATGGCGGCGGTGGCGGATTACCAGGATGCGCCGGCGCGCGAAGAGGCATTGTTCCTGATGATGCGCAACTACGACAAGCTGGGCATGCCGCAACTGCGCGACGACACCAGGCGCATTTTCGAGCGCAACTACCCGACCAGCAAATATCTCGATCCGAATTCGGGCGAGAAGGCGTGGTGGAAATTCTGGGCCAAGTCGAGCCGTCCGGCACGCTGACGCGGCGCTGGCGATGAGGTAAAAAACCGGGGAAACCCGGTTTTTTGTTGCCCCCACCGCTGGTGTCAGGTCTGACATTCGGACACAGACTGGACATTCGTTAGCACGGCATCCCACCGCAGATGCGATGATTGTTGAGTTCGTGTCCGAATGTCAGCGTAGTAATCGGCGGGCCGCCGAAAATCGCGCCGAAGAAACAAATATTGGGTATTTGTGGCAGAGTGGAATGAGGCGCTGCGCAAGACCGATAGAGCAATGGTGCGATTGCCCGAATGTCA
>NZ_VUYU01000029.1 GCF_011682065.1 Massilia rubra | reverse complement strand
CGCAGTTTCGCTCCACGCTTCCTTTCCACACTCGGTCACCCTCATGCAGTTGCGCTTCACTTCGCTCACTGTGGTCAGCTCGCGGCGGGACTTTCACCCACAAGAGTGCGCCCATGCTGGGCGCACAAGAAAGTAGGCACGCCCGGCAGGCGCGCCTTGGGCCGCAGGCCGCCACGCGGCTTGCTGCTCACGTCTATAAGTTTAACAAAAGCAACGATTGAGTCCGTGCGCCAGCGTACAGACTCCCTACATGGCGCGGAACAGGGCCATGAACGGCTGGCTGACGGCCAGCGTTTCCGGCCGCGTGCGCAGGCGCAGCACCCCGCGACCGCTGTCGTCGCGCGCGACCGAGGCAATCGCCTTGACGTTGACAATGGTCGAGCGGTGAATCTGGCGGAACATGGCCGGATCGAGCACCTCGAGCAGTTCGCGGATCGGTTTGCGCAGCAGCGCCTCGCCCTGCGCCGTCATCACCACGGTGTACTTGCTGTCGGCCTGGAAGTAGGCCACATCCTCGACCATAATCAGGCGCGTGTCCGCGCCCGCGCTGGCGGTCAGCCACACCAGCGGCTCGGCCCTGGGCGCCGGCGGCGCCGCCTGCCCCAGCTGGCGCAGCAAGGCGGCCAGCGCGCCGGCGTCCGCCACGCCGCTGGCCAGGCGCGCCCTGACCCGCCGCACCGTGGCCGCCAGGCGCGCAGGCGCCACCGGCTTGAGCAGGTAATCGAGCGCGCCACGCTCGAAGGCGTCGATCGCATACTGGTCGTAGGCGGTCACGAACACCACCTGCGTGGCCGGGCTGACCTCGGCCAGCGCGCCGGCCACCTCCAGCCCGCTCAGTCCCGGCATGCGGATATCGAGAAAGGCCACCTGCGGCCGATGCGCGGCGATCGCTTCGAGCGCGCCGGCGCCATCGTCGCACGCGGCCACGATGCGCAACTCCGGCCAGGCGGCCGCGAGCAGTTGCACCAGCTCGTCGCGCAGCAGCTGTTCATCTTCCGCAATCACACAATCAGTCATGCTTGCGCGCCTCCGTCGTTGCCGGGCCTGTGTACGGCACGCTGATCGTCGCCGCCACCCCGCTCGGATAATTCGATACGATGGTAAAGCCGGCCGCGCTGCCGTAGGCCAGGCGCAGCCGCTCGCGCACATTGCGCAGGCCGATGCCGGTGCCGCCGCCTTCACCCGACAAGCCGCGCCCATCGTCGGCCACCGTCAGCGCCAGCGCGCCATCGTGGACGCGCGCGATGATCCACACCGTGCCGCCGCCCGCCTTCGCTTCCAAGCCATGCTTGATGGCGTTTTCGACCAGGGTCTGCAACATCATGGCGGGAAACGGCGCCGCATGCAACCCGGCGGCCACCTCGACCTGCAAGCGCAGGCGCGGCCCCATCCGGATCACCAGGATGTCGAGGTAGGCGCGGGCGCGCTCGAGCTCCTTGCCCAGGGTCGAGTGCGCATCGTCGGTGCGCGGCAGCGAATTGCGCAGGTAAGCGATCAGGTTGCCCAGCATCTCGTCGGCGCGGGCCGGGTCGCTGCGGGTCAGCAGTTGCGCGCTGGCCAGGGTGTTATACAAAAAATGCGGCTCGACCTGCGCATGCAGCAAGCTCAATTTGGCCACGGTCAGTTCCTTCTCGGTGGCCGTCTGCGCCGCCGCCGCCTGCTCGCTGCGGCGCCGCTCGGCCACCCGGCGCGCCACGGCGCGGCCGATGGCGTCGGCGTTTTCGACATTGGCGCCGGCGTCGACCATGAACCAGTCGGTCCAGGCCCAGCGTTCCGGTTCGCAGATCAGGGTTACGCTGCCGGCGTCGCCATTCGGCGTGACGGTGACGATGACCTGGTTGCCGCTCGGCCCGGCGTGGCCCGTCATCCGCGACAGCCAGCCGCCGCGATAGGGATGCAGGTAACGGATCTTGGCGCGCACCTGCAAGCTGTCGCGCGCGCTGTCGACTTGTTCGGCGCCGGGCAGGTCGCGGATGGCGGCGTCGATGATGTCGAACGTTTCGCCGGCTTCGAACGGCACCTCGATCTGGCGCCGCTGGCGGCTGGACAAGGTGGCGCCGCTCACCTCGCCCGTCAGCAGGCGCACCCGGCGCACGTGCGAAAACGCGTTCACCGCCGCAAACGCCATCGCGCCCAGCACCAGCAGCAGCAGCGCGCCGCCGCTGTCGCGGTCGCTGAGGATGGTCTGCCCGATCGTGATCGCCAGCACCGTGTTGGCGATCGCCCAGGCCAGGGTGATCCGGAAGATAAAAAAGAAACTCGTCATGATCGGCAATCCAGTCAGGGAAAAGTGAAAACGACTATAGCAAGCGTTCGCGGGCAGGCGGCACCGATTCCGACGAAACCGCGCCGGCGCCGACGGACCCCGGCTTTGACCTCCCCGCCGGCCCGGCGCCAGTTTTTCCGGCATGCAAGATAGCACACCGGACAACAGTCGCGCCGCAGTACCATCCGCGCCACTTCGGCGCGGCAATTGCGCAACATTTCAGGGCCGCCTGGCGCACCGCCTTAGATGCATATCAAGCTTTGCCGCAAGGTCGCGCCGGGGTGGTTTTTTGATGGGGAATGGCAGGTACTATTCCCTGGCAGAAAGAGCTTCTGCAAAGAAAAACAACCGACCACAACTTAGGAGCTGGAATGAACACAACGATCCAACAGCAGCGCACCCTGGCCGCCATCGCCATCCTCGTCGCCGGCCTGGGCCTGGGCTTACCTGCACACGCAGCCCAGGCGACGGCGATTGCCGGCGGCACCGTGGTCACCCCACTTGCCATCGCGCCGATGGTCCCGCTGGCCTTCGGCAGCTTTGCCGCCGCCGCCGGCGGCACCATCACCGTCAGCACCAGCGGCGTGCGCACCGTCAACGGCGTGGTGGCGATGAGCGGCTCGGCCACCACGGCCGCCAAGTTCGACATCACTGGCGAACCGAACAGCACTTACACCATCACCCATTCCGGCACGGTCGCGCTGACCAACACCGGCGGCGCCGGCGAAACCATGACGCTGACCAAATTCAGCAACCTGACCGGCGTCGACGCCACCTCGGGCGACGCCACCAGCGGCACCCTATCGGCCGGCGGCGCCCAGTCGCTGTACGTGGGCGGCACCCTGACCGTGGCAGCCAACCAGGTCCCTGGCGTGTATGCCGGCGATGTCATCGCCACCGTTGAATACAACTGACGCGCGCCGCGGCGGCGCGTTGGCGGTGGCGCTGGCCATACTGACAACCGTGCTGGCCGCCATGCCGGCGCGCGCGCAGTTGAACGCCGCTCCCGCCGGCGGCCTGGCCTTCGGCCGCTTCGCCGTCACCTCCGCCGGCAGCGTCAGCGTCGACGCGCACGGCAACCGCGCCTCCGGGGGCGGCGTCGTGCTGCTGCCATCGGCGGCGGCGCCGGCCAGGTTCACCATCAGCGACAGCAAGCCGGCCAACGCCAACCTGGTCTACATCGTCAGCCTGCCGTCCGCCGCCAGCATCAACGCCGGCGCGGCCAGCATGGCGCTGACCGGTTTTACCAGCGCCCCCGCCGGCGGCGGCGTGCTCACCGGCGGCAGCCAGGCACTGTCGATCGGCGCCACGCTGCAGGTGGGCGCCGGCCAAAGCGCCGGCAACTACAGCGGCACCTTCCACATCACCATCGAATACCAATAGCCGATCATCGAACCGCGAGGCCCACCATGCATGCCACTTTTACTTTCCCGCGCGCCGCGCGCCTGCTCGCCGCCACCCTGATGGCCATGCTGCCCTTGCAAGCGATGGCCGGCCTGATGCTCAACCCGACCCGCGTCGTCTTCACCAAAAACCAGCGCGCCGCCCAGGTTGAACTGATCAACAGCGACAGCACTCCCGCCACCTACCGCATCAGCCTCGTCAACCGGCGCATGACCGAGAGCGGCGAATTCACCAACGCCGACACGGCCGGCCCGGACGAGCGCTTCGCCGACGCCATGCTCAGTTTTTCGCCGCGCCAGGTAACCCTGCAGCCGGGCACCGCGCAAGTGGTGCGCGTCATGCTGCGCAAGCCGGAGGCGCTGGCGGCCGGCGAATACCGCTCGCACCTGCACTTCGAAAAACTGGCCGACCGCAGCAGCGCCACCAGTGTCGAACAACAAGGCGCCAACGCGCAGCAGATCGGCGTGGTGCTCAACTCCCTGATCGGCGCCTCGATTCCCGTCATCGTACGGCACCAGACCGAAGGCGCCAGCGTGACCCTAGGCGCGCTGGCGTTGCAGAAGAGCGGCCAGGGCGCGCAACTGGTGTTCCAGATCGCGCGCAGCGGCGACAGCTCGGTGTACGGCGACATCAGCGCCGCCTTTACCCCGCAAGGCGGGGCCGAACAGGTGCTGGCCAGGGCTGCCGGAATAGCGATCTACACCCCCAATCCGATGCGCAAAGCCAGCCTGGCCATGCCGGCCGGCGTCAACCTCGCGCGCGGCACCGTGCACCTGCGCTTTCGCGAACGGGCCGAAGCCGGCGGCGCCCTGCTGGCCGAAGCCACGCTGGCCCTGCCCTGACAGGAGCGCGGCCGCAGTCGCGCCAACGACGTAAGCGCCAGCATGCGATCCCACCGCCCGCGCCGGCGCGCTTGCCGGCTCTGCCTGCTGCGTTTGCTGGCACTGCTGGTACTGGCGCTACCGGCGCCGGCACGCGCCGCCGACGGTCCCGACCTGGTGCTCGAAGTGCGGCTCGGCGAGCACCTGGTCGCCGACGCCATCGGCGCCTACCAGCACGGCGACGACATCCACCTGCCGCTGGGCGAACTTGCGCGCCTGCTCACCATCGCCATCCGCACCGACCCGGCCGAGGGCGTCGCCAGCGGCTACATCCTCGACGAGCAGCGCGGCTTCCGGCTCGACCTGGCGCAGCGCCTGGTCGTCATCGGCGAGCAGCGCACCGGTTTTGAGGCGGCGCGCGTGTTGCGCCACCCCGACGACCTGTACGTCGCCAGCCGCCTGCTGGCGCAATGGCTGCCGCTCGACCTCGAGATCGACATGGCCAGCCTGGTGCTGCGCGTGCGCGCGCGCGAAACACTGCCGCTGCAAGCGCGCCTCGAACGCCAGTCGCGCGCCGGCCCGGCGCGGCGCGCGGACGGCGCGCCCGCCCCCGCCTACCCCCGTCTCGACACGCCCTACGCGCTCGCCGGCGTGCCCTTCATCGACCAGACCATGGCCGCCGACCTGCGACGCGGCGGCAGCACGGTCGGCTACACCGCCTACCTGACCGGCGACCTGGCGGGCATGGAAGCGGCGCTCTACGTCAGTGCCGCCAACAGCGCCGCCGGCGCCGGCGCCAGCGCGCGCATGACCCTGGCCCGCAACGACCCCGACGCCGGCCTGCTCGGCCCCCTGCACGCGCGCACCATCGCGCTTGGCAGCGTGCTCGCCGCCGGCGTGGCCGACATCGCGCACGCCGGTAGCGGGCGCGCCGGCGTGGCCATCTCCAACCGCGCGCTCGGCCAGAGCCCGCGCACCGACCGCCACACGCTGCAAGGCGACCTGCCGCCCGGCTGGGACGTGGAACTGTACTTCAACGACGCCCTGATCGGCTTCCAGCAAGCGCGCCCCGATGGCCGCTACCGCTTCGACGACCAGCCCCTGATCTACGGCAGCAATGAATTCCGCCTGGTGTTCCACGGGCCGCTGGGCCAACTGCGCGTCGAACGCCAGAGTTTCTTGATCGACCAGGCGGCGCTTGCGCCCGGCGCCATCGCCTACAGCGCCAGCGTCCAGGAGGGCCAGCGTGCGCTGGCCCAGGTCGAAGTCGGCGTACTGGCGCAACTGACCGCCAGTGGCGGCGTGGTACGCCTGGCCCTGGACGGCCGCCAGCGGCGCTACGCCAACCTTGGCCTGCACGGCTACTGGCGCGCACTGCTGGCCGACGCCGCGTTCGCGCGCGCCGATGACGGCGGCGCCCTGGCCCGGATCGGCCTCAAGACGCGCATCGGCGGCATGGCGCTCGGCGCCAGCCACGCGCGCCTGGACGGCTTTAGCAGCGAACTGTTTCTGCCCGACGCCGACCCGCTGCGCAGCCGCGACGAAGTACGCCTCGACGGCCTGCTGCCGGGCGACGCACGCACCCCGCTGCCGCTGGCGCTGCAACTGCGGCGCGAACGGCTCGCCTCCGGCGCCACGCGGCACGAAGCCGGCGCGCGCCTGTCCGCCTACAACCGGGGCACCGCCATGAGCGGCAACCTCCACTGGCGCGCCAGCGGCGGCGCGCGCCAGGCCGACGGCAGCCTGCAAGCGAGCCGGCGCGTGGCCGGCGTCGGCATCAGCGGCCAGCTGCACTACGCCATCCTGCCCGACGCCGGCATCTCGTCGCTGGCGCTGGGGGCCGACAAATTCGTCGGCGACGGCTACCTCCTCAACGGCGCCGTCACGCGCACCTTCGCCGACCCGCAGCTGCGCTGGAGCGCCTCGCTCAACAAAGGCGTAGGCAGCCTCGGCATGGGTGTAAGCGCGTTTTACACCAGCCGCGGCGCCTACGGCGGCGGGGTCCAGCTGTTCATGGCGCTCGGCCGGGAACCGCGCAGCGGGCGCTGGCTGCACGACGCCGTGCCGATGGCAGGTGGCGGCGCGGCCTCGGTCCGCGTCTTCCTCGACAAGAACGGCAACGGCGTGATGGATGGCGACGACGAACCGATCAAGGGCGCCGGATTTGCCGTCAACGGCAGCGCCAACGTGGCGCGTACCGGCGACGACGGCGTGGCCTACCTGAACCGGCTGCCGGCGCACCAGCACGCCGACATCGCGATCGACCCCGCCACCCTGGAAGACCCGCAATGGCAGGCGCGCGAAGCGGGGCGGCGGCTGGTTCCGCGACCGGGCAAGGTCAGCCGGCTGGAAGTCGCGGTTGGCGTCACGGGCGAGATCGACGGCACCACCTGGCTGGAGGGTGCGAGCGGCAAGCGCGGGATCGGCGACGTCGAACTCGAACTACTCGACCAGGGCGGCAAAGTGATGGGCAAAACGACCAGCAGCGCGGACGGCTACTACGTGCTCGGCGGCGTCGCGCCGGGAAACTACATCCTGCGCATCGCGCCGGCCCAACTGGCCAGGCTCGGCCTGCAAGACAGCGGCATGCACCTGATCACCATCGACCCCGCCGGCAGCATCGTCAACGGCAAAGACTTCCACGTCACCAAGTAACCCCCTCCAACCGGGGTCTGACCTCTGATTCTAAACATTTCACATTCTTGCGAAAACCCCTTACAACCGGGGTCAGAGCTTTAACTCGCAACATTTCACATTCTTGCAAAACCGGGGGGCCTGAGAGCCCGGTTTCACGACATGCGGCCAATGAATGCACTGGCACCGAAAATGGCATATCCATAGGCAACATTTCTTAACAGCGGTCTGCCTCGGTCAAGAAACAGTTGCCCCCACATTAATCAAACCGAGGCAAGATTTAACAAAATTTCTAGTTAAAGCTCTGACCCTGGTTGGCACGGTTTGGAAATAATTGTCATTCAACATTCAAACCATGGGCTGGATTTAACAAAATTTCGAATCAGAGGTCAGACCCCGGTGGGGCGGGGGTCAGGCGGGCTTGGTTTGGTCGGCGATCCACTGGTCGATGATGTTCGCAAGGACGTCCATCGGCACCGAGCCGTTTTTCAGGATGACGTCGTGGAACGCCGGCAGGGTGAAGCGCTCACCGAGCGCCAGCCGCGCCTTTTCGCGCAGTTCGAGTATCCGCAGCATGCCGAGCATGTAGGCGCAGGCCTGGCCCGGCCACACGACGTAGCGCTCAACCTCGGCCGCGCCAATGCCGTAGTCGATCGCTTGCTGGCGCGTCCAGCCTTTGCTGTGCAAGCCGGTGTCGACCACCAGCCGGCGCGCGCGGAATAGTTCGGACCCAAGCGCACCGAGCAGCCCCGGTACGTCGCCTTCGTACCAGCCCTGCTCCACCGCCAGCCGCTCGGTGTACAGCGCCCACCCTTCGGAGTGCGCGCTGCCGCCGCCAAAAATGCGCTGCGTGCGGAACTTCGGCAGGCCGCCAAGCTCCTGCTGGATCGCGAGCTGGAAGTGGTGTCCCGGCACCGCTTCGTGATACGCCAGGCTGCGCATGCGGATCATGTCGAACGCCGGCCCGCGCAACGGTACCCAGAAGATGCCAGGCAGGCTGCCGTCCGGCGCCGGCACGCTGTAGTGCGCCGAGGCGCTGCCTTCGGTCAGCGCCGGTTCGCGCCGCACTTCCACCGGCGCGCGCGGCATCAGGTTGAATAGTGCGGCGCTGCGTTTTTCCGCATCTTTCACCATGGCGACGTAGCTGGCAAGGATCGCCGCGCGCGGATCGACTCCGGCGGCCGGCTGGAAGGTCTTGTCGAGCGCTTTCATGCGCACGTCGATGCTACCTTCGGTAAACCCCAACTGGCGCAGGTGGCGGTCCATCTCGCCTTCGATGCGCGCCACTTCGCGCAGCCCGATCGCGTGGATCTGCGCCGCGCCCAAGGTGGTGCCGGTGTAGCTGGCCAGTGCATGGCTGTAGGCGGCGGCGCCGTCGGGCAGGCGCGCGATGCCGGCTTCGTCGCCGGTCTTGGGGTGCAGTTCGGCCAGCAGTGCCTTCGTCCTGGCGTAGGCCGGCACAATGCGCTTGCCGACGATCGCCGTGGCCTGGTCGATGGCGGCGGCGCGCGCTTGCGGCGTCAGGTCGGCCAGCGCGGCGCTGCGCTCGGCCAGCGACAGCACCAGCACGTTTTTATCGGCCGCTGGCGTGAGGAAGGCGTCAACCTGCCCCTGCGCGCGTTCGAGGATGAAGCGCGGCGGCAGCATGCCGCGCGCCGCAGCCGCACGCGCACGCGCGCTGGCCTGGTCCATGCGCTCACCGATCTGCGCCAGGCGCGCCAGGTAGCTCTTGACATCGGCCGCGCGCCGCATCGGATGCGCGCTGGTCATGAAGTTGACCAACGCGATATGCGTGCCGCCGAACTGCGAGAACACGAACGCGTGCTCGTCGAAACGCTCGCCGGCCAGATGATTGGCCAGCGACCAGCGCATGGTTTCGGCCGACACGCGGTCGGTCGCATCGAGCGCGCCGGCCAAGAAGCGGTCCAGGCGCGCCACCCCGGCCTTGGCCAGCGCCGTGTAGCGGGCGCGCTGCGCCGGCGTGATCGGGGCGAGCTGGCGGTCCAGCGCCTGCTGTTCGGCGCCGCCGAAGTACTGGTCGACCGTGGCGCGTTGGGGCGACAGGCGCACCCAGTCGGCGGCAAAGCGGTCGGCCCATTTGTCGAAGGCGCTTTCACGGTTCTCCATGCCGGCCGGCGCGCTCGCGCCAGCGGCCGCAAGCACCGGCAAGGCGGCGCCGAGCGACAGTGCCACCAGCGCGGCGGTCAGGCAGGGCGCGGTGGCGCGGCGGAACGGTGTATGCATGCGAAAGTCTCCTGGTGGGTATCATCGGCGTTTTGCCGCGACAGAATTTATCATGGATTCCGACAAGAAACCACCAGCGCGGAAACCAGCGCCGCCCTGGCGTTTCGCCCGTCAATACAGGCCAAACGCCGTGGCCGCACGCGCCGCGGCGACAAACAACGACAATTGCTTACCTTAAGGGACTGGATCGCCAGCCCCGACTGGAGTAGCATGGCGAGCCACGATGCCAGCGCGTCTCGCCGCCTCAACCGGTACAATGCCGCCATCGCCCAGTCATTCGTCAAAGGTCATTGCATGTATATCAAGAATACCGTCATGGCGGTCGCCGCCCTGTTGCTCGCCGCCAGCGCGCAAGCCGAAGTCGCCGTTACCGCCGAAGTCGGCACCACGGGCGTCGGCGCCCATCTGATTTTCCCAATGGAAAAAACCCTGAACGCCCGTTTCGGCGCCAGCTACTTCCAGCACAAGTACAACGATACCGCCAGCACCCTGAGCTACACGATGAAGGCCAAGCTGCAAAATATCGATGTGCTGTTCGACTGGCACCTGATCGATAACAGCCCGTTCCGCCTGACCGGCGGCGTGGTGTACAACGGCAACAAGATCAGCATGGTGGCGCGCCAGGATTCGAACGGCTTTTTCAACATCAACGGCAAGCAATACGCCGCCAGCCAGGTCGGCATCCTCAACGGCGGGATCGAGTACAACAAGGGCGCGCCTTATGTTGGCGTGGGCTGGGGCAATGCCTTGAGCACCGACAAGAAGTGGCAGCTCAGCGCCGACTTGGGCGCGCTGTGGCAAGGTCACCCGAAGGGCCGCTTGACGAATTCGCAATGCACCGCCGCGGCTGCCGCCTGCGCCACCCTGGCGCGCGATGTCGCCACCGAGCGCGTGAAGATGGAAGCCGACGTCGAGGCCTACAAGGTTTATCCGGTCTTGCGCGCCGGTATCAGCTACCGTTTCTGAGCGGCAGGCAACAGGTAAGGAACAGCGCGCCGCGCGGGCGTGGTTTTGGGTAGGATGTCCTTTTTACAAGGGAGTGCGCCATGAAACCACGCTTTCACTCGCTCGCGGCGCTGGCCGCCTGCTGCATGCTCGTACTGGCCACGGCCGCCTGCGGCGACAAGCCGGAACCGACCAAGCCCCAAGTGGCGAGGGCGCCATTGACCCGGTAGGCTTTTGCGCCACGGCAAGCGCCGGACAGAGTAAACTACGCCCTTGTTCTTTCGCTGCAAGGTCGCTTCCCCATGTCTTTTGATTCCCTCGGTCTGATCGATCCCCTCGTGCGCACGCTGGACGCGCTCGGTTACCGCACGCCCACGCCAGTGCAGGCGCAAGCCATTCCCGCCGTGCTGGCCGGGCGCGACATGATGGCCGCCGCCCAGACCGGCACCGGCAAGACCGCCGGCTTCGCCCTGCCCCTGTTGCAGCGCCTGACCTTGCAGGGCCAGGTCGGCGCCAATGCGGTGCGCGTGCTGGTGCTGGTGCCCACGCGCGAACTGGCCGAGCAGGTGCACGAGAGTTTCCGCGCCTACGGGGCCGGCTTGCCGCTGCGTACCCACGTGGCTTACGGCGGCGTGAGCATCAATCCGCAGATGATGAAGCTGCGCAAGGGACTCGACGTGCTGGTGGCCACCCCCGGCCGCCTGCTCGACCTGTACCGCCAGAACGCGCTCAAGTTCGACCAGCTCGAGACCCTGGTGCTCGACGAAGCCGACCGCATGCTCGACCTGGGTTTTTCGCGCGAACTCGACGCCGTGTTCGCCGCCCTGCCGAAAAAACGCCAGACCCTGCTGTTTTCGGCCACGTTTTCGGACGAGATCCGCGCCCTGGCCGGCAAGCTGCTGAGCGACCCTTTGAGCATCGAGGTCAGCCCGCGCAACAGCACCGTCAAGCGTATCCGCCAGTGGGTGGTGCCGGTCGACAAAAAACGCAAGCCGGAACTGTTCTTGTACCTGCTCAACAAGCACCGTTGGGGCCAGGTGCTGGTGTTCGTCAAGACGCGCAAGGGCGTGGACCAGCTGGTCGAGACCTTGCAGGCGCAGGGCGTCGCGGCCGATTCGATTCACGGCGACAAGCCGCAGCCGGCGCGCCTGCGCGCGCTCGAACGCTTCAAGGCCGGCGAAGCGAAGATCCTGGTGGCGACCGACGTGGCCGCGCGCGGGCTCGATATCGACGACTTGCCGCAGGTGGTCAATTTCGACCTGCCGATCGTGGCCGAAGACTACATCCACCGCACCGGCCGCACCGGCCGCGCGGGGGCCTCGGGCGAAGCGGTCTCGCTGGTCTGCGCGGACGAGGTGCAATTACTCGCCGCCATCGAAATCCTGACGAAGCAAACCCTGGAACGCATCGAGGAGCCTGGTTTCTCGCCGGAACACAGGGTGCCGCTCACCAATACCACCGGCGAGGTGCTGAAAAAACCCAAGAAACCCAAGAAAGCCAAGGTCAGCGGCGACGTGTCGACGGTCGACGTGCGTTTCCGCCCGCGCTGAGGCCGGCGCCGCACCATGCGCGGGGGTATGGGTTGCGTTGTTAAGACATGCACAACGCAAATGTGCATAATGCATGCCAGGCCGGGGAAAACACTCATCTGTATCGGGGAAACAGCCCCATCTGTTCCGGTATTCGCCTGTGCGCCGGAGTCGCCGTGGGGTATCATACGGCTCAAGCCACAAACCGTCAGACCCTATGCCCCAGCCTCTCCCCTTCGTTCCGGCAGCCATGCTGAACGTCGCCGCACTCAAGGCAAGCTGCGCAGGATGCAGCATGCATCAGCTGTGCCTACCGATGGGACTCGACAGTGACGATATCACCCGGCTCGACAACATTATCGGCAAGCGCCGCCGCCTGTTGCGCGACGAACGCCTGTACCAGATGGACGAGCCGTTCCGCAACCTGTACGCGATCCGCTTCGGCCACTTCAAGACCTACCAGGTCAATGCCAACGGCGAGCAGCAGATCACCGGTTTCCAGATGGCCGGCGAACTGCTGGGGATGGACGCCATCAGCGGCGACCGCCACCATTGCGACGCGGTCGCGCTCGAAGACAGCGAAGTGTGCGAAATCCCCTTCGTGCGCCTGGAAGAATTGTTCGGCCAGGTGCCGACCCTGCTGCGCCATTTCCACCGCATCATGAGCCAGGAAATCACGCGCGAGCAGAATGTCATGCTGTTGCTGGGAAATATGCGGGCGGAACAGCGCTTTGCCGTATTCCTGGTCAATCTGTCGGCGCGTTATGCGGCGCGCGGTTACTCGGCCACCAGCTTCCAGCTGCGCATGTCGCGCGAAGATATCGGCAATTACCTGGGGCTGACCATCGAAAGCATCAGCCGCCTGCTGTCGCGCTTTAAAAAGCAGAGCTGGATCAGCGTCGACAAGCGCGAACTGACCCTGCTCGACCCGGTCATGCTCAAGGCGCTGGCCGCCGGCACCGAGCAGTGCAGCCCGATGGCGTGAGCCAGGGGCGCTTAGCCAGGGGCTCTCAGGCTGGCAGCCCGCCGCGCGCCAGCGCGGCTGATCCCTGCGCGAGCCAGGTGGCAAGGTCGGCTTCCAGGCTGCCACTGCTGCTCATGGCCAGCACCGAGCATTTTGGATGCCCGGTAAAGCGCAACACCACGAGCGGTACGCCGGACACCGCCATGAATACCCGCTCGCCCTTGCTGGCGTTGAACCATCCCGAATAAAATCCGAAGCCAGCGATGCCGTTGCGCTTGGTTGTGATGCCAAGGCTGCGCACGTCGGGCAGGCGCTCGATGGCGGGCGCCCGGATGTCGGCGCGCGCCAGCCGGAAGGTGTAGAAGGCATGCCTGACCACAATGACATCGGCGCCCAGTTCGACCGAGTGACGCATCAGTATGCTGGCGCAGAGAACCAGGGCGAATAATCCCGATGCCACGAGTATGCCGCCGACCAAACCGGTTTCCATGGCATCCGGCGCTTTTTGGTGCGGAGTCAGGTAATAGAAGAACGTGGCCAGCAGGAGCGGTACCGCGATCAGCATGCCGATCAAAAAAACTTGCTTGTTGGAAGTTGGAATGTCGGTTTTCATCATCCGGGTATCCCGTCATGGCATGGTTGGCTATATTTATCAGACAGTAGCCAGACAGTATAGTTCCAGAACGCGCTGTAAACGGTCCGTTCGCGTCGGCGCAGGATGCACCGCCTTGGGTGCCGATGCAGACATGTCCGAGCAGGCAGGGGAGCCACTCACGGTCGCCTACAAGCTGCCAACACTGCCGGGTGGAAGCCCGTTAAGAACCCGATTAACAGATACCGCAACGAAGTTTGAAATGACAACAACACAAGCGCACAAAGATTGGGTAAGTTTTCTTCGCAACCAGATTGGGGGGGAGTTCGCTGTCACCAAGTACGACGACGATGAACGGACCACAAGCATCCCCATTTATTCGAGCCAGACGGAAGGAGGCCTGGTTGGCGCAACGGTCGGCCTGATGGACCTTGACCAGAGCAGAAATCCTGCCGTCCAGATCCGCACAGAAATCTTGATCGACACGCGCATGGACGACGCGCGAGGGCTTAATCTACTCTCTACAATCGCCTTTTATATCATAAAAAATCAATGGCGGGTTTCACCTGGGACCGTCTTCGAAGAAATTGGCGGGATGTACTTTCCCGGCACTGCGCTCCGTCATATTTACTTTACCGCCCCGTATCAATGGGACGGCATGTCCAAAGTCGTATTGAGCGACCGAACCATTTTCCCGCTGATCGCCATTCCAATTTCGACAGCAGAGGCAAATCTGGCGAGTCAAGATGCTGGAAACGCACTCGAATCACTATGGGATGCCAATCGCGTTGACGTTTTGGACTGGAATCGAAAAAGTTCTGTTTAACGCCAATCGTAAGATATCGGGAAAGCGCAGGTCGACAAATGCCTGCCCTGCCATCTCGGGCTATCAAAGCACATTGAAAAACGCGCGTTGGCCTTTTACGACGAACGCTTAAAACGGCGGATGCGGATCGTCCGGCACCACCACCAGATAATAGGTCAGCATGCTGGCCAGCGCGCAAAAAATCCAGAAGAAGAAAAAGCCGATCGTGTACACCGCCATCGGCGACAAGGCCAATTCACCCAGGTGCAGTTCTTCGCGCGGATCGAACATCGCAAAGAAACAGCCTTCGGCCAGCATCGCCGCCAGGAAGGCGGGCCACAGTACTTTCATCGCAAGACGCATCGACACTCCCCCGTTTAGTTAGCTGCTTGCTGGACGTCGGCCTTGATCGCCAGCGCCTGCTCGCGCGGCCAGTGCCAAGCGGCGGCCAGGCGCCAATCGCGCTTACCCCCTTCGACCACCACCTGCCAGCGCGCGCGCTCGAGCATCGGCAGCGCCACCGAAAAACGCCCTGCGGCGTCCGGGATCACATCGATCTTGCGGTCCTTTTCGGGCTGGGTGGCGTGCGCCAGGTGAATGCTGAACGGCGCGCTCAAGGGCTGCCCGCCGCTGCTCAACATCCCCGCCAGCTTTTCGCTGGCCGGATCGTAACGCGCGTCGAAACCGAGGCGCATGGCGCTGGCCACGCGGTCGCGCCGCAAGTCCTGGTTGATCGCCTTGCCCTGCTTGTAATAGTCGTCGACGACCATGGCGTCCTGGCCGCGATAGGCAATGACGCCGAGGTTCACGCCGGCCACCACCACGATGGCGGGACCGAGCATCAGCAGCCATGGCCAGCGGTGCTTGTACCACGGGCCGGCGGGGGGAGTCAGGGGTGTGGCGGTTTGCATGCGAGTCTCCTTGTTTGCTTATTCTGGCTTATTTGGGCACGATGAACACGGCTTTTTCACGCACCGTGAGCGACGGATCGTCCACCGCGGTGATTTCGAACTCGATATGGTTCGAGCCTTTCGCCGCCGCACTGCGCTCCACCTGCACCCGCACCGGCACCGCGCGCGTGCTGGCGCCGTCGAGCACCGTCTGGTCCGGCGTGGCCAGGCGCACCGAATCGAGGCCCGAGACCTTGATGCGGAAGGTATGCCCCTCTTCCGCCGTATTCATGATCTGCAGGCGGTACACGTTCTCGATCTGGCCATCGCCCACTTCGCGCCCCATCGAACCACGGTCGCGGATCACGTCGACCTTGAGCGGGGTGCGCAGCGCCAGCGCGGTGCCGAAACCGGCCACGATCAGCACCAGCAGCCCGGTATAAATCAGGACGCGCGTGCGCAGGATGCGCTGGCCGATGCGCTTGGCCGACCACTTGTTGTCCATCGCGTTGTCGGTCGAGTAGCGAATCAGCCCGCGCGGCAGGTCGATCTTGTCCATCACGCCGTTGCAGGCGTCCACGCAGGCGGCGCAGCCGATGCATTCGTACTGCAAGCCCTTGCGGATGTCGATCCCGGTCGGGCACACCTGCACGCACATATTGCAGTCGATGCAGTCGCCCTTTTTCTTTGCTTCTTCCGCCGTGGCCTTGGGATTGATGGGACCGCGCGGTTCGCCCCGTTCCTGGTCGTAGGTGACGATCAGGGTGTCCTTGTCGAACATGGCGCTCTGGAAGCGCGCATACGGGCACATATATTTGCACACCTGCTCGCGCAGCCAGCCGGCGTTGCCGTAAGTGGCAAACGCATAAAAACCGATCCAGAACCATTCCCACGGTCCCAGCGCAAAGGCGCCGATGTTCGCCAGCAGCGAACGCACCGGCGCAAAATAGGCCACGAAACTAAAGCCCGTAAACAGCGCCACCGCGCCCCACGCCAGGTGCTTGGCGGTCTTCCTGGCCAGCTTGTCGGCGGTCCAGGGCTGGCGGTCGAGGCGGATGCGGGCACTGCGCGCGCCTTCGATCTTGCGCTCGATCCACATGAAAATCTCGGTGTAGACCGTCTGCGGACAGGCGAAGCCGCACCACACCCGTCCCGCGATCGCGGTGACGAGGAACAGCAGGTAGGCGGCGATGATCAACAGCGCCGCCAGGTAGATGAAGTCCTGCGGCCACAACACCATGCCGAAGATGTAGAACTTGCGCGCACCAAGGTCGAACAGGACGGCCTGGCGGCCGTTCCAGTTCATCCACGGCAGGCCGTAAAAGACCAGCTGCGTGATCCACACGCAGGCCCAGCGCAAGCTTGCGTATCGTCCTTTTGCTTCGCGCGGATAGATTTCCTCGCGCGCCGCATACATCCGGATCACCGCCGGCTTGGTGGGGGCCTCGTTCATTTGGCAGCTACCTCCGCCACTTGCGGCTTGGCCGGATCGTTCGACAGGCTCCACACATACGCCGCCAGCACGTGCACCTTCGACTCGCCCAGGAACTCGTGGAAGGCCGGCATGGTGTTGGTGCGGCCCTTGCGGATCGTTTCCATGATCGTCTCGGCGCTGCCGCCGTACAGCCAGACCTTGTCGGTCAGGTTGGGCGCGCCCAGTGCCTGGTTGCCGACCCCGCCGGCGCTGTGGCAGGCGATGCAGGCGGCGAACTTGGACTTGCCGAAGGAGACCTTGATCGGATCGGCCGTCAGTCCCGACAGGCTCTTGACGTAATGCGCCACGTTTTCGATATCGGACTCGGAGCCGACCGCCGCGCCCATCGGCGGCATCATGCCATTACGGCCCTTCATGATGGTTTCCTTGATCACCGAGGGCTCGCCGCCGTGCAGCCAGTCCTTGTCGGTCAGGTCGGGATAGCCCTTGTTGCCGCGCGCATCGGAACCGTGGCACTGCGCGCAGTAGGTCAGGAACATGCGCTCGCCGATGGCGTGCGCCTGCGGATCGGCCGCCACGGCCTTGAGGTCCTGGCTGGCGTACTTGGCGAACAGCGGGCCGTAGTCGGCATCGGCCTTGGCCAGCTCCTGCTGGTATTCGCCGGTCGACTTCCAGCCCAATTTGCCGGCGTAGCTGCCCAGCCCCGGATACAGCACCAGGTACACCAGGGCGAACACGATGGTGATGTAGAACAGCCACATCCACCAGCGCGGCAGCGGGGTATTGAGTTCGGTCAGGTTCTCGTCCCACACGTGGCCGGTGGTGCCGTCGCTGCCCGGTTCGACCGTGTGGGTCGACTGCGACCACAGCAGCACGCCGCAGCCGACGATCGCCAGGATCGTGATGATGATGATGTAGAGGTCCCAGAAACCGCTGGTGAAATCAGCCATGACCGCTCTCCCCTGTGTTGTCCTCGTTGTCGTCCGCAAACGGCAGCGCTGCCTGCGTTTCGAAGTCCTTGTTGCCCTTGAGGACAAACGTCCACAGCAAGATGCCGCAGAAGGTGGCGAAGCTGATGACGGTCATTACGCTGCTCGCACTGTCAAAAATATGTTCGATTGCCATGTCAGTTCCTGGTTTTGATCTGGATGCCGAGGCCCTGCAAATAGGCGATCAGGGCATCCTGTTCAGTCTTGTCGGCCAGCGCGGCCGGTGCCTGGGCGATGTCTTCTTCCGAGTACGGCGTCGACAGGCGCTGCAGGGCGCGCATTTTCGGAATCACTTCGGCCGGGTTGAGCTTGGTTTTGGCCAGCCACGGGTAGCCCGGCATGTTCGATTCCGGCACCACGTCGCGCGGGTTGTCCAGGTGGGTGCGATGCCATTCATCGCTGTAGCGGCCACCGACGCGCGCCAGGTCGGGACCGGTGCGCTTGGAACCCCACTGGAACGGCCGGTCGTAGACGAATTCGCCGGCCACCGAATAGTGGCCATAGCGCTCGGTCTCGGCGCGGAACGGACGGATCATCTGCGAGTGGCAGTTGTAGCAGCCCTCCCGCACGTAGATGTCGCGTCCGACCAGGCGCAGGGCCGAGTAAGGTTTCAGGCCGGCCACCGGCTCGGTGGTCGACTTCTGGAAGAACAGGGGAACGATTTCCACCAGGCCGCCGAAAGATACGACCAGCAAAACCAGTCCGATCAGCAGCCACGGGTTCTTCTCGATTGACTCATGTGAAAATTTCATTACAAGCTCCGAAATCAGGCGTGTGCGGGTAAAAGGGTCGGAATGCGCGCATCTTCGCTGGCGGTGCCGCGCATCGTCTGGAACGTGTTAAAGGCCATCAGCAGCATGCCGGTCAGGTACAGCAGGCCGCCGCCGACGCGGATCACGTAGTACGGGTAGGTTGCCTTGACGCCTTCAACAAACGTGTAGGTCAGCGTGCCGTCGCTGTTAACAGCGCGCCACATCAGGCCCTGCATCACGCCGGCGATCCACATCGAAGCGATATACAGCACGATGCCGATGGTCGCGACCCAGAAGTGGGTGTCGATCAGGCGCACGCTCCACATTTCCTTCTTGCCCGCCAGGCGCGGGATCAGGTAGTAGATCGAACCCATGGTGATGAATCCGACCCAGCCCAGGGCGCCGGCATGCACGTGGGCGACGGTCCAGTCGGTGTAGTGCGACAGCGCGTTGATGGTCTTGATCGACATCATCGGGCCTTCAAACGTAGCGATACCGTAGAACGAGAGCGACACGATCAGGAATTTGAGGATCGGGTCCGAGCGCAGCTTGTGCCATGCGCCCGACAGGGTCATGATCCCGTTGATCATCCCGCCCCACGATGGCGCCAGCAGGATCAGCGAGAAGACCATGCCGATCGACTGGGTCCAGTCGGGCAGCGCGGTGTAGTGCAGGTGGTGCGGTCCCGCCCACATGTAGGTGAAGATCAGGGCCCAGAAGTGGACGATCGAGAGGCGATACGAGTACACAGGGCGCTCGGCCTGTTTCGGGATGAAGTAATACACCATGCCGAGGTAGCCGGCGGTGAGGATGAAGCCGACCGCATTGTGGCCGTACCACCATTGGATCATCGCGTCCTGCACCCCGGCGTAGGCCGAGTAGGACTTCCAGAACGAAGCCGGCATGACCGCGCCGTTGACGATGTGGAGGATCGCCACGGCCAGGATGTAGCCGCCGAAGAACCAGTTGGCGACGTAGATGTGCTTGACCTTGCGCTTGACGATGGTGCCGAAGAAGACGATCGCGTAGATCACCCAGACCACCGTGATCAAGAGCGCGATGGGCCATTCCAGCTCGGCGTATTCCTTACCGCGCGTGAAACCCATCGGCAAGGTGATGGTGGCCAGCACCAGGATCGCCTGCCAGCCCCAAAAGGTCACCATGGCCAGCGCGTCCGAGAACAGGCGTACCTGGCAGGTGCGCTGCACCACCCAGTACGAGGTTGCAAACAGGCCGTTGATGCCGAATGCGAAAATGACCGCGTTGGTATGCAGCGGACGCAGGCGCCCGTAGCTTAACCATGCGATGTCGAAATTGAGGGCCGGCCAGGCCAGCTGCGCGGCGATGAAAACGCCGACCAGCATACCGATAACGCCCCAAAAGACGGTGGCGATCGTAAAGTATCTGACGATCTTGTTGTTGTAATTTAAAGCTCTGTCCACAAAGGCTCTCCTGAGAATGCAACGATGACAGCAGAAGAGTAAATTTCTCAGACTCAAAAATCCTTGATGTGAATCAAAAACGCCGGAATCACTCGTTGTCGTTGCGCAATGAGTTCTGTGCCGTGTCCGGCGCGGCGGGCAACTCTTCGTCGTCGAGCAGGATGCGCATGCCGGGACCATCGAGGTCGTCGAACTGGCCGCTGTCGGCCGCGCCGAAAAACACCCACGCCGCCAGGATGACGATGAACACGCTCAGGGGGACCAGCAGGTAGAGCGATTCCATTATGCGGTCCTGGCGCGGCGCAGGCGCAATGCGTTAATGACAACCACGGCGGAACTGAGCGACATGCCCGCCGCCGACAGCCACGGATTGATCAGCCCGAAGGCGGCCGCGGGAATCGCCACGCAGTTGTAGACGCTGGCCCAGGCCAGGTTCTGGCGGATGATGCGCAGCGCGCGCGCCGCTCCGAGGGCCGCGTCGTCGAGCGACGTCAAGCGGTTTGAGAGCAGCACGCAGTCGGCCGAGAGCTGCGCCAGCGCGGCCCCGCCGCCCATGGCGAACGAGACATCGGCCGCGCGCAGCACGGCGGCGTCGTTGATGCCGTCGCCGACCATCGCCACCACCGCGCCCTGCGCTTGCAGCTGCTGCACGTAGGCGAGCTTTTGCTCCGGTAGCTGCTGGCCGATGGCGGTCTCGATGCCGAGCGCCGCGCCGGTGCGGCTGACCACGCCCTGGTCGTCGCCGCTTAACAGAATGACGCTCTGGCCACGCGCCTTGAAGCGCCGCACCACCTCGGGCGCATCGGCGCGCAGGGCGTCGGCCAGTTCGAAGCGCGCCAGCACGACGCCGTCGACGCCGAGGTAAACATTACTCACGTCGGGCCAGCGCGGGGCCGGCGCGGCGCCCGCATAGCCGTCGCGCCCGAGGCGATAGCGCACGCCGTCGATCGTGCCTTCCACGCCCTGCCCCGCTTCGCTATGGAGCTCGGTCGCGTGCGGCGCGCCGCTTGGTGCGGCATTGCGGATCGCCAGCGCCAGCGGATGGGCGCTGCCCGCCTCCAGCGCCGCCGCCAGTTGCAGGCAGCGCGCCGCGTCCAGCGTCGCCAGTGGCTCCACGTGGCGCAGCACCGGGCGCCCTTCGGTCAGGGTGCCGGTCTTGTCGAACACAATATGGGTGGCGCGTTGCAGCGTTTCCAGCACGTGCGGCTGCACCACCAGCACGCCGCGCCGCACCAGCGCATCGGTGGCGGCGGCCAGCGCGGTCGGCGTGGCCAGCGACAGCGCGCACGGGCACGACACCACCAGCACCGCGATCGCCACCTGCCAGGCGCGCGCCGGGTCGACCATCTGCCAGCCGATGAACACCGCCACCGTCAGCAGCAGCAAACCCACCACGAACCAGGCGGCCACCTGGTCGGCCCACTGGGCGATGCGCGGCTTGCCCTGGCCGGCTTTTTCGACCAGCTTGACCAGGCGCGCCAGCGTGCTGTCGCTGGCCACGCGGGTCACGCGCAGCACGATGGCCTGGGTGGTGTTGATCGCGCCGCCGGGCAGCTCGTCGCCCGGCACGCGCGCCAGGGCGCGGCTTTCGCCGGTCAACAGCGCCAGGTCGATGTCGGAGTGTCCTTCGAGGATGATGCCGTCGGCCGCGACCGCGCTGCCCGGTTCGACCAGGATCACGTCGCCCTCGGCCAGGCTGGCGGCGGCGACCATGGTGGCCTGGCGCGATGTTGGCCATCCGGCCAGGCGCTGGGCCGCCGCCGGCAAGGCGCGCTGCAGGTCTTCCAGCGCGCGCGCGGCTTTGCGGCGCGCCATCATTTCGAGATAGCGGCTGGCCAGCAGCAGGAAGATGAACATCGTCACCGAGTCGTAGTACACCTCGCCCGTGCCGCGCAGGGTCGCCAGCACGCTCGCGCCAAAGGCGGCGCCGATGCCGATCGCCACCGGCAGGTCCATGCCCGGCATGCGCGCGCGCAGGCTGGCCCACGCCCCTTTGAAAAACGGCTGGGCCGAGTACAGCACCGCCGGAATGGTCAGCAGCAGCGAAGCCCATTGCATCAGGGCGGCCATCGGCGCGTCCATGGTGCCGTCTTCGGCAATGTAGGCCGGCAGCGCGTACATCATCACCTGCATCATCGACAAGCCGGCCACGAACAACTGGCGGAACTGCTTCTTGCGGTTCTTTTCTTGTTTGGCGCCATGCAGCGCCGCTTCGTAAGGATAAGCGGTGTAACCGATCCCGCGCAGGGCCTGGACGATGTCGCTCGGCTTGCAGGCGGCGGCGTCCCATGTCATGTGCAGGCGCTCGGTGGCCACGTTGACCTGGGCCTCGCGCACGCCGGGCAGGCGCGCCAGGCGCCGTTCGATCAGCCACACGCAGGCGGCGCAGCGGATGCCGTCGAGCGAGTACACGCCGTGCGAGAACTCCCCTTCACGCTGTTCGCCCTGGGTCGCCACGACGGCGCTGTCGTACAGCGCCAGCTCGGGCGGCACCAGCTCCACGCCTTCGGCCCGGTCGGCGAACACGCTGCGGGTGCGGTAGTAATCGGCCAGGCCGGCTTCGACGATGCCGTGCGCGACCGCTTCGCAGCCGGGGCAGCACATCGGGCGCGCCTGGCCATCGATGCGCACCGACCAGGTGGCCCCGAGAGCGACCGGCAGCCCGCAGTGGTAGCAGGCGGTGGCGAACGGCTGCGCGCTCAATGGCTACCCGCCGTGATGCACAGCGCGTCGAGCCAGCCGGCCTGGCCGCCGCCGGCCGCGCGCACCAGGCCCAGCACGCCGAACGCCAGCACCACCACGCCGGCGCCGATGCGCACGGCGCGCTGTTGCAGGGCCGCGCGCAGGCGCGCCCCCGCCATGCCCATCGCCAGCAGCATCGGCAAGGTGCCCAGGCCAAAGGCGAGCATCACCAGCGCGCCGTCGGCACCCGAACCGGTGAACATGGCGGTCATCAGCACGCTGTAGACCATCCCGCACGGCAGCCAGCCCCACAAGGCGCCCAGCGCCAGCATCTTGAGCGGGCTGTCGAGCGGCATGATGAAGCGCATCAGGGGCCGCGCGTGCTGCCACAGAATCTGCCCCAGCGATTCCAGTTTGGCGAGGCCGCGCCAGGCGTCCATCAGGTACAGGCCGAGGATGACCAGCATCAGGTTGGCCAGCCAGTAGCCGCCGGCCTGCAAGGCGGTCAGGCCCGCGAGGGTGCGCGCGCCGCCAGCGAGGCCGCCGGCCAGCGCGCCGGCCGTCATGTAGCTGGCGATGCGGCCGGTGTTATACGCCAGCACGCGCGCGCCGCCGTCGAAGGCGGCGCGCTGGGTCATGACGGCCACCGGAAACGGACGCGCGCCGGCAGGCGCCGGGGGCACCGCCGAAAACGCGCTGACGATCCCGCCGCACATGCCGACGCAGTGGACGCTGCCGAGCAGGCCCACCACGAACACCGGAATCAGATTGACTGCGTTCACCCCTGCCCCGTCAGATCGTCCGCGAGTAACGCGGCGCCGGCGCGGCCTGAGTCAGAAACCGGTCGAACACCATGCACACGTTGCGGATCAGCAGGCGTCCTTTCGGCGTCACGCTCAGCCACTCGGGGCCGATGGTTACCAGGCCGTCGGCTTCGAGCACCTTGAGGCGTTCCAGTTCGGCCGCGAAGTAGCTCGAAAACGCGATCGGGTACGCCTGCTCGATGGACGGCATCGACAGCTCGAAGTGGCACATCAGCATCTGGATGATGGTGCGGCGCAGGGCGTCGTCCATCGACAGGCGGATGCCGCGCGCCACCGGCAGTTCGTTCTTGTCGATCAGGTCGTAATAGGCGTCGAGCGTCTTGACATTCTGGCTGTAGGTGGCGGCCACCGCGCTGATGGCCGACACGCCGCACGAGACCAGGTCCATTTCGGCGTGCGTCGAATAGCCCTGGAAGTTGCGGTGCAGCCGGCCCTGGCGCTGGGCCACGGCCAGGTCGTCTTCCGGCTTGGCGAAATGGTCCATGCCGATGTACACATAACCGGCCTGCTCCAGCTTGCGGATCGCCAGGCCGAGCATGTCGAGCCGTTCGTCGGCGCTCGGCATGTCCGCTTCGTTGATGCGGCGCTGCGGCTTGAACAGGTGCGGCATGTGCGCATAGTTATAGATGGCGATGCGGTCCGGATCGGCCTTGATCACCTTGTCGATGGTTTGCGCCATCGTAAATACGTTCTGCTTGGGCAGGCCGTAAATGAGGTCGATGCTCACCGAGCGGAAGCCCGCTTCGCGCGCGGCGTCGATGATGGCCTGGGTTTCGGCCTCGGGCTGGATGCGGTTGACCGCCGCCTGCACCGCCGGGTCGTAATCCTGCACGCCCAGGCTGACGCGGTTGAAACCCTGGCGGCGCAGGCTCAGGACACGCTCGCGCGAGACCGTGCGCGGATCGATTTCGATCGAATATTCGCCGCTGCCGTCGGGCGCGAACTGGAACCAGCGGCGCAGGTGGTCCATCAGCTCTTCCATCTGCGCGTCGGTGAAATAGGTCGGCGTGCCGCCGCCCAGGTGCAGCTGCTCGATCTGGTTCATGCCGGCGAACAGCCTGCCCTGCATCTCGATCTCGCGTTTCAGGTAGCCCAGGTAGGTAACCGCCTTGTCGTGGTTCTTGGTGACGATCTTGTTGCAGGCGCAGTAGTAGCACACCGATTCGCAGAACGGGATGTGCAGGTACAGCGAAAGCGGCTTGACCGTGCCGCGCGTGCGCAGCCCCGCCACCGCATGCAGGTAGTCACGGTAGCCGAAGGCTTCGCTGAAGCGGTCGGCGGTCGGGTACGAGGTGTAACGCGGACCGTTCTGGCTCAACTTGCGGATCAGGTCCGCATCGAAATCGATCGGACGCGGATTGGCGATGGGGATAACGGTGTGCAGCATGGTGGGCTCCTAGGCGATGGGACCGAGTGTAGGGATCAGGGCTCGCGAAATCCTTGACCTGCATCAAAAACGGCTGAGTCGGCATGTGCTTGCCGTTTCGCCGGCGCCCGCCGCACCCGGCTCTCGCCGCCGAACTTGAACACCGAGATCGCCTGCGCCAGGTGCACGGCCTGCTCGGCCACGCTGGCCGCCGCCGTGGCCGATTCCTCGACCAGGGCCGCGTTCTGCTGGGTGATCTGGTCCAGGTGGGCCACCGCTTCGTTGACCTGGGCGATGCCGCTCTTTTGCTCGATGCTGGCGCGCTTGATGTCGCTCATGATGGTGGTGGCGCGCTGCACCGATTCGACCACGCCGGCCATGGTGCCGCCGGCTTCCTCTACCAGGCGGTCGCCGTTCTTGACCTTGGTGACGGAATCCTCGATCAGGTGCTTGATGTCGCTGGCGGCGGCGGCCGAGCGCTGGGCCAGCGCGCGCACTTCGCCCGCCACCACGGCAAAGCCGCGTCCCTGCTCGCCGGCGCGCGCCGCTTCCACGGCGGCGTTCAGCGCCAGGATATTGGTCTGGAAGGCGATCCCGTTAATCAGGCTGATAATATCGACAATCTTGGCAGCCGAATCACTGATCTGCCCCATCGTCGCCCCCACCTGGGCCACCGCCTGGCCGCCCTTGCCGGCGATCGACGACGCCGACAGCACCAGCTGGTCGGCCTGCAGCGCGCGCTCGGCGTTCTCGCCCACGGTCACCGCGAACTGCTCCATGCTGGCGGCGGTTTCTTCGAGGCTGGACGCCTGCGACTCGGTGCGCGCGGCCAGGTCGGCGTTGCCGACCGCGATTTCGCGCGTGGCCGTCTCGATCGAGGCCACATTGCTGCGCACGTCGCCGATGATGGCGCGCAGGTTGACCGCCACCTGGCGCAGGCCGCGCAGCAGCTGGCCCATGTCGTCGGTGCGGTCGGCGGCGCACAAGAACGACAAGTCGCCGCCGGCCAGCGCCTGCACCGCCTCGGCCGCCTGCCGCATCGGCGCCACGATGGCGCGATGCAGGGCGACCCAGCCGGCCAGCGCCAGCAGCGCGCCGCACGCGCCCAGGCCGGCCAGCACGACGCTGCCGGACGCCGCGCCAAGACCGGCAATCAACACGGCCAGGCTGCCCATCAGGATGCCGATCCGTACGCCGATCGGCAAATGCAGCGCGGCGCGCAGGCGCGTGGCCAGGCCGGTGCGCACCGCGCCGCCGTCCACGATCGCCAGTCCGGCGGCGCGGCCCTCCTTGAAGCGCCGGTACAACTCGCCGGCGGCCTTGATCTGTTCGCGCGTCGGGCGCGTGCGCACCGACATGTAGCCGACCGCCTGGCCGTTTTCCTTGACCGGCGTGACGTTCGCCACCACCCAGTAAAAGTCGCCGTTCTTGCGCCGGTTCTTGACCAGGCCTGTCCAGGGACGGCCGTCCTTCATGCTGCGCCACAGGTCCGCAAACGCTTCGGCCGGCATGTCCGGATGGCGCACCAGGTTGTGCGGCTTGCCCAGCAATTCGTCTTCGGGAAAGCCGCTGACCTCGATAAAGGCGGCGTTGACGTAGGTGATCAATCCCTTGGTGTCCGTTTTGGAGACGATGGACTGGCCTTCGCGCAGCTCGTATTCGATACCCGTTACCGGCAGATTATTGCGCACGGAGATACTCCTTTTGCCCTAGAGCATTAATTCAATAGGACGAGTCTAGGGAGCTTGGAGGCTGAAATCCTTGATATGCATCAAAAATGGCCGGGCGACAGGGCTACGCCCGGGTGTGCAAAATACGGGGTATGTGGGTTTTCGCCACACATTCGCATGCCTCGATGGCGGTTTGACAGTAGAAGTATTTACAACGGGTGGCGCACGCAGCCCTCTTACTGCCACACGCCCTTTTCCTCGACCAGGGTCTTGGCGCCCTGCGAGACGGTCAGTTTTCCATCGGAAGTCACCCGGTAAACCGTGGCCCCGTTCTTGAAGATGTAGCCCTTGAATTCGCAAAATGGCACGTCCTTCTCGCACTTCCCTTCCACGGTCTTGCCGCGCAAGACGATGGCCTGGCCGGTCTTCTTGCTCGTTCCCGTGTACGAGACTTTGCCGCACACCCGGTATTCGACCGCGCACTCTTCTTCTATATTGATGATGAACGAGGGCGTGATCAGGATATCGGCGCGGGCGGCGCCGATGGCGCCGAGGGTCAGGGCGAGGAGGATGGCGGGTTTCATTCGATGGTCCGGGATAGAGATGGCAACGGCGGGCATTGTGCCACAGGCGACTACTTCAATGGCATTGCATTTGCCTTCAGGGTGCTCAGATGGCGAGCAAATTGACAATCCGGGCGGGATTTATGTGCGACAATCACGTTGTTGACAGAAAAATATTATTCTGGTCATTGCGCAGAAATATCGCGGTGAATGAATAACAATTAAATATCCGTTGCAGAGGTAGTTTCGCAAACGGTGAGACGGTCAAAATCCAAGGAAACTGATATTTTTTTCAAACACGGCAATCCAGTTCCGGAGTCGCGCAGAGTGACGAGCGATTGTATTGCGTGACCAGAACACGATTATCAAGCAATCTCACCCAAAAATCGGCGGCGCAGGTGAATGGGGGGCGTAAGCGCTATTACTCATCATGACTTGGCTCGATATTGCGCAGGTTTGGCATGCTCTTGATCATCAAGCTGACGCTCGCGATAAACAAGCAGAAAAACAGAAGCCCAACCAATATAATCACTGCTCCGCTCGCCAAATTCGAGCGCCACCGTTCGTCCAGGCCGTCTTTTGCAGCGAGCATCTCGGCCGACGTCTGATGAAAATCAAGTGCGACCTGCCTTGTGTATTTTTTCACTTCTTCAGAGTGTGCCGTGCTCATCCGAATTGCTCCACCCTCGCCCACGTATTCAACCAGCATCCTGCCGTCCGCCAACTTGCGCGCTCTGAAACATAACACAACCATATAACTACGGCCATCATCGGTTTCTCTGAGTAGAACTTGAGACCCGTCCACATAATAGTCGCAAAATTCCAATAATCCTTGTGACCTTCCCAAGCTGCTGATCTGGTACAGAAAAGTAAAACCCGTTCTTTCTGTCCATATAACTATAGCCGAGATAATTGTCAAAACGCCTGCTACAAAAATAGCGCCGCGTCGTACACCGTTAAAAATTGCCATGTCGATTTCGTCCATTTGGCTGTGGCCTTTCAAGACGCGCTCATGCGATTGTCGCGATGCGCGATCAGCGCAATCTGCATGGCCAGCATGGTTCTTCAAGCCATCTTACCCAAAAAGCGACGGCGCAGGTGGCCGGCACATGGGATCATCTGTCCGTCCCTGGCCACGCCGTGCTGCCTTGCACTACCAAAAATGAGCGCAAGCCAACGTATGTAACTGTAGAGCGCAGCTACAAAGTCAATCGCATATGCACCGACCCGTCTTCGGCCGCCTTGCTGATCTCGAAACCGAGCTTGCGCGCCAGCTTGGTGATGCGGGTGTTCTGCGGCAGCGCCTCGCCCACGATTTCGCGCGTGCCGCGGCTGCGGCAATAGGCGATCAGCTTTTCCATCAGCACGTAGCCCAGTCCATGCCCTTTCAGGTCGGAGCGCACCGTCACCGCGAATTCGGCGGCGATGTTATCGGGGTCGCACACCACGCGCGCCACGCCCAGCGTTTCGTTCACGCCGTCGGGACCGGGGCGGGTGGCGATGAAGGCCATCTCGCGGTCGTAGTCGATCTGGGTAAAGCGCGCCAGTTGCGAGGCGTTCAGTTCGCGCACGCGCACGAACATGCGGTAGCGCACGTCGTCGTCGGAGAGCGCGTTGAACATGGCCACGTGGGCCGGGCCATCCTCGGGCTGGATGGGGCGCAGCAGCAGCGCTTCGCCGCACCAGTCGATGCGCTCTTCCAGCTCGCGCGGATAGGGGCGGATCGCCAGCCGGTCCAGGGTGCTGGCCGAATGGTCGGCAAGCGCCACCCGCATGCGCGCGTCCAGCGCCAGCGCACCCTCGCTGTCGACCAGCAGCGGATTGATGTCGAGCTCCACCATCTCGGGCAGGTCGGCCACCATGTGCGAGATGCGCATCAGGGTGGCGATGATGGCGTCCATGTTGGCGGGCGGCCGGTTGCGGTAGCCGGCCAGCAGCTTGGCTACGCGCGTGCGCGATATCAGGTCGCGCGCCAGCACCACGTTCAGCGGCGGCAGCGCCACCGCATGGTCGGCCGTCACTTCGACCGCGATGCCGCCCTGGCCGAACAGGATCACGGGGCCGAACACCGGATCGGTGGCCACGCCGATGATCAGTTCATGCGCCTCGGGGCGGCGCGCCATCTGCTGCACCGAAAAGCCCTCCAGGCGCGCGTCGGGCCGCAGTTCGGCCAGGCGCTTGTTCATGCGCAGGGCCACCGCGCGCACCGCCTCCGCATCTTCCAGGTCGAGCGCCACGCCGCCCATGTCGCTCTTGTGGGTGATGTCGGGCGAGACGATCTTGAGCGCGACCGGAAAACCGATCGCCTCGGCCGCCGCCACCGCCTCGTCCACCGATTGCGTGCTGCGCGTTTGCACCACGGCCACGCCGTAGGCGGCCAGCACCGACTTGGTTTCCGGCTCGCTGAGCAAGGTACGGCCCTCGGCCAGCGCCTTGCGCACCAGCGCGCGCGCCGCTTGCGGGTCGGTCGCGCCATCGTCGCTGGCGGCCGGCGGCACCTGCATCAGCAGGTTCTGGTTGCGCCGGTACTGTACGATCTGCAGGTAGGCGCTGACCGCTTCTTCGGGCGTGCCGAAACTGGGAATGCCGGCCTCGGTGAAGATCGCGCGCGCCTCGGCTACCGCATCGCCGCCCAGCCAGCAGGCCAGGATATTGCGCGACGATGCGCTGGCGATCGGGGCCAGCGCACGCGCAATGTCCGCGCTCGGCACGATGGCCGTGGGCGCATGGATGAACAGGATGGCGTCGGCCTGCGGGTCTTTGAGCAGGATGTTCAGCACATCGACGTAGCGCTGGGCCGGCGCGTCGCCGAGGATGTCGACCGGGTTGGCGCGCGCCCAGGTGGCGGGGAGCACGGCGTCCAGGCGGGCCACGGTGTCCGGCGCCAGCTGCGCCATGCCGCCTTTGCCGCACACCACCGCATCGGTCGCCATGACGCCGGGGCCGCCGCCATTGGAAAAGATGGCCACGCGCTCGCCGAACAGCGGGCGCGCGTGCGCCAGCGTGGCCACGGCGGCGAACAGCTCTTCGGTGCCGAGCACACGCAGCATGCCGGCGCGGCGGATGGCGGCGTCGTAGACGTCGTCCGATCCGGCCAGCGCCCCGGTATGCGAGGCGGCCGCGATGGCGCCTTCGGCCACCCTGCCCGCCTTGAGCACCACGGTCGGCTTGCTGCGCGCGGCGGCGCGCGCGGCCGACATGAATTTGCGCGCATGGCGCACGTCTTCCATGTATAGCAGGATGGCGCTGGTGCCGGGGTCGGAAGCGAGGTAGTCGAGCAGGTCGCCAAAATCGATGTCGGCGCCCTCGCCCAGCGAAATGAACTTGGAAAAGCCGATCCCGCGCGACCTGGCCCAATCGAGCACGCCGGTCACCATGGCGCCGGACTGCGACACGAAGGCGATCCTGCCCGGCAGCGCGCCGGTATGCGCGAAGCTGGCGTTCAGGCCGATGCCGGGCACCAGCAGGCCGACGCTGTTCGGTCCCAAGAGGCGTAGCACATACGGTTTGGCGGCGTCGAGCGCGGCCTGGCGCAAGGTGCGCCCGCCGCTGTCATGCATGCCGGACAGGCCGGCCGTGAGGATGATCGCCGCGCGCGTGCCCGCTTCGCCGAGCTGGCGCACGATGCCCGGCACCGTGGCCGGCGGGGTGCAGATGATCGCCAGGTCGGGCGCCGCCGGCAAGCTTGACACGCGCGCGTACACGCGCAGTCCGGCCAGGCTGTCGTACTTGGGGTTGACCGGGTAGATCGCGCCGGCAAAGCCGCCCTCGATGACGTTGCGCAGCACGGTCGCGCCCACGCTGTTCGGCCGCGCGGACGCGCCGATGATGGCGACCGACTTCGGGGCGAACAAGTGCTGCAGGTTCCTGACGCTCATGATGATCCCTTTTGATTCGGCGTGACGATGGGCGCACAGCGTAGACGGCGCGACCGCCCCCTCGCTTGATGTGCATCAAATTAGACAAAACAAAGGTTTGCGCACGCCGAACACCGCTGGACGCGCTCCGTGCCAGGGCCTACGCTAGGGTATCCCAACCTACAGGAGCCGCCATGCCGTACAAGACCATCCTCGTCCACGTCGATCATGCGCGCCACGCCGAAGCGCGCCTGCTGGCCGCCGCCAGCGTGGCGGCCGACTGCAGCGCCCACCTGATCGGCGCGGCCATGAGCGGGGTCTCGCGCTACGTCTACCAGGATGGCGCCACCGACCTGCTGCAAACCGTGCTCGCCACCCACATGGAGGAACTGAACCGGCGCGCCAATGCCTCGCTCGACGTTTTCGAGCGCATCGCCGCCGGCGCCGCCGTGCGCTCGTTCGAACGGCGCATGGTCGACGACGAACCCGGCGCCGCGCTGGCGCTGCAGGCGCGCTATGCCGACCTGGTGGTGCTGAGCCAGTCCGATCCCGACGATCCGGTCGCGCGCATGACCCCCGGCCTGCCCGAATACGTCATGCTGGCCAGCGCGCGCCCGGTGCTGGTGATCCCGCACGCCGGCCACTTTCCCGTGATCGGCAGCGAGGTGCTGGTGGCCTGGGACGCCAGCACCGCCGCCACGCGCGCGCTGGCCAACGCCCTGCCGCTGCTCAAACGCGCGCGCCGCGTGACGGTAGCGGTGTTCAATCCCGACGACGCGCACGGCCAGCAACCGGGCGCCGACATCGCCCTGTACCTGGCGCGCCACGGCGTCAAGGCCGACGTCATGGCCCAGCACACCAGCATCGACATCGGCGAAGCGCTGCTGTCGCTGGCGGCCGATGTCGACGCCAACCTGATCGTGATGGGCTGCTACGGCCACGCGCGCCTGCGCGAACTGATGCTGGGCGGGGTAACGGCCACCATCCTCAAGTCGATGACGGCGCCGGTGCTGATGTCGCACTAGCATCCTGCTGCGCCAGCCACGCGCGCCCCGCTTCCACCGCCGCATCGAGTTCGCGCGCCGCCTGCAGGAACAGGGCCGCCGTGTCGCCCGCCGGCTCGCCCCTGAGCGACTGCTCCAGTTCCAGCGAGGCGGCGGCGAAGCGCTTGGCGCCGACGCTGCCGATCCCGCCGCGCAGCATGTGCAGCATCTTGGCCGCTTCGTCGTCGCGTCCCGCGTCCCAGTGCACGCGCGCCTGGTCGAACTGCTGGTGGCCTTCGCCCACCACGCGGCGCACCAGGTTGGCCACGGCCGCCAGGTGCTCCGGATTGCCTTTGGCGATGTCGACCAGGGGCCCGAGCCTTAACACCGGCAGCCCCGCCGGCGTTGGCGCCGACACGGGCGCGGCCACCGGCGCGGGCGGCGCGCGCACCCGGCCCAGGCCCGGCAAGTGACGCGCGATCGTGGACAACATCTCGTCGACGTCGATCGGCTTGGCGATGACGTCGTTCATGCCTGCGTCGGCGCAGGCGCGCCGTTCGGACTCGGTCACGCCAGCCGTCAGCGCCAGCACCGGCAGGCTCAAGCGCAGGCCGGCGCGGATGCGGCGCGCCGCCGCGTAGCCATCCATCACCGGCATCTGGATATCCATCAGCACCAGGTCGTAGGCGCCCGGATTGGCCGCCAGCCGCGCCAGCGCCAGCTGGCCGTTGCCCACGATGTCGAGGCGCGCGCCGACGCTCTCTAAAATCCCGCGCGCGACCACCTGGTTCAGGTCATTGTCTTCGGCCAGCAGCAGGCGCGCGCCATCGAGGCGCACGCCGTCGGCGCCGCCATGCACGGGCGGCAGGCCGCTGGCGGGCCGCAGCGCCGCCTGGGCGCGCTGCACCAGTACCTCGTGCACGGTGTCGAACAGGCTCGAACCGGTCACCGGTTTGCTCAGGATGGCGTCGGCCTGGCTGGCCGCGCTGCCTTCCATCAGCTTGCCGCGCCCGTAGGCGTTGACCATCAGCGCGATCGGCAGGCGCGCCGCCGGCATGTGTTCGCGCAGCGCGCGCATGGTGGCCGCGCCGTCCATGCCGGGCATTTGCCAGTCCAGCAGCACCACGTCGTAGTGGCGCTGCGCGCTGGCGGCGCGCGCCACCATCTCGAGCGCTTCGGCGCCCGAGGCGGCCACCTCGGCTTCCCAGCGCCAGCCGGCGATGGTCTTGGACAGATACTCGCGGCTGGTGGCGTTGTCGTCCACCACCAGCAGGCGCAGGGTGCCCAGCGCGGCGTCGGGAACGCTGCCGCCGTCCGCCTCCGGGGCTACCAGCAACGGCAGGCAGACCACGAATTCGCTGCCGCGCCCGGGCGCGCTGTCAAGTTCAATGGTCCCTTTCATCATCCCGGCCAGGTGCTTGGAAATGGTCAGTCCCAGCCCGGTGCCGCCGAAGCGGCGCGTGGTCGACGAGTCGCCCTGGGTGAAGGGCGAGAACAGGCGCGCCTGCTGCGCCTGGTCCATGCCGATGCCGGTGTCGCGCACCCGGATGCGCAGGGTCAACTGATCGCCGGCGCGCGCGGCCACGTCGACCAGCACGCTCACTTCGCCCTGCTCGGTGAACTTGATGGCGTTGCCGGCCAGGTTGACCAGCACCTGCTGCAGGCGCAGGGCGTCGCCCACCAGCGCGCGCGGCACGTCCGGCTCGACCCCGATGGCCAGGTCGAGGTCTTTGTCGCCGGCCGATACGCTCATGATGTCGGCCACCGCCGCCAGCACGTGACCGAGGTCGAAGGGCGCCTCGGCCAGTTCCATGCGCCCGCCCTCGATCTTGGAAAAGTCGAGGATGTCGTTCATGATCCCCATCAGCGACTGGCCCGAACTCCTGATCATGTCGAGGTATTTGCGCTGCTCGGTTTTCAGGTCGGTGTGCGCCAGCAGGTAGGTCATGCCGAGCACCGCGTTCATCGGGGTGCGCAGTTCGTGGCTCATGTTGGCCACGAATTCGCCCTTGGCGCGGTTGGCCGCCTGGGCGCGGTCGCGCTCGAGTTCGAGCTCGGTGGCGCGCGCGGCGATTTCGCCGGCCAGGCGGCGCCGCTCGCTGATGTCGCGCACAAAGGCGTTGGCCACGAAACCGTCGCTGGTCTGGAAGGCGGCCACCGCCATCTCGATCGGGATTTCGCGCCCGTCGCGGTGCAGGGCGCTCACCTCCAAGCGGTTGTTGATCACCGGGCCGGCGCCGCTGCCGGTAAAGCGCGCAAAACCGGCGTCGTGGGCGGCGCGCTGGGCTTGCGGGATGATCAATTCCGACAGGCGCCGACCGATGGCGTCGGCCGCGCTCCAGCCGAAGGTGCGCTCCGCTTCGGTGTTCCAGTCGGTGATGCAGCCGTCCACGCCGAGCGCGATGAAGGCGTCGTTCGAGTTTTCCAGGATGACCCGGATGCGGCGCTGCTCGCGCACCAGCTGGGCCAGCAGCGGGCGCACCTGGATCAGCAGCAGCGATGCGCCCAGTCCGACCAGCGCCACCAGGATGATCATGAGGGTGTTGGCCTTGTCGCGCAGCGGCTGGTACACGGTGTCGAGGTTGCTCTTGACCACCACGCCGAGGCCGAAGGCGCGGATCGGCGTGTAGGCGGCGAACACGGCCACCCCGCGCAGGTCGCGCGTGACGGCCACCCCGGTGCGCCCCAGCAGGGCCTCGTTGATCGGCAGGTTGACCTGGCCGTCGGGCTTGAACATGGGAATGCGGAACGTGGCCGGATAGAAGCGGGTCGGCGCGCACAGGGCGTCCTTGCCGTCCAGGCTGCACAACAGCACGTCCGACGACGGACTGCTGGCGCGAATCTCGGCCAGCAGGCGGTCGATGATTGGCAGTTGCTGTTCCGCCAACATGCGTCCGATGACGCGCCCGCCGTCGCGCATCTCGTTCTCGGTGGCCAGCAGGTAGCGCCCGCGCCACAGCAGGCGCGCACGCTGGCCGCCGGTCGCCAGCGGCTGGGCCGTGCCGGGTGCGCTTTCGGTGAATACGCCGCTGGCGGCCAGCACGGTGCCGTCCAGGCTTTCGAAACGCAGCGCGCTGATGCCGGCGTTCATGAAGCTTTCGGCCTCGCCCAGCAAGGCGGCGCGGGTGGCGGCGTCGCCGCGCCCGGCGGCCAGCAGCGCCACCGGCCCCTTGACCGAGGGCCGGTTGGCGATCGTGCGCGGAAACCACAAGCTCGTTTCCAGCGAATTGCCGACCGTGGCGGCGCTGCTGACGGCCGACAGGCGCATATTGTCGGCGATCGAGGCTTCGTAGCTGTCGCGCATGGCGGCAAAGCCGGCCGCGCCGGCGGAGACGGCCACCAGCGCCACCACCGCAATGGCGCGCGCGGTGATGCGTTTTTCATTGTCCGGGATGGCGGCGCGCACGGTGACGCTACTTCTCAGCGACCATAAACCGAGGCCCAGCACGCTCATGCCGACCGCGGTCGGGGTGACCATGGCGTTGTAGGCGGCCAGCCGGTACAGCACTTCGAGCTTGAGGAAGTAGCCGGCCAGGGCCGCCAGGCCGATCCCGGTTACGGCCGCCGCGCAGCAGGTCAGCAAGCCACGCAGGCGGGCGCCGCGCCGTGGCAGGCGGATCAGGCGCAGGGCGATCCCGGCCAGCAGGAAGCCGAGGCAGGTGTTGGGCGCCATGCGGCCCGGGTGCGGGATGTTGGCGGTGGGCGCGGTGGGCACGCGCACGAAGTCGATCCCCAGGTTCAGGCCGGAAATGTGCTCGACCAGCACCAGCGCCGGCAAGACCAGCAGCAGCCAGGAGCACAGGCGCCACAGCGCCGTGCGCCAGGCGCTCGCGTGCGCCTTCGCGTGCGCGCGCGGCAGGGCCAGGCAGCAACACACGCCGGCGGCGATGAACAGCACGGGACTGTTGATGCCCATCTGGGCCGAACCGGGGATCAGGGTGGCGATCGTGGCGCTGTTGAAGATCCAGCGCGCGGCGACCAGCGTGCCGAGCAGGCCGATGAACAGGCCGGCGCTTTGTTCAGCCGAGAAGGCGGATTTTTTCATGGAGTAGCCAAGGTTCGGACCGGATAAAGATTACCACATGCAAATGCGCGCAGGCATCCGACAAGATCGTTGTATTCCAGCCACGACTATTGATGAGATCGTACTGATGAGCTTGTCCGCCCCCCCGGCGCCGGACGGCGACGCCCGAACCGGTTAAACTGATGCCTATGAACAATTCTAGAAAAGTCGCCGGCGTGGCCGGCCTCGTCAGCATGGTATGGGTCGGGGTGACTGCGGCCATCGCCGCCAACCAGCGCCGCCTGGTTTTCAACCCGACCATCAAGCCCGAAGTCGACAATCCGCGCTCAAGCGGCCACCGCACCCGCGCCATTGTGCTGCGCGCGCGCGACGGCACCAAGCTGTCGGGCTGGCTGATGACGCCCCAGATTCCGGGGCCGCATCCGGCCGTGGTGTATTTTGGCGGGCGCTCGGAAGAAGTGTCGTGGGTGGTGCGCGACGCCGGCAAGCTGTTTCCCGGCATGGCGGTGCTGGCCGTGAATTACCGCGGCTACGGCAATTCGCACGGCGAGCCGGCCGAAGCCCACATGGTCGAAGACGGCCGCCTGCTGTTCGACTGGCTGGCCGAACGCCCGCACGTCGATCCGCAAAGGGTGGCGGTGGTCGGGCGCAGCCTCGGTTCCGGGGTGGCGGTGCAGGTGGCGCTGGAGTGCCCGGTCCATTCGCTGGTGCTGATCACGCCCTACGATTCGATCCTGGCCATTGCCAAGCGCAAGTTCCGCGCGGTGCCGGTGGAATACGTGCTGCGCCACCGTTTCGAGTCGGTCAAGTACGCCTCGGCGCTGACCGCGCCCACCTATGTGCTGCGCGCCGCCTTCGACGATATCGTGCCGCATTCGCACACCGACCTGCTGGTGGCCAAGCTCGGCAAGCTGCACCTGGACGAAACCGTGCCCGATTCGGACCACATGAATATTCCCTACCTGGCAGCGACGCAGGAGCGCATCGCGGCGTTCCTGGGCACCCGCTTCGCCCTGCCGCTGGCCGATACCGTGGTGGCCGCGGCCCTGCCCGCGCAGTAAAGACGCTCCGGTTCGCCATGGGCGTATGATGGACTGGTCGCCGATCTGTCTGTCGGTTCCCGAGACGTACCGGAGCACATCATGATCGACCGCGAACTGAGCAACAAATTCCAGGAAATGGACAAACAGGCCGCGCGCCTGCGCGAGGCGTTTTCCGCCCTGACCACGGCGCACCAGGTGTTCCAGGGTGCGGGCGCGCTGCGTTCGATTTCGGTGTCGGACCAGTTCGACGACGACAGCATCGAGGCCACCTTCAACGGGGTGCGCATCAAGTTCCAGATGCTGCTCATTTTCGGGGCCGACCGGCGCCCGCGCGCGCGCGCGGTGTGCATCCATTGCCACTGCACCTATGGCGCGCCGATGCAAGTCTTGCTCGGCGCATTCACCTTCGGGTCGGACGGCATGACCGACCTCGATCCCGATGTGGAAGGCAATTTTCCGCGCATGGACACCGACGCCCCGGCCATCGTGCTGCGCTACCTGGAAGCGGCGTTTGCCGCCAACAAGACGCTGTAAGCGTCTCAGCGGCGGCGCGCCAGGGCCAGTCCCAGCAGGGCCGTGCCGAGCAGGGCCAGGCTGCCCGGTTCCGGCACCTGGCCCGGCGGCACGGCATTTTCGAAGCGCAGGTTGTCGAGCGCCAGCGCCCCGTTGATCACAGGAATGGTGCGAAACACCACCCGATCGAAGCCGGACAAGAATTCGATGCCGATGAAGGAACCGCCCTCGCCATCGCCGGTGGTATCGAAAAAATGGCTGCCGACCAGGGTATTGCCGAGGTAAGCGTCGATGAAGGTGTCGTCTTCCGGATTGGTGCTCGCGTCCGCGCCCAGCCGGGTGATCACCGATGAAAACGTGATCGTGCCGTCGATCTGGGGCGCGCCGTCGACGTATTTGAGCGCGACGAAGCTTTTCGGCGCCGGGGACGTGGCGAAAATGGCCAGGTCGAAATTGGTGAAACCGAGGCCGAGCGCCGCATACTGGTTGCCGATCGGACCGGCGACGGCGTTCTCGAAGTCAATCACGGTCGGGGCGCTAAAGCCGCCCACGCCGATCACGCCGGCCTGGGCCGTGCCGGCCACGATGGCAGCCATGCAAGCGAGCATCTTCATTTTTCCAAGCATAGTCTCTCCATTTTTTTGATTTTGCGCACAGCTTATGACGCTTGTGGCAATGCTTTAGCAATTTCCGTACCCGAAACAACAAGGCCATCAATTCAGCCACTTAGCGCGACCGGTACCGGTTTGATAAGCTCGACTGTAAAGAAAGCCGACAGGGATAGTGTTATAATTTTAACTTCCGGCAAGGCTCTTGGCCTCGCCTGCGGGAAATGTTACTGTCTGCCGACATCGATGACTTTCCGTTACCGTTACCATTACCGCCACCACCCATGCCCCTCGCCTTCAACGACTTGCCCCGGCAACGCATCCTGTCGGTCGACGCCTTTCGCGGCCTCACCTTCGTGCTCATGCTGTTCGTCAATTTCCTTGCCGGTGCGCGCGGCGTGCCGGCCTGGCTGCTGCACGCCGATGGCGGCGCTAACGGCATGGGCCTGGCCGACATCGTGTTCCCCGCCTTCCTGTTCGCGGTCGGCATGTCGATTCCCTTCGGCGTGAACAGCCGCCTCGCGCGCGGCGACGGCCCGGGCCGGGTGTTCGGGCACAGCGCCTGGCGCGCGCTGGCCCTGATCGTGATGGGCGTGTTCATGGTCAATGCCGAGTCGGGCTACAGCGAAGCGGCCATGCGCATGCCGATCGCGGCCTGGTCGCTGGCCTTCTACGCGGCGGTGCTGCTGGTGTGGGGCGTGTACCGGTTCGACAGCGCCCTGCTCAATGGCTGCCTGCGCGGCGCCGGCGTGGCCCTGCTGGCCGCCCTGGCGCTGCTCTGGCGCGGCGAGCACGGCGCCATGATGACGCCGCAGTGGTGGGGCATTCTCGGCCTGATCGGCTGGGCTTACCTGGCCGTTGCGCTGCTGTACCAGGCGGGGCGCGGACAATTGACCCTGCTGCTGGGGGCCATGCCCGCCGGCGTGGCGCTGTACATGATTGCCAACAAAACCGGGGTCGGCACGGCCCTGTCAGGGCACGCCATCCACAGCGTGATCGTGCTGGCCGGACTGGTGTGCGCGCTGCTGTTCTTCGACGGCCAGCGCGGCGCGCCGCAGCGCCTGCGGCAAGCGGCCGCTTTCGCGCTGGTGCTGGCGCTGGCCGGATGGGTGCTGCACCACTGGTACCCGGTGTCCAAGATCGGCGCCACGCCGCCCTGGGCCTTGTATTGCGGTGCGCTGTGCGTGGCCGTGTTCGCGCTGCTGTACTGGCTGGTCGAGGTACTGGCCGCGCGCCGCTGGACCGTGCTGGTGGAACCGGCCGCGACCAGCCCGCTGATCACCTACCTGCTGCCGTTCGCCATCGGCGCCGTCATCAGCCTGGCCGGCGCGCGCTTCCGCCCGGCGCTGCTCGAGGGCGGCGCGGCACTGTTGGCCGGGGCCGTCTTTACGGCCACAATCGTGCTGGTAGTTGCACGCCTGAACATACATAATTGCAAGCTCAAGATTTAAGCAAGGAGAACAGATGTTGAACACAAACTGCATGACCACCCTGGCCTGCGCCCTCGCGCTGGCCGGCGCGACCACGGCCGCGATGGCGGCCCCGGCGCGCTCCGCCTCCCCGGTCGAAGTCGGCTCGTACTACACCGCCTGGAGCACCGAGAGCGGTTTTCGCCTGAAGCAGCTCGACCAGGCCGGCGTGGCGGAACGCTTCACGTTCCTGAACTACGCCTTCGCCAATCTGTACAAGATGCCGGATAACACCTACCGCTGCGACAGCGGGCGCGACATCAAGGATGCGGCCGACGGCGGCGGCATGCGCGCCACGCTCGACTACGCCCGTCCGTTCACGGCGGCCGAATCGGTCGACGGCACGGCCGACACCGCCTCCCAGCCGCTGGCGGGCAATTTCAACCAGCTGCGCCAGCTCAAGGCCAAGCACCCCAAGCTGAAAGTCATGCTGGCCATCGGCGGGGCCGAATGGTCGCGCTGGTTCTCGGCCGGCGCCGCCACCGAACCGCTGCGGCGCGCGCTGGTATCGTCCTGCATCGACCTGTACATCAAGGGCGACTTGCCGGTCCTGAACGGGCATGGCGGCAAGGGCGCCGCGGCCGGGCTGTTCGACGGCTTCGATATCGACTGGGAATATCCGGGCGTGCCGCTGATGGCGTACAACACCATCAGCCCGGCGGACAAGCAGAATTTCACCTTGCTGCTGGCGGAATTTCGCAGCCAGCTCAACACGCTGGGCAAGAAGCAACGCAAGAAATACTACCTGACGGCGGCTGTCAACAGCGGCGCCAAGACCACCGACGCCACCGAGCCGGCCAAGTATGTCAAGTCGCTCGACTGGATCAACCTGATGACCTACGACTTCAACGGCAGCTGGACCAGGCAAGGCCCGACCGGCTTTCACTCGAACCTGTACCCCGATCCGGGCAGCCCCGACACCGACAAGCAGAGCGTGCACACCGGTGTCGAGCGTTTCCTGAAAGCCGGCGTGCCAGCCAGGAAACTGGTCATCGGCGTGCCCTTTTACGCGCGCGGCTGGACCGGCGTGGCGGCGGCGCGCTACGGCCTGTACCAGAGCGCGACGGGTCCGGCCAAGGGCTTCGAGGAAGGTACCGAGCGCTACTCGACCATCGCCGCGCGCAAGGCGCCCAAGTTCTACCATCCGGTCAGCAAGCAACTGTGGACGTACGAGAACGGCACCTTCTGGACCTACGACGACCCGCTCGTGATCAAGGAAAAAGCCGCTTACGTGCGCGACCACCGCCTGGGCGGCATGATGTCGTGGGCCCTGGACCAGGACGACGCCGGCTTCGCGCTGTCCAAAGCCATGCTCGAGGCGAAGTGACGGCGCGCGATGGCGCGCCGCTGCGCAAGGTACTGGTCGTCTTCGCCCACGCGGCGCCGCAGCGCTCGCGCGTGAACCGGCGCCTGCGCGACGCCGCGCGCGGCGTGCCCGGCGTCGAGCTGGTCGACCTGTACGAGAGCTATCCCGACTTTTACATCGACGTGGCGGCCGAGCAGGAAAACCTGGCCGACGCCGCCGCGCTGGTGTTACTTCATCCGATACAGTGGTACGGCATGCCGTCCCTGCTCAAGGAATGGGTCGATGCGGTGTTGACGCCGGGTTGGGCCTACGGCGCCGGCGCCACCGCGCTGGCGGGCAAGCGCTTCTGGCTGGCCGCCTCGACCGGCAGTCCGGCCGAGGCCTATGCGCCGGACGCCGCGCACGGCCACCCGTTTGCGGCATTCCTGCCGCCCTACCGCCAGATTGCCGCCCTGTGCGGCATGGAATGGCTAGCCCCCCACATCCTGCATGGCGCCCATCACGCCAGCGAGGAAACGCTCGACGCCCACATCGACACCTTCGTCGCCCGCCTGGGCGCGCTAACCAGCGCATGACCTCCCCTAAGAAAGCTCTGTAACAATGGAACACGGTTTGCTGCTTAACGCACTGATCTACCTGGCGGCGGCGGTGATCGCCGTCCCGATCGCCAAAAAACTCGGCCTGGGCGCCGTGCTCGGCTACCTGCTGGCCGGCATCGCCATCGGCCCGTGGGGACTGGGCCTGATCGGCGAGGTCGAAGACATCTTGCACATTTCCGAATTCGGGGTGGTGCTGCTGCTGTTCGTGATTGGCCTCGAACTCGAACCGAAGCGCCTGTGGTCGATGCGGCGCGCCATCTTCGGGCGCGGCGCGGCCCAGGTGCTGGGCGTGACCGGCGCCCTGTGCGCTTGCGCCATGCTGGCCGGGATCGACTGGAAGGTGGCGCTGATTGCCGCGCTGGGCCTGTCGCTGTCGTCGACCGCGATCGCCCTGGCCACGCTCGACGAGCGCAACCTGATGACCACCCCGACCGGCTCGGCCAGCTTTGCCATCCTGCTGTTCCAGGACATGGCCGCCATTCCCATGATCGCCATCGTGCCGCTGCTGGGCGTGGCGGCGGCCGAAGGCACAGAACAGGGCTGGCTGGGCGTGCTGAAGGTGGTCGGCGTGATCGGCGCGCTGATCTTCGCCGGGCGCTACCTGGTGCGCCCGCTGCTGCGCATCATCGTCAAGACCGGCATGCGCGAGATCTTTACCGCCTTCGCACTGCTGCTGGTGATCGCCATTTCGCTGCTGATGCAATGGGTCGGCATGTCGATGGCGCTGGGCGCCTTCATGGCCGGCATGCTGCTGGCCGACTCCGAATACCGGCACGCGCTCGAGACCGACCTGGAGCCGTTCAAGGGCTTGCTGCTCGGGCTGTTCTTCATCGCGGTCGGCATGTCGGTCGACTTCGGCGTGTTCATGGCGCAGCCGTGGCTGATCCTGGGACTGGTGGCGGCGTTCTTGTGCATCAAGATCGCGGTCCTGTACGGCATCAGCAAGATCGCCGAGATTCCACGCAGCCAGCAGGCGCTGTTCGCCTTCATCCTGTCGCAGGGCGGGGAATTTGCGTTCGTGGTGTTCGGCGCGGCCGAAGCGGCCAAGGTGTTCAGCGCCGAGGTGGCCTCGATGCTGGTGGTGGTGGTGGCGCTGTCGATGGTGGTCACGCCGCTGCTCTTGATCGCGCACGACCGCCTGATCGCGCCGCGCTACCGCGCCGACAAGAAACGCCAGGCCGACAAGATCGCGCCCAACGACGAGCATGTGATCATCGCCGGCTTCGGGCGCTTCGGCCAGATCCTCGGGCGCCTGCTGGCGGCCAACGGGGTCAAGCTGACCGTGCTCGATCACGATCCGGACCAGATCGACCTGGTGCGCCGCTTCGGCATGGAAGTGTTTTATGGCGATGTGACGCGGGTCGATCTGCTGCACGCGGCGGGTGCGGCGCGGGCGCGCGCGCTGGTGGTGGCGGTCGACGATATCGACGACAGCCTGAAACTGGTGGACGCGGTGCGCAGGACGTTTCCGGACTTGAAAATCATGGCGCGCGCGCGCAATGTGACCCATTATTTCGACTTGCGCGACCGCGGCGTGACCATCATCCAGCGCGAAACGTTCGAGGCGGCGCTGATGCTGGGGCGCGATGTGCTGCACGAGTTGGGCTTCGGCGCCTACCGGGCGCGCCAGGCGGCCAGCAAGTTCCGCATGTTCAATATGCGCAGCCTGGACAAGATCTATCCGTATTACAAGGACAAGGAACAGTTCCTGTCGGTGGCCAAGCAGGCGCGCGAGGAACTCGAAGCCATGTTCGCGCTGGACGCGGAACTGGCCGAGGATGACAGGCAGAATGGCTGGGATGGGAGCTAGCGGGCGGGCCACCTGTTTATCGATGGCATGACGACAAGCCACAGCGTACGCCAGGGATATTTGCGCCAGCACAAACCCAGGCACTTCAAGGTTCGTGCAGTCCTTGTGCGGGTCGCATCGCGGGCTAGAATGGTGTGAACTTGATACCGGGAGGTACGTGATGCTATTCACTATCGACAGAAGCATGCTCAAGGCAATCAATCGCCGCGCGAGCGAAATCCTGCGCGGTGAGGATAAAAACGCCAGCGCTGGCGAAGCGGACGAATGGCCTGTATTACGCATAGAGCTGAGCCGGGAAGAAATTCGCGCAGCGGCGATCATCGCCCAACAGCGACTTGGGTGGCCCGACGCTGCAGTGGTACCGAACAGGAACGTCACCGCCTCCAACGACATGGAGGCGTGATGGTCACCCCCAGCGTCTTCAGCCTGCTGCTCCCACATCCCCACGATACCCTTGCGGCGCTGGCGTATGCATCGTACAAACATCACGAAATGCAGACCTATGCGGCGATCGAGGCGCAGACCGGGCATCCGCCCACACCGGAAGACGTTGACACCTTCGAGCGTGCCGCGACAACACCCGTTTGTCTTGCCATGTACCATAGGCAGGCAGACAGTTTCATGAACGCGTTTGTCAATGCCACGCTTGACGCCAAAAGAGAAGCGCTGCACGCGGATTTCACAAGCACGGCAATTGGTCGACAACTGGCAGCAATCCAGGCGGAGCTGCGTGCACGCAGAGGGCCACTGGGCCTGTTCCGCGACGTGGGCGCGAACCTGAGTGTGAACGTACTGACCATCCTGCTGATTGCCGCGCTTGTGTTTGGATACAGGCTACTCGACGACGGCCTGGACCGCTTGAGTTTCCGCACAGGTGTGACGCAAGCAACTCCCCGCCCATCGCTCGATGAGGAAAACAGGCACTGATCGATCTCCGCACGCACGCGCCAGCGTTCCCGATTGCCGGCGTTGTGGCCGCCACCGGCATCGCACGGTGGAACTTCTGTAGAATCCCACGCACTGAACATGTCAATATCGATAAAAAAGTGCGTCCATGAACATCCCTGAAAAACTCCGCTCGATCAAAGCCTCGCTCTCCGAACGCAGCCGCGAACGCAAGCGCCTGCGCGGGCCGGCCGACCTGAACTACGCCATCGCCGATTCCATCGAGCTGCTCGACGCCGCCGCCTGGCAGGCGCTGGCCCGGCACGCCGGCTTCTTCATGTCCTTCGACTACCTCAAGGCGCTCGAACAGGTGCTGCCGCACAACCTGTCGCCGCGCTACGCCCTGATCTACAGCGGCGCCGGCGCCGACCGCATGCCGGTCGCGGCCGTGTACATGCAGATCGCCGACATCAGCCTGGCCCAGGCCCGCCCCGACAAGAGCGGCTCGGCTTCGACCCGCCCGGCTGCGCTCGACGAGCTGGCCAAGAAGACCACCCAGCGCATCCTCACCTGCGGCAACTTGCTCACCTTCGGCCAGCACGGCATCGCCATGGCGCCCGACGCCGATCCCAAGCTGGCCTGGCATGGCGTGGCCGAAGTGCTGTACCGCGTGCGCCAGGCCGACAAGCTGGTCGGCAAGACCCACTTCATCATGATCAAGGACTTGCACGCGCCCCACATCGACCACGCGGCCCACCTGGAACACCTGAGCTACCGCTACGTGGAAACCGAGCCGAACATGGTGCTGGCCCTGCAGGACGACTGGAAGCACTACGACGACTACCTGGCCAGCCTCGCCTCCAAGTACCGCAGCGGCGTGCGCAACGCCGTGTTCAAGACGCTCGATGAAGCGGCCTGCACCGTGGAACAGTTAAGTGACCTGGACGCCGTGCGCGACCAGATCCACGGTCTCTACAAGGAAGTCCAGGTCAATGCGGGTTTCCGCCCGTTCGAGCTGCGCCCCGAGTATTTTCCCGCGCTGCAAAAGGCCGCCGGCGAGCGTTTCCGCTGCAGCGTGCTCAAGCAAGAGGGGGCGATACTGGGCTTTTTGATATCGGTGGCCGATGGCGATACCTCCATCGCCTACCATATCGGCTTTAACCGCGCGGCGGCGGCCGACCTGCCGATCTACCTGCGCCTGCTGCACGCCGGCATTGCCGACGCCCTGTCGATGGGCTGCAAACAGGTCTCGTTCGGCCGCACCGCGCTCGAACCGAAGGCGGCGCTGGGCGCGAAACCGCAACCCTTCGGCATTTTGGTGCGGCACCGCCAGCCCGTGCTCAACAAGATGATCAAGCACCTGTTGCTGGGCATCGAGCACGATGACGCGCCCGAGCGCAGTCCGTTCAAGAAGGCGGCCAAGACCGCCTGACGCAGCTCAGCGCTTTTTCGCTGGCGCGGCCGATCGGGTCAGCATATAGCGGGCCCGCTTGCTGTCCCAGGTGAAGACCTGCTTCGATTTGCTTTCCAGTAATCGCAACTGGAGATCGGCATAGCCGTTGGTCGTGCTCGGGAGAACGGACAGCACATTCGTGCCTTCGTACTCGTCGTGGTCCCTGGTGCCGTCCTTGTTCCAGTCGCCCGCGATGAGCTTGTGGAAGGAGACCGGCTCCGACAAGATATTGACCAGCTTGTTGCCGTCGATCCTGAGCAGGGACAGTGCTTCAAAATCGGCGCCTCCGCCGGCGTAGCCCTCGTTCCAGCCAAGACGCAGCCCGATGGCCGTTTCCGTCGGCGTGATCTTGTAGGGGGCGAAGTCGAAACGGCGATACTGTTCCGGCATCAGGCCGCTCTCCCCGCTTGCGGGCGTATCGTCGTCCTCCCCGGGACCTTCGACCTGACTAAATGCCCAGCTGGTCTTGATATCGTAGGGCTTGCCGTAACTGGCGAGCAGCGTCGGCGCCGCACTGCCGGCCTGATATTCCACGACACCGAGATACACCGCCGGATCGATGGATGCGGGCGTCCCGCCAGACCGGGAAGTGCCGTCGCAGGACGGTCCCGTGCTGGACTTGCGCGACCGTTCAGCGTCCTTTTCGTTGCGGCTGAAACAAGCGATCACGACGAAGCTGTTGGCGCGGTACGGCCAGGCTTTTGCACCGACGAGCATGGCGAACGACGCGTCCCGGCCGGGCGCGACCAGGGCGATCAGCTGCTTCGCGTTCAAGCCGGCGGGAAGCACCGTCCCGAACCCGTCGGGCTTGACATCGGCCGGGGTCCGGGCCTTGCCCTTGACAGTCGCGGCGGTTTTTTCCGGCGGCCTGGCCCGATCGACCGTCTGCGCGTACGCCAGCGAGGAACATGCCAGCGCCATCAGGCCGGCGCCAAGTATTTTAATGTGCATTGACAGACTCCTTGATGAACATCGATTGAAACCACCTGCATGCCGGCCGGCCGCCACGGCGCTCAGCGTTGTTTCGCCAGCGGCGCCGGCATATACCTTGACGCCGCGCTATCCCAAACGAAGGTTTTCTTCCACCTGCCCTTGAGCGTCTTCAACTGGAGGTCGTGGTAGCCCCCGGTGTTACCGGGAAGGATCGTGAGCACGTTCCCCCCTTCGCGAACGATGCCCTTGCGGTTGCCATCCGCGTCGTACCCGTCGTTGCTGTCCGTTTCGAACGCGATCGGCTCGGACAGGATATTGACAAGCTTGCCGCCATCAATCCTGAACAGGGAAAGTGCGTCGAAGCTGCCCATGCCGACGCCGGTATAGCGTTCATTCCAGCCGACGCGCACGCCGATGGCGGTTTGCGTCGCGCTGATCTTGTACGGAGCGAAATCGAAGCGGATATATTCTTCAGGCAGGATAGTGCTCCTGCCCGCGCGCACCGCATCGTCCAATACAATCGGTCGCGCAAGGGCGCTGGCGTTCCAGCCAGTCTCGATATCGAGCGCTTTGCCGTAGCTGGCCACCAGCGCCGGCTGCGCGCCGCCCGCCGCGAACGCCACGACACCGAGGTAGACGGCTTTGCCGATCTCCTCGTTCTCGCCAAGGCGGTCGCGGTATTGGCGGCAGCCCGGTAAATTCCCCTCGCTGCGTTCGGCGTCGAATTCCTTTTTGTTGCGGGCGAAACAAGCAATCGCCACATAAGTGTTGGGACGATACGGCCATGCCCGGGCGCCGACCAGGGTGGCCAGCGAGGCATCGCGTCCGGGTGCGATCAGGGCGATGATGGCCTTGGCGTCAAGGCCGGGCGCAAGCGCTGTCCCGAAGTTATCCGGCGGCGGGACGGCGGCCGTTTGCGCGCACGCCAGCGGCGCCGCAAGCAGCGAGATGAGCGCTGCGCTCTTGAGATTTAACAACATGGAAACTCCTCGACGGTACAGGGTGGCGCCTCAGCGACTTTTCGCTCCCGGCGCCGGCTTGGCGGGCACGTATCTGGCCGCCTTGCCGTCCCAGGTGAAGACTTGCTTCCACTTGCTTTTGAGCATGCGCATTTCCAGGTCGGCGTAGCCGTTGGTCGTGCCCGGAAGAATGGACAGCACGCTCGTTCCTTCCGCAATTTCCCGCTCCCTGGTGCCATCCTTGTGCAGTTCCCCGGCCAGGTTGCTGTGAAAAGCGATCGGTTCCGACAGAATATTGACCAGCTTGTCGCCGTCGATCCGGAACAGCGCCAGCGCTTCATAAAACGCCCCACCGCCGGCATAGCCCTCATGCCAGCCGAGGCGCAGTCCGATCGCCGTTTCCGTCGCGGTGATCTTGTAGGGAGCGAAGTCGAAACGATTGACCGTTTCGGGCAGCAGGCCTCCCGCCGCGCCTGCGGGAAGGCCGGGGTCGCCGTCAGGGCCGTCGAGGCCGGAGGCATCCCATCGGGTCCTGACATCGTACGGTTTCCCGTAGCTGGCAACGAGCGTCGGCGCGGCGCCGCCGCCCTGGTACTGCACCACACCCAGATAAGTCGGCCGGTCGACATAGTGCGGCACCTCGCCTGGCTGGTACATTCTTTCGCAGCTCGGCTCCTTGCTGTATTTCTGCTCCGACGCGCGTTCCGCTTTGCTGCGCACGAAACAAGCGATGACCACGTAGGTATTGGCGCGATGCGGCCAGGCTTTTGCGCCGACCAGGGTGGCCAGCGCGGGGTCGCGGCCAGGCGCGATCAGGGCGACCAGCTGTTGCGCGGTCAGGCCGGCGGGAAGCACTGTGCCGAGCCCATCCGGCTTGGCAGCAAGCTTGCGCTGGCCGCCGGCCCGCTCGGCCGTCTGCGCGGACGCCGGCAACGAGCACGCCAGCGCCATCAGGCCGGCAACAACGATCTTGAGTTGCATGTCGCATTCCTATCCGAGATTCACAAAGCAGGCGGGCATTGTAGCCTGCGGCGCATCAGGCCGCGCCGGGCACGTCCAGTGTCGCCGAGGTGGCAACGATAAAATAGCTTGCCAGCGCCATGCCGCCCGTACTGTCGGCATCGATCGCCACCACCAGCTCGTCCTCGCCGAGCGCGGTGACGGCGCCCAGCGCCAGACGCTCGTCCGCTCGGGCCAGACGGAATACGGGATGGTGAAAGACGCTGGGGCAGGCGAGGTAAGACACCCCGCCGAACGCCACCATGTGCCGGACGGCCGACAAGGAACTCCCCGCCGACAGGTGCAAGGCGTCGCCGTCGAACGAGCGGATGCACCAGTCCCATCCGCCGCGACGGTTAAGTTCTTGAAGTAGCTCGTTCAAGGTCGCTTCCCTTCTACTTCTGCTGGTCGGGCATGGCCGGGAACCAGGCGTACTCGTTGGCCGGATGATCGGCAAACCTGAACGTTCCGCGGTCGGGCCGCACCCGATCGAGCGCGTCGCCATCCGCGTCGATTCCGGCTCGGACCGTACCGGCAACCGTATCGATGGTCATGCCATTGCCCAGGCCATCGACGATGTAGATCCTGCCGGCGTGGCGATGCACGTAAAGACTGGCAAAGCCACCCGGATCGGGATACGTGGTTGACGCCAATAATTGCTTGTCCCTGTAAACGCTCACTTTTTTCTCGTGCTCGTTCAGCAAGGGGTGCGTATCCTTGATCGCCACCACGATGCGGAAACCATCGATGACGGTGCCGGCGACGTAGGCCGGTGCCGGCGCGTCCGATGCGGCGGGCGACACATCGCATGCCGCCAAGGCCAGCGCGAGGCATAGCAACAGCGCCTTGAGCATCGTCATCATCGGCGCGGCCTCACATGAAATTGCGTGTATGCAGCGCCGACAACTGGCGCGCCTCGGCCTTCGAAAACCCCAGCCGCTCCAGGCGCGACTGGCGCCCTTCGGCCATGTCCACCATCAGCTGCTGCACCCGCACATAGCCGGCCGCGATCGCGCCCGGGGTCAGCGCGCCCGCCGCCAGCAGGATCAGGGAATCGAACACTTCTTCGTTCAGTCCCGAGCTGGCCGCCAGCGCATCGTTGCGCGACTGGACCGCGTTGGCCAGGCGCGTGCGAAAGGCCGGCTCGCGTTCGAGCCGCGCCGCCAGGTGCGTCATGCCGAAGGCGACATGGCGCGCTTCGTCGCGCGCGGCCAGGCGCGCGATCTGGCGCGTGACCGGGTCCGGCGCGTACGCATGCAAGAAGTGCAGCAGGCTGACGAACGTGCCCTCCCCCAGCACCGACAGCAAAAACTCGGCCACCGAAAAATCCTGCTCGTCGAGCAGCGTCTTGAGCGAGCTTTGCCCGCCCGCCGTCGACAGGCCCGGCTCCCTGCCCTTGAGCCGCACGCGCCGCGTGAACACCTCGATGTGGCGCGCTTCGTCAGCCACCTGGATCGCCAGCACCGCCTGCACTTCTCGAAAATGCGGATGCACCTGCCCCAAAAAGCGCGCCGGCACCACCAGCGCCGCCACTTCGTTTTCGATCATGTAGGTCAGCACCTGCACCACCGCGTCTTCGACCATGTCGGGCAAGGTGAAGTCGGCCTTCCAGTCGATGGCCGTCTCCGGGTCCCACTGGGCGGCGGCAGCCTGCGCGTACAGGTCGGCCGCGCGCTCGGCCCACACTTCTTCCTTCTGGTCGAGGCGAAATTGCATGGCCGGCGACCCCGCTTCGACGGTGGCGCCGCGCGCGGCCAGGCCCCACTGGGCCTTGGCCTGGTCGGCGATGGCGCCATCGGCACGCGGGTCGGCATGGCCGCTGTGCAGCGCGGCGCGCCAGCGGCCGGCCGAGGCGCCGCCGCGCGTCACGCGCACGAGCTTGCGCCCGTCCACGTCATGCGGCGCGCACGGGTGCCCCTGGCTGCGGCACCAGGCGCCCAGTTGCCCGTCCCAGCCCGCGCCGCTGCCCGTGACATCGAGCTCCTCGCCCGGCGCCAGCTGCTGCAAGCCGTGCTTGACCAGCAGGTGGGCGCCGGCGTCGAAGCCCAGGTCCTCAATATCGATAGTCGGTGGCAAGGATCTTCCCTTCCGCGTCGTAGAAAGCTTCGTCGTCCACCGCCCGCACCAGCGCGTCGTAGCCGCTCGTGCGTCCCGGCAGCCAGGTTTTCAGGCCCTCGAGTTCGAGCAGCGGGCGCACTTCCGGGTCGTCCCAGCTCATGGCCAGCAGCAGTTCGCCGAAGCGCGCGATTCTCTCCGCCGGCGCGCCGGGGCTGACCGTGAAGTTACAGTGATCGAACGGCGCCGTGCGCGCCAGGATCGTGGTGGCGCCGGCCGGCAGCACGCCTTCGCGCGAAAAGGCCATGTGGTTACTGTCGATCATCCAGGCGGCGTCGATCTCGCCGGCGATGAGCGCCAGCGCGGCCTCGCGTTCGCCGCCGATATGGTCGCCGTGCTTGCCGCCCAAAACGTCGAAGCGGCGCGCCGTGTAATCGCGCCCGGCCAGCATGCCGTGCTGGCGCAGCAGGTCGAGCGGAATCAGGTGCGCCTGCGGCGAGTCGATGGCGCCAAACCCGATCGTCTTGCCCTTGAGTTGTTCCAGCGTGAGCAGCGGGCCGGTCCGCGTGACCAGCACCGAGGTCAGGTCGCAGTCGCTGTCGCGCATGGCCAGCGCGCTCACTTCAAGCCCGCGTGCGCGCGCCATGCGGTCGGCCCGCACCCAGGCCAGCGGCGAATTCCACGCCAGCGCAATGCTGCCGTCGAACTGCGCCTGAACCTGGCGCTCGTAGTTGGAGTACAAAATGTAATCGAATTCGAAATCATGGCGGCGGAAGTACTCCTTGAAGCCTTCCCAGATCGTCACGACTTTCGGTGCGTAGGCCACGGCGCCCATCATCAATGGTGTGTTCATCGCGCGCTCCTTAACCGAACACCGGCATGCCGCAAACGGCCTTGCCGATAAAATCGAACAGCACGTCGGAGGTCGGCGCCATGACCGAGGCGGCGCGCGCGTCGCGGAAGTAACGTTCGATGCCGACATCCTTGCGGAAGGCCGCGCCGCCGCACACGCGCATGGCGGTGTCGGTCACTTCCAGCGCCGCTTCGGCCGCTGCCGCTTTGACCTGCATCACGCGCAGCATGGCGTCCGGACGGTTGGCGGCCAGCGCGGCGAGCGTATCGTCGCGCAGGGTGCGCACCATGTCGGCCTGGATGCGGGCGCGCGCCAGGTAGGCGCGGATGGTCGGCAGTTCCGACAAGGAGCTGCCCAGGTGTTCGAGCTTGCTGCCGGCCGCGTGCGCGCACGCCGCTTCCAGCACCGCCTCCATCTGCCCCAGCGAGGACGAGGCGATCAGGGTCGAGAACACCGGCAGCACCGCGCCGATCATGATGTCGAAGCCGCCGCCGTCCACGCCGAGCATGGCCGCCGGGGTGACGCGCACGCCGCTTGCGCTGATCGGCGAGGAACGGTTGCCGCGCAAGCCCATGCCGTCGAACGCTTTCGGTTCGGAGAGGCCGGCGCTCTTGCTGTCGACCAGCCACAGGGTGCTGGCGCCTTCTTTGGCCACCGGCGCGGTCGACCAGACGTACGAATCGGCTTCGCCGGCGGCGGTGACCATCGACTTGCTGCCGTCGATGACGATGCCATCGCCCTCCTGGCGCGCAGTGCCGACCGGCGCCCAGAAGTGGCTGCGCGAGCCGTTGTCGGACCAGGCCAGGGTGCTCAGGTGGCGCCCGCAAGCGACGTCGCGGCGCACGTTTTCAGTGGCGAATTTTTCCAGCACGGTGGCCGCGCACAGGTGCATGCAGACGATCATCGCGGTCGACGGGCAGGCCTTGGCCAGGCGCTCGATCAGTTGCGCAGCCTCGGGCAAACCGAGGCCCATGCCGCCCACGTCCTTGCTGCTGACAAGGCCGAGCAGGCCGGCCTGGCCCAGCGCGTCGATGGCGGCGCGCGGAAAGCGGGCTTCGCGGTCGGTGTCGGGGGCGGCTGGCAGCACGATGGTGCTGACGATGGTGTCGAGTGTGTGAAGATAAGTCATGGCATCCCTGTAAAAATGGCGGATAGGTGCCACCAGCAAGTCGCAGACACGGGCAAGGCGGGGCCGCTTCCGCGCTGGGAATCGGCCGACGTGGCGCACCTCGACAAGTTCTGCTCGACCTGCCTGTGGCAGCGCTTGGAAACGGTACTTTTGCCGCGTTAAGTCATCGCACCAGCCACACGCGGGCCGTCGGACCCGGTCCAGCGTTCCATGGAAGCTGGCAGCGGCGTTACGGCAGGCTGGTTCGACACAAACACAACAATCGCCGCGAGTCTATCAGACTCGCCCTACTGGCGACAGGGTCATTTTTACCCATTCCGGACAATTCGCTTGACCCGCTGTCATGTGTCAGATATTGTTTACAGGTGAAAGAAAATATACCAACAATCGACGGAGACCAGTTGCTGGCGATCCTGTCGGCCCTCGCCAATCCGCACCGGCTGCGCATCATTGCAGCCCTGTCAGCGGGCGGACGCAATTACGTCAGCCAGCTTGCGCGCGACCTTGGCATCAGCCGGCCCCTGCTGCACCTGCATCTTCAAAAACTCGAACACGCCGGCCTCGTGACCAGCCGCCTCGAACTGTCGCACGACGGCAAAGCGCTTAACTACTTCGAAGCGGCCAGCTTCGCGGTGGCGCTCACGCCCGGGACGATCGCCGAGGCAGCCAGGTCGCTTACCATCAACCCTGAAAAATAGAGCCCAATTATGTCCGAACACGTCTTTTTGATCACCATCGGGCTGCCGCTCGTGACCGTCCTGCTCATTTTCGGCATGAAGTATCTGGCCGCCATCGTCCAGGCCAGGGCGCGCCTGGCCAGCGACGAAGCCTACCGCCAGCTCGCGGCGCAGGCCGCGGCGGCACAGGCGGAAACGTCGGCCGCGCTGGGCGCCATCAACGCCCATATGACGGAGGTGAAAACGCGCGTGGCCGCCGTCGAGAAAATGCTGCGCGACGTCGAGTAAGCCTACACCGCGCTTGCCGCGCCAATCGATTTTTGCACCTCACCAGGAGAACACCATGCCGTACCAGCAGTGGATTGAACCCGGCGGTAAAGAGGCCCTGCGCACCGCGCGCATCGCCGGCGCGCTGTACCTTGTCATCATCGTCATCGGGCTGCTGGGCGAGACACTGATCCGCAACAGCCTGGTCGTTTCCGGCAATGCCGCCGAAACCGCCCGCCGCATCCTCGCCTCCGAATGGCTGTGGCGCGTCGGCGTGGCCGGCCAGCTCTTGCTGCTGCTGTGCGCGGTCGCGCTGTCGCTGGCCTGGTACGTGCTGCTGCGGCCCGTGAACAAGCACCTGACCCTGCTGGCCATGTTCTTCGCGCTGGTGTCGCTGGCGGTCGAAAGCGTCAGCGCCCTGCAACTGCAAGGCGCGCTCTCGACGCTGCTGGCCGCCGGGCGCCTCGGCATCGACCCGGGGCAGGCGCAGGCCATGGCCTACCTGGCCATCGTCGGCCATTCGCATGCGTTCGCGGTGGCGCTGATGTTCTTCGGGGTCGAATGCGTCATCGTCGGCCACCTGCTGCGCAGGTCCGGCTATTTTCCGGCGCCGCTCGGGATGCTGATGCAGCTCGCCGGCCTGTGCTACCTGCTCAACACCTTCATCATGGTGCTCTCGCCCACCCTGCATGAAGCAGTTTTTCCGGCGATCCTGGCGCCGTCGTTTATCGGCGAAAGCGCATTCTGCCTGTACCTGCTGTTCAAGGGCATCAACATCCCGGCTTGGGATCAACTGACTATTGAAGGAGTCGCATCATGAACCAGATCAGCACAGTAAGACTGTCCCTGTTACGCGCCATGTACCTGCTGCTGGTGGTGGGACTGGGCCTGACCATGTGGCCGACGATCATCGCGCCGCCCGGCGTGACGGCCAACGCCGGCACCGTGGTGCGCTCGCTGCTCGGCGCCTTGTGCCTGCTGTCGGTGCTGGGATTGCGCTATCCGCTGCGCATGCTGCCGCTGCTGCTCTTCGAGCTGGCCTGGAAGATCATCTGGGTCCTCGCCTTCGCCCTGCCGATGTGGATGGGACCGGGCCTCGACGCGTATGCCGCCGAAACCCTGTTCGCCTGCGCGATCGGCATCGTGCTGGTGCCGCTGGTGCTGCCGTGGCGGCACATCGCGCGCCAATACTGGCGCGCGCCCGGCACGCCGTGGACCGTGCCGGCGCCTACAACAGCAGGCCCAGGCCCGCGATGAAGCCGAAAGCGTCGGTCCACACGGCGGCGCTGGCGCCGGTGATCTCGATGCCGGCGGCGCTGGTGGCATAGACCACCGCCAGTTCGCCGCCGGCCGGGGCGGCGCCGTCCATGCCGGGCTGGCCGAGCCGCGCGCCCTGCTGCTCGTTGACGCCGGCGATCAGCGCCATCAGGTCGTAGAGCTGGACACCGCCCTCCCCGATCACTTGCACGCTGAGCGCTTCGGGCGCGGGATTGTCGTACCAGCCGCTCAGCGCCATGCCTTCGGCGGCGCCGGTGTGCACGAGCAGGTCGCCGCCATTCCTGCTGACGAGCACATTCGCCGCAACGATGCCCAGGCCGAGCGAGATGGTGGCCGGGCCGAGCGCGCACAACACGACTGTGTCAAAGCCGTCGCCGGCGTTGAAGGCGAGCGTGAAGTCGGCGCCCCAGGCGGTGATGGTGTCGTTGCCGGCGCCGCCGATGTACAGGCTGCGGCCCGCGCCTTCGATGATGTCGTCGCCGGCGCCGCCGTCGAACAGGTTATTGCCGCGTACATCCTGCAGGATATCGTCGCCTTCGAGCCCGAACAGCAGGTCGGCGCCTTCGCGCCCGTGCAGGATGTCGGCGTCGTCGCTGCCGCTCACCACAGCTTCGCGCGCGCTGTCGTCGGGTACGTCGTACGGCAACGCGAACCAGTAAGGCGTGCCGCCATCGTCGCCGCTCAGGATCATCGCTTCGATGTCATACAACGGGAGCGCGGGCGCCCAGCCGGCGATGGCGGCGCTCGCATCCGGGTCCGGCCAGAGGGGCAGCGCGTCCGGTTCAGCGGCGAACGGGGTGTCGGACAGGCTCACTGCGATGTCGGTCGTCATAAGGTCTCCAGGAAAAGCGGCGGTGGATGCCGGGTTGGCATCCACTTACTCTATATTTACCAGTGGAAACTTTATGAGGGCAGCGCAGTAGATGCACGCGCTCTTATTGATTTACGGCAAGCAACTGCACTTGCACTGCCGGGCGCTACGCCGTGGCGGCATCGAGCAGCGCGCCGACGGTGGCACGACCTTCCTTGAACGGGGCGATCACGTCATCGTCTTCATCCTCGTAGAACAGGGCGAGCGCCTTGTCGATCAGTTTCAGGTCGGCCTTCAGGTCGTCGGCCGAACGCGCGGCGTCGGCATGCATGGTCCCCAGCCTGAAGTAGGCCGAGCGCAGGGCGGCGCGCAAGGGTTCCATGAGCTCCCCGAACAGCCACAGGTCTTCATGCTGCAGGCGTTCGATGGCCTGGTGGCAGGCCGCTTCGTTCAGGTCCCATTCACCGAGCTCGCAGGCCACGAAGCGCTTCTTGTCGAGCACCTGCGCCCAGAAACAGGCGTCGCGCGAACCGGCGTCGGCCAGCATGCGCTCGCCATCCTCCACCGCCGCCAGCGCGCGCCGGTAGTGGCCGGCCTGCATCAGGCGGTCCAGGTCGCGCATGATGGCGTCGAAGCGGCCCTTGTTGAAGTCGACCGGTTCGCCCGGCTCGATGAAGCGCACTTCCTCGTAGGCCGGCCATTCGTCGCCCGGATGCAGCCGGGCTGCCTTGGCCGACTCGCCGCGCAGATGGTGGCCGTAGCCTTGCAGGTAGCGTGCGGTTTGCTTGTCGTCGCGCGTGAAGCCGCTGCCCGCCTTGACCGCGCGCACGGTGGCGCAATCGGCCATGGCGGCGTCGATTTCGGGCACGCCGCGGCAGAGGGCGCGTTCGGCGCGCGTGAGGTACAGAAAGCCAGGCGCGAACTCGCCCGCGTGCTGCGCGATCAGGCGCTCGAACACGGCGCGGTGCACGGCCGACGGCACCGACGGCTCGACTTCCTCGCTCGCCAGCAGCGCCTCGACGCACAGGCCGACGCTGCGCAGCGCCAGCGGCACGAGGGCCAGGTTGGCGGGGTCTTTGTCGACGGCGGCGGCGCAGATGGCTGCGCTGCGGTACGCCACCGGAACGTGATCGAGCATGCGCGGATACATGTCGCTGAAGGCGTCGCACATGGCCTGGTGCACGAAGCGCAGCGGGATCTTGTCGAGATGGATGCGGTGGCGCTGCGCGCAGGCGTCGGCGATGGCCTGGGTGAAGCAGGCGTCCGGGATCTGCCAGGGCGACAGCCCCGGCGAAGCCTGCGCAACCTGGCCGAGAATGAACGCCTCGTCCCAGAACACGCTCCAGCACACCTCGGCGCATTCGGTATAGGAGGCGAGCTTGTAGGTCGCCGGCGCATGGCGCGCCACGATCTGGTCCCAGTCGGCGTCCTGGCCATAGCAGTGGCGGGCGTGCTCGTACAACCCGGGACCGAAGCGGCTGCCGCTGATGGCGTCGAGCGCGCACTTGTGGCGCGAGATCGCGTGTTCGAGCAGGGGCGCGCCGAGGTACATGGCCGGCATCTTGTTCTCCATATGCCAGGGCGTGCCGAACGCGATCGATGCCGCGATCAGGTCGTCGTCGATGAGCGCGCCCGGCACCTCGTCGAGCGCGCCCGGCGTGGTCTTGATCGCGGCCAGGCACAGGGCCTTGTCGACCAGCGCCGGCGGCACCCTGGCGATCGACTCGCCGCACGCCACGGCGCGCAGGCACACCTCGTAGTCGATGATCGCCTCGGGCACGTGCGCCAGGCTGAAGCCGACCAAGCCGGGGCGCGCCTCCAGGCAGACGGCCTTGTCGACCAGCGCGCGCGGCACCCATTCGAGGTTGTACGGCGAGCGCGCCACCACCGCCCGCGCCAGCGCCGGCGTAAAGGCGCTGGCCGGAAACGACGCCAGGAAGCGCAGCCAGTCGCCCTGGCGGCCGTTCTCGTCTTCCCCGGTGCGCGCCTCGAGCATGTCTTGCAGCAGCGCCGCCGTGCGGAACTGCGGCGGCACGCGCCTGATCTTGATGGTCTCGTTGGAGGCCATGAAATGGCGCCAGTACGCTTCGTCCTTGAGCGGCATGCCTGCCGCACCGGGCTCGATCCGGTCCCAGTCGAAGCGGCATGGCTCGCCAGCCAGGAAATCGGTGTCGGTTTGCTCGTCGTAGCCGGGCGCCAGGTCCGGATCGATCCTGGCCGCGTCGGCGTGGAACCGGCGCGCCTGGTCATGCTCGCCGCGCAGGAAGTGCACCAGTCCCATCAGCCACAGCGACACCTCGTCGCCGCAGTCGTCTTCCAGCGCCAGCGCCAGGTCGGCCTGGGCGGCATCGAGGTCGCCATCGAGCAGATGGGCCTCGGCGCGCACGCGGTAAGCGAACGCCGTGCCGCTCACCGTGACCCAGTTGCCATCGACATGGTCGAGCGCGCGCGTGGCCATCTCCCTGGCCAGCGGCAGGCGACGCAGGAGCAGCGCGCAGCGCGCAGCCATGACGCAGGCGTCGTTCATCAGGGCGCTCTCGTCTTGCGGAAAGGTGTCGCTGGCCATGGTGTAGGCATCCTGCGCCTGTTCGATGGCGCCCTCGTACCACAGGGCGTCTCCCATGCCGTTCCAGGCCAGCGAGTAGGACGGCGAGATGGCCGCCGACTGCTTGTACAGCAGATAGGCCAGGCGGGCGTCATCCACGCTGAGCGCTTCGTCGGCGGCGCGCTGGAGCGGGTAGCACGCCATGTCGAAGCCGGCACGGTAAATCGATTCTCCCTTGCGCAGGGCCGCTTCTATCCGCTTGAAGTCCCAGCTCGCCTGGTCGGAGTCGGCGGCGGTGACTTCCGCCGTGAACCGCGCGGCCAGCACGTGGACGGTGTCGTGCCAGGCGACCACCGGATTGGGCCGCTCCAGGTTGTGCGACTCGTCCCAGTCGGCCAGGATGAAGATCACCGCGTCGTCGTTCAGGCCGACCTGTTCGATGTCGTAGAACCAGCAGAACAGGAAGCGCGTCTCGATGCGGCATGCCGGGGCGATGCGCCGGGCGCCCCGGTCGTCCGAGCTGATGCAGACGCAATCGCTGGCCAGGATGCGCCCGCGCACGGCGTCGGCGCGCCATTTCCACGACATCAGCACCGAATCGCAATGCAGGTCGCCGCTGACGAAAAACACCCCGCTGACCCTGCCCTCGACGTGCAGATCGCCATCGACGGCGACACGGCGCGTCGGGTGCTTCAGGATGTCAAGGTACTCGTCTTGCGTCAGGCTCAGGTGGCCGGTGACGAGGATGACGTCGAGCGCGTCGTCATCCTCGTCACCCTCTTCACGCCCGTCGTCACCTTCCGGCAACGCGAAACGGGCGCGCAATGCCTGCATGCTCAGGCGCGGGTAGCTGGTCCAGGCGGACAAGCGGGGAAATAGCGGCGTCATGCCATCCTTGTGATTGTGTGAGATCGGCGGCATGCGCAGGAGCGGCGTTGCCGCCTGCAATCAGTCTTTTTTCTTCATCAGCCCGGCCAGCGCCGCGAACGGGTTGTGGGTGGCGGGCGCCACCTCGGCCGACAGCAGGCCGGCGCCACGGTCCGCTTCCAGGTAGCGCGAGTGCTCGTTGTCGTGGCAGTACAGGCACAACAGCTCCCAGTTGCTGCCGTCGGGCGGATTGTTGTCGTGGTTGTGGTCGCGGTGGTGCACCGTCAGCTGCGACACGTTGGCGTTGGTGAACTCGCGCATGCAGCGTCCGCAAATCCACGGGTACATCTTGAGGGACCGTGCGCGGTAACCGCCTTCGCGCGTTTCGGCCGCCTTGCGCGCCTCGGCCACGATTTTATCGAGGCGGGCGGCGTCGGGTTTTTTGCCAGGGATCATGGTGTAGCGCTTTCAATTCGTGTCTGTAGGGCGAAGGATACAGGATCGTCAAGGGCGCGGCCAGCGAGGCGCTTAGTAGCTGTCGACGTAGTACAGGACCCTGGAAAAATCGCGCCGTTCAAGGTCGTTGCGGCGAATGTAGAAGGCGCCCATTCCCATGTCGCCCCACATCATGCGCAAGCCCTGGTCCGCTTCGCTGCCATGCAATTCGAGCAGCACGATCCAGTCGTCGTCCGGCCACGAGGCGCGCGGATCGTCCTGGGCCGGGTTGCTGTAGCCGCCCACCTGGGCCACAACCTCCTTGTTGGCATAGTGCGCGTACTCGGCCAACAAGTCTTCGCTCAACCCGCCGAACTGCCGGAAAAATGCGTCGCGCGGCTTGCCCAGGTAACGCTGGAAGCGATAATCGTCGACCGACACCGGCGCGGTGTCGCGCTTGAACACCAGCCCGGCCGTGCCGCTGAACGGCAGCGCGTCGGTCGGCGCGGCGGGCGGGCGCGCAAGTTTTTGCGGATTCTGTTCGACCCGTGGGTGGTGCACCACCCGGAAGTAGCGCTGCGCGGACAGCAACGCAAGATAGCGCTGCTCGTCGAAGGGAGTGGGGAAATCCGGCGCGGAGCCGTAACTATGCGCGCTCGATTCGCCGCCTGCGATGAAAAATTGCAGCATGCCGGTCGCGGGATAGCCGTCCAGGGGCGGCATCTCCGCAAAATTGAGCTGTGCCAGCAAGGCCAGCGGAACGCCATCGGGGTCGCGCGGATAGGCCTGTCCCTTGGGCAGGTAGGCGGGTCCACCGAGCCTGCTGTTCCACGGCGCCAGGCGCTGCGGTGCTTTCAGCGTTATGTCGATGTAGGCAAGCCGGGAGGCGTCGATCTTGCCGGTGTAGGGCGCCAGCTCCGGCGGTAGCGCACCGTAGCTGACCCGGCGCGCCTTGTCGCGCACCGGCGCCGATGCGGGTTCGGGTTCGGGTTCGGGTGCAGGTTCTGGATTGTGCGGCGAGCAGGCCCCAAGCGCCAGTGCCGCCGCCAGCCACACGCAGGCGCCGCGTGCGCGATGACGATGCGGGTCCGCGTGCGTCATCAGAGGTTGTCCCACGAGTAGACCACGTTCGAAAAATCGCGCCGCGCCAGGTCCTTGCGGCGAATGTAGAACACGGCCATGCCGCTATCGCCCCATTCGCTGTCGAAGCCGCCCTTGACGCCGCCGCCTTGCAGCTCGAACAGCACCAGCCAGTCGCCGTCGGGCTGGGCGGTCCGCACGTCGGTTTGGGTCGGATTGCTGTAACCGCCCAGCTTGGCGATTGTATATTTCTGCGAAAACGTCTCGTAGTTTTCGGAAACCGCATCCTGCCTGGCGCCGAACTGCTTGAACAGCTCCCAGGGCGGCTGGCCAAGGATGCGCGCGAAGCGGTAGTCCTGCACCGACACCGGTTCGGTGCGGATCTCGAAAGTGAGCGCGGAAGTGCCCGCCATCGGCAGATTGTCGCTGGCGATGACCTTCGTGGGCTGGAGTTTGTTGCGGTCCTGCACGACTGTGGGGTGGTACACCACGCGGAACCAGCGCTGCCTGGCGAGCGACAGGAATGCGCGTTCGGCATTGTACGGCTTGGCGCTCTCGCTCGATGCGCCGTAAAAATGCCCCTTCGATTTACTGCCGGAAATATAGAACTGCAGCATGCCGCGCCTAGGATACCCCTCCAGCGCCGGCATCTCGGCAAAATTGAACTGCGCCAGCAAGGTCAGCGGGACGCCATCGGGGCCGGCGGGATATTCCTGTCCCTCGGGCAGGTAAGCTGCGCCGCCCAGGCTGCTGTTCCACGGCGCCAGCTTGTCCGGCTGGTGCAAGTCGATGTGGATATACGGCAGCCGCGAACGGTCGATGGCCTCGGCATAGCGCGCCAGCTCCGGCGGCAGCTGGCCGTAGACGACAGGCGGCAATTTCTGTTGCGCCGGCGCGCCCCTGGCGGGTCCCGGCGCCGGTTTTTCCGGCGCGCAGGCCGCGAGCGCCAGGGCTGCAAGCATCAGGGCCGCCGCCGGCAGCAAGCGCGCGCAGCGCGGCCGGAAGTGCGAATCGTTCAAGTCACGGGGTGGCAATCGGGTTCCAGTGTGGTAAGGGTGTTCGCCCTGCCGCGTGCGGGCGCGCTGACAGAATGCCACGTTTGTGGCGATGGGGAGAAATAATTTCATTTATTCAGATAGGTGCCGGCAGCATCCATCCCGCTCCAAAGCGCCATCAACGCACGCGAATTTGCCGCCAATGTCGGGCCAATGACGATCATCCCCGTCGTTAAGCGCAAATCAAGTGGTATGGGAGCAAGCCCATCGTGCCGGACCGGTCATCGCCGTGGACGAAAAATCCACGTCGCCAAGTGGTCTTGTCCGGATCTGTCACCAGGGCAATTTTGCAGTGCGTCGCGGGCCATGCGCGGCAGCGCCAACAAGCGATACCGGCACGCCATTCCTCCTTTCCTTTACCCAATTTACATTACGTTTCGCCTCTGTTGACCTCGCTTTAATAGGCGGTGATACTGCGACCACTTGAGCGGCGTCTTCACCAAATCGATGCGCCGGACGAGAATCGTGCCCTCAATGCTGATCCGGGAGCCGAAAAACAGCGCATTTTGGAAGCGCTACCAACACACGCGATCGTCAGTTTCCGCGTGCCCGGCAGCGCCGACCCGTGCGCATCCAACCACAAAGGCCGCCATCGCTGCACCAGCGAGCGCAGACAACGGCCACGTTCGACAAGGTGACCGTCCCATGAAAAAACTGCTGCATTACCTCTCCCTCGGCGTGCTCGGCATTAGTTTGCTGAACGGCTGCGGCGGCTCGTCCTCCGGCGGCGATTCCGCACCGGCGCCGACCATGTCCGCCACCACCACTGTCCGCTCGAGCAACATCGGCACGCCGGACGCCATGCCGGCAACGGCCAAGGCCGCCGTCGCCAGCGCGGCCCCCTCGACCACGGAATGGACTTTCTGCGCCGACGAGAATGGCGAGTGCATCTTCACCGGCAACCAGACCGTGCGCTACGGGGCCGGCTCCAGCTTCACCAGCAAGAAGTTCGACTGGGCGGCCAGTTGCAACAACGCCACCTTCGGCAGCGATCCGGCCCCGGGCGTGGCCAAGCATTGCGAAATCACCAGCAGCTTTGCCTTCTGCGCCAACGAGAACGGCCAGTGCGGCTTCGGCGACACGCAGACCGTGCGTTTCGGCGCCGGCAGCACCTACGTAAGCCAGACCGTGACCGGCGGCGCGGCCTGCACCACCGGCGTGTTCGGCGATCCACTGCCCGGCAGCGCCAAGCATTGCGACCGCGCGCCCACCACCTGGACCCGCTGCGCCCTTGAAAACGGCCGCTGCAATTTCAGCGGCACGCAGGTGCTGCTGTACGGCGCCAACGGCAACTTCTTCACCAAGACCCTGAGCGGCGGCACCGACTGCAACAGCGCCGTCTTCGGCGACCCGATCGCCGGCGTGGCCAAGCGCTGCTACCTGCCGGGCGTGCCGATGCCGTCCACCTCCACCCCGCCCCCGACCGATCCCGGCACCTGGAACCAGTTGACCACCTTCAAGATGGTCAACGGCACGCGCGGGCAATATCCCGACAGCCAGGTCTACTGGGCCATCATCGGCAAGGACTGGAGCACCGGCAAATACGTCCACGTCGATGCCGGCGGGCGCTTCATTCCCATGGCGCTGGGCGACAACGGTGCGCTCAACAAGAACGGCAAGCCGTACACCAACTACTTCCACAACCTGGCCCAGCTCAAGTCGATCACCATCCCGCCGCTCAATTCGGCGCGCCTGTTCCTGAGCGTGGGCAGTCCGATGTATCTGCAGGTCAATGCCGACGTCAACGGCAACCTCGGCTACGCCGGCGCGAATATCGAAAATCCGTCCGATCCGAACATCGACGTCTACTTCGACTTCATCGAAATGTCGATCGGGGCCAAGGATGGCTTCTTCGGCAATACGACCCGGGTCGACCACTTCGGCTTCCCCCTAACCCTGCGCCTGCAGGGCCTGGGCGGCTACGACCAGACCGTGGGCGAGACCGAAACGCGCGCCTCGCTGATCTCGCAATTCGTCGCCAGCGTGCCGGCCCAGTTCAAGGGCCTGGCCCAGGCCCCGTACGCGCCCTACCGCATCATCGCCCCGGCCCACGCCAGCTTCCAGAACAACGGCGCCAACGCCACCTACCTGGACGGCTACATCAACGCGATCTGGAACAAGTACACCAGCCAGAAGCTGGTCTTCACCAACGACCAAGGCACTTTCAGCGGCCAGGTGGTGGGCGGCGTGTTCCAGTTCACCGACGGCGCCGGCACCTACAAGGTGCGCAAACCGACCACCGCCATGGCGCTGCTCGGCAACGGCGCGCTGGACGACCCGAGCGGCACCGTCGGCGGCACGCCCGCCTACCACAAGCAGTTGCAGATCCAGGCGCAGCTGTGCGCGGCCCTGAACCGCCATGTGGTGGAAGACCCGGCGCGCTGGAGCGACGCGGCCTGGTTTTACCCGGCCGGCCAGCCGGCCAACTGGTACGCCAAGTTCTGGCATGACCACAGCATCAACAAGCTGGCCTACGGCTTCGCCTACGACGACGTGTGGAATTACAGCTCGTCGGTACACAGCACCGCGCCGACCACGGCCACGGTGACCATCGGCTGGTAAAGCCGCCCGGACCGCCGCTGGCGGTCCTTTCTCATTTTTCCAACCGGAGTCGATATGAAGAAACTACTGAAATATTTGGGCATGGCGGCCATCGGCGGCGCCATCCTGAGCGGCTGCGGGGGTGGATCGTCCGGTGACGCGCCGCCTGCCGTCTCGGCGGCGCCGCTGGCGGCGTCCGCAGCGCCAAGCGCCACCAACGGCGCAATCGAGGGAGTCGGCACGGATGCGGGATCGTCGGCCGCGCTGGCGCCTTGCGCCGCCGTCACCTGGCAAGCCGGTGTCAATTACCCGCTCGGGACGGTGGTGTTGTATGCGCCGAACGGCCTTTACTACAAGGTGGTGCAGGTCGCCGGCAACGGCAGCGACGGCACCACCCCGACCATCAGCACCTGGTACTGGGCGCAGACCACCTGCGCCACGCCGGCGGCGAAAAAGATCGTGGGCGGCTACTATCCGAACTGGACGCCCTCCCCGATCCGTATTCGCGACGTCCATCCGCGCTACAACCTGATCTACCTGTTCCACGCGGTTCCCGTGGGCGGCTCGCCCGGCACCACCGGCGCGGTCACCTTCAGCGCGCCGGGCGACGGACGCGGCGCGGCGACCAACCTGAAAGCCGACATCGCATATGCGCGCACGACGCAAGGCCGCAAGATCATCCTGTCGGTGGGCGGCGCCGGCAATGGCATGAGTTTTCCGAACCGGACCAAATCGCAGGCGTTTGTCAACAGCATTGCCGCCATCCACACGCAGTTGGGCGGGATCGACGGCATGGACTGGAATACCTTCGAGGCGGACCAGAAGCCCGATACCGCTGAAATGATCTGGATTAGCCTGGAACTGAAAAAGCGCTATCCAGGCTTCATCATTTCCGCGCCGCCGGCGCCGTGGAATGCCATCGACAAGGAGTTCTGCCGCGCCATGGTGGCCGCCGGGGCGATGGATTACGCCGCGCCGCAGTACTACGACGGGCCGGGCCTGAACGATCCGGCGTATGTGGCGGACAATGTCAGGCAGTGGGTCAATTTGCTGGGGGCGAACCGGGTGGTGGTGGGCTTCGGGATCAGTAACGCGGCCAATTACATGAGCCGCGAGCAGGCGGTGAGCGCATGGAACCAGGTCAAGGCCAACCATCCGGATATCCGCGGCGGTTTCAACTGGCAGATCCACACCGATGAAGAACAGGGTTGGGTGTTCGCCAACAGCGTGGCGCCGCTGATCAATCCGTAACAGGCAAGCCTGCCGGTCTAGCGTTGACGGACCGGCGGGCGCCGCATATCGACACGCGTCAGCCACCACAAGCCGCCCTGGAAGGTGTAGTCGAACGGGCCGCTGCGTATCACGCTGCCCTCGCCCGGCGCCTTGCCTGCCCGCTTCGCGCGCGCGGGTACGCCGGGCGCCACGGTGCCCCTATCGAAATAACTGAGGCTGAGAAGCCTCACCAGGGCTGGCAGGCGCGCGTCGTTCCGCTGGTACGACAGGCAAGCGCCCTTGGTCTCGCACACGGCCAGCGGAAACGCGGCAAAGCGGGCAAACGATTCCACCGCCTCGCTTTGGATAAAACCGTTCACCCAAAGCGCCGTCTCGGCCACGTCGAGCGCGCTGGCGTTGGCCTGCCTGTTTTCGTCCGCAATACGGCGACGCAAGCCGTGGCGGGGCGAATACGCGCCCTTCTCTTCATCGATCACATCGTCGACGCGCCACTGGCCGTTTTCGCGCACCAGCACATAGCGCAGCGCGCGCTCGTAGTACGGATCGTCCGGAAACACCCGAAAGCGCACATCCACCGCGTTGACCCCGGCCGGCTTGGCCGCGAAGCCGGACGAGGCCAGGGTCAGCGCCGGATCGCTCTCCTGCGTGTGCAGGAATTCGTCGCCGTCGACATCCCAGCCGCATTTGCTGTCCTGGCGTTCGGTCCTGGCGCAGGCGGCGCGGTTGGCGGCCATTAACGCACGCAGGCCGCTCGAATAGAACGCCCCGCTGTCCACATGGCGCTTCCTGGCCGCTGCCGGATCGGCAAAATAATCGCGGTAGAACGCGCCGATGAAGGCCGCCGGCGTGCCGGCCGGCGCCCGCACGGCCGGCGCGGCGGCGCATGGCGCGAGCGCCCCGCCCAGCAGCGCCGCAAACATCCAAGCGTGCCGCTCGCCCATCTCAGCGCGCCAGGTGACGGTCGAGCCAATCCTTGACCGTGTGATGCCACAGCACCGAGTTGGCCGGTTTCAGGACCCAGTGATTCTCGTCCGGGAACACCAGCAGCTTGCTTTCCACGCCCTGGCGCTGCAGCGCGGTGAAGGTGCCGAGCGCCTGCGAGGTCGGAATGCGGAAGTCCAGGTCGCCCTGCACCACCAGCATCGGCGTCTTCCAGTTCTTGACGAAATGGACCGGGTTGAACTTTTCGTACAGCGCCGCGTTGTCCACGTAGGTGCCCTTGTTTTCCCACTCGGTGAACCAGAGTTCCTCGGTGGCGTAGGCCATGCCGCGCGCGTCGAACACGCCGTCGTGGTTGACCAGGCAGCGGAAGCCCTCCGGCCAGTTACCGGCGATCCAGTTCATCATGTAGCCGCCGTACGACGCGCCCAGCGCGCAGCTGCGCTCGCGGTCGAGCCACGCATATTTTTTGACAGCCGCGTCCATGCCCTTTTTCAGGTCTTCCAGCGGTGCGCCGCCCCAGTCGCCGCTGATCGAATCGGTGAAGCCCTGGCCGTAGCCGGTGGAGCCGTGGAAGTCGATGAACACGGTCGCGTAACCGGCGCCGGCGTAGGTCTGCGGATTCCAGCGGTAGCTCCACGAGTTGCCGAAGCTGCCCTGCGGGCCGCCGTGCACCAGAAACGCCACCGGATACTTCACGCCCGGCTTGGCGTCCCACGGTTTCATCACGTGGCCGTAGACGGTTTCGCCCTTGGCGCCGGTGAAGGAAAACTGTTCCGATTCGCCAAAGCGCACATCGGCCAGCAGCTCGCTGTTCAACTGCGTCAACTGGACTGGGGCGCCGCCATTGGTGCTCTTGAACAGCTGCGCGCCCGATTGCAGGTTAGCCTGCGCCATCACCACGGTCTTGCCGCGCGCGTCAAACGCGCTGACGTAGCCCTTGTCGCTCAATGGCGCCACCTTGCCGCTGGCGGCGTCGATCGAGAACAGGCGGTGCTGGCCCAGGTCGTCGGCGGTGGCGAGCAGCGCCTTGCCATCGTCGCGCCATTTGTAGTCGGCAATCGAACGGTCCCAGCTTTCTGCCACGACGCGCTTCTTGCCGCTGGCGACATCGAGCAGCACCAGGCGGAAGCGGTCGGCCTCGAATCCGGGGCGGCTCATGGCCAGCCAGGCCAGCGTTTTTCCATCCGGCGAAAAGGCCGGTTTGCTGTCCCAGGCCGGATTGTCGGCGGTCAGGTTGCGCGGCGCGCCGCCGGTGGCAGCGGTTTGGTAAATATCGAAATTGGTCGACCAGGCTTCGGTCTTGCCGGCTACGCGCACGTTGAACACGACGCTCTTGCCGTCCGGGCTGAAGCGGTATTCCTCGCGGTCGCCGAATGGTTTCGAGGGCACGTCGCCGTCGATGCTGCCCGACAGGCTGACCGGGGCGGCAGTGACCCTGCCGGCGGCGTCGATCGCTGCGCTGTAGAGCACATTGTTGCGGCCGTCCGACCAGGTATCCCAGTGGCGCACGAACAGGCGGTCGTAGACCTTGCCGCTCGATTTGTTTTTGGTCTTCTCGTCCAGGCGCGTCTTGGTGCAGGCCAGGTCGGTGCAATCGCGGAACACGGCCAGGCTCATGGCAAGGCGGTCGCCGGCCGGCGAGAGGCGGAAGTTATCGACGTCGAGCGGCAGGTCGGTGACCTTGACGGCCTCGCCACCGGTGCCGCTGCTTGAGACCGGCTGGCGCCATACCTGCGACGAGCCCGAGCGGGCCGACAGGAAATAGATGGCGTCGCCCTTGGGCGACCATTCGGGATCGGTGCTGTTCGATTCGCCCTCGGTCAGCCTGACCGGGGTCGGCTTGGCGCTGCGCAGGTCGATCATCCACAGTTGCGTGTTGCCGCGGTTCTTCTCCACATTGGTGCTGCGCACCGTGTAGACCACGCGCGAGGCGTCGGGCGAGAGCGCCGGTGAACCGACCCGCTCCATCTTCACCAGGTCTTCGATGGTGAAACCACGCGGCGCGGCCAGCGCGCTACCGGCGGCCAGCGTGGCCGCTCCCAATATGAACAAACGTCCCATCATTGCAATGTCCCCAAGAGTCATAAAAGTGCCAGACGATACGAAATGGCCCCGGCATCATACCAAGTTCGTATCGCAAGAGCAGCCGAAAGATGGGGCTTGGGATAGGTAGCAAGGCCCAATGCCTGTATTGATTGCAAAAATGAAATGTACTATAATGCAACAATAGATGATTATTGGAATACTATGAAATATATCGCGACTGCATTGACGGCATTGGCATTATGCGCGCCTGCCCAGGCCAAGGTTCACGTCTTTGAATTTACGACGACGATTGAATCGGTACGAAACGTGTTTCAACAAACGGAAGAAGGCGTGAGCACCGGCAGCGTGCCCGGCAGCGTGGTCGCAGTCGATCAGCAAGTCGTGGGGCGCTTCTCGTACGATTCAGAGATGGCGTTCGATCCGAATTACAGCACGTATGGACAGCTGCCTGACGCCACTGCGTCAGGGGGATATACGTACCAACCCGCGCCAGCTACGACGGACAAGTTGACCTTTACCGTGTACGACAAAGGCGTTCCGACATCGACCGAGTCGCGCGCGCTGAGCCATATCCGTATTGAAAACGATATGTACTCATGGGATCCATTGGACCGCTTCATGTTGGGCGCAGGCGGATGGCCATTTTCCACCTATATCATCCTCGACAACAGCGCTGGCACGTGGCTGCCGAATGGCGAGCTCCCGCTGCAACTCTCGCTTGGCGATGTCAACCGCGCCGAGTTCTCGCATACCTGGCTGCGTACTAGCGACAACGCGCTGATGAGCATGACCGGGCGCCTGCACTCGCTGACCGAAATCGACGTCTCGCCCGTTCCTGAACCAGGCACCTGGGCCATGCTGCTGGCCGGCCTGGGCATTCTCGGCTTCAGTGCCCGCCGCAAGCGCGCCTGAATCCGGCGCGCAAGCGCAACAGCCGCACCGCTTGGTCGCTGATGAACCACGCGGCACGGCTAGCGCGCCACCGGTAGCCACCTTGGATGCATGAGCGTGGGTGGACCTTTAAGTGCAAAATAGTAAATTTATAGATATATCGGCAACTGGACCAACATGAAGTACATCGCAGCATTATTATCAGCATACGCCTTGAGCTTGCCGGCGCAAGCGGCCCTGCAAGTCTACGAGTTCACCGCATCGGTAACGGGCCTGGGCGACGTTCGTGCCCTTCAGTGGGTGCAAAGCATTCGAGGAAAGCAAGAAGGCACTGTCATTTCCGTGGGAGACCGCATTGTTGGGCGTTTCAACTACGACAACACTGCTAAAGCCGTGGACTACGTGGACAATTGGCTGCCACATCGTGATGCCACTACGTATTACTACACGCCCGAAACCTCACCAACGAATTTCTTTACGTTCACAGTTTTGAAGAGTGGACAGACAGTTCGCGTTGGCGATGCGAACACGCCAACTAGTGGCATGGCGTTCGAGGACGCGAACCCGAATGATGCTGGCGTGACCGATGTGCTGTCAATGAATGGTGGAGGGTTGGACGGCGACTTGGTTTCGTTGAATTTTTCTGGCTTGAGCGCAAACTGGGTTTCCAATGGTGGCATACCGGCCCACCTTTCCCTGTCCGATATGGCAAGCGCGAACATCCAGCATGACTATGGCAATTTCAGCGACGGCCGCATTTTTCTCCGGGCGAACATCACCTCGCTGAACGAGGTTTTGATCACCCCGGTGCCCGAACCAGGCACTTGGGCGATGCTGCTGGCCGGCTTGGGCATTCTCGGCTTCAGCGCCCGCCGCAAGCGCGCTTAAGAGGAGCGCCTGAAAAAACCGCTCGGCTTACTTCCAACAGATGAGTGAGCAGGCGACCGGCCCGCGCAGCAGGTCGCTCGTCATTTGGCTCACCAAAGTTTCCACCACGGCGCTTGTGCCGGCGCCGCGCGTGCCGCTTCCTTGGCTGCAATGGACAAGGTGGCCTCCAACTGCGCCATGCGGTGGCGCACCTTGGAGAGCGGATGATCCGGGAACATCTGGTCATATTGGCTGTTGTCGGAGGGCAGTACGCGCAGCGGCTGCGCGCGCATATGGGCAAACATGTCTTCGACGCTGTCCATCAGCAAGGGCTCGCTTGGCGACGCACTAGTCGGGCTTTCCCCTGTCATCACGCACACAGTCGCTTCACGCACGCCAGTTGTGCCTTGCTCGACGGACTCAACATTGATTTGTGCCGTCGCATTGCCCAGACGAATCCACAGAATGCTTACGAACATCATTCCCATACTGTCCGGAAGCGGCGAGCGGTACTTGAACAACCCTCGCAGCGCGGTATGACCACCGGCGCTGACGACGTCCATTTCCAGTAAAGCGCCGCCGTTGCTGGCGCTCTGTTGAGAAAAATAGCGCGTGGCGGCGTCGATGTCGTGCGGGTGAAAGGACCAGTTCGTCGGATTCTTCGGTACACGTAACACGATATAGACGCCGTTCGCGTTACTCCAGCCGAAATGATCTTCGGACTGCTCCCGCAGCGTGCAATCGGCAACGTCGAACTTCACTGAGATGTTGTTGGACATCGGATTCCTTGTAGCCTGAAAATGGGGTGTCAGTTGTCGGAAAATATTGCGGCTTGTGTTCGAGCGCCGATGGCATTCGCCATGCCGGCGGGGCCGAATGCGGTGCCAGGATGCCGGGCGTCCCTTTATTGACTGTCTGGAGAAGGTCGCTTCATGCCCCGGAATGATTTCCTCACCGCTTCAATATCATCCCTTTCCTTCTGAATCGCCTCGATCGTTAACCTCGTGTCAAAATTTCCGATATTCCAACAGCCTTTCACCGCTTGACGAATTGTCTCGTCCTTGCTGACATTGTTCGCGTAATCATTCACGCAGTTAATCAAAAACCTGAGGTCGGATCGCCGGGGCGCAATATTGCCATCTTTGTTGATGCTTTTTGCAATGGATTCGATCACAGCGACGCGCTCTTCTGGCGAAGCCTGGCCCCAGTGCGCAAGGGGATCGTCCTCGACAATCGCGAACGCCAGTGGTGCGATCACGAGCGTCGACATAACTAAAAGCACTTTAAGAGTTTTCATGGAATATCCAAAAAGGCGATCCACCGAAGGCACCGGACAACCGGGGTCAGAGCTTTAATTAGCAACAAAAATGTTGCTAATTAAAGCTCTGACCCCGGTTGTAGGTGGTTTCTGATTTTGATGGCTCAATCAAGCGCCATCGCAAACATGACTCCGTTTCGCTGTTACCGCTTGATGCCGGTCACTTCGACTTCAACCCGGCGGTTCGGTTGCAGGCAGCCGATCAGCGCGGCGCGTGGCGCAACGCCGTTGCAGGCTTCGACCTGGTCCGCTTCGCCCTTGCCGGCGCTGATGATCTGGCCGGCAAACCCTTTGCTCACGATGTACTGGCGTACCGTCGCCGCGCGCTTTTCCGACAGCGGCTGGTTGTACGCTTCCGTCCCCAGGCGGTCGGTATAGCCGGTCAGCTTGATATCCGAAATCTGCGCATACACGCCATCGAGCCTGGTCATCATGCTGTCGATGCGCGCACGGCCCGCCGGCAGCAAGTCGGCCACGCCCGATTTGTCGAACCTGAACAGCGCGTCGGCCGCCAGGGTCAGCTTCTCGACCGACACCACCGGCGCCGCACCCGGCAATGGCGTTACCGCAGCCGCCACCGGCGCGCCGCCGCAGGCCGCAGCCGAGGCTTGCGCCGCCTGCAACTGGTCTTCGGCGATCTGGATGTACGGATTCGCATGGCGCCAGCCCTGCTGGTTGAATTCATTCCCGGCATGCACCAGCTCGACTTCGCCGCAAGCGACCTTCTGCGCCGCGCAGGCAAAGCCCGCGCCAGACTTGACGCCGCCGAAACGCGCCCACAGGTCGTCGCGCAGCTTGGCCGCATCGTTTACCAGCGGCGTCTGGTCGCCCGGATTGGGAGTGGCGCCCGTCTCCAGCGCGCCGACAATCGCCGCGCCCTGCTCCAGCGCCTGCTGCGGGAACGCCGAGCGGTCGTTGCGGGTGTACTCGTGCAGCGACACGTCGAGCCAGCATTGCGCCTTCGACAGGTAGTAATTATTCACCGGTACGCCCTTGTCGTTGAGCGCTTTCACGCGCTGCTGCAAGGCCTTGTAGCCAGCCTGGTCGGCCACGATCGCCTGGTCGGAGATGCGCTGCGCCGGCGCGCTCAAGGTTTGCGCAAAGGCGCCTTGCACGGCCACGGCCATCGCGGCAAACAGCACTGCGCGCGGGCGGGAAATAATGGTTGGTTTCATCGTCATTCTCATTTCAGGAAATTAGCGGGCCAGCGTGCGGTTCGTTTCTGGGTCCTTGCCTTTGAACACATTCTCGTCAAACTTGAAGCGCAGGCGCACGAACCATCCCTTGGAGGTGTAGTCCGCCGCGCTCAGGTCGCGCTCACGGAAGCCGCTGACGTTAAAGCCCGCCGACAACCACAGGTTCTGCTTGACCAGGTAGCCCACTTCGACCCCGCGCGCATATTGGCTGCTGCCTTTGTTCTGCGGGCTGTGCAGGTAGGCGGCGAGCACGCCGACGTCCCAGTTTTCGGTAATGTCGTACACCACGCGGCCCGACGCCATCCACGCGCTGTAGGTCTGCTGCCCCACCGGCAAATTGCGCTCGCGGCTGGTCTTGGCGGCCAGGCGGCCAGTGCTCCACCACGGACGGCTCGGGTGGTAGTCCAGGTGCGTCGAGACGATGTGCGCGGCGTAATTGTCGCCATCGGCGCGCGCACCATCGCGCACGTTTTTGTACTCGTAGCGCGCCAGGCCGTTGAACTGGTTATGGTCCACCGGACGCCAGGCAAAGCCGAGCTGCGCGCGTTCTTGCAGGCTGTTGGCCAGGGGCTTGCCGCTGATGTCGTCGTTGTTGCGCGTCAGCAGGGCGTAGTTGCGGGCCAGCACGGTCCAGTCGCGGTCGAGCTTGCGCACGAAGGACAAGGTATTTAACCATTGGTCCTGCGACTGGTTGCCGATCTCGCCCGGGCTGTCGAACAGGCGACGCCATTCGAGCTTGGCCGAGGCTTTCCACAGCGGATTGGCGGTGTAGTCGAGCGCGGTGGCCAGGGCCACGCCCTTTTGCTGGCGGCCATCGAACACGTGCAGGTATTCGGCGTTGGTGCTGAGCGCCAGGCCTTCCGAGACGTTCCAGGTGTTGCGCGCGCCGCTGGCCAGTTGCAGGTCGCGCCCGTCGGCCAGTTCGGTATCGAGCGCATCGCGCAGGCGGTATTCGGAGAAAATGCTGGCGCCCGGCAGGTAGGTCGATTCGACCCCGGCCACGAAGGCGTTGCTCTTCTCGGCCGGATTCAAGGCGTAGCGCGAGGCCAGGCCGGTCTGGTTTTCATAGCGGGCATACGCACGGCTGCGCTCGGACAATTGATACTGGGCACCGAGTTCGTAGCGCTTCTGGTTACCGTCCGACACGCCATGTTCGACCACCGCCGTCAGGCTGAGCAAGTCGGTGGCCTTGTACTGGGCGCCGATGGCGACCGTGTTGGCGTCCAGGGTGCCGCGCGTACCCGGCGTGGTGGTCGCGCCGACCGGTGCGAAGGTGGTGATGGCGCCGCCGTTGACCGGGCTGATCGCGCTGTTGGTGTTGCCGAAGCCGAAGAAGCCGCCGCTCGGATTGAGTCCGTTGGCGTTCGAGACCACGCCGGTGTTGCTGGCCATGCCGACCTGGTTGCGCAGCTCGCCTTCTTCCTTCATGTGTTGCAGGGAGAAGTCGAGCGTCAGGCGCGGATCGGCTTTCCACAGCATGCCGACGCGCACGGCGTCGCGCTGGGCGACCACTTGCTGGTCGCGGCTTTGCAGCGCGCTGGCGTATGCCGTGGTGGTGGACGTGAATTTGGCGCTGACATTGACGCCGGCGTCGCTGTGACCGGGGCTGATGCCGGCCGCGGTGTTGTTGAATTCGTCGTCGGCACGCTGCCAGTAGGCCCGCGCCTCGACCGTCTCGCCCTTGTGCGACAGGGCCACGCGCGCGGCCTGGCCCGTCGCCGAACTCGACAACTCGCCCGCCTGCCCGCTCGGCGTGGTAAACACCTGGCCGTTTGCGGTGTAGGTGGTCGATTCGCTCTGGGCGAATTCGGCCACGAAACTGGTGCTTGGCGCCAGTTTCACGGTCGCGTTCACGCTGTGCAGGCGGTATGGCGACTGCGGATTCTTGTCGTCGACCGAGGCCATGCCGACGCTGATGCTGTCGTTCAGGCGATATTCGCCGTCGATGCCCATCACCCAGAAATCGTCGCCGCCCTGCTCCACCTCGTAGGTCACGCGGATCGATTGCGGATCGCCTTCGGGCGTGACCGACGGCACGGCCTGCTTGAACAGGATGCGGCCCGAAAACGGCTCGAAGCTGTAGTCTTCCAGGCGGCGCATGGGCGTCACTTGCTTGACCAGGTCGGTCTGGTTCTTGTCGCGCACGATCAGTTCGACGCGCTCGGAATTGGTCAGCGCGCCATTGTTGCGCACGGCGAAAGGACCGGAGCTGCCGTTGGCGCGGTATTCTTCGATCACCTGCTTGGCGTTGTCGTGGAAGGCGAAGCCGCCCAGCTTGCCGCGTGCGCCATCCCAGTTGCCGCGCAGGCCGGTGGCGGTGCGCTGGTACTGGCCGAGCTTGCGCGCTTCCAGGCCGACGTTCGGACCCGGCACCGACGACATGGTGCCTTCGCTGGTCGAAAAGTCGCCGTACAGCACGTAGCTCTTCTTGTCGTCCACGCGCACGTACAGGCGGCCGGCCGAGCGGGCGTCGAACGCGGTCGTGGCGCTGTCGCCGTAGACCGGGTAGAACTCGTTCGGGTTGATGTCGCGTTGCAGCTTTTCCTTGGTCTGCTGGTCCGAATCGTAGGCGGCCGTCAACAGCTTGCTGCCGAGGATGGTGCCTTTGACAAAGAACGCGGAACGGGCGCTGGCATTCGCCTTGCCGCTGTTGAACTGGCGGCTCCAGCGCGTGATGTCTTGCTCGAAGCCATCGTTAAAGCGTGCCGGTGCGAGGTCGCCGGCGTTCAGGTTGCGCTTGGAAATCACGCCTTCGATCAGGCCCACGGCCAGCATCTGGCGCAGTTCCGGAACAAAGCTGATCACGCCCTGGGTGCTGATCTTGCCACCGTCCACGCGCAGCAAGACTTCCTGCGCGGCGGCCGGGGCCAGCAGGCGGAACTGCGCCTTGCCGCCCTTCACGCGCAGCTGCATGCCGGGCGTGACCTTGTTGGCGTCGCCGTTTTGCGGACCCAGGGCGTCGGTGGCGGCGCCGTCGAGCAAGATGCGGCCAGCCGATGCTTCCAGGGTCAGCAGCACGTCATCCTTGAGCGGCTGGCCGTCTTCGCCCAGCACCTGCACGCTCACGCGCACTGGCGATTGGCCATCGGCTGGCACGCCGTCGCGGTCGGTTTCGACCAGGATGCGCGCCACCTTGGCGCTGGCGTCCAGACGCCCGCTCCACAGTTGCGGCGCCGCCATCTGGGCGCGCAGGCCGGCGTCGGCCGGGGCCGATGGCAGCACTTGGGCGCCGGCGTTCGGGAAAGCGCAGGCGACTGCCAGCGCGCCCGCCAGCAGGCGACCGGTGCCGCTGCGTTGAATAAGAAGAAGTTTTTTGTTCGTCATGATGTTCATCTGTGCCAGGCGGGATGGTTGCTTATTGCGCACGGGCTTCTCCCGCGCCGGCAGGGATTGCTCCCCGGCGTGGCTTGACCAGTTCCTGGTTGGCGCTGTCGGTCGCCTGCCGCGGCGCGGCAGGGGCTTTGCTGTCGAACTTCAGGCCCGGCAGGCGAACGGCTTCCGTTTCCGGGGCGCGCGTTCCACCCTGGCTGCGGCGGGCTTTCAACTGCTCGATGACCGGCGCCGAGCACGAACCTTCGGCAAAGTCGGCGCGCAGCAGCTCGCCATTCTTCGCGTCCAGCCAGATGCTGTTGGCGTCGCCCAGGTTGCGGTTGCTGGTCGTCGTCAGGCGGCTGCCGCGTGGCAGGGTCAAACTGTCGGCCTTGATCACGTGCGATTTCGGGCTCAAGCCGCAGAAGCTGTACTTGCCTTCCACATCGGTCGTGAACGAGGTGCCGTCTTCCATGTACAAACGCACACCTGGAATGCCCAGCTCTTCGCTGTCCTGCACCGAGTTACCGTTGCAGTCCACAAATACCTTGCCGGCAACGCATGCTTGCTCGGTGAACACACCACCGGTCAGGCGCACCTTGTACTCGGCGCGGTTGGACGGGTAAGCGCTTGGTACCGGCTGGTACGAGCCCGGCGTGACGCAACCGCTGGCCACGTTGCAGGCATACGCAATCGCGCGGTTGATGCCGTCGCCCTGCAGGCTGCCGACGCCGGCGCGCAGGCGGTAGGTCAGTACCGCTTGCTTGTTGCTGGCCAAAGGACCCAGGTTGAAGGCCAGTACGGGACCCGCCACCACGGCCGGATCGGCCACCGGCTTGCCATCGACCTTGACGGTGCCAGGCACCAGCGAGAAGCCGGCCGGCAGGCTGTCGCGCACCGTTGCCTGTGCTACCGCGGTGCCGCTGGTCTGGCGCACGGTCAGGGTGTAGAGCAGGCTTTCGCCGAACTCGAGTTGCTGCTTGTCGCCGGTTTTGGTCAGCGCCAGGCCAGCCGCTTCGATTTTGTCGATCGGCAGGTGGTTGTTGACCACCGGTGCGCCGTTCGGACCAACCGTGAACGTGTAGTAATACTGGGTCGTGTCCGCCCCGCCCGGCACCAGGCCAACGCAGGCGCCCGGTTTGTGCAGGTTGACACCGGTTGCCGGAGCACCGTTGGACTTCTGGACCAGCGCCACATTGGCATTGGCCGCGACCGGCAGCGCACCCTGGCACGACGGAATCTTCGCCGATTCGGCCGGCACGTAGCCAATCGGATAGGTGCTGATCGCCAGCTTGTAGGTACCGGCCGGCGCGCCGTTTTGCAGGAAGAACTGGTACACGCCGTCGCTGCCGGTGGTCTGGTTGACTGCCGCCAGGCCGCCCAGCAAGTGACGCGCCGGATCGAAGCCGGCCGGACCGCTGACGGTCACGACCGCGCCACGCACCGGTTGACGGGTGACGCTGTCGTACACCACGCCCGACGGGTTCAGCGGCAAGTTCTGCTCGGTAATGTCGCTGTTATCAAGCAAGGTGATGTCGCGGATCACGCCAGCGGCCGGCTTGCCTGCGTTACCGGCCGAAGTCGGAACGTTCGGCATGCCATTGCCATCCTTGGTGAAGCTGATATCGAAGCCAGGACCGGTCGGCAGGCCCGTGCCTTCGTAGCCAGGACAACGCAGGTTGTCGAACTGGTAGAAACCGTTCGCATCGCTCTTGACCGTGCAGATCGGTTTGCCGTTCTGGGTCAGGGTCACGGTCCAATCCTTCACGCCTTCATGGTCGTTCGGACGGGTGCGGGTATGGCCGCGGTCCATCCAGACATAGCCGCTGATGATCGGGGCCTTGACTTCAGGACCCGGACGCACGCGCTCGCCGAACAGGTTGCCACCGATTACGCCGTTGTTGGCCGCCAGCTTGTCGCTGGTGACGTCGATCTGCGCGATCGTATTTTGCGACGGCGCGGTGCCGAAGCTGCTGTTGTCCACCGTGCCGCCCGCGACGCCGGCGGTTTCCTTGCCATCCATGTACTTCGAGGTCGGCAGGTCGGTTTGCGACTCGACCAGGGTGTAGCGGCCGGGAACCAGGTTCTCGAACACATACTTGCCATCGGCGCCGGTCACTGCCACGCAAGCTTGCGCGCAGTTCTCGCCACCCGTCATCGTCACGTGTACACCCGGCAACGGGGTTTCGCCCGCGTCCATCTGGCCGTTGTTGTTGGCGTCCACATACACATAGCCTTCCAGGCGTGCGCGGCGTTCGCCGAACAGGTAGTCCACGCCGTTTTGCGCCACGCCCAGCTTGATCGCGCCGATGGTGTTCTTCGGCGCGGTTGCGTCGAAGCCGCTGTTGTCGACCGTGCCTGCAACGGCGCCGTCGATCTTGCCGGCGGTTTCCTTGCCGTCGATATAGGCGGCCGGATGGGTTTCCACCAGGCTATAGGTGTCCGCTGGCAAGCCAACGATCAGGAAGCGGCCATCGTCGCCGGTGGTGGCGCGTCCCGCTTCGCCCTTGCTGCCAACGGCGCTGACCGGCACGCCGGCAATGCCAGGCTCGCCCGCGTCTTGCACGCCGTTATGGTTGTCGTCGCGATACACCACGCCCGCCAGGCTGGCGCCCACTTCGCGGAAATCGTAGTCTTGCGCATCGGTGCCGCTGGCGATCACGATGGCCGTGGTCTTGTTCGGACCCGCGTCCAGGGTGCCGCCGGCGGTGCCGATGGCGCTGCCGGTGTTGGTCGGGAATTCGCCATAAGCGGCTGGCTGGGTTTCGACCACGGTGTAGGTGCCCGGAACCAGGTTCTCGAACAGATAGCTGCCGTCGGCGCCCGTCTGGGTGGTGCGTGCGGGAATCGGCACGCCTTTGGCGTCGACACCGGTCAGGGTGACGGTCACGCCGGCCAGGGCTTCGCCCGGCTCGCGCTTGGCATTCTTGTTGCCGTCAACGTACACATGACCGCCGAGCTTGGCCGGGCCGACGACCACGTTCGGATCGAACTCGCGGAAGTCGTAACCGGTTGCCGCGCCGCCAGCGGCGGGAATCAGGATCGCGGTGACCGCGTTCAGGCCGGCCGCGCCGCCGCCCAGGGTACCGATCTTGGTGCCGGTGGCGGCCTCGAAGTCGGACCACTTGGCTGGCTGGGTTTCGACCAGGTTGTAGTTGCCAGGGATCAGGAACGGGAACAGGTAGTTACCGTTGCTGTCCGTCTGCACGGTCATGGTGACCGGGGCGCCTTTGGCATCGACGCCGGTGAGGGTCAGGGTGACGCCGGCCAGCAATTGCTCGCCGCTGTCGCGCTTGCCATCTTTATTGGCGTCCACATACACGGTACCGGCCAGCGAACCGTTGGCGCCAGGCGCATTGCGCTCGCCAAACAGATAGTTCACGCCTGCCGCGCCTGGCGTCAGGTTAATGCCGCCGATGCTGTTTTTCGGGGCGTTGATGGTGCCGCCGAGCGAGCCGGCCGTATCGCGGCCATCGTCCACGCCGCCCGGCTGGGTTTCGACGATGCTGTAGTTGCCCGCCATCAGGCCGGTGAACAGGAAGCTGCCATCGGCGCCGGTAACCACGGTACGCGGGGTCGGGCCGACCAGGCGCACGGTGACGCCAGGGAATGGCGGCTCGCCGCTGTCGCGCACGCCGTTGTTGTTGACGTCGAAGTAAACGCCGCCGGCAATGCTGGCGCCGATTTCGCGGAAGTTGTAGTTCACGGCGGCGTCGCCCTGCACCAGTTGCAAGCCACTGATGCTGTTCGGTACGGCTACGCCGGCCGCGACGGCGCCGATGGTGCCCGGCAGCGAGCCGGTATTGCCAGGGAAATCGTTAAAGCCGGCCGGATGGGTTTCGGTGACGGTGTAACCGGCGCCGCTGCTCGGACGCAGCTTGTCGAAACGGTAGCTGCCATCGGCCGCGGTGGTGGTGGTCAGGCTGACGGCCGCGCCGCGGTCGTCAAGGCCGGTCAGGGTGACGGTCACGCCGGCAATCTGTTCGTCCTTGTCGATCGACGCATTCTGGTTGCTGTCCGCGTAGACAACACCGCTGACGCTGGCCGGCAGCAGTTCGCCGAAGTTAAAGTCGCTGTGGGTTTTTTCCACCGCGTAGGCGATGGTGCCGATCACGTTGGCCACATTGTCGACGCAAGCGGCGCACGGCGCGGCGCCGACCTTACCCTTGCGGGTGATGCCGTCCAGGTAAGCGACAGGCTGGGTTTCGGTGACGGTGTAGCCGGCGCCGTTGGCGTTGCGCAGGAAGCTGAAGCTGTACGAACCGTCGGGGTTGGTGGTGGCCGTGCAGGTCGGCGCGCCGCAGGCGTTGCCGCCGCTGGCCGCCGTGCCGCTCAAGGCCAGGGACACGCCGCCGATGCCGTCTTCGCCGGCGTCCATGACGCCGTTGTTGTTCTTGTCGGCATACACAAAGCCGCTCAGTTTGCCGGTGGCTTCACCGAACAGGTAGTTGATGCCCTTCTGGCCGGCGGTGAGCACCACGCCATTGAAGGCGCTGTCGCCGATCACGCCCAGGTTGCCGGGCACGGCGGCGCCGGTGCCGAGCGTGTTGGTGGCGTCGATGAAGTCGACCGGCTGGGTTTCGACGACGGTGTAGCCGGCGCCATTGCTGGCTGGCAGGCCGGTGAAGCTGTAGTTACCGTTGGCGTCGGTCTTGCCGATGCAGGTGCTGATGATGGTGCAGACATTCGCACCGGTCGCGGTGGTGCCCGACAGGGTCACGGTCACGTTCGGCAACGGGGTGTCGGCGCCATTGAAGGTGTCGCTGCGGTCGGCGTCCAGATAGACCTTGCCCGACAGGGCGGCCGTCGATTCGCCGAAGTTGTAGTTGCTGCCGAACTGGCCGGTGCCGATCACGATGCCGCTGAACTTGTCGTTCGTCATGCTGCCGCGAATGACACCATTGACGGTGCCGACCGCGTCGATGCCGTCGGCGTAGTTCGACAATGGCGCCGTGGCCTGGCTTTGCTCGGCCAGCACGTAGCCGGTGGCGTCGCTCGATGGCAGGCCGGTGAAGCTGTAGCTGCCGTTGCTGTCGGTGACGATGGTGCACGGGTTCGGCGAAATCGCCACGCACACGCTGGTGCCGGTCGAGGTATTGCCCGACAGGGTCACTTGCACGCCCGGAATGCCGGGTTCGCCCGCATCCTTGACGCCATTGTTGTTCAGGTCGGCATACACGGCGCCGCCCAGGCCCTGGCCGGTTTCACCGAAGTTGTTGTTGATCGCATTGTCGCCCGAAGCGAGCACCACGTTGCCGATAGTGCGCTTGGTCAGGCCGAGTACCGGGGTATTCGCGGCCAGCACGGTGGCGCCGTCGTTGCCGCCCTTGCTACCGATGGTCATGCCGGTGTGGGTCACGCCCGACAGGGTCTGCTGCACCACCTGGTAGGTACCCGGGCGCAGGTTGGCGAAGCTGTACGAACCGTTAACGCCGGTCTGCACGATGGCGTTCACCGGGCCGAAGTCGTCGGTACCCGAGAGGGTCATGGTCACGCTGGTCACGCCGGCGCTCTCATCGGTTGCCGGAACGTTGGTGACGTCGCGCACGGCGTCCTTGTCGAGGTCGACGAAGACGAAGCCCGACAGGGTCGCCGGTTTCAGTTCGCCGAACAGGTAGCCGGTGGCGTTGGTGCTGGCCGGCAGCACGATGTTGCTGATCTCGTCGGCCGTGGCGTCGCTGGCGGTACCAGCGGCGGTGCCGGCGGCATCCTTGCCATCGAGGTAGGTCGCCGGCTGGACTTCGGTGACCTTGTAGGTACCTGGCGAGAGGTTATTGAATACATAAGCGCCGCCGGCGGTGGTGATGGTGGTGACGTTGCTGACGGCATTGCCGTAGATATCGGTACCGTCCAGGCGCAGGGTGGCGCCGGCAATGCCGGTTTCGCCCGCCGCCTTGGCGGCGTCGTTGTTGGTGTCTTCGTAGACGAAGCCGGCGATCGAGGAAGGCTGCACGGCAACCGTGGCGCAGCCGCGGTTGTCGACGGCGCTGCGTTCGACGTCACTGGTGGTGGCGGTGCCGCAGTTTTCCAGCGCCGGGTTGGCGACGGTGGCAATCACCGGAATGCGCACGGTGGCCGACTTGTTCGCTTCGAGCAAGCCGAGGTTGCAGTTGATCGTGGCGCCGGCGCCAGCGCAGGTGCCGCTGGTCGGCGCCGCGTTGTTGGTGCTCCAGGTCAGGCCCGCGTTGTATGGCGCCGCGTTGTACGGCGCGGCCGCGCCGCCGGTGTAGACCGTCAGGCCGGCCGGCAGCACGTCATTGATCACGGTGCCGTTGCTGTTGCCCGGACCGGCGTTGTTCAGGGTCAAAACCCAGAAGAATGGCTGGCGCAACTGCACTGCCGTGGCGCTCACGTTGGCGGCGCCGTTCCAGGCGAAGGCGGCCTTGGCCATCTTCAGGTCGACCCGCATCTTGATGGTGGTGCTCTGGTCGGCCGTGTTGTTCGGCGTCAGCGCTTCAGGTTCGCGCGAGGACACCGTGACCGTCGACTGGTACGTGTCGCCCGAGCCGGTCGGCTGGCTGTCGACGCGGAAGTCGAGGTACAGGTCGGTGCTGGCATTGTTGCCCATCAAGATATCGGAAGTCGGGAAGTTACAGCTCACCGTCATCTGCGCCGGCCCCGTTACCTGGGTGTTCACCAGGTTGCAGTAATTGGTATACGCCTGTCCATCCGGCAGCAGTTTGCCGCCCAGGAAGGTCATGGTCTTGCCGGCAGGCGGCTTCATGACATAGCTCAGCTTGAGGTGGGTGGCGACCGACGGACCGCGGTTGGTGATGGCGTTGCGGTAGGTGACCACGTTGTCCGGGAATACAGCACCGCCGCCAGGCACGAAGCCCATCGGATCGACGTTGTCGGTATTGTTGACCAGCAGGTCGAGCGTGGCCGGGGTGACTGCCAGCGTGTTCGACGAGGTGTTGTTGCCCATGTCGCTGTCGTTGCTGGTCGTTGCGACCGTGGCGGTGCTGCCAATGGTGCGCGGATTCGGCTGGTTATCCATATAGTCGGGACGCGTCACGACCGTGATCGTGCGGGTCGCGCCGGAGTCCATATTGCCCATGGCGCAGCTGATGGTCCGGGTGGCCGGATCGTAAGGCTGGCATACGCCGCCGTTGCTGGGACTGATCGACAGCACGGTCATCGAGCCTTCGGGAATCGTGAACACATCGGTGACGGTCACGCCGTTCGCGGTCGACGGGCCGTTGTTATTGATCGTCATCACATAGGTGGCGTTGGTGCCGGCCGGTACCGAGCCAGGAGTCACGGTGTTGACGACGCTCACGTCGGCGACCGGGTCGACTTGCACGTCGGCGGTAGCGACGTTATTCGCCGGGACCGGATCGCCCTGCGCGTTGGAACGCACGCTGGCCGCGTTCACCCATTTGTTGCCGGGCTGGCCACTACTGTCGAGCAGGGGACGCGTGACCGTCACGGTGATTTCCACGTTGGAGCCGACCGCCATCGTGCCGCTGCTCAGGAAACAGGTCACCATCGCACCCGTGGTGCAGGTGAAGCCCGCCGGACTGGTGCCGCCGCTCTTGGCTGCGTTCACCACGGTTTTGTTGGGAATGTAGCCAGGAATCGGGTCGGACAGCACCACGTTGGTCGATTCGCCCGGACCGGCATTGGTGATGGTCAGCTTGTAGGTAATGGTCGGCGCGTTCCAGTTGAGGGTGCCCGGGGCGGCCGTCTTGGCCAGTTGCAGATCGGCGGCGTTGGGAGTCTGGGTCGATTGCGAGGTCGCGCTGACGCAGTTATTCGCGACGATCGGGTCGATCTTGGCGCCGTTGCTGTCGGTGTAGGCCGCGCAGGCGGTATTGGTCAGGGTGCCGGCGAGGGTCGCGGTGGTGGTCAGGACCAGGTTCGAGGTCTGCGCATTCAATGCCAGCGGCAGGCTGTAGGTACAGGTGATGTCCTGGCCGGCTTGCGGCGCGCAGGTCCAGTTGGCGCCGCTGGCGCCGACGAAGGTTTCGCCCGCCGGCAAGGTGTCGACGATCTTGACTTCACCGGCAAGCGCCGCGCCCGGACCCTGGTTGGTCACGCGCATGGTGCTGACCATACTGCCGCCCTGGGCAACCGGGTTCGGGGTCTTGGTCTTGGTGATCGACAGGTCGATGCCGTCCGGCACGATGCTGATATTGACCGAGCCGCTGTTGTTGCTGGTGTCGCCATCCGGCGTGTCGCTGCCGATGGTGGTGGTATTGGTGGCGTTGGTTTGCGCCTGCACGCTCGGCGCGGTGGCGCTGACGACGATGTCCTGGGCGTCGCCGACGGCATAGGTCGGGCGGGTGCAGCTGACGTTCTGGCCGTTCACGGTGCAGGTCCAGCCGGTGCCGGTGGCGCCGATCACGACAAAGCCGGCGGGCACGCTGTCGCTGACCACCACGTTGGTGGCCAGCATCGGGCCCAGGTTGCGTGGCGCCAGGGTGAAGCTCACTGGCTGGCCGCTGCCGACCAGGCCTTGCGAGACGGTCTTGGTCACTGCCAGGTCGGTGCCGACGGTGATGATGGTGTTGACCGAGGACGCGTCGTTGCTGTTATTGAAGTCGGTCGCGCTGCCGCTGATGGTGACCACGCCGGTGGTGGTGATGGTGCCGGTGGTGGTGCCGGTGGCCTTGGTGTTGATGGTAATGAGCTGCAAGGCGCCCTTGACCGCGCCCGGCGTGGTACACGTCACCACCTGCCCCGCCGCGCCGCACGACCAGCCGGAACCGGTCGCGCTCTGGTAGGTCAGGTTCGGGCTCAAGGTGAAGGTGGCCTTGGTGGCGCCGGCCGTATCCGGACCATTATTGGTCAGGTTGGCGGTGTACACCAGGGTGCCGCTGGCCATCAGGCTGCCGGGCGAGCCGCTCAGCACCAGCGCCAGGTCGGCGCCGTTGTCGATGGTGGTCAGCTGCGACAGCGAATTGTTGCCGGCGTTGCTGTCCGGATCGGTCGTGCTCACCGCAGCCAGCATGCTGACCGTCTGGCCGGCGCCGGCCAGGGTGCGCACGGTCAGGTCGATCTCCTTGAGGTCGGCGGTTCCCGCGCCGGCCCCATCGCCCGCCACCGTGGCGTAGCTGCAAGTGACCTTGTTGGTCCCGGCAGCGTAGACGCAAGCCGGATCGGTCACCGACACGAAGCTGGTCTGCGCATCGAGCGTGAACACGATCTTGACGTCATTGGCGATGTCGCTGGTGTTGTTGGTCACCGAGGCGGAATACACAATCGTGCCGCCGCGCACCGCCGGATCGGGCGTGTCGGTCAGGCGCGATACCAGCATATCGACCGCGGCGGCCTGCAATGGCAGGCCGAGCAAGGCAATCGCCGCCAGCCGGAGCAGGCCGGCAAACACGGACGATGATCGGGACTTCAACATGGGCAAGGCACTTTTAAACATGATTGGCTTCATCAATTGAGAATGCGGGCAATAAATCGCCCGCAATGCACGCGGCATCGCTGACTGCGATTGGGAATCGAACGGGAACTACTGTGCGTTGGAAAAGACAGGCTGTAGAGCGGTGGACATGAATGCAGAAACAACACTTTTCTTGCGCGACGACATTATATTCATACAAACAACATCTTACAAAGTGCTTAATGGAAATGAGACAAAAATGCAACACCGACAAGTCTGTGCGCATAGAGTCAACACTCTAGATATTTCCACATGGAAATTGATGCGAAGAAGTGGGTACTTCATAGGAGGATCAGCACGGCGCCGCCCTACCCTCCTTGCATGATCGGCGCCGCGCTTTCCCCTATGAGAGCCCGTCTCTGGCGTCGATCCCTTGCAGGGACAACAAGAGAGGCCAAGGTATTGAGATTTCTTATTGGAAACTAGGCGACATGCTAATTTCGGTGCTTTTTATCATCTTCCATGTGTTTTTGGAAATTGACAAGCGTCCTGATTGTCATATGTAAGTACAGTGCCGAAGCTTGAGCGGCCTGCCAGTCGCCGCTCATCGACGTGCGGCTCGCGGCGCCCATCGATGACCGATCCGGCCAAGGTCAAGGCTTGCTTTTGCTTTCAAGTAGCAGCGTACGGATGTCGTTCAGCACCACGCCGGGCTGAAGAAAGGAAGTGGAATAGATTTCGCGCACGGTGCCGCTGGCATCGATCAGATACACCTTGAGCAGGTGCGACAGGGTCGGCGCGCGCTGCCCGGGCGCGCGCTCGGCGGCCACCGACACATCCTGGCCGAAGCCGTCCAGGATCGGCGCCAGCTCGGCGTTCGAGCGGCTGGTCAGAAAGCGCCAGTCGACCCCGCCGCGCTCGCGCGCATCAAGCCCGCCATAGCTGCGCATGGCCGGCGGCGTATCGTAGGTGGGATCGAAACTCATGCTCACAAAGCGCACCTTGTCGCGCGTGCGCGGGTCCTGGCCCAGGGTCTTCTTCAGGCTGTGCAAGGTTTCGTACGCCAGCGGGCAACCCTTGGCGTCGGTGCAATAGGTGTAGATCAGGGAAAACAGCGTGACTTTACCGGTGGTAAATTCCGACAGCCGATGGCGGCTGCCATCGCTGTCGAGCACGATGCCATCGGGCGCCTTGTGGATGCGTTCGAGCTTGTAGGCACCCGGCGCCGGCAGCGCGAACTGCGCCGGCGCCGCGCTGGCCAACGGCGTCAGCGGCGTGAGCGCCACCAGCGCCAGCGCCCATGCCGGCAGGCCCAAGTCAGCGGCCCGCCACGCGCACGACGGGCTGCGACGCGCCCTGCCCCGCATCGGCGCTGGTGCGGCCGGGAGCGGCGCCGAACTTCATGTGGTGCGCGCGGCCCAGTTTCAGCTTGGCGAAGTCGACCTTGAAGGTTTCTTTCAGTTCCTTGCCATCCCAGGCGAACAGCTTGACGAACTGCTCGTCGTCGGAGCCCTTCTTGTCCCAGTTGGCCAGCAGCGAACTGCTGATGTACAGGCGCTTGCCGTCCCAGCTTTGCGACACCATGTTCACCTGCGAACCGGTGCGCTTGGAATAGGTTTCTTTCGGGGCTTCCGGATTGCTGATGTCAAAATAGTGCGTGGTGCCATCCATGAAGGTGTTGACCCACAAGCCCTTGCCATCGGCCGTGATCGACAGGTCGACCGGCAACGGCACCTTGGCCGGGTCGCCGATCGTGGCCACCTCTTTCGCCTGCCAGGCGCCGGCCGCATCTTTCTTGACCAGCCAGATCTTCGAGGTCAGCGCGGTGGCGGTGATGGCCCACTCGTCGCCTTCCTTGAGCGACCAGCGGATTTCGAGCGGCGCGCCGGGTACGTTCAGCACTTTTTCGGGCTGCATCGATTTCAGGTTCCACATCACCATGGTGTTGCCGAACTGCTTCATCGCCGCCGGATCCTTGATCAGCTTGCCGAGATCGGTCATGTAATTGACCGCGCCCGTGAAACTCGAGCTCAGCATCGCGTTCTTGCTCGGGCTGATCGCGATATCGTAGCCGTAGCCATCGCCGCCGTTCGTGGTCGGCATGGCGTGCCTGGCGATGAAGTCGCCCTTGCTGTTATAGACCGCCATGCCGGTCACGCCGCCGCGGTCCTTGTCGTTCGACAGCGCGCCGATCAGCATGCGGCCCGGCAGCGCGTAGAACGTGTGCGGGCCGACATAGCCCGAGCGCTTGGCGAAATCGTCGATCGTTTTCACCAGCTTCGGCCTGGCCGGATCGGTGTGCACGTCGAACACGTAGATCTTGCTGTCGTCCAGCCCGCCGGCCCAGAGAAAGCGGCGGTCGTCCGTAAAGCCCATGTGATGGGCCTCGCCGCGCTTGCCGACGGATACCTGGGCGATCACCTGGCCGAATTTTTTCGAGGCCGGATTGACGTCCATGGTGACCATCTTGTCGAAACCGTCGCCCACGCCCTTCACGCCCAGGGTCCAGACGTACAGATAATCTTCCTGCCCCTTGATCAGGCCCGACATGTAAGGCGAATTGCAGGTTTCGTCGGCGCGCGCCGCCACGGGAACGGCGGCCACGCCGAGGGCGACAGCGGCGAGCAAACTCAAACGTAAAAATTTACTGGAACCCATTGCTGATCTCCTGATCAAGCTTATGAAGACGCTAATGTACGCCTGTTTGACCTTGCTCCGCAATGGGTGAAAAATTGTTCGCCTGACCTTGTGCCAGTTGACATCCTCCCCTCCCTAAAGGAAGGGGATTCCTACGGCGCCGCGTGATGATCTACGGGTCGCTTCGGTGGGTTCCTGCTTCATCGAGCGGCCTGACTGCGCCGACTCTCCACAGGCTAAGACGCGATGTCCTCGCGCTAAAACATTCATCGCGCCGAC
>NZ_VUYU01000028.1 GCF_011682065.1 Massilia rubra | reverse complement strand
GTCGGCGCGATGAATGTTTTAGCGCGAGGACATCGCGTCTTAGCCTGTGGAGAGTCGGCGCAGTCAGGCCGCTCGATGAAGCAGGAACCCACCGAAGCGACCCGTAGATCATCACGCGGCGCCGTAGAAATCCCCTTCCTTTAGGGAGGGGAGGATGTCAAGTCCGGCCAGCGCGCACGCTTGCGCTGAACAGCGGCCTTGCCCACCGCGGCGGGTAAGCTGATCCTCCGGCATGCCGCCGCTGCAAGAAAAATAGCATCCACACCAGTCGTCTTCGTCATCATGTTGTCATTTATCACAACTATGATGAAATTTACTATGGAAGAATACTTTTTGCTAACATAGAACACCAACGTCCGTAGTCGGCATGACAATGACGACTCCACTCTACTCCCTTCAGGAAGTTTCGATGAAAAAGCCCGTAGCAACCATCCACGTTCCCGGCCGGCTTACCGTGCTGGCCGCACTGATGGCAGGTCTTGCCGTTCCCGCCATGGCGGCCTCGCCCGACCTCGTGATCAGCCAGTTGTACGGCGCCGGTGGCAATGCCAACACCACGTTCTTTACCCACGACTACATCGAAATCTTCAACCGCGGCAGCGCCCCGGTCACCGCCGAAGGGTGGAGCCTGCAGTACGGCTCGGCCACCAGCACCGGCGCCTGGAGCGGCAAGTCGGCCCTGCCGACCTTTACCGTCGAGCCGGGCCAGTACATCCTGATCCAGCAGCAGAGCGGCGGCACGGGCCAGCCTTCGCTGCCAACCCCGCTCATCGCGCCGCAAAGCGGTTTTAACATGTCGGGAACCACCGGCAAAGTGGCCTTGGTGCGCGACACCGTCACCTTGAGCGGCGCCACCCCGGCGGGCGCGAACATCGCCGACCTGGTCGGCTTCGGCACCGCCAACGGCGCCGAAGGCACGCGCGCGCCGGCCATGTCGGCCTCGCTGGCCTTGTTCCGCGCCAACGGCGGCTGCGCCGACACCGACGACAACAGCGTCGATTTCGCCACCGGCGCGCCGGCCCCGCGCACCAGCGCCTCGGCCCGCAATACCTGCGGCGCCACCGTGCCGCAAGCCAAGCCGATCGTGCCGGCCTGCCCGGCCAGCCTGGCCATCGAACAGGGTAAGCCGGGCGCGGTCTTGCTGCGCGCCTCGGATGAAGACAGTATCGTCAACGGCGCGGCGATCGCCAGCGGCGCCGTGCCCGGCATCAGCCTGGGCAGCCTGACGGCGGCCAGCGCGAATGGCGCGTCCGCCAGCGTCAACCTGCAGGCCGGCGCGACCCTGGCATCGGGCAGCTACCCGCTCGTGATTCGTTTCACCAACAATGCCGGCCAGGAAGCGACCTGCCCGGTCAATGTCAGCGTTTCGGGCGCGGCCACGATTCCGCAAATCCAGGGCGCCGGCGCGGCCAGCCCGTTCGCCAATGTCAGCGTGAGCACCGAAGGCGTGGTCACCCACAAGGTGTCGAACGGCTACTTCATCCAGGATGCCAACGGCGACGGCGATCCGGCCACCTCGGACGGCCTGTTTGTCTTCACCGGCGCCGCGCCGACGGTGGCGCTGGGCGACCTGGTGCGCGTGAAAGGCACCATCGTCGAGTACAAGCCGACCGGCGCGCTGCGCACCTACACTGAAATGAAGGATGTCACCGGCACCGATGTGCTTGGCGGCGGCAATAGCGTGACGCCAGTCAATATCGCTTTCGAGCCGGGCATCGACCTGGCGCGCTACGAAGCGATGCTGGTCAATATCACCAACACGCTGACCGTCAACCAGACCAGTTACCTGGGCGACCGCGGCGAACTGACCCTGTCGGTCGGGCGCCGCGAAACCGCGACCAACCGCTTCCGTCCGGGCACGCCGGAGGCGCTGGCGCTGGCCGCGTCGAATGCGGGCAACCAACTGGTGCTCGACGACAGCTGGTTCGTCGCCCCGCCGGCCGCCACCCCGCCGTGCGCCGATGTGGTGGCCTGCTCGGGCATTCCTTACCTCGGCCAGGATGGCACGGTGCGCGCCGGCGATACCGTCGACAAGCTCGTTGGCGTGGTCGACTTCGGCGCCATCGGCGGCGGCGGCACGGCTTTCAAGATCCAGCCGACCGCGGCGCCGTCGTTCACGCGCAGCAACCCGCGCCTGGCCGCACCGGAACTGCCGGTCGGAAATGTCAAAGTGGCCAGCGCCAACGTGCTCAATTTCTTCACCACCTTCCTCGACGGCGCCGACGCCTGGGGCCGCACGGGGCAGGGCTGCAAGGTCGGCTCGACCACGCGCGCCTCGAATTGCCGTGGCGCCGACAACATGCCTGAATTCGTGCGCCAGCGCGACAAGATCGTTAATGAACTGAAGGCCATCGACGCCGATGTGGTGGGCTTGATGGAAATCCAGAACAACGACGACATCGCGGTCGACTACCTGGTCAGGCAGCTCAACGCGGCCATCGGCGTCGACACCTATGCCTACGTGCCCAAGCCGGCCGCCACCGGCACCGATGCGATCCGCGTGGCCATGATCTACAAGCCGGCCAAGCTGGCGCTGGTCGGCGGCGCGCTGTCCGACGGCGACGCCGTCAACAACCGGCCGCCGATGGCGCAGACCTTCAAGGCCGGCAACGGCGCGAAGTTCTCGCTGATCGTCAATCACCTCAAGTCGAAGGGTGGCTGCGGTAGCGGCGCCAATGCCGACCTGGGCGATGGCCAGAGCTGCAACAACGCCACCCGGGTGCTGCAGGCGCAGCGCCTGTCCAGCTACTTCATTCCGCAAGTGGTGGCAAGCGCGGGCGACCCGGACGTGCTGGTCATCGGCGACATGAATGCGCACGGCTTCGAAGATCCGATCCACCTGCTCAACCAGGCCGGCCTGGTCAACCAGCTCGAGCGCTTCGTGCGTCCGGCCGGCATTCCTTACTCCTACGTCTTCGACGGCGAAAGCGGCTACCTCGACCATGCGCTGGCCAGCACCTCGCTCGACGCCCAGGTGGCCGGCGCCACCGAATGGCATACCAATGCGGATGAACCGACCGTGATCGACTACAACACCGACGCCAAGAGCGTCGCCGCCCAGGCCCTGTTCAAGAATGACGCCTTCCGCTCCTCGGACCACGATCCGGTGGTGGTCGCGCTGAACCTGGCGCCGACCTATGCCGACGTCACGTCCAGTTTCGGGGTGACGGGTTCCGGCCTGCGCGTGGATATCTTCAAAAATACCTTCAGCGGCACCCTGACCATCACCAACACCAGCAAGGCGCCGATTACCGGGCCGGTCCATGTTGTATTTTCTTCACTGACTCCTGGCGTAACTGTTGCTACACGGACTGGAATGTTGGGAACAGAACCATATATGACTGTTAACAATGGTACAATACCAGTTGGCGCCAAAGTCACCCTTTCCGTTGTTTACAGCAGTCCCGCCCGTAAAGGCGTTGGTTTCGTCACGAAAATTTTAAGTGGTTCACTCTAAGGGAAGAAGAATGTTCGATATCAAAAGAATCATCACGAAAGCATTGCTCGCTGTAACGTTTGCATTGGGTGCAAGTACTGCCTGGGCTATTCCGACCTATCACGTCAACATTGACTCCAGTCAATTTGTCGGCAAGGGCGGCGCCATGTTGCTTAGTTTCAATAGCAAGCAAGCTGCCACCTCGGCCTTTGCCGATGTGAGCAATTTTGGCGGGATCTTCGAGTATGAACTGAGCCGTAGTGGCGCTGTCACCGGCGCGATTCCCGGTATGGTCAATTTCGCCAACAGCGGCAATCTCAATTACCTGATGCACAAGGTAACGCTCGGCGGCATGCTCAGTTTCGACGTTACCTTCCATGGCGACTTCGAAACCATTCCTGGCTCGTTTGGCGCCTTGTTCGGCGTGGCGCTGGTCGATCTCGATACGGGCGACTATCACGGCGCTGAGAATAACCTGATCGAGTTCGATCTCAACCCGCCGTCGGACGATGGTGGCACGCCAACCATCAAGATCGACAATCCAACCCGTATCGTGACCGTGACCACGAACGCGGTTCCGGAACCGTCCGACCTGCTGCTGGTCATGACCGGCCTGGGCCTGGTTGCCTTCGTGCGTCGTCGCACCAGCAAGGCGACGCGCTAAGCGACGCGCAAGCACGCTTGAGGCGGGCCACGGTCCGCCTCCATAAATCGCACATTTTCCGGCAACGGCGAGTGTGCTTTTTTTTCGCCTGCGCGCCCCGAAAAACCTTGCTCTAAAGCATGCTAAATATCCCCGCGCCCGCTATGAAAGAATAGTTGTCGCAACCGTCGGCGGCATGGTAGCCTTGCACGCCAAATTGAGCATTGAGGAGTCGAACGGATGTTTGCAGCAACAAAAATCAACCACTCCCGGCGCACGCGCCACGCGGGCTTCACCCTGCTTGAATTACTCGTCGTTATCGTCATCATCGGCTTGCTCGCCGCTTACGTGGGGCCGAAGTATTTCGCCCAGCTCGGCAAGTCCGAAGTGACGGTTGCCAAGGCCCAGATCGAAGCGTTCGAAAAGTCGCTCGACACCTACCGCCTCGACGTCGGCCGCTATCCGACCACCGAAGAAGGCATGGCCGCTTTGCTGGTCGCGCCCGCCACCGCCGGCGCCAAATGGAACGGTCCTTACCTGAAAAAGGCCGTGCCGCAGGATCCATGGGGCCGCCCGTACCAGTACCGCGCGCCGGGCGCCAAGGGGGACTACGAAATCGTGTCGACCGGCAAGGACGGCCAACCCGGCGGCACCGGCGAAAACGCCGACATCACGTCCCAATAGTTTCCTGACCCCATGGTTTTACCTTTCTCCGCAAAGGCCTCATGCAGTTTGCTGTCCGTACCCTCGCGCCCGATCTGAGCATTAGCAGCCAGGTGGTCGACGCCCAGGATGAGGCCGATGCCCGCCGCCAGTGCGAGGCGCGCGGGCTGTTCGTCAGCGCGGTCGAACCGGTGCGCGCCGCCGGCCTGCGCCGTAGCCGCGGCGCCAGCCTGTCGCTGGTGCTGTTCAGCCAGGAACTGCTGGCCTTGCTGACGGCCGGCCTGGGCATCGTCGAAGCGCTCGAAGCCCTGCTCGAAAAAGAAACCAGCGTCTCGACCCGCAACGTGCTCGAACGCCTGCTCGGCGGCTTGCGCGAAGGCAAGCGCTTTTCCAGCGTGCTGGCCGACCAGCCCGACCTGTTTTCGCCGCTCTACATCGGCATCGTGCGCGCCGCCGAAGGCACCAGCGACCTGCCGCGTTCGCTCGCGCGCTACATCGATTACCAGCAGCGCATCGACGTGGTGCGCAGCAAGATCGTCAGCGCCGCCATTTATCCGGTGATCCTGTTGGCCGTCGGCGGCGGCGTGAGCATGTTCCTGATTACCTACGTGGTGCCGCGCTTTGCCGAGGTCTACCAGGGCGCCGGACGCAACCTGCCGTGGATGTCGCAGATGCTGCTCGGCTGGGGCCAGTTCGCCAGCGGCCACACCAGCGTGCTGCTGGGCGGCCTGGCCTTGCTGGTCAGCGCGCTGGTGCTGCTGTGGCGCCGCCTGGCCGGCAATGGCGGCCTGGCGCGCCTGGTCACGCGCCTGCCCGGCATCGGCGAACGGGTGCGCATTTACGAACTCTCGCGACTGTACCTCACGCTCGGCATGCTCAGCGAAGGCGGCATCACCATCGTCAACGCCATCGATACCGTGCAGGCCATGGTGTCGAGTTCGATGCGCGCTTCCTTGAGCGCGGCGCGCATCAGCATCGAGTCCGGCCTGCCGCTCTCAAGCGCGTTCGAGGCCAACAGCCTGACCACCCCGATTTCGCTGCGCATGCTGCGGGTCGGCGAGCGCACCGGCGACATGGGGCCGATGCTGACCCAGTCGGCGGCCTTTTACGACGGCGAAATCAGCCGCTGGATCGACCGCTTCACCCGCACTTTCGAACCCTTGCTGATGGCCGCCATCGGGCTCGTCGTCGGCGCCATTGTGGTGCTGCTGTATATGCCGATTTTCGACCTGGCCGGAGACATGTCTTGAGTACCGCCGTGCCGTCTCCCATTCTCGACCCAAGCCTGCTGGCCGCCGCGCGCGCGCGCAGCTTGCAGACGCAACGCCCGCTGGTGGCCGAACTGGAAGCGTCCAGCGGCCTGGACGCGCGCCAGATCGTCCAGGCCCTGGCCGACCCGTTTGGCTTGACGGTGATGGAAACGGCCGAGATGCTCAGCTGCGCCACCGCGTTCGACCTGCTGCCGCTGGCCCAGGCGCTGGCGCGCCACTGCGTGCTGCTGCGCGAGCCCGGCGGCCAGGTGCTCGGCGTGATCGCCGACCCGTTCGACGTCGACCTGCAAACCTGGCTGAGCACCCGCGCGCGCGCCACGCCCGCCGCGCCGCTGCATGTGCGCCTGGCGCTGCAAGCCGATATCCAGGCTTACCTGTCCAAGCAGGAAGAATCGGCGCGCGCGGTCGACACCCTGGTGGCCAACGTGGGCGACGCCCGGCGCGACGGCAAGACCGCCGCCGTGCTGTCGTTCGCCTCGGTGTCCGAGGCCGCCAGCCCGGCCGTCAAGCTGGTCAACTCGACCCTGTACGACGCGCTCAAGGCCGGCGCCTCCGACATTCACCTCGAAAGCACCGCCGGCGGCCTGGCCGTCAAGTACCGGGTCGACGGCGTGCTCGATCACGCCACCTCGGTCGGCGGCGTCGAAGTGGCCGAGCACATCATCTCGCGCCTGAAAGTGCTGGCCGAACTCGATATCGCCGAACGCCGCGTGCCGCAGGACGGCAGCTTCCGGGTCGAATCGGGCGGACGCGAAATCGACCTGCGCGTGTCCATCATGCCGAGTATTCACGGCGAGGACGCGGTGATCCGTATTCTCGACAAGCGCGCCATGATCGAAGCCTACGGCGCGCTCACCTTGGAGGCGCTCGGTTTCGACGCGGCCTCGCTGGTGTCCCTGCGCATGCTGGCGCAGGAAGCCTACGGCATGCTGCTCGTGACCGGCCCGACCGGCTCGGGCAAGACCACGACCTTGTACGCGGCCCTGACCGAAATCCATAACGGGCGCGAAAAAATCATCACCATCGAAGACCCGGTCGAATACCAGCTGCCCGGCATCTTGCAAATTCCGGTCAACGAAAAGAAGGGCCTGAGCTTTGCCAAGGGCTTGCGTTCGATCCTGCGCCACGACCCCGACAAAATCATGGTCGGCGAAATCCGCGACCGCGAAACCGCCGAAATCGCGGTGCAGTCGGCCCTGACCGGCCACCTGGTGCTCACCACCGTCCACGCCAATAACGTGTTCGACGTGTTCGGCCGGTTTACCCACATGGGCATCGACCCCTACGCCTTCGTCTCGGCCCTCAACGGCATTTGGGCGCAGCGCCTGGTGCGCATGAACTGCCCGCACTGCGCGGAACAATTCACCCCGAGCGACGCCGAACTCGATGCCGTCAACCTGGAACGCGCCGACGTGCACGACTATCTTTTCATGCAGGGCAAGGGCTGCGGCGATTGCCGTGGCACCGGTTACAAGGGGCGCCGTTCGATCGCCGAAATCCTCACCCTGAACGACGAAATCCGCGAACTGATCGTCGACAAGCGCCCGATCCGCCAGATCAAGGCGGCGGCCCACGCCAACGGCACCCGCAGCCTGCGCCTGGCCGCGCTCGACCTGGTCAAGCGCGGCGCCACCACGCTCACCGAAATCAAGCGGGTGACCCTGCATGCGTAGACGGCTCGGACAATCGCTGCGGGTCGGCATCGCGCCCGGCGCCGTCGCGCTCCTTAAAACCAGCCGCTTTGGCGGCAACGCGCCCGAATTGGTGGCCGAACTGGCCTTTGACGGCGGCAGCCATCCCGAGTCGATCGCCGGCGCCCTGCGCCTGCTGCTCGAAGGCGCCGGCAGCGCCAACTGGCCCGTCACCATCGTGCTGGCCGATGAACTGGTGCGCATCTGGCAGGTGACGCCGCCCGCGGGTGCTGCGCGCCTGGCCGACCTGGAAGCGGCCGCCGCGCTGCGCTTTCAAACGCTGTTCGGCGAGCCGACCGGGGCCTGGCAACTGGCCGCCGGCTGGGATGCGGCGCAGCCGTTCCTGGTCGCCGCGCTGCCGCGCCATTTGCTGGCGCTGATCGAACAGGTGTGCGCCGCCCAGCGCGCGCCGCTGGTGGAACTGGCGCCGCAATTCGTGGCCGGCTTTAACCAGTGGCGCGGCGCGCTCAAGGCCGGCGCCTGGTATGGCCTGGTGCAGCAGCGCGTGCTGACCATTGCCGCCATCGAGGATGGGGCGATCCGCGCCGTGCGCGCCGCCGCGTTGCCCGAGGGCGCCGATCTTGACTGGCTGGCCGCGCATGTGGCGCGCGAAGCGCTGCGTCTGAACCTGTCCGTGCCGGCGCGCCTGTGCATATCGGGACACGCGCCGGCCGCCTGGAGCAAGGGCGCCGCCCATCCCGCGCTGGCTTGCCATCTGCTGGGACAGGGGCAGGGCGCCGGCTGGTCCGACTGCGCGCGCCTGGCCGCCACCGGGAGTCGCTTGTGAAACCAGTGCGCATCGATTTCGCGCCGCCCTCCGTACAGCGCACCTTGCACCGCGCCGGTCCTGGCGCCTGGGCCGTGGCCGTGCTGGGGCTGGCGCTGTGCGCCGGCGCCGCCACCCTGGGCTTTCGCCTGGTAACGCAGCAGCGCGCCGACAGCGCCGAATTGAACGCGGCTCGCCTGCGTTCGCGCGCGCCGCTGGTGGTGGCGCCCGTGGTGCAAGGCCCGCGCATTTCGGAAGCGCAGGCGGCCGGCGTGAACGCCGCCATCCTGCAACTGAACCTGCCGTGGCGCGCCCTGTACGACGCCATCGCCGCCGCCACGCCGCCCGGCATCGGCATGCTGGCGCTGGAACCGGACGCGCGCAAACGCAGCCTGAAAATCACCGCCGAAGCGAAAAGCAGCGATGCCATGATCGAATACGTCGAACTGCTCAAACGCGAGGAACTGTTCGCCGGCGTGACCCTGATCCGCCACGAAATCAACGAGCAGGACCCGAACAAGCCAATCCGCTTCCAGCTCGAAGCCGAATGGGTGGCGCCATGAGCGCGCCGACCTTAGCCAAGCTGGCGCTGCGCGCGCGCCTGGGCGTGGCCGCTGGGGGGCCGTTTTTCTGCGGCGCTTGCGTGCTGCTGCTGGCCGGCGGCGCGGCCGTCGCCTGGCTGCTGCCGCAAGGCGCGCTGCAGGCGCAGCGCCACGCTGTCGCGCTCGGGCTGGCGCGCATGCCGCCACCGGTCGACAAGCCGGCGCCCGTCATCGCCAACGAAAACCTGGCCCTGTTCTATGCCACCCTGGGCGAGAAGCGCTACGCCGAACAGCAGGTCAAGACCCTGTTCGGCATCGCCGCCAAGAGCGGCCTGTCGCTCTCGCAGGGCGACTACAAGGCCGCGTACGACCGCAACGCGCGCCTGCATACCTATCAGGTGACCTTGCCGGTCAAGGGCAGCTATGGCGCCATCTGGAAGTTCACCATCCTGTCGCTGCGCGCCATTCCCTTTGCCTCGCTCGACGAAATCAGCTTCAAGCGCGACAACCTCGGCGAGCCGGCGCTCGAAGCGCGCGTGCGCATGACCTTTTACCTGCAAGATGCGCCGGGAGCGCCGCAATGAACCCACGCCACCTCGTCATGGGCGCTGCCGTGCTGGCGGCCGCCGGCCTGCTCATCTTCGGCGACAACAAGCCCGAATCGGACGTGGCCGAAGCGGTCGAACGCGGCGCGCCGAAGGCCGCCGTGGTCCGCGCAAGTAGCGTCGCCGCGCGCGCCGAACCGGCGGAACCTGCGATCCTGCGCCTGGCCGCGCGCGACACCCTGATCGGCGACGACGACGACGACGCCTTCGGCGCCGGCGTGTTCGGCAGCCAGAACCTGAACCCGCCGCCCGCCGCGCCGCCGGTGGACAACACGCCACCGCCGCCACCGCCGCCGCCAAGCGCGCCGCCGCTGCCCTTCGTCTTCATCGGAAAAGCGGTGAGCGAGGGCGCGTGGGAAGTGTTCCTCGCGCGCGGCGACAAGACCTATATCGTACGTAACAAGATGGTGATCGACGGCGTGTACCGGGTGGACGCAATCGCGCCGCCCACATTGACCCTGACCTATCTGCCTTTGAACCAGGTTCAACAGCTCAACATTGGAGTCTTCGACTGATGGCTAGTCACCGGATTGGCACACGTTGCCTGAATTTGCCACCCTGGCGCCGCCTTGCGCGCGCCGCCGCCGCGCCGCTGATCGTGTTGGCGTTAGCTGGCTGCGCCGGGCAGGCCGCTTACCTCGAAGGCAATTCGCTGGTCGAGAAAGATGAAATCGAGGCGGGCTTGATCAAGTACCGCCAGGCAGTCGACGCCCAGCCCGAAAACCCGGTCTTTCGCGCCGCCTATCTGCGCGCGCGCGACCGCGCCGCCACGCGCCTGCTCGACCAGGCCGACCGCGCGCTCGCCGCCGGCAGGCCGGCCCCGGCGCTGCAGGATTACCAGCGCGTGCTGGGGTTCGACCCGGCCAACGAGCGCGCCCGCGCCGGCCTGCGCCTGATCGAGATGGACCAGCGTCACGCCAGGGCGATGGAAGAGGCCACGGCCGCTTTCGAGCGCAAGGAATACGAGCCGGCGCGCGCGCGCGCCGCCGCGATCCTGATCGAGCGTCCGCAGTACGAACCGGCGCGCCAGCTGCTCTTGCAGGTAGCCGAAAAGACCGCCGCGCCGGTCGCCGAAACAGGCTTGTCCGCCGCCTACAAGACGCCGATCAGCATCGAGTTCCGCGACGCCCCGCTCAAGCAGGTGCTCGATGTGATCGCGCGCCGCTCGAACCTGAACTTCATCTTCGATAAGGACGTCAAGACCGACCAGAAGACGTCCATCTTCCTGAAAAACAGCACGGTCGAATCGGCCATCTACTACCTGATGGTGTCGAACCAGCTGGACTACCAGGTCATGGATGGCAATACCCTGCTGGTGTACCAGAACGTGGCCACCAAGCTCAAGGAATACCAGGAAATGACGGTCAAGACCTTCTTCCTGGCCAACGCCGACGCCAAGGTGGTGGCCAACACGCTCAAGACCATTTTGAAGTCGCGCGATGTGGTCATCGACGAAAAGCTCAACCTCGTGATCTTGCGCGACAACCCGGAAGCGATCAAGCTGGCCGCCAAGCTGGTGGCCCTGCAGGACGTGGCCGAGCCGGAAGTCATGCTCGAAGTCGAGATTTTGGAGATCAAGCGCAGCCGCCTGCTGGAACTGGGCGTCTCGTGGCCCACCACCTTGACCCTGGCGCCCCTGACCACGCCCGGCGGCGGGCCGCTCACGCTCGACACCGTGCGCGGGCTGGGGCGCGCCGACATTGGCCTGTCGTCGCTGTCGACCACGATCACCGCGCGCAAGACCGACGGCGACTCGAACACCCTGGCCAATCCGCGCATCCGCGTGCGCAACAAGGAAAAGGCCAAGATCGTCATCGGCGACAAGGTCCCGAACATCACCACCACCTTGTCGTCGGGCGGCGTGGCGAACGGCTTTTCGCAGGAGTCGATCACGTATCTGGATGTCGGCCTGACCCTGAACGTGGAGCCGACCATCTATTTGAATAACGAAATCGGCATCCGCGTCGGCCTGACGGTGAGCAGCCTGCTCGACACCATCACCACCGCCTCGGGCACCACGGCGTACCGCATCGGCAACCGCGAAGCGTCGACCATGCTGCAACTGAAGGATGGCGAAAACCAGGTGCTGGCGGGCCTGATCAACAATGAAGACCGCAGCAACGGCACCAAGATTCCGGGCGTGGGCAACCTGCCGGTGGTCGGGCGCCTGTTCGGGCGCACCGCCGACGGCGCCGACCGCACCGAGATCGTGCTGTCGATTACGCCGCATTTGATCCGCAACATCCAGCGTCCGCCGGCCAGCGCGTCCGAGTTCAGCGCCGGCACCGAGACCAGCTTCCGGCGCCGTCCGGACACGACGCCGCGCGCGCCGGTGGTCATGCCGCCGTCGCCAGGCGTGCGTGCGCCGACCCCGGCCCCGGTCCAGGCCCCGGCGATTCCGGAAGCGCCGGCCGCCGCCGTCACCCCGGTGCCGGTCCCGGAAACCACGCCCGCGCCGGAGCAATGATGGCGCAGGGGCGGGGCCGCGGCTTCACGCTGATCGAATTGCTGGTGACCCTGGCGATTCTGGCCCTGCTCGGCACCCTGGTGGTGCCGGTGACGCAAGTGACCATGCAACGCCAGCAGGAGCAGGAATTGCGCCGCTCGCTGCGCGAAATCCGCCAGGGGATCGACGCCTACAAGCGCGCTTACGACGAGGGGCGGATCGCGCGCGCCTTGAACAGCAACGGTTACCCGAAATCGCTCGATCAACTGGTCGAAGGCGTGCCCGATGTGCGTAGTCCCACCCGCGCCAAGATTTTTTTCCTGCGCCGCGTGCCGCGCGACCCTTTCAGCGCCAGCGGCGATGTGAATCCCGCCCAGACCTGGGGCAAGCGCAGCTACGCCAGCGAGGCCCTTGACCCGCGCGAAGGCGAGGACGTGTACGATGTGTATTCGACCTCGGACCGGGTCGGCCTGAACGATGTACCGTACCGCAAATGGTAAAGAGGATGCAAGCACGAATGCAAGCAAACCAAGGCCGCCCGGCGCGCGGCTTCACCCTGATCGAACTGCTGGTGGTGCTGGGCATTGTCGCGCTACTGCTCACGCTCGCGGTGCCGCGCTTTTTTCCGAGCATCGACAGCGCCAAGGATACGATCCTGGCCGACAACCTGCGCAACACGCGCGCCGTGATCGACCAGTACTACGCCGACACCGGGCGTTATCCCGATTCGCTGGAACAGCTGGTCGAGAAAAAATACCTGCGCAATATTCCCGTGGACCCGGTGGCCGACAGCAGCACCAGCTGGATCCTGGTGGCTCCCGAAGACACCACCAAGGGCAACCTGTACAGCATCAAGAGTGGGGCGCCCGGCAATGACCGCAACGGCAAACCGTATCTCGACTGGTAGGGCCGCGCCGCGCCGCCAGCGCGCGCACGGCTTTACCTATCTTGGGCTGATCATCCTGGTCACCATCATCGGCCTCGTTGGTGCGGCCAGCCTGAAAGTCGGCTCGCTCATGCAGCGCGCCGCCGCCGAAGAAGAACTGCTGGCCATCGGCGCCGCCTTCAGCGATGCGCTGCGCAGCTACGCCGCCGCCACGCCGCCGGGCCAGCCGCAGCAGCCGCCCACCTTGCAGGAACTGCTCAAGGACCCGCGCTTTCCCGGCATCCGGCGCCATCTGCGCAAGATTTTCGTCGACCCGATCACCGGCAAGGCCGAATGGGGTGTGATGTACGTGGGCGACAAGCAGGGCGTGCTGGGCGTGTACAGCCTGTCGGACGCGCCGCCGCTCAAGGTCGGCAATTTCGACGCGCGCTTTCTGAACATGGAAAACAAGAGCAAGCTGTCGGAGTGGAAGTTCACCTTGTCGACCTTGACCATGGCGCCGCAGGAGCCGATGGCGGTGCCCGGCCAGAACCAGCCTGGCCAGCCGGCGCCGCTGTTTCCGCCGGTGGAAGGCGCTGCAAAACCGGCGGACCAGATGTCGCCCGCGCCGGTTCCTGCGCCAGCCCAGGAACCGGCTGCGGACGCCGCCACGCCGCCGCCCGAGGAAGCGCAGCCTGAGAAGGCCGAGCCGCCGGCGGACAAGCCTGACGAACCGGCAGAGCCGCCGCAAGAAGATCAGTCGGGCAAGGAGAGTGCCGGGCAGGACGAGCGCCAGCGCGACGAAGGCCGCCGCAACGAGCCCAAACGCGAGATGTAAGCTTAACGCCCGCTGCGCTTGAAATCTTTGAAGCGGAAACCCAGCCCGAACAGCACCACAAAGTAGGCCAGGCCGCTGCCGGCAACGATGGCGAACAGCGACCCGGCGCGCAGCCATGGACGCGCTTGCAGCGCGGTCCAGTCGAGCTGGATCTTGCAGTAGTACGCGATCAGGCCCATCACGGCCACGGCGATGACCAGCTTGGCGAAGAACATGATCCAGCCCGGCTGCGGCACATAAATGCCGCGCTTGCGCAGCATGGTGTACAGCACGGCGGCATTGATGCAAGCGCCCAGGCCGATCGACAGCGCCAGGCCCGCCACTTTCAAATACGGCACGAACACCAGGTTCATCAGCTGCACCGCGACCAGCACGCCGATAGCGATGCGCACCGGCGTGCGCACATCCTGGCGCGCGTAGAACGCCGGGGTGAGCGTCTTGACCAGGATAATGCCGACCAGGCCGGCGCTGTACGCCATCAGCGGCATGGCCGAGGCGTGGACCGCCTTGGCGGTGAACGCGCCATAGTGGAACAGGGTGGCGATCATCGGTTCGGCCAGCATGGCCAGGCCGACCGAGGCGGGCAGGGCCAGCAGGAAGGTCAGGCGCAGGCCCCAGTTGAGCAGGGCCGAGTACTCGGAGGTATCGCCCTCGGCATTCGCCTTGGCGAGGCTGGGCAGCAAAATGGTGCCGAGCGCCACGCCCAGCATCGCCGTGGGGAATTCCATCAGGCGGTCGGCGTAGGTGAGGGCGGACACGCTGCCGGCGCCCAGGCGCGAGGCGATGCCGGTATTGACCAGCAGGCTGATCTGGGCGGCGGAGACGGCGAACACGGCCGGTCCCATCTTTTTGAGCATGCGGTGCACGCCGGGGTCGCGCAGGGCGGCGATGGGATTGATCGAAATGCGCGGCAGCATGCCGATTTTCATCAGGGAGGGAATCTGGATGCCCACCTGCAGCAGGCCGCCGACCACCACCGCGAAGGCCATCGCGTAAATCGGTTGCTCGAGGCGCTGGGCCAGGAACAGCGACGCCAGGATGAAGGAAATATTCAGCAGGACAGGCGTGAAGGCGGGAATCTTGAACTGGCGCCAGGTGTTGAGAATGCCGCTGGCCAGCGAGACGAAGGCCATGCAGATAATATAGGGGAACATCATGCGCGTCATGAAGACGGCGGCCTGCTCGGCCTGCGGCGTCTGCTTGGACGTGTCCATGATCCACATGATCAGCATCGGGGTGGCGATGATGCCGGCGATGGTGATCAGGAGGGTTGACCAGATCAGCACGGTGGCGACGCTGTCGACCAGCGGGCGCGTGCCCTCATCGCCGTGCTGGGTCTTGACGTCGGCCAGGATCGGCACGAAGGCCTGGGCGAAGGCGCCCTCGGCGAACATGCGGCGCAGCAGGTTGGGAATACGGAAAGCGACGTTAAACGCGTCGGTGAATTCCGAAGCGCCGAAGGCGCGCGCGAAAAGGCTTTCGCGCAGCAGGCCGGTGACGCGGGATAGCATGGTCATGCTGGAGATGGCAGCCAGGGTTTTGAGCAAGTTCATGGGCCGGGATTATAGCCCGGCAAGGGTGATGCGGACGGGGGTGGCCGACAAATGTTGATTTTTGAATTGCCCTTACCGGAACTTTTCGCTATAATCGAAGGCTGTACAGAATTCTGTTACGCAGACACTAATGTTTGGCAGGCACTGGTTTGACACACAAGGTGTAGAAAAAACACTGGTTTGACAGACGCTATTGTTTGCAAACGCAACTTGACCCCGATTTAGGAAATTCCATGGCAAATACCGCACAAGCACGCAAGCGCGCTCGTCAAGCAGTTAAGCAAAACGCTCACAATTCGTCGCAGCGTTCGACCCTGCGTACCGCTATCAAAGCAGTGCGCAAGGCTATCCAGGCTGGCGACAAAGCCGCCGCAGCGTCGATCTTCCAGGCATCCGTGTCGACCATCGACAGCATCGCCGACAAGAAAATCATCCACAAGAACAAAGCAGCGCGTCACAAGAGCCGTCTGGCTGCTGCTCTGAAAGCGCTGGCTTAATAGCCATCGCCGCCGGTGGACTTCGGTCCGCCGGTTGAGCTTGTGAGCATGTTCAAAAACCCGCCTGGCTTCGGCCCGGCGGGTTTTTTTCGTGTGCAGTTTCCAAGTCGCAATTCTTAAACCGGGGTCAGACCCCGGTGTTGCCTGCCTGGGGTCTGACCCCGGTTTGAGAATTGCGACTTGGAAACTGACTGATTCTCCTTTTTCGCCAAACCGGGCTTGTTTCTACACCGGGGTCAGACCCCAGGCAAGCAAAACCGGGCTTGTTTCTACACCGGGGTCAGACCCCCAACAAGCAAAACCGGGGTCTGACCCCGGCGTAGAAACAAGCCCGGTTCTGGCTACGCTTCAGATTTTCTTCATGTCCCCGGCCGGCACTTCCACCCATTCCCCCGGCATCAAGGGGTGCGTGGCCAGCGAAAACGGCCCGATGCTGCTGCGTACCAGCCGCAAAGTCGGCAATCCCACCGCCGCCGTCATCCTGCGCACCTGCCGGTTCTTCCCCTCCTGCAAAGTAATCGCGATCCAGCTGGTCGGCTTGTCGGCGCGCACCCGGATCGGCGGCGTGCGCGGCCACAGCCAGCCCGGTTCGGCAATCTGCACCGCCTTGCACGGCTTGGTGACAAAGTCGCCCAGGTCGAGCGGCGCCTGCAGCCGCGCCAATGCCTCCGCACCGAGCGCGCCGTCCACCTGCACCAGGTAGGTCTTCGCTTCCTTGTGGTCCGGATGGGCGATGCTGTGCTGCAGGCGGCCATCGTCGGTGAGCAGCATGAGCCCTTCGCTGTCGGCGTCGAGCCGGCCGGCCGGATAGATCTCGGGCGTGCGCAGGTAGTCGGCCAGGGTTTCGCGTCCGTCCTGGGCCGAGAACTGGCACAGCACCTGGAACGGCTTGTTAAAGAGAATGAGGGGCATAATTGAGTCGCTGGAAAGATGTTCGGCCCGCCGTTCGCCTGGCGGGCCATTTGTTAGTGTCGCAAAACCGTAGCGCCTAGTAAAATACTGGTGCATAATATGAAACGCGCGTCTTATGTCTTATAGAAGACTACAACTCTCGTCGTATTTATAGTAACCAATTCAGATTGCAGACCATGCCTGACAGACGCAACATTGTTGTCGCCTGCTATGCGTCCACTTCGGAGATCACGATGTATCAACATATCAAAGTACCTGCTGACGGCCAAAAAATCTCGGTCAATGCCGATTTTTCGCTGAATGTACCAGATAATCCAGTCATTCCCTACATCGAAGGCGATGGCACCGGCGTCGATATCAGCCCGGTCATGATCAAGGTCATCGACGCAGCCGTGGCCAAGGCCTACGGCGGCAAGCGCAAGATCAGCTGGATGGAAATCTATGCCGGCGAGAAGTCGACCACCGTGTACGGCCCGGACGTGTGGCTGCCGGAAGAAACCCTGGAAGTGCTGAAGGACTACGTTGTGTCGATCAAGGGACCGCTCACGACCCCGGTCGGCGGCGGCATCCGTTCGCTCAACGTCGCCCTGCGCCAGCAGCTCGACCTGTACGTCTGCCTGCGCCCGGTGCGTTATTTCACCGGCGTGCCTTCGCCAGTGCGTGAGCCAGAGAAGACCGACATGGTCATCTTCCGCGAAAACTCGGAAGACATCTACGCCGGTATCGAATACCAGCAAGGTTCCGAAGGCGCCAAGAAACTGATGGATTTCCTGATCAAGGAAATGGGCGTCACCAAGATCCGCTTCCCTGAGACTTCGGGCCTGGGCATCAAGCCAGTGTCGATCGAAGGCACCGAGCGCCTGGTGCGCAAGGCGATCCAGTACGCCGTCGACAATGACAAGCCTTCCGTGACGATCGTTCACAAAGGTAACATCATGAAGTACACCGAAGGCGGCTTCCGCGATTGGGCGTACGCACTGGCACAGAAAGAGTTCGGCGCCGAGCTGATCGATGGCGGCCCATGGTGCAAGTTCAAGAATCCGAAGACCGGCAAGGACATCATCGTCAAGGATTCGATCGCCGATGCGTTCCTGCAGCAGATCCTGTTGCGTCCGGCCGAGTACAGCGTCATCGCGACCCTGAACCTGAACGGCGACTACATCTCCGACGCGCTGGCCGCACAAGTGGGCGGTATCGGCATCGCGCCGGGCGCCAACCTGTCGGACTCGGTGGCCATGTTCGAAGCGACCCACGGCACCGCGCCGAAGTACGCAGGCAAGGACTATGTGAACCCGGGTTCGCTGATCCTGTCGGCTGAAATGATGCTGCGTCACATGGGCTGGCTGGAAGCGGCCGACCTGATCATCTCGTCGATGCAGAAATCGATCGCCTCGAAAAAGGTTACCTACGACTTCGCGCGTTTGATGGAAGGCGCGACCCAAGTGTCGTGCTCCGGTTTCGGCGATGTGATGATCGAGCAGATGTAAGATTGCATGAATGCCGCTGCGCCCAGGTGCGGCGCACACAGCCCCGTTCTCGCAGGAGAGCGGGGCTTTTTGTTGTGCGGCTTGCGGCGGCATGCATGGTGCATGCGTCACGTTTCACCCCCGCGCTGGCCTTTACGAGGGATCGCGGTGCACATCCTTGTAAATCAGCATATCGACCAGACGCTCCTCCTTGTCCGCATCGAAGCCGCAGCTCGCCTCGAAGCGCGCCGGATTCTCGTACGTCCCGAACAGCATGTCCCACCACACGATATCGCCGTAGTTGTTCTTGTGCCGTCCGTACTGATGGTGAATGCGGTGCATTTCCGGGCGCTGGAAGACGTAGCCGATCCAGCGCGGCGTGCGCACGCTGGTGTGATAAAAGAACTCGCCCAGCGCCGTGCAGAGGGTGTAATACGCGCCAGCCTCCGGCGACAGTCCCAGCAAGGTGTACACCAGCAAGCTGCCGATGACCGAGTTCACCAGCATTTCCCCCGGATGTTTATAGAACGAGGTAATCACCTCGATGCGGCGCGGGCTGTGGTGAATCTGGTGAAAATGCAGCCACAGCCAGTCGACTTCATGGCGCCAGCGGTGCCACCAGTAAAACACGAAGGTGGCGATGAAGTAGGCCAGCATCCCGCCCGCGACCGGGTTCAGGTAATGCGACAGCCGGAACACGGACACGGCCGACAGCCAGCGCTCCCAGCTGATCCCGGCCAGCACCACGATGCCCAATTGGGCCGCGTTGATCAGCAACACCCGCAGCGGCCAGGTGCGAATTTTCGGCAATGTCCAGCCGGGTATGATGCGTTCGAGGACGAAGCACGCCGCGAACACGGCGAAGATGATGGGTAGCATAAAGAACTCCTGTGCGGGTCGGGAAGGCAGTTTTGCACGCCCGGCTGCGATGTAAAGCCGGCATGCTCCCGGTACTGCCACACGGTGCCGTTGGTATCGCGCCACGATGCTGCGCTGCGCCCGCCCGGTGCTGGATATCCCCGTTTCCTGCCGCCTTGCGACGCCTGCGGCAGCCTTTTTTCGGCTTGCCAACCCGTGCCGATGCAGCCGTCATGCGCAGCGACATGCCCCGTGCATAGCTTCGCCATCCTCGCTTCCACAGCAATAATTAATTTTCAAAATGTTAATAATCTTTGACCAATACTTACGTTACACTTGTGTCGTTGTTGATATTTATGCAACGCATTCTGCATATTCGCACTCGTGGATGTGCTAACCAATACAAGGAAGAAAATGACAAGAGCAATTGGTAAACGTATGTGTGCGATCGTGATCGGTGGCGTGGTCGGCGCTGCGGCGCTGGCGGGCGGCGCCAGCGCCCAGAACGGCGGCGCTGCGCCGGGCCAGCCGGCTGGCGCTGCGGTGCTGCGGCAAGCCCCGGCGGCATTGCAGGCGCCGATCCGCAACGAAGCAGGTACCATCCGTTACATCGTCCTGTTCGCCGACACGGCCGCGCAGCGCTATTCGGCCAAGGCGCTCAGCGACCCGCGCTTCGGCGCCGAACACGACGGCAAAGTGATGCGCCTGCTGCACGAGGTCGAAGCCGCGCACCGGCTTACCGCCACCCATGCCTACAGCCACACCTTGCAGGGCTTTGCCGCCTATCTGACCGAACAGCAAGTGACGGCGCTCAGGCGCGATCCGCGCATCAAGTCGGTGTCTCCGGACATCGAGGCCGAGGCCAGCGCGAGCGCCGTGTGGACCGACGTGCAGGTCGGCGCCGGCACCTTGCCGTGGGGCGTGCAGGCCGTTGGCGGTAGCGCGGCCAGTACCGGCGCCACCACCGTATATGTGATCGACAGCGGCATCGCCAACCACGTGGACGTGCCGGTCAGCGCGCGCTGGAACGCCCCTGGCGCTTGCTCAATCGGCAAGTATCCGCATGCGACCTTCGTGGCCGGCATCATCGCCGCCAAGAACGACAACGCTGGCGTCACCGGGGTCAACGCGGGCGCCAAATTGGTCTCGCTGGCCTACGGCGACCCGACCTGCGCGGTGGGCAGCAACAGTTTTGCCAACGTGATCGCGGCCCTGGACGAAGCCAAGCGCCGCATCCTGGCCGAGGGACGCATGGGCGTGGTTAATCTGTCGAGCAATTTCCAGATGGTCAACCTGACACCCGACCGCATGCCGCTGGTCGCCGCTTTCCAGAAGAGCGTGCGCACCTTGATCACACCGGACAGCGCCAGCGGCTATCGCGGCGCGGTGTTCGTGCAGTCGGCCGGCAACCGCTACAACGACGCCTGCTTCTACAGCTTCAACGACAAGCTGCCGTCCGACGGCGCGCTGGTCGTTGGCGCGATCGACAGCAACGGCCAGCCGGCCCAGCCCCTCAACGGCAGCGGCGCCTTTGCGCCGCTCGACCCCAAGGGCGTGACCGAGATGGGTTCGAACTTCGGCGCCTGCGTCGATGCCTGGGCGCCTGGCAAGAACGTCAGGTCGACCTGGATGAACAGCTACGCATCGACCTACGTGGTCAGTTCCGGCACCTCGTGGGCAGCGCCCCACGTGAGCGCGCTGGCGGCGCGCCTGATCGAAACCACGCCCACCCTGCGCACGCCGGGCGAGGTGGAAAACGCGATCCGCGCGCGCCTGGTCAGCGGTGGTGCGCTGACCCAGGGCACGCCGTTGCGGGTGGCCAGCATCGCCGGCGCCGCGCACAAGGCCAAGCCGACTGTCGAATTCAAGATCGGCGGCCAGCGCTCGAGCCCCAACCCGGCCATGCTCGGTGTGGCGCCCAACCCGGCGCTGACCGCCGCCACCCCGTTCGAGTTGCGCTATGAGGCGCTGGGTGCGCAAAGCTGCGATATGCGTGCCTATGTCGACGGCAACCTGGTCGAGCAAAAGCTGGCCGGTCCGACCAGCTTCAATTGGGGCAACGTGACGCGCGCCCCGGGCGTGCACCGCTGGGATGTCGACTGCCGTTCCGCCAACGGCGAGACCAATAGCGCCAGTGCGTCGGCGCGGGTGGCGCGCGGCCTGGAGCCGGTCATCACGTTCAGCGTCGACGGCGTGCCGACGACCAATGGCGTGCCGCCTGTTTCAACCAGCGTCCCCGTCACCGTGTCCTACCAGGTGACGAACGCAACATCGTGCACCGCGCAGGCCTACCGCCGGCTCCCGGTGGAGTTCTTCGAAACGTGGTACGACAACAAAAACGCACCCACCTCGATGCGCTGGGCGCCGCTGACGCTGGTGAGCGGCGGCGAGTACTACTGGCGTGTCGTTTGCGTCAATCGCAATGCGCCGGGCGCGCCCGAGTCGCAGGAGAGCGTGGGACTGCAGGCCTTCTGATCGGTCGATGAGGCGCGCCGCCGCTGGCGGGCGGCGCGCCCGACGGCCAGAACGGTTTATGATCCGGAATCAAGATCAACTTTCCGGAGAATCCCGCCATGCCGACGATCAGTGCCTTCCAATACGTTCCTCCCTTCGCCCAGGGCGTGGTGCGCGATCTGCGCGTGCGCTGGGCGCTCGAAGAAGCCGGCCTGCCCTACGACGTTCGCCTGATCGGGCGGGCCGACCAGGGCGCGCCCGATTACCTCGCCTTGCAACCGTTCGGCCAGGTGCCGATGCTGCAGGATGGCGACTTTGCGATGTTCGAATCGGGCGCGATCGTGCTGCATATCGCGCAGCGCAGCGGCGCCCTGTTTCCCAAGGATGAAGCGGGCAGGGCGCGCGCCGCCAGCTGGATCTTCGCGGCCCTCAATACGCTCGAGCCGCCGATCCAGCAACTGGCCGCGATCGACCTGTTTTTCGCCGGCGAGGAGTGGGCCGGGCTGCGTCGCCCCGGCGCGCTGGACGACGTGCACGTGCGCTTGCGACAGCTGGCCGCGTGGCTTGGCGAGCGCGACTATCTCGACGGCGCCTTCAGCGCGGGCGACCTGATGATGACCACGGTGCTGCGCCTGCTGCGCCACACCACCATCATCGACGAGTATCCCACGCTCAAGGCCTACCAGGCGCGTTGCGAGGCCCGTCCCGCGTTCCAGAAAGCCTTGAGCGACCAGATGGCCGCCTTCGTACAGGCCTGATCAAGCGCTCTTGCGCAGCACCCACTGCACCAGTGTGTCGCCCTCGGCGTCGACGACGGTGGCGCCAGGCTCGAAGCCGAGTTTGCCGACCACGCGCAGCGAGGCCGTATTGCCTGGTGCGATCTGCGCCAGCACGCGCTCGACCGCGCCGCTGGCAAAGGCGATGCGCGCCAGTTCGGCCACGCCCTCGGTGGCGATGCCTTGCCCATGCCAGTCGGACGAGACGGCGTAGCCGATTTCGACCTGGCCGTCCTGTGGCTCATCCTTGAAACCGCAGGCGCCCACCACCATCTGGTCGCTCACGCGCAGCATGACAAAGGTGGCGCACCAGGCGGGGCTTTTGCCGGCCTCGATCAGCGCCAGCGCGCGCTGGGCGACAAAGGGGGGTGGCAGGGCGCCGGGGGCGGCGTGGGTGGTGAGGTGGCGTGGAATGCGCGCCGCGGCAAGCGTGCGCAGGTCGGCAAGGCTGAGAAGCTGTAAGATGATCGTCATGGAATGTGTAGCGGGGATAAAAAAGCCCCGCTCGAGAGCGGGGCTTTTTACATCGGTGAGTGCTTAAGCAGCCTGGATGTTGGAAGCTTGCTTGCCTTTAGGGCCTTGCGTGACTTCGAATTGAACTTTTTGACCTTCTTTGAGGGTCTTGAAACCGTTCATGTTGATTGCGGAGAAGTGCGCGAACAGATCTTCGCCGCCGTCATCTGGAGTGATGAAGCCAAAACCTTTGGAATCATTGAACCACTTAACTGTACCTGTTGCCATAAAAGAACTTTCAAAATTATAACCAATCACACGAGCCATAAAAGCAAGAAGCTTCTGCCCCCTCCTCAGCCTGCTCACTTCTTATCAACAAGTACATAAGTACAAGTCGATAACCGCATTGTTGGTTGAAAAAATATTCAAGTCAAGCGCTTTTGCATTGGAATTGCCAATTTCTTCACACTCTGCGAAAAAGCAACTCTTGATTTACCGAATTGGGGTCCCATCTGCGCATAGATCGGAAAACGCGTAAGATGGAAAACAAATGTACATGCCCTGATATTTACCCATAGCATCATCGTCGAAAGCATTAGAATAAGCGTATGGCCACTAAGCAAGATACCGAACAACTGCTGGAGCGGCAGACGGTCAAGCCGCCGCCGCTGTACCAGGTAGCACTACTGAACGATGACTACACGCCCATGGAGTTCGTGGTCGCCGTCATCCAGGAATACTTCAACAAAGACCGAGAGACGGCCACGCAGATCATGCTGTCCGTCCATCGTCATGGCAAGGGAGTGTGTGGCGTGTTTTCCAAAGATATAGCGTGTACCAAAGTGGAGTTTGTATTAACGCATGCGCGCAAGGCGGGGCACCCCCTGCAGTGCGTGATGGAGGAAGTATGATTGCGCAGGAATTGGAAGTCTCTTTACACATGGCCTTTGTCGAAGCTCGGCAAGCACGGCATGAATTCATCACCGTTGAGCATTTGCTGCTGGCGCTTCTGGACAACCCATCGGCCGCGGAAGTGCTGCGTGCCTGTGCCGTCAACATTGAAGACCTGCGCAAGACGCTGACCAATTTCATCGGCGACAACACCCCGACCGTGCCTGGCACGGGCGAGGTCGACACGCAGCCGACGCTTGGTTTCCAACGTGTGATCCAGCGTGCCATCATGCACGTTCAATCCGCCTCCAATGGCAAGAAGGAAGTCACCGGCGCCAACGTGCTGGTGGCGATCTTCGGCGAAAAAGACTCGCACGCGGTTTACTACCTGCACCAGCAGGGCGTGACCCGCCTCGACGTGGTCAACTTCATTTCGCATGGCGTGCGCAAGGACCAGCAGGTCGACTCGCAAAAAACGTCCGAAGGCGTGGAAGAGGCGCAAGTCGAAGGCCAGGCCAAGGAAAGCCCGCTCGACCAGTTCACGCAGAACCTGAACAAAGCCGCCGCCGAGGGCAAGATCGATCCCCTGATCGGGCGCGAGGACGAAGTCGACCGCGTGATCCAGATCCTGTGCCGTCGCCGCAAGAACAATCCGCTGCTCGTCGGTGAAGCCGGGGTCGGCAAGACCGCGATCGCCGAGGGCCTGGCCTGGCGCATCACGCAGGAAGAAGTGCCCGAAATCCTGCAGAATGCCATCGTGTATTCGCTCGACATGGGCGCGCTGCTGGCCGGCACCAAGTACCGTGGCGACTTCGAACAACGCCTCAAGGCGGTCCTCAAGCAGCTCAAGGAAACCCCGCACGGCATCCTGTTCATCGACGAGATCCACACGATCATCGGCGCCGGCTCGGCGTCCGGCGGCACGCTCGACGCGTCCAACCTGCTCAAGCCTGCGCTCGCCAACGGCCAGCTCAAGTGCATCGGCGCGACCACCTACACCGAGTTCCGCGGCGTGTTCGAAAAAGACCACGCCCTGTCGCGTCGCTTCCAGAAGGTCGACGTCAACGAGCCGACCGTCGAACAGACCATCCAGATCCTGCGCGGCCTCAAGTCGCGCTTCGAAGAGCACCACGGCGTGAAGTATTCGTCGTCGGCGCTCTCCACCGCGGCCGAACTGGCGGCGCGCTTCATCAACGACCGTCATTTGCCCGACAAGGCGATCGACGTCATCGACGAAGCCGGCGCGGCGCAACGTATCTTGCCCAAGTCGAAGCAGAAGAAAACCATCGGCAAGGCCGAGATCGAGGACATCATCGCCAAGATCGCGCGCATCCCGCCGCAAACGGTCAACCAGGACGACCGCAGCAAGCTCCAGACCATCGACCGCGACCTGCGCAACGTCGTGTTCGGGCAGGAGCCCGCCATCGATGCGCTGTCGTCGGCGATCAAGATGGCGCGCGCCGGCCTGGGCAAGACCGACAAGCCGATTGGTTCCTTCCTGTTCTCCGGGCCGACTGGCGTCGGCAAGACCGAGGTGGCCAAGCAGTTGGCCTTCATCCTCGGCATCGAGCTGATTCGCTTCGACATGTCGGAGTACATGGAGCGCCACGCCGTCAGCCGCCTGATCGGCGCGCCGCCGGGCTACGTCGGTTTCGACCAGGGTGGCTTGCTGACCGAAGCCATCACCAAGAAGCCGCACGCGGTGCTGCTGCTCGACGAGATCGAAAAAGCGCATCCGGATATTTTCAACATCCTGCTGCAGGTGATGGACCATGGCACCCTGACCGATAACAACGGTCGCAAGGCGGACTTCCGCAACGTGATCATCATCATGACGACCAATGCCGGCGCAGAGAGCCTGACCAAGCGCTCGATGGGCTTTACCGACTCCAAGGCGGCGGGCGACGAGATGGCCGACATCAAGCGCATGTTCACGCCGGAGTTCCGCAACCGGATCGACGCCACCATCAGCTTCCGCGCACTGGACGAAGAAATCATCCTGCGCGTGGTCGACAAGTTCCTCATGCAGCTGGAAGAGCAGCTGCACGAGAAGAAAGTCGAAGCCATCTTCACCGAGAAACTGCGCAAGTTCCTCGCGAAGAAAGGATTCGATCCGCAGATGGGAGCCCGGCCGATGGCGCGCCTGATCCAGGACATGATCCGCAAGGCGCTGGCCGACGAACTGCTGTTCGGCCGCCTGGTCAGTGGTGGCCGGGTCACGGTCGACATGGACGACAAAGATGCGGTCACGCTCGAATTCCCCGAGTCCGACGCCGCGCCTCCACCGGCGGCACCGGAAACGGTCGAAATCGAATAAGCACTGGCAGCAAGCAAAAAGCAAAAAGCCCGCAGACGATGCGGGCTTTTTTTATGTCCAGCGCGACAACAACGCCGGTGTCAGGTCTGACATTCGGACACGGCCTCGGCATTATTGCGGCAGGGCTCGTGTCCGTTTGTCAGACCTGACACCGGAATGCGGACACCGGAATGCGGGATAAACAAGCACTCTGCATATTGCATGCCAGCCAATGGCTGCGAACATCGTCCGGATTTTCTTCCACGAATGTCAAGCCGATTGCGCAAGTCTATTGCCGAGTCCGCCTGTTCCATTGACAAATGTCAAAGATATCGTTTTCAAAGCGCATCTAATAGCTATGTCGCCGCAATTTCATGCGGCCGTGAATAGACGAATGAAACAGGAGATCCCATGCATGCCGCAATAAGCTACGCCAGCACCGTGACCGAGCAGCTTCGCACAGCCGTGCACCCGATAGCCGGTGTGGCCACCGCAATCACCGCGTTCGTCGGTCGCGCCTTGCGCGGACCGGTGGATGAACCAGTCAGCATCGCCAGTTTCGCCCAGTTCGAGCGCCTGTTCGGCGGCTTGTGGGAGGGCAGTGCGCTCGGCTTCGCGGTGCGCGATTTCTTCCTCAATGGCGGCATGCAGGCCGTCATCGTGCGCCTGTACCGCGCGCCGGCGCCGGTCGACGGCGTGGCGCCCAGCCACGCCATCCTGCGCGCCGGCGCATTGACCCTGCAGGCGCGCGACCCCGGCACATGGGGCAACGCGCTGCAGGTGCGGGTCGACCATGAACTGCTCTCGGGCGACCCTGACAGTTTCAACCTGTCGGTGCGCGACAGCGGCACCGGCCAGGTCGAACTGTTTCGCAACGTCTCGCTCGGCGCGTCCCATCCGCGCCGGGTCGACCTGGTCTTGCGCAGCATCTCGCGCCTGGTGAGCGTGAGCGGCAAGCTGCCCGCCCAACGTCCCGCCAGCCATCCGCGCGCGCCGGAGCATGGTGACGCCTGGGAGTGCGGCGCCGCCAGCAACGCCGGCGTGATACAGGCCGACCGCGCCGCCGACGAACTGCCGCTCACGCTGGCGGACTTCATCGGCAGCGGCAAGATGGCGCGCAAGGCCGGCCTGTACGCGCTGGACCGGGCCGATTTGTTCAACCTGCTGTGCATTCCTCCTTACCTGGACCACGGCGGCGACCTGCTCGACGCGGGCGTGCACAGCGCCCTGATGGCAGAAGCGGGCGCTTACTGCGAACTGCGGCGCGCCATGCTGCTGGTCGATCCGCCGCCGGCCTGGCGCAGCGTCGACAACGCCCTCGAAGGCGTGGCCGCACTCGGCACCAGCAGCAGGAATGCGGCGCTGTTCTTTCCGCGCCTGCTGCAGCCGGTCGACCAGCGCGGCGGCCAGCTCACGCGGCTGGCCCCATGCGGCGCGGTGGCCGGCATCATGGCCCGCACCGACCAGCAGCGCGGCGTCTGGAAGGCGCCCGTCGGCATGGACGCCACCCTGATCGGGGTGCCGGAACTGAGCGTGCCGGTGTCCGACAGCGACAACGGCATCCTCAACCCGCTCGGCATCAACTGCCTGCGCAGCATGCCGGCGGCCGGGCGCATCGTGTGGGGCGCGCGCACCCTGCACAGCGACGACCCCGATGGCGCGCAGGGTAAATGCATCCCGGTGCGGCGCACCGCCCTGTATATCGAAGAAAGCCTGGTGCGCGGCACCCGCTGGGTCGCCTGCGAGCCGAACGACGACCAGCTGTGGGCGCAGGTTCGCCTGTGCATCCACGCCTTCATGGTCGGCCTGTTCCGCCAGGGCGCCTTCCAGGGCAAGGCGCCGCACGAAGCGTTTTTTGTCAGCTGCGGACCGGAGACCACCAGCGGCGACGATGTCGAGCACGGGGTGCTCAACATCACCGTCGGCTTCGCCCCGCTCAAGGCTGGCGAATTCGTGCTGGTGCACGTGCAGCAGGCGGCGGGGCAGGTGCGCAGCCACTGAGCGGTATGGTGGCGCCTGTCCGGCGTGAGCCGGTCAACAGGCGTTCAGATGGCCGCGAGCGCGGCGCGCAGGTCCTCGCGCAGGTCTTCCACGTGTTCCACGCCGACCGACAGGCGAATCAGGCCATCGCTGATGCCGAGCAGCGCGCGCTGCGCCGGCGGAATGGTCGCATGCGTCATCAGGGCGGGATGCTCGATCAGGCTCTCGACGCCGCCCAGGCTCTCGGCCAGGGTGAATACCTCGCAGCGTTCCAGGAAGCGGCGCGCGCCGGCAAGGTCGGTGTCGAGCTGGATCGAGATGATGCCCCCAAAACCATTCATCTGGCGCCTGGCCAGTTCGTGCTGGGGATGCGAGGCCAGGCCCGGATAGTAAACGCGGCCGACCTTTGGCTCTTTTTCCAGCCACGCGGCCAGGTCCAGGGCGCTGGCGCAGTGCCGTTCCAGGCGCAGCGCCAACGTCTTGATGCCGCGCAGGACCAGGAAACTGTCGAACGGCCCCTGGATCGCCCCCACCGAATTTTGCAGGAAGCCGATCTGCTCGCCCCACGCCGCCTGGTGCGGCTCGGCGCCGATCACCGCAATACCGCCGATGACGTCCGAATGCCCGTTCATGTACTTCGTGGTCGAGTGGACCACGATGTCGATCCCCAGTTCGAGCGGACGCTGGACGATCGGGCTGGCGAAGGTGTTGTCGCACACCGAGATGATGCCGCGCTCGCGGCAGATGTCGCCGATGGCTTTCAGGTCGGCCAGCTTGAGCATCGGGTTGGTCGGCGTTTCGACCCACACCATGCGCGTCTCGGGACGGATCGCCGCCAGCAGCTTGGCCGGATCGGTCAGGTCGACGTAGGTGAAGTCGTGGCCCGCGCTGCGCCGGCGCACGCGCTCGAACAGGCGGTAGGTGCCGCCGTACATATCGTCGCCGGCGATGATGTGCGAGCCGGCGTCGGCCAGTTCCAGCACGGTCGAAATGGCGGCCAGCCCCGAGGCGAAGGCGAACGCCTGGGCGCCGCCTTCCAGGTCGGCCACGCAGCGCTCCAGCGCCCAGCGGGTGGGATTGTGCGAGCGCCCGTAATCGAGGCCCTTGTGCACGCCGGGGCTCTCCTGCACGTAGGTGGAGGTGGCGTAAATCGGCGGCATGACCGCGCCGGTGGACGGATCGGGCGACTGGCCGCCGTGGATCACGCGCGTGGAGAGGTGTTTCTTGGTATTCGAATCAGTCACGGGTTTGTTCACGATAAGGTCCTGCGCAAGTGGTTGAGAAGGTCGAAGCGGGTAATCAGGCCATAAAAATGATTGTCTTCGCTGATCACGGCGGTCAGGCCGCGGTCGAGTATATCGCGCAGTTCGGCCATGCTGGCGGACGGACGCAGGGTTTGCAGTTCGGACGTCATGGTCGTGCCGACCGGGTCGCGAAAGCGCGTGGCGTCGCCCGTCACATGCAGCAGCAGGTCCGATTCGTCGACAATGCCGGCCAGGCGGCCATTTTCGATCACCGGCAGCTGCGCCAGGTCGGCGCTGCGCATGCGGTTGAAGGCCGTGAGCAGCGTGTCGGACGGCGCCACGGTCACCACGTCGCCATCGTCGAAGCGGCGGCCGATCAGGTCGCGCAGGTCGCCCAGGGTGGGGCGCTGCAGCAGGCCCTGGTCGACCATCCAGCCGTCGCTGTAGACCTTGGTGAGGTAGCGCGTGCCGGTGTCGCAGACAAACGTCACCACGTTTTTCGGCGTGGTCTGCGCGCGGCAGTAGCGTAGCGCGGCGGCCAGCAGGGTGCCGCTGGACGATCCGGCCAAGATGCCTTCTTCGCGCAGCAGCATGCGCGCGCTGCCGAAGCTGTCGGCATCGCTGATGGTGTAGGCGCTTTTCACGCGCGACAGGTCGGCAATGGCGGGAATGAAGTCTTCGCCGATGCCTTCCACCGCCCACGAGCCGGCGTCGTCGCGCAGCACGCCGGTGTTGATGTAGTCGGCCAGGATCGAGCCTTGCGGATCGGCCAGCACGAATTCCAGGTCCGGCTGCACCGTCTCGAAATAGCGCGACAGGCCGCTCAGCGTGCCGGACGAGCCGACGCCGACCACGATGGCGTCGAGATCATGGCCGGTCTGCTCCCACAGTTCCGGGCCGGTGGTGTTCTGGTGCGCCAGCGGATTGGCCGGGTTGTTGAACTGGTCGGCGAACCAGGAGCCGGGAATCTCGCGCGCCAGGCGCGCCGCCACATCCTGGTAGTACTCCGGATGGCCCTTGCCGACGTCGGAGCGGGTCAGGTGGATTTCGGCGCCCAGCGCTTTGAGGTGCAGGATTTTTTCGATCGCCATTTTGTCGGGCACGACCAGCACCACGCGGTAGCCTTTCAGGCGCGCCACCAGGGCCAGGCCGAGGCCCGTGTTGCCGGCGGTCGCCTCGACCACCACGCCGCCCGGTTGCAGGCTGCCGTCGGCTTCCGCCGCTTCGATCATGGCGCGCCCGATGCGGTCCTTGATGGAGCCGCCGGGATTTTGCGATTCGAGTTTGAGGAACAGGCGGCACGGGCCGGTGTCGATGCGGGTCACTTCGACCAGCGGGGTGTTGCCGATCAGGGAAAACAGGGCAGGCTGCGGTGCGGATGACATAAGAACCTCCGAAAGCCGGGCGTGGCAGCCTTGTGGGCAGCCGCTGCGGCGGAAAAAGGGCGGATCATAGGCGTGCGATAAGGGCAATGGAACGAATAATTCTATGCTTTGATATATGAATCCTGATCCGGTTTGCTCAAATGCGCTACGATTCTATACCTCGTCGTTCCCGCCCGGGCGGGAACCCGATTTCAGCTTGCGCCACAAGGTGGTGCGGCTGATGCCCAGGTGCGCCGCCGCCTCGTCGCGCCGGCCGCCAAAGCGCGCCAACACCTCGTCCACCGTTTCAAGCACGGGCGCCTGTACTGGCGGCGGCTGCATTGCCCGGCCCAGTTCCGGCGCCACCGACAGCACGAATGCCGGCGTCAGCGCCTGCAAGGGCTCGGCCGCCAGGAACAGCGCCACCCGCTCCATCAGGTTGCGCAGTTCGCGCACATTGCCCGGCCAGCCGTAGCGCTCGAGCAGCGGCGCGCAGCCCGCCATTTCCGCATGCAGATTGGGATGCGGGCGCGCGCCCAGCGCCGCCAGCGCATTCTTGAGCGACCACTCGGCCAGCCCCACAACGTCGCGCGCGCGCTCGCGCAGCGGCGGCAGCGACAGCCGCAGCACCGCCAGTCGGTAAAACAGGTCGGCCCGGAAGCGTCCCTCGCGCACCCGCTGCTCCAGGTCGCAGTGGGTGGCGCTGATGACGCGCACATTGATCGCGATCGGGCGCGTGCCGCCGACCCGCACCACCTCGCGTTCTTCCAGCACGCGCAGCAGGCGCGTTTGCAGCGGCAGCGGCATTTCGCCGATCTCGTCGAGGAACAGCGTGCCGCGGTTGGCCGCCTCGAACAAGCCCGCGTGGCCGCCACGGCGCGCCCCGGTGAACGCCCCTTCCTCGTGGCCGAACAGTTCCGATTCCAGCAGCGACTCGGCCACCGCGCCGCAATTGACGGCCACGAACGGCCGGTTTGCGCCCAGGCTGCGCGGGCTTTCGCGGTGAATCGCCTGCGCCACCAGCTCCTTGCCGGTGCCGGTTTCGCCTTCGATCAATACCGTGGCGGGCGAGCGCGCATACAGCACCACCGCCTGGCGCAAGGTCTCCATGGCTTGCGACTCGCCGCGCAAGTCGTTCAGGCCATGCCGCGTGCGCAAGGTGTCGGTGACCACCGGGCGGCGGCCGCTGTTCGATTCGAGCTGGGTCAGGCGCGCCAGTTCCAGCGCATCGTCGAAGGCCTGGCGGATCGACGCCGCCGAATACACGAACACGCCGGTCAGTCCCGCTTCTTCGGCCAGGTCGGTAATCAGGCCGGCGCCGACGATGGCTTGTATGCCGGCCGCCTTCAGGTCGTTGATTTGCGCGCGCGCGTCTTCTTCGGTGACGTAGGTGCGCTGGGCGATATGAAAGCCGAAGGTACTGGCAAATTCGGCCAGTTCGGGCAACTGCTGCTGATAGGTGATCACGCCAATGCGCTCGGCCACGCGGCGCGCGCGCGCCAGCGCCTGCATTACATCGAAGCCGCTGGCCTTGGCGATTACCACCGGCACCGACACGCGGCCCTTGAGGTAAGCCGCATTCGACCCGGCCGCGATCACCACGTCGCAGCGCTCGCTGGCCATGCGCTCGCGGATATGGCGCGCCGCGTCGTCGAAGCCCAGGTTGACCGGCTCGATCGACGCCAGGTGGTCGTATTCGAGCGTGATATCGCGGAACAGGTCGGACAGGCGCGAGACGGACACGGTCCAGATGACCGGCTTGTCGTTGGCGTCGGAAGCGGTACGGGAAGAGTAGGGCATGTTTCAATTTTACTCCAGTTGCGTTTCAGGTGTTTCACTGTGAAACGTAATGAAACATGCCAGGAATGGCGGGGCTTGTTTCAAATCCGCGCAAGGCATTGAATATAAAGATGTTTAGGGCGCGGCCTTGGGATGGTGGGGCGTGGCACGCCGCTTGCAATGCACCCAGCATGGCATTCCAACGCATCACCCGAGGAGAAAACGCAATGAGAGAATCACGAGGCGCGATGTTCCGCCGCGCAGTCCAGGAAGAGTCGCCCTTGCAGGTCGTCGGCACCATCACCGCCTACACTGCGCGCATGGCCGAGCAAACCGGCTACAAGGCCGTGTACCTGTCCGGGGGCGGCGTGGCCGCCAACTCGCTCGGCATGCCGGACCTCGGCATCAGCACCATGGACGACGTGATCACCGACGCCCAGCGCATCACCGACACCTGCGGCCTGCCGCTGATGGTCGATATCGACACCGGCTGGGGCGGCGCCTTCAACATCGCGCGCACGATCCGCCACATGATCCGCGCCGACGTGGCGGCGGTGCACATGGAAGACCAGGTCTCGGCCAAGCGTTGCGGCCACCGCCCGGGCAAGGAAATCGTCAGCAAGGAAGAAATGGTCGACCGCATCAAGGCCGCCGTCGACGCCCGTCATGACGAAAGCTTCGTCATCATGGCGCGCACCGATTCGCTCGCCGTCGAAGGCCTGAACGCCGCCATCGACCGCGCCTGCGCCTACGTCGAAGCGGGCGCCGACATGATCTTCCCGGAAGCGATCACCAAGCTCGAGATGTACAGCCAGGTGCGCGATGCGGTCAAGGTGCCGATCCTGGCCAACCTGACCGAATTCGGCGCCACGCCGCTGTTTACGCTGGACGAACTGCGCGCGCACAAGGTCGATATCGCCCTGTACTGCTGCGGCGCCTACCGCGCCATGAACGCGGCGGCCCTCAATTTCTACAAGACGCTGCGCGCCGAAGGCACGCAGAAAAACGTCGTATCGACCATGCAAAGCCGCATGGAGCTGTACGACTACCTCGGCTACCACGAGTACGAGCAAAAGCTCGACTCGCTGTTCGCCCAGGGTAAAGAAAAGTAATCACACAAATTTAGAAGAATCGCGGAGCCTCACATGACTGACATCACCACCCCGGCCGAAGCCGTCCCGTTCAAGCCGAAAAAATCGGTCGCCCTGTCCGGCGTCACCGCCGGTAACACCGCACTGTGCTCGGTCGGCAAAACCGGCAACGACCTGCACTACCGCGGCTACGACATCCTCGACGTCGCCGACAGCTGCGAGTTCGAAGAAATCGCCTACCTGCTGGTACACGGCAAACTGCCCAACGACGGCGAACTGCGTGGCTACAAGGCGCACCTGAAATCGATGCGCGGCCTGCCGCAGGCGGTCAAGAACGCGCTCGAAGCGCTGCCGGCGTCGAGCCACCCGATGGACGTGATGCGCACCGGCGTATCGACCCTCGGCTGCGTGCTGCCGGAAAAAGACGATCACAACGTGCCGGGCGCGCGCTCGATCGCCGACCGCCTGATGGCGTCTTTCGGCTCGATGCTGCTGTACTGGTACCACTTCAGCCACAACGGCCGCCGCATCGACACCGAAACCGACGACGACTCCATCGGCGGCCACTTCCTGCACCTGCTGCACGGCTTCAAGCCGCCGGAAGCCTGGGTCAAGGCCATGCACACCTCGCTGATCCTGTACGCGGAACACGAATTCAATGCCTCGACCTTCACCGCGCGCGTGATCGCCGGCACCGGTTCGGACATCCATTCGGCTATCACCGGCGCCATCGGCGCGCTGCGCGGACCGAAACACGGCGGCGCCAACGAAGTCGCGCTCGACATCCAGAAGCGCTACGAAAACCCGGACGAAGCCGAAGCCGACATCCGCAACCGCGTCGCCAACAAGGAAGTCGTGATCGGCTTCGGCCACCCGGTCTACACCGTGTCCGACCCGCGCAATAAAGTCATCAAGGAAGTGGCGCGTTCGCTGTCCGAAGGCGCCGGTTCGACCAAGATGTTCGATATCGCCGAGCGCCTGGAAACGGTCATGTGGGAAGTCAAGAAGATGTTCCCGAACCTGGACTGGTTCTCGGCAGTGTCGTACCACATGATGGGCGTGCCGACGGCGATGTTCACGCCCTTGTTCGTGATCTCGCGCACCTCCGGCTGGGCCGCCCACGTGATCGAGCAGCGCATCGACAACAAGATCATCCGCCCGAGCGCCAACTACGTTGGCCCGGACGACCTGACCTTCGTGCCGCTGGCCGAGCGCAAGTAAACAAGCAAGGATCTGACATGAACACGAACCACCGCAAAAACCTGCCGGGCACCAAGCTCGATTACTTCGACGCGCGCGCCGCGGTCGACGCCATCGCGCCTGGCGCCTATGACAAGCTGCCGTACACCTCGCGCGTGCTGGCCGAGAACCTGGTGCGCCGCTGCGACCCCGCGACCCTGGACGCCTCGCTCGGTCAACTGATCGAACGCAAGCGCGACCTGGACTTTCCGTGGTTTCCGGCGCGCGTGGTCTGCCACGATATTCTGGGCCAGACCGCGCTGGTCGACCTGGCCGGCCTGCGCGACGCCATTGCCCTGCAGGGCGGCGACCCGGCGCTGGTCAACCCGGTGGTGCCGACCCAGCTCGTGGTCGATCATTCGCTGGCGGTCGAATGCGGTGGTTTCGATCCCGACGCCTTCGACAAGAACCGCGCCATTGAGGATCGTCGCAACGAAGACCGTTTCGACTTCATCAACTGGACCAAGAAGGCCTTCAAGAACGTCGACGTGATCCCGCCGGGTAACGGCATCCTGCACCAGATCAATCTGGAGCGCATGTCGCCGGTGATCCAGGTGCAGGGCGGCGTGGCTTTTCCGGACACCCTGGTCGGCACCGACTCGCATACCCCGATGGTCGACGCGCTCGGTGTGATCGCCATCGGCGTCGGCGGCCTGGAAGCCGAAAGCGTGATGCTGGGCCGCGCCTCGTGGATGCGCCTGCCGGACATCATCGGCGTCGAACTGAGCGGCAAACCGCAGCCGGGCATCACCGCCACCGACACGGTGCTGGCGCTGACCGAATTTCTGCGCCAGCAAAAGGTCGTCTCGTCCTATCTCGAGTTCTACGGCGAAGGCGCCGCCCACCTGACCCTGGGCGACCGCGCCACGATTTCGAACATGGCGCCGGAATACGGGTCGACCGCCGCGATGTTCTACATCGACGAGCAGACCATCACCTACCTCAAGCTCACCGGCCGCGATGACGAACTGGTGAAACTGGTCGAGCTGTATGCGAAACACACCGGCTTGTGGGGCGCTACGCTTAACAACGTCGAGTACGAGCGCGTGCTGCGCTTCGACCTGTCGTCGGTGGTGCGCACCATCGCGGGTCCGTCCAACCCGCACAACCGCGTGCCGACCTCGGAACTGGCCGCGCGCGGCATCAGCGGCGTGGTCGAAAACGAACCGGGCCTGATGCCCGACGGCGCCGTCATCATCGCCGCCATTACCAGCTGCACCAACACCAATAACCCGCGCAACATGATCGCCGCCGGCCTGATCGCGCGTAACGCCAACAAGCTCGGTTTGACCCGTAAACCTTGGGTCAAAAGCTCGCTGGCGCCGGGTTCGAAAGCCGTCACCTTGTACCTGGAAGACGCCGGCCTGATGCCGGAACTCGAAAAGCTCGGCTTCGGTGTCGTCGCTTACGCCTGCACGACTTGCAACGGCATGTCCGGAGCGCTCGATCCGCTGATTCAAAAAGAAGTGGTCGAACGCGACCTGTACGCAACCGCCGTCCTGTCGGGCAACCGCAACTTCGATGGCCGCATCCACCCGTATGCGAAACAGGCCTTCCTGGCGTCGCCGCCGCTGGTGGTGGCCTACGCGATCGCCGGCACGATCCGCTTCGACATCGAAAAGGACGTGCTGGGCACCGGCGCCGACGGCAAGCCGGTCATGCTCAAGGATATCTGGCCGAGCGACGAGGAGATCGACGCACTGGTGGCGTCCAGCGTCAAGCCGGCGCACTTCCACAAGGTCTACATCCCGATGTTCGCCAAACAGGAAGACGACGGCGTCAAGGTCAGCCCGTTGTACGACTGGCGTCCGAATACCACCTACATCCGCCGTCCGCCGTACTGGGAAGGCGCGCTGGCCGGCGCCCGCACCCTGGCGGGCATGCGTCCGCTCGCGGTCCTGGGCGACAACATCACCACCGACCACCTGTCGCCGTCGAACGCAATCATGCTCGATTCGGCAGCCGGCGAATACCTGGCGAAAATGGGCCTGCCGGAGGAAGACTTCAACTCCTACGCCACCCACCGGGGCGACCACCTGACCGCACAGCGCGCCACCTTCGCCAATCCGACCCTGAAAAACGAGATGGTCAAGGTCGACGGCAAGGTCAAGGCAGGCTCGCTGGCCCGCATCGAACCGGATGGCACGGTCACGCGCATGTGGGAAGCGATCCAGACCTACATGGAGCGCAAGCAGCCCTTGATCATCATCGCCGGCGCCGACTACGGCCAGGGCTCGTCGCGCGACTGGGCCGCCAAGGGCGTGCGCCTGGCCGGCGTGGAAGCCATCGTGGCCGAAGGCTTCGAGCGCATCCACCGCACCAACCTGGTGGGCATGGGCGTGCTGCCGCTGGAGTTCCAGCCTGGCGAGAACCGCATCACCCTGGCGATCGACGGCAGCGAAACCTTCGACGTGCTGGGCGAGCGCACCCCGCGCGCCACGCTCACCTTGGTGATCAGGCACGTTTCCGGCGACGTGGTGGAAGTGCCGGTCATCTGCCGGCTCGACACGGCCGAGGAAGTGGCGATCTACGAAGCCGGCGGCGTGCTGCAGCGCTTCGCCCAGGACTTCCTCGAATCGACCGTCAAGGAGGCATGATGGCGCATCTGCCTCAAATCAGGATTCCCGCCACGTATATGCGCGGCGGCACCAGCAAGGGCGTGTTCTTTCGCCTGCAAGACCTGCCGCAAGCGGCGCAGGTGGCCGGCGCCGCGCGCGACGCGCTGCTGCTGCGCGTGATCGGCAGCCCCGACCCCTACGGCAAGCAGATCGACGGCATGGGCGGCGCCACCTCGAGCACCAGCAAGACGGTGATCCTGTCCAAAAGCGCCAGGCCGGGGCACGACGTCGACTACCTGTTCGGCCAGGTCGCCATCGACAAGGCGTTTGTCGACTGGAGCGGCAACTGCGGCAACCTGTCGGCCGCCGTGGGCTCCTTTGCCATCAGCGCGGGGCTGGTCGACCCCGCCCGCATTCCGCACGACGGCGTGGCGCTGGTGCGCATCTGGCAGGCCAACATCGGCAAGACCATCATCGCGCATGTGCCGGTGAGCGGCGGCGCGGTGCAGGAAACGGGCGACTTCGAACTCGATGGCGTCACCTTTCCGGCGGCCGAAGTGCAGCTCGAATTCATGAACCCGGCGGCCGACGAAGAGGGCGCCGGCGGCGCCATGTTCCCGACCGGGCACGTGGTCGACGACCTGGAGGTGCCGGGCCTGGGCACGCTCAAGGCCACCATGATCAACGCCGGCATTCCGACGATCTTCGTCAATGCGCAGGCGATCGGCTACAGCGGCACCGAGCTGCAGGAGGCGATCAACGGCGACCCCAAGGCGCTGGCCATGTTCGAAGCGATCCGCGCGCACGGCGCCGTGCGCATGGGTCTCATCAAGCATGTGGACGAAGCGGCCACGCGCCAGCACACGCCCAAGGTGGCCTTCGTGGCGCCGCCGGCGGCGTATGTGTCGTCGAGCGGCAAAGCGGTGGCGGCCGGGGACATCGACCTGCTGGTGCGCGCCATGTCGATGGGTAAGCTGCACCACGCGATGATGGGCACCGCCGCCGTCGCCATCGGCACCGCGGCCGCCATTCCCGGCACCCTGGTCAGCCTGGCGGCCGGCGGGGGAGGGCGTAACGCGGTGCGCTTCGGCCATCCGTCCGGCACCCTGCGCGTGGGCGCCGAAGCAACCCAGGTCGCTGGCGACTGGAGCGTCGCCAAGGCCATCATGAGCCGCAGCGCGCGCGTGCTGATGGAAGGGTGGGTCCGGATCCCCGGCGAGGCCTTGCAGGAGCCTTAACGGCCCTGTGTGAGCGTTTTGGCAAAGCGCCCACCCGCCCCGTGCGTGGTGGGCGTTTCTGTTTTTTTGGTTTTCCCGGTTTTTCCCGTAAATTGCGGCCAATTGTGGTTTATGATCAAGTTCTCCGTTGCCCATCACAGAGGCGGCGGACTTACGCCGTCGTGGGGACATGGATCGCTTATCAACCAAGCCTGATTTCGTCGCTGAAGCGCTCCAGTTAATCGGATCGCCCGCCTGTGCCTGCGACGCGGACGGCATCGTCCATGCCGCCAACGCGGCCTTGTGCGACCTGCTCGGCGCATCTCCCGTCGGCCTCCCCCTGCTTGACTTGTTCGCCCCGCCGGCGCGGCACGACGCCGCGCTGCGCCTGCGCGCGGGCGACGGCGCCGACCGCTTATGGGAAAGCGCGCTGCACGCGCACGGCCAGCCGATTGCGGTCCAGGTGCTGGCCAAGGCGCTGCCGGGCGGTGGCGCGACGTTCGTCTTTACCGACATCCGGCGCTACGACCGTGACCAGGCCGCGCTGCGCAAGACGGTGATGGAGCAAAAGGCCATCCTCGAAAACGCGGCGGTCGGCATCATCCTCAGCAAAAACCGCGAAATCCGCGAATGTAATATCCGCGCCGCAGAAATCTTTGGCTACACCGCCGATGAACTGATCGGCGCGGCCACCGTCACCGTTTTCCCCAGCGTGCGCAGTTACGAGCAAATGAGCGGCGAGGCCGGTCCACGGCTCGCCGCGGGCGGCTCGTACGCCGGCGAACTGCGCCTGCGCCGCAAGGACGGCGTGCTGCTCTGGTGCCGCCTGTACGGGCGCGCGGTCGATCCGCGCGACGAGTCGCACGGCACCATCTGGATCGTGGAAGACATCGACGAGCTGCACCAGAACGAAACGCGCCTGCGTCGCGCGCTGCTCGAAATGCAGGCCATCATGGACAATGCGCCGCTGGGCATCGCCTTCCAGCGCGACAACCGCATCCTGCGCTACAACCAGCAGTTCGGGCGCTGTTTCGGCTTTGCCGGCGAGACCGGGCTCGGACATGCGGCCGCCGAGCTGTTTGCGTCCGGCGCCGCCTACGAGGCGCTGCGACACGAAGCGCAGCCGCTGCTGAGCGCCGGCCATCCCTACCAGGCCGACATCGAGATGCTGCGCCAGGACGGCAGCGTGTTCTGGGCGCACGCCTACATCTACGCCATCAACGCCGGGCGCGGCAAGCAGGACACCATCTGGATCGTGGACGACCGCAGCGCGCAAAAGGCGGCCGAGGAAGCGACCCGCCAGGTGCTGCTGGAGCAGAAGGCGATCCTGGACAATGCCTCGGTTGGCATCCTGTTCAGCCGCAACGGGATCATGTTGTCGTGTAACCCGCGCATGGCCGAGATGTTCGGCTACACGCGCGAAGAGATGACCGGGCTGCCGGCGGTGGCGGTATTCCCGTCGCCCGAGGCGTACGACGAATTCGGCCTCGCCGCCGGGCCGGTGCTCGGTAACGGCCTGCCGTTCGAAAGCCCCGAATGCCAGTTCCGCCGGCGCGACGGCACCCTGTTCTGGTGCCGCGTGCGGGCGCAGACGGTGGACGCCGAACGGCGCGAACAAGGCACCATCTGGATACTGGAAGACGTGACCGAAGCGCGCCAGACCCTGGTCGAGGTGCAGGCCATCATGACCAACGCCTCGGTCAGCATTTTGTTCACCAAGAACCGCATCATCACGCGCTACAACCGCGGTTTTGCCGACATGTTTGGCTACCAGGGCAGCGAGGGACTGGGCCTGCCCGGCCGCGCGCTGTATCCGAGCGACGAGGTCTACGCCGCCATCGGCGCCGCGGCCAGCCCGCTGCTCTCGGTCGGCAAACCGTTTCATACCGAAGTCGGGATGGCGCGCAAGGACGGCAGCGTGCTGTGGGCGCAGCTGATCGCCTACGTCGTCAATCCGGCCGACCCGACGCAGGGTACGATCTGGATCATCGAAGACCGCACCGACGCCAAGCGCGCCGAAGAATCGCTGCGCAACGCGCTGCTGGAGAACCAGGCCATCCTCGACAGCGCGGTGCTCGGCATCGCGGTGGTCGAACACGGCATGAACCTGCGCTGCAACGCCAAGATGGAAGAACTGTTCGGCTACGGGCCGGGCGAAGTGGCGGGGCTGTCGGTGCGCGCCCTGTACCCGGACCGCGCCAGCTGGGACCTGGCGCGTGCCGAGACCACGCGCGACTTCCACGCCGGGCGCGTGCACATGGCCGAGCACCGGCTGGTGCGCAAGGATGGCAGCACCTTCTGGGCGCGCCTGTCGGGGCGCCCGTTCGACCTGGCGCATGCCACCGGGCGCTCGGTGTGGCTGGTCGACGACGTGACGGCGCGGCGCGAGGCCGGCGAAGCGGTGCGGCGCGCGCGCGACGAACTCGAAGTGCGGGTGCTCGAGCGCACCGCCGAACTGGCCGGCGCCAACGCCCTGCTGCAGGGCGAGATCGTGGAACGGCGCCAGGCCGAAGCGCGCGTGAACCACATGGCCTATCACGACAGCCTGACCGGCCTGCCCAACCGCGCCTTGCTGTCGGACCGGCTGAACCACGCCATGCTCGCCGTGAAGCGCTCCGGCGCCAAGCTGGCCGTGATGTTCATCGACCTTGACCGTTTCAAGACCATCAACGACTCGCTCGGGCACCTGATGGGCGACCGCCTGCTCAAGGAAGTGGCCGGGCGGCTGTGCCATGCGGTGCGCGCCAGCGACACCGTGGCGCGCCTCGGCGGCGACGAATTCGTGGTGCTGGTGCCGGGTATCGACGGGCCTGACGAAAGCAGCCAGGTGGCGCAGAAGATCATCGACGTGCTGGCGCTGCCGTTCCCGGTCGACGATCGCCTGCTGCACATCACGCCATCGATCGGCGTGTGCATGTATCCGGACGACGGCGACGATGTGGCGACCCTGATGCGGCACGCCGACGCGGCGATGTATCACGCCAAGGCGAACGGGCGCAATAATTACCAGTACTTCACCGAGCGCATGAACCTGGCGGCGGCGCAGCACTTCGAGCTTGAGAGCGCGCTGCGCGGCGCGCTCACGCACGGGCAGTTCGAGCTGTTCTACCAGCCGATCATCGACATCGGCACGCGCCGGGTGCACACCATGGAAGTGCTGCTGCGCTGGCGCCGTCCGGGGCACGGGCTGGTGCTGCCCGACCACTTCATCCCCATCATCGAAGAAAACGGCTTGATCGTGCCGATCGGCGAATGGGTGATGCGGCGCGCCTGCGAGCAGAGCATGGCGTGGCAGCGCGAGGGGATGACGGCGGTGCCGCTGGCGGTCAATTTATCGCCACGCCAGTTCATGCACCGCGGGCTGATCGAATCGATCCGGGGCGTGTTGGACGAAACCGGGATCGACCCGGCCCTGATCGAATTCGAAATCACCGAAACGGCGCTGATGCAGCATGGCGAACAGACCATGGAGATCCTGGGGCAGATCAACGGCATGGGCATCCGCCTGTCGATCGACGATTTCGGCACCGGCTATTCGAGCCTGGCCTACCTCAAGCGCTTCCCGGTCAAGAAGATCAAGATCGACCGCGCCTTCATCAAGGACCTCGAGAGCAGCACCGAAGACCGCGCGATCGTGGCGGCCATCATGGCGCTGTCGAACAGCTTGCAGTTGTCGGTGGTAGCGGAGGGCGTCGAAACCGAAGCCCAGTACGCGCTGCTGAGCGGGCATGGCTGCCAGTACGCGCAGGGCTACCTGTTCGCCCAACCCCGGCCCGCCGACCAGGCCCGCAAGCACCTCTCCAGTCACTAATTCCCCAAGCGGAATCAGCGTCTTCCTACAACCGGGGTCAGAGCTTTAATTAGAAATTCTTTCCCTTCACCAACGCCGATCGCCTTAAACATGAGCATTTTTTGGTCCGCACGGGCATACCCTCAGGCCCTTCGCGTTCTTCAGTTGCCGAACAGGATGAGATCTGGCTGGTGCGAGCAAAAACTTGCGAATTAAAGCTCTGACCCCGGTTTGCGGGTTGGGGGCGCAGATCCCGGTTAGGAGAGGTTTGTCAGTCCAGGGTGGCGATGACGGGGGCGTGGTCGGATGGTTGCTCCCATTTGCGCGGAATGCGGTCGATCGCGCACGCCGTGCAACGCTTGGCCAAGGCTTCCGACAGCAATATGTGGTCGATCCGCAGGCCTTTGTTTTTCTGGTAACCGAGCTGCCGGTAATCCCACCAGCTGAATGATTTATCGGCCTGTTCGAACAGGCGGAACGCATCGGTCAATCCCAGGTCGGTCAGCGCCGTCAACGCCGCGCGCTCCTTGTCGGAACACAGCACCTGGCCGGCCCATGCAACCGGGTCGTGCACGTCGCGGTCTTCGGGGGCGATGTTGTAATCGCCGAGGATCGCCAGGCCAGCGCCGGCGTGCGCGCGCACTTCCTCGGCAAGCCATTCGCGCAAGGATGCGAGCCAGGCGAGTTTATAGGCGTATTTGTCGGTCCCGACCGCTTGCCCATTCGGTACATAGGCGCAGATAAAACGCGTGCCGCCGATCGTCGCCGCGAGTATCCGTTGCTGCTCGTCCGGAAATATGGGATTGTTTCTTATAATGTCATCTAGTGGCAATTTAGATAATATTGCGACGCCGTTATAGGTTTTTTGACCGCTGAAGGCGACTTCATAGCCGGCAGCTTTAATTTCAGAAATCGGGAACTTATCGTCCGTCAATTTTGTCTCTTGTAAGCAAAGTACATCGACCGGATTTGCCTCCAGCCATTGCAGGAGGTGAGGAAGTCGTACTTTGAGGGAATTAACATTCCATGTTGCTATTTTCATAGGGGGTTCCAGAGCGCCATTGGTGCTAAAAACGCTTAGTATCGCGTTAAATGGTGCGTTCGTGCAAGAACATGCTGTTAGTTAACAAATTTGGCCATGTATGCAAGATGCATACGCTTGTGTTATCAACACTTTTATCGAAAAAATACCGTGGAGATGTTAAACTTTGTTGTCCCCGAGATTTAACCACTCGCAAGATGTAATTAGATGTAACAAGAGGCAGACAAAACAACGATTTTGGACTATTGTTACTCATGGGGAATAAAAAATTGCATTCTTATAACGCACGGGGTAATATACTTAAATCTGGTCGGTGGTGGTGAGAACCAACGGTCGGAACCCCTAGCGTGAAGAGTTACACGCCCTTAAAGTTTGTGACGGCTTCATGACACATTCTGCAAGGTGGTACTAGTTAAAACAATTCTGTTTTGATTAGTGTAGAAATGCGAAGACAGCATTTGTAAAGGATTAAAATGCGAAGTGCATTTGAAGCATGGGCGCAGCGCGATGGTCATATCGTTCGACGCCGAGAAGATAAACCCGATGAATATCTCGTGTTTGAAACACAACGTCGCTGGGTAATCTGGCAAGCGGCGCTGGCGCACGGCAAAACAGCCGCGGCGACAGCGAAGTATTCGGCGCAAAAGGCCGCCTCGAAAGAGTCGGCCGAACCGGTACGCGCAAGCGCACCGGCGTCGGATGAAACCGCAGTGCGTAACCGGGTTCTGAATGAGGTTCTTGATGCTTTTAGCGATCTCGACGATACCGCTGGTATCGAAGGTGTCCTGAAGGTCATCCAGGGCTTGAAGAAGAAGCAGAAAGCTCTGGCCGAAGACAAGACCGAGAGTTGATGCAATACCGGCACTACAAGGGTGGCCTGTACGAATTGGTGTGCGTGGCCACTCTTGAATCGGATCTCTCAGAGATGATCGTGTATCGCGCAGCGGACGGTTCATTATGGACGCGGCCGAAAGACGTGTTTTTTCAACTGGTCGAAGTCGACGGCATTCTGGTGCCGCGCTTTGCGCCGGTGCCCTAGTCTTGCCTGCCAACTGGAGTGCAAGCTCCAGCATCACCCTCCCGCACCACTCTCCAGGAATAACATTATGCGAATGATTCGCCTCGCTTTGAGCCTCGCGCTGTCCGCTGCCGCCGTTTGCGCCGCTGCCGAAACCGTGGGCTCGGTCGATACCGCTTTCAAGCTGATTGGCCCCGACCACAAGGTCGTGGTCGAAGTATTCGACGACCCGGTCGTCGGCGGCGTGAGCTGCTACCTGTCGCGCGCCAAGACCGGTGGCATCAAGGGCGCCGTGGGCCTGGCCGAAGACAAGGCCGAATCGTCGGTGGCCTGCCGCCAGGTCGGCCCGATCACCTTCAACGGCAAAGTGCCGCGCCAGGAAGAAGTGTTCAGCGAGCGTGCCTCGATCTTCTTCAAGCACGTACGCGTGGTGCGCATGGTCGACGCCAAGCGCAATGCGCTCGCTTACCTGGTCTATTCGGACCGCCTGATCGACGGCAGCCCGAAAAACAGCGTGACCGCGGTGCCGGTGCCGGCCAACCAGCCGATTCCGCTCAAGTAGTTTTCATCGGGTAGTATTCAGAAATCCTGGACGGCTGCCGTAAACAGGATGAACTACTACCTTGGATGAACGCGATGGCGATTTTTTTACGGACCGGCGCGCTGGCGTTGTTGGCCGCCCTGGGCGGCTGCGCGACGATCAGCGAGTCGAACCAGCAGACGTTGATGCTGCATACCATCCTGGACAACCGCGAAGTTGGCGGCGCCGGCTGCGTGCTGACCAATGACAAGGGGCGCTGGTTCGTCACGTCCCCCGGCCACGTGACCGTGCAAAAGAGCGCGGGCAATCTGTTCATCGATTGCAGGAAGGATGGCGTGGGTGCGGGGCAGGACCGGGTCGCGTCGAGTGCCAACGCCAGCGCCACCGTGGGCAACGCGGTGCTGACCGCGGGGCTGGGATACCTGCTCGACAAGCGCACCGGGGCCGGGTTCGATTACCCGGAAACGCTCACGGTGCTGATGCGCCGCAGCGGTGCGCGCGATTATCAGAACGATCCGCCGGAGACGGCGGGGACGGCGCTGCACTAGCGCGCGATAAAACAACGTCTTGCAAGGCCCCCAACTGCAAAACCGTCATTCCCGCGCAGGCGGGAATCCAAGGCGCCGTCGCTAAGCGTAGAGGCCTTGGATTCCCGCCTGCGCGGGAATGACGGTTTTGAGGGGGATGGTCTGACAGCGCACGCGGTCAGACAGCGTACGCTATCTCGCCGCTTACACGCGGTTGATCAGGAACGTCGACAACAACGGTACCGGACGACCGGTCGCGCCCTTCGCGCCACCCGATTTCCAGGCGGTGCCGGCGATGTCCAGATGCGCCCAGGTGTACTTGCGCGTAAAGTTCTCGAGGAAGCAGGCCGCCGTCACGCTGGCGCCGCCCGGCGTGCCGATGTTGGCCAGGTCGGCGAAGTTGGACTTGAGCTGCTCGTTGTAGACTTCTTCGATCGGCAGGCGCCATGCGGTGTCGCTGGCGGCTTTGCCGGCGGCCAGCAGTTCGCCGGCCAGCTTCTCGTGGGCGTCGTCGCTGCGCGTGAACAGGCCGGTGTTGTGATGGCCCAATGCCACCACGCAGGCGCCGGTCAGGGTGGCGATGTCGATCACCGCGGCCGGGTTGAAACGCTCGCAGTAGGTCAGCGCATCGCACAGCACCAGGCGGCCTTCGGCGTCGGTGTTGAGCACTTCGATGGTCAGGCCGTTCATCGACGTGACAATGTCGCCCGGCTTGGTGGCGCGGCCCGACGGCATGTTCTCGCAGGCGGCGATCACGCCGATCACATTGAGTTTCAGGCCCATTTCGCCAATCGCGCGGAAGGTGCCCAGCACCGAGGCGGCGCCGCACATGTCGTACTTCATTTCATCCATGCCGGGACCGGCCTTGATCGAAATGCCGCCCGTGTCGAAGGTGATGCCCTTGCCGACCAATACCACCGGCGCATCCTTGGCTTTGCCGCCCATGTGCTTCAGGACGATGAACTTGGGCGCTTCCTCGCTGCCGTTGGTGACCGACAGGAAGCTGCCCATCTTGAGTGCCTGGAGCTGCTTGCGGTCCAGTACTTCAACGTCGAACTTGTAGTCCTTGGCCAGCTTGCGCGCGGTGTCGGCCAGGTAGGTCGGGGTGCAGATGTTGGCCGACAGGTTGCCCAATTCCTTGGTCAGGTCCATGCCGTTGGCGATCGCAATGGCTTGCGCCAGCGCGGTCTTGACTTCGCCCGTGGCGTCGGTGGCCAGGGTGATCTTGCGCACGCCGGCCGGGGCCGGGTCTTTCTTGCTCTTCTGGCCATCGGTGCGGAAAACGCTCTCGTGGGCGGCGCAGACGATCGTGCGCACAGCCCAGGAAACATCACGCTCTTTCACATCCGTCATGGGTAATGCGATAATGGCGTCCGCGGCGCCGAGCGAGGCGAAAGCCTTGAGCGTCGCGTTCACTGCGGAAGTGAAGCTTTTTTCGCTGACCGTCTCGTCGTTGCCCAGCCCTACCAGCAGCACGCGCGCCGCGCCGGTGCCGGAAATACCGCGCAACAGCAAGGTCGAACCGGCTTTGCCGGTAATGTCGCCGGACTTGAGCGCAGCCGTGATGTCACCACCCTGGTCGAGGGCTTTTGCAGCCTGCGACAGTTTTTTGTTTTCGAATACCGCAACCGCGATGCAACCGGTTTTGGCCGACGTGATGGTGTTCTTTGTGTCGAATGCTTTTATGCTAAAGTCCATTTGAATCTCCGTTTCGTGTTTGTGACGCGCACTGCCTAACCTGTGATTATAACTTTCGAATGATCTTTCAACGCGCCTTGCAACGTGAATTAGCCAGTTCGGCCGGAACGACTTTCACGGTGCTGTTTTCCATCGTCGCCACCTGGACCCTGATCTCCATCCTCGGCAAAGCCGCGGGCGGAAAGGTGGGATCGAGCGACGTGCTGGCGTTGATCGCCTTCGCAACGCTGAATTATCTGCCAACTATCCTGACTCTCACCAGCTTTATTTCGGTACTTGCAGTCGTCACGCGCAGCTACCGCGACTCCGAGATGGTGGTCTGGTTCGCATCCGGCCTGTCGCTCACGCGCTGGATCCGTCCCATCCTCACCTTCGGCATTCCCATGATGATCCTGACCGGCGCCCTGAGCCTGTTCGTGACGCCCTGGGCCAAGATGAAAAGCACCGAATTCGTGCAGCGTTTTGAAAAGCGCGAAGACCTCAAGAAGGTCTCGCCCGGCCAGTTCAAGGAATCGTCGTCGAGCAACCGCGTGTTTTTCGTCGAAGGCGTCACCGGCGAATCGACCGTGGTGCAGAATGTGTTCGTCAACACGGTTGAAAAGAACATCAATTCCGTCATCGTGGCCAAGGAAGGCGTGATCGAGTCCGACGGCAAGGGCGGCCAGTTCCTGGTGCTCAAAAACGGCCGGCGCTACCAGGGCGTGCCGGGCCAGGCCGATTTTCAATCGATGGAATTCGGCCGCTACAGCATGCGCGTGGCCAGCAAGAACACCTCGATGGATGGCGACATCTCGTCGGACGCCATGTCCACCCAGGAGCTGCTCGAAACCCCGAACCGCTTCACCCAGTCCGAACTGCTGTACCGCATCGCCGCGCCGATTACCTGCCTGCTCCTGATCCTGCTGGCCATTCCGCTCGGTTTCGTCAATCCGCGCGCCGGCAGTGCGGCTAACCTGATCATCGCGCTGCTGATCTTCTTCACGTACATCAACCTGACCAAGCTGGCCGAGGCCAATGTCCGCCAGGGCAAGTCCGATTTCTACATGGCCTGGTGGCCGCTGCACCTGTTCGTCGCGGTTCTCGTGGTGGGCATGTTCGCGTGGCGCCTGAACGTCAACCACCGCTACCATCCGCTGGTGCTGTGGGCGGCCATGAAGCGCGGCCGGATCGATCATGCGGCGCCGGCGGGAGGCGCGAAATGAAGGTCCTTCAACGCTATTTCGCGGTCTCGATCGCGCAGGCCGTCGCCTTTGTGCTGGTCGCCTTCCTGGCGCTGAGCGCTTTCATGGACCTGACCGGCGAATTGCCGTCGGTGGGCAAGGAAGGCTACGCGATCCAGCACGCCTTCTTGTATGTGCTGCTGCGCGTGCCGTTCCATGTGTACGAGGTGATGCCGGTGGCGACCCTGATCGGCACCATCTATACGATGGCGCAGTTCGCGTCGAGCTCCGAGTTCACCATCATGCGCGCGTCGAGCATGTCGACCCAGATGGCGGCATGGATGCTGTTTAAGATCGGCTTCGTGTTCGTCATCATCACCTTCGTGTTCGGCGAACTGATTGCGCCGCGCACCGCGCCGCTGGCAGAAAAACTCAAACTGAGCGCGCGCGGCGCCACCGTGTCGCAGGAGTTCCGCTCCGGGATGTGGACCAAGGATATCGTGCGCAGCGAAGGCACCAAGGGGCTTGTCACCGGCTCGCGTTTTTTCAACGTGCGCCAGTTCCGCACCGACGGCCAGATGCTCGATGTGCGGCTGTACGAGTTCGATACCAACTTCCGCATGCGTTCGCTGATCACGGCGGCGCGCGCGGTCTTCACCGGTAACAGCACCTGGCGCCTGGAAGACGTGACCGAAACGCGCTTTACCAACACGCGCACACTGCCGCCGCCGGGCGGCAAGCCGGTGGCGGGCGCCGGCGCGCTGGGCAATTTTGGCCAGGAGACCAGCATGGTCGCCACCCGCAAGCTGCCGAGCATGGAGCTGGTGTCCGAGATCACGCCGAAAATCATTTCGGTATCGGCTTCCGACCCGGTGCGCATGTCGGCCACGGAACTGGCGATCTATACACGCCACCTGGCCGAGAACCGGCAGGAGACCGAGCGCTTCAAGATCGCGTTCTGGAAAAAGCTGTTCGACCCGCTGGCCATTTTCGTGCTGATGGCGCTGGCGCTGCCGTTCGCCTACCTGCACACCCGCAGCGGCGGCGTGAGCCTGAAGATCTTCATCGGCATCATGATCGGCGTCGGCTTCATTTTGATCAATAACCTGTTCGCCCACGTCGGGCTGCTCAGTAACATGCCGGCCGTCCTGACGGCGATCGCCCCGAGTTTGCTATTCCTGCTATTGGCGCTTGGGGCGCTATGGTGGGTGGAAAGACACTGATGACCCGCGCCCTGATCCTGTTTGCCCACGGCGCCCGCGCCGCCACCTGGGCCGCGCCGTTCGAACGCTTGCGCGAGCTGACCCAGGCGCGCGTGCCGGACGTTCCGGTCTCGCTGGCGTTCCTGGAATTGATGGAGCCGCGCCTGCCCGAGCGCGTGGCCGAACTGGCGGCGCAAGGCGTGACGGCGCTGACGGTGGTGCCGGTGTTTTTAGGGCAGGGCGGGCACTTGCTGCGCGACCTGCCGCTGATCGTCGAGCAGTTGCATCTCGATCATCCGGACATGCACATCACCGTCTCCGGTGCGGTCGGTGAAGACGCCAGCGTGCTGGCCGCGATGACCGACTTCTGCGTGGCGCAGCTGTAAGGCGTTCTTAACGCACCCGGCGCGTGGTCTCGCGCACCACCAGTTCGAGCGGCGGAATCTGCGCCATCACCGGTTCGCCGTTGATCAGCGCCAGCAGCGCGTTGGTGGCGATGCGGCCCATGTCGTACAAGGGCTGGCGGATCGTGGTCAGCGGCGGCGTGGTGTACGACGACCCCGGCAAGTCATCGAAACCGACCAGCGAAATATCGTCCGGCACCCGGATGCCCTTGCGGTACAGGCACAACCTGACCCCATACGCGCTCAGGTCATTGGCCGCGAACACCGCCGTGAACTGCTGGTTGGTCTCGAACAGGTGGTTCACCGCCAACAGGCCGCCGGACTCGTGGAAGTCGCCACCCACCACCAGCTTGTCGTCATACTCAAGATCGGATTCGGCCAGCGCGCGCTTGTAGCCAACCAGGCGCTCGTCGGCATCGCGGTGATGCGACGGGCCTGTAACGAAGGCGATGCGGCGGTGGCCCAGTTCGACCAGGTGGCGCACCGCCATGAAGGCGCCGTTTTCATTATCGAGCTTGAACCCGAGCGCGCTCTTGGTGCGCAGGTCGCGCCCGGTGGAGACGATCGGACGATGATTCGCAAACTGCAAAATGATGTCGTCTTCCAGGTGCCCGGCCAGCAGGATGATGCCGTCGACCTTGCGCGCCAGCAGGAGGCGGATGCGCTCCGTTTCCTCGACCGCATTCCAGTGGCCGCTCACGATCACCGAGGCGTAACCGGTGCCCTTCAAGCCATCGTCGACACCGCGCAGGGTCTCGTCGAAAAACGGGCTCGAAATATCCTGCACCACGATCCCGATGGTCATCGAGCGCCCCTTCTTGAGGCCCTGCGCCATCTGGTTCGGCGCGAAATGCATTTTCTCGATCGCGGCCATCACGGCGGCGCGCTTGTCGTCCGAGACTTTGGCGGTGCCGTTCAGGATGCGCGATACGGTGCTGGGCGAGACGCCCGCGTGACGCGCGACGTCGATCAGGGTGGAGGGTGGGGCAGCGTTGTCGTGGTCGGTCAAGGGATGGGTCCTGGTAGGGTGCGGAGCGGCTGTCACCGCGAGATTACCATAACTGGTACAACCCACGATATAAACAGCCGGCCAGAGTGTACACAGGCTAAGCGATTTTGAAAACGTTTTCAGTTGCTATTCGGCAGGATGACGCCGTGGAATTGCATCTGGCGCCAGCACCGTGGTGCGACGGAACTTGCTTGGTGCAGATGCTGGTGGGAAGATGGCTGGTATTTACTTAGGTGTAATTGTTTTTTCCCAGTTTCAATCTGTGTCGGTTCAGCTTCTCCATGAAAAAATACATCTTCGTCTTTTCCCTGATCTTTTTCTTTTTCGGCTCCGCGGCATTGCTGGACGACCTGGACAAACGCAAAGTCGAGCGTACCTACCGTGAGCAAGGCGAAATGGCGCGGGTGATGGTGTTCAAGAACATCGAAGAACGTTCGGCGGGAGACGATGGACAAGCCAGCAAGGCGGCGCGCAATGGCGTTGCCGTGGCCGATATCGAGTTCCGCACCGTGAGCGGCACGCGGGTGGCGGTGGCCAAATGGCCGATCAGCAAAGAGCTGCAGGAGCAAATCGGCAGCGGCGAGCGCATCGAGATTGAATATCTGCGCGACGACCCGCATACCCTGAGGCTGCCGGGCAAGAAGTACAAAGGGTTTGGCTGGATCGGCTATATCTTCTATATCGCGCTGACCCTGAGCGGGGCATGGCTGTTTTTCGGCCTGTTCAGAAGCAAGGCGTATAACTGAGCGCCCCGCCGTTCGGCCGCGCCGACCGGCGCGGGGCAAGCGTGCGCTTGGGGCAGCGCCGCCCTAGCGCGTGGCCGGGCGCGCTCCGCCCACGAAGCGCTTGAACAGGGTCGGGCGCGACGGGCGCGGAAGCGCCTGGTCGACCACCGCCGCCCACTGTTCCGACAACTGCTGGCAGGTTGCGCGCAGTACCGGATTCAAGTCGCCATGGCTGGCCAGCGCTTTCAAATGGCGCTCGATCACCGACGCCAGCTTCAGGCACGGCCCGGCTTGCGCGGCATTGGCGCTGTAATGCGACATCAGGTGCAGCGCGGCTGAGACCAGCAGTTCGGGCTGGGGCGGCGCGCCGTTCGGTGCGGTAACTGCGGGTCCTGCCATATCGATAGCGATAGCCATGCGTTGCTCCTGTTAGAAAAGGGGGGAGGCTGGCTGGCGGGTGCAACGCTGGCTGGCTGGGGGTTGATGGATCAGGCGGTCAGGATCAGCTTGCCAAGCCGGGTGACTCGCAATTCGTAGATTTTGCCGTCGTGTTCGATCTGGATCGACTTGCCCTGACGCAGCAGTTCCTGGCTGTTGACGCGCAGCGGAAGCGCAGGTGCGACAGGCGCCGGGATCACGCGCACGGGTTGTTGGGTGGTATTCATCGCTGCCTTTCAGTGAATGAGAACAATTCTCATTTAGATTATGGCCGATGTATCTCCCGATTGCAAGCGATAAGCTTCCAGGCTTTGCCTTAATAGCATGGGGGTCATGCCGGTCCAGCGTTTGAACGACCTGCGGAAGTTGTTTGCGTCATGAAATCCGAGATGGCGCGCGACCGCGTCGTTGTCGTGGCGCCCGCCGTGGAACAGGCGCAGGGCGACGTGGGCGCGTACCTGGTCGAGTTCGGCCTGGAAGTGGCTGCCGTGGCGCGCCAGGTGGCGTTTCAAGGTGGCGGGGCTGACGCCGAACTGGATCGCGCACTGTTCCAGGGTCGGCGCGCTGCGGATGTGCTCCAGCAGATAATCGTAGAGGGCGCACAGAACGCTGCGCTGGCCGCCGGCGTGGGCCGCGTCGACGCTGCGCCGCGCCACCGCCGCCGCCATCGCATTGGCGCGCGGCCACGGGCGGTCGAGCCAGGCCGCGTCGATCAGCATGGCGTCGAGGTGACAGTGAAAGCGCAGCTGTTCGCCCAGGTGCACCTCGTGCTGCTCGGTGTAGCGCGGCGGGGTGCGGTTGAAGCAGTAGCGCCACGGCAGGCGCTCGCCGCCCAGCCAGCGGCACATGGCGCTCATGGCGGTCATGTGCATCTCCACCAGGAAGCCGCGCTGCGCGCCGGCGCCGAAACTGTCGGTCCAGTACAGCACGGCGAGATCGCCTTCCTCGCGAAAACGCGGCGCCAGCAAGGGGCACAGCTGCATCTGGAAGCGCACCAGCAGGGCGATTGCCTCGCGCAAGCTGTGGGCCTGCATCAGCGCGTGGCTCAAGGCCCCGAAATGCCCGGGCAGCATCTGCTGGCCCAGCATGAAACTGGTCTCCGCGCTTTTCAGGCCGGCCGCCACGTTGGCCAGCAGTTGCAGATATTCGGTGGGGGTAATCGCTTGCTGCGCGTCCGGCGCCCGCAGGGCGTCCATGCCGGTGCCGGCCAGGATGGCGCGCGGCGCCAGCTCGCGCGAACGCGCGTAGTCCAACACCAGCGCCGGCTGGTGCTGCGCCACGATGCAGGCGTCGCCCGCTTGCAGGAGGCGGCTCACAAGCGTCTCACGCGGGCGCGGCGAAGCTGCTGGCGTCGTCCGCGGCAGGCGCCGGCTGCGGCATGCGCCGTTCCAGCGCGCGGTTGATTTCCTTGAGCAGTTGGCGCGGCTCGATATCGACATGGCGCACCGCGTAGCGCACCGTCACCTGCAGCGCCTCGCCGCTGCCGTGGGTGTGATGGCGCAGCGTCGCGACGGCGCGCCGCAACTGCTCGGCCAGTGCGCGCGCGCTGTCGCCATCGGTGGCCGGCAGCAGGATCGCGAAGCGGTCGCCCGCGTAGCGGCACAGCAGGTCGGTGCGGCGCAGGTTGAGCAGCAGGGTATGGGTCACCGCTTGCAGCAGGCGGTCGCCTTCGCGCTGGCCGTGGGCGCGGTTAATCAGGTGGAAGCTGTCGATATCGACCATCAGCAGGCAGCAATCCGCGCCGGTGCCGCGTTCGTGCTCGATGCGCAGCTGCGCGCGCAGGTAGTCGGCGTCGCCCACCTGCGTGAGCGGATCGAACGAGCGGTGGTCGCGGAACAGGCGTTCGCGTTTGTGCAGGTGCTCGTTGAGCATGAATTGTTCGCGTCGCCAGTCGAGCAGGCCGCAGGTGAGGGCGGCCATGCCGGCCAGGGTCAGGCCGCTCTCGATCACGTGGTTCCACAACTGGCCCTTGGGGACGCTGACAAATTCGTCGAGGCAGTCGGCGCAGGCGCCCAGCATCAGGCCGGCCAGTCCGGTGGCCAGCAGCGCGGTGACGCGGCCGGGCGGGCGCGAGCTCAATACCAGCACGAACCACACGCCGGCCATGAGCGCGATGCTCGCCTCGCTGGCGATATCGATCCACTTCCAGTCGGCCGGCGGCTTGGGCACGCCGGCGAACGCATACAGGAAGCAGCAGGCGAGAAGGGCCAGCGAGGCCAGGACGAGCGCAGTGCGGTGTGAGTGGAGCATGGGCGAAAGGCCAAAGCCTTGCATGAGGGTGATACGTGCCGATACTAGCCCGCGCGCGTGACAGGACGATGACAGGCGGGGGTGCAAACAGCGCAGCGGCGCCAGTCCGATCGGCTCACATCCTCCCGCCCCCCCCCGGTGTCAGGTCTGACATTCGGACACGGTCCCGGCTGTAGATAGCTGCTGGATTGTCCCTGCGGATCAGCTCGTGTCCGAATGTCAGACCTGACACCGGCGGGAGACACCGGCGGGGGAGGGGCATTTCAGCTCACCGGCTGCCGAAAAGGGCTGTATCGCCCGCGGCAGCGGGCCGCGTGTCACGAGATGGACATATTCGCTCTCTAGACTTCGCCCTGTTTTTCACCCATCCAACGGCGAACCTATGAACAGCGACAAACAACAACAGCGTCAGCGCGCAGCGGCGGGCAGTCTTCCGCGCCTGTCCCTCATTGCCTTCGGCATCCTGCAACTGTGCGGCGTTGTCGCCCACGCGGCCGACAACGCCGCCGGCGCCAGCGAAGCGAGCGCAATCGCGCTCGATACCGTCGTCATCGCCGGCCAGCGTTCGAGCATGAAGCGCACGCTGGCGGCCCAGCAGAAGGCCGACAACATCGTCAGCGTCATCAGCAGCGACGATATCGGCGGCCTGCCGGACAAAAACGCCGCGGAGGCGCTGGCCCGCCTGCCCGGCGTGGCGGTGCAGCGCGACCAGGGCGAAGGCCGCTACATCGTGGTGCGCGGCATGGGCCCCGATTACAACGCCGTCACCATCAACGGCGCTGCGGTGCCCTCGCCGGAAGCGGGCCGCCGCGCGGTCGCCCTCGACGTGCTGCCGGCCGGCCTGATTCGCTCGCTGGAAGTGTCCAAGACCCTCATGCCCGACCAGGATGCCAATTCGCTCGGCGGCTCGGTCGACGTCAAGTCGCTGTCGGCCTTCGACTTGCCCGGCAGCGCGCTGTCGTTCCAGGCGGGAGCGAGCCGCGACCAGAACACCGGCAAGACCAGCCCGAACGCCGGCGCCTTGTGGGCCGAGCGCTTTTTGGACGGCAAACTCGGGGTGGCGGCCGGCATCAGCGGCGAGCGCCGCAAGTTCGGATCCGATAATGTGGAAACCGGCGGCGCCTGGAGCAAGGGCAAGCTGTCCGGCCTCGAACTGCGCGACTACCTGCCGCAGCGCGAGCGCAATGCGCTGGCGGTCAACGTCGATTATCGTCCGCAGGCCGGCCAGTCGCTGTATCTGCGCACTTTTCTCAGCCGCTTTTCGGACGATGAAGTGCGCGATCGCCTCTCGGTCAGCAATATCGCCGGCGGCGCCGCCTCGCCCGACACGCCATTTACCGCGCGCGCCGAACGCCGCCTGCGCCAGCGCAAATACACGCAGCAGATCGGCTCCGCCGTCGTCGGCGGCGATCTCCGCGTCGGCGACTGGAAACTGGCCGCCTCTGGTGGCGCCAGCCGCGCCACCGAAGACACGCCGGAGAGCATCAACGATGGCCGTTTTCGCGCCAGCGCCAACGTGGCCGGCTTGCGTTTTTCCGGTACCGAGGCGCCCGCCCTGACCGGTCCCGCCAGCCTGGTCGACCCGGCCAGCTACAACCTGCAGGGCATCACCCTGCAGGCGCGCGACAGCCGTGACGCCGAGCGCCATGTGAAACTGGACCTGAGCCGCCGCCTGGCGCTGGGCGACGCCGCTGCCGACATCAAGGGCGGCGTCAAGGCCAGCCGCCGCACCAAGGATAACGACACCGAGCAGTGGGGCTACACCAGCAACAAGGCAAGCAGCGCTAATTACTGGGGCGCCGGAAGTGTGTCGATGAGCGGCTTTACCCAAGGCGCATTGGACTACCCGTTCGCCAACCTCGGACCGGGCCTCGACCCGGCGCTGGTGCGCGCGCGCGTGGCGGGCCTGGACCGCGCCGGCGCGCGCCTGCTGTCGGAGTCGAACCTGAACGATTTTTCGATGGACGAAGATATCGACAGCGCCTACGTGCAGGCCGGCGCCGACATCGGCAACTGGCGCTTGCTGGCCGGCGTGCGCCACGAGCGCACCAGCTTCGCGGCGCGCGGGCAGCAGGTGTCCGCTAACGGCTTGCAGTCTGTGTCGCGCAGCAGCGATTATGCGAACTGGTTGCCCAACCTGCAGGCGCGCTTCGATATCGACAAAGACACCAGCGTGCGCGCCGCCTGGACCAACGCCGTCGTGCGCGCCAATTTCAGCCAACTGGCGCCGGGCGTCAGCCTGGCCAGCAATACCGAAGCGGTGATCGGCAACCCGGACTTGAAGCCGCTCAAGGCGGCCAACTTCGACCTCGGGATCGAGCGCATGCTCGGCGCGGACGGCGCCATGTCGGCCTACGTGTATTCGAAGGACATCAAGAATTTCACCTACACCACCGACCTGGCGGGCAGCGGGACATGGGCCGGCTACACCACCGCCACCAGCTACGCCAACGGCGACAAGGCGCGCGTGAACGGTGTCGAACTGTCGTATTCGCAGTCGCTGCGCATGCTGCCGGCGCCGTGGAACGGGTTGATCGTCGGCGCCAACGCCAGTTTTAACGATGCCAAGGCCACCATAGGCCGCTTCGACAAGGCCAGCGGCGGCCAGTTGACGCGCGAGATCCGCCTGCCGGGACAATCGAAGCAGATCGTCAACCTGATGCTCGGATACGAAAGCGGCCCTGTGAGCACGCGCCTGGCGCTCAATCACAAGTCGGCCTACCTGCTCGAAGTCGGCGGCGACCTGCTCGACGCCTCGCAGGACCGCTACGTCGACGCCCAGCGCCAGGTCGATTTTTCGCTCGGCTACCAGATCAACAAGCGTGTGCAGCTGGTCTTCGAGGGCGTCAACCTGAATAATGAAACCTATTATGTATACCAGGGCAGCAAACCATACAACGTCCAGTACGAGCAGTACGGCCGCACGTACAAATTGAGCCTGAAAGCGAATTTTTTCTGATATGACCATGCACAAACACCTACTCCGCGCAGCCGCTTCGCTGTGCCTCCTCGCCGCCGCCGCGGCGCACGGCGCCGACCGCATCGCGCTCGATGGCGGCGGCTGGCTCTCGCTCGACAAGCACGCCTTGCAGCTGACCGATGCCACCGGCAAGGAGCTGGCGCGCCTTCCGATGCGCGCCAAGCAGCTCGACGCGCGCACCACCAACGGCAGCGGCATCGCCGTGGTGCTCGATGCCGAGACCCAGCACGCGCTGCCGATCCGCGTCGATGTCCGGCGCGGCGAGCTGGCGCGCCTGGCGCCTTTGCCGCAGCAGCCATTTGGCCTGGAGGGCCTGTGCCTGTTTCGCGACCAGCAGGGACTGGACTTCCTGTTCGTGGCGGCCAGGGATGGCCAGGCGGAGCAGTGGCTGATGCACGGGGCCACGCCGCAACTGGTGCGCAAACTGAGCATGCCGCTCGACGCCGGCCAGTGCAAGGTGGACGATGCGCGGCACACGCTGTATGCGAATGAGAAGGGCGTCGGCACCTGGGCCTATGAGGCTAATAGCGAGGCGATGCCGGCGCGCACTCTGCTCAAGGCCGGCGCGCGCCTGCCGGCGGGGCCGGCGGCGTCACCGGCGGTGGTGGTCGAACCGCGTGCGCAGACCATGCCCGTGGCGCGCCTGGGCGACGTGGCGGACGATCCGGCGATCTGGGTTCATCCGCAGGACGCGACCCGTTCGCGCGTGCTGGGCACGAACAAGAAGCAGGGCCTGATGGTGTACGACCTGCAGGGCACGCAGCAGCAGTTCCTCGATGTGGGCCGCTTGAATAACGTCGACCTGCGCCAGGGCGTGAACATGGATGGCAAGGTGCTCGACCTGGCCGTGGCCAGCCAGCGCGACGACAACAGCGTGGTGCTGTTCGGTTTCGATGCGGACGGCAAGGTGGTCGAGCTGACCCGCTTTGCGACCGGTTTCCCGGAGGTGTACGGGATCTGCCTGTTCCAGCCGCGCAGCGGTGGGCTGGAGGTGATCGTCAACGACAAGGGCGGGGCGTTCCGCCAGTTCCGCATCACGCGCAGCGGCGAGGCGTGGAGAGCCACGCTGGCGCGCCAGTTCAAGGTGGACAGCCAGCCGGAAGGCTGTGTCGCCGACGACCGCAACGAGCGTTTGTTCATCGGTGAGGAAAAGCGCGGCGTGTGGACCCTGGCGGCGCGCGCCGATCAGCCTTCCACGCGCAAGATGGTGCTCGCCGTGGGACGCGACTTGCACGCCGATGTCGAGGGCATGGCGATTTACGAAGGCGTGAAGGGGGCTTACTTGATTGTGTCGAGCCAGGGGGACAGCAGTTACGTGGTGCTCGATGCGCAAGCGCCGTACAGGGTGCGCGGGCGTTTCAAGGTGGGGTTCAACCTGGCCGAAGGGATCGATGGCACGTCCGATACCGATGGACTCGATGTGACATCGAAGAACCTGGGCGGTCCGTATGCGCATGGCATGCTGGTGATTCAGGATGGCTACAAGCGCCTGCCGGATGGGCCGCAGAACTTCAAGTATGTGAGTTGGGAAGATGTGGCGCGGGCACTGAAACTATAAGCACCGCCGTCCCTGTCGTTCCCGCCACCGCCACCGTCGGGGAGGCGTGAATGACGGAGACAGGGAATTCGCAGTTGGTTTGTTCTGGATCAGTTACCAGCGTGTGCAGGGTTTGACTGGACTGGCGATTGCGCTCAGAATTTCTTGACTCTCTTACTCTCTCCGGTATCCATCATGCTCAGTTCATTCCTGAAGCTGCTGCTCCGCGAAGTCTCCCTGCTCGCCCGGCACGGCCGCAATTCACTCATCGCACTGGGCAACGAACGTCGCGCCGCCATGCGCCTCGACCGTCTGGCCGACCGCCTCGCGGGAATGGGATACAAGATCGACATGCTGCGCAAGCGCATCGACGAAGGCCTCGACGAACCGCTCGACGCCGACGCCAGCCTGCGCGAAGCGCTCAGGGCATTGAAGGAAGATATCCGCACAGTGCGCAGCCAGCTGTATTCGCTGAGCGGGCCAGCGAGCTCGCAGCGCTTGCAGCGCGCTTTCAACCGCCTGTCGGCCATCGCCGAAAAAACCTATGCCGCAGCCGACAAGCTGCAATGGGAAATCGACGCGCTGGAACCGCAGGGATGCACGCAACAGGCGCCCGCCTGCAAGCGCTCAAGCGCTTAGTTGCGCGCCATCCTGCGCTGCGTCCAGGCTATCGCCGCCTTGCGCGGTATCGATCGGCTGGTTCTCGCGCAGCTTCATGGCGTCGCCCAGCATCACCAGCACCGGGCCATGCGCCGGACCCAGGCCATGGGCCAGGGTCGCCAGGGTCAGGCGCATGATGCGCTGTTCCGGGCGGCTGCAATTTTCAATCACCACCACCGGCGTATCCGGCCTGCGGCCCTGGTCCAGCAGGCGCTGGGCCGTTACGATGGCCTCGCGCCCGCCCATGTACTGCACCAGGGTGTCGGTATCGGGAATGACGGTCTGGCCATCGAGTTCGGGCGCGGTGCTGGACGTGAAAAACGCCACGCTGCGCGCCACGCCACGCTTGGTCAGCGGCTGCTTGGTCGCCGCCGCCGCCGCCACCGCGGTGGTAATGCCCGGCACGACTTCCACCTCGATGCCCGCTTCTTCCAGCGCGCGCAATTCTTCATCGGCACGCCCGAACAGCATCGGGTCGCCGCCTTTCAGGCGCACCACCAGCGCGTATTTATGCGCGCTGTCGACCAGTTGCTTGTTGATGAAGGCTTGTGCCGTCGACAACTGGCCGCAACGCTTGCCCACCGCAATCTTGAGCGCCCGCGGACACAGTGCCAGCATCTCGTCGGTCACCAGGGCATCGTGCAGCACCACGTCGGCCTGCTCCAGCAGGCGCGCGCCGCGCAGGGTGATGAGGTCCTGGGCGCCGGGGCCGGCGCCGATCAGATAGACTTTTCCGAGTGCTGACATGCTGTGTTCCTTTTGCTGGCGGGCGGCTGGCAAGCGCGCTGGCGGTTGATGACTTACGCGTCCAGTCGGATCATACCAGCGGCAACCGTCTGGTGAGTAACTTCATCGATCAAAATGAAGGCGCCCGTTGCGCGGATGTCGGCATAGGCGTCGGCCGCCAGCGGCTGCTGCACGGTCAGGCCGATGCGCGCGATGTCGTTCAGCTTCAGGCCATCGGCCGCGTGGCGCTGCTGCGTATTGATGTCGAGCAGGGTGTCGACGCCGGTGATCTTGGCCGAGGTCTGCTTGGTGCCATGCTTGATCCAGTACTTGCGGCGCATGTCGAGCGGCTCGTCCGACATCCAGCACACGTCCGCCTTGAGCGTCTTGAGCAGGGTCGCCGGCTGGTCGGCGCCGGCCAGCAGGTCGCCGCGCGAGATGTCGAGGTATTCATTGAGCAGCAAGGTAATCGACTGGCCCACCACGGCCGACTGGTGCGAGCCTTCCAGGGTCAGGATATCCTTGACGGTGGCGCTCTGGCCCGATGGCTGCACCACCAGCTTGTCGCCCACCTTGACCATGCCCGCTTCGATGCGGCCCATGTAGCCGCGGAAGTCATTCGCTTCGTGGCCGTTGTGACGCGCCACCAGCTGCACCGGGAAACGGAACGGCGCCGCGTGCGATTCGTCGTAGACCGAGAGCGACTCGAGCAGCGAGATCAGGGTCGGACCCTGGTACCAGCTCATTTTCTCGCTCGGCTCGACCACGTTGTCGCCGGTCAGGGCGGACAGCGGAATCGGCGTGATGTCCGTCAAGCCCAGGGTCGCGGCGAACTCCTGGTAGGCCTTGACGATGCGGTCGTACACCGCCTGGTCGTAATTCACCAGGTCCATCTTGTTGACTGCGACGACCACGTGCTCGATCTGCAGCAGGTGGGCGATGGTCGAATGGCGCTTGGTCTGGATCAGCAGGTCCACGCCGCCGTCTTCGCGCAGCTTGACCTTGGACACGTCGATCAGGATGATCACCGCGTCGGCGGTCGAGGCGCCGGTGACCATGTTGCGCGTGTACTGCTCGTGGCCCGGGGTGTCGGCGATAATGAACTTGCGCTTGGGCGTGGCGAAGTAGCGGTAGGCCACGTCGATGGTGATGCCCTGTTCGCGCTCGGCTTCCAGGCCGTCGGTCAGCAAGGACAGGTCGACCGCGTCGCCCACGGTGCGCTTGTGCTTCGAGCGTGACATGGCGTCCAATTGGTCGGCGAAAATGCCTTTGCTGTCGAACAGCAGGCGCCCGATCAGGGTGCTTTTGCCGTCGTCGACGGAACCGGCGGTGATGAAGCGAAGGAGACCGCGTTCGGTTGGGTTGTCAATGCGAGCGTTCATCAGAAGTATCCTGCTTTCTTGCGTTTTTCCATCGAGGCTTCGGAGGTCTGGTCGTCCATCCGGGTGGCGCCGCGTTCGGTGATCTGGGTGATGGCGGTTTCGGCGATGATCGCTTCGACCGTCGAGGCATCCGACGAAACAGGGCAGGTGCACGAAATGTCGCCCACGGTGCGAAAGCGCACCACCTGGGTTTCGACGGTTTCGCCATCGCGCGCCGGGGTCAGGTCGGTCAGCGGCACCAGCAAGCCATTGCGCGGGATGACCTGGCGCTCGTGCGCGAAGTAGATCGGCGGCAGCGCCAGTTTTTCGCGCTGGATGTAGAGCCACACATCGAGTTCGGTCCAGTTCGAGATCGGGAACACGCGCATGTTTTCGCCCGGGTGTACGCGGGTGTTATACAGGTCCCACAGTTCCGGGCGCTGGCCCTTCGGGTCCCACTGGCCGAATTCGTCGCGGAAGGAGAAGATGCGTTCCTTGGCGCGCGCTTTTTCTTCGTCGCGCCGCGCGCCGCCGATGCAGGCGTCGAATTTGTGTTCGGCGATGGTCTCGAGCAGGGTGACCGCTTGCGCCGCGTTGCGCGAATCGGTCAGCGGATTACGCAGGCGCACGGTGCCGCGCTTGATCGAGTCTTCGACCGAGCCGACGATCAGGCGTTCTTTCAGCTCCGCCACGCGGGCGTCGCGGAAGGTGATCACTTCGGCGAAATTGTGGCCGGTGTCGATGTGCACCAGCGGGAATGGGAATTTACCGGGCCGGAAGGCTTTTTCGGCGAGGCGCAGCAGCACGACCGAGTCCTTCCCGCCCGAGAACAGCAGGGCGGGGTTGGCGCATTCGGCGGCGACTTCACGCAGGATGTGGATCGCTTCCGATTCGAGCGCATCGAGGTGGCGCGCATTGACGTCGGTCAGTACGCGCGGGGTGTCGGTCAGTGTAGTCATGGTGGCTAGGCCTTTGTTTTTATGGTGGCTGAGGGGTGAGCCTCAAGCGGCCACGGATTTAATGCGAATCAGTTTTCCATCGACCATGTGCAGGCCGCATTCCTTGGAGTCCGGATTTTCCCACCACCAGCGGCCGGCGCGCACGTCTTCGCCCGGCTGCACCGCGCGCGTGCAGGGCGCGCAGCCGATCGAGGGAAAGCCCTGGTCGTGCAGCGCGTTGTAAGGCACGCCGTTGTCGCGGATGTAGTTCCAGACGTCGGTTTCGGACCAATCGGCCAGCGGATTGAACTTGACCATGCCGTGGGCGGCGTCGTCTTCCTGGATGTCGAGCTGCGCGCGGGTGCTCGATTGCGAGCGGCGCTGCCCGGTCACCCAGGCCTTGTTGCCGGCCAGGGCGCGCCCCAGCGGTTCGACTTTGCGGATGCGGCAGCACTCGCGGCGCATGTCCACGCTCTCGTAAAAGGCGTTCAGGCCGTGCTGCGACACATACGCGTCCACCGCTTCCGGCTGCGGTTTGAACAGCGCGATGTCGTAGCCGTAGGTATCCTTGACCTGGCCCAGCACCGCCAGCGTTTCCGGATGCAGGCGGCCGGTTTCGAGCGAGAAGATCCCGATCGGCAGCTTGGCCTTGAGGATCAAGTCGGTCAGGACCATGTCTTCGGCGGCCAGGCTGGAGGCGAACACCGCCGGCGAATACTCGGCGGCGATGCGCTCCAGGGTGGCGCGGGTGCTGGCGATGAGGGCTGAAATATCGGTCATGATCGCCTCAGATGCCGTAGCCGACGTCGGTGCTGTCGATGCGCACGTCGCGTTCGTGACGGCGGAACAGCGGCGCCTTGACGTCGACCGAGGCCTGGTACACCTCGGAAAAGTCGGTCAAGCCCTTGAGCGCGTCGTGGATATTGCGATCCGGGCGCGTGGCAAAGGCGTCGAAGCCGCAGCGCTGCATCTGGAACAGCTGGTCGCGCAGCACGTCGCCGATGGCGCGCAGTTCGCCTCGATAGTCCATGCGCATGCGCAGGTTGAAGGCGGTCGAGTAGCCGCGGCCATCGGTGAACTTGGGGAAGTCGATGGCGACCACCGCAAACTTGTCCAGGTCACCCCTGAGCGCTTCGGCGCGTTCGTCGGGCGCCAGCCACACGCCGATCTCGCTGCGCGAAGCGAGCGAATCGCGCTGCGCCTGCCATACCGCCAGCGGCACGATGACTTTGCCTTCCGGGACCACGACCGCGTCCGGCGCGTCGGCGGCGACGCCGGCATCAGGGTCGGCAACGGCCAGGCGCAGCACGCTCCAGTCGTCGGCGACGACCGCGCGCTGTTTGATGATTTCTTTGTGCGACTCAAGCATAGTGGTCTTCTCCAACCAGTTCGCCCGCCTTGATCGGCGTGGCATACACATGTTCCTTGAACGGGGCGACGCCCAGGCGCTGGGCGGTGTCCACGAATTTTTCGTCTTCGTGGCGCTCGCGCACGTACACCTGCAGCAGGCGGTCGATCACTTCGGGCATTTGCAGCGCCGAGAAGGACGGTCCGATGATCTTGCCGATGGCCGCGTTGTTACCCTGCGCGCCGCCGATCGAGACCTGGTACCACTCGCTGCCATCCTTGTCCACACCGAGCACGCCGATCGAGCCGACGTGGTGGTGGCCGCAGGCGTTGATGCAGCCCGAGATATTGAGTTCGATCTCGCCGATGTCGTGCTGGTAGTCGATGTTGTCGAAACGCTCCGCGATGGCGGCGGCGATCGGGAGCGACTTGGCGTTGGCCAGCGAGCAGAAGTCGCCGCCGGGGCAGCAGATAATGTCGGTCAACAGGCCGATATTCGGCGTCGCCAGGCCATGCGCCTTGGCTTCCTGCCACAGTGCGAACAGGGCCGACTGTTTTACGTCGCCCAGCACCAGGTTCTGCTCGTGCGTCACGCGCAGTTCGCCGAAGCTGTAGCGGTCCGCCAGGTCGGCCACGAAGTCGATCTGGGTCGCGGTGGCGTCGCCCGGCGGCACGCCGGTTTTTTTGAGCGACAGCAGCACGATGGCGTAGCCGGGTACCTTGTGCGGCTTGACGTTACGGGTCAGCCAGTTGCCGAAGGCCTTGTTGTCGGCGTGTTCGGCACGCACGTCGATATTGGCCAGGGTGTCGTACGCCGGCGGCGTGAAGTAGGCCGCCACGCGCGCCATTTCTTCGTCGGTCAGGGTCGATGCGCTGTCTTTCAGGTCGGTCCATTCTGCCTCGACCTGGCGCGTGAATTCTTCGGCGCCCATGGCTTTCAACAGGATCTTGATGCGCGCCTTGTACTTGTTGTCGCGCCGGCCGTAGCTGTTATAGACGCGCATGACCGCTTCGATGTAGGTCAGCATGTGGCGCCACGGCAGGAACGCGCGCACCACGCTGCCCAGGATCGGGGTGCGGCCCATGCCGCCGCCGACCATGACCTTGAAGCCGATCTCGCCGTCGTCGTTACGCACCACGGTCAGGCCGATGTCGTGCACGGCGATGGCGGCGCGGTCTTCCACGGCGCCGTTGATCGCCACCTTGAACTTGCGCGGCAGGGCGGCGAATTCGGGGTGGAAGGTGCTCCACTGGCGCAGCACTTCGGCGTACGGGCGCGGATCGATGATTTCGTCCGCCGCCACGCCGGCGTATTCGTCGGACGTGATGTTGCGGATGCAGTTGCCCGAGGTCTGGATGGCGTGCATCTCGACCGAGGCCAGATCAAGCAGGATGTCGGGCGTCTGTTCGAGCTCGATCCAGTTGAACTGGATGTTCTGGCGCGTCGTGAAGTGGCCGTAGCCGCGGTCGTACTTGCGCGCGATGTGGCCGAACATGCGCATCTGGCTTGATGACAGCAGGCCGTACGGCACCGCGATGCGCAGCATGTAGGCGTGGCGCTGCATGTACAGGCCGTTTTGCAGGCGCAGCGGTACAAATTCGGCTTCGGTCAGCTCATCGTTGATGCGGCGCTCCACCTGGCTGCGGTATTGCGCGATGCGTTCCCTGACGATGAGGTGGTCGTATTGGTCGTAACGGTACATATGTCATCCTGATATTTTTGGTGGGGGGCTCGCCAAACCTACTGCGCGGTGCCAGGTCTGCCCTGCGATGCTCACCGTACCTTCGTACGGCTGCGCTTCTCGGACAAACCTGGCGCCGCTCGCTACGGTTTTGCGAGCCCCCTTCGGCTTTCTAAGGGGTTTAGCCATGAGACTGTCCCCAAACTAGCCTCAATAGTAATAAACTCATCCTTTATTCCAAAGGACTAAGAATTTATTTGCTTATATGCGTATCCGGCATAAGCATTCTTATAAAATGCTGGTAGATATTTATTTTGAGTATCTTCCGGCCTACGAGAACAGCAATGAACCTTCATCAATTACGCTTCGTCCGTGAAGCCGTGCGGCAGAATTACAACCTGACCGATGCGGCCAAGGCCTTGTTCACGTCCCAGCCCGGGGTGTCGAAAGCCATTATCGAGCTTGAAGAAGAGCTTGGTGTTGATATTTTCACCCGCCACGGCAAGCGCATCCGGGGGTTGACCGAGCCCGGCCGGCTGGTGCTGGAGTCCGTCGAGCTGATCATGCAGGAGATCGACAGCCTCAAGCGCATCGGCAAGGAATACGCGGCCCAGGACAGCGGCAGTTTCACCATTGCCACCACGCATACGCAGGCGCGCTATACCTTGCCGAAAGTGGTGCAGGCCTTCATGCTCAAGTACCCCAAGGTACGCTTGTCCCTGCTGCAAGGCAACCCCCGCCAGATCGCCGAGATGGTCCAGCGCGACCAGGCCGACCTGGCCATTGCCACCGAGTCGATCGCCGGCATTGATGGATTGATCACCTTGCCTTGTTATCAATGGGAGCACATGGTGGTGGTGCCGCCCGACCATCCTTTGCTCAAATCGAAGGCCGTGTCGCTGGAAGAAATCGCCACCTACCCGCTGATTACCTACGACGCCGCGTTTGCCGGACGCAGCAAGATCGACCACGCTTTCGGGCTGCGCGGGCTCAAACCCGACGTGCTGCTCGAAGCCATCGACGCCGATGTCATCAAAACCTATGTGGAACTTGGCATGGGTATTGGTATCATAGCGGGCATGGCCTTCGACGCCGAGCGCGACAAGAACCTGCGCGCCATTCCAGTGGGGCACTTGTTCGGCATGAATATCTCGCGCGTGGCCGTCAAGCAGGGCGCCTATCTGCGCAGCTACATTTATACTTTCATCGAATTGCTGGCGCCGACCCTGAACCGCAAGCTGGTCGAGTCGGCCATGAGCGGCACCAAAGAAACTTACGAGCTGTAAAAGCCTTCACACCAAGAAAAATATGATCACCGAACAATCTGCACAGTTTTACGCCAAGAGCGCATCCAACCACGACCGCATCTACGACCGGCCGGAACGCAAGGACGACCTGGCCGCCATGCGCGGCCACGTGGCCGAGACCCTGCGCGGCCATACCGTGCTGGAATTGGCCTGCGGCACCGGTTACTGGACCGCCGTCATCGCCGACACGGCCGACAAGGTGGTCGCCACCGATATCAATCCCGAAATGATCGCGCTGGGCAAGCTGCGCGCGCTCCCAGGCGACAAGGTCGACTTCAAGGTGGCGGACGCCTGGAACCTGCCGGACGATATCGGCAGCTACACGGCCGTGTTCATTGGCTTCTGGTGGTCGCACGTCAAGCGCGAAGAGCAGGAACGTTTCCTGGCGCAATTGCGCAGCAAGGTCGGCGACGATATGTTCATCGTCCTGCTGGACGATGCGTATGTGGAAGGCAGCAGCGAAACCGTGGCGCGCACCGATATGGAAGGCAACACTTACCAGATCCGCATCGCGCCCGATGGCGAGCGCTACGAGATTCCCAAAACCTATCCCTCCGACAGCGCGCTGCGCAAGAAGCTCGCTTCCTCTGTGCGCGAAATCAAGATCGTGCGCCTCGAATACTACTGGCTGCTGACCTGCCGGCTCAAGTAAGTTAGGGCGATACCGCCTTGGGCGCGCTCGCCGCGCCCGGTGTCGCGCTGGCCGCGATCAGCAGCATTGCACAGCCGAGCCCGGCAAACGCGAGCGGCATGACGAAGATGGGCGCATCGCGCACCCGCCCAGGAAGCCACCCACGCTGAACAGCTGGCCTTCGCCCAGGCCGACATGGCCAGGAAGGCGGGCGGGTGGCAAGGCGTTGTTGCGCTCCGGTACCTGACATAATTTCTTTTGGAAAATGGTAGCGCTCAGGGCGCGGCGGCGCGCCGTACGCGCACGCCACGCGCCGCGAAGGCGTCAAACTGGCGCGCATCGATATCATGCTCGACGACCAGCTCGGTCAGGCTGGACGCCGCCAGCACCGCGTACGGCGCGGCGGTGCCGACCTTGTCGCTGGTGGTGGCGACCAGCACCGCTTTACTGAGGGCGGCAACGCGGCGCTTGAATTCGGCTTCCTCGTAATGGATGGCGCTGATGCCGGCCTGGGCATCGACCCCGCAAGCGCCCAGGATGTACAGGTCGGGGCTGATCAGTTCCAGGTCGCGCAGGGCGGTCGCGCCGATGCTGGCGCCGGTCTCGGCATGGATGCGCCCGCCAATGACGATCAGCTCGATCAGGGCCTTGTCGATCAGCGCGGCGGCAATCGCCGGGGCGTTGGTGATCACGGTCAGGCGCGCCTCGCCCAGCGCTTGGGCGATCGCCAGGTTGGTCGAGCCGGCATCGATGAACAGCACGCTGCCGGGCGCCACGCAGGGCGCGGCGGCGGTGGCCAGGCGCGCCTTGCGGTCGGCCTGGGCGCTGCGGCGCTGGGCCGGGGTGCCGCCCGGGGCGGCCGGCAGCGGCATGCGCAGGGCGCCGCCATAGACTTTCTGGCACAGGCCGGCGGCGGCCAGGTCGCGCAGGTCGCGCCGGATCGTGTCTTCGGACACTTGCAGCCACTGGGCCAGGTCGGGCGCCAGCACCCGCCCGTCGCTTTGCAGGCGTTGCAGGATCAGGGCATGGCGTTCCTGCAGGAGGAGGGGATCGGCGGGCATCGGGACAATCAGACAGGAATGAATGCGCACAAATATACATGAATGCGCATAAACGTGCAATTTGGCATAAAAAAACCCCGCAGGCTGCCAGGCAGCGTGCGGGGTGTTTGTTCAGCTAAACGCGGGTAAGCGCGTCAGTGAATTTAGAACGAGTGACGAACGCCGACCGAGAAAGCGCTAGGATCGGAACCCGATTGGCCTTTCAGTGCATCTGGAGTAACTTGGGCGCCAGCGGAGAAGATACCGAAGGCTGCTTTGTTGTTGTTGCGGATCGTTGCGTACGAAGTGTACACATTGGTGCGCTTCGACAGAGCGTACGAGTAAGCCAGCGAGTAGCCGTTGCCCTTGGCGCCGCCTTCGAGTTTGCTCTGCTGCAGGTTACCGTAGATCTTGTTGTCGCCGAAGGTGTACGACACGCCAGCATTGGCCTGCTCATACTTGTTGTTGTTACCGGTTGGGTTGGCAACCAGGTAGTTACCACGCACTTCGATCGCGCCAGCGGTGAAGCCTGCGCCGAAGATCATTTCTTTGTCGTCGCCCGAAGCCAGACGCTCGACCTGGTGGTAACCAGCACCGACGTAGATGTTGTTGGCTTTGTACTCAACTGCCAGGCCCATCAGATCCTGCGAAGGACCGGTTGCGGTTTCGCCCAGGCCGTAGCCGGCGGTGACGATCACGCCGCCCATCGAGTTCGATTTGTAGTTAACCGAGTTGCTGATACGACGGGTCAGACGACCACCGCCGAAGGAATTCAGGTTGGTGCCGTAGAAGCCCTGGCCGTTGATATCGCTTGCGTTAGCGACGTCAGCGATTGGGGTGTACTCGCGACCGATCATGACGGTACCGAAGTTGCCCTTCAGGCCAACGACCGAGCGGCGGCCGAACATGACTTCATCTTGCTTGCCGGTGTCGAGTGCGACGCCAGCTTCGATGTTGAATACAGCGCTCAGGCCCTTGCCCAGATCTTCAACGCCACGGAATCCGATACGGCTGGTCGACTGGTTGCCCGAGTTGACGACTGTACGGCTTCCGTTTGGAGCGCCCGTGTCTTCTTTAGCCAGCGCAGCGTCTGCAACACCGTAGATCGTGACGCTCGATTGAGCGGAAGCGCACAGGGGAATCGCAGCGGCCAGGACAACGGCCATCAGTTTGCATTGCATATAAATCTCCAAAAAGTTGCACAGATAAGGGTCGATTAACCAGGGATGCTCTTAATCGGACGTAATTATAGCTTCCACGTATGTCAAATCCATGACAAAGTGAAATGTGGCAAGAATGAGACAGTCTGGTTTTGCCCTGCAATAGGGCGTCAATACCCGGCAAATGCACGCTTCAGGTGCGCTTAATGGAAGCCGTGGGGAATGGTGCAATGCCGCATAACGCCCGCCGTTGCGGGCGATATGGGAAATCTCAGGCGGCCGGCGGGGGCAGCGGACGTGCCCGTTCCGGTGCGCCGGCGGCGCGCTCGTTGGCGGCCTCGTCGCGCGAACTTTCGGGCAAGGGCAACACGATATCGATCCGGGTTCCGGGCGGATCGTCGCCGCTGACGGTGATCTCGCCCTTCATTCCCCACACCCGTTCGCGCATGCCGATCAGGCCGAGCGACTGGGCTTTTTCCATGTCGGCCGCCTGGATGCCGCGCCCGTCGTCGCGGATCGAGACCAGCAACTGGCCGTCGATGCGGTATACATACATGGTCACATTGCTGGCCCCGGCGTGGCGCGCGATATTGGTCAGCGCTTCCTGGACGATGCGGAAAATGGCGGTGCTGGCGGCGTCGTCGAGGCGCAGCTCGGCTTCGTCGGCGAACAGCGAGCAAGCGATGCCGTGCCGTTCGACGAATTCGTCGCGCAAGCCCTGCAGCGCGAAATACAGGCCGCCTTCGTCGAGCGCGCGCGGGCGCAGGTTGGTGGCGATGCGGCGCAGCGAGGTAATCGCCGTGAGCAGGTTATCTTCCATGCCATTCATCAGGCGCTGGCCATTGCTGCTGGCGTCGGGTTCCTTTTGCAGCAGGTTCAGGTCCATCCGCAGCGAGGCCAGCAGTTGGCCGAGGTCGTCGTGCAGCTCGCGCGCGATGTGGGCGCGTTCTTCCTCGCGCACGGTTTGCAGGGCCGAGGACAGCTGGCGCAGCTGCGCATGCGAGCGCGACAGCTTTTCCTGCACCTGCTGGCGCTCCGTCACATCGCGCAGGATGATGGTGTAGATGGTGCGGTCGGCCTCGATCATGCTGGAAATGGAGCCTTCGAGCGGGAACGTTTCGCCGCTCGCGCGCACGCCCGTGACGGCGTAATCGGTGGCGCGGCGGCCGGCGCGGCCGGCCACGTCGCCGAAATAGGCGGGCGCGGCGTCGCCGGTGACGGTGGGCAGCGGCGCGATGAACTGCTGCAGCGGACTGCCCTGCATCTGCTCGATCGTGGTCGAGAACATCGCCGCGGCCGACGGGTTGGCCAGCACGATGGTCTGCGTATCGTCGGTGGAGATGATCGCTTCGCTCGCGTTCTGGATGATCTCGCGGCTGTGGCTGCGCGCAAAGCGCGGCCAGCGGTTATACGCGAACAAGCGCGCGAGGGAGTGACCGCCCAGCAAGCCGAGCACGAACATGATCGCACCCCAGCTCAGGAAGCGGGAAGAACGCTGTTGTGCCATGCGTGCCTGCCGTCAAAGGCCCGCGGGACGCGGACCGTGGGCTGATTATAAAAGCGGGCTTGGCGAGCGCCTTGAGGCGCGACAAACCGGACGCCAATGGGGGCGCAAACCCGGGCGCAGAACGGGGCGCAAAACGCGGTGCGGTGCGCGGCGGGGGGCGGAATGTCATGGCGGGTCGCAAGATGGTGCATGGAACGGAAAGCAGGCGCCGCGAGAGGCGCGGCGCTGGTTTACATTTGCTTGAACAGGTGCAGGAAGCTGCGGCTCACTTCGAGCTTGTCGCTCTTGCCTTTGATGAGCACCAGGTGGCGCCCGCGGATGTCGCGCGTGACCCCTTCGATGGCGTTGACGTTGACCAGGGTGGCGCGGTGAATCTGCCAGAACAGGGCCGGATCGAGCTCCTCGGCCAGGTCGCGCACCGGTTTGCGGATCAGCGCTTCGAAGCGCTCGGTCTGCACGCAGGTGTATTTTTCGTCGGAGCGGAAAAACAGGATGTCCTCGACCGGAATCATGCGCAAGTCCTGGCCGATGCTGGCCTGGATCCATTGCAGGTAGGTCGGCTTGGGCGCCGCCATTTTTTCGGCCAGCTGCGAGAGCATGGCGGTGACGCTGTCGTTGACCGCTTCCTTCGGCTTGGCCAGGCGCGCCTTGAGGCGGTCGATGGTCACCTGCAGGCGCTCGGCCTCGGGCGGCTTGAGCACGTAGTCGACCGCGCCGCGCTCGAACGCTTCGACCGCGTACTGGTCGTAGGCGGTGACGAACACGATATTGCTGCCGGCGCCGATCGCGCGCGCCGCTTCCATGCCGGTCTTGCCCGGCATGCGGATGTCGAGGAAGGTCAGGTCCGGCTTGAGCTGGCTGACCAGCTCGATCGCTTCATCGCCGTTCTTGGCCTCGCCGACGATGTCCAGTTCGGGCCATGCCTGGTTCAGGCGCAGGCGCAACTGGTCGCGCATCAGTCTTTCGTCGTCGGCAATAATAGCGGTAGGCATGGTGCGTTTCTGGTGAGAGGCAAGAGTGCCAATTATTCAACGAAACCGGGCTTTAATCAATCAATTCCTTGGCCAGTTTTCAACGGCTGCGCTTGCTTGTGCATTACTTCGATACCTGATAGGGCACTTCGATGGTGGCGATCACGCCGCTCGGCGTGTTGGCGGCGATGTGCAACTGGCCGGCGTCGCCATGGAGCAGCTTGAGGCGTTCGCGGATCGTCATCAGGCCCAGCCCGGTGCCGTCGCTGGGAAATACGCCGAAACCGACCCCGTCATCGCTGACGATCACGCGCAGCTTGTTGTGCGCCACCTCGGCCACGATGGACAGGGAGCCGCCTTCCGGCTTGCATTCGAGGCCGTGCTTGATGGCGTTCTCGACCATCGATTGCAGCATCATCGGCGGAAACGCCGCGCTGCGCAGGCCGTCGGGAATGCGCAGGTCGACCTGCAAGCGTTCTTCCATCCGCATCTTCAGCAGGCTCAGGTAAGCCTTGACCATGTCCGCTTCGCGCCCGAGGTTGGTGACCACGGCGTTGTCGCGCATCTGCGGCAGCACCGCGCGCAGGTACTGGATCAGGCTGCGCTGCATGGCCGAGGCGCGCGGCGGATCGGTCTCGATCAGGTATTCGACCGAGGCCAGGGTATTGAACAAAAAGTGCGGCTCGACCTGGGCCTGCATCATCTGCATGCGCGCTTCCGACAGCTGGCGCTGCATCGATTCGCGCTCGGCGGCGGCGTTCGCGGTCTGGGTCTCGGCTTCGGCGCGCTTCTTGCCGCCGACCAGCGCCTTGGTGGCGAACAGGGCCAGCACCAGCAAGGAAATGAAACTCTTGAACCAGGTCGAGGCCTGGCCGTGATACACCTTCACTTTTTCTTCGGCGGCATTTTCGACCGCCGCTTCGATCGCGCTCGACAAACCCTCGACGATCTGTGGCGGCAGCGCGACGCGCACTTCGCCGTCGGCGCCCGGCACGGAGGGCACCGGTGGAATGTCCGGCATGGTCGCGACGGCAGGCTTGCCCGTATGCGCGGCGGTGCCGGGCGGCTCGGACGGCTGCGGCGGCTCGGGCGGCTCGGGCGGCTCGGCCGCTTCGGGCGGCTCGGGCGGTTCGGCCGGTTCGGGCGGGACGCTGCGCTTTTTCGGCGGGCTGTAGCTGATGCCGCTGTCGTCGAAGATGATATTGCCTTCGCGCTTGTCGCGCTTGCGTTCCTGGCGCACCTCGACCACGTCCCCGCCCGAGAACAGTTCGTTTTGCAAGATCGACGCGGCAATCAGGGCCAGCGCCGCGAACAGGAAAAACTTCCACCACGATAGCTGGGTCACCCAGGTGGCGGTGGCGTCGAAGGCGCGGTGCAGCCAGGCCAGGACGGTCGCGATGGGTTGCTCGGGAGGGCGGCGTGCTTCCATGGTGAGTGTGTTCCGTTAGATTGTATAAAAACTGCGTGGTTTACAAGGGCGTGGGATTGCGTGACATTGTCGTAGCGACGAGTGTAACTGCTGCGCGCCTGTGCCCGCCGTAAAAAGCGCCTCGCGGCGCGCAATACTGATGAGATGTTGTCACTGTAGGACGCCGCCCGCCGCGCTGCGCGGCCTTTGCGACAGGCTGCATAATTGGGGGAACAAAGCGCGGGGGAACAAAGCGCCCAGCCGGGCCGGTGGGGCGCCAGGGCGCAGGCGGGGCGCCAAGGCGGTGCGCCGAGCGGGCGGCACGCGCGCGCTTTGTCGCGCCAGCGCCCCGCCAGCGCCGACGATCGCGCCGCAGCGGTCGGTTGCGCGGTATGATGAAGGATCGAACCGGTCGCGGCCGGCCCGCTGTTCCACCTGCCCAAGGGGATGTCTTATGTCTGCCGATGTGAAAAAATACCGTTTGATCACGCGTAGCGATTTCGATGGCCTGGTCTGCGCCGTCTTGCTCAAACACCTGGACCTGATCGACGATATCCTGTTTGTCCACCCCAAGGATATGCAGGACGGCAAAATCGTGGTCGGCGACGGCGACATCAGCACCAACCTGCCGTATGTGGCCGGGGTCCACCTGGCGTTCGACCACCACGCATCCGAAACGATCCGCAACAGCGGCGAGCGCGCCAACCACATCATCCATCCTGAAGCGCCCTCGGCCGCGCGGGTGGTGTACGACTACTACGGCGGCGCCTCGGCCTTCCCGGCTGCCTGGTACGACATGATGGCCGCCGTCGACAAGGGCGACGCGGCGCGCTTTAACCAGGAGGAAGTGCTCGATCCGCACGGCTGGGACTTGCTCAACTTCCTGATGGACGCCCGTACCGGGCTGGGGCGCTTCCGCGATTTCCGCATCTCGAACTACGCCCTGATGATGGACTTGATCGATTATTGCAAAAATCACAATATCGACGACATCATGGCGCTGCCCGACGTCAAGGAGCGCATGGAGCTGTACGTCGAGCACAACAGCAAGTGCAAGGAGCAGATCAAGCGCTGCGCCACGGTGCACCGCAACCTGGTCGTGCTCGACCTGCGCCAGGAAGAGACCATTTACGCCGGCAACCGCTTCATCATCTACGCCCTGTTCCCGGAAACGAACATCTCGATCCACGTGCTGTGGGGCCTGAAAAACCAGAACACCGTGTTCGCCACCGGCAAGTCGATCCTGAACCGGACCTCGCGCACCAACATCGGCGCCCTGATGCTCGAATACGGCGGCGGCGGGCACGAAAACGCCGGCACCTGCCAGGTCTCGAACGAACTGGCCGAGGAAGTGCTGGGCGCGCTGATCCAGCGCATCACCAGCGAGGGCTGAACGCGGGGGGCTCAGGCCGCCGGCGCCGCCACCAGCATAGCGTGCAAGGCATGCTCGGCCAGCGGGGCGCTGAAATACGTGCCTTGCAGCTCGTCGCAATGGTTGGCCCGTAAAAACTCCATCTGCAGCCGTGTTTCCACCCCCTTGGCGATGACGCGCGCGCCGAGGTCGTGGCCGACATCGATCAGCGCCTTGGCCATCGCGCCGCTGCGCGCGTCGGCCGTGATCTGGTGCACCGCCACCTTGGCCAGCTTGACGTGCGTGAGTGGCAGTTTTTGCAAGAAATTCAGGTTCGTCGAAGCGTCGCCAAAGGCGTCGAGCGAGCGCAGCACGCCCAGGTCGCGCAACTGCGACACCACTTCCACGCTCAGGTGCGCATTCGCGTTCAGGCTCTCTTCGCGCAATTCCAGTTCCAGCTGGGAAGGCGCAATCTTGTGGGTCGCCAGGATGCCGGCGATGTGTTCGGCATAATGGGGCTGGGAAAATTCGCGGACGGAGGCGTTGACCGCCACCGGCAGCGGGGCAAACCCGGCGCTGCCCATGCGCTGCATGAACAGGCAGGCTTCGTCGAGCACATAGTCGCCAATGGCCACGATCATGCCGCTTTCTTCGGCTTCGGGCAGGAAGGAGGCCGGCGCCAGCACCCCCAGTTCCGGATGGCGCCAGCGCAATAGCGCTTCCAGGCCAAGGATGTGCCCGCGGCGCAGGCAGATCTGGGGCTGGTACAGCAGGAACATTTCGTGGCGTTCGAGCGCGCCGCGCATGGCGTCTTCCAGCTTTTGCTTGGCCTGGGTGGTCGACTTCATGTCGGCCGAAAAGAAATGCACCTCGCCCGTCCTGGCCGCCTTGGCGTGGTACATCGCCACGTCGGCCGCGCGCACCAGGTCGAGCGCGCCGCTGCCATCATGCGGATACACGCTCACGCCGATGCTGCCGCCGACCGCGATATCGTTCGAATCGAAGCTGACCGGCTGCGACATGGCCACCCGCAAGCGCTCGATCATGCGCAGGGTGTAGCGCAGCGATGGCTGGTTGACCAGCACCAGCACGAACTCGTCGCCCGACAGGCGCGCCACCGTGTCGCTCTCGCGCACCGACGATTGCAGGCGCCGCGCCACCATCTTGAGCACCTGGTCGCCGGCCTCGTGGCCATGGCTGTCGTTGATCTGCTTGAAGCCGTTAAGGTCGATCAGCACCGTGGCCACCAGCGACTTGTTGCGCTGGGCCATGTGCAGCGCCTGTTCCAGCCGGTCCCACAGCAGGGTGCGGTTCGCCAGGCCGGTCAGCGCATCGTGGTTGACCTCGTGTTCGAGGTGGGCGGTGCGCTGCTTGACGGCCGTGACGTCGTTGATCACGCCGATGAAATGGGTGACCTTGCCGCGCCCGTCGCTGACCGGCGTGATGGTCAGGTCGTTCCAGAACAGCTCGCCATTGCGGCGGCGGTTGCGGAACACCACACTCACTTCGCGCCGCTCGCGCACGGCCGCGCGCAACTGGGCGCGTTGGTCCTCGTCCATGCCGGGCATGGCCATGAAACGCGCATCGCGTCCGATCACTTCCTCGGCGCTGTAGCCGGTGATGCGCTCGAAGGCCGGGTTGGCGTACTCGATCGGATTGTCCTTGCCGGCGCAACGTGAAATGACCAGGCCGCTGCTGGTGGCGTGCAGGGCGCGTTCGCGCAGGCGCAGGCGGTCTTCCTGGGCGCGCCGTTCGGAAATATCGAGCCCCATGCCGCACAGGTAATAGCGGCCGCGGCAGCTGATACGCGCGCCGCACAGCAGGTAGGGCGTGGCGCGGCCGAACTTGTCGAGATAGTTCGCTTCGACCATGGACGGGGCGCCGTGCTCGAACACGTTGCGGATCGTGGCCGCGATCAGGCGTTTTTCGGCCAGGTCGTACATGTCGAGCGCGTTGGCGCGGCGCACGTCGTCGGACGTCATGGACGTCACCTGTTCCAGCGTCTTGTTCCACAGCGCAAAGCTGCCATCCTCGCGCAAGACGTAGAAGGTGCCGGGAAGCACGTCGATGATGCTCGACAACGGCATGCGCCCGACCGCCTCGGAATCGGACTCGTCGCAGGCGCCGTCGAGCAGGGCCACCAGATGGGTGAGCGCGCCGTCGTTGCCATGCTGCGGCAGCAGGGTCAGGAAAATGGTGTGGACGCTGCCGTCGGCGCGCAGGAATTCGAGCTCGGAAGCATCGCAATCGCTGGGAAACTCGCTCCAGTGCTGGCGCCAGACGCGGCGGCCGTGCTCGCTGAGCAGCGCCGTCAGCGGCTGGTGCAAGGCATCGGCGGCGGCAATGCCGAGCACTTTTTCGCAAGCCGCGTTCCACGTAATGATATGGCCGCCCGCATCGATCAACAAGGCGGCATAAAAGGTGTTCTCGCGGTCAGGCATGCGCCTCTCCAATCGACCAATAATGGAGATTGGACCGGCCAACGCGCGGAAGGTTCGCCGCGAGCGGCGATTCAATGAAAGCGGCGGGCAGGCAGCCCGCCGGCAGAGATCAACCCAGCCTTACGCCAGCGCGATTTCCTGGCGTACCGGCAGGGCGATCTGGTTGTCGACGCTGAACTGGTAATCCTGGAACACATGCTCGGCCGACAGCATCTGGTAATTGCCGTCCGCCAGCTTGTGGGTCGTATCCTTGAGGCGATACGTATAGTGGCCGCAGGTCCAGCAATTGAAATTGCGCATGTGCGTGCACAGGCAGGTCTTGTCCATCACCACCACGGTCTTGCTGTCCGGATTGGCCAGCACTTCGCGGTTGTAGGCATTGATGTAGGAACAGTTACCGGTCGCATCAAGCAGATAACCATACGACTCGCAGCCCGGACGGATGCCCGCGCCGATCGCCGGGGTGCTCTTGAGCATGCGCATCGGATAACCGGTCGGCGAAATGCCGTTGACGACGATGTCGTCTTCGGTGGCGCGCACGTACTCCTGCTTGACCTTGTCCGGCAGGCCGCATTCGTGGGTGATGGTGAAGCGGGTCGCCACCTGCACGCCGGCGGCGCCTTTTTCGAGGAAGCCGGCCGCGTCGGTGCCGGTGAACACGCCACCGGCCGCGATCAATGGAATCTCAAGCTTTTCTGCGCGCATGTAGGCATGGATTTCATCCATGATGGTGTGCAGGTCGTACTCGGCCCAGTCCATCCCGAAACCGAGGTGGCCGCCGGCCAGCGGGCCTTCGACGATGATGAAGTCGGGCAGGCGGTCCAGCTTGGCGACCTTGCGCAGGAAAATCTGCAGCGCGCGCACGGACGAGACGATGATGCCCAGCTTGGCGTCGCGGAAACGCGGATGGTCGGCGATCAGGGCGAACGAGCCCAGGTGCAGGCCGGCCGACATGGTGATGCCGTCGATGCCGGCGTCGAGCGCGGCGGTCAGGCGCGTGCGCAAGGTTTCGCGCGGCGAATTCATGGTCAGCTTTTCCATGCAGTTCACGAAAATGAGGCCATCGCCGCGTTTCGCTTCCATGGTCGCGCCGACGTGGCGGCGCGTGGCGTCGGCCAGGCGCGACAGGTCGAACTGCACCACCGCCTTGTCCATATTGTTAATATTGAACTTATAGGTCTTGGTTTTGTCTTTCACGTAGCTGGTGTCGAACTTGCGGTCCGAGACATCCTCGACCATGGCATCGGAAATATGCCCGATCCCGCCCAGGCGCGCCGCTTCGAGTGCCAGTTCGGAGGTCGAAATATCGACCCCCATGCCACCGATCATGATGGGCACATAGTCCTTGTTGCCCAGACGCAGGCGGAAATCATCAACACGTTTCATTGCTATCCTTAGACTGCCAAGTTTACTGGTGCGCCGGCGCGGCCTGCGGGCCGCTTGCGCACCTACAATTCTACCCCAAGCGACCTTGGTGTTCTACGTTCCAGCGAGCAAAACCGGGACCAAGCGCCCCGGTTTGTTCATCAATTCCCGGCGCGAAGGGCCGGTTACTGTCGATTGAACGATAAAATCGATCAATCGCGGAAGTTATTGAATTCCAGCGGCATATCCGGCACATCCTTGCGCAGCATCGCCATGGCGGCCTGCAAGTCATCGCGCTTGGCGCCGGTGACACGCACCGATTCGCCCTGGATGCTGGCCTGGACCTTCATCTTGCTATCCTTGATGACCTTGACGATTTTCTTGGCGTCGTCGGTTTCGATCCCGTTTTTGATCTTGATGACCTGCTTGACCTTGTCGCCGCCGATTTTCTCGATCTTGCCCTCATCGAGGAAACGCACATCGACCTTGCGCTTGGCCAGCTTGTTGGTCAGCACATCGCGCACCTGCGAGAGCTGGAAATCGGAATCGGCGAAGGCGGTCAATTCGGCCTCCTTCTGTTCGACCTTGGCCGAGCTGCCCTTGAAATCGAAACGGGTGGTGATTTCCTTGTTCGATTGCTCGACGGCGTTTTTCACTTCAATCATGTCTGCTTCGGAGACGACATCAAACGACGGCATAATGGGATCCTTTTTACTTGCAAAATGTAGAATGCCGATATTTTAACGGACAACGGGGGCGGCGCCCCTGAACTGACCCGGTTTTTTCCCCTAAATGCCTCCAGAACGCTCATTCATGCCAACAGACCTCGTCATTTCGCCCGACTTTTCCCTCCGTAGCGTCAATACATTCGGTATCGACGCCCGCGCGCGCGCCTACCTGAAGGTGACGCAGGTCGGGCAACTGGCGCAGGTGCTGGCCGACCCGGTGCTCGCCGCCATGCCGCGCCTGCTGCTTGGCGGCGGCAGCAACATCGTGCTCACGGGCGACTTCGACGGCCTGGTGCTGCACATGGCCATCGCCGGGCGCGCGCTGGTGGGCGACACCGTGGGCGACACCGCAGGCGAGGACGGCGGCAGCGTGCTGGTGCGCGCCGGCGCCGGTGAAAACTGGCACGGCTTCGTGCAATGGACGCTCGCGCAGGGCCTGGGCGGGCTGGAAAACATGGCCCTCATTCCCGGCACGGTGGGCGCTTCGCCGATCCAGAATATTGGCGCGTACGGGGCCGAAGTCAAGGATGTGTTCCATGCGCTGACCGTGTTCGACGTGGCCAGCGGCGCCCTGCGCACGATGGACGCGGCGGCCTGCCGCTTCGGCTACCGCGACAGCGTCTTCAAGCATGCCGACGGGGCCGGGCTGGTGATTGTCGACGTCACCTTCGCGCTGCCGCGCGCGTGGACGCCGAACCTGAAGTATGCCGAGCTGGCGCAGGAACTGGCGGCAAGCGCTCTGGCGGCGCCGAGCGCGCAGCAGGTCAGCGATGCGGTGGTGGCGATCCGGCGCCGCAAGCTGCCCGATCCGGCGCAGATCGGCAACGCCGGCAGCTTCTTCAAAAATCCCGTGGTCAGTAGCGAACAATGCGCCGCCTTGCTGGCCGCGCACCCCGCGCTGGTGCATCACAAACAGGCCGACGGCGGCGAAAAGCTCGCGGCCGGCTGGCTGATCGACCAGTGCGGCTGGAAAGGGCGCAGCCTGGGCGCGGCCGGCGTCTACGAAAAACAGGCGCTGGTGCTGGTCAACCGTGGCGGCGCCAGCGGCGCCGAGGTGCTCGCGCTGGCGCGCGCCATCCAGGCCGATGTGCTGGCCCGCTTCGGCGTCTCCCTCGAAACAGAGCCCGTCTTCGTCTAGTGTCCATGCGCGCCAGGCCCGCGCCTGGCGAAAATGTTCAGAAAACATTATCTTTTTGGTTAATTCTGTTAAATAATGAAAGTGTGAGTGAAGCGCTTCCAATTTCGCTTTCCGCGATTGCCGGCGCTTCCTTGCCTGGGTGTCCGTTCACGGTGCGGCACAGCACTGGCGGGCCCCGGCCACTCAATCAGGAGACCAACAAGATGCGAGACACCTTACCTACCTTGATCCGGACGCTGCTGGCAGCGGCCGCCTGTGGCGCCATGCTGGCCGCCTGCGATGGCGACAGCGACCCGGCCAGGCCGGAGATCCCCACGCCGCCGCCGGTCGCCGTCGACGCGGTGACGCAGTACAGCGATTTTCCCAACGTGACCAGCGATATCAAGAAAGATCCGGCGATCGAGTCCGCCATCGCCGCCATCGTGGCGGGGATGAGCGTGGCCGAGAAAGTCGGCCAGATGACGCAGCCTGAAATCAAGAGCATCACGCCGGAGCAGGTGCGCCAGTACTACATCGGTTCGGTGCTGAACGGCGGTGGTTCTTTCCCCGGTAACAACAAGCTGGCCGCGCCGGCAGACTGGGTCAAGCTGGCCGACGCGTACTGGAAAGCGTCGATGGCCACCGATGCCAAGGTCAAGATCCCGGTGATCTGGGGTACCGACGCGGTGCACGGCCACAATAATGTGTTCGGCGCGACCATGTTCCCGCATAACATCGGCCTGGGCGCAGCCAACGATCCGGCCATGATGCGCCGCATCGGCGCGGCCGTGGCCGCGCAAGTATATTCCACCGGGATCGACTGGACCTTCGCCCCGACCCTGGCGGTGGTGCGCGATGACCGCTGGGGCCGCACCTACGAAAGCTATTCGGAAGATCCCTTGATCGTCACCAAATACGCGCGTGAAATGGTCAAGGGCTTGCAGAATGATTTCGCCGGCGGCGGCAACGTCATCGCCACGGCCAAGCACTTCATCGGCGACGGCGGTACCGATCTTGGCAGGGATCAAGGCGTCAACATGTCCAGCCGCAACGACATGATCAACATCCATGGCCAGGGGTATTACCACGCCCTCGGCGCCGGCGCCCAGACCGTGATGGCCTCGTTTAACAGCTGGGACAATGAGAGCCTGACTATCAAGGTCGGCAAAATGCACGGCAGCAAAGAGATGCTGACCGATGTGCTCAAGACCAAGATGGGCTTTGACGGCTTCGTCATCGGCGACTGGAACGGCCACGCCCAGGTGCCGGGCTGCAGCGACGGCGGCTGCCCACAGGCGATCAACGCCGGCGTCGACATGATCATGGTCCCGGACAAGTGGAAAGAGTTCATCGACAACACCATCGCCTCGATCAACAAGGGCGACATTCCGCTGGCGCGCATTAATGATGCCGTCACCCGCATCCTGCGCGTGAAATTTCGCGCCGGCATCATGAGCGCCAAATCGCCGCTGGAACGCCAGTACACCGACGCCAGCCGTCTGCAGCATCGTGCACTGGCGCGCGAAGCGGTGCAAAAGTCGCTTGTGCTGCTGAAAAACGACAACAAGGTGTTGCCGCTCAAGCGTGGTGACAAGATCCTGGTGGTCGGCAAAAGCGCCGACAGCCTGTCCAATCAAACCGGCGGCTGGTCGCTCACCTGGCAGGGCACGGCCAATACCAATGCCGACTTCCCGAACGCGGACAGCATCCTGGCGGCGATCAAGTCGGTGGCCGGCGACGCCAACGTGGTCTACAGCCCGAACGGCGCCGACGTCAAGCCAGCCGACTTCAAGGCCGTCATCGCCGTCATCGGCGAAACCCCGTACGCCGAAGGGGTGGGCGACATCGGCAAGAGCGGCACCCTGGAGCACGCGCGCCGCTATCCGGAAGACCTGGCCGTGCTCGATGCCGTCAGCGGCAAGGGCGTGCCGGTGGTCAGCGTGCTGATCACAGGCCGTCCGGTCTGGGTCAACAAGGAACTGAACCGCTCGAATGCGTTCGTGGTGGCCTGGCTGCCCGGCACCGAAGGCAAGGGTGTCACCGATGTGCTGTTCCGCAAGGACAATGGCGACGTCAATCTGGACTTCAACGGCAAGCTGTCGTTCTCGTGGCCCAAAACGGCGTGCCAGATGGCCAACAAGGGCGACGCCAGCTACGATCCGCTGTTTGCCTATGGCTTCGGGATGCGCTACGCGGACGACACCAGACTGGCTAAACTCGACGAAACGGCGCCCACCCTCGGTTGCGCCCAGGTCGCCGGTAACGGCAGCCAGGCGAGTAGCGACCTGGACGTGTTCCGCTCGGCCGACCAGGCGCCCTACACGACCCGCATCGGCGACCCGAGCGCGTGGTCGCTGCCGCTGGGCGCCGACTTGAACGCGGTCACGACCCTGCCCAACGTCAAAGCCGAGACCACCCAGATCAATGTCCAGCAGGACGGCAAGAAAATCACCTGGAGCGGCGCCGGCCAGTTTTACTCGCAAGCGGCGACCACGGCCGACCGTGAAAGCTACCTCAACGCCGACGCGGCCCTGGTGTTCGACACCATCGTGCACAAGGCGCCGGCCGGGGCCGTGAAAATGCGGGTGGACTGCAAGCACCCTTGCGCGGGCGAAGTCGACGCCACCAGTTTGTTCAAGGGCTTGCCGCTGGCGCTGAAGCGCACCGTGAAATTGCCGCTGTCCTGCTTCGCCGCCAAGGGCGCCGACTTCACCCTGGTCGATACGCCGTTCCTGGTCTACACCGAGAAGGCGTTTGCGGCCTCGTTCGCCAACATCCGCTGGGTGCCGGGCGCGGCCAAGGATGCCGACGCCGCCACCTGCGCCAGCCTGGTGCCGGAACCGGTGGTGTTCGGGCCGCCGCTGCCGGGGCCGACGTACGGCGTGTTCAGCGCGGGTGCGCTGACGGGCGACCTGGCGCTGACCACGTACTCGTCCAATGGCAGCCACGTCAAGGCCAGCATCACACAAGCCGATGGGCTGGACATGCGCTTCGCCGCCGACGGTGGCGACGGCCTGGTGATGATCACCGGCACACCTGTGAATTTGAGCAACTTCGCCGGCGGCACCCTGCAGTTCGAGATCAATGTCGGCAGCTATGGGGCCAATAGCGGCGGCCTGGCGGTCAAGATGGAAAGCCCGGGCACCAATTGCAAGTCGGGCGATTATGTCTTCGGCCGTCCGGCCCCGGGTGGCTGGACGCCGGTCTCGGTCAAGGTCAGCACGCTGATTGCGGCGGCCGATCCTTGCTTTGACCTGCGCAATATCGGCATGCCGTTCGGCACCTTGCCGAAGTGGGGCGATCAGCAGGGCGTGCAGTACAAGCTGCGTCAGATCCGCTTCGTGCAGTAACTGTCGTAATGAGAAACGGATGCCAGGTGTAATGCCGCTAGCTTGAGCTCCGTCATTCCCGCGCAGGGCTAGGCGCCCCCACGGCAATCCAAGGCACCGTCGCTCAGCAAAGATGCCTTGGATTCCCGCCTGCGCGGGAATGACGGAGCTTAGTTCTGTGGTAAGCGGAGTTAATTCAGCGGCGTTCAATCGGGTCAGCCGAAGTGGCAGACGTAGTCGAGCGTCTCGATGGTGTCGATCTCGAACGCCGTGTTGGCGCCGACGCTGAAGCGCTCGCCCGCGCCGTAATCTTGCCACGCGTCGCTGCCGGCCAGCTTGACCCGGCATTTGCCGGCGACGATTTCCATCACTTCCGGCGCCGCCGTGTTGAAGGTCAGCTGCGAGGGAAAAATCACCCCCACCGTTTTTTTGCTGCCATCGGCCAGCAACACCGTGTGCGAGACGCATTTGCCGTCGAAGTAGATGTTCGACTTTTTGCTGACGGCGACGTTTTCAATCATGCTCATGGACTTCCTTCTTCAGGTGGGGGGATCTCGGATTCGGCCACGCATACGCGGTTGCGCCCGCCCGTCTTGGCCGCGTACAGCGCCTTGTCGGCGCGCGCGGTCAGGTTGGCGGGGCTGTCGCCGCGCGAGGGCACCACGCTGGCCACGCCGATCGACATGGTGACGATGCCGCCGGCCGCCTGGGGATGCTCCATCGCCAGCCTTTCGAGGTGGCTGCGCACGGCGTCGGCCACCACTTGCGCACCGGCCAGGCTGGTTTCGGGCAGGATGATGGCGAACTCTTCGCCGCCATAGCGCGCCGCCAGGTCGGCCGGACGCTTGAGGTTTTCGGTCAGCACGGCCGCCGCTTTTTTCAGGCACAGGTCGCCCGCGAGGTGGCCGAAGGTATCGTTGTAGGCCTTGAAGCAGTCGATGTCGCACATCAGCAGCGACAGCGGCTTCTGTTCGCGCTGGCCGCGCTGCCATTCGAGCGTGATGACGTCGTCGAAACGGCGCCGGTTGGCGATCCCGGTCAGGCCGTCCAGGGCGGCCAGCTTTTGCAGTTCGATGTTCGCTTCGGCCAGTTTTTGCTGGCTCTCGCGCAGGAAGCGAAACGCTTCGTCGCGCTGCAGGCGGCTGGTGTGCGCCGCCGAGTGGTAGCGCACCCGCGCCAGCAGTTCCAGCTTGTCCGGCAGCTTGACCATGTAGTCGTTGGCGCCCACCGCGAAGCTGTGCGCCTTGAGCTTGGGGTCTTCCTTGGCCGAGAGCACGATCACCGGCACCTGGCGCAGGCTGTCGCGCTCGCGGTACTGGGCGATCAGGCCGAAGCCGTCGATGCCGGGCATGACCAGGTCTTGCAAAATCAGGGTCGGCTGCAATTGTTCGGCCGTCTCGAGCGCCAGCGAGGAGTCGAGCACGTAGTGGTATTCGATGTCGGCCTGGTCGGCCAGCATGCGCCGCACCGCCTCGACGATGATCGCCTGGTCGTCCACCATCAGGACCCGCACCTTGAAAACGGCCGGCTCCGGCATGTAGGGTTTGTTTACATCAGACATCGATAATCAGCTTTTCGGTAGTGCCGGCGCGAAGGTGGAGACTCAATTCCCGGCCAGTTTCGACCCAATTCTACTGCGCAATGCGCGCCCGATGTTTTCTAACGACAAAATTTGCTGCGCGGCATCGATTTCAGCGGCGGCGCGTGGCATGCCGTACACGGCGCTGCTGGCCTGGTCCTGGGCGATGGTGGCCTTGCCGGCCTGGCGCATGGCGAGCAGGCCGGCGGCGCCGTCGCGCCCCATCCCGGTCAGCAGCACCCCGGTCGCGTCGCCTTCCCAGTTGCGCGCCACGCAGTGGAAAAACACGTCGACCGAGGGCCGGTAGGCGTAATCGCGCGGCACGTCGTCGTAGTGCAGGCGGTGGCGCGCGCTCAGGACCAGATGGTCGTTGGTGCGGGCGACCTGCACGCAGCCCGCTTCGAGCGGATCGCCGTCTTCGACCACGCGCACCGGCATCAGGAGCTGTTCGCCGAGCCACTTGGAAAAGTGCGCCGCGAAGTTTTCGTCGATGTGCTGGACCACCACGATGGCGGTGCCGGGGGCCGGGTTCCAGCCGGCCAGGATCTTGGCCACGGCGATCGGGCCGCCGGTCGATGAACCGATGGCCAGCAGATGCTTGATCCTGGCGTCGGCGCGCTCGGGCACATGCGCGGGATGGGCTTCGGCGCCGCTCACGCGGATCAGTTTGCCGATGGTTTTGATTTTGTGCAGCAGTGCGCTATCGCCCCCGTCACCGCGCGCCAGCAGCGGCGTGGCGGTGACGTCGAGCGCGCCGGCGCCGAGGGCGCGGAACACCTGGCTCACATTGTCCTGCGGCTGGCCGGTGACCACCAAGATCGCGCACGGTGTTCTTTCCATGATCTGGCGCGTCGCTTCGACCCCGTCCAGTTCCGGCATGTTCAGGTCCATCAGGACCAGGTCGGGGCGGTTGTCGGCGCACAGGCGCACCGCTTCCAGGCCGGTGCGCGCGATCCACACCACCTGGTGCTCGCTGGTGCTGGCCACCACGCGGCGCAGCGCTTCGGCCGCCATGGCGACGTCGTTGGCGATCCCGATCTTCATAGGCCGGCCTCTCCGATCAGGTCGAACACGGCGTCGAGCAGGGTCTCGTCGTGGAAGCTGCCCTTGGTCAGATAGTAGTCGGCGCCGGCGCTCATGCCGCGCGCGCGGTCTTCGGGACGGTCCTTGTAGGAGACGATCATCACGGGCAGTTTGTACAAATGGATATCCTTCTTGACCAGGCCAACGAGTTCGATGCCGTCCATGCGCGGCATGTCGACGTCGGTGATTAACAGATCGTAGTCGCCGCTGCGCACCACGTTCCAGCCGTCGATGCCGTCAATGGCGATGTCGACCTGGTAGCCGCGCCCCTGCAGCAGCTTGCGTTCCATTTCGCGCACGGTGAGCGAATCGTCCACCACCAGGATGCGCTTGACCTTGCGTTTTTCGGGGCCGCCGCGCGCGCCCAGCTGGTGCAGGCCGCCTTCGTGCAGCAGTTTGTCGATCGACAGCAGCAGGTCCGGCACGTCCAGGATCAGGACCGGGGCGCCGTCGTCGAGCAGGGCGCCGGCGCTGATGTCGCGCATCTTGCCGAAGATCGGGTCGAGCGCCTGCACCGCCAGGCTTTGTTCGCCGCGGATCGCATCGACCACCAGCGCGTAGCGGCGCTGGGCCGCGCCGATCACCACCACCGGCAGCTCGCCCGCGCCGGCGCCGATCTGGCCCAGTTCCAGCACCTGGGCCGCCGACACCAGGCCGAGGTGTTCGCCGCCGAAGTCGAAGAACTGCTTGTTCTCAAGCGTGTGGATCTCGCTTTGCGGCACCTTGAGCACGCGTTCGACCTTGACGATCGGGATTGCGTAGGCTTCGCCCTGCACGTCGATCACCAGCGCGCGCACGATCGATTGCGTCAGCGGCAGGGTGATCAAGGTGCGAAAGCCGGCGCCGGGCACCGACTCGATGCGCACCGTGCCATTCTGTTCGCGGATCGTCTGGTGCACGATATCGAGCCCCACGCCGCGCCCGGAGATGGCGCTGGTGGTTTCCTTCAGGCTGAAGGCGGGCAGGAACAGGAATTCAATCAGCTCGGGCTGCGACATGGCCGCCGCCATCGTGGCGCTGGCCATCTTGCGCTCGACCACCTGGCGCCGGATGCGCTCGATGTCCACGCCGCGCCCGTCGTCCGCAATCTCGATACTGAGCATGCCGGCGCGGTGGCGCGCTTCGAGCACGATGGTCCCGAGCGCCGGCTTGCCGGCGGCGATGCGCTCGGCCTGGGTTTCCATGCCGTGGTCGACGGCGTTGCGCAGCATGTGGTTGAGCGGGCTTTCGATGCGCGCCAGGATGTCGCGGTCGACCAGCGTGTCTTCGCCTTCGATCACGAGCTGCGCCTCCTTGCCCAGGCTGCGCGCCAGGTCGCGCACCATGCGCGGAAAGGCTTGCACGCCGTCGCGGAAAGGGCGCATGCGCAGTGTCAATACTTCGTCCACCAGGTTTTTCGAGACCCCCAGCAGGCGCCGCTCGTAGCTTTCGATGTCGGCCATGTGTTCGAGCATGAACTGCTTGAGCGGATGGGCTTTCTGGCCGGTCAGGGCCGATTGCTCGATCAGGGCCTGGTCGCCGCCGCGCACCACCGCGTCGTGCAGTTGTTCGAGCGCCTGGAACAGGCTCGCCTGGTTGCGCTTGAAGCGCTGCAGCTGCGCGATGAACGGGTGCATCTGGTGGGCGTTGATGCGCGACTCGCTGGCCAGCGCCAGCAGGCGGTCGAAGTTCTGGGTCGCCTTGGGCGCGCCCGCGACCCGATGCGGCGCCGCTTCGTCGGGCGGCGCGGCCGGTTCCGGCAGCGCCACCGGCGGCGCGGCCGGAAGCGGGTCGGGCGGCGGCGCCGACGCGATCTGCGCAATGCCGGCGATGCTGTTCATGGTGGCGCCGATGCGCGCGCCGTGCTGTTCCAGCCAGGCCGGCAGGGCGGCTTCGTCCAGGGTCGAAAACTGCAGGATCAGGTCGACCCCGGCCAGCAGCACGTCGATGCGCGCGGGGGTGAGCTGCAACTGGCCGTGCTGGGCGGCGATGAAGGCGTCTTCCATGCCGTGCGCCAGCTGCACCACGACGTCCAGGCCGACGATGGCGGCGGCGCCCTTGATCGAATGGGCGGCGCGCATCATGGATTCGGTCGTGGCAGCGTCGCCGCCGCCGCGTTCCATGCTCAGGAGGCCGTCGGTGAGGACCTGGGTCTGGCCGTCCGCCTCCATGCGGAACAGGTCCAGCATCGAGAATTGACTGAGGTCGCCGCTGCCGCTGCTCATCGCAGTAACCTGTTCAGTTGGTGGCCGATCAGCGGCGCATCGAGCACGCCGATGCGCATCTCGCCGTGGGTCAGCACGCCGGTGATGAAGCGCTGCAGGCCCTTGTTGAGGGTGGCCGCCGGCGCGCCCACGCTGGCCGCGCCGTAGCGCAGGATGCCGTGCAGGTCGGCCACCGGCAGGGCGAAGCGCTGTTCTTCCCAATTGATGACGAGCAGGCGCGCGAACACATGGCGCCCGCCCTGTTGCGGGGCGTCGTTTTCGTCGATGCCGAGCAGGGTGGCCAGTGCGATCGACGGCGTCAGCGTGCCGCCGACGTTGACGATGCCGGTCAGGCCGCCGCCGCTGCGGTGCGGCAGCGAATGGCTGGCCGTCATCGGCGCGACCGAGGCCACGATCTGGGTCGGCAGCATCAGCCACTCGCGCCCGAGCCGGAACACCAGGCCCGAGCTATCGTGCTGGGCGCGCGCGGCCTGCGGCTGGCGCAGCAGGGCGGCCCAGTCGTCGCGGTAGGCGGCGTCCACCGGGCGCCGCATGCTGCGCCTGGCCGCGCCGGCGTAGACCTCGCAGTTGCGGCAGTGGACATGCTGTTCGAGCTTGGGGCAGCTCATGTCGCCGGCCACGCCGATGCTGTTCCAGCAATCCTGGTCGTCGAGCGCGTGCAGGGTGTCGGGGGCGCTGCTCATCGGAGCGCCTTGCGTGGCGCGCTGTCGCTGGTGCCGCCGTTACCATTGCCGTTACCGCGCTGGTAGATGCGCGCGGCGCGCTGCTTGAAGGCGCTCGCCTGCGCCCGGTCGCCGCTTTGTTCGGCCAGCAGGGCCAGGTGGCACAGCGCGTCGTAGTGGTCCGGCTTCAGATAGACGCAGCGGCGCCAGTAGTCGCCGGCGGCGTCCATTTTTTGTTCGCATTCGCTCACCATGCCGAGGATGAAATAGGCGTCGGCCGAATCGGGATCGGCCGCCAGCAGCTCGCGGCAGGCGGCGGCGGCGCCCTGCAAGTCGCCCAGGTCGGCCTGGCGGCGCGCGCGCGCCAGCAGGTCGGCAGGGGCCGTGCGCATGACCAGCTGCGTCGCAACCGGGGCCGGCACGCGCGACGGCCGCGTGGCGGCCGGCGGCGCCGGCGTGG
>NZ_VUYU01000027.1 GCF_011682065.1 Massilia rubra | reverse complement strand
GCTGGCTGGCCATCGTACTGGAACGTCTCCCGACGTGCCCCAACAGCCAGATTGATTCGCTGCTGCCATTCCCCGACTTTACTTCGCGCTAAACAGGCTGTACAGGTGGGGCCGCTGGCCGCTTACGCTACGGCAATGCCGCCGTCCTTTCAGACGTGAGGCAGGGCGTTCCCAGGTAAGGGCCGCACTCCTTCATCACACAACCGCCGCATCTACGCCACGTCGCCTTGACCACAAGAGCTTCGCGGATATTAGCCCGCTCGTCCTGCTCGGCAGCGCCTTCTATGCAGTTCGTGTACCTCGGCTCATGATTTACGATTCACGCTTCCTCTCCACGGTCGATTACGCTTCCGCAGTTGCGCGTCACTTCGCTCACTGTGGGCAGCTCGCGGCGGGACTTTCACCCGCAGGAGTGCGTCCATGCTGGACGCACAACGAAAAAAGCCACGCAAACGCGTGGCTTTTTTCTCAATTCTGGCTCCCCGACCTGGACTCGAACCAGGGACCTGCGGATTAACAGTCCGTCGCTCTACCAACTGAGCTATCAGGGAAAAGAGGCCGTATTATATAGGCCCCGAACGAATTTTAGAAGTAAAAATTACCAAAAATGCCGACGTGGTCGCCTTTGGTCTTTTCGGTGTAGGTCCGGCCGCGGATCGCGTAGTTGGACTCGTACTCTTCTTTGACGTAACGCAGCTTCAGGCCCACGTTCGGGCTGAAGAAATATTCGCCTTCAAGCACGGCGCCGACAGTGTTGTCGAACTCCTGGTACACGCCGGCGCCGAAGCCGTCGCCATTGAGCTTAGGGCTCGACACATAACGCACGCCGCCGCCGATGCGCATCTTGTCGCTCGGGTGGAAGTAGCCCAGCACTTCGATCGGGAAACGCTTGAAGGTCACGTCGCCGTTCTTGGCGCTGGCCTGGTCGACGTGGAAGCCGACCGTGCCCTGGAACGAGAACTGTTGATTGACGCGGTAGTCAACGCCAGCGAGGAACGCAATCATGCCGCCGGCGCGCACGTCGATCGAGCCGCCGTTCGCATATTCAGCGGTGGCCAGCTTGTCGCCACCGGCGGTCAGGCCGGCGCCAACGACGAAGCGCAACGGGTTGGCGGCAGGCGCCTGGGTTTGTGCCTGGGCCGAGCTCAGGGAAGCGATCGCCACAGCGATTACGAATGCAATTTTTTTCATGGTGTTTATATAGAGTAGGTTCATGGTACCGCGCGGAATGCTGCGTATTTACCAGGCAACATGATACGACCCATAATTGCAAACATGCAAGAAAGATGACTGTTTGTCGTTGTTTGCAGGTAACAAACAGTGCAAATCAGCCCAGGAAGCAAAAAAGGCCACGTTGATTCAACGTGGCCTCTCGCATTCTGGCTCCCCGACCTGGACTCGAACCAGGGACCTGCGGATTAACAGTCCGTCGCTCTACCAACTGAGCTATCAGGGAAAAGAGGCCGCATTATATCGGGCGAAAATTAACTTGTCCAGCCTCGCGTGCAAGCTTGTCGCCAGCCATGTGCCCCCGCAACACCCGCCCTGCATGCGGAAGCGGTGCGCAGCGGCCGGGCGACGACTGGACCCTGCTGGCGCGCAACGACCTGCGGCACCAGCCCGCAATCATGATTGTTGTACCACACAGACACTCAATCAAGTTTTCGTCAAGAAAGCGCACGAACAAGGACCAAATATCTGCATACTGGTTTCGAAGAAACATGCTCATCCAGCATGCCCTCCCCCGAACCGGAGCAGACAATGAATCGCACCCATCGCCTTGTGTGGAATCGCCACCGCAACTGCTTCATGGTCGCGGCGGAAACGGCCAACGGTGGGGGCGGCCGCAGCGGCGGCCAGCGCGGCATCCTGCTGGCCAGCGTATTAACCGGCGTACTGCTGGGCGGCAGCGCCCAGGCGGCGGCGCCGCCCGCCCCCGCCCAGTTGCCGAGCGGCGCGGTCGTGACCGCCGGCACGGCCCAGGTCGGCCAGAGCGGCGCGGCCATGACCGTGACCCAGACCAGCGCCAAGACCGCCATCGAATGGAGCAACTTTTCCATCGGCAAAAACGCCACGGTCACCTTCGTCCAGCCCAACGCGGCGTCGATTGCACTGAACCGTGTCACCGGCCACGAAGGCTCGGTGATCGACGGCGCGCTCAAGGCCAATGGCCAGGTGTTCTTGCTCAATCCCAATGGCGTGTTGTTCGGCAAGGGCGCGCGGGTCGATACCGCCGGCCTGGTGGCCAGCACGCTCGGCTTGAGCGATTCCGATTTCCTGGCCGGCACGAGCAGCTTCAGCGGACAGGGCGGCGTGGTGCGCAATGCCGGCGCCCTCAACGCGGCCGACGGCGGCTATGTGGCCCTGCTCGGCGCACAGGTGCATAACGAAGGCGTGATCGGGGCCCGCCTGGGCACGGTGGCGCTGGCCGCCGGCGACAAGATCAGCCTCAAGTTCAGCGAACAGGCGCTGGCCGGGGTCGTCATCGAGAAGGCCGCGCTGGCCGCGCTGGTGGCCAACGGCGGCGCCGTCCAGGCCGATGGGGGCATGGTGCTCCTGTCCGCAAAGAGCGCCGAAGGCTTGCTCGACACGGTCATCAACAACAGCGGCGAAGTGCGCGCGCGCACCATTGCCCAGCGCGACGGGAAGATTTTCCTGCTCGGCGAGGGCGGCGCGGTCGAGGTCGGCGGGCGGCTGGACGCCAGCGCGCCCGACGCCGGCAAAGGCGGCTTCATCGAAACCTCGGGTCCGCGCCTGACGGTGGCGGCCGGCGCCGCGGTCGGCACGCGCGCCGCCAGCGGCGAGAATGGCACCTGGCTGATCGACCCGACCGACTTTGCGATCGACGCCGGCGCCGCCAGCCAGGGCGCCAGCGGGATGGGCGCCGCCACCCTGCAAGCGGCGCTGGCGGCCGGCAACGTGACGATCCAGACCCAGGCCGCCGGCGCCGAGGCCGGCGACATCCACATCAACGCGCCGCTGGCCTGGAACGCCAACAAGCTGACCCTGGAAGCGCACGGCAACATCAACGTCAACGCCGTGATCGGCGCCAGCGGCGCCTCGACCCTGGACCTGAAGACCGGCTACAACTTCAATCCCGGCACCCCCGCCTTCAATACCGGTAAAAATGTGTTGGTGGGAATCGACGGCGCCGGCGCGTTCAAGGGCCGCATCGATATCGACCGCGCCGGCGCCGGCATCCTGGCGATCAACAATCTCGGCTACACCCTGATCAACGCGCTCGGCAACGCCAGCAGCACCACCAGCCTCGACTTGCAGGGCATGAACGGCGGTGGTTCCGGCCGCTACGCCCTGGCCGCGAACATCGACGCCAGCGCCACCAGCGCCTGGAACAGCGGCGCCGGCTTTGGGCCGGTGGCCTTCTCCGGCACCTTCGACGGCCTGGGCCACACCGTCAGCGGCCTGTCCATCAACCAGCCGGCCGGCAGCTATGTCGGCCTGTTCGGCACCAACAACGGCACGGTGCGCAATGTGGCGCTGGCCAACGCCAGCGTGACGGCCAACCAGGGCGTGGGCGCGCTGATAGGGCTGAACATGGGCAGCGTATACAATAGCTACGCCTCGGCCGCCGTGAACGGACCGGGCGGCTATGTCGGCGGCCTGATCGGCGCAATCTTCGACGGCACCCTCAGCAACCTGCACGTGTCCGGCAGCGTGACGTCGGCTGGCAACAACGTGGGCGGCCTGACCGGCTACCTGGCCTACCAGATCAACCTGTCGAACAGCTATGCCAGCAACGCGGTCACCAATTCGGTCGGCGTCTGGACCGGCGGCCTGGTCGGCCAGAACGATTACGGCCGCATCATCGACAGTTATGCCACGGGGAATGTCATCGGCAAGGGCGATACCGGCGGCCTGGTCGGCAATAACAACAGCGGCCTGGTCAGCGGCAGCTACGCCACCGGCACGGTGAGCGGCACCACCAATGCCGGCGGGCTGGTCGGCAACAACAATAACGGCAAGGTCACGCGCAGCCATGCCAGCGGCGCCGTCAGCGGCAACAGCACGGTCGGCGGCTTGATCGGCCTGAGCAGCGCGTCCGGCGGCGTCCCCACGCCGGATAATGAAATCAATACCAGCTACGCCACCGGAGCGGTCAGCGCCACGGCCGACAATGTGGGCGGACTGATCGGCAGGAACTTCGGCAACCACGTGCTCAACGCCTACGCCAGGGGCGCGGTCAACAGCAACGGCAATTATGTGGGCGGTTTGATCGGCAATAACCTGGGCACGGCCGACAAGACCTACTCGACCGGGGCGGTGAGCAGCGGCGGGGTCGGGGTCGGCGGCCTGATGGGGGTGAGCATCGGCGGCGTGAGCAACAGCTTCTGGGACACCCAGACCAGCGGCCAGAACAGCAGCGGCGACGGCACCGGCCGCACCAGCGCGCAAATGAAGGACAGCCTCACCTTCACCGCCAGCACCTGGGACTTTACCTTCCACAGCGGCGTGTGGGGGCGCAAGGATAGCCTCAACGACGGCTATCCGGTGCTGCGCACCTTCGGCTACACCGACCAGATCCTGATCACCCTGGCCAACCCGGCCCTGAGCAAGACCTATGGCGCGGCCAATCCGGCGCTGGGCGCGGGCGCCTGGAGCGTGAGCGGTTGCGACAACAACGCCGCCTGCATCGGCGCGCTGGACTGGGGTGCGGCGGTCGGTCCGACCACGCCGGTCGGCAGTTACAGCTACCTCGGCGCCAACGTGCTGGTGCCGACCCTGGGCGCCGGCTACGGCAAGCTGAGCGACTACGACATCACCATCGCCCCTGGCGCGCTGGCGGTCACCCCGGCCCCGCTCACCCTGAGCGGGGCGAATGTCGCCGGCAAGGTGTACGACCGCACCACCGCGGCGAGCTTCAGCTCGGGCACCCTGGCCGGCCTGGTCAACGGCGAAAACCTGACGCTCTCGGGCAGCGGCGTGTTCGACAGCCCCAACGCCGGCCTGCGCAGCGTCAGCGCCACCCTGGCGCTGGCCGACGGCAGCGGCGCCAATGCGGGACTGGCCAGCAACTACCAGCTGACCGGCCCGGCCACGGTCACCCTGAGCGCCACCATCAGCCCGCGCCCGGTCGACGTCAGCGTCAGCGGCACCCGCCCCTACAATGCCAGCGCCAGCGTCGACGCCAGCCTGCTCCAGCTCGGCGACGTGCTGAGCGGCGACAGCGTGACCCTGGGCGGCAGCGCCACGCTGTCCTCGGCCAACGCCGGCACCCAGACCCTGGCGAGCCTGTCCGGGCTGACCCTGAACAACCCGAACTACGGGCTGGCCGGCGCGAGCGCCAGCGGCAGCCTGACGATCACGCCGCTCGCCGTGGGCGTCAGCGGCATTCCCGGCGCCGCCCGGCCGTACGACGGCAGCGCCCTGGCCGGGCCGTCCCTGCTGGCGGTCAGCGGCTTGCTCGGCGGCGACAGCGCGGCCCTGAGCGGCAGCGTGCAGCTGGCGGGCAAGGACGTGGGCGCGAACGCCATCACCGGCCTCGGCACGCTCGGCATCGGCAACTCCAACTACACGCTGAACGGCGTCGCCCCGGCCGGCAGCGTGCAAGTCACGCCGCTGGCGCTGGCGCTGGGCGTGCGGCCGCAGGCCAGCCGTCCCTACGACGGCAGCGCGCTGGCCGACGCCAGCCTGCTGCAGGTAAGCAACGCCCTGCCCGGCGAACAGCTCAGCCTGAGCGGCAAGGCCATCCTGGCGGGCAAGGACGCCGGCAGCCAGGCGCTGACCGGCCTGGGCGATCTGTCGGTCAGCAACAGCAACTACATCCTGAGCGGCGCGCTGCCGTCCGGCGTGGTACTGGTGACCCCGCTCGCGCTGCAGGTGGCGCTGCTGCCGGGTGCGGCCAAGCGCTACGACGGCAACGCCAGCGCCCCCGCCGCCCTGATGACGGTGAACGGCGTGCTGGCCGGCGAATCGGCCATCCTCGGCGGCAGTGCGCGCCTGGCCGGCAAGGATGTCGGCAACCAGGCCATTCTCGACTGGTCCGGCCTGACGCTTAACAACGGCAACTACCGCGTGGGGGCGACCAGCGGCGGCAGCGTGGCGATCACGGCCCGTCCGCTCAATCTGGCCCTGGCCGCCAACGCCAGCCGCGTCTACGACGGCACCAGCGCGCTCGACCCCGCCCTGCTGCGCCTCGATGGCGCGCTGGAAGGCGAACAGGTCGGCCTGCGCGGCCAGCTCAGCCTGGCCGGCAAGGATGTGGGCCAGCAAGCCCTGGCCGGGATCGCCGGACTGGCGCTCGACAACCCCAACTATGTACTGGCCGGCGTTCCCGGCGGCACGGTGAACATCACCGCGCGCACGCTCGGCGTGAGCACCGTGCCTGGCGCCAGCCGCGTCTACGACGGCGGCAGCGCGCTGGCGCCCACCCTGCTGCAACTGCAAGGCGTGCTGGCCGGCGACACGGCCAGCCTGGGCGGCAGCGCCCAGCTGGCGGGCAAGGACGCCGGCACCCAGGCCGTGGCCAGCCTGGCAGGCCTGACCGTCAACAACAGCAACTACACCCTGGCCGGCAGCGCGCCGCAGGGCAGCGTGGCGATCGGCGCGCGCCCACTGACCATCGTCGCGCCGGACGGCACGCGCCGTCTGTTCGACGGCAGCGCGCGCGCCGCCGCCGACCTGCTGCGCCTCGACGGCGTGCTGGCGGGCGACAGCGTGGTCCTGGGCGGCAGCGCCGTCTTGTCGGGCATCGTCGGGCGCACCAGCATCACCGGCCTGGACGGCCTGACGCTCTCGAACGGCAATTACACCCTGGACGGCGGCGCCACCAGCGGCACGGTGCAGATCAGCCAGATCGACAATATCGCCGACGCCCAGCGCACCACGCTGCCGGACCTGGGCAGCGTGCTGGCGCAGGCCAGCTTCCTGCGCGGCCTTGCGAGCGCCCGCAGCGCACCGCTGCTGGCCGACGCCGGCGCCAGCCTGCCTCGGCTGGGCGTGCGCTTCGGCAATGGCGTGCCGCTGATGCTCCAGTCCAGTCCGGAAGACGGCGAAGCCAGCGACAGCCTGACCCTGGAACAGGCGCGCCGCCTGCTGCAAAAGGGCGGCGGCGCGGCGGGCAAGGTGCGGGTGCCGGTCAGCCGCAACGGCCTGGCCGAGATCGTCGATGGCGGGGTGCGCCTGCCGCCGGGCGTGGACCAGTTGCTGTTCGTCGTGAAAGCCCCCTGATGCGCAGCCTGAACGCCATCGCCCGCGTGCACTCGAGCGCGCCCCACCGCCACCGCGAAGGATCCCTTTCCTTGAAAACACTGCAACCGTCCACGCTCTCGCTGGCTCTCGGCCTGATCCTCGGCGGCGCCGCCGTCCACGCCCAGGCGCAGCAGCCGCCCACCATCGGCGACGCCGTGCGCCAGGCACAGCCGCTGCCACCCCCGCTGGCGCGCCCCGCCCCGCCGCTGCCGGTTCCCGGCGGCCCGGCGCCGGCCGCCCTGCAAGCGCTGCCCGGCGGCGGTGCGGCGGTCGCTGTGCGCCAGTTCGCGCTGGAAGGCAACCGCGTGATCGACAGCGCCACCCTGCTGGCCCTGCTGGCGCCCGAACAAGGGCAGACCCTGACCCTGGCCCAGCTCGACGAACTGGCCACCCGCATCACCCGCCACTACCGTGCCAAGGGCTACTTCGTGGCGCGCGCCTACATTCCGGCGCAGGAACTGAGCGGCGGCACCCTGACCATCCGCGTGGTCGAAGGCCACTACGGTCGTTTCATCCTGGACAACCGCTCGCGCGTGAACGACGGCGTGGTCCAGGGCTTGCTGGACGACATCAAGGGACGCGACATCGTCTCGCTCGACACCCTCGAGCGCGCCATGCTGATCATCAACGACACCCCCGGCGCGCGCGTGGTCCAGGCCGATGTGATGCCGGGCGAACAGGTCGGCACCTCCGACTTCGCCATCGCCACCGAGGCCACGCCCGCCGTGGCCGGCTACGTCCTGCTGGACAACCATGGCTCGGTCTACACCGGCAAGCAGCGCCTGAGCTTCAGCGCCGACTGGCAGTCGCCCAGCGGGCGCGGCGAGCGCCTGTCCGCCAGCGGCATGGCCACGCGCCACGGCGGCTTGCTCAACGGCCGCCTCGGCTATTCGATGCTGGCCGCCAGCGACGGCACTCGCGCCGAACTGGCGGTGAGCCGCACCACCTACGAACTGGGCGACGTGTACCGCGCGCTGGACGCCACCGGCACCGCCAGCGGCGCCGAGCTGGGCCTGAGCAAGCCGCTCAAGCGCACCCGCAAGGACAGCATCGACGCCGGCCTGAGCCTGGCTTACAAGGATTTGAAGGACGAGATCGGCTCGGTCGGCACGACGGTCGGCAAGCGCCTTGCCAGCCTGACGGCCAGCGTGACGCGCCGCAGCGAGGGAGCGCTGCTCGGCTGGTACGGGCAGGGCCAGTACAGCGCCGGCCTGACCATCGGCAAGCTCGACTTCAAGGATGCGCTGGCCGAGGCGCTCGATGCGGCCGGCGACGCGACCCAGGGCAGTTACGCCAGGCTGAACCTGACGGCGACGCGCACCAGCGTGCTGCCGGCCAGCTTCACGCTCAGCACCGCCATCAAGGCCCAGGCCGCACTCGGCAACAAGAAACTCGATGGCGTCGAGCGCATGAGCGTAGCGGGCAGCGGCGCGGTGGCGGCCTATCCGACCGGGGAACTGAGCGGCGACCATGCGGCGCTGCTGCGCGCGGAACTGGCGCGCGCCCTGCCGGCGCAAGTGAGCGCCAGCGTGTTCGCCGACTACGGCTGGGCCAAGTCGGTGAACGCGGCGGCCGGGGTCGACGCCACGCGCAGCCTGGGCGACGTGGGGCTGGGGCTGAGCGCGCTGCGCGGCGGCCTGCTGCTCAAGCTGCAAGTGGTGCATCGCGTCAGCGGCGGCCCCGCGCTGAGCGAACCGGTATCGCGCACGCGGCTGCTGTTCCAGGCGGGCTGGGTGATGTAGGCGCTGCTGCGTCAACGACAAAGCCATGCACCCGCATGGCTTTGTCGCTTCCGGCTCGCTGGACGGCCATGCGTTGGCCGCGCCGAGTATCTATCTCATCTCGCCATCGATTTGAAAACGCATGCCGGCCGTTCTATACTGGGTAGACGTCCTGCCGGCATGGATTCCACGTTCTTCACGTCAAGGCACCAGTCCAGCATGGCGCATCAAGGAGATCGAATGATGGCGCACACCGACAGCAGAATATTCACTGTACGTATCCCTGCGGCCCTGGCGGACAAGATGGATCTGTGGGCTGCACGACGCCGCAGGTCGCGCGCCTCGATTGTGGAGCAGGCGCTGACTGCCTGGATCGATCGGGAAGAAAAACGCAGCCAGCTTACGCGGGAAGGCATGGACGACGTGGAAGCAGGCCGCACGGTTGATCACGCAACGGTGCAGGCATGGGCGGACAGCGTCGGCCCCTGAAACGAAAAAAGCCACGCAAACGCGTGGCTTTTTTCTCAATTCTGGCTCCCCGACCTGGACTCGAACCAGGGACCTGCGGATTAACAGTCCGTCGCTCTACCAACTGAGCTATCAGGGAATAAAAGAAACATTATATGCTGTAATGATCAGACCATCAAGTTGTTGGCAGTAATCGCTGCAGCACCATGCTCTTCTTCGAATCCATCTTGCGATCAATTCGAAGAAGCAAGATCTTAAAGGACTTTGGCGATGGCGTCAATGACGCGGTCGATATTTTTCGAATTCAGGGCCGCCACGCAGATGCGTCCCGTGTCCACCGCGTAGATCGAATGTTCAAGGCGCAGGCGCTCGACCTGCTGCTTGGTCAGGCCCGAGTACGAAAACATGCCGACCTGCTCGCGCACGAATTCGAAATCGTGCGCCGGCGCTTTTTCCTTGAGCTTTTGCACGAAGGTGTTGCGCATCTCCTTGATGCGCACGCGCATGCCGGCCAGTTCGTCTTCCCACAGCTTGCGCAGTTCCGGCGTGGTCAGCGCAAGGGCGACCACCTTGCCGCCGTGGACCGGCGGGTTCGAGTAGTTGGTGCGCACCACGCGCTTGAGCTGCGAGAGCAGGCGCGCCGCTTCTTCGGCGCTGGCGCCCACCACCGACAAGGCGCCCACGCGCTCGCCGTACAGCGAGAACGACTTCGAGAACGAATTCGAGATCAAGAGCGGTCCGCCGGCGGCGGCGAATTTGCCCACCACCGCGCCATCTTCGGCGATGCCGGTGCCGAAACCCTGGTAGGCCATGTCGAGGAAGGGAATCAAACCGCCCGCGCCGATCGCCGCGATCACGTCATCCCACTGGGCCGGGGTGATGTCGGCGCCGGTCGGGTTGTGGCAGCACGCGTGCAGCAGCACGATGGCGCCCTTCGGCATGGCTTTCAGGTCGGCCAGCATGCCGGTAAAATCGACGCCGCGCGTGGCCGCATCGTAGTAACGGTAGGTGTGGACCGTGAAACCGGCGCTTTCGAACAGGGCGCGGTGGTTTTCCCAGCTTGGATCGCTGATGTACACATCGGAACCTGGCGCGAAGCGCTGCAGGAAATCGGCGCCGATCTTGAGTGCGCCGGTGCCGCCGATGGCTTGCACGGTGACCGCGCGCTTGTCTTGAATAATCGCGCTGCCGGCACCAAATACCAGCTCTTGCACAGCGGCGTCGTACGCGGCCAGGCCTTCGATCGGCAGGTAGGTGCGCGGCGCCGGTTGCTCCATCAGCAGTTCCTCGGCTTTGCGTACGCAAGCGAGCAGCGGCACTTTGCCATTGTCGTCATAATAGACACCCACGCCAAGGTTGATTTTGGCGGGGTTGGTGTCCGCATTGAACGCCTCGGTGATGCCCAGGATCGGGTCACGCGGGGCCATGTCGATGGCGCTGAAGATGGTGGCGGAAGCTGTTGAAGTCATCGTGGTAGATTGAGTGTCGGCTGGGTTGTATAGACAGCGACCCATATACTGATTACTGATTGGGTGTTTCCTGGGCCGCGAGCGGGACACCATTCTAACAAAGGTCTGATCGTATGGCTGAATTATCCGTTGCACACGACCCGTCACCGACGGTCGTCACTTTTCCCGATTCCCCGTTCAAGCTGCACCAGCCGTTCGAGCCGGCCGGCGACCAGCCGACCGCGATCGCCGGACTGGTCGAAGGCATCAACGACGGGCTCTCGTTCCAGACCCTGCTCGGCGTGACCGGCTCCGGCAAAACCTACACCATGGCCAACGTGATTGCGCGCTGCGGGCGTCCGGCCATCATCTTCGCGCCGAACAAAACCCTGGCCGCGCAGCTGTATTCGGAGTTCCGCGAATTCTTCCCGCAAAACGCGGTCGAGTATTTTGTCAGTTACTACGATTACTACCAGCCGGAAGCCTACGTGCCGCAGCGCGACCTGTTTATCGAAAAGGACTCGTCGATCAACGAGCATATCGAGCAGATGCGCCTGTCGTGCACCAAGTCGCTGATGGAGCGGCGCGACGTGGTCATCGTGGCCACCGTGTCGGCCATTTACGGTATCGGCAACCCGAGCGAATACCACCAGATGATATTGACCCTGCGCGCCAAGGACAAGCTCGCCCAGCGCGACGTCATCGCGCGCCTGATCCAGATGCAGTACACGCGCAACGAAATCGACTTCGGGCGCGGCACCTTCCGCGTGCGCGGCGACACCATCGACATCTTCCCCGCCGAGCATGCCGAACTGGCGATCCGGGTCGAAATGTTCGACGACGAAATCGAGTCCCTGCAGCTGTTCGACCCGCTGACCGGGCGCATTCGCCAGAAGATCCCGCGGTTTACCGTCTATCCGGGTTCGCATTACGTCACCCCGCGCTCGACCGTGCTGCGCGCGATCGAAACCATCAAGCTCGAACTGCGCGAGCGCCTGGAGTACTTCCGCAAGGAGAACAAGCTGATCGAAGAGCAGCGCCTCGAACAGCGCACCCGGTTCGACCTCGAGATGATGGCCGAAATCGGCTTCACCAAGGGCATCGAGAACTACTCGCGCCATCTGTCGGGCGCCATGCCGGGCGACCCGCCGCCGACCCTGGTCGACTACCTGCCGAAGGACGCGCTGATGTTCCTCGACGAGTCGCACGTGCTGGTCGGGCAGCTCAACGCCATGTTCAACGGCGACCGTTCGCGCAAGACCAACCTGGTCGACTATGGTTTTCGCTTGCCGTCGGCGCTCGACAACCGCCCGCTCAAGTTCGAGGAATTCGAGGGCAAGCTGCGCCAGACGGTGTTCGTCTCTGCCACCCCGGCCGACTACGAGAAAACGCATTCCGACAATGTGGTCGAACAGGTGGTGCGCCCGACCGGCCTGGTCGACCCGCTGGTGATCGTCAAGCCGGCGCTGTCGCAGGTCGACGACCTGATGTCCGAAATCATCGACCGCGTCAAGAAAGACGAGCGCGTTCTGGTGACCACGCTGACCAAGCGCATGTCGGAGCAGCTCACCGAGTACCTGAGCGACCATGGCATCAAGGTGCGCTACCTGCACAGCGATATCGAAACGGTGGAACGGGTGGAGATTTTGCGCGACCTGCGCCTGGGGACTTTCGACGTGCTGGTCGGGATCAACCTGCTGCGCGAGGGTCTCGACTTGCCGGAAGTGTCGCTGGTGGCGATCCTGGACGCCGACAAGGAAGGCTTCTTGCGCTCCGAGCGCAGCCTGATCCAGACCATCGGACGCGCCGCGCGTAACCTGAACGGCGTGGCGATCTTGTACGCCGACCGGATTACCGATTCGATGGAAAAAGCGATCGGCGAGACCGAGCGCCGGCGCGCCAAGCAGATCGCCTACAACATCGAGCATGGCATTACGGCGGTGGGCATCAAGAAGCAGATCAAGGAATTGATCGACGGCGTCTACAGCCCGCAGCAGGCGCGCGAGCAGCTCGAGTCGGCCAAGGAAACCGCCAAGGTCGAGTCGATGAGCGAGAAGCAGATCGGCAAGGAGATCAAGCGCCTGGAAAAACTGATGGTCGACCACGCGAAGAATCTCGAATTCGAGAAGGCGGCGCAGGTGCGCGACCAGCTGCATGTCCTCAAGCAGCAGGCTTTCGGGGCGCCAGGGACGGACAACGTGGTGTCCATCCTCGGCAAATAAAGCGTCGTTGCATTGTTGTCGAGCCGGGCCCGCCATTGCGCGGGCCTTGTCTGTTTACAGCGACTTGATGAAGTCAATCAGGGCCGGCGCATGGATCCGAATCAGCCCGCTTTTGAATGCATGCGTCAGCCCGGTGCCCTCACAGCACCTTCATGAACTTGAAATTCAAAAACCATCCACGGTCCGTTTCCTTCAAATGAAAAACGGTCGTGATATCGCTGATTTCGCCCCGCACAAAGGTGCACGCATCAACCTGGCCACCACCGTCGGGTACGCGGAGCCTGTCGTCGTCGAACAGATAGAGCTTGTACTCGTCGAACCTGCCAGCACCCGGTGTGGTGATATAACGTGCCCAGGTCGTCACGTCTTCCTGCACTGGCGCGGGCGCTGTGCTGTCGAGATCTTCAAGATACCCGTAGGCGTCCAGCGTATCAAACAGATGGTCAACGATCATCTTCACCTCAGCCGGATCGTTAGCCTCACCCTGTACTTCTTTTCCGTTCGACGTCAGCGCCGCGTTGGCATAGTCGAAAACAGGACACACTTCAAACGCTTTCCCGAATTCGCCTTGCGACATGCAGTGCATGAATTGCATCACCGTTTCCTGCAGTTCGGCTATCTGCGGTTTCTTTTCCCACAATTTGAAAGGCATGTTTCCTCCTGAGTGACAAAAAGCCCCTCAACACCAGGGGCCTTCGCAATGACGTATTCCGACGAATCAGATCACTCGCATCGGGTTCGAACCGGACCTGCCGAGGGTACGCCCATCGTATTATTTTGACAAGTAACCATTATCGGCATCCGATCAGTTCGAAGTGGGTACAAGCTTGCGCTACCGGTGCAGCGGCTCACAGCGATTTGATGAATTCCCGTATGCCAGCCAGGAACATCTCGACCGCCATCGCGCTCAGGATCAGTCCCATCAGCCGCTCAAAAGCGGCCATCACCTGCGGGCCGAGCTTTTCCTGCAAGCGCTCGGCCGGCAGGAACACCGCCAGCCAGACCAGCGCCACCGCCACCAGCGCGCCGACGTGGATCACGATTTCGGTGGTCGTATTCGACGAAAACAGCAACACGGTGGCCAGCGCCGACGGTCCCGCAATGGCGGGAATGGCGAGCGGCACGATGAACGGCTCGCCGCCCTTGCCGTTATCGCCGAACATGCCGCCCGGCTGGGGGAAGACCATGCGCATGGCGATCAGGAACAAGATCACGCTGCCGCCGATGCGCAGCGAAATTTGCGACAGCTGCATGGCCGCCAGCAGGTGGCGCCCGAAGAACATGAACAGCAGCAGCACGAAGAAGGCGATCGCGCACTCACGCACCACGATCTTCCAGCGCCGCTGTTTCGGCACCTGGGCCATGGCGCTGACGAACAGCGGAACGTTGCCAAACGGGTCGGTGACCAGGAACAGCAGGATGAAGGTTTGAATGAAAGTTTGAGTCATCCCACATGATAACTTGCCGCACAGCACATACACCAGCATGCTGGATGCGTGGCGAAAATCAGACAGTCATCCCTGCGCGCACGCATGGCGCGATCTTGAACACGCTTCCCATGACAACGCAGCAATGTGCGCGCTAACATCGGTCGCGCTCGCGCCGCACGCATCTCCTTTCGTATTGACATTTGCAACACGGCAGCCTAGTGTTGCTAAAAATCAAATACTTTAAGGAGATTCATCTTGTCGATTATTCACTATCGCGCCTGCACATCGCGGGGCCTGGCCAGCCTCGGGGCCGCATTCCTGGTCGCCTGCGGCGGCGGGGGCGCACCGGAGCGGGCAGCGACGCCGGCGCCGGCGCCGGCTGCCCCGGTCCAGGCAGCGCCGGCCGCCCCGGCCGACACCGTCGCCACCGAAGCGCACAGCAGCGCCCTGCTCTCGTTGACGCCCGCCAATCCGCTGACACCGGCCCCGCCGCTGGGGCTGCCGGCAGCGATCGGCACCACGCTGACGACTTTGCAACTGATCAACAAAGCGAGCTACCTGCAATACAACGTCCCGCTCACCTTCGGCCAGGTTTTTGCACCGGGCGCATTTCCCGCCACAGGCGGCCTGGCCGGGGTGTATGCCGGCGCCACCCTGCCCTTGCAAGTCAACATCAAAGCCAGGCATCCGGACGGATCGGTGCGCCACGCGATCATCACCGCGGTCCTGCCGCAGATGGCCGCCGGCCAGAACGGCACCTTGGCCCTGACTGCCGCAGCGGCGCCGGCCCAGAGCCCGCAGACCGGTCCCGGCTCCTTGCTGGCCAGCGGTTTCGACGCCACCGTCAAGCTGACCGTGGATGGCCAGTTGTACACGGCCTCGGCGGCTGAACTGTTGCAGAACACGGCGTACCAGACCTGGCTGTCCGGCCCGATGGTCAACGAGTGGCAGGTGTCGGCGCCGTTCAAGTCGGCCGCCGGCGTGAACCATCCGCACCTGAGCGCGCGCTTCGCCATCCGCTCCTACAAGAGCGGCAACGGCGTGTACGGCAAGACCCGGGTCGACGTCACGGTCGAAAACAACTGGGCCTACGAACCGGCCCCGAAAACCTTCACCTACGATGCCGAAGTGCTCATCAACCGCAAGAGCATCTACAACATCGCGGCCCTGAAGCACTATCACCACGCGCGCTGGCGCAAGGTGTTCTGGCCCGAACTGGAGCCGGCAGTCCACATCAAGCACGACACGGCCTACCTGATCGCATCGAAGGCGGTGCCGAACTACGACCAGGGCCTGACCATTTCGCCGAGCGCGCTGACCACCATGAAAACCACCTGGGATGCGGCCAAGCCGGGCCCGATGGGCATGGCCATGGTCGACAAATACATGCCTGCGACGGGCGGCCGCCCGGATATCGGCCTGAACCATGCGTGGGGTGCGATGTACCTGCTCAGCATGGATGAGCGCGCCAAGGAAGTCACCGTCGGTTTGAGCGACTTGAGCGGCAGCTGGCCGATGCACTACCGCGACCGCGTCACCGGCCAGCCGGTCTCCATCGTCGACTACCCGTTCGTGCGCGACATCAAGATCAGCACGGACAGCTTCAACCGGGCGCTCAACCGCTGGGAAGACTTGCCGCAGTGCACTCCCGCCATCGAATGCAAGACGCCCTACACGCCCGAGACCTCGCACCACCCATCGTTCTCGTACCTGCCTTACCTGGTCACCGGCGACACCTATCACCTGGACGAGCTGCACTTCTGGGCCAACTGGAACCTGATCAACCAGAACCCGGGCTACCGCAAGCACGCCACCGGCCTGGTCAAGAGCCACCAGGTACGTGGACAGGCGTGGTCCTTGCGCTCGCTGACGCAGGCCGCTTACATTGCGCCGGACGATCACCCGCTGAAGGCGTACTTCAACAAGATTGTCGACAATAACCTCGACTGGTACAACACGACCTTCGTGGCCGGCAATACCAACCAGTTGGGCTTCATCGACAACAGCGGCTTTGCGGCGGTGGCCTACACCGGCCCGGGCGGCCCGAAGACCGGCATGTCGCCATGGCAGGATGATTTCTTCACGTCCAGCATAGGCCAGGCGCACGAGCTCGGCTTCACCAAGTCCAAGACCCTGCTCGACTGGAAAGCACGCTTCCCGGTCGGCCGCCTGACGGCGCCGGGCTATTGCTGGGTCGATGGTGCGGTGTACGCCCTGTCGGTGCGCGCCACCGAAGCGTCGCCCTACTTCACGACCTTCGCCCAGGCCTGGCAGGCGACGTTCCGCGCGCCGGACAACACCGACCTGGTCAACAGCACCGGCCAACGTTATGTGGACCAGCCCTGCGCCAGCCAGTTGCAGGCCAACTGGCGCACCCAGCTCGAAATCGACAAACGCTCGGGCCGCACGCCATGGCTGGCGGGTGAGATGACGGGTTATGCAAGCTCGCAGGAAGGCTTCCCGGCCAATATGCAGCCGGCGGTAGCGATGGCGGCCAGCACCGGCATCCCGAACGCGCGCGCGGCGTGGGACGTGTTCGCGAAGCGGACCATCAAGCCGGACTACAGCCAGCGGCCGCAGTTCGCGATCGTGCCGCGCTGACGCCGGGAGCGCGGCCATTACGTCGCGCCAGCCATCGGCGGGGCCAGGTTTCCTGGTCCGCCGATGGCGGCGTTGTTACTGCGCCAGTTCGCGCGCGATCGCCTCGACCAGGGCTGGATCGTCCGGCGCCACATCCGGACTGAAACGGCCGACTACATGTCCTTCGCGCGAGACCAGAAACTTTTCAAAATTCCACAGCACGTCCGACGGATCGGCTTGCTTCATGCCGTAGCCAGCCAGCTTGGCGCGCAGCGCGCCGCCGCTGGTGTCGACCGCGACCGGCTGGGCCAGGGTCAGGGCGGCATACAGCCGATGCCGGTCCGGCCCCGTGACGGCGATTTTTTGCGCGATCGGAAAGCGCACCCCGAAGCTGGTATCGCAAAATGCGGCAATCTCTTCATTCGTGCCGGGCTCCTGCGCCCCGAAGTCGTTGGCCGGAAAGCCGATGACCACCAGTCCGGCCTCGCCGTGCTGTTCGAACAGGCTTTCCAGACCCGCGTACTGCGGCGTCAGGCCGCACTGCGAGGCCACGTTGACCAGCAACAGCACCTTGCCGCGATAATCCGACAAGGTCGCGCTGGCGCCGTCCATGGTGTGAAATGGGATGCTACCGATGTCATCGTTCATTCCTGCTCTCCCGAATTTGCCATCTATGTAAGTGGCGGAACCGCATGATAGCGAATTTTCCGAAGCTTCTCCTGGCGGCCGCCTGGCGTGCATGTGTTCTAATCACGCCTCCGGCCAGTGAAATCACCAGAAAATATGTCGAGAATCGCCTGCACATTCAAATACGCATGCCCACAAGAATGGCGTAGTCTTGATGTAACCCCGAATCCAGAAGTACGCTTTTGCAGTAACTGCAGCAGCAATGTGTATCTCGCCACAACGGCGGTCGAGTTTGAACGATATGCGCGCGAGGACAAATGCGTCGCCCTGCTCGATCACGGCGTGATGATGCTTGGGATGCCAGAAGGGTGGCGCGATCCGTATCTGGTCGTTCCGCCCCAGGCATATTCGCAAAAGCAGTTGTATTTGTTGAGGCGGGTCTTGCCCTTTTACGCTTCTGTCGAGGAAGCGCGCGAGATGTTTTACATGAAGGAAGTTAAGCTTGAGGATATCAGCATGCAGGACGCTGTCGCGCTACAAGCTGCCCTCATGGAGCTCGGTATCGACTCCCGCGTTGTGAAGGACTGATGTGGCGAGGACGATGGTATCGGCGCAAGCTGCGCACATAAAAAAGCTCCCTCGCGGGAGCTTTTTTGCCATCCAGCCAACTTACGCCGGCTTGTCGAACTTCTTCATCCACGCCGACAACTGGTGCGGACGCAGGCCGTCGTAATCCTCAAACGGCTGGTGAATCCACGGGTTGTGCGGCAAGTCTTCCAGGAAGTAATCCGGACGGATCGAGGACGTGCCCTTGACCCAGATCACCGCCGATTTCACCTCGGTCACGCCGGCGAAATTCTCGCTCAGGTGACGCGTGACCTTGTCGAGCGTGACGCCCGAATCGGCCAGGTCGTCCACCAGCAGGATCTTGCCGGCCAGCGGACCCTTGGTCATCGTCATGTACTTGGCGATGTCCAGGTCACCGCGCACCGTGCCCGCTTCTTCGCGGTAGGAGCTGGTCGACAGGATCGCCAGCGGCACGTCGAAAATGCGCGAGAACACGTCGCCCGGGCGCACGCCGCCGCGCGCCAGGCACAGCACCTGGTCGAACTTCCAGCCCGATTCGTAGACCTTGAGCGCCAGGCGCTCGATCAGGCGGTTGTACTCGTCCCAAGACACCCAGAGGTCGTTCTCGGTCGATGGAGGGGTGGTCATGATGATTCCTTACTCTTATTCTGATTATTCGAACGGATGGCGCAGGACGATGGTTTCAACGCGGTCGGGACCGGTGGAAACCATATCGACCGGAACGCCGACCAGTTCTTCGATGCGCTTGATGTAGGCGCGCGCGGTGGCCGGCAGCTCGGCCAGCGACTTGGCGCCGACGGTGCTTTCTTTCCAGCCCGGCATGGTTTCGTACACAGGCACGCAGCGCGCCGCGTCTTCCGCGCCGACCGGGAAGATGTCGACATCGCGGCCGTCGATCTTGTAGCCGGTGCACAGTTGCAGCGTTTCCAGGCCGTCCAGCACGTCGAGCTTGGTCAGGCACATGCCCGAGACGCCATTGATCTGGACCGAGCGGCGCAGCAGCGCGGCATCGAACCAGCCGCAGCGGCGCGCACGGCCGGTGACGGTGCCGAATTCATGGCCGACCGACGACAGGTGATGGCCAACGCCGGCGTCCGTCGGCAGTTCCGACGGGAACGGGCCGGAGCCGACGCGCGTCGTGTACGCCTTGGTGATGCCCAGGATGTAGTGCAGCATGTTCGGGCCGACGCCAGCGCCGGCGGCGGCGTTGCCGGCCACGCAGTTCGACGAAGTCACGTACGGATAGGTGCCGTGGTCGACGTCGAGCAGCGAGCCTTGCGCGCCTTCGAACAGCAGGTTGCCGCCGGCCTTGTGCGCCGCGTACAGCTGCGAGGACACATCGCCCACCATCGGTTTGAGGCGTGGCACCAGGGCCATCGCGTCGTCGAAGGTTTTCTGGAAGTCGACCGCGTCGGCTTTCAGGTAGTTGGTCAGCACGAAGTTATGGTAGTCGAGGTTTTCGCGCAGTTTTTCGGCGAAGCGCTCTTCGTTGAGCATGTCGGCGATACGGATCGCGCGGCGTGCCACTTTGTCTTCGTAGGCCGGGCCGATGCCCTTGCCGGTGGTGCCGATCTTGTTGGCGCCGCGCGCCACTTCACGGGCCACGTCGATGGCGACGTGGTACGGCAGGATCGCCGGGCAAGCCTCGGAGATCTTCAGGCGCGACACCACTTCCACGCCGATGGCCTGGAGCTTGTCGATTTCGCGCATCACGTCGGGAACCGACACGACCACGCCATTGCCGATGTAGCAGGCCACGCCTTCGCGCATGATGCCCGAGGGGATCAGCTGCAAGGCGGTCTTCTGACCTTTGATGACCAGGGTATGGCCGGCATTATGGCCACCCTGGAAGCGAACCACGCCCTGCGCGTTATCGGTCAGCCAATCGACGATCTTGCCCTTGCCTTCATCGCCCCACTGGGTGCCGATGACAACGACGTTCTTTGCCACGTTTTTCTTTGACATCACACTTAGCCTAAGTTTTTGAGAATCCAGTTACTGTTTTCGAGGACGAGTACGCGATCGCACTCGAACTCGTCCTGCTCATTGTCGTGACCCGGCAAACTCTGGATCACAACCTCGCCTGCTTTACGCAGTTGAGCGATTTTTTCACGCAGCTCGGGGGCATTGCCCCATGGCGCACGAATCGCGTGCTTGCGCTCGGCGGTCGGCAAGAGCCGCGCCAGTTCGCGCAAGTCGAGCGAAAAGCCGGTCGCGGGCCTGGCCCGGCCGAATGCTTCGCCCACATGGTCGTAACGCCCGCCCCGCACCACCGCATTCGGCAGGCCGGGCACGTACAGCGCGAACATCGCGCCGCTTTCGTATTGGTAGCCGCGCAGGTCGGCCAGGTCGATCGCCACGTCGGCGCGGCCCAGGGCCGATCCGGCCAGCGCCGCCAGTTCGGCCAGCGCGCGCGTGATGCCCGGCAGCGCCGGCAGCACTTCGCGCGCCTTGGCCAGCACGTCGATGTCGCCGTACAGGCCGGGCAAGGCTTTCAGGGCGGTGCGCGTGGCCGGCGCGTACGCCGCGCTGATGGCGTCGAGCCCCGGGCTGTCCTTGGCGCGCAGCAGCGTGTACAGGGCCGCTTCATCTTTCCTGGCGACGGCGTCGTCGGCCAGCAGCGCGCGCAGCAGGCCCGCGTGCGACAGGTCCAGGCGCACCTGATCAAAGCCGAAGCCGGCCAGGGCCAGCGAGGCGAGCGCCAGTTCCTGCACTTCGGCGTCCGCTTCGAGGCCGGCGTGGCCGTAGATTTCGGCGCCGATCTGGAGCGGCTCGCGGGTGGCGTGCAAGCCGCTCGGGCGGGTGTGCAGCACGCTGCCGGCGTAGCACAGGCGGGTGACCGAGTCGCGGTTGAGCAGGTGGGCATCGATGCGCGCGACCTGGGTGGTCATGTCGGCACGCAGGCCGAGCATGCGGCCCGACATCGGGTCGACCAGCTTGAAGCTGCGCAGTTCGGTGTCCTGGCCGGCGCCGGCCAGCAGCGACTCGACGTATTCGAGCAAGGGCGGCATGACCAGCTCGTAACCGTAGGAACGGAAGTTATCGAGCATCAGGCGGCGCAGCTCTTCGGTCTTGCGCGCTTCGGACGGCAGGACGTCGGCGATATTTTCAGGCAGGAGCCAGTTCGGCATGGGCAACGGGAGATAGTTAAAAATCGGACAATATGGCGCGCACGGTCGTGCTAAATGTAGCGCCGAATCAGCGATTTTACAGGAAAATGGTTTAAGAGCGCCAACAAATGTGCAGGAGGCAGTTGTGAGCTTGTTACGGTTGGTGCGGCCGCGCCCCTCGGAGCCGTCTTCCCCGCGCAGGCGGGGATCGCGGCCGCGCCCCTCGGAGCCGTCTTCCCCGCGCAGACGGGGATCGCGGCCGCGCCCCTCGGAGCTGTCTTCCCCGCGCAGGCGGGGATCCATAGCACCGCTGCTCAAAGGTGCTATAGATCCCCGCCTGCGCGGGGAAGACGGTGCTAGCGGGAACGATGGTGGTGCTGGCGTGAACGAAGGTAGTGCTGGCGTGAACGAGCGTCCAATGCAAATGGGCGGGCCTGCAATGCAGGCCCGCCCATCGTGCCATCCCAACCGTCCGCTTACTTCTTCGGCGCGGCGGCGGGCGCCGACGCCCCGCCCGGAGCACGGAAATACTTGAAGAACTCCGAGTTCGAATCGAGCACCAGCACGTCGCCGTGGGTCTTGAAGGTCGCGCGGTAGGCTTCCAGCGAGCGGTAGAACTTGTAGAACTCCGGGCTCTTGCCGAACGCTTCGGCGTAGATCGCCGAGGCGGCGGCATCGCCCTCGCCCTTGATCTGCTCGGCCTGGCGGTAAGCGGTGGCCAGCGTTTCGGTGCGTTTGCGGTCGGCGGCGGCGCGCAGCTTTTCGGATTCGGCCGAACCGGTCGAACGCAGCTCGTTGGCCACCTTCAGGCGCTCGGCGCGCATGCGGTCGTACACCGACGCATTGATCTTCTCGTCGTAATCGACGCGTTTCAGGCGCACGTCGACGATCTGCACGCCGATCTGCTTGGCCTCGGCCACCACCTTGAGCTGGATCGCCGCCATCACCTTGCCGCGCTCGCCGGAGATCACTTCGCGCACCGTGCGCTTGGTGATTTCTTCGTTCAGTGCGGCCTTGACGATCTGGCCCATGCGGCCACGGGCGCTGGCCTCGTTGCCGTTAAAGCTGATGTAGTACAGGCGCGGATCGATGATGCGCCATTTGACGAAGGCGTCGACCATGACGTTCTTCTTTTCGGACGTCATGAAACGGTCGGCGTCGGGCGTATCGAGTGTGAGGATGCGCTTGTCGAGGTAGATCACGTTCTGGAACGGCGGCGGCAGCTTGAAATGCAAGCCTGGCTCGCTGATCACTTCCTTCATCTCGCCGAATGCGAACACCACCGCGAACTTGCGCTGGTCGACCACGAACACGGTCGAGGACAGGAGCATCAGCGCGATGAAACCCGCAACAAATATGGTAACTAAGCGGTTCATTAACGGGTCTCCCGATCACGTGAGGATTCGCGGCTGCGGTTATCGCGCTGGCGCACTTGTTCGAGCGGCTGCAGCACGTCGGCCGGCAGCGCCTGCGATGGCGCGACCTGCGCCGGCGTCATCGGCACCACGGGGCCGGACTTGGCGCCGATGGCGGCGTCGTTGGCGGCGGTCTGCGCGATCAGTTTGTCGAGCGGCAGGTACAGCAGGTTGCTGCCCGACTTGACGTCGACCATGACCTTGCTGGCGCTGCTGAAAATCTGCTGCATGGTGTCGAGGTACATGCGGTCGCGCGTGACGCCGGGCGCCTTCTGGTACTCGGTCATCACTTGCGTGAAGCGGGCCGCGTTACCGGTGGCGTTTTCGGTCACCATCGAGCGGTAGGCCCGGGCTTCTTCCAGCAGGCGCACGGCGTTACCGGCCGCGCGCGGCACCACGTCGTTGGCGTAGGCTTCGCCCTCGCTCTTGGCGCGTTCGTTGTCCTGGCCGGCCTTGTTGGCGTCATCAAAAGCGCCCTGCACCTGCTCGGGCGGTTGCACGCCCTGCATGGTCACATTGCTGATCTGCGCGCCCAGGGCGTAGCGGTCGAGGATCTGCTGCATCAGCAACTGCGTGTCGAGCGCGACTTTTTCGCGGCCGACGTAGAGAACGTAGTCCATCTTGCTCTTGCCAACCACTTCGCGGATGGCGGTTTCAGCCACCTGGCGCACGGTTTCATCCGTTTCCAGGTTATTGAACAGCCAGGCTTTCGGGTCCTTGAGCGTGTACTGCACCGCGAACTGGATGTCGATGATGTTTTCATCGTCGGTCAGCATCAGCGACTCTTTCAGGTTCTTCGAGCGCACATTGCCGCTGTAGCCGATTTCCATGGTCCGCACTTCGTTGACGTTGACCTTTTCGTGGGTCTGGAACGGATACGGCATGCGCCAGTTCAGGCCCGAACCGGTGCTGTGGCTGTATTTGCCGAAGGTCGAGACGATCCCGGCCTGGCCTTCACGCACGCTGAACACGCCGCTGGCGAGCCAGATGAAGCCGACCACCGCCACCGCCGCGCCGACCGTGACGCCGGCGCCCTTCATGTCGGGACGGTAGGGACCGCCGCCGCCGGCGTCGCCGCCCGGCCCTTTGTTGCCGAACAGGCGATTGAGGCGCTGGTTGAAGTCGCGCCACATCTGGTCGAGATCGGGCGGGCCGTCACCGGGACGTTTGCTGTCCTGCAGCAGGACAGTAGGCGGCGGCCGGATGCCGACGCGTTTGAGTAATGAAGCAAGCATGCTATCGAGGTCCGACGTTGGTGGAGGTTGGAATTTCGGCCGGTTGCGCGTCTTGCTCGTGCGCGTCGTCTGCGTCGTCGGCATCGGCCTCGTGCGCATCGTCTGCGTACTCGGCCTCGGCGTCGTCAACCGGTTCGGCATCGTCCTGCTCTTCAAAAAGGTGGCTGCGCGCCGGCGCGGCCCTGGCTGCTTCGACCACGGCTTCGCGCAGCATGTCGATCCCGGCGCCGGTGTGGGCGCTGATGAACACACGCGCAATATTGCCCGCTTCGTCGCGCTCGATCGCCGGTTCCAGGCCGGCGGCGTCGATCTTGTTCCACACGAGAATCTGCGGAATGTGATCGGCGCCGATTTCCTTGAGCACCAGGTTGACCTGTTCGATCTGTTCCATGCGCACCGGGCTGGCGCCGTCGACGACGTGCAGCAGCAGGTCGGCGTGGATGGTTTCTTCCAGGGTGGCGCGGAACGCCGCCACCAGCTGGTGGGGCAGCTCGCGCACGAAGCCGACCGTGTCGGACATGACCACGTTGCCGACCTCTTCGCCCAGGTAGACGCGGCGCGAGGTCGTGTCGAGCGTGGCGAACAACTGGTTGGCGACATACACGCCAGCCTTGGTCAGGGCATTGAACAGGGTCGACTTGCCGGCATTGGTGTAGCCGACCAGCGACACCGAAAAGGTATGGCTGCGGCCGCGCGAACGGCGCTGGGTTTCATGCTGCTTGCGCAGCTTGGCCAGGCGCGCGCGCAGGGCCTTGACGCGCTCGCCGATCAGGCGGCGGTCGGTCTCGAGCTGGGTTTCACCCGGACCGCGCAGGCCGATACCGCCCTTTTGCCGTTCGAGGTGAGTCCAGCCGCGGATCAGGCGCGTGGCCAGATGCTGCAACTGCGCCAGTTCGACCTGCAACTTGCCCTCGTGGCTCTTGGCGCGCTGCGCGAAGATGTCGAGGATCAGGCTGGTACGGTCGAGCACGCGGATATTCAGGCGCTTTTCCAGGTTGCGCTGCTGGGCCGGAGACAAGGCGTGATTGAAAATCACGATCTCGATGTTCTGGTCCACGCAGGCCAGGCCGATTTCGTCGGCCTTGCCGCTGCCGACAAAGTAGGCAGCGTCAGGACTGGAACGCTTGGCGGTGATGGTGGTGATCGGCTCGGCGCCTGCCGAGCGGGCGAGCAAGGCCAGCTCTTCAACACTCGCGTTGAAGTCGCCGGCGCCGAAATCGATGCCGACTAGTGCTGCGCGCATAGGCCTCCCTGCGGGGCCAGGCGACCCGGGGTGGCGACGCCCATGGCCTTACTCAGCTTCGGAATCAAGATTGAGATTGACAGCGCGTGCCGGCACAACGGTGGAGATTGCATGCTTGTAGACCATCTGGGTCACCGTGTTACGCAGCAGGACGACGTATTGGTCGAAGGACTCGATATGGCCCTGCAGTTTGATCCCGTTGACCAGGTAGATCGAGACGGGAACATGCTCTTTGCGCAAGGCATTGAGGAATGGGTCTTGTAACAGTTGCCCTTTGTTGCTCATAACAGCTCCGTGATGTTGTTGTAGTAAAGAATTGGAGGCGACTCGCTGTTTTTTCAAGTGCCGGGACCATCATTCTGTGGTGAGAACGATGTCCCTAATGTACTGTAACCTGTTTTGCAATTGTATGTCGTACGTAGACCCTGAAAAACCGGGCGGTTTTCCGGGTCAACAGGGTGTCGTACTTACTTCGATGTGCGTGCGAACGGGTTCTTACCCACGCGCAGTTCGATCCGCAGCGGCGTACCTACCAGATTGAAGGTGTCGCGGAAATGCTTCTCGAGGTAGCGCTTGTACGGCTCGCCAATGGCGTCGAGCGAATTGCCGTGGATGACGATGATCGGCGGATTCTGCCCGCCCTGGTGCGCATAGCGCATTTTAGGACGGATCGAGCCCTTGCGGCGTGGTTCCTGCTTCTCGACCGCTTCGATCAGCGCGCGCGTCAGGCGCGGCGTGGACAGGTCGGCGGTGGCGGCGGCGTACGCCGCGTCGACCGACTTCATCATCGGCGCGATCCCTTGCGCCTTCAGGGCCGAAATGAAGTGGGTCTTGGCGAACGAGAGGAAATCGAGCTTGCGGTCGATGTCGATCTTGATTTCGTCGCGCTCATCGGTGCGCAAGCCGTCCCACTTGTTCACGGCCACCACCAGCGCGCGGCCCGACTCCAGGATGAAGCCGGCGATGTGCGCATCCTGCTCCGAAATGTCTTGCTGGGCGTCGAGCAAGAGGATGACCACGTGGGCTTCCGAAATCGACTGCAGCGTTTTGACGACCGAAAACTTCTCGATCGCTTCGAACACCTTGCCGCGACGGCGGATACCGGCCGTGTCGATCAGCGTGTAATTCTTGCCGTCGCGTTCGAACGGTACTTCGATCGAGTCGCGCGTGGTGCCCGGCATGTCGAAGGCGATCACGCGCTCTTCGCCGATCAGGGTGTTGACCAGCGTGGATTTACCGACGTTCGGACGGCCGACGATGGCGATCTTGACGCCGCGCGCGGCCGGCTCGAGTTCTTCCTGGTCGTCCGGACGGCCGGCGAAGGCTTCGTTCAAGGCTTCTTCGACCAGGTCGGTCACGCCGTCGCCGTGGGCGGCGGAAATGACGTACGGGTCGCCCATGCCGAGTTCATAGAAGTCGGCCACGACGGAGCTGTACTTCATGCCCTCGCCCTTGTTGACGACCAGCATGACCTTGCGGCCCGACTTGCGCAGGAAGTCGGTGATGGTCTTGTCGTGCGGCGTCAAGCCCTGGCGGCCGTCGACGATGAAGACAACCACGTCCGCTTCGGCGACGGCCTGCTTGGTCTGCAGGGCCATCTGGAACATGATGCCTTCCTTGGCGACCGGCTCGAAGCCGCCCGTGTCGATGACGAGGAAGGGGCGTTCACCGACCCGGCCTTCGCCGTAGTGACGATCGCGCGTCAGGCCAGGCAAGTCGGCCACGAGCGCGTCGCGCGAGCGGGTGAGGCGATTGAAGAGTGTCGATTTCCCGACGTTGGGGCGACCAACTAATGCGATTACCGGCTTCATGGTGTTTTTATTCGACCGCGATAGCGGTCACTGTCCCAGATTGTGTTTGAAAGATCAGGTTTGAACCTGCCACCAGGGGAGCCGACGTAATGGCGCTCCCGTCGGTGGCGGCGCGCGCCAGAAAGGAACCATCTTCCCGTGACAGGAAGTGGATGAAACCTTGATAGTCGCCAACAGCCACGGTGCGTCCGTAGGACACCGGGGTGGACAGGCGGCGATAACTTAATTTGTCGTTTTTCCAGGCGCTCACGCCGCCTTCGCGGTTAAAGGCCGACACCGCGCCCTTGTCGTCGACGGCGAACACGAAGCGCTGGTCGACCGACACACCGACGTCGGACGAGAGTTCCTTGGTCCAGCGCGCGGCGCCCGTGTTGATGTCGAAGCAGCCCACGCGGCCCTGGTAGGACACGGCGCACACTTCCTGGTCGATCACGACCGGGGTGCCGCCGATGTCGGTGACCCGTTCGAGTTCGGTCGCGCCGCGCGATTCGCCAACCGCCACTTCCCAGCGCGCCGCGCCGGTGGCCATGTTCAGCGACAAGAGCTTGCCGCCAGGCTGGGCGACGATGACTTCTTTGCCGACCACCACCATGCCCGGCGCATTGCGCAAGGTCAATGGTGGCGAGACGCGCTGCACGGTCCATTTTTTCTCGCCGGTCTTGGCGTCCAGGCCGACGATGCGGTTGTCGACCGAGCGCACCACCACGATGCCGTCGCCCACCACGGGGCTCGACAGCACTTCGCTCGAGGCTTGCGTCGTCCACAGCAGTTTGCCTTCGAGGTCGTAGGCCAGCACGCCGCCCTTGGCGCCGCCGAAGACGAGCATGTTGCCGTCGGTACCGACGCCGGCGGTAAGGCCCGTTGGCGCCTTGATGCGCCACAGCTGCTTGCCGCTGGCGGCGTCGACGCGCGCAATGGCGCCGTCGGCACCGGCCACGACCAGCGACTGGTTCACCAGCACCGGGGTGAAGACGTAATCCTGGGCCTTGCCGATATCGAGCTTCCAGGCGGTGCGCACGGCCATCGAGCCTTTGAGCTCGACCAGCGGCGCGGGTACGTTGCCCTTGGATTTGGAGGCGAAAGGATTAAGCGAACTCAGGGTGGAGCAGCCGGCCATCAGGGCCAGCACACTCACACCGATAAGTTTCTGGGTAATACGCATAGTCATGACCTTGTTCTGGGTAACTCGTTACAGACCACTGGGCCGCTCAGGCGGCCGCTTTGGTGTCGGGCATGGTGCCGCCGATGGCTTCGAGCTTGATCTGCACCAGCGCGCGACCCGGATGCTTGGCGTCCATCGCGGCCAAGGCGGCCAGGTAGGCGCTGCGCGCTTCGGCGATCTTGTTCTGCGCTACCAGGATGTCACCCTTGCGGTCGGCCACGGCGCCGGCGAACTGCGGCAGGAATGGCGTAGCCAGCAGTTTCAAGCCTTCATCGTAGGCTTTCTCGTCGAGCAATACGCCAGCCAGGCGCAGCTTGGCGATCGACTTGTACTCGTCGTTGCCGTTGTCGACCACCCATTGCAGATGGGCCTTGGCCGCCTTGAGGTCGTTGGCCTCGAAAGCGCTCTTGGCGGCCGTGAGCGAGGTCATGGCGGCGTAGGCGCTTTTGGCGTACTTGGTGCGCACGTCGGCGGCGATGCGCTGCACCTTGGCGTTGTCCTTGGCGGTAGCGGCAGTCTGGATCTGCGTGTACAAGGCCGATGCTTCGGCCGCGTTGACGCGCTCGGCGCGCTGCCACCAGGTGTAGCCGGCGTAGGAACCGGCGGCGATGATCAGCACCACCATCAGCATGTTGCCGTACTTGTTCCAGAAGGCCTGCATCGCGGCCAGTTGTTCTTGTTCTTCGAGATCGTATGCCATGTGTTTCTCAACAGTATTAGGTCAGGTTAATCGGGGTACGGCGCAAGCCTGCTGCTTAGTGATGGTAATGCACGTGCTCGTGGTCGTGTTCATGCTCGTGGGCGCCGACGATCTGGTTGACCAGGTAGTCGACGACATCGTCGAACGGCACACTGGCCTGCTGCTCGCCTTCGGCCCCGCGCATCGACTTGACCGCCGCCGTGCGCTTGGCGATCTCATCGTCGCCCAGGATCACGGCAAATGCCGCGCCGCTGCCGTCGGCTTTTTTCATCTGGCTCTTGAAGCTGCCGGGACCGCTCGCAGCGGCGCAATGTAACACAACATCCAGGCCGGCATCACGGATACGCTCGGCCAGCACGAATGCCTGCATGCGCGCTTCCTCGCCCTGGTGCACCATATAGACATCGCATTCGGACGGATCGTTCGGTTCGCCCGCTTCTTTCATCAGCTCGACCAGGCGCTCGATGCCCATGGCGAAACCGACCGCCGGGGTTGGTTTACCGCCGAAGCTTTCGATGAGCGGATCGTAACGCCCGCCCGCGCACACGGTGCCTTGCGAGCCGAGCTTGTCGGTGACCCACTCGAACACGCTGCGGTTGTAGTAGTCGAGCCCGCGCACCAGGCGCGGATTGACGGTGTACTGGATATTGTTGTGATCCAAGATGCGCTTGAGGCCTTCGAAGTGCACCACCGACTCGCCTTCGAGGTAGTCGAGCAGCTTCGGCGCCTTGTTCACCAGGTCTTGCATGGCCGGGTTCTTGGTGTCGAGGATGCGCAGCGGATTGGCGTGCAGGCGGCGCTTGGCTTCCTCGTCGAGCAGTTCGGCGTTCGCTTCGAAATACGTGATCAGGTCGGCGCGGTGGCGCTGGCGTTCGGCGGCGTCGCCGATCGAGTTGATTTCGAGGCGGATGTTTTCCAGGCCCAGGTCGTCCCACAGGCGGCGGCACAGCATGATCAGCTCGGCGTCGATGTCCGGACCGGCAAAGCCGACCGCTTCGGCGCCGACCTGGAAGAACTGGCGATAGCGGCCGCGCTGCGGACGCTCGTGGCGGAACATCGGTCCCGAGTACCAGACGCGGCGCGGGCCGTCGTAGACCAGGTTGTGTTCGATGACGGCGCGCACCACGCCAGCCGTGCCTTCGGGGCGCAGGGTCAGTTCGTCGTCGTTCATCGAATCCTTGAACGAGTACATTTCTTTTTCCACGATGTCGGTCACCGCGCCGATGGCGCGCTTGAACAGCGCCGTGTCTTCGACGATCGGGGTGACGATCTTTTGATAGCCGTAGCTTTTCAGGACCGAGTGCGCGGTGTTTTCGAACAGCTCCCACAGCGGCGCGTCGGCCGGCAGGATGTCGTTCATGCCCTTGACGGCGGTGATCTTCGTGGCTTTTTCTTTTTTGTTATCAGACATATTCTAAAACTCTTCTGTATGTTAAGGAGTCCCGGCTTGCAAGCCGGAACCGCTGCGGCGGCAAGCGGCATGCCGCTTGAAACCCCGCCTACGCCATGAATTGCTTACCGTAAGTAGTTTGTACGTAATTCAGGACGATTGCCTGGAATTCCTCGACGATCCTGTCGCCGCGCAGGGTGACGGTTTTCTTGCCATCGACAAACACCGGCGCGGCAGGCGACTCGCCCGTGCCCGGCAGGCTGATGCCGATGTTGGCGTGTTTCGATTCGCCCGGACCGTTGACGATGCAACCCATCACGGCCACATTCATGCCTTCCACGCCCGGATAGGCCTTTTTCCATTCAGGCATCTGCTCGCGCAGATAGGTCTGGATGTTGTCGGCCAGTTCCTGGAAGGTGGTCGAGGTGGTGCGTCCGCAACCCGGGCAGGCGATCACCATCGGCGCGAACTTGCGCAGGCCCATGGTTTGCAAAATCTCTTGCGCAACGACGACTTCGCGCGTGCGGTCGCCCCCGGGTTCGGGCGTGAGCGAAATCCGGATCGTGTCGCCGATGCCCTCTTGCAGCAGCACCGACAGCGCGGCGGTCGAAGCGACGATGCCCTTGCTGCCCATGCCCGCTTCGGTCAGGCCCAGGTGCAGCGGATAGTCGCAGCGGCGCGCCAGTTCGCGGTACACGGCGATCAGGTCTTGCACGCCCGACACTTTGCACGAGAGGATGATCTGGTCACGCCCGAGGCCGATTTCTTCGGCGCGCACGGCGTTGTCGATGGCCGAGGTGATCAGGGCTTCGTACATCACCGCCTGCGCGCTCCACGGCTGCGCACGCTGGGCGTTTTCATCCATGATGCGCGCCAGCAGCGCCTGGTCCAGGCTGCCCCAGTTCACGCCGATGCGCACCGGCTTGTTGTACATGATGGCCGCTTCGATCATCTGGGCGAACTGGCTGTCGCGCTTGGCGCCCTGCCCCACGTTGCCCGGATTAATGCGGTATTTCGACAGCGCGCGCGCGCATTCGGGGAAGTCGCGCAGCAAGGTGTGGCCGTTGTAATGGAAGTCGCCCACCAGCGGCACGTCGATTTCCATCTTGTCGAGCTGCGCGCGGATGAGCGGCACGGCGGCCGCCGCTTCGGGCTTGTCGACCGTGATGCGCACCATCTCGGAGCCGGCGCGCGCCAGTTCCTTGACCTGGATCGCGGTGCCGATCACGTCGGCCGTGTCGGTGTTGGTCATCGACTGCACCACCACGGGGGCGTCGCCGCCGACCCAGATTTTGCGTTCGCCGTGCGCGACCAGCACGCGCCGGCTTAAGCGCCGCGCGAGGGGACCGGAGGGAATCGCCAGATTCGAAGAAGACATGAACGAAGACCTAATTTAGCTTTACTTGAGTTTGACTTTGGCGGTGCGGCCGTTGTCCGGCAAACTGACCGCTTCGCCGCGCAGGGTGGCGGACACGCCGCCCGGCTTGCCGACCACCAGGGTGACCGGCTCGGTGATATCGAACGTTTCGACGGTGCCGGCCTTGACCAGGCGCGACAGCAAAGGCGAGCCCCTGGCGCGCCGCACTTCGACCCAGGAATCTTCGCGCACGTTGATCACCAGCGGGTTGCTGGCCGCGGCGGCGGGAACTGCCACGGCCGCGGCGGGAAGCGTGGCGGCGGCGCCGGCCACCGGGGTCGCCACCGTCGGCGACGGCGCCGTGCCGGCCGGCGGCAGCACCGACACCAGCGGCGGCGCGGGCGCGATCACGCTCTTGCGCTCGTCCGGCTTGACCAGGGTCGTTTCCAGCGGCGCAGGCGTGCCGGCGGGCTTGTCGCCCACCAGCGGCGCCGGCAGCACCGTCACGCTCGCTTGCGAACCGGAAGCGGCGGCCGGCGTCGCGTGGCTGGCGCCGCCCAGCAGCGCGGACGGCACCAGGCCGAACTGCCAGGCGCCAGCGGCGGCGGCGACCAGCAACACGGCCGCGCCGATCAGGCCCAGCGGCAGGCGCGAGCGCTTGCCATTGGTCGGGAAGCGCACTTCGGAAAACGTGGCCGGCTTGTCGCGCCGCACGCTGCGGCTGCCGGGTTCGGTCAGCTCCGGGGTATCGAGCGAAATCATGGCCACCAGCGGGGCCGCGTCGAGCTTGACGACCTTGGCGTAGGCGCGCACGAAACCGCGCACCACGGCCGGTCCCGGCAGGTTGGCGTAGTCGCCCGCTTCCAGCGCGGTGACCTGGCGCACGGCCATTTTCAATTGATCGGCGACTTGCTCGACCGTCCATCCCATCGCTTCACGCTGGGCGGCCAGGGTCTTGCCCGGCAAACCGTGGTTGGCCGCGTTCGCGTTGCCGCCCGCTGCCGTTTGTTCTGCCCACTCTGAACTCATTGTCGATCCTGTCTCACTCATCAAATGCACCGCGCTGGAAGGCTGCGAACTCGGGCGAACCGGGATGGCGCCGACGCAGTTGCGTCGCCAGGCTCGTCTCCGATTCCTTCTCGCCCAGCTTGCGTTCGACGCGGATCGCCAGCCACAGCACATCGGCGGGCAAGCTATCCAGTTTCGCGACCGCTTTCACACGGTTGATATAAACTCCGGCGCGCACGTAGTCGCGCCGCTCGTAATAGACCCGCGCCAAGCCGGCTTGCACCGGGAGCAGGTCGGCTTCGATACGCAACGCCTGCAGCAGGTAGCGCTCGGCGGCGTCGTAATTCTTTTGCTTGATGCTGCATCCGCCCGCATTGACCAGGGCCTTGACCGGCGACTGGTACATGGGGTTTTTCAGGGCGATCTCGAACTGGGCGATGGCCGGCGCGAAGCGCTCGGTCTGGCACAGGAAGGAGCCGTAGTTGTTGTTGAGCTCAGGATTGCGCGGCGCCAGGCGCATCGCGCGCTGGTAGTTTTCTTCGGCCAGGATGTTCTCGCCCATGCTGGTGTAGATCAGGGCGCGCACGCTGTAGGCGTCGGCCATCTCGGGGTCGATGGCGATGGCTTGCTTGATCTCGTCGAGGGCGACCGCGTAATTGCCTTCCTGGTAGTAGCCGATGGCCAGCTGCATGCGGATGGCGGCGCGCTTGTCCTTGTTGGTCTGGTCGGAGGCGGTCTTCAGTTCCTTGGTGCTGCCCTGAAGGCCGGCCTCCTCGGCCGAGGAGTTGCGGGTGACGGTGGTGGTGGTGCAGGCGCCCAGCGCCGCAGCAAAGCCGGCCACCAGGGCCAGCGCCAGCAGGCGGCGCGGGTGCGCGCCCGGCGTCACGCGCGCGTTCAAGAAGTAATCTCCACGATGCGCCCGAAGTCGGCGCCGAACTTCTTCTGGTATTCAGCCATTTTTTCCATGCGCTCCTGTACGCGGGTACGGTCTTGCACTTCGCCAGCCAGCTGGCCGCAGGCGGCGTCGATATCGTCGCCGCGGGTTTTCCGGATCGTGGTCACCAGGCCGCCATCCATCAGCACCTGGGCGAAAGCCTTGATGCGCGGATTCTTCGAGCGCAACAAGCCGGACTCAGGGAAAGGATTGAACGGAATCAGGTTGAATTTGCACGACACGCCAACCAGCGGGTCGTTGACCAGGGCAACCAGTTCGCGCGCGTGCTCGTCGCTGTCGTTGACGCCGTCGAGCATGCAGTATTCGAAGGTGATGAAGTCGCGCGGGGCGAATTCGAGGTAGCGGCGGCAGGCGGCCATCAGCTCGCGCAGCGGGTATTTTTTGTTCAGCGGAATCAGGCCGTCGCGCAGGGCGTCGTTCGACGCGTGCAGCGACACGGCCAGCGCCACAGGCACTTCCTGCGACAGCTTGTCCATCATCGGCACCACGCCCGAGGTCGAGAGGGTCACGCGGCGGCGCGACAGGCCGTAGGCGTTATCGTCGAGCATGAGCTTGAGGGCGGTGACGGTCGGTTCGAAATTGAGCAGGGGCTCGCCCATGCCCATCATCACCACGTTGGTGATCTGGCGCTCGCCCTTGGGACCGGGTTCGACGCCCTTGGTGCGGCGCAGTTCGAATTCGGCCATCCACAGCTGGCCGATGATTTCGGCCACCGTCAGGTTGCGGTTGAAGCCTTGCTTGCCGGTCGAGCAGAAACGGCAGTTCACGGCGCAGCCGGCCTGGGTGGAAATGCACAGGGTGCCGCGATTTTCTTCCGGGATGAACACGGTTTCGACCGCGTTGCCATTGCCGACGTCGACCAGCCACTTGCGCGTGCCGTCGGTCGAGGTGTGGTCGCTGATCACGGCCGGCGCGCGGATTTCGGCGCGCGTGGCCAGCTTGTCGCGCAGCGACTTGGCCAGGTCGGTCATGGTGTCGAACTCGCTGGCGCCGAACTGGTGAATCCAGCGCTGCAGCTGTTTGGCGCGAAACGGCTTCTCACCCAAGTCGGCGCAGTAAGCGACGAGTTGCGCGGGATCGAAGTCCAGCAGATTGGTGAGAGTCGTCATAGTATTCTTTAATCAGTCAGGGCAAAATCAGGAAAAAACATCCCGCCCGCCCGGCGAACCAGGCAAGCGGTGTGATACAGGTCAATCAGTCAGCAGTGACTGATTAACTAACGCCAATTAACGCGAGTACACGTTCAGTGCTGGGAAGTAGTACGCGATTTCCACAGCGGCGGTTTCAGCGGCGTCGGAGCCGTGCACGGCGTTGGCATCGATCGAATCGGCGAAATCGGCGCGGATGGTGCCTTTTTCCGCTTTTTTCGGATCGGTTGCGCCCATCAGGTCACGGTGGGTAGCGATGGCGTTTTCGCCTTCGAGCGCTTGCACCATGACGGGACCCGAGATCATGAATTCGACCAGGTCCTTGAAGAATGGACGTGCAGCGTGCACAGCGTAGAAGCCTTCTGCTTCGGCGCGCGACAGGTGCATCATGCGGGCTGCGACGATTTTCAGGCCAGCGCCTTCAAAGCGGCTGTAGATTTGCCCGATGACGTTTTTTGCAACTGCGTCAGGTTTGATGATCGACAGGGTGCGTTCGATTGCCATGTGTAAAAACTCCAATAAAAAGAAAGGTTTAATGTTGGGTAACGGGACCCAATCAACCTTCGATTTTACCATACAACACCCCTTTCAGAGGGATATTGCACGGCCATCCGCAGAAGTGTTAGAGTGGCGCTTGTCAAAACACGCTGGCGCATGCGCGATTTTGCGCGTTTTTCCCGCGCCGTGCTATTCTTTTAGCGAGCGTTACTTTTTTATCAATCGGAGGCACTTATGTCAATCAGCTTGCAAGACTATGACCTGGTCGGAAGCCAGGAAGTACGTCATCGCGTACTGCGCAATACTTACTGGCTACTGGCCCTGTCGATGATTCCGACGGTGCTTGGCGCTGTCCTGGGGGTGATGTTCCATATTCCGGTGCCACGCGGCATCATCGGCTTCGTGCTGTTCCTTGCGTTTGCCTACGGTTTTATCTGGGGCATCGAAAAAACCAAGGAAACCGCGATGGGCGTAGTGGTCCTGCTGGGCTTTACCTTCTTCATGGGCATCTGGCTCACGCCCTTGCTGACCCGCACCCTGAACTTTGCCAACGGCGGCACCCTGATCATGCTGGCCTTCGGCGGCACCGCCAGCATCTTCGCTGTGCTGGCAAGCATCGCCACCGTGAGCAAGCGCGATTTTTCGATGATGGGCAAGTGGCTGTTCGCCGGCGTCATGGTGCTGATCCTGGCCACCCTGGCTAACTACTTCTTCCAGCTGCCGGCCCTGTGGCTGGCGATCTCGGTGATTGCGATCGCGATTTTCTCGGCATACATCTTGTATGACGTGCAACGCATCGTCAACGGCGGCGAGACCAACTACATCAGCGCCACCCTGAGCCTGTACCTGGACGTCTACATGATCTTCCAGCACCTGCTGGCCCTGCTGGGCATGGGCGGCGAACGCGAATAAGCGTTAGCTTCTCGGCAATAAAAAACCGGCCTGCGGGCCGGTTTTTTTACGTCCGCACCCAGCAACCTGTTTGCCTGACGACCGTGCGGACGGCGGCGCTTACACCAGGTCGAACACCGCCATCGATTCCACGTGCGAGGTGTGCGGGAACATATTGACCACGCCGGCCTTGCTCAGGGCGTAGCCCGCCTCGTGCGTCAAAATGCCGGCGTCGCGCGCCAGGGTGGACGGGCTGCACGAGACATACACGATGCGCTTGGGCAGCATCTCGGGATGGCTGAGGCGCAGGGCCGCCAGGGCTTGCACCAGCGCCATGGCGCCGTCGCGCGGCGGGTCGACCAGCATGCGGTCGAACTTGCCGAGCGCGACCAGGTCTTCGGCCGTGACCTCGAACAGGTTGCGCGTCGAAAAACTGGTCTTTTCCGACAAGCCGTTCGCGCGCGCATTCGACAGCGCCCGTTCGGTCAGGGTGGTGCTGCCTTCGATGCCAACCACTTCCCTGGCCTGGGTGGCCAGCGGCAAGGTGAAGTTGCCCAGGCCGCAGAACAGGTCGGCCACCCGGTCGTCCGGCTGCACGTCCAGCAGGTTCAGCGCTTTGCCGACCAGCACCCGGTTGATGTGATGGTTGACCTGGGTGAAATCGACCGGCTTGAACGGCATCTTCACGCCGAACTCGGGCAGGGTGTAATACAGTTCCTTGTCCAGCGGATAGAACGGCGCGGCCGTTTCCGGCCCCTTGGTTTGCAGCCACCACTGGATGTTCCACTGGTCGGCAAAGCTTTTGAGCAGCGTTTCATCGGCGCCAGTGAGCGGCGCCATGATGCGCAAGACCATCGCCGTGGTCTCTTCACCGACCGCGATTTCGATCTGCGGCATCTGGTCGAAAATCGACAAGGCGCCCACCAGCGCGCGCAGCGGCAACAACATGGCGGCCACGTGCGGCGGCAAGATCTTGCAGTCGCTCATGTCGGCGACGAAGGCCGAGCGCTTTTCGTGGAAACCGACCAGCACCGTATCTTTTTTGGCAACATGGCGCACCGACAGGCGCGCGCGGTAGCGGTAGCCCCAGGTCGGGCCGTACATCGGGCGCATCACATTGCCCGGCTTGACCTTGCCGATGTGCCACAGGTTATCTTCCAGCACGCGCTGCTTCATCGCCACCTGGGCCGACGGCTCCAGGTGCTGCATCGAGCAGCCGCCGCAATTGTCGAAATGCGGGCACTTCGGGCTCACCCGCATCGACGAGGCCTTGTGCAGCACGGTCATGCGCGCCGCTTCCCAGTTCTTTTTCTTCTTGAACGTATAAAAGCTGACTTTTTCGCCCGGCAAGGCGCCCTCGACGAAGATGACCTTGCCCGGCGAGCCGTCCTCGTTGGCGAGGTGGCCGACGCCGCGGGCGTCCATGTCCAGGGATTTGATGTCGAGAATGGTGTCTTGCATGGCGAAATACACGCGCTGGGCGTGTGCAAAAAGAGGTTGAATGGGGAAAAGGAGGAGGCGCGCAGCCGTGTCAGCCCGCGCGCATCATAGCAAGGAATCGCGCACCACGCCACGGGCGGCCATCGCCCGTTTCAGTTTGACCAGCGCTTCCTGCTGGATCTGGCGCACCCGCTCGCGCGTGACGCCCATCTCTTCGGCCAGGGTTTCCAGGGTGGCCGGATCGTCGTTGTCGAGCCCGAAACGGCGCATGATCACGATGCGCTGCTTGTCCGGCAACCGGGTGAGCCAGTCGCGCACCAGCACCGTCATTTCGTGGTGCTCGGCGCGGCTGTCGGGGCCATCGTCGGCGTCGCCGGGCAGCATGTCCATCAGGCTCGACTGGGGATCGTTGTCGAGCGGGGCGTCGAGCGAGGTGGCGTGCTCGGACAGGGCCAGGATATCCTGCACTTCCTCGACCGGGCGCCCGACCAGGTGGGCGATGTCTTCGGCGCTGGCATCCTTGCCGTTGCGGTGCTGGGCTTCGAGGTGGTACTTGGCGCGCAGGATCTGGTTCAGCTCGCGCACCATGTGGACCGGCAGGCGCACCGTGCGCGCCTGGTTCATGATGGCGCGCTCGATGCTCTGGCGGATCCACCAGGTGGCGTAGGTCGAAAAACGGAAACCGCGCTCGGGCTCGAACTTGTCGATGGCGCGCATCAGGCCGATGTTGCCCTCCTCGATCATGTCGAGCAGCACCACGCCGCGGTTGATGTAATGCTTGGCGATCGACACCACCAGCCGCAGGTTGTGCTCGATCATGGTCTGGCGCGCCGAAAAGTCGCCAGCCTTGGCCAGGGTGGCGAAATGGACTTCCTGCGGAGCGGTCAGCAGCGCGCGCATGCCGATCTGGTTCAGATAGTGCTGGGTGGTATCGGTCGAGAGCTCGGCCGCCAGCACTTTTTTCAGCTCATCGACGCTTTCGAGCACGGCGCCGGCCACCGGCACGCTGTCGGCGTCGGGGCCGGCATCGGCCTCGGGGTCGATATCGATATCGGCCTCGAGCGCGGCCTCGTCCGGGTCGTCCGGAAAATCATCCGGACCCGGATCGTCGCCCTGCTGGTAGCTCGAATGCGTCATGAAAGATCCACGGTGCCGGTGTCGGTCGTCAGCCGGCGATAATTTCTCAGCGGTTAGGCAGGAAACGCGAAGGATCGACCGGCTTGCCCTGCTGGCGGATCTCGAAGTGCAGCTTGACAGAATCGGCATCCGAATCGCCCATTTCGGCGATCATCTGGCCTTTGGTGACGCTTTGCCCTTCCTTGACCACGATTGAGCGGTTGTGGGCGTAGGCGGACAGCAGGCTGTTGCTATGCTTCACAATCACCAGATTACCATAACCGCGGATGCCGCTGCCCGCATACATGACTTTTCCGGCGCCGGCCGCCATCACTTGCTGGCCCGCCTTGCCGGCGATATCGATGCCCTTGTTCTTGCCTTCGTCGAAGGTGGCGACGATCCTGCCGTCCGACGGCCACATCCAGCTCAGTTTTTCCTCGTCCGAGGCCGCCATCGGGTTGCTGACGGTGGCCGGGGGCGGCGCCACGGTGATGGCCGGCGGATGGAGATCGGGCTTCTCGGCCACCTTCGGCTCCACCCTGGCCGGGGCGCCGCCCTCGCCTCTTTGCAGTTCGGCCAGCGCGCTGTCGCTGTAGGCGCGCTTGTCGGCCCGCGGCGTGCTCTTCTTGACTACCACCGGCGCCGGCGGCGTCTTCGGCTCGGACGGCGGCGGCATGTCGATCTTGCTGGTGACCACGCCGCTACTGTCGCCTTTGCTATCGGGAGGCGACACACGCAGCACCTGGTCGACCTTGATGTCGTTCGGGTTCGACAGTTTGTTCCATTCGACGATGTCGCGGTAATTCTGGCCATGGTCGAGCGCGATGCGGATCAGGGTATCGCCCTTGCGCACCGTGTACATGCCGCGTTCATCCTTCGGTTCGTCGGCCGAGCGCGGCGCGCGGTTGTCGGCGGCCGGCAGGCGGTCGATCACGGGTGCGGGGCGGCGGGGAGCGGTGTTACAGGCGCTGAGCAAGCCCAGGGTCAGGAGCAGCAGGGGAAGATGGCTTGTGTATTTCATTCTCATGTTATGTGTGTCGTGTTCTGTAAGCGGAGGCGCGCGCCACGAGGCGCAGGCGGGCGAACGCAGGCGAACGCTTAAGCGGTGCCCGGGCGCAGCGGCACGAAGTGGCAGCCTTCCAGGGTCTCGCTCATCCATTCGGCCTTGCCGGTGCGGGTGATCAGCTGCAAGTGCTGGACCTGCGCGCCCACCGGGGCGACCAGGCGACCACCCACGCTGAGCTGCTCCAGCAGTGCCTGCGGCACCTCCAGACCGGCCGCAGCCAGAATGATACCGTCGAACGGGGCGGCCTGGGGCAAGCCTAGCATACCATCTCCGTAGTGCAAGCGCAGATTCACGATGCGCAGGTGGCGCAGATTGGTCTTGGCCAGCTCGTGCAATTGACGAATCCGTTCGACCGAAAACACATCCTTGGCGATGTGCGAGAGCACCGCCGCCTGGTAGCCGCAGCCGGTGCCGATCTCGAGCACGCGGCTCAGTGGCTTGCCGTTGCGCAGCACTTCGAGCATGCGCGCCACAATGTAGGGGCGCGAAATGGTCTGGTGGTGGCCGATCGGCAGCGAGGCGTCTACATACGCCTGGGCCGACAGCGCCGGTTCGATGAAGCGGTGGCGCTGCACGTTTTCCAGCGCTTTGAGCACCACCCCGTCCTGCACGCCCTGCTTGGCCACGCGCGCCACCATGGCGCGCCGGATCGCGTCCGACACGCCCGTGTCGGGGCGCGGCGCGATCACCGGCAGCGGCTGGGCGCGCTGGTAAGCCTCGCTGTGCGCCTTGGACGGCGCCGCGCCCACGCGCGCCACGTAATTGTGGGCGCCGCCCTGGCCGCCCTGCGCGCCGCTGCCGGCGGCGTTGCGGGTGGCCGTTTGCGGGGTTGCCACTTTGATGGGGGAAAACGCCGCGCTGGCGCGCTTGTCCCCGGTCACCGACGACAGCGGCAGCGGAAACGTGCTGCGTTTGTCGGGCTTGTCACTCATGCCAGTGACCGCGACAGCAGCGCCAGCTGGTCGCGGTGGGTCAGGTCGACCTGGAGCGGGGTGACCGACACCTCGCCTTGCGCGGTGGCGTGGAAATCGGTGCCCTCGCCGGCGTCGCGCGTGGCGCCCGGCGGGCCGATCCAGAAAATCTCGCGTCCGCGCGGGTCGCGCGCGCGGATCACCGGTTCGGCCTGGTGCCGCTTGCCCAGCCGCGTGGCGCGCACCGTGCGCAGCGCTTCGTAGGGCAGGTTGGGAATATTCACGTTGAGCAGGTAGGGCGCCGGCAAGGCGTCGAAGCGGCGCAGCACGATGTCGCGCGCCAGCCGGGCCGCCGCATCGATGTGCTCCCAGCCGTGCGCCACCTGCGAAAAGGCGATCGCCGGAATGCCGAACAGATAGCCTTCGGTGGCCGCCGCCACGGTACCCGAATACAAGGTGTCGTCGCCCATGTTCTGGCCATTGTTGATGCCGGAGACGACCAGGTCGGGCCGGTAGTCGAGCATGCCGGTCAGGGCCACGTGCACGCAGTCGGTCGGCGTGCCGTTGACGAAGTAAAAGCCGTTGGCGGCCTTCTGCACCGACAGCGGACGGTCCAGCGACAGCGAATTGGAGGCGCCGGAACGGTTGCTGTCGGGCGCCACGACGACAATCTCGGCCACCGACGCGAGCGCGTTGGCCAGCGCTTCGATCCCGGGGGCGAGGTAGCCGTCGTCATTGCTGATAAGAATTCTCATCCCCAGATTTTACCTGAAGCAATGAGCCTCACGCTGGCCCCGCACCAACATTTTATGCGCGGTGCACGCCAGAAACACTTACTGCGTGCTCACCGGACGCCCGCCGACGGCGTCATTGAGCGCTTCCTGCAAAAACGACACCTCGTCCTGGGCGAAGGCGAGCAAGGCATCCTTGTCGTTGTGGCGCAAATAGACCTGGCGGATCAGGGCCATGCCGCGCCTGCGCAGCGGCGGCGGCACGTGGCGGCGCAGCACCGGTTGGCGCAGGCTGTCGGCCAGCGCGCGCGCCTCGCGCTCGCTGCCCGTGTCGATCAGTTCCTGCAACTGCGCCAGCTTGTGGCTGAGGGTGTCGGCGCCGCTGCTGTCGGGCGGCGCGTCGAGGATGCTGGTCGGGCGCGTGCCGCCGTCCAGGCGCGCCGCGCCGGGGCGGGCGCCGCCCTGCCCCGCATGCGACAAGGCCGCGGCCGGCGCGCCCTTGCCCTGCGCCGTCTCGGGATCGGCGCCGGCCAGCTTTTGCCGCAGGCGCCGCGCCGCGTCGAGCTCGCCCTGCTGGCTCAGGGTCGAGGCCAGCCGCAACTGGCTGCTGAGGGTGTCGGGATGGGCCGCGCCCAGGCTGCGCTCGCGGCTGCGCGCCAGCAGTTCGAGCATCGCGCGCACGCCGGCCAGGTCGCTCTGGGCGGCCATGATTTCGGCCAGCAATTCGCGCGCCTGCAGCGTCGCTGGATGGTCGGGGCCGGCATGGCGCTCGCGCGCCGCCACCACGCCTTCCTGCAGCTTGCGCGCGTTGCCCAGGTCGCCCAGCTCGCGCAGCAGGGTCGACAAGTCCTGGGCGCAGCGCAGGGTGGCGTCGTGCTCGCTGCCGAGCAAGCGTTCGCGCCCGTCCAGCACGCGCTCGTAGACCATGCGCGCGCGGCTGTACTCGCCGTGGCGGGCCAGGGTGCCCGCCTGTTCGGCCAGGCAGTCGAGGGTGTGCAGGTGGGCCGCGCCGTACAGGCGCTCGCTGGCGTCGATGACTTGCTCGTGCAGCGCCAGCGCCCGTCCGGCATCGCCGCGCCGGGCCACGGTGGCGGCCAGCGCGGCGCGCGCGGCGAGCGTATCGGGATGGTCGGGGCCGAGCAGGCGCGCGCAATCGTCGAGCAGCAGTTCGTGCAGGAACTGGGCCTCGGCCAGGCGCCCGTCGTGGCGCAGCAGGACGGCCAGCTGGGCGCGCCCGGCGCGGGTGTCGGCGTGCTCGTCGCCGAGCAGGCGCTGGCGCAGGCCGATGCTCTCTTCGAAGCAGGCGATGGCTTCCGCGGCGCGCCCGGCGTTGCGGTACAGCACGCCCAACTGGTGCAGGTCGCGCGCCAGCGGCAGCGACAGCGCCAGGTTGACGCCACCACCGAGCCGCGCGCGCGCCGCGCCGATGGCGCTGGCCAGGCGCACTTCGGCCAGCGATTGCCAGGGAAAATAGTTACCGAGAAACCAGTCGAGCAAGGTGTCGAAGGTGCGCGTGAGCGAAAAGCGGTCGGCGTCGCGTTCGCCGCCGTGGGCCAGTTGCTCGGCGCCGGCCATGGGGTGCAGCTGGGGCAGCTGGACTTCGTCGAAATAGCTGTCGAGCGAGACCCGCGACACCCCGTAGCACTGGCGCAGCAACTGTTCGATCGTGCTCTGGTAGCCGGCCACCGCCTTGTGCGGATCGCCGCGCCGCCACAGCAGGCGGCGCGCGCTGTCGGCGCTGTCGATCGCGGCCGGCAGCGGGTACACCAGCAGCGGGCGCTGCTCCTGCTCGTGGCTGCAGCGGTACTCGATGGCGCGCGTGACCACGCCGGCCAGGCCGTCCAGGCTGCGCTGGGTCGGCGTAAACACCGTCACCAGCCGGCGCGGCAGCAAGGTGGTGCAGATGCTGACCGCGGCCGAGCGCCCGCTGCGCGCGTCCACCAGCACGTGGGCGAAGCGCTGCGCCATGAACTCGCCGAAACAGCGGAACAGGGCCGGACAGAGCTGGAACAAGCCATCCCAGTCGAACTGGTCGGCACGTTCGCCGTAGCTGTCGTCGAAGTTGCCGGCGCGCATCAGGTACAGCGGTCGGCTGTGATCGACCCGCTCGACGAACGGTTCCCAGTCGACCGCTTCGAGCACCTGGCGCGCCAGCGCCATGTCATCGAAGCCGTCGGGGTCGTCGCCGGCGGCCGCGCGCGGGGTGCGCGCCGGATGGGCGCGCCCGAGCACGCGCAACTGCTCGCGGCAAGCCTGGAAATATTCGAGCACGCCGGGCCGCTCGCCACGGCGCTCGAAATAATGGTGCAGGCCGGGCGACTCGGTGTCGAAATCGATCATCAGCACCGGCACGGTGGCGCCCTGGCGCCCCGCCAGCAGCAGCGCCATGGTCGCCAGGGCCACGCTGCGCGCGCTGGCGCTCTCGAAGGAGTAAAAGGTGGTCACGTCGCCGGGACCGGAACGCGGCGGCAGGGTAAGGCGTTGGATTTCCATGTTGCTCCTCTTATTTTTTCGGAAAAGACAGATCCGGCAGATCGCGCCACTCGGGTGGGACATCGGGAAGCACGAATTGGTTGCAGTCATGGCCGACGGGCGTGTACTTTTTTTGATACTGATAATGGATGACAATCCGGTCCACGATCTTTTTGATGTCCGGCAGAAAATCCGGATGCGCTTTCAGGTCGCCCGTGGCCAACGAGAAACGCGAAAAATCCACGTAGAAACTCGATGCCGCGATCTGCGGCGGCAGGCGCACCGGGTGCATGGTCATGATCACCGGAATGATCAGATGGCTGGGCATGGCATACCACTGGCTGCGCTCGGCCTCGATGGCCTGCATCGCCGCGTACTCGCGCCGCGTATAGCCATGCGCCTCGTATTTGGGGGTGTAGATCAGGATCATGGTGACGCTCTCGCACAGGGCGCGCGCGATGCGGCGGTCCAGGTCGTCGCCGCCGCCAAGTTGTTCGGTGTCAATGAACAACTCGTCTTCATTGTCAAAATAGGGTTCCAGATAGCAGCGGATGGCATCGGACAGGGAAGCCTTGAACCGGTTCATCAGCTCGTAGCGGCCGTGGGCGTAACTAAAGAAACAGCCGTAACGGATTGCCATGTCAGCCTCCCTGTTCTGTGGTCCCACCAGCGCGCTCGCGCTGTCGACTTTAACAAGCGCGACGGACACGACCTTGCGCCCGCGCAAATGGCCGGGCCGTCCGGCCCCGCGCGCGGAAAATTGAGGCATAATCAAAAATCATACGGTCGTACTATTTTTGAATAACACTCATCGGAGACACCAATGAAAGCCGTGGTTTGCAAAGCGTGGGGGCTGCCCGACAGCCTGGTAGTGGAACAAGTGGCCGCCCCGGTGGCGGCAGCGGGCCAGGTGCTGGTCGAGGTGCAGGCGGCCGGGGTCAATTTCCCCGACGTGCTGATTATCCAGGGCAAGTACCAGTTCAAGCCGGAGTTGCCCTTCACCCCCGGCAGCGAACTGTCGGGCGTGGTCGCGGCGCTGGGCGAGGGCGTCACCAACGTCAAGGTGGGCGACCGGGTGATCGCGTTTTCCGCCCAGGGCGCGTTTGCCCAGCAGATCGTGGTGCCGGCCCAGGCCGTCATGCCGATGCCGCCCGGCATGGATTTCGACACCGCCGCCGCCATCACCCTCACCTACGGCACCTCGCACCACGCGGTGGTCGACCGCGCCGCGCTCAAGGCCGGCGAAACCATGCTGGTGCTGGGCGCGGCCGGCGGGGTCGGGCTGGCCGCCATCGAAATCGGCAAGGCGCTCGGCGCGCGCGTGATTGCGGCGGCCTCGAGCGACGAGAAGCTGGCGGTGTGCCGCGAGCACGGGGCCGACGCCACCATCAACTACGCGACCGAAGACTTGCGCGAAGCGATCAAGGCCGCCACCGACGGCAAGGGTCCGGATGTGATCTACGACCCGGTCGGCGGCGTGTATGCCGAACCGGCGTTCCGCTCGATCGGCTGGCGCGGACGCTACCTGGTGGTGGGCTTTGCGAATGGCGAGATTCCCAAGCTGCCGCTGAACCTGACCTTGCTCAAGGGCGCCTCGCTGATGGGGGTATTCTGGGGCGAGTTCGCCAAGCGCGAACCGAAGGCCAGCCTGGCGGCCATGCGCGAACTGATGGGATGGCTGGCCGAAGGCAAGATCCGTCCGCGCATCTCAGGTCGTTACACCCTGGAACAGACCGCGCAAGCCTTGAACGACATGGCCGCGCGCAAGGTCACCGGCAAGGTCGTGATATTGCCGCAGGCGTAACAGGCATAAGCGCCGTTAACGCGGCGGCGGCCGGTGGCGACGCTTGCGCGCCGCTACCCGCCTTTATCGTACCGGAAAATCAGGCCTTCGGTGCGAACGCGCTGTTGAGCACGGACTGGTCGAAACCGTTGCCGGCGTTGCCATTGGCGGCGTAGCGGTACAAGGTGGCCGCGTAGATGCCGGACAGCGCGTTATGGATCAGCAAGATGACCAGCGAGGCCAGCACGCCGAGCACGACGAAGGCGATGGCCAGGCCGGAACTGCCGACATTCACGCCCAGGCCCACGCCGGCCAGGGTGACCGTCACCACCAGCATCATCAACGCCCCGAAGAACAGGCTCATGCCGGACTGGCCGACCACGTTTTCGCCCCAGGTTTGCTTGAGCAGGGTGGCGCTGTCCTTGATCGATTCGATCGGACCGGTATTGCGCGCGACCAGCACCGGCACCACCAGGAAGGTGGCCACGGTCCAGCCCACGCCGATCAGGCCGACGATGAAGCGGCCGACGAAGCCGAGCCGTTCCTGGATGGCGCGCAGGATCACCCCCACGGTCGCGGCAATGACCGCGTAGCCGAGAATGGTGCCGAAGCGGCTGTTGGCGATGCGCAGGCCGTCACCCAGGGTGGGCGCGCCGCCATCCATGCGGATCATGGTGGCGCCCACCAGCGCGGCGTTAAAGTAAAACATCACGAAGTACTGGCTGATGTAGAACAAGAACGCCAGCGAATACCAGGCGCCGTTGCTCTCGCTCAAGCCGTCGAGCGAACTGAGGCCGAAGGCCGGCAACATGAAACACAACACCACGGCCAGCGAGGCCGCTCCCGAAATCAAGGGGAACATCAGCAGGTGGCTGTCCTGGCGCAGGACGGCGGCGCTGGCCTTGACGAGATCGAAACTGCGCTTGAAACGGTCGAACATGAGTGGGACTCCTTTGATAGTAAATACACAAGAAAATATTTCTTATGGGAATTACTGCACAAAGTATCACACCCTATCGTATCAATCTATCAATAAATTGCTTTCTTGATCAACTAATTGACGCTTAACAACAACCTTCAGCGGGCCTGCTGCGCGATCCAGGCGTTCATCTTGGTCTCGAGCAATGCCAGCGGCAAGGTGCCGTCGGACAGCACCGCGTCATGGAATTTAGCCAGGCTGAATTTGTCTCCCAGCGCGGTCTGGGCGCGCTGGCGCAGTTCCATGATTTTCAGTGCGCCCACCTTGTAGCCGAGCGCCTGGGCCGGCCACGCCATGTAGCGCTCGGTCGCGTTGCGCGCGTCTTCTTCCGTATTGCCGGCCTCGTCGACCAGGAAACGGATGGTCTGCTCGCGCGTCCAGCCCTTGGCGTGCAAGCCGGTATCGACCACCAGCCGCGCCGCCCGCATCATGTCGAGCATCAGGTGGCCGGCGTAGGCGTTCGGGTCCTCGTACAAGCCCATTTCCTTGCCCAGCGATTCGGCGTACAGCGCCCAGCCTTCGACATACGCATTGTTGCCGCCGAACTTGCGGAACTTGGGAATCGACAGCTCCTGCTGCTTGGACAACTGGAAATGGTGGCCCGGATAGCCTTCGTGCAGGAACAGCGAGGTCATGCGCGTGCTGGCGTACTTGGCCGGATCGGGAATCACGGCCCAGAAGATGCCCGGACGCGAGCCGCCCGCGGCGGCGGCAGTGTAATGGTCGGAGGCGGCATCGCGCGACAGCGGCGGCTCGGCGCGGATTTCCAGCGGCGCTTTGGGCAAGCTTGCAAACAGGCGCGGCAGCATCGGCAAGATGCGCGCGTTCAGCGCGCGGTAGGCTTGCAGCACCTCTTCCTCGGTCTTGAACGGACGATACTTCGCTTGCTGCGCCAGCCAGCGCGGCAAGCCGGCCGGCGCCCCGGTGTAGCCGAGTTTCGGCGCCAGCCTGGTGAATTCGGCATTGATGCGTGTCATCTCGGCCAGCCCGATGCGGTGGATTTCTTCCGGCGCGAGCGTACTGGTCGTTTGCGAGGCCACCCACGCGCGATACCAGTTGCCGCCGTCGGGCAGGCTGCCCCAGCCGGCGCTCTCGCGCGCGGCCGGCAGGTATTCGGTTTCCAGGAAACTGGCCAGCTTGCGTAGCGAGGGCAGCACCTGCACCCGCACCGTTTCGCGGTAGGCGCCCGTCATGCGCGCCTTCTCGCCCTTGGAAAAGCCGGCCGGCAGCGCGCGCGCCGGCGCCGAGAAGGCGCTGCTGTCGACCGTCGCGGCGGCCAGCGCCTTGATCTGCGGCAGCAGCGACTGCACCAGCGCCTTCGGCAGCACCACGCCCTGCTTGATGCCGCTGCGCATATTGGCGATCGCCGCGTCGGTCCACTGCGGCAGCGCCGTGATGCGTTTCAGGTAAGCCTGGTAATGGGCCACGGTGGCCAGCGGCTGCGAACCGTCGCCGGCGCCAAAATTGGCCAGCAGCACCGGCAGGCTGTCCATGTGGTTCATCGGCAGCAGGTAGTCCTTGAGCGGCTCGAAGCGCAACAGGTTGTTGACTTCGAAACCGAGGATGTCGTAGGTGGTCAGGTCGAGCGGCGCGAGCTTGCTGCGGTCGATCCGGGCCAGCTCGTCGCGCACCTCGTGCAGCATGGCGAACTGGCGCGCCCGCACCGACGGCACGAGGGTCATCGGCAGCAGGTCGTCGAAACGGTTGTCGCCCGAAAAAGTGGCGTTGATCGGTTCATAGCGCGCCTGCTCTTCGTAATAGCGCTCGGCCAGCCGCGACAGTTGCGCGGCCGGATTGTTGGCCGGATTGTTGGCCGCTGTCGCCTCGGCCGCCAGCGGCGGTGGCGCGGGGACCGGGGCGGGGGCGTTGGCAACGGCCTGGCCGACCGCGCCAGCGGCCGCGGTCGTGCCCAGCAAGGCGGAAAGTAACAGCGAGCGCAGCACGGTCATGGCTTAGTCCTGGGGTTCTTGAGGTGGTTTGAAAAAGGCGATCACGTCTTCCTGCAGGCGGGTGCGCTTGAACGACGGCAGGCTCTGCCACACGCGCTTGCCGTACGACTTGGAAATCAGGCGCGGATCGCAGATCATCAGCACGCCGCGGTCGGTCTCGTCGCGGATCAGGCGCCCTGCCCCCTGCTTGAGGTTGATGATCGCCTCGGGCAAGGTGTGGTGCATGAAGCCGTTCAAGCCCTGCTTTTCCATCACGTCGATGCGCGCGGCCAGCACCGGGTCGTCGGGCGGGGCGAAGGGCAGCTTGTCGATGATGACCAGCGAGAGCGCATCGCCGCGCACGTCCACGCCCTCCCAGAAACTCTGGGAGCCGACCAGCACGCCGTTGCCGGCGTTGCGGAAAGAGTCGAGCAATTCGGTGCGGCCGCGCTCGCCCTGGACGAACAGCGGAAAGTCGAGCCCGCGCTTGGCGAACTCGTCGCGCAAGCGTTCGGACACCTGCTTGACCGCGCGGATCGTGGTGCACAGGAAAAAGGTGCGCCCGCCGGCCGCCTCGATCACCGGCAGCGCGCTATCGATCACGGCGTCGGTGTAGCCGAAGGAATTCGGTTCCGGCAAGCCGTTCGGCACGTACAGCAAGCCCTGCTGCTCGTAGTTGAACGGGCTCGGCCAGGTCTTGGCCGGCTCGCCAGTCAAGCCCATCTGGTTCGAGAAATGCTTGAAGTCGTTCTTGACCGCCAAGGTGGCCGAGGTAAAGATCCAGCTGCGCGGCGTGCCTTCGCGCTGGTTGTTGAAGATCGGCGCGATCGACAGCGGCGTCTTGTGCAGTTGCAGGGACGACGAAAACGCCTCGACCCACAGCACGGCCTGGTCGCCTTCGACCACTTTCCCTTTGCCGTCCTGCTTCCAGCCATCGATCGCGGCGGCCAGCTCGACCGCGCGCACCCTCACCTGCTCGATGGTCTCGGCGCGCGCGGCCTGGTCTTCGAGCACGTCGATCATCTCGGCCAGTTTTTCCTTGAGCGTGTTCAGCGCAGGAAAGAACTCGGACGACGGCATGATCTGCGCCAAGGACAGGCGCATGATGTCTTGCGGGAAAGTCAGGCGCAGGTCGCGCGCGGCCTTTTCGACCACCATCACCACCTTGGCCCAGTCCGGGCCGCCGCGCGCATGCGCCAAGCCCTCGGCCAGCACGTCGCGGCACAGTTCCAGGATCTGCGAGGTCGACACCGTCTGGCCGAAGAACAAGGTGGCCGTGTCGGGCAACTGGTGCGCTTCGTCGAAGATGATGGTGTTCGCCGACGGCAGCAGTTCGGCCACGCCGGTGTCTTTCAAGGCCACGTCGGCGAAGAACAGGTGATGGTTGACCACCACCACATCGGCCTGCTGGGCTTCGCGGCGCGCCTTCATCACGAAGCAATCCTGGTAATACTGGCACTCGGCGCCCATGCAGGTATCGCGGGTCGAGGTGACCAGGTTCCAGATCTGCGCGTTTTCGGGCACCTTGGCCAGTTCGGCCTTGTCGCCCGAACTGGTCATCTTGATGAAGCGCGAAATTTCGCGCAGGTTGCCGACATCGTCGCGCGAGGTCATGCGCCCGTTCTGCAGGGTGCGTTCCAGATGGTAGTGGCAGACGTAGTTCGAGCGGCCCTTGAGCAAGGCCACCGAGACCGGCGCCTTGAGGGCGGCGCGCACGGTCGGGATGTCGCGCAAGAACAACTGGTCCTGCAAGTTCTTGGTGCCGGTCGAGATGATGGTCTTGCCGCCCCACAGCAGCGCCGGGACCAGGTAGGCGAAGGTCTTGCCGGTGCCGGTGCCGGCCTCGGCGATCAGGGTGCTCTGGTCGGCGATGGCCTGGGCGATCGACTTGGCCATCTCGGTCTGCGAGCGGCGCGGGCTGAAGCTGCCGACGGAAGGCGCAAGCGGGCCGCCCGCGCTGAACAGGCGGTCGACTTCGGCATCGTGTTTGCCTTCCGGCTGCGCCGGCGCGGAGGGTTCGCCTTGGGCGTCAGGAGGAGGCGCGTCGCGTAGCGCGTCGCCTGACGCGTCGCGTAGCGCGCCGGGCTCAATGAGAGGGTCGGTCAAAGTGGCATTTCAGAGAAGCGAAGACGGATCAGGCCGGAACATCAGGCACTAATTGCATTTTCAACAGGGTAATATGGTCTTTCAGTTGCAACTTGCGCTTTTTGAGGCGGCGCAGCTGCAACTGGTCGTGGTGACCGTCCAGGGTCAACATGTCTATGACAGCATCCAGGTCGCGATGTTCCACATCGAGTTCGATCAGGCGGCGCTGGATAGTTTGGTCATCGTTCATGTGTGGCATTCCAGACAAGTTCATTTCAAAAATTTCATCAACTGCAGCAAAAAAACGCATACAATCTGAAACAATTTTTGTCGCGCAGAAAATAGTCACTGCTTGCAACAAGCAGCATACTCAGTGCATAGTTTAATCTACGGCGTCGTTGCAGCCAACAATATAGAATACGGCAGCCACGAGAGCCGTATGGTAACGCAGCCAGGACATTACCCCAAGCATATGAACGTATACAAGATTGAAGCCGGTACCGCGCAACACATTGGCAACCGGCCGGAACAGACCAACCGCACCGCCCTGTTCACCGGCGCGCGCGCGCCCGGCTACATGATGGCGGTGCTGGCCGACGGCGTTTCCGGCGGTTCGGCGGCGTCGGACCAGGCCCTGCTGACGGCCAAGCAACAATTTGACCTGTTCAAGCCGGGCGACGATCCGAGCATCGAGCGCCTGCAGGCGCTGCTGCGCGACATTGTGCTCGAAACGCACGCCGTGCTCAAGCTCACCGCCATGACCAGCACCAGCGAGCCGCATGCGACCTTCGTGGGACTGGTCATCACGCCCAAGGGCACGGCGGTGTGGGCGCACGTGGGCGATTCGCGCCTGTACCGCTTCGTGCGGGCCGAGTGCGTGGTGCGCACCAGCGACGTGCCCTACATCGAGCACCTGGTCGGCACAGACAAGCTGCCGCTGGAATCGGCCAAGAACCACCGCCACTCCAAGCTGCTGTTCAATGTGCTCGGCAACAGCCGCAAGGAGCCGTTCGTCGCTGTCGGCCACCACGAGAACCTGGCCGCCGGCGACACCTTCCTGCTGGCGTCGGACGGGCTGTGGCACTTCTTTACGGATGCCGAACTTGGCGCGGTGACCAGCAAGAACACGCCGCGCCAGGCGTCGGAACTGCTGATCAACAAGGCGGTGGAGCGCGCCCAGGGCAAGGGCGGCAACTGCACCATGGCCATTGTGAAGCTGGTCAAGCCGCCCAAGGAAGTGCCGAACTACACGGTGGAACGGATGCGCCGGGCGGTGTAAGCCGGCGTGCCGCGCCATACCCGTTACGTCCGCTAACTCGTCGTTCCCGGCCACTATCCCGTCGTTCCCGCGAAGGCGCGAACCCAAGTGTTTGGCGCAACCGGCGGCTAAGCAAACCTGGGTTCCCGCCTGCGCGGGAACGACGGTGCTGAGCTTAGCTTTGGAACGATAGCGATCAAACTATTTGGAGATCTTCACTTCCTTCGGCTTGGCCGCCGCCTCGGCGTCTTTCGCCGCCTTCTCCGCCTTCCTGGCGCTGGCCGCCTTCTTCTCTTCGACCTTGCGCTGGCGCTTCTCCGAATCGATGCGCTTCTGCTCGAACGCTTCGGCGTTGGCCGCGCGTTCCGGCACGGCCGCTCTTTCTTGCGCCGCGATGCGCGCCAGCTTGGCCGCCTGGGCCGCCTGGCGCGCTTCCAGGGTCGGCTTCGTCGACGGCCCCTTCACCTTCGGCGGCGCCGCCACCGGCGCCGGGGTCGGATTGGCCGCCAGGCGCGCTTCTTCCGCTTCCGCCACGCGCACCGATTCGGCCACCGCCGCGTCGCGCGCGTCGGCCGAGGCCTTGCGCTGGAAATGCTTGGCTTCGTCTTCCACCGCGTTCAGGTAGGCCAGGGTCACGCGCCGGTATTCGCGCGCCTCATCGAGGCAGTCGTTGACGAAAAACTTGTCGTAGCAAGTCACTTCGCTGTTGGCGTAGCGCGCTTCGGTGGCGGCGCGCTGCGCGCGCACCTGGTCGAGCTTGAGCGCGGCCTGTTCCAGGGTCGTGGTCAGCGGCACCTCGGGCGCCATGCTGGTCGGCTGCAGGCCGGGCGTGCAGGCGGCCAGGCCGGCGGCCAGCGCCAGCGCGGCAAGCCGGATCAGGGGGAAAGCAAGGCGGTTGTTCATGTTCAGTGTCCTGTGGGCGGGTCGGCGAAGGGTCAGGAAATGGGTCAGGAAAGCGAGTCGGCCGCGCCGCGCCGCTCCGCATCCATGTATTCGCGCGACTGCATTTCAATAATACGCGAGACGGTGCGGTGAAACTCGTTCGACAGCGTCCCTTGCGTGTACAGCTCTTCCGGCGGCACGGCAGCCGACATCAGCAGTTTAACCTTGTGGTCGTAGAAGACATCGATCAGCCACGTAAACCGGCGCGCCTCGGACGACTGCGCCGCCGACATGGCCGGAATCCCCGACAGCACCACGGTGTGGAAGCGGCTGGCGATTTCGAGATAATCGTTCTGCGAGCGCGGTCCGCCGCACAGGGTCGCGAAATCGAACCAGATGATGCCGCCGGCGTGGCGCAGGGCGCGGATTTCGCGCTCTTCGATGCGGATGCGCGGGTCTTCGTCGGCCGTTTCGGCGATGCGCGCATAGGCCGTGCGCAGGGCCGCGTCGGAGGCGGCGTTCAAGGGCGTGTAGTAACTCTCGACCTGTTCCAGTGCGCGCTTGCGGTAGTCGATGCCGGCGTCCACGTTCATGACGTCGTGTTTGTCCTTGAGCAGGGCGATGGTCGGCAACATGCGGTCGCGATGCAGGCCGTCCGGATACAACAGGTCGGGATCGTAGTTCGACGTCATGATGAAGGACACGCCGTTGTTGAACAAGGCGGTCAGCAAATTATACAAAATCATGGCGTCGGCGATATCCGAGACATGGAATTCGTCGAAGCAGATCAGGCGGTATTTCTTGGCGATGCGGCGCGCGACTTCGTCGAGCGGGTCGGCCACGCCCTTGAGCTCATCGAGCTCGCGGTGCACGCCGCGCATGAATTCGTGGAAGTGCAGGCGCGTCTTGCGCACCACCGGCACCACCGAGTAAAAACTGTCCATCAAAAACGACTTGCCGCGCCCTACCCCACCCCACAGGTAGACCCCGCGCGGCACGTCCGGGCGGTTGATCAGGCGCTTGAAGGTGGAGGAGCGCTGCGAGCGGAATTCGACCCACTCCTCGTAGGCGCGCTGCAGGCGGTCGACCGCGCGTTGCTGCGCCTCGTCCGAGGTAAAGCCGCGTTGGGATAAGGCGTGCTGGTAGAACTCTTGGACATTCATTTGGGGAGGCAATACAGAATGCCGGGCGCGCCGCTGCAATGCTTCGGCGCGCCCGGCGGGGTACTTATTTAGAAGTTCAAGGTACGCTTGTCGACGGCGAGCGCGGCTTCCTTGGTCGCTTCGGACAGCGATGGGTGGGCGTGGCAGATGCGGGCGATGTCTTCCGCCGATGCGCGGAATTCCATCGCGACGACCGCTTCCGAAATCAGTTCGGACGCCATCGGGCCGACGATGTGCACGCCGAGGATTTCATCGGTGGTGGCATCGGCCAGGAACTTGACCATGCCCGAGGTGTCGCCCAGCGCGCGCGCACGGCCATTGGCCATGAACGGGAAGGTGCCCGCCTTGTAGGCCACGCCGGCCGCTTTGAGCTGCTGCTCGGTCTGGCCAACCCACGCGATTTCGGGCGAGGTGTAGATCACCCACGGAATCGTGTTGAAGTTGGTGTGGCCATGCTGGCCGGCGATACGCTCGGCCACGGCAACGCCTTCTTCTTCGGCTTTGTGGGCCAGCATCGGGCCGCGCACCACGTCGCCCACCGCCCATACGTTCGGCAGGTTGGTCTTGCAGTCGTCGTCGACGGCGATGAAGCCGCGCTCATCGAGCTTCAGGCCGACGCTGTCCGCGCCCAGGCCGATGGTGTTCGGCACGCGCCCGATCGAGATGATCAGCTTGTCGAACACGGCGCTCTGCGCTTCGCCCGCGGCGTTGGCATAGTCCACGGTGACGTTGTTCGCGCCGGCGGTGACTTTGCTGATCTTGACGCCCAGGTTGATCGCCAGGCCCTGCTTGGTGAACAGCTTGTGCGCTTCCTTGGCGATCTGCTCGTCGACCGCGCCGAGGAACGTCGGCAAGCCTTCCAGCACGGTGACCTTGGCGCCCAGGCGGCGCCATACGCTGCCCATTTCCAGGCCGATCACGCCGGCGCCGATCACGCCGAGGGTGGCCGGCACGGCGTCGATGGTCAGTGCGCCGGTGTTCGACAGGATCAGTTTTTCGTCGAACGGCGCGCCTGGCAGTTCACGCGCGTTCGAACCCGTGGCGATGATGACATGCTTGGCCGCGAGCGTGTCGGCGTTGGCGCCGGTGACGCTGACCTGGTAGCCACCTTCGGCGGCGCCGGAGAACGCACCGCGGCCGTGGAAGAAGGCGATCTTGTTTTTCTTGAACAGGAACAGGATGCCGTCGTTGTTTTGTTTGACGACGGTGTCCTTGCGCTTCAACATTTGCGGCAGGTTCAGCGACAGCCCGGCGACATCGATGCCGTGTTCGGCGAAAGCATGGCCGGCGTGCTCGAAGTGCTCGGACGATTGCAGCAGCGCCTTCGATGGAATGCAGCCGACGTTGGTGCAGGTGCCGCCCGGCGCCGGAGCGCCCTTGGCGTTGGACCATTCATCGATACAGGCCACTTTGAAACCCAGTTGCGCGGCACGGATGGCGGCGATGTAGCCGCCAGGACCGGCGCCGATGACAACCACGTCGAATTGTTTTGCGTCACTCATTATTGATTCCCTTGATTTATTCTTCTGGTACGAATACCCACATCAGCAGGTAGATCAGCAGGCCAAGCAGGAAGTACAGGGTAAAGACCGTAAACACCAGCCGCCATACCCAGGCATCCATGCCCGATACCCTGGCCAGGCCGCCGCACACGCCCGAGATCCAGCGGTCGCCGCGGGTGCGGCGCAGGCGCGAGAACTCGCTGGCGAGGTCGCCGTTGCCGGGACCGGGGCCAAGGCTGGCCCGCTCTTGCTCGGCCAGCAGGCGTGCCTTGGCCTGTGAAAATTCGGCGTCGGAGAGCGCGCCGGCTTGATGCAGTTCGTGCAAACGCTTGATTTCGTCGGAGATATTCAATTATCCACCCATCCAAAACAAGGGCGAAGCACGCTCTGCAAGCGAGCGCACGCTTCGGGCTTACAGGTCCAGCAGCAAACGCGCCGGATCTTCCAGCGTTTCCTTCATCGTGACCAGGCCCAGGACGGCTTCGCGGCCGTCGATGATGCGGTGATCGTACGACATCGCCAGGTAGTTCATCGGACGCACCACAACGAGTCCGTTTTCGACGACGGCGCGGTCCTTGGTCGCGTGCACGCCCAGGATGGCCGACTGCGGCGGGTTGATGATCGGGGTCGACAGCATCGAACCGAAGGTGCCGCCGTTCGAGATCGAGAAGGTACCGCCGGTCAGGTCGTCCAGGGTCAGCTTGCCTTCCTTGGCTTTCTGGCCGAATTCACCGATTTTCTTTTCGATTTCGGCGATCGACATCTGGTCGGCGTTGCGCAGGATCGGCACCACCAGGCCGCGTGGCGAACCGACCGCGATGCCGATGTCGAAGTAGCCGTGGTAGACGATGTCGTTACCGTCGACCGAGGCATTGATGATCGGGTACTTTTTCAGCGCGGCGACAGCGGCCTTGACGAAGAAGGACATGAAGCCCAGCTTGACGCCGTGCTCTTTCTCGAACTTGTCCTTGTACTTGTTGCGCAGGTCGATCACCGGCTGCATGTTCACTTCATTGAACGTGGTCAGGATGGCGTTGGTCGACTGCGACATCACCAGGCGCTCGGCGATACGGGCGCGCAGGCGGCTCATCGGCACGCGCTCTTCCGGACGATCGCCCAGGTTGGCGGCGGCAGGCGCTGCGATCTGCTGCAGCGGGGCCTTGGCCGGCGCGGCAGGTGCTGCCATTGGTGCCGGAGCGGCTGGCTTGACGCCGCCCGCTACCGCGCCAAGGACGTCGCCCTTGGTCACGCGGCCATCGCGGCCGCTGCCGGCCACGTCGGAGGTGGTCAGGTTGTTATCGGCCAGCAGCTTGGCGGCGGCCGGCATGGCGACGTTCGATTTCGATGCGATCGCGTTGATCGCTGCGGCAACCGGATCGGCGGCGGCAGGCGCGGCTTGCACAGGGGCGCTGGAGATCTGCAGCGGGCTCACTTGTGCCGACGCTTCGGTGTCGATGATGGCGATGATTTCGCCGGCGACGACGGTCGCGCCGTCGGCCTTGAGAATCTGGGTGATGATGCCGGCGTTCGGCGCAGGCAGTTCGAGGACGACCTTGTCGGTCTCGATGTCGATCATGTTTTCGTCGCGCGCAACTGGCTCGCCGACTTTTTTGTGCCACGACAGCAGGGTCGCTTCCGCTACCGATTCCGACAGAACTGGGACTTTGACTTCAATTTGTGCCATGTAAAACTCCGTGTATTGTTTTTAGCAGCGCCCCGCCGGGGGGTGATCGACGCGGCGGGGCGTGGTGATTATTTGGTCAGGATGAAACCCTTGAGCTTCGAGAATGCCGTTTCCAGCAATTCCTTCTGCTGCGCATTGTGCTTGTCGCCATAACCGACGGCAGGCGACGCCGAAGCCGGACGACCTGCATACGCGAGGCGCTGGCCCGATTCGAGGCTCTCGAAAATGTTGTGCTGGATCTGGAACCACGGTCCCTGATTCTGCGGCTCATCCTGGGTCCACACCACTTCGGTCGCGTTCGGGAACTTTTTGAGTTCAGCCGCGAACGACTTGTGCGGGAACGGATACAGCTGTTCGACACGGATGATGGCGGTATCGAGCTGGTTGCGCGTTTTGCGGCTGTTGACCAGGTCGTAGTAGACCTTGCCCGAGCAGGCGATCACGCGCTTGACCTTCTTGGCGTCGATTTTCTCGTCGACTTCACCGATCACGGTGTGGAAGACGCCCTTGGCCAATTCGGTCAGCGGCGAGCTGGCGTCCTTGTTACGCAACAGCGACTTCGGCGTCAGGATGACCAGCGGCTTGCGGAACTGGCGCACCATCTGGCGACGCAGCAGGTGGAAAATCTGCGAGCCCGTGGTTGGCTGCACGACTTGCATATTGTTGTCCGCGCACAGCTGCAGGAAGCGTTCAGGACGCGCCGACGAGTGCTCCGGACCCTGGCCTTCGTAACCGTGCGGCAGCATCATCACGAGGCCCGACGCGCGGCCCCATTTGACTTCGCCCGACGCGATAAACTGGTCGATCACGACCTGGGCGCCGTTGGCGAAGTCGCCGAACTGGGCTTCCCAGATGGTCAGGGTGTTCGGTTCGGCGGTCGAGTAACCGTATTCGAAAGCGAGCACGGCTTCTTCCGACAGCACCGAGTCGATGACCACGAACGGCGCCTGGCCTTCCGACACATTGCACAGGGGGACATAAGTGCCCGCATCCCAACGCTCGCGGTTCTGGTCGTGCAGCACGGCGTGACGGTGGGTAAAGGTACCGCGCCCGGCATCCTGGCCCGACAGGCGGATGGCGTAGCCGGACGACACCAGCGAAGCGTACGCGAGATGCTCGCCCATGCCCCAGTCCAGGTTCAGTTCACCACGGCCCATGGAGGCGCGGTCGGCCAGCACTTTTTCGACCAGCGAGTGGACCTTGAAGTTTTCTGGCAGGGTGGTGATGCGGGTCGCCAGGCGTTTGAGTTCCGTCATCGGCACGGCGGTGTCGGCGCTGTCGGTCCATTTACGGTTCAGGAACGGCAGCCAGTCGACCGCGTACTTGTTCTTGAAGTTCGAGATGACCGGATCGATCGTGTGCTTGCCGGCGTCCATGGCGTCGCGGTAGGCCGAGACCATTTTGTCGCCGCCGTCGGCCGCCAGGGTGCCCTGGGCGATCAGCTTGTCCGCGTACAGCTTGCGGGTGCCCGGATGCTGGCCGATTTTCTTGTACATCAGCGGCTGGGTCAGCGCCGGGGTGTCTTGTTCGTTGTGACCGAGCTTGCGGTAGCAGATGATGTCGACAACGACGTCTTTCTTGAACTGGACGCGGTAGTCGAGCGCGATTTGCGTCGCCAGCACGACCGCTTCAGGGTCGTCGCCGTTCACGTGCAGGACCGGCGCTTCGATCATCTTGACCACGTCCGAGCAGTACAGGGTCGAACGCGCATCGCGCGGGTCGGACGTGGTGAAACCGATCTGGTTGTTGATCACGATGTGCACCGTGCCGCCCGTGCCGTAGCCGCGGGTTTGCGCAAGGTTCAGCGTTTCCATGACCACGCCCTGGCCGGCGAATGCGGCGTCGCCGTGGACCAGGATCGGCAGCACTTGCGCGCCATCCTTGTCGCCGCGACGCTCCATGCGCGCCTTGACCGAGCCTTCGACGACCGGGTTGACGATCTCGAGGTGCGATGGGTTAAAGGCCAGCGACAGGTGGACAGGACCGCCGGCGGTCGAGATGTCGCTCGAAAAACCCTGGTGGTACTTGACGTCGCCCGACGGCAGGTCGTCGCCGTGCTTGCCTTCGAATTCTTCGAACAGTTCCTGCGGCGACTTGCCCAGGGTGTTGACCAGGACGTTCAGGCGGCCGCGGTGGGCCATGCCGATGACGATCTCCTGCACGCCTTTTTCACCGGCGCGCTGGATGGTTTCGTCGATCGAGGCGATGAAGGACTCGGAGCCTTCCAGCGAAAAGCGCTTGGCGCCGACGTACTTGGTGTGCAGGTAGCGCTCCAGGCCTTCGGCGGCGGTGAGGCGCTCGAGGATGTGGGCTTTTTTCTCGGCCGTGAAGTTCGGGGTCGAGCGGATCGCTTCGAGTTTCTCCTGCAGCCAGCGCTTTTCCGCCGGATCGCCGATGTACATGAATTCGGCGCCGATCGAACGGCAGTAGGTATCGCGCAGGAAGTTCAGCAGGTCGCGCAGGGATGCGGTCTCAGGGCCGAAGTAGGTATTGCTGATGTTGAAGACGATGTCCATGTCGGCATCGGTGAAACCGTAGAACGCCGGATCGAGTTCCGGAATCATCGGGCGTTCCTGGCGCTGCAGCGGGTCCAGGTTGGCCCACTGCGAGCCGAGATAGCGGTAAGCGGCGATCAGCTGGGTGACGGCGACGCGCTTGCGCCCCATTTCGGCGTCGCTGGACGCGGTCACGACACGGATCGGGCCTGCCTTGGCGCGCTCGGCGAACGAGGCGATGACGGAAGCGTGGGCTACGTCGGGTTTGTTGGAGCCGTCGACCGCAGGGACGTTCTGCATGGAGTCGAAATAGGCGCGCCAGTTGTCTGGCACCGAGCCTGGGTTGTCGAGATAAGCCTCGTACAGCTCTTCAACGTACGGCGCGTTACCACCGAACAAATAGGAGTTCGCGGTTTGGTCTTGCATCATCTTGCTCACCTTTCTTCGCGCTTCGCGAGTTTGGCGGGTTAATCTAACCTTCCGCGACACGGCCTGACCGGTTAGCGGATTGCACATCAAGTTGTGGGGAAGGACTTGTAAAGCTCGCAGCATTCTTACGACGTCGGAAGAATAGCACGCGTATTGTAGCCTAACATTCCACCTTGCGAAAAAAGTTGCCAATCATCTTTTTGTCTTGGGCGATAACAAAACCACCGCAATGTCGCAAATTAGTGACATTGCACAAGTTTATGGATCGTTAAGCGCGCGCTTTCTTGCGCCAGCTCAGGGACCATATCGGTCCGATGTGATTGAAAACAAGCGATTGTTGCGTATTGTAAATGTCCATTGTGGTCATTGACCGCGCAAATGATAATAGTTATCATTTGCGTTTAGTTGACGGAAGCACCCGATGCCCACCCCCGCCACGCTCCCCAGCGCCAGCCGCGCCGCCTGGCTCAAGAACCTGCACCGCTGGCACTGGATCAGCTCGGCCTTGTGCCTGATGGGCATGCTGTTATTCAGCATCACCGGCATCACGCTCAACCATGCGACCCAGATCGAAGCCAAGCCGGCCGTAACCAAGCGCAAGGCGACCCTGCCGGCGCCGCTGCGGCGCGACCTGGAGCAGGCGGCCAGCCGGCACGCCGACGCCCGTGCCCCCCTGCCCCCGCGCGTAGCCGGCTGGGCCGAGCGCGAGTTCGGCCTGGACCTCGGCGCCAACGACGCCGAATGGACCGAGGAAGACGCGTATGTGGCCCTGCCGCGACCGGGCGGCGACGCCTGGCTGCGCATCGCCGTCGATGGCGCCGCCGAATTCGAAAAGACCGATCGCGGCATGGTGTCCTGGCTCAACGACCTGCACAAGGGCCGCAACGCCGGTCCGGTGTGGGGCTGGTTCATCGATATTTTCGCGGTGGCCTGCGTGGTGTTTTCGCTGACCGGTTTTTTGATCATGAAACTGCACGCCGCCAACCGCCCGTCCACCTGGCCGGTGATCGGCGCGGGCATCCTGCTGCCGCTCTTGCTGGCCCTTTTGTTTACCCACTAATCCACTTACCAACTACCCACTACATCCGCCACCCATGAAACTACAGCACACGCTTGCCCTTACCCTTCCCATGCTGAGCAGCTGGGCCGTCGGCGCCGATCTCGCCGTCAAGTTCGAGATCCCGCAACTGAACGTGGCCGAATACCACCGCCCGTACGTGGCCATGTGGCTCGAGCGCGCCGACCAGAGCGTGGCGGCCAACCTGTCGGTGCTGTACGACGTCAAGAAGAAAGACAACGCCGGCACCAAGTGGGTCAAGGACTTGCGCACCTGGTGGCGCAAGGCCGGGCGCGATGTGGAATTGCCGATGGACGGCGTGAGCGGCGCCACGCGCTCGGCCGGCGAGCAGACCATCAGCTTCGGCCCGGCCCGCACCGGCATCGACAAGCTGCCGGCCGGCGACTACAAGCTGGTGATCGAAGCGGCGCGCGAATCGGGCGGGCGCGAACTGGTGCGCGTTCCCTTCACCTTGCCGCTCAAGGGCAAGCAAACCTTCAGCGCGCGCGGCAAGGAAGAACTTGGCGCGGTTTCCCTCCAGATCACCCCTTAAGTGAAGACAATGACCAACACCATGATGAAAAAGACCCTGCTCGCGCTGACCCTGGCCGCCGTCTCCCTGAGCGCCTCCGCCCACCGTGGCTGGCTGTATCCGCAGTCGACCATGGTCGAGTCAAAAGAGCCGTGGGTGACCATCGACGGCGCCATTTCGGAAGGCCTGTTCGATGTGGACCACGTCGCCCTCAAGCTCGACGCGGCCACCGTCACCGATCCGGATGGCGTGGTCACGCCGGCGCCGGCCGGCTACATGGGCAAGCAGCGCAGCACCTTCGACCTGAAAATGGCCAAGAACGGCACCTACAAGATCAGCATCGTCAGCCGCAACGTGATGGCCAGCTACAAGGACAAGGCTGGCGAGACCAAGCGTTTCCGTGGCAGCGAAGAGGCCTTCGCCAAGGAAGTCCCGGCCGATGCGCCCGAACTGAAAACCACCTACGCCCACCAGCGCCTCGAGACTTTTGTCAGCGCCAACAAGACCAGCGACGGCGCCTTGAAACCGAGCGGCGTGGGGCTGGAGATGATCCCGCTGACCAATCCGACCGACCTGCGCGCCGGCGAAACGGCCAGGTGGCGCTTCCAGCTCGATGGCAAGCCGCTGCCGAAGTTCGCCTTCAGCCTGATTCCGGGCGGCGTGCGCTATCGCGGCGTGCTCGGTGAAGTGCGCCTGGAGACCGACGCCAAAGGCGAGGTGGCGGTGACCTTGCCGGCGCCCGGCATGTACTGGCTCAACGCGGGCTTTCCGGCAGCCCAGCCGAAAGGCCCGGCGGCACCCGACGCCCCGGTCGTGACGCGTCGCTACAGCTACGCCGCCACGCTCGAAGTACTGCCCGAGTAAATGCGACGTCGCGTTCTCGTTCCGCTGGCCATCGCGCCGGCCCTGCCGCCGCGCACCAGCGTGCTCCATGAGCTGGGCGGCGCCACCATGGGCACCACCTGGTCGGCGCGGGTGATGGCCCCGCCCGGCGCCCGCCCGGCCATGCTGGAAGCCTTGCAGCGCCAGCTCGACCTGGTGGTGGCGCAAATGAGCCACTGGGAACGCGACTCGAACCTGAGCCGCTTCAACAGCGCCCCGGCCGGCAACTGGCACCGCCTGCCGGATGCATTTTTCACGGTGCTCAGTTACGCGCTCGAAGTGGCCGAGGACAGCGGCGGCGCCTACGACCCGTGCGCCGGCGCCTTGGTCAACGCCTGGGGTTTCGGCGCGCGCCAGCGCTACAACGAAGCCAATTTCTACGCACCGCTGCCGGCGGCTACTCAAGCCATCGTGGCGCGCGCCGACCGCCAGCGCCTGCAACTGGACCGCGCCAGCCGGCGCGCGCTGCAAGCGGGCGGCGTGCAGATCGACCTGTCGTCGGTGGCCAAGGGCTACGCGGTGGACCTGCTGGCGCGCTGCCTCGAGGCGCAGGGACTGTTTCACTATCTGGTGGAGATCGGCGGCGAGCTGCGCGGCGCCGGCACCAAGGCCGACGGCCAGCCGTGGTGGGTCGCGCTCGAAGGCGTGCCCGGCGCCGGCGAGGGCGCCGGGCCGACCATGGTGGCGCTGCACGGACTGGCGATCGCCACCTCGGGCGACTACCGGCGCTACTTCGAACACGGCGGCCGGCGTGCGTCGCACACGCTCGATCCGCGCACCGGCGCGCCAATCCGCAACGACGTGGCGTCGGTCACCGTGCTGCATGCCGAATGCATGGCGGCCGACGCCCTCTCGACGGCGCTGTCGGTGATGGGTCCCGAGGAGGGACTGGCGCTGGCCGAGCGCCGCAAGCTGGCCGCGCGCTTTTTGCTGCGCCATGAGGGCGGCCTGCGTGAAGTCGTCTCCAGCGCCTACCAGGAATTACTGCAATGATGACTGTCGATCCGGTCCGCTGGGGCGGCGCGGCCGCCGCTATCGCGGCTTACGCGGGCATGTGCCTGGCCCTGCTGCGCGCGCGGCGCGCGGTGCACCAGGACAGCGGCGGCGCGCATGCCGACTGGCTGGTGGCCTACGCCAGCCAGACCGGCACCGGCGAAGCGCTGGCCGGGCATACCGTGGCGACCCTGCGCACCGGCGGCCTGTCGGCGCGCGCGCTCAGCGTCGAGCAACTTGACGAAGCCACCTTGCGCGGCGCGGCGCGCATCCTGTTCATCGCCAGTACCTACGGCGAGGGCGATGCGCCCGACAGCGCGGCGCGCCTGGCGCGCCTGCTCGACCAGCCGGGAATGGCGCTGGGCCAGCTGCATTACGCGCTGCTGGCGCTGGGCGACAGCAGCTACGCCAATTACTGCGGCTTCGGGCGGCGCCTGGACGCCGCCCTGCAAGCGCGCGGCGCCCAGGCGCTGTTCGCGCGGGTCGAGGTGGACCGTGGCCGCGGCGCCGCCATCGAGGCATGGCAGCATCACCTGAGCCACCTGGCCGGCACCAGCGACGCCCCCGACTGGAGCGCGCCAGGCTATGGCCACTGGCGCATCGCGGCGCGCCGCCTGCTCAATCCCGGCAGCGCCGGCGCGCCGGTGTACCGCATCGACCTGCTGCCGGCCGAGGGCGAACTGCCGGCGTGGGAAGCGGGCGACCTGGTGCAAGTGAGCGCGCCGGGCGACCCGGATTATCCGCGCGAGTACTCGATTGCCTCGACCATGGCCGAAGGCCGCCTGTCGCTGCTGGTGCGCCTGCACGCGCGCGACGATGGCAGCGTCGGGCTGGCGTCGGGCTGGCTGTGCCGCGAGGTGCAGGAAAGCGCGCCGGTGCTGCTGCGCGTGCGCCAGCACAGCCGCTTCCGGATCGGCGAGAACGCCGCGAGGCCCTTGATTTTGATCGGCAACGGCACCGGCATCGCCGGCCTGCGCGCGCACCTGAAAAGCCGCGCCGACGCGGGCCAGGCGCGCAACTGGCTGGTGTTCGGCGAGCGCAATGCCGCGCACGACCACTTCTGCGCCGACGACATCGCCGCATGGCGCAAGGCCGGCATGATCGACACGCTCAGCCTGGTGTTTTCGCGCGACGGCGCCGCCGAACGCTATGTGCAGCACGCGCTGGCGGCGCAGGCCGCGCAGCTGCGCAGCTGGGTGGACGAGGGCGCGGCGGTGTATGTCTGCGGCAGCCTGCACGGCATGGCCGGCGCCGTGCATGAAACCCTGGAAAGCGTGCTTGGCGGAGACACCCTCGCCATGCTCGACGAGAGCGGCCGCTACCGGCGCGACGTGTATTGATATCGAAAAATATGCATAAAATATAATCTTGCCTATTTTATCAAATACGAATGAGAATTGTATTGATAACGATTCTCATTTACATGGTTGACCATTTCTCCTACAATGACTAGGTTGTTGGCAATTTATGTCCGACCCACCCCACGTCGAAGAAGAGAAACAGATGGCCCCGATCAAAAGCCGCAAGCACGCGCAATCCCGTTTCAATCAACACATGAGCGCCGCGCTTGCCGCGCTGCTGGTCCCGGTGGCCGCGCATGCCGCCGCCGAGGCGCCGCAGGCCAAAACCTTGCCGGAAGTCCAGGTCATCAGCAAAACCGGCGAGGAAGCCGGCAACGACTTCAAGGCCGAGCGCGCCGCCTCGCCCAAGTACACCGAAATCCTGCTCAACACCGCGCAAACGGTGACCGTGATCAAGAAAGAACTGATCATGCAGCAAGGCGCGGTGACCCTGACCGAGGCCCTGCGCAACACGCCCGGCGTGGGCACCTTCTTCCTCGGCGAGAACGGCAACACGACCACCGGCGACACCATCTACATGCGCGGCTTCGATTCGTCGACCAGCATTTTTGTCGATGGCGTGCGCGACATCGGCTCGATTTCGCGCGACGTCTTCAACGTCGAACAGCTCGACGTGCTCAAAGGCCCGGCCGGCACCGACACCGGGCGCTCGTCGCCGACCGGCTCGGTCAACATGGTCACCAAGCAGGCGGTGATGGAGTCCGGCACGACCGGCACGGTGGTGGCCGGCAGCGGCAAGCAAAAGCGCGCCACGCTCGATTACGCGAGCGTCATGAGCGCAGAAAAAGGCGTCGCCTTCCGCCTGAACGCGCTGGCGCAGGACAGCGGCACGCCGGGGCGCGATGTGGTCAAGAACAAGCGCTGGGCGCTGGCGCCGTCGCTCGCCTTCGGCCTGAACAGCCCGACCCGCGTTTACCTGAACTACCTGCACGTGGACCAGGACAATGTGCCGAGCGGCGGCGTGCCGACCATCGGCCTGCCCGGCTACAAGAGCCCGGATGCGCGCACCTTCCTGACCACTGCGGCGCCGGTCAACCCGGACAATTTCTACGGGTCGGCCAGCGACTACGACAAGGTCAAGGCCGATATGTTCACCGTCAAGGTCGAGCATGATTTTTCGCCGACCGTCAAGCTGCAAAACACCACCCGCTACGGCAAGACCTCGCAGGATTACCTGTTGACCGCCTTCATGGGCACCAGCGCCAACCTGAAAACGCCGAACGTCAACGACCCGTCGACCTGGACCATCACGCGCGGCAACCGCACCGTCAAGGACCAGTCCAACACCATCTTGACCAACCAGAGCGTGGCGACGGTGAACCTGGACCTGGGCGGCCTGAAGCATACTTTCGTGGGCGGCCTGGAACTGACCAGCGAAGAGCAAACCAACTACAGCTACACGGGCGCCGGCACGATGGCGGTCGACTCGCTGTACGCGCCGAACCCGACCTCGCCGATCGCCGGCCTGAACCTGGTGCGCAACGGCGCGGGCACCAATGCCAAGGTCGATACCCAGAGCGTGTACCTGTTCGATACGATCAAACTGGGCGAGAAGTGGATTTTCAACGTGGGTGGCCGCATGGACCACTTCAACGTGAACTACAACGCCACCAGCCTGTCGACCGCGACCGCCAATCCGACCTTGCCGGTGGGTACCCTGGTGCCGACCAACCTGAAGCTGAGCGACACGGTCGGCAACGGCAAGGTATCGGCCCTGTACAAGCCGACCAAGGATAGCAGCGTGTACGCCCTGGTCGCCACGTCCAAGCAGCCGCCGGGCACCAATTTCTCGCTGTCGACGTCCGCCAACAGCGCCTCGAACCCGAAATACGATCCGCAGCAATCGACCACCACCGAAATCGGCACCAAGTGGGATTTCCTCAAGCAAAAGCTGTCGCTGACGGCGGCGGTGTACAAGACCACCGTCAAGAACGAGCTGGAGCAGGACCCGGTGGACTTGCTGTACTACCAGACCGGGCGCAAGCAGGTGAAGGGGATCGAGCTGGGCGTGACGGGTGAGGTGGCGCGCAACTGGCTGGTCAGTGCCGGGTATGCCCGCATGGATACGAAAGTGAACAATGGCAAGGTCGTCACCGCCAGCGGGATCAACAACCTGAACTACACGCCGAAGGATGCGTTCACCTCGTGGACCTCGTACACCCTGCCGATGGGCCTGAAAGTGGGCGGCGGCGCGCGCTATGTCGGCAAGCTGCTGCGCGGCACCGATGGCGCGGTGGGCACGCCGGCGTTTGCCGATGCGTACTGGGTGGTCGACGCGATGGCGTCGTACAGCGTGAGCAAGAACGTCGATCTGCAGCTGAACTTGTACAATCTGGCGGACAAGGAATACATTGCGCAGATTAACAAGAGCGGTTATCGCTACACCCCGGGCGCGCCACGCTCGGCGAGTTTGACGGCGAATTTCCGCTTCTAAAAGACCCGCGGAGTCATGCCCACTTAACATTCGCCCGCCACCTTCAAAACCGTCATTCCCGCGCAGGCGGGAATCCAAGGCACCGTCGCTTAGCGTAGATGCCTTGGATTCCCGCCTGCGCGGGAATGACGGTTTTGAGGTTAACGCATAAATATGCTCAACAGCTCATCTCCTCATACACCACACATTTTATGATGCTCCACATTCCCCAGGTACTCACCCCCGACCAGGTCGCCGCCATGCGCCGCTCGCTCGACGCGGCCGACTGGACCGACGGCCGCGCCACGGTCGGCGCCCAGGGCGCCCAGGTCAAGCACAACGAGCAACTGCCCACCGACGGCCCCCTCGCCGCCGAACTGGGCCGCATTATCCTCGCGGCCCTGGCTGCCAATCCGCTCTACTTCGCCGCCGCCCTGCCCCTGCGCACCGTGCCGCCGCTGTTCAACCGCTACACCGGCGGCGGACACTACGGCGCGCATGTGGACGGCGCCGTGCGTAACGTCGCCGGCAGCACCTTGCCGCTGCGTACCGATGTCTCCTGCACCCTGTTCCTGTGCGAGCCCGAGGACTACGACGGCGGCGAACTGATCGTCAACGACACCTACGGCGTGCATGAAGTCAAGCTGCCGGCGGGCGATATGATCGTGTATCCCTCGTCGAGCGTGCACAAGGTCGAAGCGGTCACGCGCGGCAGCCGCGTCTGCTCTTTCTTCTGGGTCCAGAGCATGGTGCGCGACGATGCCCGCCGCGCCATGCTGCTCGAACTCGACCAGACTATTGTGCGCCTGCGCGCCCAACTGGGCGACAGCGAGGAAACCGTCAGCCTGACCGGGCATTATCACAACCTGCTGCGCATGTGGTCGGAGATCTGAACTGGACTTTCCCATCTAGATAATTTATTCTAGGTACATTCCCACCGCTACCCTCCCCATGCCAGAGCCGACCGCCATCCCCAAGCCCACCGCAGCGGAACTGGAAATGCTGCGCCTGCTGTGGCAACTCGGGCCGGCCAGCGCCAAACAGGTGCACCAGGCGGCCGTGGCCAGCCGTCCCGACATGGCGTACGCGACCGTGCTGCGCCTGCTTCAGTTAATGCACACCAAGGGTTTGCTCACGCGTGACGAAAGCGCCCGCGCGCATGTGTACGCGCCGGCGCAGCCGCAGGACTCGCTGCAGACCAGCCTGATCAAGGAACTGATCCACAAGGCGTTTTCGGGCTCGGGCAAGGAACTGGTGCTCGCCGCCCTGCGCGGGCACGTAAGCGCGCGCGAACGGGCGGAAATCCAGGCGATCCTGGACCAGGAACAAAAGTAGTCCGTTTTCATGCCTCATGCCTCATGCCTCGGGCGCGCCAACCGCCCTGCATCAACCAACTGGAGTATACGATGGGCACCTACGTGCACTACTCGCTCGGCGACGAGGATGGTGTCAAGACCGCGTTCCTTGCAGATCTCGGCGTCTTTCTCGCGTGGCTGGACCCGCGCATTGCAGAGTATCCCGATGAGTTCCCAGCGGGCATGCGGGAAAAGATCCTCGACTTCATGCGGCGTGGCGAGGCCGCATTGCTTACAGCATCGCGCGAGGAAGCCAGGCTGATCGACTTGATTATCGATGAATACTACTGGAACTTCAGCTTCGACAGCCACCGGCATCCGGCGATCGATATCACGCCGTCCATGCACAAGTGGTATCGCTACGCTAGCGAGCTATCCGATGTCTTGCCGGCTGCCTCGGCCGTCGCCTGCGATTACTATCGCGCGCTGTTTCGCGGCTGTTCGCTGGTCGAATGCGACGGCCATGTCTACCAATCGCAAGACGACGTCTTTCATCTCTCCTGGCTCTTGCCGGCCCAGGTAGTGGCATTGCTGGCCGAACTGGAGCCCTTCGAGAGCGAACTCGATGCAATGCAAGACGACCAGGCGGGCGTCTTGTGGGTACTCGTGTCCCTCCAGGAAGCCAAGCGCGCGGGGGCAAGCCTGATCGTGGCGATTGCCTGAGCGCGGCTGCCGATCATCTTAGTGAGAAATTCATACTAAGTTAGTTGTGCGAAAACACTAAGTCAATTATGATGTGTTCATTCCAAGAGAAAATGAACCCATATGAACACCACTATGCGCGTCGTCGAGAAAAATTCGGGAGTATTCGTCATCGAACACTTCCTCACCCCGGCCATGTGCCAGCATTACATCGCGCTCGGCGAAGAAGCCGGCTACGTACCGTCGGAAGTACACATCAGTGGGGTCTCGCGGCGGGCGGAAGATATCCGCAATAACGACCGCGTGATTTTCGACGATGCCGCGCTGGCCGTTTCGCTGTTCGAACAGGCGCGCGCCCTGCTGCCCGCCAGCATCGGTGACTGGGCCTTGACCGGCTTTAACGAACGGTTCCGTTTTTACCGGTATGGCCCGAAGGAGTATTTCAAGTGGCATACGGACGGCGTGTATGCCAGGTCGCCGGATGAAGCGAGTCGCCTGACGTTCATGATTTACCTGAACGGCGACTTCGAGGGCGGCGATACGGAATTCAAGACCGAATTCATCAAACCGCAGCAAGGCGCGGCGCTGGTATTCCCGCACAAGCTGCCGCACCAGGGAACGGAAGTCATCGACGGCCTCAAATACGTGCTGCGGACCGACGTGATGTACCGCCGCGCGCAATGACGATGGCGGCGCGCATGACAACTATGTGAAAGCGAAAAATGACAAATCAAACAGTCGTTCTCTACCGCCCCACCGGCCCCGAGGAACTCGCTCTGCTACGGCAGGCGGGTTTCAAGCGCTGGCCGCCGCGCTTGCCGGAGCAGCCGATTTTTTATCCGGTCACGAACGAGGCCTATGCCAAGCAGATTGCCATCGAATGGAACATCGGCGCCAGCGGCGTCGGCTACGTGACGCGCTTTCACGTGCTTGCATCGTTCATGGAGCACTATCAGATTCAACAAGTCGGCGGCGACATGCATACCGAGTGGTGGATTCCGGCCGAGGAACTTGAAGCGCTCAACGATCATATCGTCGGGCTGATCGAGGTTATCGGCGAATATCGCGCGGGGTTGGTGTCAGGTTCCTGAATTGAGCCCGCTTTTCTGACCAGCAGCGTGGCCGGACGCAGCGAGCCGAAGGTGATGAGGGTCGTGAGCAGCGCTTCGATGCGCGAGCCGATGCGCTCGATATGGGTGCAGCCGTGTTGCATGAAGCTCGCCTCGTATTCGCCGCCGTGGCGGATATCTTCAATCAGCGCGTGACCGCCCGGCCGTAATACGCGCGCCACTTCGCCGATCGCCTTGGCGCGGTCGCCGGCGTCGTACAGATTATGGATGGCGGCACGCGAGACGACCACGTCGAACGAAGCATCCGCGAACGGCAGCGCACGCATATCGGCGGTTTGGATGTCCACCCGCGCCTCCACGCCCTCGCAGCGCGCATTGTCCAGCGTTGCTTCGGGCCGATTGCCGGACAGATCTTCCGTTTGCCAGATGTCGATGCCGGTGGCGGTGCCTGTCGTCAAGCGCCTGGCGGCGCCGATCATCAACAGCCCGCGGCCGCAGCCAAGATCGAGCACCTGCTCCTTGCCGGTCCACGTCAGGCGCTGCAGCATTTTTTCGCGGTTGCGCAGCTTGCCGACTTTGCTTTCCCACACCATCCAGAGCGCGGTCAAGGGGAGGACGATGGCAAAGAAGCGCCCGCTATCGGCGACGCCAATCCGCAGTCCATCGGCGCCCAGCGGAATGAGCAGTTGCCCGGACCACAGTCCCAAGCTGGCCGAACCCCACAGCAACAGGCCGGCGATCGCCCCCAGCACCAGATTACGAACTACCTTCGGTGCGTCAAGGCCATAGTTGGCACGGCGCAGTTGCGGAGCGGTCATGAGGTTTCCTTTGAAATGGCACACATGGGAAAGATGTATTTACTCGCAGAACAGTTGCGATACTAACACCGGCATGTCTGGCCAGATCGAAGTTTTCGATGCATACACAGAAGGGGTAAGAGCGCGGAATCGGCCTACAGCTTGCGCACCACTCCGGCCGCATCGAGCTCGTAGCTGGCGAAGTCCTCTGCCAGGAACAGATTGCCCGCGTAATGCAGGCGCGCTTCGGCGTCGAGTTCGGCCATGCCTTCCGGATTGTCGTAGCGCGCGCTGAAGTGGGTCAGGATCAGGTTCGGCAAGCCACGCTCCGTGGCGAACTGCGCCACGCGCTGCACCGAACTGTGGGTTGGCCCCGGCCCGACTTTTTGCAGGATGGCCTCGGTGTAGGTGGCCTCGTGCACCAGCACCTGCGCCTCGGCGCAGGCCTCGCTGAGCAGCGCCGGGGTATCGTTGTCGCCGCCAATCACGGCCACCGCGCGTTGCACATCGGCCACGCGGAAATCGGCGGCGGCCAGCACGGCGCCATCGTCCAGCACGACGTCGACGCCGGCCTGCAATTTGCCCCACAGCGGACCGGAAGGCACGCCGCGCGCGCGCAGGGCCGCGCTGTCGAGCTTCCATTTACTGCTTTCCACGGCGAAGCGAAAACCCACGCTCGGGGCGCGGTGCGACAGGTGGTGGCGCTCGATGCGCAAGCCGCCCTCCTGGTGCACCAGTTGTTCGTCGGCGACATCCACATGGATCAGCGGAAACGGCAGGAACAGCTCGGTGTGCAGCATGGTCGCGTCCAGCCAGGCCTTGACGGCCAGCGGCGCGATCAGGATCAGCGCCCGCTTGCGTCCGTTCATGGCGGCGCTGGCCAGGAATCCCGGCAAGCCGTAGCTGTGGTCGCCATGAATGTGGGTGATGCAAATGCCGGCCAGGTCGTGCACGCTCAGCGCGATGTGCTGCAGGCGATGCTGGGTGCCCTCGCCGCAATCGACCAGCCACCAGTCGCGGTTCAGGGTGGTTTGCAGCGCCAGCGCGGTGACGTTGCGGTTTTTGGTGGGGACGCCCGAGGACGTGCCTAAAAAGGTCAATTTGAACATGCCATATTATGCGCCAGCCGAGGCAGGGCCGCCAGCGCAGGGCGCCATGCCCCGCACGACGACGCAACCCACGCCAGGCGCCGTTTCTTTACAATATGATCAATCCACAATCCACCAAGCTCATCCTGAAAGGAATTGCACATGTTCGAGATGGACCATCCATGGTGGGAATTCGTCGTGCGCGGGGCGGCCGTGTATCTGATCCTGCTGCTCATGGTGCGCGTGTCGGGACGGCGCACGGTCGGCCAGTTCACGCCGTTCGACCTGCTGGTGGTGATGTTGCTCAGCGAAGCGGTATCGAACTCGCTCACGGGCGGCGATCAATCGCTGTTTGGCGGCTTCATCGTGGCCGCGGTGCTGGTCGGGCTGAACATGACGATGTCGTTCCTGTCGTCGCACAGCAAAAAAATGTCGGACATCCTCGACGGCAGCGCAGTGCTGCTCGGGCGCGACGGCGAGCTGTACGACAAGGTGATGAAGCGCTGCCGCATTTCACGCGAAGAGGTCGACCAGGCCCTGCGCTGCTCCGATTGCGACATCAAGGACATGCGCTGCGCTTTCCTGGAAGCCGACGGCCAGATCACCATCCAGAGAAAGTAGATTCCTTGCCGCCGGTGCCGGGCGCGATGCGCGTCGCGCGCGAACTCAGGCAGCGGCGAAAGGCGGCTTGACCCGGTTCGCCCAGGCGGGGATGGCGGCTTGCCAGAAGGCGCCCACCGAACTTGCCGGCGCCAGTGGCAATTGCAGGAACGCGGCGCTGGCCTGCAGTGCGCCGAGCGCCTGGCGTTGGTCCTCGGGGGCGATCGCCAGCGCGCCAGTCTGCTTGGACAGTTTTTCACCATCCGCATTGCGCACGACCGGCACATGCAGGTAACGCGGGACAGGCAAGCCCAGCAGGTGTTGCAGATAGATCTGGCGCGGGGTTGAATCGATCAGGTCGGCGCCGCGCACGATGTCGGTGACGCCCTGCTGCGCATCGTCAACCACCACCGCAAGCTGGTAGGCCCAGAAGCCATCGGCGCGCTTGAGCACGAAGTCGCCCGACTCGCTGGCCAGATGTTGCGCCACGGGGCCGGCGGCGCGGTCGGTAAAGGCGATCAGGTCGGCGTGGCCGGCGCGATCGGGCACGCGCACGCGCAGGCTGCGCATGGTCTTGCCGGGCGCGAGGCCGTGCCGGCAGGTGCCGGGATAGATGGCCGAGCCGTCGGGCGCGGTGCCGAGGCGGGAATCGGCGATTTCGCGGCGGTTGCAGCCGCACGGGTAGACGTGCGCGCCGAGTTGCTCGGCGGCGGCCTGGTACAACTGCTTGCGCCGGCTCTGCCAGACCACCTCGCCATCCCAATCCATGCCCAGGGTGCGCAGCAAGGCCAGGATGCCCTGCGCGGCGCCCGGCACGCTGCGGCCTTCGTCCACATCCTCGATGCGCACCAGCCAGCTACCGTGATGCGCCCTGGCGTCCAGGTAGCTCGCCATGGCCGCCACCAGCGATCCCTGGTGCAGCGGCCCGGTCGGCGATGGCGCGAATCGGCCAATGTAATTGCTTCGGTTCGGCACGTGCGTTTCTCGCTCGCAGTCGTTTATTTCGCAGCCGGAGCGGCTTCAAACTCCTTGATCGTCTTGGTCACCTGGCCGGCCACCGGATTGGGAACGGCGATCGACAGCTGATAATGCGCGATCTCGAATCCTTTGTCCGTCTTGTGTATCACGCCGCTGGCCTGGCAGACACCCATCTGGGTATCGAGCAGTTCGTCGAACCAGATAAACTTCTTGTCCGCCGACATATACACATTGCGCCTGGTCGCCTTGAACGACCAGGCCGATCCCTTGTCGAAGAAACGCCTGGCCCACGTCCTGAATTGTTCGCGGTTCCACAGTTCGGTCTTGTCCGTGCCGATATACACGCCATGTTCCGCCATCTTGTCGAAATAGGCCGGCCGCGCGTGCGCCGCATCGTCGTGCCATTCATCGATGAAGGCGTTGATTTGCTTCGTATAAGGCGCCGCCGGGTCGGACGCTTGCGCGCACGCACCCAGGCTGACGATGAACAAGAAGCAGGCCAGCAGGGTTTTCTTCATTCTGACTTTCCATGGACATGGTGGACGGGACGATCTGCGATTGTACACGTCCACCATAACGCCGGCGAGCGCGATGGCACAGGCGGGTCCCCACGCGTGTGTCCACGTCGCGGCTTGGCGGGAAAACATCTATTATTAACCCGGAACATTATGAATTGCGAGTTCGTTATCTGTATTAGATTTTCTTACGCTGTGAGCAAAAGAGAATCAATGGATTAATAGCCCATATGAATATTGGATAGATTTTGGATATTTTCTATTTTTATGAAAACTGGCCGTGCAATCGATTTCATAATCGACATACTGTGGTACTGTTTAATCAGCTGATATCAATATCAGCGACAAGCGACGACTTTCCTTTTGCAGTATCAACGCTCCATTTGCCGCCCGCACACAGGGCAGTATCCATTCAAGGACTTTGCAGATGAAACAACTTTTAGCTGTTGGAACACTGGCGCTGGCTTCCCTGTCGCAGGCCCAGGCACAAACCACGCCGGCGCCGGCCTTCGGTACCTACCAAAAGCCGTTCGCCGCCGATTCGCTGTGGAATTCCTATCCCGTCAATCCAGTCCTTGGCAGCTGGGAAATTCCGGCGACCAGCTGGAATCCCATCATCCAGGGCGGGGCCTATTCGTCCGGCATTTTCGAAGCCAAAGCGAGCGATCCGGCCATGCTGGTTTATCCGGCCGGAAACGCGACCGGGGTGCTCGATACCGACACCGAGATGCGCACGCCGACCTACACGATTCCCCATTGGCCAGCCGCCACCGCGGCCTCGTCCAGCGATGATGGCCATGCCGACATCGTCGACGCGGGCTTGAACCGGATCTATTCGTTTTCCAACCTGAAGAAAAACGCCGCCGGTAAATGGACCGCGACCCGGGTGTCGTGGACGCCCCTGAACGGCACGGGCTGGGGCGATCCGGCCCACTATTACCAGGGCGCGCGCGCGGCCGGGCCGGCGCCGACCGGTGGCATGATCCGCATCGCCGAAGCGACCGACGGCAAGGCGCTGTTCGAGCATGCCCTGTCGATGTCGCTCGATTTCACGGGCTTGGCGCGCGCGCCCGGCAACTACATCTATCCGGCGACCGCAGCCGACACCACCCTGGCCGACAAGCCGAATACCGGCATGATCCCCGAAGGCGCGCTCATGATGTTACCCGCCAATTTCGACCTGAGCAAAATCACCGACGCCAGGCTGCTGAAGGTGGCCAAAACGCTCATGAAATACGGCGCCTATGTCGTTGACCGCAACTACAACACGCCGTTTGCCATCTACGTGGAAATTGACGCTCCGTGGGGCTCGTCGCCAGCCGACCAGCTCAACCTGGTGCGCAAAGGCTTGCGCCAGGTGGCCTCGCACAGCGGCCATATCGCTGGCAATGGCGTGCCACGGGTAGCGCCAACGCAGGTCAACCTGCTCTCGCTGCGTGGCGACTGGCTTCCCATCCAGGGGGTCGGCGCGTATGGCGTCTACGACACCTTCACCCAGTCGCTGCGCTGGCCATCGCAGACGACGTCCTACACCATGATTCAACGAAACTACTCGAATCGGGGACTGGGACGGGCCACCTATGCGGCGCCGAAAGCAGGTTATCGCTACAAGTTCTCGGTCGAAGCGACCGGTGGCGTCAAGATGAACATGTCAATCCAGATCGGCTCGACGCTCCAAAAGGCCACAAAATTCCTGGGCAATGGCGAGAGCGAAATCGTGGTCTGGCCAGACAAGGCGACCGCTTTCTACGAAGCCCAGAAACCGCCAGGTGGCGCGGCCAGCGTCAAGGCCAGCCTGGTCGAACTGCCGCCGGGCCAGTGATCGATCCGGCAGTGTAATAAAAAAGCGAGCCGAGGCTCGCTTTTTCAATGGAGAAACGCGTTGATCAGCGCTTGTCGATTGCCGGCACGTCGCGGGTCGGCGAGCCAACGAACAGTTGGCGTGGACGGCCGATCTTCTGTTCTGGATCGGAAATCATCTCGTTCCACTGGGCGATCCAGCCGATCGTGCGCGCCATCGCGAAAATACCCGTGAACAGCGATACCGGAATGCCCAGCGCCGATTGCACGATGCCCGAGTAGAAGTCGACGTTCGGGTACAGCTTGCGCGATACGAAGTATTCGTCTTCCAGCGCAATTTTTTCCAGCGCCATGGCCAGCTTGAACAGCGGATCGTCCTGCAGGCCGAGTTCTTGCAGCACTTCGTGGCAGGTTTCACGCATCAGCTTGGCGCGCGGGTCGAAGTTCTTGTACACGCGGTGACCGAAGCCCATCAGCTTGACGCCGGAGTTCTTGTCTTTCACTTTTTCGATGAAAGCAGGAATGTTCTCGACGCTGCCGATTTCTTTCAGCATGTTCAGGGCGGCTTCGTTCGCACCACCGTGCGCAGGACCCCACAGGCAGGCGATGCCGGCGGCGATACAGGCGAACGGGTTGGCGCCCGAGGAACCGGCCAGGCGAACGGTCGAGGTCGACGCGTTCTGCTCGTGATCGGCGTGCAGGATCAAGATGCGGTCGAGCGCGCGCACCAGCACTTCGTTGACAACGTATTCTTCGCACGGATTGCCGAACATCATGCGCATGAAGTTGGCGCTGTACGACAGGTCGTTGCGTGGGTACACGAACGGCTGGCCGATCGAGTATTTGTACGACATGGCGACCAGGGTCGGCATCTTGGCGATCAGGCGGATGGCCGATACTTCGCGGTGATGCGGATCGTTGATGTCGAGCGAGTCGTGGTAGAACGAGGCCAGCGCGCCGACAGTTCCCACCAGCACCGACATCGGGTGCGCGTCACGGCGGAAGCCGCGGAAGAAGAATTGCATCTGCTCGTGCACCATGGTGTGCTTGGTGACGGTGTCGCTGAAGATCTGGTTTTGTTCTTTGTTCGGCAGTTCGCCGTTCAGCAGCAGGTAGCAGGTTTCCAGGAAGTCGCAATTGACGGCCAGTTGCTCGATCGGGTAACCGCGGTACAGCAGTTCGCCCTTGTCGCCATCGATGTAGGTGATGCTCGAGTTGCAGGCGGCGGTCGACATGAAGCCCGGGTCGTACGTGAATTTGCCGGTCTGGGCGTACAGCTTGCGGATGTCGATGACGTCCGGGCCGACGGTGCCCTTGTAAATCGGCATGTCGATGGGAGTACTGCCATCGGAAAACGACAGGGTGGCTTTGGTATCAGAGATGTTCATGGCACTTCCTTCTTGGGAGGTGAGGTCTACAAAATAAAATGACTAAACTCGTCGGGCTGTCGCCACGTTCAGGCTTGTCGCAGGCGCTCCAGCAAGGCGCGCACATGCGGCAAGTCGACTTCACCTTCGGGCTCTTTGCGCCCCAGGATCAGGTCCATCAGCGGATTGTCCGCCAGATCGAGCAGCCGGGTCAGCGCGTCGACTTCTTCATCGGTCAACCCGTCTTCATGCGCGTCAAGGAAGCGCGTGAGGATCAGGTCGTTTTCGAGCAAACCCCGGCGGCTGCGCCAGCGCAGTCGCGAGCGGTTGGCCGGGTCGGATTGGTGCGTATTCACTCTAGAGTCCGTCGTTGGGTCAACACTATACTCCGCATGCCGGGTTTCGGCAGTACGGTACTTTTACTGTATTGCTAACTTGCCGCCACCATACCGGGCAGCATGCAAAGCATGCCCGATGGCAAGCGGGCGCGACGCCGGAAAACATGCCCGCGCCGCGCCCGCCATGCGTTTTTGCAGCGTTGCTTTACACAGCGCGGCGAACCATCAATTCCTTGATCTTGCCGATCGCTTTGTTCGGGTTCAAGCCTTTAGGGCAGACGTCGACGCAGTTCATGATCGAGTGGCAACGGAACAGGCGGTACGGGTCTTCCAGGTTGTCCAGGCGCGCGCCGGTGTCTTCGTCGCGGCTGTCGGCGATGAAGCGGTAGGCTTGCAGCAGGCCGGCGGGACCGACGAACTTGTCCGGATTCCACCAGAACGAGGGGCACGAGGTCGAGCAGCAAGCGCACAGGATGCACTCGTACAGGCCGTCGAGTTCTTCGCGTTCGGTCGGCGTTTGCAGGCGCTCTTTTTCAGGCGGGATCGAATCGTTGACCAGGTACGGCTTGATCGAATCGTACTGCTTGAAAAATTGCGTCATGTCGACGATCAAGTCGCGGATGACGGGCAGGCCGGCCAGCGGACGCAGCACGATCGGCTGGGTCAGCTCGTTCAGGTTGGTGGTGCAAGCCAGGCCGTTCTTGCCGTTGATGTTCATCGCGTCCGAACCGCACACGCCTTCACGGCAGGAGCGGCGCAGGCTCAGGGTATCGTCCACATCGGACTTGATGCGCTGCAGGGCGTCGAGCAGCATCTTGTCGGTGTCTTGCAGTTCGACTGTCACGTCTTGCATGTACGGCTTGGCGTCCTGGTCGGGATCGTAGCGGTAGATTTTCAGTTTTACGGTGCGTGTCATGTTCTGACCTTAGAAAGTACGTGGTTTCGGCTTGAAGGTGTCGACCGTGAGCGGCTTGGTGATCACAGGCTTGTACTCGAGGCGGTTGCCTTCGGAATAGAACAAGGTGTGCTTCATCCAGACCTCGTCGTCGCGCGCCGGGTAGTCGCTGTGGGCGTGCGCGCCGCGCGATTCCTTGCGTGCCACTGCCGATGTGATGGTCGCCTTGGCCGTTTCAATGAGGTTATCGAGTTCCAGCGCTTCGACCCGGGCGGTGTTGAACACCATCGACTTGTCTTTGAACGAAACATGCTTGCGACGCTCGTCGAGCACCATGATTTCCTTGTAGCCCTGGGTGAGCAGCTCGTCGGTGCGGAACACGCCGCAGTATTTCTGCATGGTCGAACGGATGTCGTTGGCCACGCCCTGCACGCGCTCGGAACCGGTCGAGGTTTCCAGGCGGTTCATGCGGTCGAGCGCGAAGTCGGCCGCGTCTTTCGGCAAAGGCTTGTTTTCCTTTTGCTTCAGGTTCGATGCCACCACGTGGTTGCCGGCCGCGCGGCCGAACACCAGCAAGTCGAGCAGCGAGTTGGTGCCGAGGCGATTGGCGCCGTGCACCGAGACGCAGGCGCATTCGCCGATCGCGTACAGGCCGCCCACCACCGCCACCGGATTGCCGTCTTTTGGCGCGACCACCTGGCCGTGGATGTTGGTCGGAATGCCGCCCATCTGGTAGTGAATCGTCGGCACCACCGGGATCGGTTCCTTGGTGGCGTCGACGTTGGCGAACTTGTGGCCGATTTCGAGAATCGACGGCAGGCGCTTGGCGATGGTGTCGGCGCCGATGTGGCGCAGGTCGAGCAGCACGTGGTCCTTGTTCGGACCGCAGCCGCGGCCTTCCTTGATTTCCTGGTCCATCGAGCGCGACACGAAGTCGCGCGGCGCCAGGTCTTTCAGGGTCGGCGCATAGCGCTCCATGAAGCGTTCGCCATTGCTGTTGATCAGGATGCCGCCTTCGCCGCGCACGCCTTCGGTGATCAACACGCCCGCGCCGGACACGCCGGTCGGGTGGAACTGCCAGAATTCCATGTCTTGCAGCGGCAGGCCGGCGCGCGCCGCCATGCCCATGCCGTCGCCGGTGTTAATGAAGGCGTTGGTCGAGGCGGCGAAGATGCGCCCTGCCCCGCCGGTGGCGAAGATGGTGGTCTTCGCTTCCAGGATCATGCATTCGCCGGTTTCCATTTCGAGCGCTACCACGCCGACGCAGTCGCCGTCGGCGTCACGGATGATGTCGATCGCCATCCATTCGACGAAAAAGTGGGTGCGCGCACGGACGTTGCGCTGGTACAAGGTGTGCAGCAGTGCGTGGCCGGTACGGTCGGCCGCGGCGCAAGCGCGCTGGACCGGCTTTTCGCCGAAGTTGGCGGTGTGGCCGCCGAAGGGACGCTGGTAAATCGTGCCATCCGGATTACGGTCGAACGGCATGCCGAAGTGTTCCAGCTCGTAGACGACCTTCGGTGCTTCGCGGCACATGAATTCGATCGCATCCTGGTCGCCCAGGTAGTCGCCACCCTTGACGGTGTCGAACATATGCCAGTACCAGTCGTCTTCCGACATATTGCCGAGGGACGCGCCGATGCCGCCCTGGGCCGCCACGGTGTGCGAGCGGGTCGGGAAGACTTTCGACAGCACGGCCACGTTCAGGCCGGCTTCTGCCAGTTGCAGGGATGCGCGCATGCCGGAGCCGCCCGCGCCGATGATGACCGCGTCGAAGCGGCGGGTAGGAAGTGCTTTTTTGATTGCTGCCACGATTAAACGCTCCAGAGAATTTGTACGGTCCAGGCTGCGCAGCCGATCAGCCACAGGATGGTGAGCGCTTGCAGGGTCAGGCGCACGCCGACCGGTTTGATGTAATCCATCCAGATGTCGCGCATGCCGACCCAGGCGTGGTAGTACAGGCCGGCGAAGGTCACCAGGGAAAACAGCTTGAACCACTGTTGCGAGAACAGGTGGGACCAGCCTTCGTAGGTGAAGTTATTGCCGGTCAAAAAAGAGATCAGCAGGGTGAAGGTGTACACCGCCATCACCACCGCGGTCAGGCGCTGGGCCATCCAGTCCCGCAGGCCGTAGTGGGCGCCGACGACGAGGCGCTTGGGTCCGACGTTATTCTTTGCCATCAAAACACTCCAAACAGTTTGAGACCAGCCAGTGCGGTCAGGATCAGGCTGACAACGAGCACGCTGACAGCGCTATTGCGCGAGGAATCTTTCTCGATGCCAATGTGCATATCCATGAACAGGTGGCGAAAGCCGGCGCAGAAGTGGTGCATATAGGCCCAGATCAGGCCCAGCAGGACCAGCTTGGCCAGGGGATGCGCGAGGATGCCCTTGAAATAGTCGAACGACATTTCCGACTGCACGCTATGCTGGAACAGGTACAGCAGGAACGGCAGCATCAGGAAGATCGCCGCGCCGCTGACGCGGTGCAGAATCGAGACCCAGGCGCCTGGCGTCATTATGTAGTTCATTAAATCGGTAACATGGATGTTACGGATCTCGGGCCGTTCTTTTTTTGGAACTTCCTTCACGGCTTCGGACATGGCAGTACCTCCCCTTTGACTAACTAAATTGTAAATAACCCGCAATTTTCGCCCATTTTGCCGAAATGCACCAATATTCCTCTTGCGCTTTGCAAGTTCGGCAACAATATGGAACGACGCTCGCTACTTTCTTATGATCAATGCATTTTAAACGGAACGGCCGTTTTGTGCACTGCACCGTCACACTGCGCCCGCCTTAATCGAGGGTCAAGCGCGGTTCGGCAACACTGGTCTTGAAACTACGACAAGTCATTCTGGCCGCTATGACAAGTCATTCTGGTAATGATGATGCGAGGTCAGGTACAGTCCGCGGCGCAGCTCTACCGCCTTGTCGCCGTAGGTGAACGAGACGCGCTCGGCGCACAGCAGCGGCGTGCCCGGCTCCACCCCGAGGAACTGGGCGGCGCCGGCGTCGGCCCCGAGCGCGCGGATCTTTTCGCTGGCGCGGATCATGCGCGTGCCGAACTCGGACTCGAACAAGCCGTACATCGGCCCCTTGTACTCGACCAGGCGTTCCGCGGTCAGTCCTTTGAACAGGAGGCCGGGAAGCCACATTTCTTCAAGAATTGTCGGCGTGCCGTCGAACGACATCACGCGCTTGATATACACTACGGAGTCGCCCGATTTCAAGTCCAGCAGGCGCGCCACTTCGGCCGGCGCGCGCATGCGCTTGACTTCGATGATCTTGTTGTCGGGCTGATGCGGCACGCCTTCGTCGGGCATCAGCCGCAAAAAGCGGAAATGCGCGCGCGCCTCGTGGTGGGTGGCGACAAAGGTGCCCTTGCCCTGGCGCCGCAGCAGCAGGTTTTCGGCGGCCAGTTCGTCGATCGCCTTGCGCACCGTGCCCTGGCTGACCTTAAAGCGGCCGGCCAGTTCGACCTCGCTGGGAATCATCTCGCCGGGTTTCCATTCGCCCGCCTGCAAGCCCTGGGTGATCAGGGCCTTGATCTGCTGGTACAGGGGGCTGAAGGTGGGTGAGGCGCCCGGGGTGCTGGCGGAAGCGCCGCTCCCGCTGGCAGCTGGTCCATGCGGGATCGGAAGGGTCGGAAGGGAATTCATAGACCCGGATTTCAACACAAACGGGCCTGCCAGTCCAGTGCAATCGCCGCAGGCAGGTGTTTTATATAAGGTGTCTTATATAAGATATATGATACGAATTGACAGATTGCCGACCTGCGCCTACACTCGCGTTCGATCCGGCATACGCGCGTATCGCCCCGGGCTTTTTTTGACGGGGACGGGAAGTTCCGGTGGTGGTGTCCGAGGTCGGTAGCCGATTTTGGTATCATTACGGTTTTCCCGGACAAGCGTATCCTCAGCTTCGACCGTTGCTTCGACCGTTTTCTTTCCCACTTTGGAGATTCATCATGGCTAAAACCCCACTGCGCGTTGCTGTCACCGGCGCTGCCGGCCAGATCGGCTATTCCCTGCTGTTCCGCATCGCGAACGGTGACATGCTCGGCAAAGACCAGCCAGTCATCCTGCAATTGCTGGAAATTGCTGACGAGAAAGCCCAGAAAGCGCTCAAGGGCGTCATGATGGAAATCGACGACTGCGCATTCCCGCTGCTGGCCGGCATGACCGCCCACGCCGACCCGATGACCGCCTTCAAGGATGCCGATTTCGCCCTGCTGGTCGGCGCCCGTCCGCGCGGCCCCGGCATGGAGCGTAAAGACCTGCTCGAAGCGAATGCCCAGATCTTCACGGTGCAAGGCAAGGCGCTCGACGCCGTCGCTTCGCGCAACGTCAAAGTGCTGGTGGTCGGCAACCCGGCCAACACCAACGCCTACATCGCCATGAAATCGGCGCCGTCGCTGCCGGCCAAGAACTTCACCGCCATGCTGCGCCTGGACCACAACCGCGCCCTGTCGCAGATCGCCTCCAAGACCGGCAAGCCGGTCGCGTCGATCGAAAAACTGTGCGTGTGGGGCAACCACTCGCCAACCATGTACGCCGACTACCGTTTCGCCCAGATCGACGGCGCCTCGGTCAAGGAAACCATCAACGACGACGCCTGGAACCGCGACACCTTCCTGCCAACCGTCGGCAAGCGCGGCGCGGCGATCATCGAAGCGCGCGGCCTGTCGTCGGCCGCGTCGGCCGCCAACGCCGCCATCGACCACATGCACGACTGGTACCTCGGCACCAACGGCAAGTGGACCACGATGGGCATTGCTTCGGATGGCTCGTACGGCATCCCTGAAGGCACCATGTTCGGCTTCCCGGTCACGACCGAGAATGGCGAATACACGATCGTGCAAGGTTTGCCGATCGACGAGTTCTCGCAGGAACGCATCAACCTCACGCTCAAGGAACTGACCGAAGAGCGTGAAGGCGTCGCCCACCTGCTGGCCTGAGTTTCAACGCGGCCGGATTCGTGGACCCCGTAACACCACCGATTCGCCGCACGCCCTGTGCCGCCCCGAGCGGCACAGGCGCTGATGTACCTGAGAAAATGATCATGCATCCCTCCGAGGTTTTATTCCAGGGCAAACGCCAGCCTTTGCTGCTCCCCGCTTGCGACCACTATGCAGGCTCCGAAAAGCTGATGCTCAAGTCGATGGCCCTGCAACAAGAGCTTGGCCCCCTGTTCGACATCACGTTCGACTGCGAAGACGGCGCCACCGCCGGCGCCGAGCCCGAACACGCCCAAATGATCGTGCGTCTGCTCAACGACGACGGCAACCGCCACAACCGCATCGGCGTGCGCGTGCACGACGTCGACAGCCCCTTCTTCGAAGGCGACCTGGCCGTCATCGTCGGCGGCGCGGCCCAGCGCCTGGCCTATGTGGTGCTGCCCAAGGCGAATGGCGCGCAAGACGTCGCGCGCGCCATCGAAGCGATCAACCTGCACGCCGCCAAGGGTGGACGGATCACCCCAATGCCGGTGCACGTGCTGGTCGAAACGCATGGCGCCCTGCGCGAAGCGGACGCCATCGCCGCCCAGCCGCAGGTCGAGTGCCTGTCGTTCGGCATCATGGACTTCGTGTCGTCGCACTACGGCGCCATTCCGGGCGCGGCCATGCGCACGCCGGGCCAGTTCACGCACCCGCTGGTGGTGCGCGCCAAGCTCGAGATGGCGGCCGCCTGCCACGCGCACGGCAAGGTGCCGTCGCACAACGTCACCACCGACATCAAGGACAGCGCCGTGGTCGCCAACGATGCCCAGCGCGCCGCCGCCGAATTCGGCTTTACGCGCATGTGGAGCATCCACCCCGACCAGATCAAGCCGATCCTGAAGGCCTTCACGCCGCGCCTGTCGGAAGTGAACGAAGCGACCAACATCCTCACCGAAGGCAAGAACGCCAGCTGGGGACCGATTTCGCAGAACGGGCGCTTGCACGACCGCGCCAGCTATCGCTATTATTGGACGGTGCTGCAGCGCGCGAAACTGGCGGGCCTGGCCCTGCCGGACGCCGCCGCCGCCCTCGTCAACGACCCACAACCAGCCACCTGAACGGAAGTCCCGATGCCCACCCTGATCAAGAACACCCTGCTCGCCTGCTCCCTGGCGATGGCGGCTGCCGCCCTGTGCGCGGCCCCGGCGGCCAACGCGGCCGAAGCAAAACCGGCGGCCAAGGCCAAGCCGGCCAAGTCCAAAGCGCGCGCGCACCCGAAAGCGGTCGACGTCGTCGCCAGCGAGCCGGAACCGGACATCAGCGACACCACCACCACCGACTTCGACTGCGAGCTGGGCAACAAGGTCACGACCTACCACAACGATAAAGACGACGGCCACATCGCGCTGCGCTGGAAAAAGCGCCTGCACCGCCTGACCCGCGTGGGCACGACCACGGGCGCCAAGCGCTTCGAAAACCCGACCTTCGGCCTGGTCTGGATCGGTATTCCGGCCAAGGGCATGCTGCTCGATTCGCGCCTGAACCGCCAGTTGGCCAACGAATGCAAGAACGCCGAGCAGATGAAGCCGGTTGTTGAGAAGCCGATCGCCCCGCCGATGCCGGCAGCGACCCCGGCGTCGGGCGAACTTGCAGTACCAGCGGTGCCGCCTGTGGCGGCGCCGGCGGCGCTTGACGCCCCTGCAGCAAAATAAGCACACTGAAAAACGGGAAGTTCGAACAAGCGCCGCGCAGCAGCGCGCTCGGCCTTCCCAAATAAAATACCCCACTGAAGGAGAGGTCATGTCCCGCAACACTCTGAACACGCTCAAGGATTTCAAACTGTCGGCCGGCAAGAAAGGCAAGTTCTACTCGCTGCCGGCGCTCCAGAAAAGCCTTGGGGTGAACGTCTCGCGCCTGCCGGTGTCGATCCGCCTGGTCCTCGAATCCGTGCTGCGTAACTGCGACGGCAAGAAGGTCACGGAAGAACACGTCAAGCAATTGGCGAACTGGGCGCCAAACGGCGAACGCACCGACGAGATTCCCTTCGTCGTGGCCCGCGTCGTGCTGCAAGACTTCACCGGCGTGCCATTGCTGGCCGACCTGGCCGCGATGCGCAACGTCGCCAACAAGATGGGCATGAACCCGAAAAACATCGAGCCGCTGGTACCGGTCGACCTGGTGGTCGATCACTCGGTCACCATCGACCATTACCGCGAAAAGAACGCGCTCGACCTGAACATGAAGCTGGAATTCTCGCGCAACAACGAGCGCTACCAGTTCATGAAGTGGGGCATGCAGGCCTTCGACACCTTCGGCGTGGTGCCACCGGGCTTCGGCATCGTCCATCAGGTCAACCTGGAGTACCTGGCGCGCGGCGTGCATAAAGCTGGCGACACCTACTACCCCGACACCCTGGTCGGCACCGACTCGCACACCACCATGATCAACGGCATCGGCGTGGTCGGCTGGGGCGTGGGCGGGATCGAAGCCGAAGCGGGCATGCTGGGCCAGCCGGTCTACTTCCTCACGCCTGACGTGATCGGCGTGAACCTGACCGGCGCCCTGCGCGAAGGCTGCACCGCGACCGACCTGGTGCTGACCATCACCGAAATGCTGCGTAAAGAAAAAGTCGTCGGCAAGTTCGTCGAATTCTTCGGCGCCGGCACCGAAACCTTGTCGCTGACCGACCGCGCGACGATTGCCAACATGGCCCCGGAATACGGCGCGACGATGGGCTTCTTCCCGGTCGACGACGCCACCATCGAGTACTTCGAAGGCACCGGCCGCACCACCGAAGAAATCACCGCGTTCAAGAACTACTTCAAGGCGCAGAACCTGTACGGCGTGCCGCAGGAAGGCGACATCGACTACACCCGCGTGGTCTCGCTCGACCTGGCCAGCGTGACCCCGTCGCTGGCGGGCCCGAAGCGTCCGCAGGACCGTATCGAAATCGGCAACGTCAAGAACAACTTCATCGAACTGTTCTCGAAGCCGACCACCGAAAACGGTTTCAACAAGAACCCGGCCGACCTGACCAACCACTACGAAACCACCAACGGCGTGCACGTCAAGAATGGCGACGTGCTGATCGCGGCGATTACCTCGTGCACCAACACCTCGAACCCGAGCGTGCTGCTGGCCGCCGGCTTGCTGGCCAAGAAGGCCGTTGAAGCGGGCCTGACGGTTGCGCCGCACATCAAGACCTCGCTGGCTCCCGGCTCGCGCGTGGTCACCGAGTACCTGACCGCCGCCGGCCTGCTGCCATACCTGGAGCAACTGGGCTTTGGCGTGACCGCCTACGGCTGCACCACCTGCATCGGCAACGCCGGCGACCTGACCCCTGAGCTGAACGCGGCGATCGCCGAGAACGACATCGTGGCGTCGGCTGTCTTGTCGGGCAACCGCAACTTCGAAGCGCGGATCCACCCGAACATCCGTTCCAACTTCCTGGCCTCGCCGCCGCTGGTGGTGGCCTACGCCATCGCCGGCAACATGACGCGCGACCTGATGACCGAACCGGTCGGCAAGGGCACCAACGGCAAGGACGTGTACCTGGGCGACATCTGGCCGACCTCGAAAGAAATCGGCAAGCTGATGAAGTTCGCGATGAACTCCAAAGTCTTCAAGGCCAACTACGCCGACGTCAAGGGCGCGCCGGGCAAGCTGTGGGAAGACGTGACCACCACCACCGGCCAGGTCTACGACTGGCCGAAGTCGACCTACATCGCCGAGCCGCCGTTCTTCGACGGCTTCGAGATGATCCCGAAAGCGGCAGCGACCGGCATCACCGGCGCGCGCGCCCTGGGCGTGTTCGGCGACTCGATCACCACCGACCACATTTCGCCGGCCGGTTCGATCCAGGAAAACGGCCCTGCGGGCAAGTGGCTGCTGGCCAACGGCGTGATGAAGGCCGACTTCAACTCCTACGGCTCGCGTCGCGGCAATCACGAGATCATGATGCGCGGCACCTTTGCCAACGTGCGTATCAAGAACCGCATGATTCCGGCCAAGGCCGACGGTTCCGCGGTTGAAGGCGGCATCACGATTCACCAGCCGAGCGGCGAACAGCTGTCGATCTACGACGCGGCCATGAAGTACGTGGCCGACGGCGTGCCGACCATGGTGTTCGGCGGCGAAGAGTACGGCACCGGTTCCTCGCGCGACTGGGCGGCCAAGGGCACCCAGCTGCTGGGCGTGAAAGCGGTCATCACCCGTTCGTTCGAGCGCATCCACCGCTCGAACCTGGTGGGCATGGGCGTGCTGCCGCTGCAATTTATCGGCGACGACAGCGTGCAAACCCTGAACATCACCGGCAAGGAAGTGTTCGACCTGAAGGGCCTGGAAGGCGAGATCAAGCCGCAGCAACTGGCGACCCTGGTCATCACGCGCGAAAACGGCGACGTACAGGAAGTCAAGGTCCTGCTGCGTATCGACACCCCGATCGAAGTCGATTACTACAAGCATGGCGGCATTCTGCCATTCGTGCTGCGCCAGCTGCTGGCCGCGTAAAGCAAGAAAACGTCATTATCCCGTCCCGCGCCAGCGCGGGGCCGGATCGCCCAACGCCGGATTCGTCCGGCGTTTTTTTTGGCCCCGAAATGCGGCGCGGCGGCCAAGTGAGCGCATACTATCACCCTTCCTTTCAACTTTTCCGCACGCTTCTTGCGCCGTCTTCATGGTGGGCGGGGGAATGAACTACAATACGGCAGATAAGGGTTTATCATTGTTCCGACATTATTGATCCGTTCATTCACTTACAAAGACTCTTATCCCCATGCGTCGTCCAACCAAAGATCCATCCCATAAGTTGTCGGCCGAGAGCCAGCGCCTGGTCAGCATCAGCCAGGCGATCGTCCAGGCGGCCAGCCGCATTGAAGAACGGGCCTGGGAGCGCCAGCTCGACACCCACCTCCAGCGCTTGCTCAAGACCGGCCACCAGGAAACCGTCGACACCACCCTCAACGTGCTGTTCAAGGAAGACCTGAACGCCTACGACACCCTGATGGAGGGCGTGGAAGCGGTCAGCGAATCGTCGACCATGGTCGAGCAGCACGACGGGGTCGAAAAGACCTTCCAGGCCTTGCTGGTGGCGGCGCCGATTCTTGCGTGGACGCGTTTTTCGATCGCGTCCGGCACTATTCCGGCCGAGCTGCTGCAGACCTTGTCCGCCCATTTTTCGGCGCACCTGCTGGCCGACGGCGTGCAGATGGCCATGGCGCCGACCCTGTTCTCGATCGACCAGTTGCCGCGCACCCATGCCGAGACCTATGCCGCCACGCACAAGCTGGCCCAGGCCGCGCACAAGGGCACGAGCGTCAAGCCGCTGGCCAAGCCGGCCGAAACCGCACCGTTCCTGGCCGATACGCGCTACCTGATGGTCGCCATCGTGGCGCCGCTGGGCGCGCCGCTGTTCCGCTGGCAGGAATCGCAGTTCCAGTCGACCTTCATGGTCGAACGCGCCAACGCGCTGGAACAGTGGCGTGCGCAGGCCGGCCCGAGCATTTCGCGCCTGCTGCCGGGCTGCGGCACCGAACTGCTGCTGCCCGAAGCGTATTACGTGGCGTGCCGCGAAGCGGACAAACTGATCCGGCCGGTATCGGTGCGCGCCGCCGTGCACTACCTGACCCATACCCTGGGCGTGGAAGCGTCCGACCTGCGCGCCGTCATCGCCGGCTTCGGCGACGAATCGGCCGAGGGGCAGATCGACGAGTACCGCGTGGGCTTCACCATGCGCCAGACCACCGATGTGATCTACGGCATCGTGTGGCCGCTGTACGGGCAGGAAGATGAAGACGGCACGCCGGTCGAAGGCTTGTCGGCGGCCGCCCTGGGCGGCGCCCTCGAGCCGAAAGCACCGCTCGACGACATCATCGGGCACCTGAACGAAGCGGGCGTAACGCACGTGAAGCGCCACAACGAGCGTTTTGTGACCGAGTATTGCGACGACTGCGATGCGCCGCTGTTTGCCGATCCGACAGGCGAACTGGTACATGCGGAAATGCCGGAAGACGCGCCTGCGGGCACGGAACACTTCCACTGAGTTGCGCTGCACTGCGTGAAAAACCCGGGCGTGCCCGGGTTTTTTTACGCCAGCTTGAGCGCGACGCCCCGTCTCTATTGGGCTCGCACAAGATGTCGAAACACCAAGCCCTTACACTCGCTGAGCGGCTCGTCCGGGCCGCATCAACGTACCGTGGAGAGCGACGATGGACGATATCATGCTTCAGGCAGTGCCGGTCCTGACCGGATTTATCGATACTTTCATCACCTGGTGGCTGGCCCTGGCCCGGGTTTTCAAGTGGTAAGCAAGCTGTCCGCTTAGTTCGCCGCAGCGCGTGGGCGCCTTGCCCACGCTGGCATCTCCCACCGTCACCTTGTTATTCCAGGCGCGCGTCCCGCGCCCACCGGCCATGCGGGCCAACAGTGTCCCGCTATGCCGGCGATCGGGCTTCCCTTACAATGACAGCCCCTGCGCCATCGTCGTTAACCCAAGTCCCATGACCACCTCTTCCCCCTATCCGGTTCGGATCGCCGCACCCGCAAGCGCGGGAATGCCATCGCGCGCGCGCAAGCAATTCAACAATCTCGTCAAAAAGCTGGAAGCCGAACGCGCCAAACTGGCGCTCTGGCGCGAGGAATTGCCGAAAATTCATGCCCTGGCGGACCGCGAGTATCGCCCCCTGGCGGAGCAATTCGACGCTCGTCGCAAACAATTGCTGGTGATATACGACCAGGCATACACCCACAAAGCGATAGGCAAAAAGGACAGGGATAAACTGCAAGCCCTGATCTGTCCGATGGCATGGGAACTGATGGAAGCCGATGACGATGAACTCATCAAAGAGATCTACAACAGGCACAGCGGCCGCGACTACGATCAGGAAATGGACGAGGAAAAAGCACTCATGCTCAAGATGGTCGGCAGCATCACCGGCCTCGATCTCGATGCCGACGCTTTCATCCATTCGCCCGACGCGTTCTTTGCCTCGCTCGAAGAAAAGATGGCCGAGCGCGAACACGACGCCCAGCAAGCGGAGCCGGCCAAACCGCCAAAGCTCAGCAAGCGCGAGGAAAAGCACCAGGCCGAGCAGGACAAACTCAAGCAATCGGTGCGCGATATTTTCCGCAAGCTCGCCAGCGCCCTGCATCCGGACCGCGAAACCGATCCGGCCGAGCGCGAGCGCAAGACGGGATTGATGCAGCGCGCCAATCGCGCCTACGCGGCCAACGACCTGCTCGGCCTGCTGGAATTGCAACTGGAAGTCGAGCAGATCGACCAGGCCGGCCTGGACAACCTGGGCGATGAGCGCATCAAACAGTACAACCGTATCCTCAGCGGCCAGTTGGATGAAGTCAGCGGCGAACTGTTCGACATGGAAATGTCGCTGGCGCGCGATATTGGCTGGGAATCGACGCGCCGTCCTGCACCCAAAACGGTACTGAAGACGCTGCACGCCGACATTGCCGCCATGCGCGCGCAGATCGGGCAAATCGAGGCCGAGATTGCCGCTCTCGCCGACATCGCCGCGCTCAAACGCTGGTTGAAGACCTTGCGCCTTGTCGACGATAGCCCGTTCGATGACGGCCCCTGGTTTTAGTGCCGCCGGCAAAACGCCCGCAAGGCTTGTCGCTCGGCCTCGATAGCGGCACCCAGGCCCGCTGAACGTCGGCACAGGCGCGCTTGCCCACCTCTACCGGCGGCGCCCAAGCGCGCAAACCTCCTACGCCCGGCCGGCCGCAGGGGACGTTCCATCGGCCCGCCCCTCCCTCCGCCTCCACCTCCTCGACCACGACAAGTCATCCACCACAGCACAAAACGCCAATATCATAAATACAACAAATAATGGCAATTCCGTGGCGCATTTGCCTCAAATTTTTGCAAATGTAAGTTCGAGGGGGCAATATTTTGCTAAAATGACAGCAATTGCTTTTTTATAGCATCCTTTTAATGTTGTAACTGACAGTCAAGGACGTCCATGGCGGTATATAAAATACAGCGTCCCGATGGCACCATTGAGTACTCCGACAGGCCGCAAGGCGCGGGCAAAGTTTCTTCCGTCAATCGCAACGGCACCACCACCACGGTGCGCGAGCGCGAGCGTACTGCCGACGAGCACAACCGGCACATCAAGTTCCTGCTGGCGCAGGCGCGCATCCGCGGCCTGAAACTGAACGACTACCTCGAATACATTGACTACCTGCGCCACTACAGCCCGGTTCGCTTTGACCGCGTCATGAGCGAGCTGCGCCTGGAAGATCCGCAAGCCTGGATGAAGCTGCAAAAGCATGCCCAATTCCGTCCCCTGCGTGAAACGGGGATTGGCCTGAAAGCCGCCGCCAACATCATGAGCGCCTCGGCCGGCATGGCCAACGGCAAGTTCGGCGGCAGCATGGAAAAGTGGATGGAAAGCACGCTCAAGGACTTGATGAAGCGCGACCGCTACGGTCCGTATGCGGACGTGCTCGGCGACAAGGCCAGCACCCTGGTCACCAAGACCCCGACCTTCTCCAACTCCCGGCTCGGCCAGTACATGCAGGCCGAAGGCGCCCTGGTCGACGCGGCCTCGGCCAAGACCGCCAAGGACATGGCCGGCAGCCAGGCCGCGTTGCGCGCCGCCAAAGGCACCGCCGTGGTGCGCTCGGTCGGCCCCGTGCTTGATGTGATGGTGGCCGCGCTCAATCCGGAAGTCATGTCCTCGTTCGCCATCATCAAGCTGCGCACGGAAATGGACAAGATGTACGCGAATGGCGTGTTGTCGCTGGACCAGCTGGAGGCGGCACGGCATCTGCTCAGCCAGGCCAAGTACGACTCGGTCAAGCGCCTGTTGAACCAGGCACAGGCCGACTACATCAAAGGAGGCGCGCGGTGATGCGCCCGATGGCCGGAGCGGCCTTGCTCGTCATGCTCGTCACCATTGCCCCGGCCCAGGCCAAGGCCCCGGTACGCCAGCCAGCGAGCGCCGCCATGCGCTGCACGGACGCGCCGACCAGCGGCGACGCTTTCCAGGACACCGCGCGCAACTTCCGGCCCGGCGCCGCCCCGCGTATTTTCATGGCCTTGGGCAAGGACCGCCACGCCCTGCTGAAAAAACTGCTCAATGCGGGCGACGACCCCAACATCTGCCACGCCGGCATCAGCCCGCTGCTGGCGGCGGTGGCCGGCGGCGACGCCCTGACCGTAACGATCTTGCTCGACGCCGGCGCCCGGCCCGACAGTCCGCGCGACGCCAGCGGCGGCACGCCCTTGGATTACGCGCTGGGCACGCCGCCGCTGGAGATGGCCACCTTGCTGCTCAATCGCGGAGCCGATCCGCACGTGGTGGCCGATGGCGGCCGCACGACCCTGCACAGCCTGGCGCTGCAAGCGCTGCCGCCACCGCAGCAGCACGCCATCCAGATGGCGCTGGCCGAGCGATTGGTGCGGCAAGGCGTCCCGCTCGATGCAAGGCACGGGCAAGGCGAGACCGCCCTGCACATGGCAGCGTCGACCGGCAATCTCGACCTGCTGAACCTGTTGCTCGCCGAAGGCGCCAACCCGACACTGCGCAACAAGCGCGGCGAAGACGCCCTCGCCTGCGCGCGCCGGCGCGGCCATGCCGCCCTGGTCGAGCGCCTGGAACAGCATCTCGCCGGCAAAACGGCAAGCGTTCCCACGCCCGCCGCCGCAGCTCGAAAATAATATCAATGCAACGTCACATGCCCACCCAAAGGAAGCCCGCATGACCCGTCAGAACAACCGCCTGCTGCGCCTGAACTTTCCCAGCGGAGGCCCCGCCAGCCTCGTGGCCAACCGGATCGACGCGGTGGAGGGCCTGTCGCGCGACTTCCACTTCACCGTCGAATGCCTGAGCGACGATCCC
>NZ_VUYU01000026.1 GCF_011682065.1 Massilia rubra | reverse complement strand
TGTCCAATGCGCCGCCCAAAAGGCAAGAGTAAACGCGATCTCGGCAAAGTTTACAAGCCCCTCTGCAACTCATTGAATGTAAAAGACTTTATTGGGTCCTGGCGACTTATGTATAAGGGCATGGGTTATAAGAGTTTTGATCACGACCGTAGGAATAATATGGAACAGGCGCAACAATTACCAATTAAAGCTCTGACCCCGGTTGTAGGACTATTCGGCGTCGTGGAAGATGATGCCGAGCGTGTGGCGTTGCCCGGAGCGCAGGCGGCTGACGCCGTGGCGCATGGCGACGCGGTACACGCCGCGCGTGCCGTTCACCGGCCTCTGGTTCACCGGAAAAATCACGGCGTCGCCCTGCCCCAGCTCCACTACCTCGACCCGCGATTGCATTCGCGGACGCTGTTCGGTCAGCACGAACTGGCCTCCCGTGAAGTCGTCCCCCGGCCGCGACAGTAACACCGCCACTTGCAAGGGAAATACGTGTGCGCCGTACAGATCCTGGTGCAGGCAGTTGTAGTCACCCTCGCCATAGCGCAGGATCAGCGGCGTGGGCCGCTCCTGCCCGGCCGCGTGGCAGCGCGCCAGGAACTCGACATGCCGCGCCGGAAAGCGCGCGCCGAGCCCCATCGCTTCATGCCAGCCGTTGGCAATGCGCGCTAGCGGTCCATACAGCGCTGTGCGCAGCGCGGCAAGGCCTTCGGGCAGCGGATACGCAAAGTAGCGGTACTCGCCGCGCCCGAAGCCGTGCCGCTCCATCACCACCCGGCTGCGGTAGCGCGCCTGGTCGTCATACGCGCCGGCATAGGCGCGGCAAGTCGCGGCGTCGAGCATGCCCTTCACGACCGCGCAGCCGTGCGCATCGAGGTCGATGCCAACCTGGCCCCAGTCGGCCACGTTGGCATTCACGCCCCACCCCCGCCTTCGCTCTCGCGATCGAGCAGGATGCGCTTGCGCTCGACACCCCAGCGGTAGCCGGACAGCGCGCCGTCCGTGCGCACCACCCGGTGACAGGGGATGGCGACGGCCACCGGATTGGCGGCGCAGGCCCCGGCAATGGCGCGCGCGCCGGTCGGCATGCCGATGCGCGCGGCCAGTTCGGCGTAGCTGACGGTCTGCCCGGCCGGGATCTCGCGCAGGGCTTGCCATACGCGCTGCTGGAAGGCGGTGCCGCGCACGTCGAGCGGCAGGTCGAGTCCCACGCCGGGCGCTTCGACCAGGCCGACCACGCGCGCGACTGTCGCCTCAAAACCGGCGTCGGCGCCGCGCAGGTCGGCGGCGGGAAAGCGGTCCTGCAGGTCGCGCGCGAGCAGGTCGGGGTCGTCGCCGATCAGGATGGCGCAGATGCCTTTGTCGGTGGCCGCGACCAGGATCGCGCCGAGCGAGCAGGCGCCGATGGCGAAGCGGATCACGGCGCCGCTGCCGCCGGCGCGCCAGGCGGTGGGGGTCATGCCGAGGCGCGCGGGGGCGCTGGCGTAAAAGCGCGCGCTGGAGTTGTAGCCGGCCGCGTAGATGGCTTCGGTGACGCTGGCGGCGCCGGCCAGCCCAAGATCGACCCTGCCGGCGCGGCGCGCGGCCGCATATGCCTTGGGGGTGATGCCGGTGTGCTGCTTGAAGATGCGGTGAAAATGAAAACGGCTCATGCCGCAGGCGCCGGCCAGGCTGTCGAGGTCCGGCTCGGCGTCGCTGGCGTCGATCAGGTGGCAGGCGTGCGCCACCATCCGCGCGTGGCGCTCGGCCAGCGGCGGCTGGTCGGGTTTGCAGCGCAGGCAGGGACGAAAGCCGGCCCGCTCGGCGTCGCCGCCGCTGGCGTGGAAGGCGACGTTGGCGCGCAGGGCGGCGCGCGCCCCGCACGAGGGCCGGCAGTACACGCCGGTGGTGCGCACCGAGTAGTAAAAGCGGCCGTCGGCGCCGGCGTCGCGCCGCTGCACGGCGGCCCAGCGCGCGTCGTCGTTGTCGTAGCTTGCGGCCGGATTGTCGGTAACGATTGTGTTCATTGCTGGTTTCATGGCTGTGCTCCCGCTGTGGTTCGCGATCGAGTTCGCAGGCATCCATCGTAGGCGGCGCGGCCCGGGCGGTCATCCCGGCGCTTGCTTTTGAATCCGGACGCGCGGCCACGGTGCTAAAATCGGTTTTTGAGCCGGCCTTCGGAGAGTAGTTTGGAACAGCAGATTGCGCAAGATACGACGCCGATTTTCCAGCGCATCAAGGATTATCTGCTCGGCGAGATCGCCGCCGGCCGCTGGAAGGAGGGCGATGTGGTGCCGTCCGAGCAAGCCCTGGTGCGCCAGTTCGGGGTCTCGCGCATGACCGTCAACCGCGCCGTGCGCGAACTGACCGCCGAGCAGGTGCTCACCCGCCGCCAGGGGTCGGGCACCTTTGTCGCTCCGCAAAAATACCAGGCCACGCTGGTCGAGATCAACAGCATCGCCGACGAGATCCGCGCGCGCGGCCACGCGCACCGCAGCAGCCTGCACCTGCTCGAAAAGGGCCGCGCCAGCGAGCTGCTGGCGCGCCAGTTCGAGCTGGCGCCCGGCCAGCCGCTGTTCCATTCGGTGATCGTGCACTTCGAGAACGAGGCGCCGATCCAGGTCGAGGACCGCTGGGTCAATCCGGCTTGCGCGCCCGCGTACCTGGCCCAGGATTTTTCGGCCATCACGCCCAACGAGCATCTGATGAAGGCCGCGCCCCTGCAGAGCGCCAGCTACAGCATCGAGGCCCTGCCCGCCCCGCGCGACATCGCCAGCATGCTGGCGGTCGGGCCGCGCCAGTGCTGCCTGGTGCTCAAGCGGCAGACCAAGGCCCTCGGCCAGGTCGCGTCGGTCGTGACAATGTGGCATCCCGGCCAGCTGTATCAGTTCACCGGCAAGGTCGGCTGAGCGGGACAAGCGCACCCGCGCGGCAGAAATACGACACTTTTACCCGCACGATAGGCGAAGATTCCTGTTGGTAAATTCTGTGCGCCAAAAAATGGCTACTATGGAGCTTAGCCTAAACCTCTTCCGATGGCCGCGCCATGTCCGTTCCGACCTCGTTCACCCGCCCCCGCGCCGCGCTGCGCCGCTGGCGTGCGTGCGCGCTGTTGGCGGCGGCGCTGGCCGCGGGCGAGGCGCTGGCGCTCGAAAAGGTGGTGGTGCAGCTCAAATGGCAGCACCAGTTCCAGTTCGCCGGCTATTACGCGGCCCAGGAGCAGGGGTTTTACCGCGAGGCGGGGCTGGAGGTGACCTTGCGCGAGGCCGAGCGCGGCGACGACGCGGTGTCGGCGGTGACGTCGGGCGCGGCCGAGTACGGGGTGGCCAATACCAATTTGCTGGTGGCGCGCGGGCGCGGCAAGCCGGTGGTGGTGCTGGCGTCGGTGTTCCAGCATTCGCCGGCGGTGCTGCTGGTGCGCGCCGATGCGACCGGCCAGCCGCAGCTGCCCGCCAGCGGCACGGTGATGATTTCGTCGAACAGCGTGGAGCTGCTGGTGTTCATGAAAAAGTTCGGCCCGCCGCTGGCCAACTATGGACAAATGCGCCACAGCTACAACGTGGGCGACCTGGCCAACGGCCGGGTCGCGGCCATGTCGGCCTTCAGCACCGACCAGCCGTACCTGCTCGAGCGCGAACATGCGCGCTTTGCCACGCTCACGCCGCGCGCGGCGGGCATCGATTTTTACGGCGACCTGTTGTTTACCAGCGAGGCCGAGCTGCGCGAGCATCCGGCGCGCGCGGCCGCCATGCGCGCGGCCACCCTGCGCGGCTGGGAGCACGCGCTGGCGCACCAGGCCGAGACGGTGGACCTGATCCGCGCGCGCTATCCGCATCGTCTCAGCCGCGAGCACTTGCTGTACGAGGCGCGCGGGATCGTGCCGCTGATCGAGGCCGACATGCTGGAACCGGGTTACAGCAATCCGGCGCGCTGGCGCGCCATCGCTTCGGCCTACGCCGGCCTGGGCCTGCTGCCGGCCGATTTTTCGCTCGATGGTTTCCTGTACCAGGAGGCGCGGCCCGATGCGCGCCTGGCCTTTCCCGGCGTATTGCCGGCGCTGGCGCTGCTGGCGCTGCTGCTGGTGGCCGCCGCGGCCTGCTTGCGCGCGCACCGCCTGGCGGCCTCGCTGCGCGCCGAACGCGCCCTGCTGGCCGACACGCGCGTGCAGTTGGCCGGCAGCGAGAACCTGCTGCGCTTCGCGCTCGATGGCTCGGGCCACGGCACCTGGGAGTGGACCCAGCACAGCGGCGAGCTGGCCTTGTCGGCGCGCTTCAAGGAGTTGCTGGGCTATGCGGCCGATGAATTCGCGGTCGATTTCAACGCCTGGCTGCTGCATGTGCATCCGGAAGACGTGGCGCGCCTGAAGGGCGACCTGTCGGCCTGCCTGAAGTCGCCGGCGTCTAGCAACAATGTGCTGGCGTGCGAGTTCCGCATGCGCTGCAAGGATGGCCGCTGGCGGTGGATGCTGGGACGCGGCATCGTGCTCGGCCGCGACGCCGGCACGCCCGCGTTGCGCGTCTCCGGCACCATGGCCGATATCGGCGACCGCAAGGAAGCCGAGGAGGCGCGCGTGCGCGCCGTGCTCGAAGCCTCGCCCGAGGCCATGCTGATCCTCGACGCCGATGGCCGCATCCGCTACGCCAACCATTTGTGCGCGAGCAGTTTTGGCTATGCGGTGCAAGCGCTGGTCGGCATGCCGGCCGAGCGGCTGGCGCCCGGCGTGCGCGAGCCGGGCGCGCCGAACCGGGTGATCACGGCGCAGCGGCGCGACGCCAGCCAGTTCCCGGCTGAAGTGAACCGCACGCCGATGCTGTCGCAGGGGCATAAGCTGACCATCGTGTCGCTGCGCGACATCAGCGAACGCCAGCGCGCCGAGCAGGCCCTCAAGACGCTGGCGGCGCGCCTGCACGAGATTTTGCAGATGATGCCGATCGGCCTGTATATCAAGGATGCCGGGGGCCACGTGACCTTGATGAACAGCGCCTGCGAAACCCAGTTCGGGCTCGCGCCGGCGCAGTTGGGCGGCGAGCAGCCAGGCTTGCAGGGCACGCTGAGCGCGCGCGAGCGCGAAGCCTTTGCCGGCGGCGTCATGTTGGACGATGTGGAGACGGTGTACAACGCGCGCCTCGGACGCGAGCTGCATGTGCGCACCATCCGCAAAACCGTGTGCAACGAGCAGGGGCAGTGCGAGTACCTGATCACGATGATGGTCGATATCAGCGCCAGCATCGGCACCGAGCAGCAGCTGCGCGAATTGAACGAGCACCTGGAAGAACGCGTGCAGCAGCGCACCGCGCAGCTGGACCAGGCCAAGAAGGTGGCCGAGGAAGCGAGCATGGCCAAGGGTCAGTTCCTGGCCAATATGAGCCACGAGATCCGCACGCCGATGAATGGCGTGATCGGCATGGCTTACCTGGCGCTCAAGACCGACCTCAATCCGCGCCAGCGCGACTACATCGAAAAAATCCGCTTCGCCGGCGAGCACCTGCTGGGTATCATCGACGATATCCTCGATTTTTCCAAGATCGAGGCGGGCAAGCTGGAAGTGGAGATGGTCGCGTTTACGCTCGACCATGTAATCCAGACCCTGTCGACCGTGGTCGCGCCCAAGGCGGCCACCAAGGACCTGGCGCTGGTGTTCGAGCTCGATCCGGCGCTGCCGCGCGCGCTGCAGGGCGATCCGCTGCGCCTGGGCCAGGTGCTGATCAACTACACCCACAATGCGATCAAGTTTTCCGACAGCGGCAGCATCACGATCCGGATCGACAATATCGACGACCGCGCGGACGATTGCCTGTTGCGCTTCCAGGTGCGCGACAACGGCATCGGCCTCACGCCCGAGCAGACGGCCAAGCTGTTCCAGTCGTTCCAGCAAGCCGACACCTCGACCACGCGCGAGTACGGCGGCACCGGCCTGGGCCTGGCCATCTGCAAGCAGCTGGCGCAGCTGATGGGGGGCGATGTCGGCGTCGACAGTCAGCCGGGCAGCGGCAGCTGCTTCTGGTTCACCGCGCGCGTGGGCAAGCTCGATCCGGGCGCCGTGCAATCGGCCGCCGTCGGCGCGGGCCGCGGCCAGGAGCCGCAGGCGAGCGCCGGCGCGCGCGTGCCCGGCCAGGATGCGCTGCTGCGCGGCGCGCGCATCCTGCTGGTCGAGGACAATACCTTCAACCAGCAGATCGCCCTCGAAATGCTGGAGGAAGCCGGCTGTGTGGTGTGCTTGGCGCAGAACGGCCTGGAAGCGCTCGACCTGCTGGCCAAGACCGGTTTCGACGTGGTGCTGATGGATGTGCAGATGCCGGTCATGGACGGTTTGCAGGCCACGCGCCTGATCCGCCTCGACCCGCGCCTGGCCGGCCTGCGCGTGCTGGCCATGACAGCCACGGCCACCAGCGAGGACCGGGCGCGCTGCATGGAGGCGGGCATGGATGATTTCATCAGTAAACCAACCCAGCCGGCGCTGCTGTGCGAAGTGGTGGCGCGCTGGCTGCCTGCGCGCGCGCCGGCCGCCGCGGCGGCGCCGGCGCTGCCGGCCCAGCCGGGCTTTCGCACGGTGGCCGGCGACCCGGAGGTGATCGACCTGACGGTGCTGGCCAAGCTGCTCAGCTATAACCAGGACAAGGTGCGCAAGTTCGCCTTCAAGTTCCTGCAAACCACCCAGGCCGGCTTCGAGGAGATGGAAGCGGCGCTGGCGGCCGGCGACATCGCCCGCGTGCGCGAACTGGGGCACCGCATCAAGTCGTCGGCGCGCACGGTGGGGGCGATGGGCATGGGCGAGCTGTGCCTGCGGCTGGAAAACCTGGCGCACGGCAGCCCGGCCACCGAACGGGCCGAGGCGAAAGCCCTGGTCGCGCAGCTGTGGCCGCTGCTGGCGCGCATCACCGAGCAGATCATGCAGAACACCACTTTTGCCAGCGACGCCTAAAAAAACGTGCACAAGGCTGCCGTTGGCGGGCGTTCTCCGTGATAATAGTGGCGCACGCGCTACAAAATTGACGCAGCGCTGCCGATAACGACAATAACAGCCGCTAAAGACAACCATGGACGAGCCCGTAACACAGGCCACGCCGCCACGCATCCGCGTGCTGCTGCTGGACGATGATCATTTCATGCTGGAACTGCTGACCGACATGCTGGCCGATCTGGGCAACAGCGGCGGCGCCGGCGGCGGGGTGGCCGCCTTCGAGGTGCGCACCGAATCGGATGCGCGGCGCGCCCTGGCCAGCCTGGCGCTCGATCCCCCGGCCCTGTTGATCTGCGACCTGTCGATGCCGGACATGGATGGCATCGAGTTCATGCAGGCGGCCGCCGCGGCCGGTTTCGGCGGTGGCGTGATGCTGCTCTCGGGCATGGACAGCGGCGTGCGCAAGGCGGCCGAACGGCTGGCCAGGGCGCACGGACTGAACGTGCTGGGCGCCTTCAAGAAGCCGATCAGCGCCCTGGAATTGCAGGCCGCGCTCGGTCCGCTGAGGGGGCCGGCGCAGGACCCGAATGCGCCCGGACACGAGAATTTGTACAATCCCTCTCCCGTTTCGGGAAAATAGGTTATTATTTCGGCTAAATCCCCGCCTGATACCCTCTGCCGCCCTTCCCTATATTGAATTTGTGCACACCGTCACCACCATAGTGTTGCAAGATAAAAAGGAACTGGCTGGTGATAGCGATGGTCCCCGAAGCAGGGTCGGCTTATCCTCCAGGCGTTATTGACCCCCTACCTCATTTAGAGGAAAACATGAGCGAAAATATTAAATACATTAGCGATGCATCTTTCGAAGCGGACGTCCTCAAGTCGGACCGTCCCGTGCTGGTCGACTTCTGGGCTGAATGGTGCGGTCCGTGCAAGCAAATCGCTCCGATCCTCGAAGAGATCAGCCAGGAATACGATGGCAAGGTTGTCATTGCCAAGATGGACGTCGACGCCAACCAGCAGGTTCCCGCCAAATTCGCCATTCGCGGCATTCCAACCCTGGTTCTGTTCAAGAACGGTGTTGAAGCGGCCCGCATGGTCGGCAACAACGGCAAAGGCAAGCTGACCGCTTTCCTCGACAGCAATATCTGATTGTTAGTACAATGTGACGTCGGCGCGCCCGCGCTGCCGTCTTGTCCGGCCGGGAAGCGAGTTGGCCTCGACTGACTTCTTCCCAGATGATTAACCCACGCAGTTCCCTCCCCTACCTTTACTTCCCGTCACGGGACTCAACTCATGCACTTATCTGAACTGAAGGCCATGCACGTCTCCGCACTATTGGAGATGGCGATTGGCCTCGATATCGACAACGCAGCCCGCCTGCGCAAACAAGAACTGATGTTCGCCATTCTCAAGAAGCGCGCGAAATCGGGCGAACAAATTTTTGGCGACGGCGCGCTCGAAGTGCTGCCGGACGGCTTCGGCTTCCTGCGCTCGCCGGACGCCAGCTACATGGCCTCGACCGACGATATCTATATCTCGCCGTCGCAAATCCGCCGTTTCAACCTGCATACGGGCGATTCGATCGAAGGCGAAGTGCGCACCCCGAAAGACGGCGAGCGCTATTTCGCGCTGGTCAAGGTCGACAAGGTCAATGGCGAATCTCCGGAAGCGAGCAAGCACCGCATTCTGTTCGAGAACCTGACCCCGCTGCACCCGAACGAGCCGCTGCGCCTCGAGCGCGAAATGAATGGCCAGGAAAACATCACCGGCCGCATCATCGACCTGATCGCCCCGATCGGCAAGGGCCAGCGCGGCTTGCTGGTGGCCTCGCCAAAGTCGGGTAAATCGGTGATCTTGCAGCACATCGCGCATGCGATCACGGCCAACCACCCGGACTGCACCCTGATCGTGCTCCTGATCGACGAACGTCCTGAAGAAGTGACCGAAATGCAGCGCTCGGTGCGCGGCGAAGTGGTTGCCTCGACCTTCGACGAACCGGCCACGCGCCACGTGCAAGTGGCCGAGATGGTGCTCGAAAAGGCCAAGCGCCTGGTCGAAATGAAGAAAGACGTGATCATCCTGCTCGACTCGATCACCCGCCTGGCGCGCGCCTACAACACCGTCATCCCTGCTTCGGGCAAGGTCTTGACCGGTGGTGTGGACGCCAACGCGCTGCAGCGTCCGAAGCGTTTCTTCGGTGCGGCGCGCAATATCGAAGAAGGCGGCTCGCTGACCATCATCGCCACCGCCCTGATCGAAACCGGTTCGCGCATGGATGACGTGATTTACGAGGAATTCAAGGGCACCGGCAACATGGAAGTCCACCTCGAGCGCCGTTTGGCCGAGAAGCGGGTGTATCCGGCGATCAACCTGAACAAATCGGGCACCCGCCGCGAAGAGTTGCTGATCAAAGCCGACCAGTTGCAGAAAATCTGGATCCTGCGCAAGTTGCTGTACTCGATGGACGAGATCGAAGCGATGGAGTTCATCCTCGACAAGATGAAGGCCACGAAGAACAACAATGAGTTCTTCGACATGATGCGGCGCGGCGGGTAATTCCTGCGCGTAGCATCAACAAAGGACAGCTGCGGCTGTCCTTTTTCGTTTCTGGCAACGCCGGCGGCGCATGAAGCGTATCCCCAGCGCAACACCGGGGTCTGACCCCGGTTGTTCCCTTGGGGGTCAGACCCCGGTGTTGCGCTGGGGATACGCCCGATGGTGGCTTCGGATACACCGGGGTCAGACCCCTAAAAGAAGAACCGGGGTCTGACCCCTCCCCCTCTCGACAAGATGAAGGCCACGAAGAACAACAATGAGTTCTTCGACATGATGCGCCGGGGCGGGTAAATCCTGCGCGTAGCATCAACAAGGGACAGCCGCGGCTGTCCTTTTTCGTTTCTGGCACGGCGGCGGCGCATGAAGCGTATCCCCAGCGCAACACCGGGGTCTGACCCCGGTTGTTCCCTTGGGGGTCAGACCCCGGTGTTGCGCTGGGGATACGCCAGGATGGGGACTTCGGTGACTTCGGGGACACCGGGGTCAGACCCCCTAAAAGAAGAACCGGGGTCTGACCCCTAAAAAAGCTGTATAATCGCCGGTTGCAGTATTTAACCCCTGGCAAGTGAGCGGCAATCGGGTCACGAGGCAAGACGACCGACGAAGTGCAGTTTGGCTACCAAACTAACCGAGGCAAGACCATGCGTAAAGATATCCATCCAGAATACCGCGACGTTGTTTTCCACGACCTGTCGTGCGATTTCAAATTCGTTACCCGTTCGACCATCCAGACCCGCGAAAAAATCACCCACGAGGGCGCAGAATACCCACTGGTGAAGATCGAGGTCTCGGCTGAATCGCACCCGTTCTACACCGGCAAGCACAAAATCGTCGACACCGCCGGTCGCGTCGAGAAGTTCCGTCAGAAATTTGGCGCCGTCGGCTCCAAAACCGCGGTTGCAAACGGCTAAGTTTTTGCCGTGCATACCTAAAAAGCAGCCCCCGGCTGCTTTTTTTTCGTTGATACTACGTCTTTTCCCCATTGCCGATGCCCCCGTTATCGATGAAACCCGTCCGTCTTTCCGCCGCCGCCACCCTGGCCCTGCCGCGCTGGGCCTTGTTTGCGCTGGGCCTGCTGTACATCTTGCCCGGCCTGATTGGACGTGCCGACTGGAAAGATGATGCCGGCAGTTTCGGCATCATGTGGACCATGGCCCACGGCGGCCTGGCCGACTGGCTGCTGCCCAATATCGCCGGCATGCGCGTGCCGGACGACGGCCCGCTGGCCTTCTGGCTGGGGGCGCTGTGCATCAAGCTGTTCGGCGGCCTCATGGGCGACATGATGGCGGCGCGCATGTCGACCATCGGCATCTTTTTAGCCGGCACGGCCTCGGTCTGGTGGACCGCCTTCCACCTGGGCCGGCGCCAGGATGCGCAGCCGCTGCGCCTGGCCTTCGGCGGCCAGCCCGAACCGGACGACTATGGCCGCACCCTGGCCGACACCGCCGCCCTGATCTATCTCGGTTGCCTGGGCCTGCTGATGTTCAGCCACGAAACCCTGGCCGTCACCCTGCAGGGCGGCCTGGTCGCCTATTTCCTGTACCGCGCGGTGCGCTACGTGGAAGCGCAGACGCTGCGCAATGCCGTCCTGATCGGCCTGTCGCTGGGCGCGCTGGTGCTCACGCGCGGCCTGCTGACCCCGATCACCCTGCTGCTGGCCCTGTTCGCGTGCACGCGCTTTTTGTCGGTGCCCTTGACCCCGACCCTGCGCCACCTCGCTCTGGCGGTGCTGACCGCGCTGGCGATCGCCATGCTCTGGGTGCTGCCGGCCGTGTCGATCCAGCCGTACGGCGTCAATCCCGTGAGCGGCTGGCTGGCCTGGACCGCGAACCAGATCGGCCTGCCGAGCTGGATCTCGATCAAGACCTTCTTCCGGGTCGGGATCTGGTTCTTCTGGCCGGCCTGGCCATTCGCCGGCTGGGCCATTTACGCGTGGCGCCGCCAGGACCACCTGCTGCATATCGTGCTGCCGCTGTTTTTCGTCGGCGCGCTCACCTTGCTGATCCTGTGCGATCCGCTGCCGGAAAACGGCGACCTGCTCAAGCTGCTGCCGCCGCTGGCCATCATGGCCGCGTTCGGGCTGCCGACCATGAAGCGCGGCGCCATCAACGCCATCGACTGGTTCTCGGTGATGGTGCTGACCATGCTCGGCGCGATCGTCTGGCTGTTCTGGATCGCCAAGCTGACCGGCTGGCCGGCGCAGCTGGCCAAGAACGCGCTCAAGCTGCTGCCCGGCTTCCGCCCGGAAGTCGAGGTGCTGGCGTTCGTGGTGGCGCTGGGGGCGACCATCGGCTGGATCGCGCTGGTCCACTGGCGCATCTCGCGCCAGCCGGCGGTGCTGTGGCGCGCCGTGGTGCTGTCCTCGGGCGGCCTGATTTTGCTGTGGGTGCTGCTCATGACGCTGTTCCTGCCCGACTTCAATTACAGCAAGAGCTACGCGGTCGTGGCGCGCCAGATCGCCGCCTCGCTGCCGCCCGGTGCGGGCTGCATCAATTCGAACGTGGGTGCGCCGCAGCGCGCGTCGCTGGCGTTTTACGGCAAGCTGCCGTTCGATCACATCGGCGCCGGCAAGTGCGACCTGATCCTGCTGCAGGACAGCGTGAAAGTGCACGACGAGCGCGAATCGGCCAAGCCGCCGCCGGGCGCCGAATGGCGCTTGCTGTGGGAAGGCCGGCGCGCCGCCGACCGCGACGAACGCTTCCGCCTGTACCAGCGCGCGCCCTGAGCCCGCGGGCCTGAAGCCGCTGGCCTGGCAGGTTCAGGCGGCGGCGAACACCACCCGCAGCCAGCCGGCAAAGGTGCGCACGCGCGCCGACAACTGCTGCTTGTGCCGATACTGCACGCTGGCCGGCATCGGCCGCGGCGCCATGCCCGGCAGACCACCTTGCGCGCGCCGTCGGCGGCGTGGCGCGGAAGTAAGCGCGCGCTCACCCGGTACAGCGCCGCATCAGCGACTCCACCGGTCCAAGCGCGAAGCGGCGGCGCCACAGGTGCGCGCACAGGATCGCGGCGGCCGAAAAGACCAGCGCACTGCCGATCGCGAAGGCGAGCGTGCGGCCATTGAGCAGGCCAAGCGCTTCGAGCACGCCCATGCCGATGACGACGTGGGCGATGTACAGGGTGAGCGCGAGCTGGCCGGTATGCACCAGGGGCGTGAGCAGGCGCGCGTGGGGCCAGCGCTGGCCGATCCAGACGCAGGCCGCGATCACCGCCATGGCGTCGCCGGCGGCGGCGATCCAGTACAGCGGCAGCGGCGGCAGCGGGCCGGATGACCACAGGTGCTGCCAGATGCCGCCCGCCGGCGCGGCGAACAGGGCGCCGATCGCCATCGCCGATTCGGCCGCGACGCCCATCGCAAGGCCGCCGATGAAGACCCGCTGCAGCGCCGTGGGCGATTGCAGGTCGACCCGGCCGAGGGCCATTCCCAGCAACAGGAAGCCGGCCCACGGGAACACCGGGTGAAAGCCGTTGAAGAACAGGTTGCGCAGAAAGCCGGTTGGCGTCCAGAAGCCGGCGTAGGCGAGCGTGTCCCAGTTCCAGCCGGCGCCGTAGTCAAACAGCGCGGCCAGCAGGACGAAGCCGGCCAGCATGGCGGCGGCGGCGGCCAGCACGGCGCCGCCGCGCCACGACAGCGCGAGCGCGCCGATGACCATGTAGGCGCCGTAGTAGTGGAGGATGTCGGCCGGCCAGACCTGCACGTACAGCAGGCCGGCGACGAACAGGAAGGCGGCGCGTTTCAGGATGCCGCCGCGGGCGGCGCGCAGTGCGGCCGCGTCGCCGGACTCGCGCGCCCGCTTCGACAGCAGCGACAGGCCGATCCCGGCCAGGACCACGAACAGGGCCGAGGCGCGTCCGTCGAGCGCATCGAAGATCGCCAGCCACCAAGGCGCGTCGGGCGTGCTGGCGTGCATGACGATCTTGAAATTGACGATCACCATGCCGATCACGGCAAGGGAACGGGCCAGGTCGAAGCCGAGGATGCGTTGTTTCATGAATGGCCACATTGAAAAAACCACAATGTAGCATGGGGCTTGGCGCCTGTTGAAAACGGCGCTTCGATCAGCTTGGCTTATCGGTCGTCGTCGTTTTCCAGCGGCTCATCTGGTCCCACAAGTTGCGGAACCAACGACAGCGGCGTGTGTCTCAATGCAGCAGCTTGAAGCCCTGATACAGGATGAGTCCAAAGATACTTCCAAGCTATTCTTCACAAAGCATGTTGAGGAGCAAATGCGTTCCAGAAGAATCACGAAAGCATGCGTGCTTGAAACATTGAGAGCCGGGCGGATCAAGCGAACTCCCGAACCGAACGCCATGAAGGGTTCCATCGACTGCAAAATGGCGCACGTTTGCGCCGGAAATCGGCTTGCTGTCATCGTCGCGGTCAGTGATGGCCCGGGCTTGATCGTCGTTACCGCGATGTACGCATAGGAGAAGGAAAAATGTATCACTTTACCGATGGAGGCTTGCGCAACGTATGGCTGAAAAATGGCTACGTCGAGAAAGAAACACCGTATGGGATAGCCGTTTCATATCACGACCTTGACGGGCTTATTCGAGCCGTATGCCTCGCACTGGCGCATAAACCTGGCAAGCTCACAGGCGCTGAATTCCGATACCTGCGCAGCGCATTACCGCTATCCCAGATAGCGTTAGGCAAGTTACTTGGGTGCACAGAGCAATCTGTCGCAAAGTGGGAAAAGCAAGGGCGTATTCCCAAGGCTGAAGATTTTTTAATACGGCTCCTCTATACGCAAAAGTATCATGGCGATGACAAGGTGGAGGCAGCCGTCGACATGCTCAATGCGATCGACGGCATCAGCCATAGTCGAATGATCGTTTCGAAGACTGATCACCGTTGGACCTCCGAATTCGCGTCCGAAGGCGAAGAACACTTGCTTGAACCAGCTTGAACGACAAGAAAGCGAGGCATCGACGGATATGTTGGCATGGAAGAGCGCATCGTCAAACTTGAAGATTTTTCCGTGGAGAAGCGAGGCAACGCCAACAGCGGCTGAAATGAGCGCACGCCGTCCTCCGCCAAGACTGGGGCGATGCGGGCTTGTCGAGGTCCGAAACCCACCCGGCCTGGCATGAGCTTGTCGCCCAAGGGACGCTCAGGCCGGTGTCAAACGCGAAATAGTTGCCTGAACCGGACAAATGGGCCATAATGCGGGTCGCGTTGCCGGGATGGCGGAATAGGTAGACGCACGGGACTCAAAATCCCGCGCTGGAAACAGCGTGCCGGTTCGATTCCGGCTCCCGGCACCACAGAACACAGCAAGTTGAAGTCGAACAGCGCCTACAACCCGCCCCCGTTATGGAGAGCGGGTTTTTTGTTGTCCGTCGCCCTGCAACGGCGCCCATCGACACACGCCTGCCCGCAGGCCGGCGTGTCCCCTCAGGCGAGCGCCGGGGCTTGCTTGCCCTTGTCGTGATCGCCAATGTAGGGATCGAACCAGAACGTCACCGTACAGTTGTTGATCATGAAATCGAAGGCGTACGTGACGGTGGTGTCCGGCGTCGGCACCGGATTGGCATAGGCTACCCAGCTGCCGTCGGCCAGCTTGAGCGGCATCGACGCCAGGTCGGTCCAGTTGCCGTTGCTGACCCGGAAGGCCGTCAGCATCACCGAGTCGGTGGCGGCGGAACTGCTGGCGGCGCGCCAGTGGATCGTCATATTGCCCACCAGCCCCTCGTCGTCCAGTTCGCAGGTGCCGCCCTGATCGTGGTCATCGTTGGGGTGGTTGTCCGACATCGAGATCAGCGCGCTGGTATTGCCCGGCTGCTGTGTGCTGGTCCCGATTTCATTGCGCAGGGTCACCGTATCGACGTAGATCATCACTTCCATATAAAAGCCGTTGACGACCGGCCCGATGGCGGCCATGCCGTAAACCGGGTTGCCGGCCGCGTCGTTTATGCCGTTCAGTCCGGCCGTCAATTGCACGAAACTGACGCGCGACGCCGGCGCCACGCCAGCGGCGGTCCAGGTGGTGTAGATCGCCTGGGCGAAATCGGCCACGCTTGGCTGATACACGGTGAAGACATCCTGCAGGCATTGTTGCCAGCCGGGGTTGGCGGGCAGGATCTGGCTTTTTTCTTGCAGCGCTTCGAGCAGTGTCATGATGATCTCCTTGCTGTGGTTGAAAGGGTACTGCGGGTTAATACGTGTCGATCCAGATCTGGCGTTGCGTCTTCAGCACGCCGCTGGCGCTGGTGGCGGTCAGTGTGAACAGGGTGCGTTGGTTAACCAGCAAGGTGTAGCTGCCGGGGCCGGGACCCACGGACAAGGTGCTGGGGCCATTCGCGCCAAGGAACACCAGCGTCAGCTGGTAGCCGTAGTCGGCCAGCCAGCTGACGCTGGTGCGCGTCCCCTTGGGCACCAGCGGCGCCGACGCATACAGCAGCACCTCGCGGCTGGAGAGGTCGGGAATCTGGGCCACGGCCAACTGGCCGCTGATGGTGGCGGCGGGGATGGGCGGCAATTGCGCCATGCTCAGCACGCCGCCGATGCGCGCCGCCGCCAGGTTGCCGACCACTTTGCTCATCGGAATATCGGGAATCTGCGCCGCGCTGAAGGTGCCCGTCAGCGCGCCGACCGGAATATTGCGCAAGCCGGCGCCATCGCCGCTGAAACCGGCCGCGCTGACGCTGCCGGCGGCCGTCACGGCGCCCACCTGCAAGGCGCCGACCTGCAAGGCGCCGTCCGGCCGCAGTTCCAGCCGCGTCCGGCCCGCCGCATCGGCGCACTTGAGCGAGACGCCGGCGTCGGCCAGCGCCGGCGCCTGGCTGGCCACCGGGGCCGGCGCCGGCGGGAACGCCGGGTCGATGCTCAGGCTGGTATCGCTGGCGATCGCGCTCACCGTGTACAGGCCGCCCGCGATGCTCAGCACGGCGCCGACCGTGGTCTCGGCCGTGAAGCGGGTCTGCGTGCCCAGCACCGTGGCCGAGCCGTTGGTGGTGCTCACGCTGCCCGACAGCGCCAGGTTGTATTGCGATTGCACGCTCAGCGTGCTCGTCGGCGTGCAGCCGATGCCGAGCCGCTGGCGCGCGTCGATCGTCAGGTTGGCGTCAAGCAGGTTGACGCCGGAGTCGATCAGTGCGGCAAAGTGATCCTGGGTCGGAATACTTCCCGTCAGAAAATACGACTTCAAGGCCGCTGCGGTCTGCTTGGACATGCTGTCCTCCCTATTGAACGTCAAAGCTGATGCCGATCAGCGTGTGGTCGATGCCCCGGCCGGCTGCGAAGGCGTCGCCGCGCACGCCGGCACTGTCAAACAGCGCATGGTTGGCGCAAGCCTGCAGTTGCAGCTGGTAACGTGTGCCACCCTGGGGGTGGAAATACGGCGGCTGCGCCGGCAGCAGCGACAAGCTGGCGCGGTAGCCGCCGGCGGGCGCCGGGCCGCTCACCGGGACCGATGCCGCGATGCCGGCCACCGGCTGTCCGGCGACCGTGTCCCACAGGCTGAGCAGATACAGCACGGCCGACACCGGCGTGCCGTCCGGCGTGCTGAACCCCGCTGTCGGCGGCCAGTTGGCGACGACCTGGTTGGCGGCCGGCTGGTAGGCGGCCGTCAGCGTCGGTGTCAGGATGTCGACGCTGATATCGTCGTCCACCGGGATGCCGGAGCAGGGTGAGTCGTTAAAGGAATAGCTGCCGCATAACATCAGCTTGTAGCTGCGGCCGGGCAGCAGCGCCATCGGTGCCGTCAAGCTGTCGGCGTTGATATCGACAGGGAAATCCTGCGAGCCGCCGCCGCCCGTCAAGTCCACCAACGTGGCCGTCAGCGTGGCGTTCGGATCGCTGATATCGAGCCCATCCCAGCGGGCTTGGGCATGGCACTGGCTGCCGTCGAACACATATGTGGCCACAAAATTGTTAATCGCCAGCAGTTGCTCGATGCGCTGCACGGCCTGGTCATGGCGCCGTTGCGCCGCGGCGTTCTCTCTTTTCTGCTCGCCGCTGATGCACTTCCAGATGCTGGCGAAGAAACTGAGCGCCGCGGTCGCCGCCGCCAGCACCGTGGCCGCCGCCAGCAGCGTGTCCATGGCTCCCGCCTCGGCCGCCGCCACCAGTTCAGCGGCGGTCTCGTCGACGACCGGCTTGCCCACCGCCTCGCCGCCGGCGTTGCAGATCAGTTGGTCGATGACCTCCTGGCCGCCCTTGATCAGCGCCTGCGCCGCCAGCAACTTGAAGAACGCATCCTGGTCGTTCCACAAGCCGCGCACCAGCGCTTCCGCGCTGCCGAGCAGGGTGGCGACGATGGCGTTGCCCAAGTCACCCAGGCTGCCCGGCACGGCGATCGTCAGCGAAATCGGGTCGAAGGTGATGGTGCAGATCAGTTGCCCCAGGATATAGATGTCATAGGTGCCGCCGATGTACACGGTGACGCCGCCGCTTGATGGCGGCGTCGTCGTGCCGCTGCCGAGGCCGGCATTGAAATGGAATTTGGTGGTGATGGCGCGCTTGAACGCAAACGACGTGAGCGCCTGGCAGCCGCTGCGCGGTTGCTGCGACAGCGCCTGCAATTGCTTGGCGAAATCGATGAAGCTGTCCAGGCCTGAGGGCTCGGGAAAGGGACCCAGCCGGAAACCATCGGCCTTGCTCCAGGCGATGCCCAGGGTCGGGTTGCTCACACCGAGCACCGTGCCTTGGTAGGCGATAGTGCCGGAAAACACCTGGCCGGCGCTGCTCTGGTCCTGCGCCGTCAGCGTCAGCGACAGGGGCGCCAGGTCGGGGAAACCGAGCGTCGCGCCCAGGCTGATCGCCAGACCGGCCGGGGAGCTCCCCACCGTGAGCTGCGGGCCGCCCAGACCGGGCGACGGCAGCAGCGGCACGGCCGGCCCGGTCAACTTGAAGAAGCCAAAGTCGAGCGGCGCGACGCTGGCGCCGAAGCTGTAGTCGGCGGCGCCGCGCCAGTCCATGACGATCGAGAACTGCTGATCCAGGATCTCGACCACGCATTGGTCGACATGCAGTCCGCGCAGATAGCTGTCGGGCTGCGCCGGCGTGCCGCCCTCGACATCGGCGTTGGCGTAATAGATGCGCAGCGGCATGCCGGCGGTCAGCGGCTTGAAGGTCGGCAGGAACAGCGCCAGTGCGGGCGGGATCTGGCAATCGAGCAAGGAGCCGAGTAAACCTGAGATGCTGACCTCGTGCGCGATGCTCACGCCGAGCGCATACGTACCCTGGCCCAGCACCACGCTGCCGCTGACGTCGCCGAGGCCGGCCAGCGCGCCGCTGCTGGAAGTGACCACGGTGCTCAGGCGCAGTTGCTTGCCGGCGGCGCCGGCGTCCGAGCGCAGTGCGATCTGGAAGCCGTTGAACTGCACGGGAATCGGCAGCACGGCCTGGAACGGATTGCCGACCACGACGCTGGAGCTGGCGTCGAACCGATAGCGCGACTGCGCCGGCGTCGCGGCGCGCGTGATGGTGGCGTCCAAGGTGTCGATCGGCAGCGCGGGGAAGCCGGCCGGCAGGCTCAAGTCAAACAGGGCGCCCAGGATCGTGTTGGCGAACGCCCTCAGGTCAAACGGCGCGCCGCCCGGCAGCAAGCGGCCGGCATAGACTTGTGGCTGCCCGGCGAGCGCATTGCCGCCGACCAGCAGCAGCCTGCGTTGACCGATGTCGAGACAGGCCGCGAACTGGACCACGGTGTGCAGGGGCGGCACGGGAGGCGCAGGCATGAAGACTCCAGATAAGAACCAGGGGACAGGCCGCCGCGGCAACTGTGCGGCGGCCCGTGGACTCGCTCAAGCAGCGAGCAAATTGACGCCGTTGGTGCGCTGGATGTCAAAGCCGATGCTGTCGACCGTCAGCCCGGTGAAAATTTCCCATTTGATGAGGGCGGTGAAATCGAATTCGAACGTGGCGCGCTTGACGTCGATGGCGAACGCGGTGACCTGCAGGGCGCTGCTGATCGGTTGACCATTCGGGAAATTGGTCGGCAAGCTGATGGCGCCGGGTAGTTTAGCGACAAAACTTTTGAGGTCGGCGTAGGTGACCGTCAGCGGATTGTCGACCGACACCGGCAGCACGTAGATACCGTTGGGCAGCTCCCTGAGCGTGAGCGAGGTGCTGCCGATCGTCACCGTGATGGCGAAACCAATATTCCACCAGACTTGCAAGCCCCATGCGCTCGGCGTATTCGGCGCGGTCGCGTTGGCCTGCACCTGGGCCTGGAAATTCTCGTTGTAGTTCTTCGCCGCATCGGCCGAGAGGAAGGTCAGCGCCACACTGTAGTTGTTGCCGGCAGCGCTGACGGGAAAGCCGCCGGCAGGCTGGTTGGGCGCCTGCACCGGGGTGGCGGACGGGTTGGCCCGAGAGAAGAACTGGATCAGGAAGGCGCCGTTGCCGTCGGTGATAGGTCCATCCCAGGTGACGTTCAGGATGGCGGAATTGACGCCGTCGATGGCGCTGCTGATGCCGGTTGGCGTGCTTGCTTGTGTCATGAGAATCTCCTTGAGTGTGGGGCGACGCGGGCGGCGGAACGAGTACCGCTACAAGCTGCTTGAGCAAGCGGTGTGCCACCATCGATCGGCGCGCTTTGCGGGGCACGGGCGGCCCATGCGCGCCCAGGGCCGCGCTATTTACGCGTCACTCACCTTGGCTTCACATGTCAACCCGCGACACAGCCGGTCATTTCACACGCAATGGGAATCGCCGGAGCGCTTGGGCCAGCCGTGGACCTGCCTGGCCTGGCTGGCGCGATGGATTGATGATGGCGGACCCTGGCACGCTGCCCGGGCGCCGTCGAATCCCCGCCCCCTGCGCCGAGCACCGCCTGTTTACCTGAAAATCAACCCTTACTATTTGAAAATATTACTTACCTGTCGGAATTCTTTACATATTCCAGGCAATATTTTTTATGATCTGAATCAAAACAAAGAGTTACGAAACTGGCACGTTCCATGCTCATCCATGCGATAAGAATAATCACATAGGGATGCCCAAAATGAACTCGATCACACGTCGTTGCGTCGCACTTGCGCTGCTGGGATTGGCCGGCAGCACGTTCAACGCGGCATTGGCAGGACCGCTGCCAATCTACTCCAGCACCTACCCCACGCCCAACTCTGCCTGCGCAACCTACGGCAATTTTGTTTCGTGTTCGACGGGCGTACTGAACTACTTGTCCGGCAGTGGCGCCGGTGGCTTCACGGGCGACTATACCTTCAGCGCGGCGCAGGGTGCGCTGCACGACGCGATCGTGGTCGCATCGAACGGCGGCGCCACGCTGGCCAACGGCGACGCGGCGCTGCCGTCGGAAAATGGCTTCAAAACCATCAACGGCGGCCAGAAGGATTACTTCTTCACGGGCGACCAGAACGATCCCGCCAACAACGGCTTGCTGGCCAACGACACCGCGTTCAGCTGGGACATGGGCCTGTCCACACTGAACAACAAGCTGACCTTCGATGGCGACTACCACCAGATGATGATCGCTTTCGACTTCAATAATCCGCAGAACAGCACCGCCAGCCTGCCGATCTGGGCCTTGGTGACGCTGCGCGATACCGACGGCAACCTCGCCAACAAGTACTTCGAAACGCAGAAACTCGACCCCTTGGATATCTTCAAGGACCCGTCGCTGTTTCAATCGACAAAGACCTTCAACGGCAGCGGCGTGACCACGCCAGGCTCGACCGACTTTGCGCTGACGGTCGGCGCGATCTGCGTGGTCAGCGACACGGTATCGTATCCCTCCCCGAACGGCAGCAACTGCCCCACTGGCGGCCAGCTGGTCAATACCAACCAGGCGTCGGATGCCGTGGAATTCATCAACTACATTCCCAGCCTCGATCTGAAAGGACTCGAAGGCGCCGGCTACGATACGCTGTCGGTGCAGGTATGGATGGGTTGCTTCGGCACCGGCGGCAAAACGTCCGGCCCGACGCTGGCCGACGGCAAACCCGTCGGGCCGTGCGACACGGGCGGCTATGGCGATATCTTCCTGATCGCCGGCGCAGCCCTGCCTGGCCGCGGCGATGTGCCGGAACCGGGCACGCTCGCGCTGGTCACGCTGTCGCTGGGCGGCCTGTACGCCGCGCGCAAACGCCGCGCACCGCGCTGAACGGCCTTGCATGGCCGGCCTCGCAAACACGCGACGATGCCGGCCAACACAGGCCTGCCGCCCACCCTAGGTTGTTAGCATCATCCCCTCCTCCCCGCAGCGTGATCGCGCCGCCCTCACGGCGGCGCGATTTTCTTTTGGGACAGATCTTGTCCGGGTCAAATTTCCGCGCGCCAGTATTGATTTTTAGCCAGCCGAAGCGCTTGACATCCCGGCCTTGAATTTTTGACAGCCATCAAAGCCAGCGGGGTCTCGCTCGATAAACTCGACTCTCATCAGGGGGCCTCGAAAAACCTACTGCGCGGCGCAATTGTCGCCCTGCGATGCTCACCATACCTTCGGACGGCTGCGCTTCTCGGACGAAACTTGCACCGCTCGCGACGGTTTTTCGAGGCCCCCATCAGCACCGCCGTCGCCGATTTTTCTGGCGACAACACAAGAACAACAAACCGCGAGGCCGTATGCCCAAGACCACCAACCTACTCGCCCTGTGCGCGCTGTCGCTCGGCTGCATGCTCGGCGCGACAGCCGGGCAAGCTGCGCCGCAAGACGCAAGGGACACGCTGGACCAGGGCAGGCGCGCCCTCGCGTCCGACACCGACAGCGGCGTCGTCACCAGCCAGTCGATCACCGTCGCCGGCCATGATTTCTGCCAGTACTTCATGGCCGCGTGGCGCGAAAAAGAAGGCAGTGAACGCTTCACCCTCGCCATCGTCGAACGCCCGTCGGCACGGCGCGGCAGTGAAGTGCGCATCGACTTCGCCCAGCGCCGCGTATTCGAAACACGCCTGCCGGCCGCCCGCGCGGCCATCAAATCGCTCAGCGAAGACGCCGCCGAACGAACCTGGCAAGCGGTGCTGGAAGCCGACGCCGAGCGCAAGAGCACCCACGACGCCGACCTGGCGCCCGACGAATTCTGACGCTGTCTCCACCCACTCAGTATATGTAAGGAAATCAGCCATGCCATTCCACCCTATTTTTCGCGCAGCCACGCTGTGCCTCGCCGTACTGGCGAGCAGTGCCAGCGCGACCGAACTCGTGTACCAACCAGTGAACCCCTCGTTTGGCGGTTACCCCGCCAACGGCGCCAACCTGCTGGCCGGTGCAACCGCAACGAGCAAGCACAAGGAAAGCTCGGGTCTGGGCGGTTCTTCTATCTTCGACCAGTCGCCGCTCGCACAGTTCAATCAAACGCTCGAACGCACTGTGCTAAGTCAACTCGCCTCTGCGGCCACCTCCAAACTGCTGGGGCAGGATGGCAAGCTGGTGCCCGGAACTTTTTCCACCGCGAACTTCACCATCACCGTCATCGACCTCGGCGGTGGGATGTTGCGCATCACCACGACCGACAGGTCCACGGGCGCCACCACCACCTTCGAGGTGGCGCAATGAACGCCCGGCGCTGGGCGATCGCCGCCGCCGCCGGAGCGAGCCTGCTGGCCGGTTGCACGTTCCGCCATCCGCCATCGGCGGTGACGGCCGGGGCGCAACTGGCGCCCGCCACCCCGGTCACGCGCGACCTGCTGAGCCTGCCCGCCCCAAAAGGCAAGGTGGCCGTTGCCGTGTATGGCATCCGCGACCAGACCGGACAGTACAAGCCGTCCCCGGACAGCTCGTTCTCCACCGCCGTGACGCAGGGCGCGTCGTCGATGTTGGTCAAGGCGCTCAAGGAATCGGGCTGGTTCATTCCGGTCGAGCGCGAGAACCTGCAAAACCTGCTTACCGAACGCAAGATCGTGCGCGCGCTGGAAATGCCGCAACCGGCCGACGCGGCGCCGGTGCAGATTCCGCCGCTGCTGGCCGCGTCGCTGCTGATCGAAGGCGGCATTGTTGCCTACGAAAGCAATGTACGCACGGGCGGCGCGGGCGCACGCTTCCTGGGCATTGGCATGAGCACGCAATACCGGGTCGACCAGGTCACGGTGAACCTGCGCAGCATCGATATTCGCGGTGGGCAAGTCTTGCAGAGCGTGTCGACCACAAAAACGATCTACTCCTATGAGATCCATCCGAGCGTCTTTAAGTTCGTGAATGTGAAAAATTTACTTGAGCTGGAAGGCGGGATGACGCGCAACGAGCCGACCCAGCTGTGCGTCAGCGAAGCGCTCGAAGCCGGCGTCGCCCACCTGATCGTCGAGGGCCTGCGCGAAGGCAGCTGGGCGCTGCAGGACGAGTCGCAGTGGAGCAATCCAGTGCTGCAACGTTACCTCGCCGAACGCGCGCCTTTTGCGCCGGCGAAACAGGCCGCCAGCGGCGCGGGAGCGCAGCCATGACAGCGCGGATGACACTGCGGCTGCGCGCCGCCCTGGCCTTGGCCCTGGCCAGCCTGTGCGCGGCCAGCCTGGCGCGCGCGGGCGACCTGGCGCCGTCCGAGCTGGCCGGCGCGGCGCCGCCAGCGCATGCCCTGGCGCTGCGCCAGCAAGGCACGGGCAATAGCGCCACCATCGAGCAGGCCGGGCGGCAGCACGTTTTCGAGGGGGTCCAGGCCGGGGCCGGCCAGCGGATCAAGCTCGCGCAGCGCGGCTCGTTGCAGCGCGCTACGCTGCGCCAGGAAGGCAGCGCCAACACACTGGACTTGCTGCAAAGCGGCGAGGGCAACCACGCCAGCGTCGGCCAGGCGGGGCAGGATAACCAGGCCAGCATCGTGCAGGAGGGCGTCGGCCACCGCGCCGATGTCGACCAGCACGGCAGCCTGAACACAGCGCGCATCGCGCAATACGGGCGCGAAGGCAACGCGCGGATAAGCCAATCGGGCAGCGGAAAAACTGCCACGCTGATTCAGCACCAGGGGCGCTGAACGCATCCTGTATCGCCCCTTTCCTCTCCCGGAGCATCTCCATGAAAACCTTTTTCGCGGCGCTCGCCGCCAGCATCGGCCTGTTTTTCCCGGACCATCCGGCCCATGCCGAGCGCAACGCCGTCGCCACCCAGACGGGCAGCGCCAATACCAGCCAGATCCGGCAGGATGCGGAAACGTTCACCAACGCCGGCGTGCAACAGCGCGGCACGGCGAACAGCGGCGCGATCGTGCAGGACGTCGTGTATTACACCCAGGCGCTGGTCGGGCAGGACGGCATAGCAAACAGCGCGCGGCTCGCGCAAAGCCATGTCGGCCATATTCATGTGAGCGCCCTGCAAAGCGGCAGCGCCAACCAGGCCGACATGACTCAGCGGGAAGGTTGCCATTACTCCAGCGCACGCCTGACGCAAATCGGCACTGGCAATACGGCAGCGGTGCGGCAGCACTATTACCTCGCATTTTCCCAGGTCCGCATCGCGCAGTCCGGCCATGCCAATCGCGCAACGGCAAGCCAGTTCGACAGCGAGCGAACCGACCTGGCCGTGTCGCAAAGCGGCGCCGGCAACAGCGCCAGCAGCGAGCAGGACGGCGTCCAGAACAACAGCGCGATTGTCCAGCACGGCACCAATAACGTCGTCGTGCAGAGCCAAAGCGTGGGCGGGAACGAGCTTGACATCCTGCAGACAGGCAGCAGCAACCAGGCAGGTGTCCGCCAGGTCGGCCAAGCCCCCTACGGCGACAGATTCATGGCGGCGCTGGCGCAGACCGGTGTCGCCAACCTCGCCGGCGTGCACCAGTACTGAGAAAACATCACAGCATTCAGCTACCGGGGTCGCTGAATCGTATCCATCCTGACCCTGTCCATTTACGGAGGCATTTCATGAAACTTCATTTATCCGCCCTGGCAAGCGCACTGACGCTGGCATTTGCCGCCACCTCGGCCCAGGCTGAACTCAATTCCATCACCGCGCAAAAAGGCACCGGCAACAACGCTTATACGGTGCAGCAAAATTCGACTGGCCTGATCAAGGCCACGATTACGCAAACGGGCGACAACAACAAGGCGGGCGACTCCGTTGCCAAGACCGGCGGCATTGTCCAGATCGGCGTCAACAAGGATATCAGCGCCGCGATCACCCAGCAGGGCAACCAGAACAATGCCGGCATCCGCCAGGAAAAAGCCCTGCGCACGACGGCAACCCTGCTGCAAACAGGCAATCAAAACAGCGCCACGGTACGCCAGGACAGCGCCACGCAAGCGAACGCCACCTTGTCGCAGAACGGCCAGAAAAACAGCGCCATCCTCGACCAGCAGGGCGTGACCGACTTCGAGATCATTGCCAAGCAGACCGGCAGCGACAACAAGCTGGCAGTCAACCAGCTCAATTCCGGCCACCAGGGCGCGTTTGTCACCCAGAACGGCGTGGCCAACGGGGTGACGGTGGCGCAGACGCAAACCGACTACGCCACCGTGACGGTCAACCAGGCCGGCACCGGCAACAACGTCAAGGCGATCCAAAAGAGCGCCAACAACGTCAATTCGACCATTGCCCAGGACGGCACGGGAAACAATGCCCTGACCGAACAAGCGGGTAGCAAGAATCTCAGCACCATCAATCAGAAAGGCAGCAACAACCTCACCACCCTGACCCAGAACGCCAATGCCAGCCAGTCGCTGGTGACGCAGAACGGCATCGCCAACAAGGCAACGGTCAGCCAGACCGGCACCAACGCCAATAATTCCCTGGCCAATGTGTCGTTTATCACGCAAACCGGGAATGGCTATACCGCCAGCCTGAGCCAGAACGGCAGCAACAACCATTCCGGCATCGTCCAGTACTAAGGCCGTACGGCGGCGCGCTGAGCGCGCCGTTTTCGTCGCATCCTGCCGTCCGCATCGCGTTATGCAATAAAATAGCGCGATGCAACTTACAACGATCCGCCAGCGCCTGCGCGCCCTGGGCGCCCTGCCCTTGCACGAACAGCGCGTGCTGCGCGACTGGGTCCAGGGCCGCCCCTACGACCAGGGACGCCGCCGCCCCAACGACTTCCTGCCTCTTGGCGTACGTACTGCCCTTCCCGCGCTCGACGCCGAGCTGCAAGGCATGGCGCGCCTGATTTCCTCGCATCCCGGCGAAGATGGCTCGGCCCGCCTGCTGGTCGGGCTGGCCGACGGCCAGGCGGTCGAAAGCGTGCTGCTGCCGCGCGACGGGCTGTGCGTGTCGAGCCAGGTCGGCTGCGCGGTCGGCTGCCAGTTCTGCATGACCGGACGCGAAGGACTGATCCGCCAGGTCAGCAGCGGCGAAATCATCGCCCAGGTGGTGCTGGCGCGCACCCAGCGCGTGGTGAAAAAAGTGGTGTTCATGGGCATGGGCGAGCCGGCCCACAATCTCGACAATGTGCTTGAGGCCATCGATCTGCTGGGCATGGAAGGCAATATCGGCCACAAGAACCTGGTGTTTTCGACGGTCGGCGATGCGCGCGTGTTTGAACGTTTGGCGCAGGGCGTGGTCAAACCCGCACTGGCCTTGTCGCTGCACACCACCAAGCCCGCCTTGCGCGAGCAGTTGCTGCCGCGCGCGCCGCGCATCACGCCCGAACAACTGGTCGAGGCGGGGGAAGCTTATGCGCGCCTGACCGGTTATCCGGTGCAGTATCAGTGGACCTTGCTCGAAGGCGTCAATGATGGGGACGACGAGATCGACGGCATCGTACGCCTGTTAAAAGGCAAGTACGCGGTGCTGAACATGATCCCGTACAACACCATCCCGGACCTGGCGTTCAAGCGGCCCAGTTGGGAGAGCGCGCGCGCGATTGCGGCCAGTTTGCATCGGCGCGGGGTGCTGACCAAGCTGCGCGATTCGGCCGGGCAAGATGTCGATGGCGGCTGCGGGCAACTGCGCGCCCGCGCGGCGGCACCGGCGCGCAGGACGATTGCGCTCAAGCGCGCCGACCCGGCCTGACACTTAATTCAGCGCACCGGCCCGGCTTGCCCGGCTTCTGCCTCGCTCGCCTTGCGCGGCGCCCAGTTGTCGTACTTGCGCTCGATCCGGCGCGAGGTGCCGTCGCGGTTCATGGCATCGAGCGCGGCGCTCATCTTGTCGATGATAGCGTCCGGCACGGCGCGGTTACAGGCAAGATAAGCCTTGACCTGGTTAAACACCAGCACAGGAACGATCTTCCCCGCGAAGCCGTTTTGTTCGAGCACGCCGCCGCCGGGACGCAGGCCGGTCGCCCACAGGTCGATCCGGTTCATCAACAGTTTTTGCGGGTTGAGCATGTCGTTCGGGGCCGGATCGACCTTGAAGCCGCGCGCGCGCAGATAGTCGTCGCGCACGTCGCCATTGTAGGTACCGATGCGCAGCCCGCGCGCATCTTCCAGGGTGCTCAGCTGATAGTTGCGGTCGGCCCGCCCCAGCAGTACCCAAGCGCCCTCGTCGGTCGGCCCCACCCATTTGAACAATGGCTCACGCTCGGGCGTGCGCGTGGTGGCGTAGACGCAGCCGTTGGGACGCTGCACGGCCGAGGTAAACGCGCGTTTCCAGGGCAACACGTCAATCGAATAGCTCAGTCCGGTACGCGCCATGATCTCGTGGATCTTGTCGGATGAGTAGCCCGCCACGCGCTCGCCCTCCACCATGATGGCCGGCGGTGCATGTTCGGTCGTGATGAAGAGCTGCGGCGGCGCCTCCCGCAATCCGGCATGGCCAGGCGAGCCGGCCAGCAATCCCGCAACAAGTAATAACTGCTTTACCATGGCCGGCCTTTGCGATTCCCTCGGCCAAGCATACCAGTTCCCGGCTTTTGGCGGCAATCGTGCTGCTGAGCACGAATTGATGCCATTTTGATGGCAGAGCAATGTTTCGGCACAAATACAGCGCTGCGCCTGGGACAGGCAAGCGCCGCTGCCGGCCGCGCCGACCGTCGTCGCGTGAATGACGCTTTCCGCGCGCGGTTCGCCTCGCGCACAAATGATGCAGCACAAAGGTTCAGCGGGTTCGCTGGCTAGAATGCCTCATGCCCGCTCATCACGACCTCGCTTACCGTTCGCTGTTCGCCCATCCGGAATTGGTGCGCGAACTGGTCACGAGCTTCACGCCGTTCAAGCTGTTCGACGATGTGGCGCTGTCCTGCTTCGAAGCGGTCGATCCGGCGTATGTCAGCGAAGGCCTGGCGGCGCGCCAGAACGACATCGTCTGGCGCGTCAAGATCGGCGAGCACTTCCTGTACGTGTATATCCTGCTCGAATTCCAGTCCGGCGTGGACCGCTGGATGGCGCTGCGCATGCAGAACTATGTGGGTTTACTGTGCCAAAACCTGGTCAAGCGGCATGCGTTGGCGCCGTCTTTGCACTTGCCGCCGGTGCTGCCGCTGGTGTTCTACAACGGCGTGCCGCAGTGGAGCGCCAGCACCGACCTGGCCACGCTGTTCATGGAAGCGCCCGCCGAACTGGCGCCGTTCCAGCCATCCCAGCGTTACGTGCTGATCGACCAGCAGCGCCTGGATGCCGAGGCGCTGGAAGCCAATGCCACCCTGCTGGCGCTCCTGTTTCGGATGGAACTTTCAAGCGCTTCCGAGGTCAGAAACAAGGTTTTGCCGGCGTTGGCAACCTGGTTCCAGGACGCGCCCCAGGCCAGCCTGATGCGCTCGGTCGGAGCTTGGATCGAGAACCTGGCGAGTTGGCGCGGCGAACCGGCATCGTTTACATTTGACAGTACGGAGGAGATAGCCGATATGGGACGCAAATTTGCAACCTGGGCCGAGGAATTCGAAGACATCGGCTTTCAGAAAGGAAGCGAAAAAGGCAAGGCGGAAGGCAAGATCGAAGGACGGGCAGAAGGTAAGGCCGAAGGCAAGGCAGAAGGCAAGGCAGAAGGCAAGGCCGAAGGCTGGACCGAAGGGCAACTAAGCGCACTGCGCGGCGTGCTCACGCATCTGTTGCGCAAGCGTTTCGGCGCCCTGCCCGAAGCGGCGACGCAACGCATCGCCGCGGCCAACCAGGCGGACCTCGAACAGTGGTGCCAGCGCAGCCTGGACGCGCCGGGTCTGGATGCCGTCTTCGGCGACAGAGCGGCGTCGGCCTAACGCCGACTACAGGAAACGCCGCGTAACGCCGATGCACAGTTGCCAGACGATTGCGGCCAACACCCGTTCCGAATGGCAGACCGTCGACGCCGCGCACGACTGATGCAGCGCAAAGGTTCAGCGGGTTCGCTGGCTAGAATGCCTCATGTCCGCTCATCACGACCTCGGTTACCGTTCGCTGTTCGCCCATCCGGAATTGGTGCGCGAGCTGGTCACGAGCTTCACGCCGTTCAAGCTGTTCGACGATGTGGCGCTGTCCTGCTTCGAAGCGGCCGATCCGGCGTATGTCAGCGAAGGCCTGGCGGCGCGCCAGAACGACATCGTCTGGCGCGTCAAGATCGGCGAGCAATTCCTGTACGTGTACATCCTGCTCGAATTCCAGTCCGGCGTGGACCGCTGGATGGCGCTGCGCATGCAGAACTATGTGGGTTTGCTGTGCCAGAACCTGGTCAAGCGGCATCAATTGCCGCCGTCTTTGCACTTGCCGCCGGTGCTGCCGCTGGTGTTCTACAACGGCGTGCCGCAGTGGAGCGCCAGCACCGACCTGGCCACGCTGCTCATGGACGCGCCCACCGAACTGGCACCGTTCCAGCCATCCCAGCGCTACGTCCTGATCGACCAGCAGCGCCTGGACATGGCGGCGCTGGAAGCCAATGTCACCCTGCTGGCGCTGCTGTTTCGGATGGAACTTTCGAGCGCTTCCGAGGTCAGAAACACGATCTTGCCCGCGCTCGTCACCTGGTTCAACGATGCGCCGCAAGCGAGCTTGATGCGCTCGGTGGAGGTATGGATCGAATGCCTGGCGAAGCGGCGCGGCGAGCCAGCGTCGTTCACGTTAGACAGTGCAGAGGAGGTCACCGACATGGGACGTAAATATGCAACCTGGGCCGAGGAATTCGAAGACATCGGCTTTCAGAAGGGAAACGAAAAAGGGCAGGCTGAAGGCTGGGCCAAGGGCAGGACAGAAGGTCTGACAGAAGGACAACTCAGCGCCCTGCGTGGCGTGCTGACGCAGCTGTTGCGCAAGCGTTTCGGCGACCTGCCCGAAGCGGCGGCGCAACGTATCGCCGCAGCCACCCAGGCGGACCTCGAACAGTGGTGCCAGCGCAGCCTCGACGCCCCTGGCCTGGAGGCGGTATTCGGCAACGGTGCGGCATCAAGCTAGCGCCGCGCCGGGCCGGCCTAGGCCTGCACTTGGGCCAGCGCCACCGTTGCGTGCCGCGCCACCAGTTCGTGATACAGCGCGGTATAACTCTTGGCCATCTGCTCGGCGGTAAACAACTCCCAATAGCGCGCTTCGGCGCGCTTGCCCATCGCTTGCGCCAGTTCCGGGTTGTCCCACAGCTTGCGCATGGCCTCGCCAAAGGCTTGCGGATCGCTCGGCGGCACCACCAGGCCCGTTTCGGCATCGATATTGATATACGTCGTGCCCGTGCCGATCTCGCTCGAAATCATCGGTTTGCCGTACATTGCCCCTTCCAGCAGCGAAATGCCAAACGCTTCCGAGCGCAAATGCGAAGGGAACACCAGCGCATAGCACAAGGTCAGGAGCGCCACTTTGTCGGCCTCGTCGAGCGCGCCGACGAACAGCACATGCGTCAAGCCGAGCCGTTCAGCGTGCGCCTTGAGCTCGTTCTCGATCGGACCGGCACCAACGATCACCACCGGATAATCGGTATTGGCAACCGCATCGAGCAAAATATGCAGGCCCTTGTAATAGCGCAGCACGCCGACGAACAAGAAGAAACGCTCGCCGATCCGGGTGCGCCATTTGTCCATGCGGGCCTGGTCCGGCTCCGGATAAATAGTCTTGTCGAGCCCGTAAGTGATCACGCGTGTCTTGTCGCGATAACGGTCCAGCACGGCAGACGAGGCCATGTAGTTCGGCGAGGTGGCGACAATGGTGTCCACACTTTGCAAAAAGCGGTGCTTGAGCGGCTGGTACAGGCGCAGCAATTGTTTCTGGCGCACGATGTCGGAGTGGTAGGTCACCAGGCTCGGCTTCTTGATGCGCGAAATAAAGTGCGCCAGGTCCATGAACGGCCACGGAAAATGATAATGCACCACGTCCGCATCTTCCGCCATGCGCGCCAGTTCGCGGAAGGCGGCCACCGAAAACCCGGTCGATGAAATTTCGAAGTCGAGCGGCAGCAGGCGCACCTTGTGGCCTTCGAACTCGACGTCGCGCTTTTCTTTCTGGCGCGTCAGGGTCAGCACTTCATTGCGCACGCCCAGGCGACCGGTGCCGACGCACATTTGCCGGATGACCTGCTCGACGCCACCCACCGATTCCGGGAAATAGGTTTTATAGAAATGTAGGACACGCATAGTTTCGCAAATGGCTCAGGTCGACGTCAGATTATTGGGAAAGGACGGCACGATACACGGCGGCGGTCTGCAGCGCGGTGTCGTGCCAGGTCAACTGGGCTGCGCGAGCGCGGCCCGCCGCGATGCATTGCTGCCGCAGCGCGTCGTCGCGCGCCAGCGCCTGCATCGCCGCGGCGATCTCGCCAGTGTTGCCCGGATCGACGTCAAGCGCCGCGCCCCGGGTGACTTCAGGCAAGGAACTGCTATTCGAGGCCACCACCGGCACCCCCGACGCAAACGCCTCGAGCACGGGAATACCGAAACCTTCGTACAAGGATGGAAACACAAATACCCCCGCGCCCGCATACACGTGGCGCAAGTCGTCGGCGCCGGTCAGCTGGTTCAGCCACACCACCTGCTCGCCATCCTGCTGCGCCGCGGCGATGCGCGCGATCAGTTCTTCGCAGCGCCAGCCGGCGCCGCCGACAATGAGCAGCTGGCGGTCGGCGCGCAGCGCATCCGGCAAACTCAAATACGCACTGAGCAAGCGCTCGACGTTCTTGCGCGGCTGCAAAGTACCGACAAACAAAAAATAACCCGCACGCAAGCCGTTCCGCTGCAGGGTCTGCGCCACGGCGGCCGCATCGGGCGCTTGCAGCCACGCCGCATCGACACCGTTGGGCACCACGCTGATGCGCTTTTCATCGACCCCGAAGCATTCGACCAGTTCACCGATCGCAAAGTTCGACACCGCGATCACATGTTGTGCCTTGCGCGCCGCTTTTTGCTGCATCCAGTTCTTGGCGCGCCGCATGCCGGGGCTGCACCACTGCGGATACTTGATCGGCAGCGCATCGTGCAGGGTCGCCACCACCGGGCAATCCATGCGCACGATACGGTAATCGGTCGCGTGAAAAAGATCGGCCGGCATGTGCACCCGGTGCGCCGCCGGCGTGAGCAGGTCGGTCAGGCTGGCCGCTTCGAACGATTGCGGCAGGGGCCGGCCCACGCTGATGGCCGTGGCGTCGCCGCGCGCACGCGGATACGAGTAAGCGGCCACATCGCAGCCGGCGCCCGGCAAGTGCTGCAGCAGCGCCTGGGTGTACACGCCGATCCCGTCCAGCCGTCCGCCGGTCAGGCCCGGTTCGATCATGGTCGTTCCCAGGCCGACGCGCAGGCGGCTCACGCCTGGTACATCCAGCGCAGCGTGTCGGCCAGCGGAATCGGGGACAGGCCGCCGATCGCGCCGCGCAGTTTTTCATTGTTGCCCATCAGGACCAGCACATCCTTGGCGCGCACGAAGGCCTGATTGACCTTGACCTCGATCCGGTAGCCGGCGATCGACTCCATCAGCGCGATGACCTCGCCCAGCGAGTGCGCCTGGCCCGAGCAGATATTGAAGGCATGGCCGGCCACGTCGGCCACCAACAGGCGGCGGTAGCTGTCGGCCACCATGCGCACATCGGAAAAATCGCGCGCGATGGCCTGGTTGCCCAGTTCGATGACGGGTGCGGCCTTGCGGAAATGCGCGACGATCTTGGGCAGCAGGAAGTTCTCGTCCTGGCCGACACCGGTATAGTTGAAGGGCCGCGCGATGATGATCGGCAGCTTGTCGCTCCACAACTGCGCCATGTGTTCCATGGCCAGCTTGCTGACGGCGTAATCGTTGGCCGGCGCGGGCGCGAGCGACTCGTCGATCTGGCCGGCGCTGGCGTTGCCGTAGACATTGGCCGACGAGGCCAGCAGCACCGCCGATGGCTGGTGGCGCTGGGCGGCCAGCGCTTCGAGCAGGTTGCGGGTGCCGACGATGTTGACGCGGTAGATCAGCTCGGCGTTGGCATGCGCGACGAACGCGATGCCGGCCAAGTGCACCACGACATCAGGCCGCACCTGTTCGACCATGGCAGCCACGCCGGCGCGGTCGAGCAGGTCGACCGCGAACACATCGGTGTCAAGGGGGCTATCGCCATGGCCCGGCACCACGGTGCCGAACACGCGGTAGCCGGCGGCGGCCAGTTCGCGCGCCACGTAGCGTCCCGTGAAGCCGTGCAGGCCGGTGATCAGGGCACGCTTGCCCTGCCCTTCGGCGCCGGGCGCGGGAGACGTTTCCGTGACCATGGCCGTCATATCAGAACGAAAAACCCTGTTCGTTGCGGCGCATGTCGGCCTCGACCATCATCTGGCACAACTGCTCCAGGGTGGTTTTCGGCGCCCAACCGAGCTCGCGCAAGGCCTTGCCCGGATCGCCGATCAGCAATTCCACTTCGGACGGACGGTAGAACTTGGGACTGATGCGCACCAGCAGCTTGCCGGTATGGGCGCAATGGCCGGTCTCGGCTTCGCCCTTGCCCTTGTACTCGACATCGATGCCGGCGCCCTTGAACGCCATGGTGACGAAGTCGCGCACGGTTTCGGTACGGTTGGTGGCCAGGATGAAGGTGTCAGGCTGTTCGGCCTGCAGGATGCGCCACATGCCTTCCACGTATTCCTTGGCATAACCCCAGTCGCGCTTGGCGTCGAGGTTGCCCAGTTCCAGCACGTCGAGCTTGTTGAGGACGATCTTGGCGACCGAATCGGTAATCTTGCGGGTAACAAATTCACGGCCGCGCAGTGGCGATTCGTGATTAAACAGGATGCCGCTGGAACCGAAAATGCCATACGACTCGCGGTAATTGACCGTCATCCAGTGGGCGTACAGCTTGGCCACACCGTACGGGCTGCGCGGGTAGAACGGGGTATCTTCGACTTGCGGGATAGCCTGGACCTTGCCGAACATTTCGGAGGTCGATGCCTGGTAGAAGCGCGCTTTCGGGTTGACGATGCGGATCGCTTCGAGCAGGTTAACTGCGCCCAGGCCGGTAATGCTTGCGGTAGCGACCGGCTGTTCGAACGACACACCGACGAAACTCTGGGCCGCCAGGTTGTACACCTCGTCCGGCTCGGCGGTCTGCATCAGGCGTATGCTGGAGGACAAGTCGGTCAGGTCGTATTCGACCAGGCGCAGGTTCGGATGCGCCTGGATGCCGAGCTCTTCGATACGCCAGAAGTTCACCGAACTCGTGCGACGATAGGTCCCGGTGACCTCGTAGCCCTTTTCAAGCAACAACTGCGCAAGGTAGGCGCCGTCTTGCCCGGTGATTCCGGTAATCAGGGCTTTTTTTGTTGTTTTTTGCATAATTCGTGATATTCGTGTGTAGTTGGAGTGCCGTAATCTGCACGTCCGACTCGCAGTTAACAACTCAGCATTGTAACAGAATCGTTTTGACTATTCTTTACGCAAAAGGCTTTCGTGCAATATGAACAACGACTTGCGTGGATATTATGCCTGTTTTCTACGCAGAAGGGCAGCGTCTTACGGATTGTTACGCCTATCTTGAACTGTAATGAAATGTAGTAATACACGGTATTCCGCGCCATTCTTACTACAAAAAAACGGCCGCGATCCGTGAAGATGGCGGCCGTCCTTGGCGCAAAACGAAGCGCGGTCTTCGCTGCCGGTCAGCGCTCCGACACCGCATCGACCACGCATAGCGCGGTCATGTTGACGATGCGGCGCACGGTGGCCGACGGGGTCAGGATGTGCACCGGCTTGGCGCAGCCGAGCAGCACCGGGCCGATCGCGATGCCGTTGCCGGCCGCCGTCTTGAGCAGGTTGTAGGCGATGTTGGCGCTGTCGATATTGGGCATCACCAGCAGGTTCGCTTCGCCCTGCAAGGTCGAGTGCGGCATCATCTGCTTGCGCAGCTTGGCGTCGAGCGCCACGTCGCCGTGCATCTCGCCATCGACTTCCAGCTGCGGCGCCTTTTGCTGCACCAGCGCCAGCGCCGCGCGCATCTTCTGGGCCGAGGCGCTGTTGGCCGAACCGAAGTTCGAGTGCGACAACAAGGCCGCGCGCGGAATCAGGCCGAAGCGGCTCATCTCGTCGGCCGCCATGATGGTGATCTCGGCCAGTTGCTCGGCGCTCGGATTTTCGTTGACGTGGGTGTCGACGATGGCCATCTGGCGTTCCGGCAAGATCAGGAAGTTCATCGCCGCATACACATTGGCGCCGTCGCGCTTGCCCAATACCTGGTCGATATAGTGCAGGTGCAAGTTGGTGGTGCCGAAGGTGCCGCAGATCATGCCGTCGGCGTCGCCCTTGTGGATCATCATCGCGCCGATCAGGCTGTGGCGGCGGCGCATTTCCAGCTTGGCGTATTCCTGGGTCACGCCCTTACGCATGGTCATCGCGTAATACGTCTGCCAGTAATCGCGGTAGCGGTCTTCGTGGTCCGGGTTGATGACGTCGAAATGCTCGCCCTGCTTCAAGCGCAGGCCGAATTTGACGATGCGCTGCTCCAGCACGCTCGGACGGCCGACCAGGATCGGCCGCGCCAGTTTCTCGTCGACCACCACTTGCACCGCGCGCAGCACGCGCTCTTCTTCACCCTCGGCGTAGACGATGCGCTTGAGTTCCGGCGGGGCCGCCTTGGCCACCGCGAACAGCGGCTTCATGAAGGTGCCGCTGCGGTACACGAACTGCTGCAGGCTGTCGGCGTAGGCTTCCAGGTTGGCGATCGGGCGCGTCGCCACGCCCGACTCGAACGCAGCCTTGGCCACGGCCGGGGCGATGTGGATCAACAGGCGCGGATCGAACGGCATCGGGATCAGGTATTCCGGGCCGAACGAGAGATTGCTGATGCCGTAGGTGGTGGCCACCACGTCCGACTGCTCGGCGTGGGCCAGGTCGGCAATCGCATGCACGACCGCAATTTCCATCTCGCGCGTGATGGTGGTGGCGCCGCAATCGAGGGCGCCGCGGAAAATGTACGGGAAGCACAGCACATTGTTCACCTGGTTCGGATAGTCCGAACGCCCGGTGGCAATAATCGCGTCGCCGCGCACGGCCTTCACGTCTTCCGGCAGGATTTCCGGGGTCGGGTTGGCCAGCGCCAGGATCAGCGGATTGGCCGCCATGGCCTTGACCATGTCCTGTTTGAGCACGCCGCCGGCGGACAGGCCCAGGAAAATATCGGCGCCCGGCATGACTTCGGCCAGGGTGCGCAACGGGGTGTCCTGGGCGAAACGCTCCTTGTCCGGGTCCATCAGTTCGACGCGGCCTTTGTAGACCACGCCGGCCAGGTCGGTCACATAGATGTTCTCGATCGGGAAACCGAGGTCGACGATCAGTTCCAGGCAGGCCAGCGCCGCGGCGCCCGCGCCCGACACCACCAGCTTGCACTCGCGGATATCCTTGCCGACGACCTTGATGCCGTTCAGGATGGCGGCGCCGACGATGATCGCGGTACCGTGCTGGTCATCGTGGAAGACGGGAATCTTCATGCGGCTGCGCAACTGGCGTTCGATATAGAAGCACTCGGGCGCCTTGATATCTTCCAGGTTGATGCCGCCGAAAGTCGGCTCCAGCGACGCGATGATGTCGACCAGCTTGTCCGGGTCTTGCTCGTTGATCTCGATATCGAAGACATCGATCCCGGCGAACTTCTTGAACAGCACGCCCTTGCCTTCCATCACAGGTTTGGACGCCAGCGGACCGATATTGCCCAGGCCCAGCACGGCGGTGCCGTTGGTGATGACTGCCACCAGATTGCCGCGCGCCGTGTATTTATAGGCGTTGCCCGGATCCTTGACGATCTCTTCGCACGGCGCGGCCACGCCCGGCGAATACGCCAGGGCCAGGTCGCGCTGGTTGAGTAACTGCTTGGTGGGGGTGACGCTGATCTTGCCGGGGCGGGGGCACTCGTGATACTCGAGCGCGGCGAGGCGCAATTGTTGGCGCAGTTCTTCCTTCTTCTCTGGTGACGAATCCATGCTGGTACGGCCTTCCTGTGTACTGTCGGGGACTGACGATTTTATCAGACGTGATCTTTCAACAAGGTACGTATTTTCACCAAGCGCGGGTCAATTGCCGTAAAACACGCCTTTTTTGCGGCAAGAAAAACAAAGCGAACGCTCGCTCGACGTCACAAGACGGTACAGATTGCCGACAGTTGATACAAATCCTAGACATAAACGCAATAGATCCCGGGACGCTCCCGGACCGAAAATGCCACATCGCGGCACTGCCGGCCGGAACCTCCGTCCGCGCGCGGCGCGCCCCAACCTGTCCGGAGACAACGCCCATGAACGACTTCCAGAAATGCCTTCCCGCCGGCCTGATCGCCGCCACCCTGCTTACCGCCTGCGGCGGCGGCGGTGGCGACGCCGGCAAGCCCGCCCCGCTGCCGACGCCCGACCCGGTGGCCCGCGTCGACATCCTGATGAGTAACGAGCGCGGCATGAAGGCCGTCACCATCGACGACAAGAACGCCTATGTCGCGCTGACCAATACCGAAGCCGAGGGCACCGCGGTGATCGCCACCGCGCGCGGCGTGAGCGCCAGGTCGGCCTGGCAAAACGTGGCCCTGGGCGAGTGCAAGCTGCCGGCCAGCGCGCAGGTCGAAGTGCGGCGCGCGGCCGACCTGCGCGCTGGCCGGCAAGACCATGCTGGTGCAGAGCGCCTGGGGCAGCGCCGACGAACACACTTTATGCGAGCTCGACCAGGCCAAGATGACCTTCGTTCCCAAGGACAAAGACTTCCGCATCTGCTACGCGACCTATTGCGAACGCATGGAGGTCAATGACATCAAGGCAGTCGGCAAGCGCTGGTTCGCCAACGGCGGCGCCGGCCAGAACGTGCAGGTCTCGAACGACCAAGGCCTGAGCTGGAAGCCCATCATGGGCAGCATGGACAGCATGAGCTGCACCCACCAGGCCTTCGAGGTGGCCGGTGGTCGCCTGCTGACCGGCGGCGAATGCCCGCTCGACATGGCCTACGTGCGCGCCTACAGCATGAACGCCGACAATTCGGCGCTGGCGTCCATGGTCCCAGTGCCGATCAGCGTGCCGGAGCTGGAAAACCGCAATGTGCACCTGATCACCAGCCTGGGCAAGAGCGAGCGCGTGTTCATCGGCGTCGAAGGCGGCCTGCTGCGCAGCGACGACAGCGGCAAGAGCTACAAGTTCGTGCTCAAGCAGCCCTTGTCGGGCGGGACCGGCTATCCCTACATCACCAAGCTGCTCTCGCCGGCGGGCAAGCCGAACGTGATCGTCGCCGCCGGTTTCGACAAGGCGCATGGCCTGCCCTACCTGGCGTGGTCGAACGACAACGGCGACAAATGGACCGACCTATCGAGCCTGCTGCCGGGCTACAAGCGCACGGGTGCCGACGCCACCAGCGAAGTGACCTCGATCGCGGAAGACGCCCAGGGACGCATCCTGGTGACGGTCAATGAAGAGTTCAAGAAAAAGGGGCGCCTGCTCGAAGTCACCTTGGGCAAGCTGTAAGCACCACCCCCGGTGTCAGGTCTGACAAACGGACACGAGCTGGACTTTACTGAAAACCAATGGCTGGGTTCGTGTCCGAATGTCAGACCTGACACCGGGGTGGGGCACACCGGGGGCGGAGAAGGCGGAGAATGCCGGAGTACAATTGCGCATGCTCTCAGAATTCGACCTTATCAAGCAATACTTCAAACGTGCACAGCCAAGCCGGGCCGCGCTCGGCATTGGCGACGATTGCGCGCTGCTCGCGCCCGCCCCCGGCATGCAGATGGCCATTTCGTCCGACATGCTGGTCGAGGGCCGCCATTTCTTCGCCGGCGCCGATGCGCGCATGCTGGGCCACAAATGCCTGGCCGTGAATCTGTCCGACCTGGCGGCAATGGGCGCACGGCCAGTCGCCTTTACGCTGGCGCTGGCGCTGCCGACGGCCGAACCGGCGTGGCTCGGCGAATTTGCCGCCGGCCTGTTTGCGCTGGCCGACCTGCATGACTGTGAACTGATCGGCGGCGACACCACCAAAGGCCCGCTCACGATCTGCATCACCATCTTCGGCGAACTGGCGCCCGGCCACGCCTTGCGGCGCGATGCCGCCGTCGCCGGCGACGATCTCTGGATCTCGGGCACCCTGGGCGACGCCCGCCTGGCGCTGGCCGGGTACCGCAAGGAAGTGGCACTCGATGATGCCGCGCAGCTGCTGGCGGGCGCGCGCATGCACATGCCGGCGCCGCGCGTGGCGCTTGGCCTGGCCCTGGCCGGCGCGCGCCTGGCGCACGCGGCGATCGACATCTCCGATGGGCTGGTGGGCGATCTCGGACACATCCTGGCCGCGTCGAAGGTCGGCGCTACATTGGATGTGGATGCGCTACCGGCCGGGCCGGCGCTGGCCGCGCAGGCGCAGGCGCTGCGGCGCCAGTTCTGCGCCGCCGGCGGTGACGATTACGAGTTGTGTTTTAGCGCCGCGCCGGCGCAGCGCGAAGCGATCCTGGCCGCCGGCCTCGCCAGCGGCGCCGCCGTCACGCGCGTGGGGACCATCGATGCGGCGCCGGGCCTGCGCCTGGTCGATGCGCGCGGCCAGGCGCTCGACTTGCAACTGGCCGGGTTCGACCACTTCGCCAGCGCCTGAGCATCCCTACTCCGCCGCCACCTGCCCGGCATCGACAAAGTGCGCATTATGCGGATCGTCCTTCGGCCCGTTCATCAGCCAGTAATGATGAAACGCCAGCCGCACGTTGTCGCGCAGTTGGGTCTCGTCCCACGGCTTGGTGTAGAAGCGGTAGATCGCCCCGCGGTTGATCGAATCGAGCACCGCTTCAAGCCCGGTGTAGCCGGATAAGATGATCCGGATCGTGTCCGGATAGAGCTCCTTGACCTTGCTCAAAAACTCGGTTCCGCTCATTCCCGGCATGCGCTGGTCGCACACGATCACCTGCACCGTGTGCAGCGCCAATTGCTCGAATCCTTCGGCCGGTGACACCGCCGTCAAGATCCGGTAGTTATCGCGCTTGAACAAGCGGTGCAGCGCCGAGAGCACATTGACATCGTCATCGACGATCAACAAGGTCTGGCGGTGATTGTCGGGCGACTCCGGCTCCTGCGGCTGCGCCAGGTTGGCCAGCACCATGGCGCCGAACTCCTTGACCGGCAACGGCCGGCTGAAATGAAAGCCCTGCACTTCGTCGCAGCGATGGCGCCGCAGGTAAGCCATCTGCGCCGCTGTCTCCACCCCTTCGGCGATGACCTGCATGTGCAGCGAGTGCGCCATGCCGATGATGGCCAGCGCGATGGCCGCGTCGTCCGGGTTGACCGTCACCTCGCGTACAAAAGCGATGTCGATCTTGAGTTTGTCGATCGGGAAGCGCTTCAGGTACGCCAGGCTCGAATAACCGGTCCCGAAGTCGTCGATGGCGATCGTGATACCGAGCTGCTTGAGGTTGCCCAGCACCTTGATCGTATGCTCGGCGTTGGACATCAGCGCGCTTTCGGTCAGCTCCAGTTCCAGCAGCGACGGGTCGATCCCGTGCTTGCCGATGGCGGCGCGGATGTCGCCTTCCAGGTCGCCCTCGACGAACTGGCGGCTCGACACATTGACCGCCACCCGCACGTCGCCGGTCTCGCCGGCCGACCACTGCGCGATCTGGCGGCAGGCTTCTTCGATCACCCATGCGCCGACGCGCACGATCAAGCCGGTTTCTTCCATCACCGGCACGAATTCGGCCGGGAACACCAGGCCGAAGCCGGGCCGGTTCCAGCGCAGCAGCGCTTCGGCGCCGGCGATGCGGCCGGTGCGCAAATTGACCTTGGGCTGGTAGTACAGCAAAAACTCGCCATGCTCGAGCGCGTGGCGCAGCGCCAGTTCGAGGTCGAGCCGGGCCAGCACCTGCACGTTCATCCCGGCGGTGAAGAAGCGGTAGCCGTCGCGCCCCGCTTCCTTGGCGCGGCCCATGGCCGTGTCGGCATATTTGATCAGCGTTTCGGGATCGAGGGCGTCGTCCGGATACATGGCGATGCCGATGCTGGCCGTAAGACCCGCCTGGCGGCCGTGCAGGTCGAACGGCGCGCGCAGGGTGTCGCGCACTTCGTTGGCCACGTTGACGGCGTCCTGCTGGTTGCGCGTCATGGTGAGGATCAGCGCGAATTCGTCGCCGCCCAGGCGCCCGACCGTGTCGCGGATGCGCACGCACTGCACCAGGCGCGTGCTGAACTGGCGCAGCAACTCGTCGCCCAGCGCCGAGCCGAGCGAATCGTTGATGGTCTTGAAGCGGTCGAGCGCGATGAACAGCACCACGATGCGCCAGTGCTTGTCCTGCGCCAGCTCGATCGCTTCGCGCAAGGTCTGGTAGAACAGGGTGCGGTTGGGCAGGCCGGTCAGGCTGTCGTAGCTGGCCAGGTGCTTGAGGCGCTGGCGCGCGGCCAGCCGTTCGCTGATGTCGCGCGCGACCGCGATCAGCATGCGCGTGCCGCCCACGTTCTGGGTCTGCCAGTAGATTTCGACCGCCACTTCGCGCAGGTCGGCGCGCGTGAGCTGGTCTTCGACCAGGTCCGGGTAGCGCAGCGCGTCGCGCGCGGGATCGGCCTGGCAGGCCAGTTGGCCGCGCCCGGCCAGGCCGTACACGGTGGGGTCGAGGCGCAGCAGTTCGTCGCGCTGGTAGCCAAGCATGCGGCAGGCGCCGTCGTTGACGTCGACCACCTTCATGGCGCCGATGTCGATCAGGAAGATGGCGTCGTCGGTGGCGTCCATGGCGCTGCGAAAGCGCTGCAGTTCGGCGGTGCGCTCGCGCACCGTTTGTTCGAGCACGGCGCCGTAGTTCTTCGATTCGCGGTGCAGCAGGCGCACCTCGAGCATGTTACGGATGCGCGTGAGCACCTCGACCGGGTCGAAGGGTTTACCGACAAAGTCGCGCGCGCCGGCGTCGAGCGCGGCCAGCTTCTTGTCCGGCTCGGCCGTCACCACCAGCACCGGCAGGTAGGCTTCGGTTTCCATGGGCGCCAGCGCCTCCATCACCTGGAAGCCGTTCATGCCCGGCATATGCAGGTCGAGGATGATCAGGTCGTAGCGGTGCTTCATGTGCAGCGCCGCCACCTCGCGCGGGTCGGTGGTGCTGCTGACGTTGGTGTAGCCGGTGGTCGTGAGCAGGTACTCGAGCAGCTGGACGTTGACCATCTGGTCGTCGACGATCAGGATGGCGGCGTGATGGATGTCTTCGAGGGCTATCATGGATTTCGCGCTTTCTGCGCAAGCTGCCGCGTGTCGGCGAATGCGAGGGTGGTGTCGATCGCCTCGTTGAATTCGTCAATGTTGATCGGTTTGGTGAGGTAACGCGAAAAACCGCTGGCCAGCCCGCGCTCGACGTCGCGCGGCATCGCGCTGGCGGTCAGCGCGATGACGGGAATGTGGGCCGTGCGCGGGTCGCTGCGCAATTCCTTGAGGGCGTCGGCGCCGCTCACGCAGGGCAGGTTCAGGTCCATCAAAATCACGTCCGGCAGGTGCGCCTTGGCCATTTCGATGCCGAGGTGGCCATCGGGCGCGGTGAGCAAATGCAGGTCGGGCCGGTAGCGCACGATCTCCTGCACCAGCTTCAGGTTGGCCGGGTTGTCTTCGACGTACAGCAAGGTGTGGTCGGCGCGCGGCGCACTCGCTGCCTTGGGCTCGAGCGCCAGCACGGTCGCCTCGCCCACCACCGACGGCACCGGCTGGGTCAGTCCCAGTTCGATCCAGAACACGGTGCCCACGCCGACACTGCTCGAGACGCCGATTTCGCCGCCCATCAGTTCGACCAGGCGGCGCGTGACGACCAGGCCGATGCCGGTGCCTTCTTCGCTGCCGTTTTCCTGGCCCAGGCGGTTAAACGGCTGGAACAGCGAATCGATCTGCTCGGGGCGCAGGCCCATGCCGGTATCCTGCACCGACAGGCGCACGCGGTTGGCGGTGACGACGCTGCAGTCGCACACCACCGCGCCCATCTCGCGGTTGTACTTGATGGCGTTCGACAGCAGATTAAGCAGCACCTGCTTGAGGCGCGTGCGGTCGGCCTGCACCACGGCGGGCGGCGCGTCCGGGAACAGCATGCGGATCTTGCGCTGCTGCGCCAGCGGTTCGGTCATGTTGCGGCACTCGACCAGCATGTCGGCCAGCGCCACCGGTTCCATCGACAGGGTCACGGTGCCCGATTCGACCTTGGCCAGGTCGAGGATTTCGTTGATCAGGGTAAGCAGGTGGCGCCCCGACTTGAGAATGTGGCCGGCGAACTCCTTCTTTTGCGGCAGTGTGGACGGCAGCGATTCGGACGTCAATATCTGGGCGAAGCCGAGGATGGCGTTGAGCGGCGTGCGCAACTCGTGGCTCATCGACGACAAGAAGGCCGACTTGGCCTGGTTGGCGTTCTTGGCCGCGGACATGGCCACTTCCAGCTCGGCGTTGGTCAGTTCGAGCTGCATGGTGCGTTCGTGCACCCGCACTTCGAGGCGCTCGTTGAGGTCCATGATTTCCTGCTGGGCGCGGGCGCGTTCCTCGGCTTCGCGCGCAATCGCGTGGTGCGACGTTTCGAGCGCGCCGGTGCGCTGTTCGATTTCGCCCAGCATGGCGTTGAAGGAGTCCACCAGTTCGCCCGCTTCGTCGTCGCTGATGCGCGGGGCGCGCCGCGAGTAGTCGCGCGTGCTGACCACTTCGCGCGCGGTTTCGGTGAGCGCCACGATCGGCGCGGTGACGATGCGCCCGAGCCGGCGCGTCATCAGCCAGGCGATCAGCATGGCCAGCGCGATCACGCCGGCGGCGATGCTCAGGTAGTCGACCGCGCGCGCGACCAGCGTGTATTCGGCGCGCAGGTAGACGGTGCCGAGCAGTTCGCCGTTTTCGACCACGCGCCGGTACAGCAGCAGGTCGTCGCCGGAGACGCGCAGGTCGTCGGTCTGCGGGCTGACCGGGAAGGCCTGCTGTTCGCCCGGCGCGCGGTAGGAGGCGAACAGCGCGCCCTTGGCGTCGTAGATGGCGCCGGCCCGCACCGACGGGCGGATGCGCAGCAGCGCCAGGTTTTCGGTGGCCAGGCGGGCGTCATCGAACGTCAGCGCGGCCGAGGTCATGTGGCCGAGCAGTTCGGCCTGGGTCGCCATGTCGCCCAGCAGGGCCTTGTGGTAGTTGCGCAGGTCGTAGGCGATCACGGTGCCGATCGACACCAGCAGCGCCGCCAGGGTAGTGAGCATGACCACCGTGACCAGTTTTTCGCGGATCGAGCGCACGATCATGTGACCCCCTGCACACGGTTGGCGGCGGCCAGCATGCGTGCGCTGATGCGCAGGCGGCTGGAATTGACCTGGCCGAGGGCGACGTCGAAGCGCAGCCGGTCCTGGGCCACGACGAAGGCGATCATGCAGCCAAGCGCGATGCCGTCCTCGGCGTCGGAGACGGTCAGCACCGACTGGCCGCGCGCGGCGGCCAGCATGTCGATCACGGCGGCGCGTTCGCCGGCGCCGATGAAGAGGATGTGGACGCCGCCGACAGGGTCGCCGCGGCGCAGCCTGCGCACCAGCACGGCGTGCCCGCCGACGGTGCGCCCGGCCACCATTTGTTCGAGCTGGTCGGCCAGGCCGTCATTGCCGGAGACGCCAATCTGGAGCGGGCTGTCGGCGCGCGCGAAGCTGCCGTCGGGCCACTCGACGAAGCCGGCGAATTTGAACAGGTAGGCGGCCTTGACCTGGTTTTCGACGCTGGGCGGCGACTGGGCCGCGATTGGGCCGCTCCAGGCCGACAGGGCCAGCACGATGGGCAGCGCCAGCGTGCGCCGGCGCAATGCGAACCAGCTCAGGCCCGCCATGGCAGTTCGGCCAGCAAGAGAATCGGGGACATGGGACTCCAATCCGGATCAGACAAAAAGCAAACTCAGCGGTAAAGGCCAGCATAGCAGAGCAGCAGGCCCGTGGCGCACGGCAGGACGATTTCCCCAGGTCCACTCTACGCTTTTTTGGGTCTCTTGGATATCCCTTGTGAAACATTGCAACAGGGTGGACGAACAGTGTTGCATACGGCATGGTAAAGTAGAATCGCAGGGCCGCGCGGTCGCGCGCGCCCTCCCCTGATCTGAATGTCGATATGAATGTCGATATGAATTTCGATAGGTAATCCGATCCCCCCATGACCGTCCAAAAGGAGCAACACGTGACGAACGACATTCTCGAACTTTCCGCCAAAGTCGGCCGCGCGCTGCAAGCGAAAGGTTTGCTGCTGGTAACCGCCGAATCATGCACCGGCGGCGGGGTGGCGCAGGCGGTCACCGAGGTGGCCGGCTCGACCGCCTGGTTCGATTGCGGCTTCGTGACCTATTCGAACGCCTCCAAGACCGAGCTGCTTGATGTGTCGGCCGCGCTGATCGCGCAGCTGGGCACGGTCAGCGAGGAAGTGGCGTCCGCCATGGCCACGGGCGCGTTGGCGAACAGCAACGCGCATGTGGCGCTGTCGACCACCGGCATCGCCGGCCCGAGCGGCGCGGTGCCGGGCAAGCCGGTCGGCACGGTCTGCTTCGGCTGGGCCAGGGGCGACACGGTCCAGACCGAGCGCCTGGTGTTTGCCGGCGACCGCCAGGCGGTGCGCGAGCAGACCGTGCTGCATGCGCTGCAAGGCTTGCTGCGCATCATCGAATAGCGCGAACACGACGCCGATGGCGCCGCGGCGCCATCGCCATTTTCAACCCTTTGTCTGATGCAAACGCCGCTAACCTAAGCGTCGTCATTCCCGCGCAGGCGGGAATCCAAGGCATGTCTGCTAAACGGCAGGACCTTGGATTCCCGCCTGCGCGGGAATGACGGGTGAGTCATTTTCTGGAGCAATTCGATGCACAACACGGTTCATTTCATCTTGCAGGGCAAGGGCGGCATCGGCAAGACCCTGGTCTCGACCATCCTCGCGCAGTGGCTGGCGGGCAAGGACGAGGAGCGCCCCCTGCGCTGCTACGATACCGACCAGGAAAACGCCACCTTTTCGCGCTACAAGGCGATGGACGTGAAACACGTGCCGGTCATGACCGATGCGCGCAACATCGACCCCAAGCGCTTCGACGCGCTGATGATCGACCTGCTGGAAGAAGAAGGCAACTGCGTCATCGACAACGGCGCCAACACCTTTTCGCCGCTGATGGGCTACCTGCTGGAAAACGATTGCTTCGACCTGCTCAAGGAATCCGGGCGCAAGGTGTATATCCACACCATCGTCGGCGGCGGCGACACCTTGCACGATACGGCCATGGGTTTCGTCTCGACCGCCAAGTCGACCACGGTGCCGCTGGTGCTGTGGGAAAACGAGCACTTCGGCCCCTTGCAATCGGCCACCGGCAAGGTGTTTACCGAGTCCCAGACCTACGCCGACAACGCGGCGCGCGTGTGCGGGCGCGTGGTGCTGTCGCAACGCAACGCCGACACCTTCGGCGCCGACATCAAAAAGATGAATATCGCGCGCCTGACCGCCCAGGAAGTGCGCGAAAGCGACAAATTCAACGTGATGGAAAAGCAGCGCATCAAGGTGGTGTTCCGCGACCTGTTCGAACAACTCGACAAAGTGCAGTGGTAAGCCGGCATGGACCAGCAAAAACTGCGCACCCTCGTCTTTGAAAAGACCGGCGTGCGGATCGATATCGACGATCCGATCTTCGCGCTGGTGGCATTGAACGAGGCGGTGCTGGCCGAAGCGGTCGAGCGCCACGTGGAATTGCTCGACGACGCGACCGCCGACCTGGCCGACCAGGTGCGGGCGCTGCAGGACACCGGCTACCTTGGCCATGCCGTCCCTGCCAGCGCCCGTCCGGCGGCGCTGGTGACGGCGGCGCCAGGTCCCGTCCAGGCTGCCGCGGCGCAGGAAAAACGCCTGATCGCCATCGTCGGCGGCGCCGCGCTGCTGTGCGCGTTCGTGGTGCTGGCCGGCCAGGCGTTGCTGTTGCGCCCCGCGCCTGCCCCGGCACCGGTGCTCGTCGCCAGGGAACTCACGCCGGAGCAAAGCAGCGCCCTGCGCGATGGCGACAAGCTGGCCAAAGCCGTGGCCAAACTCGATCCCAAAACCCGCGCGGCCATTGCCGCCGAGATGCAAAAGCCGTAATTTCCGGCAAGCGCAGCCATGTGTTCCGGATATGCGCTATCATATCTACATATCTTCACATGTTGACTATGAAACCTTCTCCCGATAATGACGCCTCGATCGCCCAACTGGCCGACCTGTTCCATCTGCTGGGCGACCCGACCCGGCTGCGCATCGTATTGTCGTGCTTGCCAGGGCCGATTGCGGTGGGCGACATCGCGGCCGGCCTGCAATTGAGCAGCTCCTTGGTCAGCCACCACCTGCGCCTGCTGCGCGCCGCGCGCATCGTCAAGGCCGAGCGCCAGGGCAAGCAGGTGTTCTATTCGACGGCGGACGCCCACATCAGCGGCGTGCTGACCGACATGCTCGAACACATCGCCGAACCCACCAATGGAATCGACCCATGACCAGCGCCCACGACCACGATCACGACCATGACCACGCCAGCCACGCGCACGCGCCGGCCAAAGCGGTGGACAAGCACGACCACGGGCACGACCATGGGCACGGGCATGGCCACCACCATCACCAGCTCGATCCGAACGGCAACGGGCGCGCCTTTGCGCTGGCGATCGGCCTGAACACGGTATTTGTCGGCATCGAATTCTTTTACGGATTCCTGGCCAATTCGACCGCGCTGATGGCCGACGCCGGCCACAACCTGTCCGATGTGCTGGGCCTGATGCTGGCCTGGGGCGCGGCCATGCTCACCCGGCGCGCGCCGAACGGGCGCTACACCTACGGCCTGCGCAGTTCCTCGATCCTGGCGGCGCTGCTCAACGCCCTGCTGCTGATGCTCGCCTGCGGCGCGATCGGCTGGGAAGCCGTGCACCGCTTCGCCAATCCGGCCCCGGTGCAGGGCATGACGATGTCGGTGGTGGCCGGTATCGGGGTGCTGGTCAACGGCTTTTCGGCCTGGCTGTTCATGGCCGGCAGCAAGGACGACCTGAACATCCGCGGCGCCTACCAGCACATGGCGGCCGACGCCGCCATTTCGCTGGGCGTGGTGGTGTCGGGCGTGGCGATCATCTTCACCGGCTGGACCTGGCTCGACCCGGCGGTCAGCATCGTGATCGTGCTGCTGATCCTGGTCACCACCTGGGGCTTGCTGCGCGAATCGCTCGACCTGGTGCTGGCGGCGGTGCCGGCCAATGTCGATGCCGGCGCGGTGGGCGACTATCTGCTGGCGCAGCCGGGCGTGGCCGGCATGCACGACCTGCATATCTGGGCCATGAGCACGACCGAAACGGCCCTGACCGCGCATTTGGTCATGCCCGCCGGCTACCCGGGCGACGCCGCGCTGGACGCCATCGTGGCGGCGCTCAAGGCCGATTATGCGATCGCCCACTGCACCTTGCAGGTGGAACTGGGGACGAGCGAGCACAGCTGCGTTCTACATGGGGAAGCGCCCAAGCCAGCCTAGGTTCGGCGCCAGCCGGAGGCGACGTGGTTTTTTTGCCGAACCCATCCGAATCGGGTCGAAAGCCGGGAGCGATCTTGTATAGTCGGCTAACAATTTCGTGAAAGACATCTTTGCCGAGTGCCACCGGTGGCCAGGGACGCCGGTGGCCCGTTGCGGCCATCCATGTCGGAAAGGCTCCAGTGTTGACATTCTCACAGCTTCAACGAGCGCTTGGGGCATTGCTGATGCTGCTGGGCGCTGTCGTGATGGCCGGCTGGGGCCTGCGCCTGCGCGATCTGGTGCAACCGCTGCCCGGCGCGGTCGCGATGGTGTTCAACACGGCGCTGTGTTTCATACTTGCCGGTATCGCCCTCGCGATTTCCGACCGGCAAGCGCCGCTGGCGCGCGCCGTGCGTGGCGGGGCCTGCGCGGCCATGCTGGGCGTGGCGGGCGTGGTCGGCCTGCAAAACCTGCTCGGCATCGACCTGCATATCGACCAGTTGTTCGTCCAGGTGTGGCTGGCCGACCCCAACCCCCATCCGGGACGCATGTCGCCGCTCGCTTGCGTGGGTTTCTGGCTGGCCGGCGCCTGTCTCTTGCTGCAGGAGCGGCAACGCGCGACGCGCGCCGCCGGCTGGGCCATCCAGCTGCTGTGCCTGGCGCTGGTATCGCTCGGGATCATCGGCATGACCGGCCACTCGCTCAAGCTGGCGCTGCTCTACGAAGGGTATCAGTTCGTCGGGATGGCGCCGCACACGGCGTTCGGCGTGCTGTTGCTGGGCAGTGCGCTGTGGCTGCGCTGGTACCGCAGCGTCAAGGAAAGCGGCTTCCGGCGCGAGCGCGGCGACCAGCGCATCACCGCGATCGCGACCGTCATCCTGCTCTCGATGGCGCTGACGGCCGGGATGATCAGCTCGGTCCTGTCGGCGCACCGCACCGAGGCCGCCTTGCACCTGAATATGCGGGTGGCGCATTCGAATCGCGCCCAGCTGTTGAACTTCGTGCTGGAAAACACCCGCTTGCAGGCCCGTGCGCTTGCCAGCGACCCTGCCCTGCTCAAGGAATACGCGCGCGCCGCCGGCGCCGGCCCGGCGGCCGATGAGACCGAGCTCGGGAGTCACTTGCTCAGCGACGGCTACTCCTCGGTGGCCGCTCTCACCAGCGAGGGCACCGCGCTGCTGCGTGCCGGCGCGCCCGCGACCAGCGCGTCCGTCACCTTGCGCTTGAACAATGAGCAGGAACTTTCCTGGTCGACGCTGCCCATATTGAAGATAAGGGTGCCGGTGCACACGGGAACGAGCGTCATCGGCACCCTCCGGGCCGAACGCAACTTGCCCATCGTACAAACCCTGCTGGCCGATGCCGCACTCCTGGGAAAAAGCGGCGATATTGCGATTTGCGCGGCCAGCGGCAGCGGCCGCATGAATTGCCTGCCGACCCGCCTGCACCCGCGCAGCTTTACCGAGGCGCCCCGGATGCGCGAGGGAAGCAGCCTGCCGATGAGCCTGGCACTCGATGGCCACACCGGACTGGCCGTGGCAAAAGATTACCGGGGACGGATGGTGGTCGCCGCCTACGGGCCGATCGGCGCCACCGGCCTGGGCCTGGTGGTGAAGGAAGACGCCGTCGAATTGTACGAGCCGATCCGCACGCAAATATCGTATATGGTGGCGGTGCTGGCCGTACTGTTTATGTGCGGAATGTTTCTCTTGCACTGGCAAGTGTCCCCGCTGATCGCGGCGCTGCTGGCGGCCAAGCAAAAGGCGCGCGCGGGCGAGGGCAAGATCCAGGCGGTGCTCGACAATATGGCCGAGGGTCTGCTGACCATCGACGAGCATGGCCGCATCAAGTCGATCAATCCGGCCGCCGCCGCCATGTTCGGCTATGCCGCGCCGGAGCTGCTCGATACCGCCCTCGCCGGGCTGATTCCAGCCGGCCCGCCATCGAGCGGGCAGCCAGGCGCAGCGGCGCGGCCGGACAGCGCGCGCGGGATGCAAGTGCACGGCAAACGCAAGGATGGCAGTCTGTTCCCCCTGCACATTGCCGTGCGCGAAGCGCTGCACGAAGGGGGACGCTTGTCGGTGGCGATCCTGCGCGACATCAGCGATGAGCGGCGGGCGTCCGAAGTCAGTTCGCGCTTTAGCGCCTTCCTCGACGCCACCCCCAACCTGGTGGCCTTCGTTTCCGCCGAGCAGAGTATCTTGTATCTCAACGGCGCCGGGCGCGACCTGCTTGGCATTGCCGGGGACGAAGACTGCGCCAGCCTGTCGATGGATCAATTCGCTTGCCCCGGGAGCGCCAGCGGCTATTTGCAGGATATTTTTCTTGAAGCGTCGCTGGCCGCCTGGCGCGGCGAATTTGCCTTGTGCACGCGCAGCGGCGCCGTGGTCCCCTTCTTGTTTTCGGTGGTGCGCATCGAGCATCTGGAGGGCGAAGCCGGTTCGTACGCGATGGTGGGGGTCGATGTCAGCGAGCGCAAGCGCGCCGAAGACGACCTGCGCAAGACGCTGGACCGTTTCAACCTGGTCGCGCGCGCCACCAACGATACGGTGTGGGACTGGGACTTCGCGACCGACGAGATCTGGTGGAATGCGGGCATTGCGCACACCTTCGGTCACGAACTGGCCACCACGGCAACGCCGGCCCAGTGGTGGGTCGACCAGATCCATCCGGATGACCGCGACTGGGTCACGCGCGAAGTCGAGCATGAAATCCACGCGGGCAGCCAGTACTGGACCGGCGAGTACCGCTTCCGCCTGGCGAACGGCACGTTTGCCTATGTCCACGATCGCGGCTACATCATCCACGACGCGCACGGCGGGGCGGTGCGCATGATCGGCGCCATGATGGACATCAGCGAGCGCAAGAATGTCGAAGAACGCATGCGCCAGCTGGAAGAACGTTTCTCCAAGATTTTTAGTATGAGTCCGGTTGCGATTACCGTCAGCAGCATGGCCGATGGCGCCTTTTTGGAAGTCAACGATGCATTTTGCGCACTGATCGGCCAGGAACGCGGCGTGCTGCTGACCCGTCCCGCCGCGCCGCTCGATGACTGGTTCGCGCCGGCGGCCCATGCGGCCATGATGGAGCGGCTGCGCCGGGAAGGTTCGATCAGCGACGTGGAAGCGGCCATGCGCACCGCCGATGGCGCCGTGATCAGCGTGCTGCTGTCGGCCGACGTGGTGGAGCTGTCCGGCGTGCCCCATTTGCTGTGTTTGTACAACGACATCACCCACCGCAAGCGGACCGAAGACCGGCTCAGGTTGAGCGAGGAAAAGTTCCGCTCGATCGTGGAGACCACCAAAGACTGGATATGGTCGCTCGACAGGGACGGCCGCATCCTGTATTCCAACCCGGCGGTCGAGGCCATGCTCGGCCGCGCGCCGGATGAACTGACCGGCAAGGGCATGCTGCGCTACGTCCACCCCGACGAACGGGCTGGCGTCGGCGCCAGGATCTTGCATCTGCAACAGAAAGGCGAAGGGTGGAGCAGCTGGCTGATACGCTGGCGCCACCGCGACGGCAGCGATCGTTATCTGGAATCGTCGGCGGTACCGGTGTTCGACCCCGACGGCGCTTTCCTCGGCTACCGAGGGACCGACCACGACGTCACCACCATCAAGAAATTTGAAATCCAGTTGCAGGAAGCCAAGCACAAAGCCGAATCGGCGAATGAAGCGAAGAGCGAATTCCTGGCCAACATGAGCCATGAAATCCGCACGCCCATGAATTGCATTATCGGCTTCACGCGGCTGGTGCTGAAAACCGGGCTCTCCGACCAGCAGCGGGAGTACATGCAACTGATCGAATCGTCGGCCGACTCCCTGCTGCGCCTGTTAAACGATATCCTCGACTTTTCCAAGATGGAGGCCAAGAAACTCGTTCTGGAGAAAACGGCGTTCGACCTGCGCGAAGAAATCGCCAATATGTGCCGCACCCTGGCGGCGGGCGCGGCGGAAAAGCGCCTGGAACTGGCCTTCGACATCGCACCCGAGGTACCGCGCATCATCGTCGCCGACAAGGGCCGGCTGGCGCAGATCCTGATCAACCTGACCAGCAACGCGATCAAGTTCACCGCGCGCGGCGAAGTCGTGCTGACGGTCGCCCTGCAGTCGCAGCATGGCGGGCGCGCCGAACTGCTGCTCGGCGTGCGCGACACGGGTATCGGCATTTCACGCCAGCAGCAGGAGCATATTTTCGAGTCGTTCGTCCAGGCCGACGCCTCCACCACCCGCCAGTACGGCGGTACCGGGCTGGGACTGGCCATCGTCTCGCAGCTGGTGAACCTGATGGGCGGCCGTCTGTGGGTCGACAGCGAACCGGGCATGGGCACGCAATTCTATTTCACGGTCTCGGTCCAGCTCGCGCAGCACCCGGCCGGGCTGGAGTCGGGTCCGGGCCACGCCGGACTGCAGTACAAGCCGGTCCTGGTGGTCGATGACAACGCCACCTCCGGCCAGATTATCGTCAACCTGCTGCGCAGCTGGAAAATGCTGCCCACCCTGGTGCAAGGCGAGGCCGCCCTGGCCGGCCATCTGCAACGGGCCGGCGGCGCGCCGGCGGCGGAACCGTTTTGCGCCGCCATCTGCAGCGCAACGCTGCTCGACGACGGCGCAGCCCTGGCCAGCGCACTTGGCGCCGCCGGGCTGGCGCCGGCATCGGTCATCGCCATGCTGCCGCTGCAGGACGGCGGCGGCGTGCTGCAAGCCTGCATGGCGGCGGGGGTGACGGAATTTATCAAAAAGCCCGTCAGGCACTCGGAGCTGTTCAACGCCCTGTTGGGGATCGTCCAGGGCAAGGCCGGCGGCCCGCTGCGCGCCGCCGTGCAGGCGGGGGCCTCGCCTGGCGCGTCGCCTAGCGCTTCGCATAGCACGTCGCATAGCGCGCAGCCACCCGCGCCGCCCCTGCAAAAGCGCTTGCGCGTGCTGGTCGCCGACGACCATCCCATCAACCAGATGCTGATCAGCGAATTGTTGCGCAGCCGTGGGCACGCCTTCAGCGTGGTCGGCAACGGCGTCGAGGTGTTGCGGATACTCGAGCGCGAAGAGTTCGATGTCATCCTGATGGATGGCCAGATGCCGGAGATGGACGGCTATCAGACCACCGCCGAAATCCGCCGCCGCGAAGCGCTGAGCGGCGCGCATATCCATATCGTTGCGGTGACCGCCCATGCGATGTCGGGCGACCGCCAGACCTGCCTGGACGCGGGCATGGACGACTACCTGTCGAAACCGATCGAGCCGCTCGATCTGTACGCCTGCCTGGAACGCCCATGGGCGGCGCGGGCGGCGGCGCCGGACACGCCGCTCCCGCAAGTGGCCGTGGCGTCCGCCGCATGCGTCTTCAACCACGACCTGGCGCTCGAACGCGCACGCGGGAAACGCAATTTGCTCATTCTCATGGCAAGATCGTTCATCGACACCGCTCCCGAACTGGTGCGCCAGTTGCACGGCGCCCGCGACCGGCCCGATGTCCTCCTGCTCGAACGCGCGGCGCACCGGGTCAAGGGGGCGGCCGCGACGCTGGCCGGCGAGGCCACGGCGCAGGCCGCGGGAGCGCTCGAAGTGCTGGCGCGCCACGGCAAGCAGGCCAGCCATGAGGAGCTCGACAGTGCGGCACGCCACCTGGCGCAGTGCATCGATGAACTGGCCGCCACCCTTGCCACGACCCTGGAATTGAACCAATGAAAGTACTTGTCGCCGATGACGATCCGGTCTCTGTCTTCTATCTGCAGGACGTGCTCTCCGAATGGGGCTACGAGGTCGTGGTCGCCACCGACGGCCTGGCCGCCGAAGCGATCCTGCGCCAGGAGGACGGCCCCTTGCTGGCGGTGCTGGACTGGATGATGCCGGGACGGGACGGCATCGACGTCTGCCACAACATCCGCCAGGCCGGCATGGCGCGCTATGTCTACATGATCATGCTGACCTCGCGCACGGAGACCGAATTCATCGTCGCGGCCATGAACGCCGGGGCCGACGACTATGTCGCCAAGCCCTTCATCGCCGAAGAAATGCGGGTGCGCGTACGCGCGGGGCGCCGCATCGTCGACCTGGAACAGGAATTGCGCAGGCAGGCCACGCGCGACGCCCTGACCGGCATCTTCAACCGTGGCGCGATCCTCGACCTGCTGCAAAAGGAAATGGCGCGCCAGGCCAGGGCGTCCAATTGCCTGTCCCTGATCTTTGCCGACCTCGATCACTTCAAGCGCATCAACGACAGCTACGGCCACCTCGCGGGCGACGAGGTGCTGCGCGAAGCGACGCGCCGCATGGCGTCCGCGCTGAGAAATTACGACGCGTTCGGACGTTACGGCGGCGAGGAACTGCTCGCCGTGCTGCCCGACTGCGATCCGGAACATGCCCTCTTCGTCGCCGAACGGATGCGCAGCGTCATGGCCGACACCAGCGTGCCGACCGCGTATGGCGTGATCGCCGTCACGGTCAGCATCGGCATCGCCTCGATGAACGCCGCCAATGCGATGGACATGACCGAACTGCTGCATCGCGCCGACAGCGCCTTGTATGCGGCCAAGATGCAGGGACGCAATTGCGTCATCGCGGCGCCCTGGCCCGGAACCGAAAAACAGGCGCCCGATGACGAGATACAGGAACGGTGAAGACCTCGTTCCGAATGGCGAAAAAGCACCTTGATGGCGCCGCTTTTGCGTTCCGATCTGCTGATTGCTTAAAACAGGTGCGCGGCCAGGCTCAATTGCTGGTCGGGCTCGCGACCGAGGAAGCAATCGCGCGCGATGGTGTCGCCATAGGCCACGTTGTAGATCACTTCGGCGTATTCCTGGCCGATGTACGAGGCGTGGCGGCCGTTGAGCACCAGGCGCGCGGTCTGGCCGGGGGCGAGCCGGATGGCCGAGTTGCTCGCGCAGCGGCGCGGCTGGCCTTCGGACGGGTCCCATTTCAGGCCGAGCGCCAGCGCGCCATCGTCGCGCGGCGACAGCACCAGGCTGCGCTCCTTGAGCGGGGCATGATCGACCTGTTTTTCTTTCTTCAAGACGGCGGCAAAACCGTCGCGCTCATGCATCAGGTAATACTGGTAGCAATACGCCGCGCCGGCCTGCAACAGCGCAAAGGCGCGTGGCAGCACCGCCCGTTCGTTGGCGCGCGGGGCGCCACGGGTGGCTTTGGTCCAGCGGATTTCGATGACTTGCACGGCGATCATCGCGCGCCTTCCGCCTTCAGGCGCAGGTAGTCGAGGAAATGGGTGGCGTACGGCCCTACGCTGGCGAGGCTGAACACGTCGTCATCTTCTTGCACGATCTCGTATTCGCCGTTTTCGTACAAACCGAGCAAGCCTTCCAGGAATTGTTCCAGGCTCGCGCCCGCCCGCACGCGCGTGAACTCGCGGCACCCGAACGAGATCACCTGGCCGACGCTGCCGGCCGCGTCCGGGTCGAGGTCGATGCCCAGATACGCGCCGCCGCCGTCGTCGGCCAGCGGAATCCAGGCCCTGCTGGCGGCGCACTGGCGAATGGTGGCGGGTGGCAGGCAGGTGTAGTCGGCGGCAAAACTGGCGAGTTGCTCATCCGTACACTCAGCGAGGATATCCGTGTCTCTCTTCCAGTGACGCAAGGCGTCGTCCAGGCTCAGGAACGGCAGGCCGAAGAACAGACCAGGCACGTAGTGGCCGCCCTTGTCGGCACTGCCGTCATGCCAACGGTAAAGCGCGCGCACGGATGCTGGCAGCGGCCTGCCGATGGCGCGCTCGAAGGCGTCGAGGTCGGCCTCGCCGGCGCCCTGGTTCAGGTTCGCCGCCATGGTGGGGAAACGCGAGGCGATGCAGGCTTGCAGACGGTCGAGCAGCTCATTCATTGTGATGCTCCGGTTGGTTCGATTGTGGAAGGTGGAAAGGCGCGGCGGCAGGCTTGGGTCGCCTCGATGTCGACGTCGTCCAGGCGCACGGTGCGCGGGCTGTATTCGAACCAGGGCAGCACGGGCGACTGGCGCTTGAGCGTGACCTCGTAGGCCGGCTGGCTGGTATCCCGGTCTTCAACGACATCGACATAGCAGCGCAGGCGCGGCGCCAGCTGTTCGGCATGCCGCCCAGTGATCTCGGCCACGGCGCCCATCAGTCCCATCACGCCAACGGTGGCGAACAGCAATCCGGCGATGCCGGGAATCGCTGCAACCGAGCCAAGCAGGTAAGCGAGCACCTTCGGGCGAAGGCGGTAGGCCGACATGCCGAGCACCGCAAAGGCCAGCCAGGCCACAAGCCACAAGAGCGCGTTGAGTCCGACGCTCGCCGTGGACAAGCCGAGCGCCAGCGACCCCACGACCACGACCACGCTGGCGGCGAGCAGCGCCAGCGTGCGGCGCTGCACCAGCGGCGCTTGCCGCGACAGCCACCACGCCGCCACCGGGCTGGCCAACGGCGTAGCGAGCAAGACGCAGAAAAACAGCCAGAACACGCAGCGCCCGCCGGGCGTCAGGCAGCGCCAGCGCCGCTCACCACCTCAGCCCGCCAGGTTGGCAAACAAGGCCGTGGACAAATAGCGTTCGCCGAACGATGGAATAATCGTCACGATCACCTTGCCCGCGTTTTCGGGACGGCGCGCCACTCCGATCGCGGCCCATAGCGCCGCTCCCGACGAAATGCCGACCAGCAGCCCTTCTTCGCGCGCGGCCGCGCGGGCGGTCTCGAAGGCGGCGTCGTTGCTCACGCAAATGACTTCGTCAAAGGCCGCGCGGTTGAGCACCTGCGGCACGAAACCGGCGCCGATGCCCTGGATCGGGTGCGGACCCTTGGTCCCTTTGGACAGCATGGGCGACGCTTCGGGCTCGACCGCGATGGCCTGGAAGCCCGGCTTGCGCGCCTTGAGCACTTCGCCCACGCCGGTGATGGTGCCGCCGGTGCCGACCCCGGCCACCAGAATATCGACCTTGCCGTCGGTGTCGCGCCAGATTTCCTCGGCCGTGGTGCGGCGGTGTACATCGGGATTGGCGGGATTGTTGAATTGCTGCGGCATGTAGTAGTTGGGATTGGCCGCCACCAGTTCCTCGGCCACCTTGATGGCGCCGAGCATGCCTTCAGGACCCGGCGTGAGCACCAGCTCGGCGCCGTAGGCGCGCAGCAGCATGCGCCGCTCGCTGCTCATGGTGTCGGGCATGACCAGCTTGCAGCGGTAGCCGCGCGCCGCGCACACCATGGCCAGCGCGATGCCGGTGTTGCCGCTGGTCGGCTCGACGATAACGGTGTCCGGGCCGATCTTGCCGGCCGCCTCGGCCGCTTCGACCATGGCCAGGCCGATGCGGTCCTTGACGCTGTGGGCCGGGTTGTAGAACTCCAGCTTGGCGAGGATGTCCGCGCCGGCGCCCTGCGCCAGTTTGCGAATCCGGACCAGCGGGGTGTTACCGATTAACTCAGTGACGTCGTTTGCGATTCTCATGCTCACTCTCCCGCTGTCATGGTTGGACTTACTTGACGTTGACAAGTTCCACGTCGAAGATCAAATCGGCATCCGGCGGAATGCCGCCGCCCGGCGCGCCGCGCTTGCCGTAGGCCAGGTAGCTCGGAATGACCAGGGTGCGCTTGCCGCCCACCTTCATGCCGAGTACGCCCTGGTCCCAGCCCTTGATCACGCGGCCGGTGCCGAGCACGAATTCGAGCGGCGCCCCGCGCGAGAGCGAGGAGTCGAACTGGCGGCCGCGCTGGCGCGTCGCCATTGGCTTGTACAGCCAGCCGGTGTAATGCACGAATACCTTGCTGCCGGCGGTCGCTTCGGCGCCGCTGCCGACCTTGATGTCGGTGGCGACCAGGGGATCGAGCACCGGCTCGGCCAGCAGCACGGTGCCTGGCGGCGTGGCAGGCTGGGCTTGCGCGGGCGGCTGGGCCGCTGGCGCCGGCGTGACCGGGGCCACCGGCTCAGCGGCGGGCGGCGTGGCCTGGGTCGCCGCCGGCGGCGTCTCGGGTGCGGGCGGCGTCTGGCCGGCGGCCTGGGCCATCGATGCGGCGGCGACGCACATCAGGAATACGGAAATAGGACGGCGCATGAGGTGATCTCTTTCAGTAAGATTCAGTGAACAACGGTCAAACTGGGTAATTCTGCAACGCTATGATAGCAAGGCCTCGGGCGCCTGCACAGAAGGCGCGTGAATTGCACCGTCGGCAAGACGGCGCAGCACGTGGCCGGCGGCCACCATGCCGAAGGTAGCGGTGACGACCATGCTCGAGCCGAAGCCGGCGCAATTGAGGCCGGTGATGCCGTCGCCATCGACCTCGCAACTCTCGCCTTCGGGCATCCTCAGCGGTTCCATCGAAAACACGGCATCGACGTTGAACTTGGTTTTCAGGCTGCGCGGAAAGCCGTAATCGTTGCGCAAGCGCTTGCGCACCAGTTTCAGCAAGGGCTCCTGTTCGGTTTTGGACAGGTCGCGCAGTTCGATGCGGGTGGGGTCGGTCTTGCCGCCGGCGCTGCCGATGATCACCATCGGCAACTGGTGGTCGCGGCAATACGCGATCAGCGCGGCCTTGGCCTTGACGTTGTCGATGGCGTCGACCACGTAGTCGTACTGGTGGGCGCCGATCATCTGGTCGAGGTTGTCGGGATCGATGAACTCTTCGATCAGCTTGACCTTGCAGAAGGGATTGATCTGGGCGATGCGCTCGGCCAGCGCGCCGATCTTGGCCTGGCCGACGGTATCGGTGAGGGCCTGGATCTGGCGGTTGATGTTCGATTCGGCCACGTTGTCGAGGTCGATCAGGGTGAGCTGGCCGATGGCGGAACGGGCCAGCGCCTCGACGATCCAGGAGCCGACCCCGCCGACGCCGATCACGCACACATGGGCGGAGCGGAAACGCGCCAGCGCGGCGGCGCCGTACAGGCGGCCGATGCCGCCGAAGCGGCGCTCGAAGTCGACCTCGCTGGTATCGGGGGGAAGTGAGGGGGTGGTGATGGTATTCATGCCGCCATTTTAACGGACGCGGCCGGACAGACTGCTCTAAAATGTGCAATATGTTCCCGATGGCGGTGACGTCACTCCGTCGTTCCCGCGCAGGCGGGAACCCAAGTTTTGTCGAACCGCCACTGGCTGCGGAACGAACTTGGGTTCCCGCCTGCGCGGGAACGACGGTTTTGAGTGTAACGATCGGCTCGAAAGAGCTCATGTCAGCGCCAATGAGGTATTTGCCACCAGCCACAAGCGAGAAATCTCCATGAGCTACGCCCTGCCCGACAGCGCCCCCGGTTTCGACCAGCCGATCGCGGTGCTGAAACACTGTCACGACCGCATCCGCAAACAGCTGGCCACCCTGGAAAAATTGTTGCCGCACCTGGCCAGCCACGGCGCCGACGACGAAGCGCGCCATGCCGCGCGCGCGGTGATGAAGTATTTCGACCAGGCCGCGCCGCTCCATCACGAAGACGAAGAACAGAACCTGGTGCCGATGCTGCGCAGCACGGCCAGCGGCGCGGACGCCGAGCTGCTGGCCCAGCTCGTGCCCGGCATCCTCGACGAGCACCGCCAGATGGACGGCATGTGGCAAGAACTGCACGAGCAACTGTCCGCCATCGCCGACGGCAGCGCCGCGCTGCTGCGCGAGCACGACGTGCAGCGCTTCGCCAGCATGTACCGCGCCCACATGGAGCGCGAGGAAGGCCATATCGCGCCGATGGCCAAGCGCCTGTTCAGCGCCGCGCAGATGGCGACCCTGGGCCAGGCCATGCAGCAACGGCGCGGTATCGCCCCGGGCGCCCCGAGCGCCACGCCGGCGGCGCAGCCGGCATCGACCGGCGACGCCGTGGCCAGCCTGCGCAAGGATTACGGCCAGGCCAGCCTGAACGAAAGCGACGTGGCGGATGATCCGTTCGTGCAATTTACCACCTGGTTCGAGGAAGCGCTCAAGGCCCAGGTCAACGAGCCGAACGCGATGAGCGTGGCGACCGTGGACGAACAGGGCCGGCCGAGCTCGCGCATCGTGCTGATCAAGCAGTTCGATCCGCGCGGCTTTACCTGGTACACCAACTACAACAGCCAGAAGGGGCGCCAGCTGGCCGCCAACCCGCATGCGGCATTACTGTTCTTTTGGACGGAACTCGAACGCCAGATCCGGATCGAAGGAAGGGTAGAGCGCACTTCTGCGGAAGAAAGCGACAAGTATTTCCACAGCCGTCCGCTGAAAAGCCGGCTGGCCGCGATTGCGTCCGCGCAAAGCGAGCCGATTGCCAATCGTGGCGCGCTGGAACAACACTACGACGCTGTAGCCAAGCAATACGGCGAGGAGCCGCCACGTCCCGACAACTGGGGCGGCTTCCGCCTGGTACCTGAACGCATCGAGTTCTGGCAGGGACGCCGCTCGCGTTTTCACGACCGCATCGTGTACACGCTGCAAAGCGACGGCAGCTGGGCGCGCGAACGGTTGCAACCCTAACCGGCCGGTGTGCGCGCACAGCGGCCGGCAACAATCGTCCGGAGGTGTGCGTGTTCAACCAGATCAAACTGAAGGCCTGGAGCGAAGGCCTGCGCAGCCAGCCATCGCTTCCTTTGCGGGTGGAGCTGTGGAACGGCCAGCGCTTCGATTTTTCGCCCGATCCGCCGCGCGTAACCGTGCGCGTGCCGCGCGCCAGTTCGCTGCGCTACCTGCTGGCGCCATCGCTGTACAAGCTCGGCCGCGCGTACGTGGAAGGCGCGATCGACGTCAGCGGGCGCGCCAACGACATGATTGCCGTGGTCAATGCGCTGGCTAGTCATGCACTGGCCAACAAGCTGCCCGCACTCGGGCTGGGGCGCCTGCTCGGCGCGGTCGGCGACGCGCTCGGCGGCGGCCACACGCGCAAGCACGATGCGCAAGCGGTGCGCTATCACTACGACGTGTCCAACGAATTCTACGGCGCCTGGCTCGATCCGGACATGGTGTATTCGTGCGCCTATTTTGAGAACGGCAACGAAACGCTGGCCGAGGCGCAGCTCAGGAAGATCGACCATATCCTCACCAAGATCGGCGTGCGGCCCGGACACCGCCTGCTCGACATCGGTTGCGGCTGGGGCGCGCTGGCCATCCGCGCGGCCCAGCGGCACGGGGCGCGCTGCGTCGGCGTCACCCTGTCCGATAACCAGGCGCGGCTGGCCCGCGAGCGGGTCGAGCGGGCCGGCTTGACAGGGCAGGTCGAGATCCGCCTGCAGGATTATCGCGATGTCGGCGGCCAGTTCGACCGCATCACCAGCGTGGGCATGTTCGAGCATGTGGGCGTGCGCCAGCTGCCCGCCTACTTTCGCCGCATGGCAACGCTGCTCACGCCCGACGGGGTGGCGATGAACCACGGGCTGACCACCACCAATCCGGACAGCCATGGCGTGCCGCACGGAGGCGGCGACTTCATCAGCCGGTACGTGTTTCCGCACGGCGAGCTGGCGCACCTGGGCACGGTGGTCAAGGCCATGCAGGAAGGCGGGCTCGAGGTGCGCGACGTGGAAAACCTGCGGCGCCATTACGCGCGCACATGCGCCATGTGGACCGAGAATTTCGAGGCCAATGCCGAGCGCATCAAAGGCTTGACGGACGCGCGCCGCTTTCGCATCTGGCAGGTGTACCTGGCCGGATGCACGCATGCGTTCACCCATGACTGGATCAGTTTGTACCAGATCGTGTGCGGCAGGGCGGGACGCGATCCGGCCGCGCTGCCATGGTCGCGGCGCTACATGTACGGGCAGGCGACGTGGCGTTGACTCGGCGTCCTCGCCGTTCACGCACTGGTACGCTTGGTAGCAGACGCCGCTACGGGCGTCCACCACGCTCAACAGCATCAAGGTCGGCACAGCCTTCGACGGATCGATCCGATCGGGCTTGTCGATGTGCTTGAGGTCCGACGGCGACATGTCGGATTGCCAGCAGTCCTTGCTTGGTCCGGCCTGGAAGCGCACGGCCGGCGGTTCGCGCAGCAGACGGGGCTGATCGAGGCGTAAGAGCGAAAGATGGCGATTGACGGTCGGACGCCGCAGCGGGCCCTTCGGCGCTTTGACCAAGCCCTGCGCCGTCTCCACGCCATAGTCCTCCATCAGCTCGATGGACCGCCCGGTGGAAAGGTGGCGCCCGGCCTTGTTGGTGATGCGCAGTTTAAGCGCCGCGATCAGCTCGCAATAGCGCTCCAGCTCCGCATGCGGCCACAGTCGCGGCTTGCCGTGGCCGGCACGGTGCGGCCGGCGCGACTGGTGCCACTCGCCTTCTCGGCCCTCGCGACATCACAACCGGCGGCGCGCAGCGCCTGCTCCTGCAGGGTGAAATCCTGGTCGCTGCTGGAAACGCGGGCATCTCCGTAGAGCGCCATGGCTTGGTTTGTCTCGTTAGGATGTAGCCCCTTCAAAGTTGGCATCTCGAAAACATAAAACAACCCTGTTGAGACAACAAAGATTGACTCGCTCACGTGGTTCGATAGGGTTTACCTGTACGCTACAATCGACTACAGGCAACTCCCGCTTTCGGCCAATTTCCGCCATTTGATCAACAACGCGACATCACCCCGGCGCAGGGGTGTTGTGTGCCGCTGCAGCGCCTGCTACGATCCGCTTCCAACGCAAAGAAGCAACTGAAAGGAATTTATCTTAATGAGCTACGTGCTTGAGTTTATTGTTGCCCCGCTGCCGGAAGATGACGCGGCGACTGCCTGGGAATTAGCGCGCAAGATAATTGAGGCGGCGCCGCAGAATGGTCCGCCACATCCTGCATTTGTTCGCTTACATGACATCATCACGTCCGTTTACCCGTGTTTGAGCTCGTATGCTGACGACGATATGGCGATCGACGAATGTCCCTGGAGCGACGGCCCTTTGATAGACAATTTTGGGGAGCAATCCGGAAGCCTCGGGATTGTAGATAGTCCCGACTTCATCAGCATTCGTGGCTTTGTCAACAATATTGCGACGGAGTTGGGAATCAACGTGCTCGATGAGCAGATGGGGAAGATCCGATGGAGCGATCCCAATATGTATTTGGACCGGCGCTATCGGATTTATGTGCAAGGTGTTGAGCCTGGCCTGGACCTGGAAGAAGTGGCCTGCGCTCTTGCCGGAGCGTATCATCGCGATCAGTCAGAAGTACGCAAGCTATTGCTCGAGCAGGGTAATTTCGTCACAGGTCTGAACTGGATTTCCGCTCTTCGCGATCAGCAACTAGTCGGTAAGCTTGGCGCTAATTGCACGATCGGCCCAGACCACGCAAACTGAGCAGATCGAGTGACGCAGAAAATCCACCGTGATTAACAGTCAGCATCTTCACTGCTTTACCTTCGATGAACTGGTTCTGGAGCTGAGAGGACATTACGAGACTCTGATCGATCTTACGGGCACCGTCTCACCTTGACTGAAAGCCACTCTCCCCCGGACGTCCGCAAGGCGCCTGGCGTGGGGCAAGGATCGCCTTCCATTTAGCGCGATGCCAATCCCGCCCCGGCACGGCCCGGTTACTTTTGTTTGAGCTTGGCGTTCTTGGCGGCCTCGTCATCGCCCTGGTGCGTCATCGACCTGGCATCCCTGCCAAACGACGATCCGCCAGATTCGCGCCCCATGTCGTCCGGCAGCGCCCGCAACGACTCGTCGTGCGCCCCGAATTGCTGCCGGGCGCCCTCGTGCACGACCAGGCAGGCCAGTCCCGGCACCACATTGAGCGGCTGGTAGCCATTATTTCCGGCCAGCGCCACGACGTTATACACGGGAACGGCGCTGACATCCTTGCCCAGCACCGATTTGATCTGCGCCGACTGCTCGCTGCTCAGGGCCAGCCATCCGGCCGGAAAAAATACCTCTGATGAATTCACAATAAAGCTCCCTTGTTGACTTTGTGGTGGTGAAGAAGAACCTTGCTGACACTCGCCGCGCGGCTTAGCGAGAAGCTGGAAACATAGCCTGGGCAATGCCAGATCACCCAAGCCATGGGGAAGCGCCGCTACCGGGTCAGCTTAGTAGCGCTGATATCCTTGCGACCCCGGGAAGCCCTGGAAGCCCTGGCCGGGAAAGCCCTGGCCCTGGAAGCCGGACGGTCCCTGGAAGCCCTGCCCACCTTGGTAACCGAACGTGCCCTGGGGTCCCTGGTAGCCCTGCTGCCCGACGAAGCCTTGGAATCCGAGCGGCCCGACGAAGCCTTGCGGCCCCTGGAAGCCGAACACCGCCTGCGGCCCCTGGTAACCTTGCTGTCCCTGGCTGCCCTGGAAGCCGAACGGGTTGAAAAAGCCTGCCGGTCCCTGCGCGCCCTGGAAGCCGAACGGTCCGAAGAAACCTTGCGGCCCCTGGAAGCCGACCATCGCCTGCGGCCCCTGGAAACCGAACGGCCCGACCGAGCCCTGGAAGCCGAGCGGGCCGATGACGGCCTGCGTCCCCTGGAAACCGCCGGAAGCCTGCGGCCCCTGGTATCCCTGCCCGCCCTGATAGCCCTGCACCGACTGCGCGCCCTGCACTCCCTGCACGCCAGGGAAGTCGGGGACGATCCGGATCGACGTCATCCGTTGTCCGCTAAGGGCGTGAATTTGCCGAATCTGATCTTCGTTCAGCGCTAACACCAAGCCTTGTTCATTCATGTCCGTGCACTCCTCTGGATTTGAAAAAAATCAACAATGACGCGTTGAAAAAAATTGCTTGCGACTGGCGGCGCGACCGACTGGTGTCGGCAACGATCAGCAGTCGTGACCCAGCATAAGCCGAGCGTCATGGCGGGGTACCTGACGCTTCGTATAGGGCCTCCCCTATCCGAATCGACAGGCGACAAACGGCGGCGGGCGGCATCGACACGCGGACCGGCCATCGAAAAAACGGGAAGGGGAATCAGGAATTGATGCAGGCAATCTGCCGGCAAAGCCTTAAGCCTCAGGCGCCGCCCAGGTGCTGGCCCAGCGCCGCGTAGACGTCGTGCAGGGCGGCGGCCAGATCGTGCATCAGCGCAGGCGCCAGCAGGCCTGGCCCGCCGTTGCGCAGGCGCGCGGCCAGCCGTTCGGTGCAAGCGATGGCGCGCTGCGCGCCGAAGTTGACCAGCACGCCCTGCAGGCTGTGCACGGCGCGCTGCGATGCTTCCTGATCGCCCGCCGCCAGCGCCTGCTCGAGCGCGTCCAGCAGTTGCGGACCGTCGCCGATGAACAGCGCGGCCAGTTCGAGCAGCAGCTCGCAGTCGCCGTCGAGGCGCAGCAAGGCGCCGTTCCAATCGAGCACCGCGCCGGCCTGGCGGCCATGAAAGCGCGCCACCACCTCGCGCAGGCGCGCGCTGTCGACCGGCTTGGACAGGTAATCGTCCATGCCCGCCTCCAGGCAGCGTTCGCGGTCGCCCTGCATCGCGCGCGCCGTCATCGCCACCACCGGCAGATGGCCGCCCTCGGGCGCCGACGCTTCCCACTGGCGCAGGATGCGCGTGGCCGCCAAGCCGTCCAGGGCGGGCATCTGCACATCCATCAGCACCAGGTCGACGCCGCCGTGCAGCGCGTGTTCGAGCGCGTCGACGCCGTTGTCGGCCAGGGTCACCCGATGGCCCATTTTTTCCAGCAGGCGCAGCGCCAGGCGCTGGTTGACCGGGTTGTCTTCGGCCAGCAGGATGTGCAGGCGGCCCGCCTTCGACACCGGCGGCGCGCCCGCCGCCGGAGCGGCCACGGCGTGCGGCAGCGCGCCGCGCACCTGCGGCACGGCGTGCGCCATCTGCCCCAGCGGCACGGTGAAGCGAAATACGCTGCCGATGCCGGGTTCGCTGCTGACGGCGATATCGCCCTGCATCAGCATCACCAGGCGGCGGCAGATGGTCAGTCCCAGGCCGGTGCCGCCGTACTGGCGGGTGGTCGAGCCGTCGACTTGGGAAAAGGCGTCGAAGATCAGTTTCTGCTTGTCGGGCGCAATGCCGATGCCGCTGTCGCGCACCGCGAATTCGACTTCGCAGCGCGGTTCCAGCACGCGCCGCAGGCTCACGCCAAGCGTCACGCCGCCCTCGCTGGTGAACTTGATGGCGTTGCCGAGCAGGTTGATCAGCACCTGGCGCAGCCGGCCCGGGTCGCCCTTCATCGCCGGCGGCAGGTGCGGCGGCAGCTGGCAATCGAGCGTCAGCCCTTTGCGGCGCGCCGGCAGCGCCAGCGAACGCACCGTGTCGCGCACCAGCGCACCCAGGTCGAAGGGCACGTCTTCGATCTCGAGCTTGCCCGCTTCGATCTTGGAAAAGTCGAGGATGTCGTCGATGATGGTCAACAGCGCGTCGGCCGAGCCCTTGACCAGCGCCAGGTCTTCGCGCTGCTGCGGTTCCAGCTGCGATTCGAGCACCAGTTCGGTCATGCCGAGGATGCCGTTCATCGGCGTGCGGATTTCGTGGCTCATATTGGCCAGGAAGTCGCTCTTGGCGCGGCTGGCCGCCTGCGCCGATTCGACCGCGTGCTGCAGGGCGTCGCGCGCGGCGCGCTGTTCGCTGACATCGATCGAAAAACCCAGCAGGTATGGCTCGCCGCCGCTGCGGATCACCACCCGGTTGACCACCACGTCGAGCGGCGGATCGCGCTGCGCCAGGCGGCGCTCGCTGGTGACCATGCGCCCGCTGTGCCAGGCGCGTTCATCTTCGTCGTGGGTCAGGCCGGCCCAGGTGCGCGGGCCGATGTCGTCGATGGTGCGGCCCTCGATCTGGTCGCGGGTGCGCTGTGCGAACTGCTCGAACTGGCGGTTGCAGCGGACAAAACGCCCCTGGCGGTCTTTCAGGAATACGGGGATGGGCAACTGGTCGAGAATCTGCTCGGTCAGCTCGCGCGCGCTTTCGCGCTGCCGCACCAGTTGCTCGAGGGCGCGGGTGAGGCCGAGCAGGTCATCATCGTCATCGGCGGTGGCGCCCTCGTCACCCGTGCGGGCGGACGGCATGGCCAGGCGTCCCAGGCTCGCTTGCAGCGAACGCAGCACCTCGCCCTGGCGCGCCGCTTCGGCGCGCAACTGGTCGTTGGCGCCGTTCAGTTCCGCCGAGCTGATGTCGAGCATGCGGGTGCGCACCTGCAGGTCGCGCTCGGCGTCTTCGTAACTGCGCGAGACGGCGTCGAACAAAGCGCTCAAGCCCTCGGCCAGGGGCGCATCGCCCAGCGCGCGCAAGCCGCCCAGGCGCTCCTGCAAGGCGCGTTCGCTGTTGACGCCGAGCGTGCGCCGCAGCTGGCGCAGCAGTCGCTTGTGCCGCATGGGCCCTTACGCCGCGTCCTGGCGCGCGCAATCGCGGAAGCGCTCGCGGATTTCGAGCACCCCCGGCCAGCGCCGCAGCAACGCGTCCACGCATTGCGGGTCGAAGTGAGTGCCGCTGTTGTCAAGCAGGTAGGCGCGCGCGGCGTCCAGGGTCCAGGCGGTTTTATACGGACGCACGCTGGTCAGGGCGTCGAACACGTCGGCCACGGCGACGATGCGCCCGACCAGCGGAATGGCGTCGCCCTGCAAGCCGTTGGGGTAGCCCTGGCCGTCGAAGCGCTCGTGGTGGGTGTGGGCGATCACGGCGGCCAGTTGCAGCATGCTCGCTTCGCTGGCCTTGAGGATGTTGTAGCCGATCGCCGCGTGCTGGCGCATGATGTCCATTTCGTCGGGCGTGAGGCGGCCCGGCTTGAGCAGGATGTGGTCGGGCGTGCCGACCTTGCCGATATCGTGCATGGGCGCGGCGTTGAGGATGCAGGCCTGCTCCTCGTTCGACAGGCCCAGTTCGGCCGCGATCAGGCAGGAGTAATGGGCCATGCGCTGGATGTGGGCGCCGGTTTCGGGGTCGCGGTATTCGGAGGCGCGGCACAGCAGCAAGATGGTTTCCTGTTCGCGCGCGCGCAGTTCGGCGGTGGCCTTGCCCACTTCGCTGGCCAGCGTGCTGGCGCGGCTTTGCAGGGCCAGGGTGGCGCGCCGCAGTTCGAGCATGTTGCGGGTGCGCGCCAAAAATTCGATCTTGTCGATCGGCTTGATCAGGAAATCGTTGGCGCCGTTTTCCAGCGCGCGGTGGCGCACTTCCACCTCCTGGCTGGCGGTGACCATCAGCACCGGCGGGCGCTCGCGCGCCTCGCCCCCGAGCGCGGCGATGAAATCGAGCCCGTTCAGGTCCGGCATCATGTAGTCGAGCACCAGCAGGTCGCAGGGATGGGCGCGGCACCAGGCCAGCGCGTCGGGCGCCGACTGGAAGGCCACCGTTTCGACGTCCGGGAGTTTTTCCAGCAGGCGCGACATGAGCACCAGGTTGATGTGCGTGTCGTCGACGATCACGACCTTCATCGGCGTTCCCGGGTGGCGGCGGCGCTCATGCCAGGCGCCCGCCGAAGGTGGCCAGGAACTTGCTGACCTTGGGCGCCACGACCAGGGCGCAATAGCCTTGCAGCGGATTGCGGCTGAAGTAATTCTGGTGCTCGTCCTCGGCCTTGTACCAGGTCGACGCCGGCCGCACCTCGGTGACGATGGGCGCGTCCCAGACGCAGGCCATTTGGGCGATCACCTGGCGCGCGGTCGCTTCCTGCTCGGGCGAATCGACGAAAATGACCGAGCGGTACTGGGCGCCGACGTCGTTGCCCTGGCGGTTGGGGGTGGTCGGATCGTGGATCGTGAAAAACACTTCGAGCAGGTCGCGGTAATCGACGGCGCCCGGATCGAACACGATGCGCACCACTTCGGCGTGGCCGGTGGCCCCGGCGCACACCTGCTCGTACGTTGGCTGCTCTTCCTGTCCGCCCATGTATCCGCACTCGACCTTGAGCACGCCGCGCGCTTCCAGAAAGACCGCTTCCAGGCACCAGAAGCAGCCGCCGCCCAGAATGGCCACCTGGGTCGCAGATTGGTTTTTCATTGCTCGCTCCGGTTACGGATAGATATATGAATCACTGTAACGCAAAGCGCCCCCGCATGCACCTGCAATCGATGCGGCCGGCTGCGTCGGAAAAGCCCGATGGCGCCAAAATTTGGCATAATGTCATAAACCACAGGGCAACAATGAACACTAGCTCACCCCGCGCCGATTCGCGCGCATTCGACACGGCGCAGTTTCGCCAGGCACTGTCGCAGTTTGCCACCGGCGTCACCGTGATTACGACGCGCCTGGCCGACGGCACTTTCCGTGGCCTGACGGCCAGCTCCTTCAATTCGGTCTCGCTCGACCCGCCGCTGGTGTTGTGGAGCCTCGGCAACGTTGCCAACAGCTTGCCCATCTTCAGCGGCAATTCGCACTACGTCATCAACGTGCTGGGCGCCGACCAGGCGCACCTGGCGCAACGCTTCGCCAAGCGCAGCGAAAACCCGTTCGGCGATATCGAATACGAGCTCTCGCGCACCGGCCAGCCCATCCTGAAGGGCGTGTCGGCGTGGTTCGAGTGCCACAACCGCAGCCGCTATCCCGAAGGCGACCACGTGATTTTCGTGGGCGAAGTCGAAGAATGCGCGGTGCATCCGCAAGCCTCGCTCATTTTTCATGGCGGGCAATTCGGCAGCACCCAAACGCGGTAAAATCCGAACCACCCAAAAAGCAGTCTATACAAGTTTGGTTTATCCAGCCATTCGCACCATTTTCCAATTTCCAATACTAAAACAGAGACAGGAACCGCCATGACCCGATCCGATGCGCCGAGCAAAGCCAAGTTTCACTGGGACGACCCGCTGTTGCTCAACCTCCAGCTGAGCGATGATGAACGCATGGTGCGCGACGCCGCCGCCGCCTACTGCCAGGACAAGCTGGCCCCGCGCATCCTCGAGGCCTTCCGCCACGAGCGCATGGACACGAGCATCTTCCGCGAAATGGGCGAGCTGGGCCTGCTCGGCCCGACCATTCCGGAACAGTACGGCGGCCCGGGCCTGAACTACGTGGCCTACGGCCTGATCGCGCGCGAAGTCGAGCGCATCGATTCGGGCTACCGCTCGATGATGAGCGTGCAGTCGTCGCTGGTGATGGTGCCGATCTTTGAATTCGGCACCGAAGAACAGCGCCAGAAATACCTGCCGAAACTGGCCACCGGCGAATGGATCGGCTGTTTCGGCCTGACCGAGCCGAACCACGGTTCCGATCCGGGATCGATGATTACCCGCGCTAAAAAGGTTCCCGGCGGCTACGCCCTGAGCGGTTCCAAGATGTGGATCACGAATTCGCCGGTGGCCGATGTGTTCGTCGTCTGGGCCAAGGACGATGAAGGCGCGATCCGCGGCTTCGTGCTCGAGAAAGGCATGGCCGGTCTGTCGGCGCCTGCGATCCACGGCAAGTTCGGCCTGCGCGCCTCGGTCACCGGCGAGATCGTGATGGACAATGTGTTCTGCCCGGAAGAAAACGCCTTCCCGGACGTGCGCGGCCTGAAGGGTCCGTTCACCTGCCTGAACTCGGCCCGCTACGGCATCGCCTGGGGCGCGCTGGGCGCGGCCGAAGCGTGCTGGCACATCGCGCGCCAGTACACCATGGACCGGGTGCAGTTCGGCCGTCCGCTGGCGGCCAATCAGCTGGTGCAAAAGAAACTGGCCGACATGCAGACCGAAATCACGCTCGGCCTGCAAGGTTGCCTGCAACTGGGCCGCATGAAGGATGCCGGCACGGCGGCGGTGGAAATCACCTCGATGATGAAGCGCAATTCCTGCGGCAAGTCGCTGGACATCGCCCGCGTGGCGCGCGACATGCTGGGTGGTAACGGCATTTCGGACGAGTTCGGCGTGATCCGCCACATGGTCAACCTGGAAGTGGTCAACACCTACGAAGGCACGCATGACATCCATGCGCTGATCCTGGGGCGTGCGCAGACCGGCATCCAGGCCTTCCAGTAAGCGCGTCGGCAACGCCGCGTCGGCAACGCCGCGCCCGCCCCGCCAGCCGGGGCGGGCGCCTACCCGGCCACCAGGGGCGCCCTGCCCCTGCTATGCAAACATCACCATCGCTCCCATCAGGACGATGGCAGACACGATCACAATCACGATTCCCAACACACCGCGCTGCCAGCCCTCCAGGCTGTCCCAGTGCGACGACACCTGCTGGAACGGCGCGCCGGTCACCAGTTCGATCAGGCCGGCCAGCAGGAAAGCCCCCGGGACCGCCACGGCCATCATCTTGAGACGCGATCCCGACCCCGAATCGCCCAGCCCGTTTTTCAGGAGGGTCGCATACAAAATGGCAAAGCCGATCGAGCCTCCCACCAGCTTCACCATGGCTTTTTCGCGAACGTTCATCTCAATCATCCTTCATTTGAATAGGGCAAAACCGTCCATGATACGTTACGAAATATTCACAAAGCAACATAAATAATCTAGAGGCAACATCATTTCGCCAGAAAGCCATGAGGAACCGTTCGTCTTCGCGGCCAAATCGCGCCATGTGGCTCGGGCGTGACGCAGGTTAAGCGCTGGACGCCGTGCTTTCCTATGATTTGCTATCAGGGCCGTCCCGGCTGACCTGAACATTTCAATGGAGAAGATATGGACACGATGATCGCTAAAAAGAACGTGCTGGAACGCTTGCATGGCCTGCGTTTCGATGAAAAAAGCCTGATCATGTGGGTAACCTCGACCGGCTGCACCGGCAAGGACGACTTCGACATCCGCGTGACCAAGGGCACGACCGGAAAAATCACGCTGGGCCTGGAGATCGTGCGGACCACGCCGGACCTGTGCAAGACCACGACGCACGTGGTCGAACTCAGTTTTTCTTGGGAAGAACTTGGGCTGGACCCGGAGCTGCTCAAGGCCACCTCGGTCAAGGTGGCGAACCCGTTTGGTGTGCTGCGATAAGCGCAGGCACATCCTAAAAGAACCGCCGCAGCGGTCTTTTTGCGGCGTGAAGCGCGGCTCAGGGAACTTGGCCGGGCATACACAGTCCAACGTATACAATTATCTTGCGCGTGCGCGTTCCAGACCGCTAGCGCCAGATCGCTGTCCTGTAATGACAACGCCCGGACAAACACCATTTCAAATATGAGGTGTCTCTCATGGAATCGAGCAAAGAAACAGATCTAATCACGGCGCGCTTGCCCCGCCCTGACACAATGAAATTGCAGGCAGCGGCTGATCGGTCGGGCGTCACCTTAAACGAGTTCATCGTCCAGGCCGCGCTCGAAAAAGCCGACACCCTTCTTGATCCTGAACGAACGATCTATTTTTCCCAGAATGATGCGGCAATGCTCATCAAGATGCTCGACAATCCGCGCAAGCCGAATGCCGCCATGATGAAAGCGTACAAACGGTTCAAGGAGATGAAAAATGGCAGCGCGGGTCACACCATTGAGCCGGCTGCACAACCTGAAGAACTTTGATTGCGGAGATATCGAATTAAACAAGTACCTAAGAGAGACGGCGCGGCAGCACCAGAGAAAGTACATCTCAAAAACTTACATTCTTGCGCATGAGCATGCTCCTGCCGACGTGATCGGATTTTATACCCTTGCCATACGCAAGATGGTTCCCGCGCAGGCATTTCCGCCGGGATGGGCAAAGGGTATGCCAAGCCAAGTGCCTGCGTTTTCGCTCGCGCGGCTGGCGGTACACCACACCGAAAAGCACAGGGGCTACGGCACATTCCTGCTGTTCGAGGCCATGCAATGTGCGGCGGTGGCGGCGGAACGCGTAGGTGGATATGCACTGTTTGTCGACGCCAAAGACGCGCAGGTAGCCGCGTTTTATCGCAAGTTCGGATACGTTCCGTTTCACGAGAATCCCTTCATTCTATTCATGCCTTTCAGCGACATGCCGCCATAAAAAATGCCGCCCGGTTTGCACCTGGGCGGCATTACTTTGCAAGCGGCTAAGAGCCTATTCTTGTAGGGAGCGTAGCTGGATGCCGGTCCAGCGGGAGCGCGGACAAGGCGGGAGGAGGACGCATGGCTAGCCATGCTACGACGAGCAACGCCGTCCCCGCTTCCGAGGGGCCGGCAGCAAGCGGCGCCTTGCCTACAAGAATAGGCTCTAAGTACCCGCGCAGAAATTCTTGTAATTTCTGCACACTTACTCAGTTCCTTACATCAGAACTTGTAGCCGATCCCGACACTGATCACCTGCGGGTCGAGCGTGATGTCCTGCGTCTGGCCGGACGAGAAGTCGACCTTGGTCTTCAGGAAGCTCTTGATGTACGCCACGTCCGCGAACCAGCGGTCATTGATGTTGTACACCAGGCCGGCCTGCAGGCTGCTGGCCAGCTTGTTCTTGACCTTGAAGGTCGTGGCCGGACCGCCGATGTCGCTGATCGCGGTCAGCTGGCCGGAACCGGTCTCCTTGGCGAAATACGCGTACGTCACGCCGGCGCCAATGTAGGGACGCAGCATCGCGTCCGGCTTGAAGAAACGGTACTGCACCAGGAAGGTCGGCGGCAGTGCCTTGACCGTGCCCAGCTTGCCCGTGCCCTTGATGGCGCCGTCGCCATACAGGGTGTGCTTGAACGGCATGCCCAGGTCGAGCTCGGCCGAGACGTTATCGGTCAGGCTGTACGAGAACGAAAAGATCGGCTTGGTGTCGGAACCGATGTCGGCCTTGGTGCCCGGCAGCGCGGGGGCGCTGACGTCGCCGCTCTTGACCTTCGGCGTGATTTCGGCGACGCCGACCTTGGCAGTCCACTGGCCGGCCGACTGCGCCGATGCGCCCGACGCGACAGCCATCACGGCCGCCGCGGCGACTGCCTTGCCGACACTACTCATACGTAATTTCATTTTTTCTCCAGGTTCTTATTATGTGTGCGTCCGGCTTACAGCCAGCCCTTGACGATCATCTGCTCGGCCACGTATTTCGCGATCAGCGAATTTTCGAACGGGGTCGGATGGACGTCGTCGGCGAACATGTAGCGGCTGACATCGCCAGCGATCGTGTTGCTGCCGTTGCATGCCAGCGAGGTGTGTCCGAGGGCATTGTCGCCGCAGGCCGCTTTGCCGGTTTCGCTCAGGCCGTACGGGGCCGGATTGACGATCTGGTCGTTGCTGATGGCCCACAGATCGACGTACAGGATCTTGGCTTCGCCGGCCACGCCCGCCTTGAGCTGGGCGTTGAACTTGTCGACCATGGCGATCACCAGCGCCTGCGGCACGCCTTCCTTCTTCGAAGCAGGCGCATGGCCCAGGTCCGGCAGGTTGTTGACGACGACGTAATTGGCGCCTTTGCCCACCACCTGGGTTTTTGCCAGTGCCGCCATTTCGTCGCCCGCCACGCCCATCGCGGCAATCATTTTCGGTCCCTGGGCGGTGACGTACGCGGCGCCAGCCTTGGCGCCTTCGATTTTCGCGGCAGCCAGGGCCTTGGCGACCATCGGGCCGTACACGGCTTGCTGGCCGACCATCTGGTTGCCTGGCTGGGTAGCGGCGGCCTGGACGGCAGCGCCGACGATGCTTTCCTGGGTCGAACCGGTGCGCTGCGACTCGGCCAGGATGGCGCCGCCGATGGCTTGCGCGGCGGTGGCCGGATTGGTCGCGCCAGCGGCCAGCTGGGCGGTCAGATTGCCAGCGAAAAACTTGTTGCCTTCCGCCGTGGCGTAGGCCGACAACTCGCCCATCATGGCCAGCGCGTCGTTGCCGCCGCCAATCATCAGTACCACTTCATCGCCCTTGAACTTGCCTCCGTTGCGCGCCAGGTGATTGGCGACCTGGCTCGCGATCGGCACGGTCAGCTGGCCGATGGCCGAACCGGTCAGTTTGTTGCCGGGTCCGACAGGATTGGTCACGCGCGCGCCGCCCTGGGCATAGCCCAGGCAAGCGTTGTTGTTGACCACGGGTACCGAGAAGCCTTTGCTGGCGTCGCCGTCCAGGCCGGTCTGGGCCGGGCACGGTGCGGGCAGGCCGAACTGGGCAGCCATGTATTCGGTCCAGTTCTTGCCGTTCAGGGCAGGGTTCTTGGCGGTGTTGTCGCCGTTGATCGTGAACTTGCCGCCGCCCAGTGTCTTGACCGTGCCGACGTTGTAGGTACCCACGTCCGCCAGGCTGTCGCCGAACGAGACCTGGGACGAGAATTTGGTTTTGAGGTCTTGATTGCCGGTCTCGCTGCCGCCGCAGGCAGTCAGGACGGCTGCGGTGAGCAAAGTCAGCGCAAAATTGATGTGACGCATTGTGTCTCCTGGTGAAATTTGTATAGTTTTTATAAACGAACGGCCGTGCTATTCCCTACCCAACTAATATGCCAGTCTTCCACCTACTTGTATAGGAAAACACATTAGCAAAACGTCAGTTGAACGCAACAGATCACGCTATAAAAAAGTTGCCGGATTATATCAATCGTTCCCGGCAACCGTGTGGACATTTAAGGCGGGGTCAAGAGCCTGTCTCGGCAGGCTCCAAGTCACCTCAAGGCGCGAGCGCGGCGTTGAAGAAACCGCGCGCGGCGCTCAGGCAGAATGGCGCCACCAGGCCGGCGTGGTAGGTGTCGGCCACGGCGCGGTCGCCCGAGTCGCCGCTCTTGATGGCGTTGAGCTTGACGGCCAGCTTGGCGGTGGCGAAGTTGGTCTTGACCGAGCGGTAAGGATCGGTACTGCCGGGGGTGTCGTCGACGTCGACTTCGGTGACCAGCGCACTGCCGCTGCCGGCGCGGAAATAATCGACCGCGGCGCGCGTGTTGCTGTAGGCGACGGTACGGTCTTCATGGCCGCCGCACAGCAGCAGCGGCGCGCTCGGCGCGAAGGTGCGCAGGTCGTTCTTGACGAAGAGTTTACGCAGCGGATGCTCGGGGGCGCAGGCCAGCGGGGCGCCGGCGCTGACGTTGCATGGATGGGCTTTGAGGTCGGCCAGGTAGGCGTTGCGATAGCTGGTCTTGAACAGGTTGCCTGCACCGAAATAATCGCCGTAGCCGTCCGCCTGCGGCTGCGACTCCTTGGCGAACAGGGCGTTGTCGGGCCAGCCCGGGGTTTTCAGCAATGCTTCCACCGTGATGGCGCCGCTGGCGAATTGGTCGACGGCGGCCGCGAACGGGGCTTCGTACAAGTCGCTGGAGGCGACGTACACGCCAGCGCCCGCGCGCTGGCCGGCATTGATCAGCGCCGGCAGGAAGCCGCTGGCGCCCTTGCCTGGCTTGCCGTTGAACATCTCGTCACCGAACTGGCCGAGCGCGTACGGACCGGACATGCCGGCTGCGGCCGTGACCTTGAATTCGCCGGCCAGGCCCTGCATGGCGCGCTGGGTGGCCACGGCCACGTAACCGCCCTGCGAGTAGCCGGTCAGGAACAGCTTGCCGGAGTCGGCGGTCTTGATGGCGCCGAACACGCTGCGCGCGGCGCGCAGGCCGTCGATCATGTCGTTCGATTGCTGGGCGGCGTCCAGGTAGGGATGGTAGGCCAGCGAGGAGCTGGCATAGCCGGCGTAGTTGGGGGCCACCACAATGAACCCGCGCGCGGCGAACATGGCGGCGACCAGGCGCGACTCGGTGTTGGCCAGGGTCGACATGTCGTAGTTGCGTTCAGCCGAGGTGCCGTGCGCGTACAGCACTACCGGGCGCGCTCCGCTGCATTCCGGGTTCGTGCCGGACGGCACCATGATGGCGGCGCTGGCATCGGTCGCTTCGCTGGCGCCGCCGACGGTGTTGTAGCGCACCTTGTAGGTCGTCACAGCACACTTGAGCTCGCCCGTGATGGCGGTGGTGCCCAGCTGCAGCGAGTCGAGCAGCTTGCCGAACACGGCCGGGTCGAGGGTGGTGACGTTGGCGCCGTTGGCGCTGACCGGCATGACGGCCGCGCCGCCGCCGATGACGCTGCCGCGCGCGGCCGGGGTTGGCGTGGGCGTCGGCACCGGGGTGGGCGTCGGGGTCGGCGTCGGCGTGGGTGTGGGGGTGGGCGCGTCGTCGCCGCCTCCACAAGCCGTTAATGATAGGGTGAGGAGAGCAGCGAAAGCGAGGCGCATGGTTTTAGTCCGTCAGGAAAAGGGTTCGTGGTTGAGCAGGCCGTGTACGATGCCGGTCGATCCATGCGCCGCGCGGCGCAAACGGTCGTTTACGCCCAGCCAGGCATCGTCCTGCGGCGGTGCTTCGACCAGAATCAGGTCGGCCCCGGCCGTATCCATCGCACGCAACGCCGCATACAGTGCGTGTGCGAAACCTTCCGGGCTTGTGGGCAGCTGAGTCTCAGCGAACACATCCGGGAAGTGCGAGTAGTGTATCAAAGCTACTTTCTTTCCCGCATTATTCAATCGTGCGAGGGTATCGGCCAGTTCCGCGCTGGCCTGCATGGCCACCGGCGTGTGCGGCGCGTAGTGCGATTCCAGGGTGCCGGAAGCGCGCGGAGCGGCCGCGTCGGGAGCGGCCGGCATGGCGTCGATGACGGCCGCGATCGCTTCAGCGCTGATGTGGCCGGGGCGCAGCAGCACCGGGCCGTGGGTTGCCAGGCGCGACAGGTCGACGATGGTCGACTCGATCCCGACCGCGCTCTGTCCACCGTCGAGCACGGCGTCAACCGTGCCGTCGGCGCCGAACTCGTCGATGACATGGCGGGCCGTGGTCGGGCTGACATGGCCGAACTTGTTGGCCGAGGGCGCCGCCACCCCTCCCCTGCCGCCCTTGAACGCTTGCAGCAGCGCAATGGCGACCGGGTGCGAGGGACAGCGCAGGCCGACCGTATCCTGGCCGCCCGAGACGGCGTCCGGAATGTTGGCGGCGCGCTTGAGGATCATGGTCAGGGGACCGGGCCAGAAGGCGGCCGCCAGTTGCCCGGCTTCGGCGGGGATCTCCGTCGCCCAGTAGCCGAGGTCGGCATCGGGCGCGACATGCACGATCACCGGGTGGTCTTGCGGGCGTCCCTTGGCCTGGTAGATGCGGGCGACCGCATCCGGGTTTTCGGCGTCGGCGCCGAGGCCGTAGACGGTCTCGGTCGGCAGGGCCACCAGCTTGCCCTGTTCGAGCAGGCGGGCGGCCGCGTCGATGGCGGCCAGGTCCAGCGCAAGGTCGGTCATGCCGCGATCCCGAGAATGGCGCAGGCGGCGGCCAGTTGGCTTTGCGCTTGCGCCAGGGTCGGCGCGATGAAGGTCACATGGCCCATTTTGCGGCCGCGCCGCGCATCTTCCTTGCCGTACAGGTGCAGGCAGGCGCCGGGCAGCGCCAGCAGCTCGGCCCAGGCCGGCTCAAGCGGCGTGTCCGATCCGGATGCAAACCAGATGTCACCGAGCAGGTTGAGCATGACGGCCGGCGAATGCTGGCGCACCTCGCCCAGCGGCAGGCGCGCCATGGCGCGCACCTGTTGCGCGAACTGGCTGGTGACGCAGGCGTCCATCGTGTAGTGACCGCTGTTATGCGGACGCGGCGCCATTTCGTTGACCACCAGCGAACCGTCGGTGAGCACGAAAAATTCGATGCACAGCACGCCGACGTAGGCGAGCTGGTCGACGATGACTTTGGCAGCCTGTTGCGCCCTGGCGGCGCTCTCGACCGACACATTCGGGCCGGGCACGGTGGTGGTGAACAGGATGCCGTCGCGGTGCACGTTTTCGGCAATCGGGTAGACCACCGACTCGCCATCGGCGCCGCGCGCGGTCAGGACCGACACTTCGTAGGCCAGCGGCAGCATTTTTTCGAGCAGGCAAGTCACGCCGCCCATGCCATTGAAGGCCGCGCGCACATCGTCACGGCTGCGGACCACGGCCTGGCCCTTGCCGTCGTAGCCCATGCGCACCGTTTTCAGGATGCCTGGCAGCAGCAAGTCGTCGATGCTGTCGATATCGCTCAACGTGGCGATGGTCTTGTGCGGCGCCGGCGGCACGCCGGAACGGGCCGCGCAGCCAGCCAGGAAACGCTTTTCGGCGATACGGTCCTGGGCAATCGCGACGCAATCGGCGCCGGGGGCGACAAAGGCGTGCGTGGCCAGCAGGCGCAGGCTGTCGGCCGGCACGTTTTCGAATTCGGTGGTCACGGCCACGCAGGACTGGCCCAGCCGGGCCAGCGCCTGCGGGTCGTTGTAATCGGCCGCGATCAGGCTGTCGGCGGCGTGCCCGGCGGGACTGTCGGGCGCCGCTTCCAGCACGGCCACCTTGAAACCCATGGCCTGGGCGGCGTGCACGAACATGCGGCCAAGCTGGCCGCCGCCCATGACGCCGAGCCGGGCCGGCGGCAGGAAGGGAGAAAACGACGGAGAATGCTGTTGCGTCATACCGGCAATACCGATGCCTTGGCGGCGGCCGTCTGGCGCGCGCGGAATTGTTCCAGTTGCGCAGCCAGGGCGTCGTCGGTGCAGGCCAGCATGGCAACGGCGGCCAGCGCCGCGTTGGCCGCGCCCGCTTCACCGATGGCGAAGGTGGCCACGGGAATGCCCTTCGGCATCTGCACGATGGACAGCAGGGAATCCTTGCCCGACAGATAGCGCGACGGCACCGGCACGCCGAGCACCGGCACGATGGTCTTGGCCGCGATCATGCCGGGCAAGTGGGCGGCGCCGCCGGCGCCGGCGATGATGGCGCGCAGGCCGCGCGCGCGGGCGCTTTCGGCATACGAGAACATCTCATCGGGCATGCGGTGGGCCGAGACGACCTGGGCTTCGAACGGTACGCCGAAATCCTTGAGCATGTTGACGGCGTGCTGCATGACTTCCCAGTCCGACGAGGAACCCATGACGATGCCGACCAGGGGCTTGTTTTCAGTATTGCTCATCATCAAGCCTTCAGCGTTTCGCCGGTCAGGCGCTCGAGCGCTTCGACGTATTTGGCGCGGGTGTTGGCGATCACCTCGTCCGGCACGGCCGGGGCTGGCGCGGCCTTGTTCCAGTCGGTCAGCGTTTCCAGGTAGTCGCGCACGAACTGCTTGTCGTACGACGGCGGCGACATGCCGACCTGGTAGCTCGACATCGGCCAGAAGCGCGACGAGTCCGGCGTGAGGATTTCATCGATCAGGTGCACTGTGCCGTGCTCGTCCAGGCCGAATTCGAACTTGGTGTCGGCGATGATGATGCCGCGCGTGGCCGCATATTCGGCGGCGGCGGTGTAGAGCTTGATCGCGTAGTCGCGCACCTGGGTGGCGATGTCGGCGCCGACGATCTTCTGGGCTTCGTCGAAGGAAATGTTTTCGTCATGGGCGCCGGCCGGGGCCTTGGTCGATGGCGTGAACAGCACGGTCGGCAATTTTTGCGCTTCCTGCAGGCCGGCCGGCAGGTCAATGCCGCAGACCTTGCCGGTCTTCTGGTAATCCTTCCAGCCGGAACCGATCAGGTAACCGCGCACGATCGCTTCGATGCCGAGCGGGGTCATTTTTTTCACCACGATGGCGCGCCCGTCGACCTGCGCGCGCTCCTCGGGCGAGACCAGCGACACCGGGTCGATGCCGGTGTCGTGGTTGGGCATCAGGTCCTTGTACTTGGCGAACCAGAAATTGGACATGGCCGTCAGGATCTTGCCCTTTTCGGGGATCGGCTCATTCAAAATGACGTCGAAGGCGGACAGGCGGTCGGTCTGGATGACCAGCAATTTGTCGTCGCCGACGGCGTAAATGTCGCGTACTTTCCCACGGTGCAGGAAAGGCAGGGACTTCAGGTTTGTTTCGAGAACGCCAGACATGTGAATCCTTGAGGTGGTTAGGGCAGCCAGCCCGGCTTGCTATCGGTGTGCAATTCATGCGTCACCCGGCCTTCGTAGGGCGTGTCGAAGGTGCCGAGGGTGACGGCGATACGGTCGCTGTGCTCGGCCATCTGCCAGGTCAGGTTCGATCCGCACACGCCGCAGAACGCGCGTTCGACGCCGGGCGAGGACGCGTAGCGCGTGATCGCATCGAGCCCGGCGACGACGCGCACAGCGTTTGATGCCACGTTCGCATACGGGCCGCAGGCGGCGCCGTGCTGCTTCTGGCACATGCTGCACCAGCACAGGCTGGTGCGATCGACATCGCCGTGGATTTCGTAGCGGACCGCGCCGCAGAGGCAGCTGCCTGTGTACATGATGAAAGATGGTCAAAAAAACAGCAATAATGACAGGACAAAAAACACACGCGCCCAAGGGCGCGTGCGGGTGTTACGGTGTTCGGCCTACAGTTTACTTGTTTACTTGACGATCTGCGCCAGCTCGCCTTTTTTGTAACGCTCGGCCATCTGGTCCATGGTCATGACCTTGATCTTGGCGGCCTGGCCTTCGCAGCCGAACGACAGGAAGCGCGCCTTGCAAATCTCGGTCGCCGCTTCACGGGCAGGCTTGAGGAAGTCGCGCGGGTCGAACTTGGATGGGTTCTCGAACATGTACTTGCGCACGGCGGCGGTCATGGCCAGGCGGATATCGGTGTCGATGTTGATCTTGCGAACGCCGTGACGGATGCCTTCCTGGATTTCTTCAATCGGCACGCCGTAGGTTTCTTTCATGTCGCCGCCGAATTCGCGGATGATCGCCAGCAATTCCTGCGGCACCGACGAAGAACCGTGCATCACCAGGTGGGTGTTCGGGATGCGCGCGTGGATTTCCTTGATGCGGTCGATGGCGAGGATGTCGCCGGTCGGCTTGCGCGTGAACTTGTAGGCGCCGTGCGAGGTGCCGATGGCGATCGCCAGCGCGTCGCACTGGGTGCGCTGCACGAAGTCGGCGGCCTGGGCCACGTCGGTGAGCAGCTGTTCGCGGGTCATCAGGCCGTCGGCGCCGTGGCCGTCTTCCTTGTCGCCCTTCATGGTTTCGAGCGAACCGAGCACGCCCAGTTCGGCTTCGACGGTCACGCCGATCGAGTGCGCGAACTTGACCACTTCACGCGAGACATCGACGTTGTACTCGTAGGAAGCGACGCTCTTGCCGTCCGCTTCGAGCGAGCCGTCCATCATCACCGAGGTAAAACCGGAGCGGATCGCGGTCATGCAGACCGCCGGCGACTGGCCGTGATCCTGGTGCATGACGACCGGAATGTGCGGATAGGCTTCGACGGCGGCGTCGATCAGGTGGCGCAAAAACGCTTCGCCGGCATACTTGCGCGCGCCAGCGGACGCTTGCATGATGACCGGGGAGCCGACCGCGTCGGCGGCAGCCATGATGGCCTGCACCTGTTCGAGGTTGTTGACGTTAAACGCAGGCAGGCCATAACCGTTTTCGGCGGCATGGTCCAGCAGTTGACGCATGGATACGAGGGACATGGTAATACTCCAAACAATAGAAAGCGGGGTGCCGCCACGAAAGCGCAGACCGCGCGGGTAGCGCGCAACGCGTGTGGACGGCGGCGACGACGGGCTGTGATTCAGCCGCGGCCGCAAAAATCGCTGCATGCCGCGCCCCCGAAGGACGCGGCCAGGTTACACAGATTACATTAACTAAATTCGCCGACGCGCACGATCTTCAGTGCGTTGGTGCCGCCGACCTGCCCCATCGGCTCGCCCCAGGTGACAACGATCATGTCACCCTTTTTGACGATTCCCTTGGCGACCATCAAATCCTCGGCTTGCTTGAGCACCGCCGTGCTGTCGCCTTCCTGCATCAGGTTGTAGGCGCGCACATTGCGGTACAGCGCGGCCTTGCGGTGCGTGGTGGTGCTCGGCGTAAGCGCGTAGATCGGCGTGTCGATGCTGTGACGGCTCATCCACAGCGCGGTCGAGCCGGACTCGGTCAGCGCCACGATGGCTTTGACGCGCAAATGGTGCGCGGTAAACAGGGCGCCATAGGCGATCGACTGGTCGATGCGGGTAAAGGTGACGTTCAGGAAGTCGGCGTCGAGCTTGTTGTATTCGGACTGCTCGGCTTCCAGGCAGATCGCGGCCATCATTTCGACGGTTTCGATCGGGTAGCGGCCGGACGCGGTTTCGGCCGAGGTCATCACGGCATCGGTGCCGTCCAGCACGGCGTTGGCGACGTCCGACACTTCGGCGCGGGTCGGCACGGCGTTGACGATCATCGACTCCATCATCTGGGTGGCGGTAATGGCCAGCTTGTTGGAGGCGCGCGCCATGCGGATCATGCGTTTTTGCAGCGCCGGCACGGCGGCGTTGCCGACTTCCACGGCCAGGTCGCCACGGGCGACCATGATGCCATCGGATGCGTCCAGGATTTCTTGCAGCACAGGAATTGCTTCGGCGCGCTCGATCTTGGCGATCATCATCGGTTTATGGTGGTAGGGCTCGCCGGCGATATTGGCCAGCTGGCGCGCCATTTCCATGTCGGTCGCGCTTTTCGGGAAAGAAATGGCCAGATAGTCGGCCTGGAAACTCATGGCCGTCTTGATGTCTTCCATGTCCTTGGCGGTCAGGGCCGGCGCGGTCAGGCCGCCGCCCTGGCGGTTGATGCCCTTGTTGTTGGACAGCTCGCCGCCCACTTTGACCACGGTGAAAATCTCGTGGCCGAGAATGCGCTCGACCACCAGCACGATCAGGCCATCGTTGAGCAAGAGCTTGTCGCCGGTGCGTACGTCGCGCGGCAAGGCTTTGTAGTCGAGGCCGACGCGTTCCTGGTTGCCCAGTTCGCCGTTCTCGCCCCACTTGGCGTCGAGGATGAACTTGTCGCCCGTTTCCAGGATAATCTTGCCCTGCTCAAATTTACCTACACGAATCTTGGGACCCTGCATGTCCGCCATGATCGCCACTTCGCGCCCGCATTGGGCGGCGGCGCGCCGCACCAGGTTGGCGCGGTCGATGTGATCCTGCGCCTTGCCATGCGAAAAATTCAGCCGGACCACATCGACACCCGCTTCAATCATGCGAACGAGAATATCGAAGTCGGTCGAAGCCGGGCCAATCGTTGCGACGATCTTGGTACCACGAAACATAGAGAGTCCTTGAAGTGAAAGCGCAGCCGGGAAGGCTGCGCTGTGGGCTTACTGGGAACTGCGTTGTAACAGGATTTCGACTGCCGGCAGGGTTTTTCCTTCGAGAAATTCGAGGAAGGCGCCACCGCCCGTGGAGATATAGCCAATTTTATCGCTGATCGCGTATTTTGCAATCGCGGCCAGGGTGTCGCCGCCGCCGGCGATGGAAAACGCGTTGGAGTCGGCGATCGCCAGCGCCAGCGTTTTGGTGCCTTCGCCGAACTGGTCGAATTCGAACACGCCGACCGGGCCGTTCCAGACGATGGTGCCGGCCTTGGCGATCTGGGCGGCCAGCATGGCCGCTGTTTTCGGGCCGATGTCGAGGATCATGTCGTCGTCAAGCACGTCGGCGACGTCCTTGACGGTGGCCGCCGCCGTTGGCGAGAATTCCTTGGCGCACACGACATCGACCGGAATCGGCACCTGGGCGCCGCGCGCGGCCATCATGTCGATGATGGCTTTCGCTTCCGCAACGAGGTCGGCTTCGACCAGCGACTTGCCGATGTTCAGGCCGACGGCTTTCATGAAGGTGTTGGCGATGCCGCCGCCGACGATCAGGTTGTCGACCTTGTCGGCCAGGGCCTTCAGGATCGACAGCTTGGACGAAACCTTGGAACCGGCCACGATGGCCAGCAGCGGACGGTTGGGCGCGCCCAGCGCCTTGCCCAGCGCATCGAGTTCGGCGGCCAGCAGCGGACCGGCGCACGCCACCTTGGCGAATTTGGCGATGCCGTGGGTGCTCGCTTCGGCGCGGTGGGCGGTGCCGAAAGCATCGTTGACGTAGATATCGCACAGGCTGGCCATTTTCTGGGCCAGCTCATCTGAATTCTTCTTTTCACCCTTGTTGACGCGGCAGTTTTCCAGCAGCACGACCTGGCCCGGTGCAACCTCGACCCCATCGACCCAGTTTTGCTTGAGTTCAACCGGCTGGCCGAGCAGTTCGGACAGGCGCGCGGCGACCGGCGCCAGGCTGTCTTCCGGCTTGAATTCGCCTTCGGTCGGACGGCCCAGGTGCGAGGTGACCATGACGGCGGCGCCAGCCTTGACGGCGGCGGCGATCGCCGGCACCGAGGCGCGGATGCGGGTGTCTTCGGTGATGTTGCCGGCGTCATCCTGCGGCACGTTGAGGTCGGCGCGGATGAACACGCGCTTGCCTTGCAGGGCGTGTTGGTCGATCAGGTCTTGCAAACGGGTGAAGTTCAGAACAGCGTGCATTGGCGATCCACGAGTCAAATGATGAAAGAACGCTATTTTACCGCAAGCCCAGCCCGAAAACCCTACTGTAAACAGATCCGCAGGACCGTAAAGAACAGCATGCCGAAAATGATGGTTTCAAGCATATTTCTTCTCAGCAGGTAATAACCCGTGGCGGCAATGCCGGCGATCAGTTTGAAGTTATCCAGGCCCAATTGCAACTGGCCGGTGTTGCCCAGAACCAAGTCGGGCGCGATGATGGCCGCCAGCGCGCAGGCCGGGGCGAAGCGCAGCATTTCCTGGACTTTTTTGGGGATGGTGATGTGGTGGCCGATCAGCCAGAACGAGCTGCGCGTGGCGGCGGTGGCAAAGGCCAGCGCGATGATGGTGATCCAGATCTCGACATCAGACACGCGGCTCTCCCCTGGCGGCGAGGCGCTTTTCGCGTTTTTCGCGCTTTTCATTCAACGCCTGGACCGTCATGGCCGCCAGCATGCCGAGCAGCACGGCAGCGAGCAAGCCCAGCTTGTACGGCAATTCGTAGGCCAGCACGGCGGTGGCGCCGGCCACCAGCACGCCGCACAGGGCGGCGCGATTGACTGTCAGGGGAATCATGATGCACAGGATCGCCAGGGTGCCGGCAAAGCCCAGGCCCCACTCGGTCGGCACGGCGCTGCCGAGGAACACGCCGGCGATCGAGCCGACTTGCCAGGAAACCCAGTTCGGATACAGCAAACCTTTCAGGTAAGACACCTTACCCAGGGCCGGTTCTTCGCTCGGAAAGCGTTGCAGGAACAGAGCCACGGTCAGGTCGCCCGCCGTGTAGCCGAGCAAAAAGCGCTTTTGCCATGGCAAATGGGCAAAGTGCGGCGCCAGCAAGGCGGAAAAGATGACAAAACGTAAATTGACCACCAGCGCGGTGGCGAACACCACCCAGATCGGCGCGTCGGCCACGATCAGCGGGAGTGAGGCGAGCTGGGCCGAGCCGCCGAAGACGATCAGGGTCATGCCCAGCGCTTGCGGCACGGTCAGGCCGCTCTTGACCATCGCAATGCCCACCACCAGGCCCCAGGCGCCGATGCCGAACAGGGTCGGCAGGCCGGTCTTGAACGCTTCGCGCCAGATGGCCTGATCTTCATCGGGAGGACGCAGCGCGGCCGGTGGCGGAGTCACGTCATTCATGTGGTTTTCTTGCCACACATGGGTGCGGCGGTGGTACAAATGAAACAGTGCGGTCTGGCATGAAGCGCAATCAGTGTGGGCGCCGGAATGCCTGTTTTCATAGGGAAAGAAGCGAACGCGGCCGTAAAGTCGTGAGACTATTTTACCGATCATTTCGGCTAATTGCCCGAATCCGCTAAAATCGAGGTTTTGCATGCCTGACGGAGAATCCATGAACGCCACGAAAACGCCAGCGGTAGAACTCGGCGACAAAGACTTGCCGGCCCATTGCCCGAATCCGGCGATGACGCTGTGGTCGTCCCATCCGCGCGTCTTCCTCGACTTTGGCCATGACGGCCTGGCCAAGTGTCCGTACTGCGGCACCGAATACCGCCTGAAGCCGGGTACGGTGATGGCGCACCACTAGAAATTCCCCCTTCCCCCACATCGCCGAGGCCGCATGAAACGAGGAAAACAACTCAATGGTAGCGCGGCCGAGGTCGAAGCCGCCTTCTACGAAGCGCTCAACCGCGCCGACATCGACGCGCTGATGCAGCTGTGGGCCGACGACGAGGAAATCGTCTGCATCCACCCGGGCGGGCCGCGCCTGCACGGGCATGCGGCGATCCAGGCTTCGTGGGAAGCGATCCTCGAGCGCGGCGGCTTGCAGATCCGGCCGTCGCAGCTGCACGAGACCCATAATTTGATGAGTTCGGTGCATACCGTGATCGAAGGCGTGACCTCGAGCGGCGGCGAACCGGCGCACCTGCTCGCCACCAATGTCTATATCAAGACGCCGCAGGGCTGGCGCATCGTGCTGCACCATGTGTCGGTCGCGCCCGGCGTCGTGCCGGCGCACGAGCATCCGACTTCCAGCCTGCACTGATTTGACCTTGCCCACTTTGAGTATATATACAGCGCCGCTGTGGCTGCCCGGCGGGCACCTGCAAACCATGTTTCCCGCCGTGGCCATCGCCAAGCCGGCGGTGGCGTTCAGGCGCGAGCGCTGGGAAACGCAGGACGGCGACTTCGTCGATGTCGATTTCGTCGATGGGGAGCCGGGCCAGCCGCTGGTGGTGCTGTTTCACGGGCTGGAAGGCTCGTCCGCCAGCCACTATGCGCGCGCCCTGATGGCGGCGGTGGCCGCGCGCGGCTGGTCGGGCGCGGTGCCGCACTTTCGGGGCTGCTCGGGCGAGCCGAACCGGGCGCCGCGTTTTTATCATTCGGGCGACGCGAACGAGGTCGACTGGATCGTGCGGCGTTTGCGCGCACGCACGCAAGGCAAGCTGTACGCGGCCGGCGTCTCGCTCGGCGGCAACGCGCTGCTGCGCTGGCTGGGCGAGTCGCAGCATCAAGCCGAGATCGTCGATGCGGCGGTGGCGGTGTCGGCCCCGCTCGACCTGGCGCGCGGCGGCGAGGCGCTCTCGTCGGGCATCAACATGGTCTATACGCGCATGTTTCTCAAGACACTCAAACCCAAGTGCCTGGCCAAGCTGGAACAGTTTCCGGGCTTGTTCGAGCGCGACGCGCTGCTCGACGCGCGCGACCTGTATGCATTTGACAACGTGGTGACCGCACCGCTGCACGGCTACCGCGATACTGACGATTACTGGAACCGGGCCAGCGCCAGGCACGTGCTGGGCGACATCACGGTGCCGACCTTGGTGCTCAATGCGCGCAACGATCCGTTCTTGCCGGGGAAGTATCTGCCGGCCAGCGCCGCGCACGCGGTGACCCTGGAGTACCCGGCGCAGGGCGGGCATGTCGGCTTTGCGGTCGGCAATCCGCCGGGACGGCTGGACTGGCTGCCGCGCCGCATCCTGGGCTTTTTCGACGCCGCCACAGCGAAACGCGAGGCGACGCACAATGCGACGCGCGCGCCAGGCGGGGATGAACTATGCGAAGCTGCGGCCCATGGATGATATTGTAAAAAAAGCGATGGCCAAATGGCCGGACGTGCCGCATTGCTACGGCTGGCTGGCGCTCGACGCACGCGGCAACTGGCGCATGCGCGACGAGCGCGCGCAGCATCTGGACCTGGCGGGCGACAAGGTGGTGCAGGTGGCGCTGCTGGGTTTTATCAATCGCAACTACCTGTGTGATGAGCGCGGTTGCTGGTATTTCCAGAACGGGCCGCAGCGCGTATTCGTCAACCTGGAAGCGACGCCGTTCATTGCGCGCACCGATCCGGCGCATGGGCTGGTGCTGCACACGGGCGAACCGGTGGCGTCGATCGCGCGCGCGTGGATGACCGACAACGGCGAGCTGATTGTCGAGAGCGCCGGCAAAATCGCGCAGGTCGACGACCGCGACGTGGCGCAGCTGATGGCAACCCTGGACATCGATGGCGCCCTTGCCTCGGATGAGGCGCTGATGGGCTGGCTCGGCGGCGGCACAGGCCAGCTGACGCTGCGCTACAAGGGCCACGCGGCGCCAGTCGAACGCATCGCGCGCGAGGACGTGGCGACGCGCATGCGCTTTGTCAGGATGCCGGCGCTATCCAGCGGCGCGGCCGGCACGAATTCCGTACCGGCGGATTGACGGCGCACCCGGCGCACGACTGACGCAGCGCAAAGCTTGGGCAGTTTGGCTCGCTACAATGCCCCATGACTGCCGATCACGACCTCGGATACCGTTCGCTGTTCTCGCACCCGGAGCTGGTGCGCGAACTGGTGACGGACTTTACTTCCCTCACGCTGTTGGACGGGGTCGCGCTGTCGGCTTTCGAACGCGTCAATTCCGTGTATGTGAGCGAGCGGCCGTCGGCGCGCCAGGGCGACGTCGTCTGGCGCGTGCGCATCGGCGAACAGTTCCTGTACGTGTACATTTTGCTCGAATGCCAGTCCGGCGTGGACCGCTGGATGGCCTTGCGCATGCAGACTTACGTCGGCTTGCTGCACCAGGACCTGGTCAGGCGCCACGAATTGTCGCCCGATTTGCTGTTGCCGCCGGTACTGCCGCTCGTGTTCTACAACGGCGCGCCGCGCTGGAGCGCCAGCGTGGATCTGGCGCACTTGCTCATGCAAGCGCCAGCCGAACTGGCGGCCTTCCAGCCATCCCAGCGCTACGTGCTGATCGACCAGCAACGGATGGACAAGACGGCGCTGGAAAAAAATGCCAACGTGTTGTCGCTGCTGTTCCGGCTTGAACTTTCACTCTTTTCCGATGTCTCATATGAGGTCTTGCCAGCGTTGGCGACCTGGTACAAGGACTCGCACCAAACCAGCCTGCGCAACTCGGTGCAGCGGTGGATCAACGCCTTGCTGGCACGCACAACCGGCAAGCCGGAATTGTTTAACCTGGACAATGCGGAGGAGGTGGCGGAGATGGAAGGTAAAGTCGGAACGTGGGCCGAGCAGATTGAGGAAGCCGGCTTTCAAAAAGGTTGCGCGAAAGGGAAGGCCGAAGGCGTGGAGGAAGGCCAGGCAATCGCGCTGCGCCGGGCGCTGGGCAGCTTGCTGCGCGGGCGCTTCGGCAATGTGCCGCAGTCGGCGGCGCAACGCATCGGCCAGGCCTCGCAGGCGCAGCTTGAACAGTGGTTCGAGCGCAGCCTTATTGCGCCCAGCTTGACTGCGATATTTGGCGAAGATGCGAGCGATTCCCAAGGGATGCCTGACTGAGACCGCCATGGTGCGCAATGGCAGCACGGACGCTAAGCCACGGCAAGGCCGGGCGCCGGGGATGTACGTCAGCGGTAACAAGCCGATCTTGACGATACGGCCCGCTTACTTTTTCGCTTCCTTCATCTCTTCGCGCCGGCGCGCCTGCAATTCGCGTTCGCGCGCGTCGATCACGGCCATGTCGTAGAACGAGGCATCGCTGGCCTTGCGCGCAATGGTCAACTGGTCGAGCGCGGCCAGCATGCCACCGCTGAGCGCGTACGATTCGGCCAGCGCCAGGTGTTGCAAGGCAATCTTGCCCTGCGCAGCGTAGGTCTTGGCCAGCAACTCGTGCAACTTCGGCTCTTCGCGGTACAACTGGGCCTGGTCGCGCAGGAAGCGCGCGGCCTCCTCAAGCTTGCCGTTGACAATCATGGCATCGGCGTACTGGCGCGCAATGCCGCGCGACAATGGATAACGCAGATGCGCCTGCTCGGCCTCCTTGAGCGCCAGTTGCTTGAGCGACGCCGGCTGGCCGGCCGCCAGCTTGATTTCCAATCCCATGCTGGCAAACATGGCGGCGCCGTCGGAACTGGCCTGCCCGGTCGAAAACACCGCGCCCTCGGTCGGACGCATGGTGCCACGCGCCTTCTCAAACCAGGTCTGGGCCTTGGCCAGTTCGCCTTTTTTGAGCGCCAGGAAGGCCAGTCCGTATTGCGCGCCGGCCTGCTGCTGGCGGCTTTGCTGGATCAGTTGCGCATCGAAAAACGCGGCCGCATCCACCCGTCCCTGCGTGCTTTCGTCCTGCAGCACGCGGGCACGCGCGCGCACCAGGTGGAATTCCAGGCTGTCGACGCGCTGGCGGTAGGGGGTCTCGCGGATGCGCGCCTGGATGTCGGAAATGCGCTCCGAGGTCAGCGGGTGGCTGCGCAGGTAGGCCGGCATCAGGTCGCTGTAGACACGGCTGGCCGCCTGCATGCGCCCGAAAAACGCCACCATGCCGGAGGTATCGTAGCCGCCGGCGCCCATGATCTGGAAGCCGATGCGGTCGGCCTCGCGCTCGGCGTCGCGGCTGAAATTGAGCTGGCGCTGGATCTGCAAGCCCTGCCCGCCCATGAATACGCCGATGGCGGCGTCCGAGCCGCCCTTCGACGCGAGCGCGGCCAGAATCATGGCCGCCAGGGGAATCAACGCATCCTGCTTTTGCTGGCCCAGCATGCGCGCAATGTGGCGCTGCGCCACGTGGCCGATTTCGTGCGACATGACCGACGCCAGTTCGGATTCGCTCTGGGCGGCCAGCAGCAACGCCGAGTGCACGGCAATGAAGCCGCCGGGCAGCGCGAAAGCGTTGAGCATCGGATCGCGCACCGCGAAGAAGTAATAATCGGCGTTGGTCTCGCCGCGCGCGCCGGGATATGACGCCACCAGGCCGCCGCCGAATTCGTTGAGGTATTCCAGGATCGGATCGTCGTCGAGGAAATCGTGGTCGCGCTTAATGTCGCGCATGATTTCCTCGCCGAGCCGGCGTTCGAGCACCGGCGAGAGGTCTTCGCGCGCGGTGTCGCCCAGGGTCGGCAGGCTGGTGGCATTGAGATTGTTCTGGGCGGGAGCTGACGGCGCCAGGGCGCCCAGCGTCGTTGCCAGGGCGATGGAAAGCAGCGTGCGCGCGGACGAGCGGCGCGGCGGGCGCGGGTTGGCTGGAGCGGTTTTGGATTTCACGGTGCTATGATAACCGCAAGTGCGCCGCAAAGCAGCGGCCTCGCATTAGCGATAACCTGAACAGCCCTACTTCCCCTTGAACCGATGACGACCTCCCAGAACGACCAGCTTACCCATTTCGACGCCACCGGCCAGGCCCATATGGTCGACGTTGCCGGCAAGAGCGACACGCACCGCATCGCGGTGGCCGCCGGCACCATCCGCATGCAGCCGGCCACCATGGCGCTGGTGCTGTCGGGCAGCGCAAAAAAGGGCGATGTGCTCGGCATTGCGCGCATCGCCGCCATCATGGGCGCCAAGAAAACCAGCGAGCTGGTGCCGCTGTGCCATCCGCTGGCGATTACCCGGGTCGCCGTCGATTTCGAGGTCGACCAGGCGGCCAACAGCGTGCACTGCCGCGCCCAGGTCGAAACAGTCGGCAAGACCGGGGTAGAGATGGAAGCGCTCACTGCGGTCCAGGTCGGCCTGCTGACCATTTACGACATGTGCAAGGCGGTCGACCGCGGCATGGTGATGACCAATGTGCGGGTGCTGGAGAAGCAGGGCGGCAAGTCGGGCGACTGGCACGCCGCCCTGGGAACGTAATCACTCCAACCCACAAACCGCTTTGCACGAAGAAAGGCCTGTTCTCCTGGCACGGCGACAGGCGCGTGTGGCGTGCAGGAGAAAGAAAGCTTATACCCCGGTACACGCCACCCCCGCGTGTTTTTTCATGACTTCTGTCGAGCACAACCAGCCTCCGTTGGTATCGCGCGCCCAAGTGATTTTCTTTCCATCAACGCTGGCCGGCCCCCCAACGATTGTACACATCAGCGTGGTGACGCCAACGGCCGCATCAGTGGCAGTATAGACACAGTTGGATGTTGATGCTGGCAGTCGCGTTGCCGAAAATACCTCGGCGGCAGGTAAGCTAGGTTTCATTACGAGCTCGACGTCGATACCGGTCTTGCCGGCAGCCGACTCCCCGATTGCCGAGCCGACCTTCGCCTTTGCGACATAATCCTGATAGGCGGGCAGCGCCAGCGCCGCCAGAATGCCAATGATCGCGACCACGATCATCAATTCAACGAGCGTAAAGCCGCATTGCGGCGAACGGCCGCACTTTCCTGTTGATGTCATAAGACCTCCAAAGTTATTGCTGTTTGTCGAGAAAAGAGTGAAGACTTGCGAACATCTGATGACCACGCAAGTTCGACCCCATCCTCTACTGAAGGTTCAGCTGGTTATTAAGGTAGTCTGCTTTTCCTTGTGCCAGATCATGCCATGGCGAGCCGAAGCAATTTTGCCAATCCTGGGCAAATATCGGATCCGGCCCAATCGCTGCGTGGCCGCGTATCAATCAGCATCGAGACCGGCCCTCAAGCGCTTCACTGATGCTCATGTGGCACGACACGTGCTGGCGGCATCGACCGATTCCGCCGATGACGAGGGTCTTTTTTCTATCGGCACCGTGCCGGATCGGCCAGGCCGCGCTCGCGCCGGACAAAAAACCAAAAGCCCCGCAGCGCTGCACGCTGCGGGGCTTTTTAAGGCGTATCCGGACTGAGGATTTGCCTATACTAACTTAAGGTGCTGGTGCTGGTGCTGCGGCAGCTGGGCACTCTTTTGGTGCCAGTTTAGCGGCAACGGTCGTAGCGCAGGTCCATGCGCCGGTTTCGCCGGTGGAAGCTGTGTCAGCTGCGCGCGACCAGATGATGGTTTTGGCTGCAACGTTGGTGTTGCCTTTCAGGGTGCAGGTGATGGTGCTGAGACCGGTAGGACCGATGCTGGTGGTGATTGCGCAGCGATTGGTCGGGGTCTTCAGGCCGATCTCTTTCACATCGGTGATCGCGGCGGTGATACCTTCTGCCAGCTTCGCTTCGGCTTGAACTTTACCTGGGGTAATTTCAGCCAAGCCTGCAGCAACTTGCGACTTTGAAACGTAGTCCTGGTACGCTGGCAGTGCTACCGCAGCCAAGATACCGATAATTGCAACAACGATCATCAGTTCGATCAGGGTAAAACCAGCTTGTACTTTCTTAACCATTTTCATCGATTTCATTCTATTTCTCCGAGAGTAAATTTAAACCACATTTTGAACCACGAATAGATATAAGCAAATGCCGTGCCAGCTTTTAGAACACTTGCTTTCGCCTGCGGTTCATCTTTTTGAGGACGAAAGGGGGAGTAGGCCGACAATAATTGACACTATCGTATCTACAATTTTTGTCACTCCTCCGATTTTTGTCATAATGACATTTTCTCGTGATGCACAAGCACACCGCACGCATTGCACACCGTCGGAATAAGCCGGACGGAGCGTCGTTCTCCGATACAAAGGCATCGCCTGTTTCAACCCTCTCCGTGACGGCGCCATATGCCCGGAGCGAAGGATCGCAGACTTTGATCTCGCAAGCGCTGCGTAGCCAGGTCACTGCGCCCCGCTACTAACTCTTCCGAATTGCGCTTCACTTTGCCCGCCGGGGCCGGCTTGGGACGGGACTTCCACCCAAGCGTTCTTCCATGCAAGGCGCAAATCGGCATAGGGGACGGTTCAAATGGACCGTCCCCTGCCACAGGCCGGCATGGGGGTCCGCACCGGACGGTTCGAGTAGTTGAGGTTAGGACAGGTGAGGTACGCCAAGCGCATCGAAGTAGGCAATCGCGAGGACTGTTTTCAGCAGTCGATCCGTGTTTCGCCACCAGCGGCGGCTATTTGCCGCTACCTGCTTTGCGACCGAAGGCGCCGCCCAAGCCCGAGCAATTCTCGATGCATGGTTTTTCCGCGTTTCCATTGCTTGAGTGGGCACTGACCACCGCACTCTTGCCTTCGTTGACCACGAGGTGCAACTTGGCATAGCACCCGCTCGCCAGCGCGTTTGCTGCGAACGTACACGTTCGCGTCGTCGGCGTAGCGCGCAAAGCAATGTCCGCGCCGCTCCAGTTCCTTATCCACCTCACCGAGCAGGGCGTTCGCCAGCAGCGGCGACAGCGGACCGCCTTGCGGCGTGCCCTCGTGCCGCGACTGCACCGCGCCATGGTCCATGATGCCGCTGTTCAGATAGGCACGGACCAGCCGGATCACTCCGGCGTCATCGATGCGTTTCCGTAGGCGGTCAATCAGGATGTCGTGGTTGACCCGGTCGAAGAACGTCGACAGGTCCACGTCCACCACGATCCGCCGGACGGAAACCGTAGCTGTGCTCGCTGAATGTGGAATCAAGAATCGGTTGCAACACGTGGAGCAGTGCTGGCTGGATCAGCCCATCCGTGACCGTCGAAATGCCGAGCTCGCGCTCGCCACCATCGGGCTTCGGGATTGTCACCCTGCGTACCGGGGTGGGCCGGTACGTCCCGCCAGCAGTTGTTCACGTATCAACCATCCGGCCATGCAACAGCCAGATAGCGCGAGGTTTCGTCGATGTCCCGACCATCCACCTCGGGTGCGCCTTGGTTGCGATGCACACGCTTGAACGCTTGCAGCAGGCTCTTCCTTCTCAATGCTGCACGCAGCAGCATTGATCCTGCGTCTCCTGACACATGCCGCGGACAGCACGCTTCGTCGCTGGAAGTTGTAGCCAAGGCTACACCCTGCCCGATGGCCTCGCGCCCCGCTGACGCGGGCATCTGACGCATTGCCTGTTGTATCGACATGTCGGACAACATTCCTACTCGTTTGGTCGGGTACGCCGAGTCCTTCGCCAGCGGGGCGCGCCTTTCCGGCTCTACCACCAACTACGATGACCTCTGCTGAGACCCTGCTACGGCAGCGCCGCCGTCCTTTCAGAAGTGGGACAGGACGTCTCCAGGTAAGGGCCGCACTCCTTCATCACATAACCGCCGCATCTACGCCGTCTCTGCTTGACCACACGAGCTTCGCGAATATTGGTCCGCTTGCCCTGATCGACAGCGCCTTCTATGCAGTTCGTGTACCTCGGCTCATGATTGACGATTCACGCTTCCTTCCACGGTCAATTACTCTTCCGCAGTTGCGCTTCACTTCGCTCGCTGTCGTCAGCTCACGGCGGGATTGCCCCCGCAGGATTGCGCCCATGCTGGGCGCACAAACCAAAAGCCCCGCAGCGCTGCACGCTGCGGGGCTTTTTAAGGCGTATCCGGACTGAGGATTTGCCTATACTAACTTAAGGTGCTGGTGCTGGTGCGGCGGCAGCTGGGCACTCTTTTGGTGCCAGTTTAGCGGCAACGGTCGTAGCGCAGCTCCATGCGCCGGTTTCGCCGGTGCTAGCTGTGTCAGCTGCGCGCGACCAGATGATGGTTTTGGCTGCAACGTTGGTGTTGCCTTTCAGGGTGCAGGTGATGGTGCTGAGACCGGTAGGACCGATGCTGGTGGTGATTGCGCAGCGATTGGTCGGGGTCTTCAGGCCGATCTCTTTCACATCGGTGATCGCGGCGGTGATACCTTCTGCCAGCTTCGCTTCGGCTTGAACTTTACCTGGGGTAATTTCAGCCAAGCCTGCAGCAACTTGCGACTTTGAAACGTAGTCCTGGTACGCTGGCAGTGCTACCGCGGCCAAGATACCGATAATTGCAACAACGATCATCAGTTCGATCAGGGTAAAACCAGCTTGTACTTTCTTAACCATTTTCATCGATTTCATTTTGTTTCTCCAAGAGTGAATTTAAGCCATATTTTGAACCACGAATAGGTATAAGCAAATGCCGTGCCAGCTTCTAAAAATGCCTGCTTTCGCCTGCGGTTCATTTTTTTGAGGACGAAAGGGGGGGTAGGCCGACAATAATTGACACTACCGTATCTACAATTTTTGACACCCCCTCCAATTTTTGTCATAAATGACATTTTCCTGTGATGCACAAGCACACCGCACGCATTGCACACCATCGGAATACGCCGGACGGAGCGTCGTTCTCCAATACAAAGGCATCGCCTGTTTCAATCCTCTCCGTGACGGCGCCATATGCCCGGAGCGAAGGATCGCAGACTTTCATCTCGCAAGCGCAGCATGGCCAGGTCACTGCGCCCCGCTACTCTTCCGCACCAGATCGAGCAGCTCGAATTGCGGCTGGAAGACTTGCAAGCAGACGAAGCCGAGGCAAAGCGGGGAAATGCCAGAGGTGGATCGGGTGCCGCGCAGGAAATCGGTGCGCAGGGCGCTGCCTGAGTACCTGCCGCGCGACAAGAAGATCTATGCGCCCGACGCTGATGCATGCTCGGCCTGCGGTGGTGGGTTGCGCCACTTGGGCGAAGACGTGGCCGAACAACTGGAATTTACGTACGCGACGGTGTCGATCTGGATCGCGCTCTGCTAGCCTGAATTTTGCATAAAAAGGGGCAAGAATGCCGTAAGTGATTGATAAAATGTGAGTTATCTAGAAACACAGTTATCAACAAAAACGCCACCTTGCCCGACATGAATTCTACCTCAGAGCAG
>NZ_VUYU01000025.1 GCF_011682065.1 Massilia rubra | reverse complement strand
GCTGCTCTGAGGTAGAATTCATGTCGGGCAAGGTGGCGTTTTTGTTGATAACTGTGTTTCTAGATAACTCACATTTTATCAATCACTTACGGCATTCTTGCCCCTTTTTATGCAAAATTCAGGCTAGTTCCTGCCCTCGGCCTCGGCCTTCGCCTTGGCCGCCTTTTCCTCATCGCTGTCGCGGAACGGGTAGGTGGCCACCTTGACCGCGCCCTTGGTCACCGCGACCCCGGCGCCAACCGCCGCCGAGCCGACCGCCACGCCGGCGCCAACCACCGCGCCGGTCACCGCAACGACGGCGCAGCCGCTCGAGGCGGCCACCACCAGCAGCGCCAGCGCGTAGCGCAGGGCGCCCGTCGACATGCTTAAACCTTCAGCAGTTCGACGTCGAAAATGAGCGTGGCGTTCGGCGGAATCGTGCCGCCGCCCGCGCCGCGCGCGCCGTAACCGAGGCTGGCCGGAATCGTCAGGCGACGCGCGCCGCCGACTTTCATGCCCTGCACGCCTTCGTCCCAGCCCTTGATCACTTCGCCGGCGCCCAGCGAAAACTTGAACGGGTCGTTGCGGTCCTTGCTGGAGTCGAACTTGGCGCCGGCAGTGCCGTCGTCGTTGCGCAGCCAGCCGGTGTAATGAACGGTGACGCGCTGGCCGGCTTGCGCCTGTGCGCCCTCGCCAACGGTGGTGTCTTCGTACTGGAGGCCCGATTCGGTAGTAATAGTGGACATGGTTTTCCTTAGTAGATCGATGTGATTGGCGATTGTAGTGCATGCCGTGCCGAAGCGCTATTGACGCCACCCCCGCAAGCGTCCAAAGCACGCTACACTGCGTAGACTTTTTGACTATCATCCACCGCTTTCCATGACCAAGACTCCCTGGCGCCCCGTCGCCACCGCCTACCGCCGCGCCCTCGTCTCGCAGGCCAATCCCAAGATGCTGCTGCTGACGGTGATTCCCTTCGTGCTGTCGGTGCTGCTGTGGGCCGTCCTGCTGGCCTTCGGCTTCCAGCCGCTGCTCGACTACGTCCAGGCCCTGTTCCAGGACCACGACTGGTTCAAGACCACCAGCGGCATGCTCGGCACATTCGGCATGAGCGCTGTAAAAACCATGATCGTGCCGCTGATCGCCATGCTGCTCCTGCTGCCGCTGATGATCGCCACCTCCCTGATCTTCATGGGCGTGGCCGCCATGCCGCCGATCACGCGCCACGTCGCGACGCGCCATTTCAGCACGCTCGAAGCCAAGAACGAAGGCAGCTTCATGGCCGGCCTGGCGATCAACATCAGCACCTCGCTGCTGTTCGTGGTGGTCTGGATCGCGACCCTGCCGCTGTACATCGTGCCGCCGGTGGCGGTGCTGGTGCAGGTGGTGTTGTGGGGCGCCCTGACCACGCGCGTGATGGTCTACGACGCCCTGGAAGACTACGCCAGCGCCGACGAAATGAAGGCCATCCGGCGCCGCCACCGCGCGCAACTGACCTTTATCGGCATCGTTTCCGGCTTTATCGGCGCGTTGCCGGGCATCGTCTGGCTCGGCGGCGCGGTGATGTCGTTCGTGCTGTTCCCGTTCCTGGCGGCCATCTCGATCTGGCTGTATGTGCTCATCTTCGTCTTTACCGCGCTCTGGTTCCAGTACTACTGCATGCAGGCCCTGGCCGACCTGCGCGCGTCCCAGGCCCCGCCGCTGGCCGGCGCTGCCGTCCCGGTCGAGGCGGACACGCCGCCACCGGCCTGAGTCTTTCATGGCACACTGACGACTTTTACAATAGCGTTTGCAACAGCGTTAGCAACAACGGAGAATCACATGGCAATCGGTTTGATCATCATCGGCGACGAAATTTTGTCGGGCAAGCGGCGCGACCAGCACTTTCCCAAAGTGCTAGAGCTGCTGGCCGAGCGCGGCCTCAAGCTGGACTGGGCCGAGTACCTGGGCGATGATCCGGCGCGCATCAGCGCCACCCTCGAGCGCACCATGGCCAGCGGCGACATCGTGTTCTCCTGCGGCGGCATCGGCGCCACCCCGGACGACCACACGCGCCAGTGCGCCGCCAGCGCGCTCGGCGTGCCCTTGGTCTTGCACCCGCAGGGACGGCTCAACATTGAAGAGCGCATCGGCGACATGGCGCGCGAAGCGGGCCAGGAAGTCGACCTCGGTTCCCCGGAAAACCTGCACCGCCTCAAAATGGCCGAGTTCCCCGAAGGGGCCTCGCTGATCCCCAACGCCTACAACAAGATCGCCGGTTTCACGGTCGGCACCCACCACTTCGTGCCGGGCTTTCCGGTGATGGCCTGGCCGATGATCGCCTGGGTGCTCGACAACCGCTACAGCCACCTGTTCAACCGCCAGCCGCACAGCGAACAGTCGGTGCTGGTGTACGGCTCGATGGAGTCGACCCTCAATCCGCTGATGGAAGAACTCGAAGCGCGTTACGCCCCGGTCAAGGTATTCAGCCTGCCGAGCGTGGGCGACGCGCTCACGCGCAGCCATATCGAACTGGGCGTCAAGGGCGAGCCGGCGCTGACCGCGACGGCCTTCGCCGACATGTGCGCGCAGCTGGCCGCCATGCGGATCGAGTTCGCTCCGTGCGGGCCATAGTGTGACCGGCATGTGACGCGTTTTGCGGCAGCGCTTTTGCGCGGCGCGCTGAGCCGTTGTTTTTTTGCGAAAAACAATCGACCAGATCAAGTTTTCTTGAACATGCCTTCGCCACGGTCACCCGATGTGGTGGAATGGTGACCGTGCAGCACTCGTTTGCGCATGACTCTTGCGTGAGATTCGAGTGAGAATTGAATGCGTGACATTTTAAATATTTCAGGAATGCGATTGACCACCCGATCACACGAAGCGACCCGTTGCACGATGGCGAAGGTTGATGCGGTGATTGCAGGTACGATTGATTTGAACCGGTTGAGCCATCATGGAAAGTAATCGTCGTTCTCGACGGCCCCGCATCGTCGCCAGCGCAGTGCGCAAATTGCGCGCCCGTGCGGCAATGATCCAACTCGGCCAGGTGCCGCCCGCGCCGGACGACGGCACGGCGGCGCCGCATTCCCACCTGTCCCTCGTGTCCGGCGACGCCGCCAGCGCCGCCGCCACGCCCACCGATACCGATACCGACACCTTGCTCACTTCCGATACCGACAGCGCTACCTTGCCCGATTCCGAACACGCCACCGAGCCGCAAGGCACCCCTCCGCGCCGCCGCAGCCGCATCAAGCTGGTCCTGTGGTTGCTGTTACTGGTCCTGCTGGGCGCCGGCGTCTGGTGGCTGCTCGACGAAGTGCGCACCTCGGCGATGCAGGCCAAGTACTTCGCCGGCATCGCCAAGAAGATCAACTACAAGGTCGAAAAAGGCCCGAGCACCAACATCCGCTTCCCGCACGACAGCCCGTACGACGAGCGGCTCGGCTACGCCAACATGCCCGAGTACCTGGCCAAGCTCAAGGCGCGCGACTTCATGATCGATTCGCAGGCGCGCCTGTCGCCCAAGATGGTCGAACTGGCCGACCAGGGCCTGTTCGCCACCTACCGCGAAAAAACCAAGGTCGGCCTCGAAATCCTCGACTGCCGCGGCGAGCCGCTGTTTTTGGCGCGCTACCCGGAGCGTTTCTACGAGAAGTTCGACGACGCGCCATCCTCGCTGGTCAAAAGCCTGCTGTTCATCGAAAACCGCGAACTGCTCGACCCGACCTACCCGAAACGCAATCCGGCGGTCGAGTGGGACCGCTTCAGCAAGGCCGTCTTCGACAAGTCGCTGCACGTGTTCAGCGGCGGCGACAAACGCTCGGCCGGCGGCAGTACGCTGGCCACCCAGATCGAAAAATACCGCCATTCGCCGGATGGACGCACCAGCTCCTTGTCGGAAAAAGCGCGCCAGATGGTCTCCGCCACCCTGCGCGCCTACCAGTACGGCGAAGACACCACTAAAGCGCGGCGCCAGATCGTCATCGATTACCTGAACACGGTGCCGCTGTCGGCCAAACTCGGCTACGGTGAAGTCAACGGCATCGGCGACGGCATGTGGGTCTGGTACGGACGCGATTTCGCGGCCATGAACAAGCTGCTCAAAGACGAGCCGCATTCGCCCGACGCCGCGCTGGTGTACAAACAGGCGCTGTCGCTGATGATCGCCCAGCGCCGTCCGGCCCACTACCTGGGCGCCGGCGCCAACGACCTCGAAAACCTGACCAACACCCACCTGCGCGTGCTGGCCCAGGCCGGCGTGATCACGACCCAGTTGCGCGACGCCGCGCTGGCGGTCAAGCTGGAACCGGCCAAGGGTTCCGGCGTGGCGCCGCCGGCGGCCAATGCCTTCGTGTCGCGCAAAGCCTCGAACGCCGTGCGCACGCACCTGGCCGGTTTGCTGGGCGACCCGCGCCTGTACAACGTGGACCGCCTCGACCTGTCGGTGGTCAGCACGCTCGACTCGGAAGCGCAAAAAGCCGTCACCGCCATGCTGCGCAAACTGCGCGACGCCGACTCGGCGCGCGAGGCCGGCCTGACCGGCAAGGGCATGCTGGGCAACGGCGACCCGGCCAACGTGGTGTACAGCTTCACGCTGATGGAACGCGGCGAAAAAGCCAACTACCTGCGCGTGCAGACCGATAACTACGACCAGCCGCTCGACATCAACGAAGGCGCCAAGCTCGATCTGGGCTCCACCGCCAAGCTGCGCACCCTGGTGACCTACATGGACATCATCGACCAGCTGTACCAGCGCTACAACGGCATGAGCGCCGCCGAGCTGCGCAAGGTGGTGGTCGATCCCAAGGACCGCCTGTCGCAATGGGCGATCGAATACTTTTTGACGCTACCGGCGAATGCCGCGCGCGACCTGCCGGCCATGCTGGAAGCGGCGATCGAACGCCAGTACTCGGGCAACCCGGGCGAAGGCTTCTTCACCGGCGGCGGCATGCACACCTTCGGCAACTTCAGCAAGCTCGATAATTCGCGCGTCATGAGCGTGCGCCAGGCCTTGCGCAGCTCGACCAACCTGGTGTTCGTGCGCCTGATGCGCGACGTGGTGCGCTACTACATGTTCCAGCTGCCCGGTTCCTCGGCCGCGCTGCTGGCCGACGCCGACGATCCGCGCCGCGCCGAATACCTGGCCCGCTTCGCCGACCGCGAGGGGCGCGAGTTCCTCGGCCGCTTCTATAACAAGTACAAGGGCAAGAACGCGGCCGACGCCGAAAAAGTGCTGCTGGCCAGCTTCCGTCCGACCCCGACCCGGCTGGCCAACGTGCACCGCACGATCGCCCCGAACGCCACCCTGGCCCAGTTCTCGGCTTTTGTGAAGGACAACCTGGTCTCGGCCAACGAAGTGCCGGAAGATCGCATCGCCCGCATGTACGACCAGTACGCCCCGGCCAACATGTCGCTGGCCGACCGCGGCTACCTGGCCTCGATCCACCCGCTCGAACTGTGGCTGGTCGGTTACTTCCGCGCCAATCCGACCGCGACTTACTCGGACATGATCGGGGCCAGCGTCAAGCAGCGCCAGGAAGTGTATGCCTGGCTGTTCAACACGCACCGCAAGCACGCGCAGGACCGCCGCATCGCCGGCTTGCTGGAAGTCGAAGCGTTCTTGAAGATCCACGCGCAGTGGAAGAAGATGGGTTATCCCTTCGATTCGCTGGTGCCGTCGTATGCGACGACCCTGGGCGCGTCGGCCGACCGCCCGGCGGCGTTGGCCGAGATGATGGGCATTATCGTCAACAAGGGCGTGCGCAAACCGGTGCAGCGCATCGACTCGCTGCATTTTGCCGAAAGTACGCCGTACGAAACCCTGGTCAAGCAGGCCAAGAGCGCGCCGGGCGAGCAAATCCTGTCGCCGGAAGTGGCGCGCGCGGTGGCTGATGCGATTCGGGGCGTGGTGTCGGACGGTACCGCCAAGCGGGTCAAGACGGCCTTCAAGATGGCGGACGGCAGCATCATCGCCGTGGGCGGCAAGACCGGTACCGGCGACCAGCGCTTCGAGGTGTATGGCGCTGGCGGGCGGTTGATCGAATCGCGTTACGTGAATCGTTCGGCGACGTTCGTCTTCAACATCGGCGAGCGCTTTTTCGGCAGCATGACGGCGTATGTGCACGGACCGTCGTCGGCCGACTACGACTTTACCAGTGCCTTGCCAGTGCAGTTGCTCACGGTGCTGGCGCCGACCCTGATGCCGATGATCGAGCCGCCGACGGATGGCACTGCCAAGCAGTGCGTGCGTTGATCGCGGCGGCAATTCAAGATCATTTGACATGGAGCCGTAAGCTAAAAACCGGCAGCGTTATAGCGTTACACTAAAAACCGTCTTTCCCGCGAAGGCGGGAATCCAAGTTCGTGCCCCAGCCACAGGCGGCTCGACAAAATTGGATTCCCGCCTTCGCGGGAAAGACGGTTTTTAGGTTAACGGTATATGTAAATGTATCGGTAAATGTATCGGCAAATTTATATGAAAATGGACCGGTAAATGTGTAGGTAAATAACAGCGAGGTGTGAGCGTGCCCAGTGAATGACTTTTATACCAGCCGGATTCTCTGGAAGGCCCGCAAGAACGGTATGATCGGAGGAAACTGTCATCTTGTCGCCGATATCGATGCCGATCGGCGCACACAGGTATGCGCGCAGGCGCAGTGCGTGGGCGATCCGGTCTTGCTGTTCTGGTCCGATGGCAGCCTGTGGACCTTGCTGACGAACCGGGAAATCATCTCCTGGAACGGCAAGAAAGCCAGCAGCATTAAGCTCGACTGCATTAAAAAGCAGATCAAACTCGAGCCAGTCGAGGGTACCCACCCGCAATCGACCAAACTGTATTCGCAATATTTGCATGTTGGCCCTGCCGGCGTAAAGATTTGGGCGCCGGCGGGTGCTTCGATCCTGTCGCTGTGGAATATCCTGGGCATGTTCCCTCTGTTGCTCGGAGCCGACCCCGCCCCGAAATGATTGCCCTTGCATGTTTGTGCGATTGTTGGCATCGTACCGAACCATGAAACCTTTGCAACGTGCGATGTCCAAAATCCGGAAGTTTACCCAGTTCTCGTTTCGCGACCTGGTTGCCACCGCCGGTCCCACCGTCCTCACCATCGTCGCCCTGTGCGCGCTCGCCTACCTGCTGGTCGATCCTTCGCCGCCGCGCAGCGTCACGCTCGGCACCGGCCAGGAAAACAGCGCCTACGAAGAATTCGGCAAAAAATACGCGGCCAAACTAGGCAAGCATGGCATCAAGGTCACCCTGCAGCGCTCCCTCGGCTCGCAGGACAACCTGCAGCACCTCAATGAAGGCAAGGTCGATATCGCCTTTGTCCAGAGCGGATCGACCGAGCAGGCCGAAGCCCAGCGCAAGGGACTGGTCTCGATCGGCAGCCTGTTCACCGAACCGGTCTGGCTGTTCCTGCGCGAAGACGCCCACGTGACCCAGCTCACCGGGCTCAAGGGCCTGAAAATCAACCTCGGACCGGAAGGCAGCGGCGTGCCGAAGCTGTTTCGCCAGGTGCTGGCGCTCAACGGCGTCGAACCAGGCGACCTGACCATCGGCGCGCTGGAGAACACGCCGGGCACGGTGGAACTGCTGGAAGGGCGCATCGATGGCCTGGTCTTCAGCTCCGGTCCGGACGCGCCGCTGGTGCAGATGCTGCTGCAAACGCCGGGCTTCAAGCTGTTCGATTTTTCCCAGGCCGAGGCCTATTCGCGGCGCTTGCCGTTCGTCTCGCACGTGGTGCTGCCGCGCGGGATTGTCGACGTCGGGCGCGACATCCCCGCCCAGGATTACCATCTGATCGCCCCCACCGCGACCCTGGTGGCGCGCGAGGATCTGCATCCGGCGCTGATCGACCTGTATGTGCAGGCGGCCAGCGAGATCCATGGCGGCACCGGCTGGTTCCAGCAGCAGGGGCAGTTCCCGTCGGCGCGCTACACCGAAATTCCCGTGGCGCGCGAAGCGGCCAAGTTCTACAAGGATGGCGCGCCGCTGCTGCAGCACTACATGAGCTTCTGGCTGGCCAATTTTTTCGACCGCATGTGGGTCGTGGTGGTGGCGCTGGCCGCCCTGGTGCTGCCGCTGTCAAAAGTGGTGCCGCCCTTGTACGTATGGCGCATCCGCTCGCGCGTGTACCGCTGGTACGGGCAGCTGCGCACGGTGGAGCAGGAGCTGGAAGCGGCGCAAGGGCCGCAACGCGCGCAAGTGTGCGCGGGCCTGTTGAAGCGCCTCGATGAAATCGAAGAAATGGTAAACCAGATTTCGATTCCGCTGGCGTTTGCAGATGGCTTGTACGGACTGCGCAGCCACATCAATTTTGTGCGGCAGCGGGTAAAAAACGCCGATAGCGCGATCGCACCGGCCAAATAGCGGCCCACCGATGATCTTGCGCGCATGGAGGGCCTGGTGTCTGCTGGTGCTGGCTGCCGGCTGTCAATGCGCTGACGCGGCCGCTCCCCGGCCTTTACTCACCGACTACACCCACACGGCCTGGACCGAGCTCGATGGCGCGCCGACAGGCGTGACCAAATTTGCGCAAGGCCCCGACGGCTGGCTCTGGATCGCGACGCCGACCGGCTTGTACCGCTTCGACGGCGTGCGCTTCGAGCGCACCGACACCGTCCATGGCCATCGGCTCGAGTCCAGCAATATCATGGCGCTGGCCACCACGCCCGACGGCGCGCTCTGGATCGGCTACCGTGTCGGCGGCGTGTCGGTGTTCAGGCAGGGTGGCGCGCATACCTATGCGGAAGGCGGCGGCTTGCAACCGGTCGGCGTGATGCACATCGAAGCGGCGCCCGATGGGGCGATATGGGCGGCCATGCGCGACGGCGTGGCGGTGCTGGCGCCTGGCGAGTCCCGTTTCCGCTACCTTGGCCCCGACTCCGGGCTGCCGGCCCTTGGCGTGTTCCAGATTCTGTTCGCCCGCGACGGCACCACCTGGGTCGGCACCAACACGGGCGCCTGGTTTCGCAAGCGGGGCGAGACCCGCTTCACGCGCGCATGGCCGCACGTGGCGCTGGTGTGGCTGTGCGAGGCGCCCGACGGCACCATCTGGGGTAACGATTTCAAGCAGGGTTACTACCGCGTTCGCGCGACAGCGCCTGCCGCCGGCGAGCCGGCCGGGCCTGAACTGGAAGGCTACGGGATGTACTTCGACCGCCACGAAACCATGTGGATGATGCATCCCGATGGACTGGAACGCAGGCTGGCCCCGAACCTGCCGGACCAGCGCCTGTCGAAGGAAAACGGCATCAGCGGCCCGCTCCCGAGCACACGGTTCGAAGACCGGGAAGGCAATCTCTGGATCGGCACGCAGCGCGGGATGGACCGGCTGCGCCCGAATCGCCTGCGCACCGTGCCCCTGGCCCGGCAACTGGAGTCTCCCGCGCTGGTGAGCGGGCCGTCGGGCGGGATGTGGGTGGGCGACTATGCCGGGGACCTGTGGCGTTTCGGCCGCGAAGGGCGCATCAGCCGCGAAGTGCCGGGCCAGCTGACCGCCAGCTACACGTCCCCCGACGGCGTGCTGTGGCTGGGCGGGATGGCGGGCGTGCAGCGGCGCGATCGCGACGCCGTGCTGACCACGTTCCCCTTTCCTGGCGAACTGGCGGGATTGCGCGTGCACGCCATGCAGCAGGACCGTCACGGCGCGCTGTGGGTCTCGTTCTCGGCTGGCAAAGGTGTGTACAAGCTGGCCGAGGGTGCGTGGACCAAGCCGGGAGGCGTTCCCGATCTCTTGACGACGTCGATGGCGGTTGATGCCGACGGCAATGTCTGGATGGGGCATCTGCGCAGCCAGGTCAGCATCGTCGGCGACGGCGCCGTACGCCAGCTTGGCGCGGACCAGGGGCTGAAACTCGGTACGATCCTGTCGCTCCATCCCGACGGGAAGAGCATGTGGGCGGGCGGCGAAAACGGCGTTGCGCTGTATCGCGATGGACGCTTCAGCGCCTTGCACGGCGAACGCAACGAGCAGTTTCGGGGCGTGTCGGGCATCATCCGCGAGCCCGGCGGCGACCTGTGGCTGCACGGCGCCGACGGCCTGTATCGCATCGCCGCCGCCGACCTGCATGGATGGTTGAAGGACCCGCGCAGCGCGGTGGCGTTCGAGCGCTTCGATGCGCAGGACGGCATGCAGGGCCACGCGCCGCAATTGCGGCCAGTGCCATCGCTGAAACGCGCGCAGGACGGCGTGCTGTGGTACGCCACCGCGGGATCGGTGGGCACCATCGATCCGGCCAACATCCTGCGCAACCGGCTGGCGCCGCCGGTACACGTCACCGGTGTGATGGCCGACGGCGTGCGTTACCCGCTTGCCGATGGGCGCGTGCCCACCCTGCCGCAAGGGGCGCGCACTCTGCAGATCGACTTCACCGCACTGAGTTTGTCGATTCCCGAGCGTGTGCGCCTGCGCTACCGGCTGCTTGGGTTCGAGCGCATGTGGCAGGAAGCGATCGGGCGTCGCCAGGCGTATTACACCAACCTGGCGCCGGGCACATATCGCTTCGAGGTCATCGGATCGAATGAGGACAATGTGTGGAATAGCGTGGGCGCCACGGTGGACATCGAGATTCCCCCGACGTTCGTGCAAAGCGGCTGGTTCAAACTGCTGGCGGCGGCGCTTGGCGTAGTGCTGTTGTATGCCGCCTATGCCCTGCGCATTCGCTACCTTACGCAGCGCATGCAGGAGCGCTCGCAGGAACGGCTGGCGGAACGAACGCGCGTCGCGCGCGCCTTGCACGACACCTTGCTGCAAAGCGTGCAGGCGCTGCTGATGTCCTTCGACGCCCACAGCCGCAAGGTGGAAGAGGGCACGCAGGAGCGCACGCGCCTGGACCAGACGCTCAATCTGGCGGAGCAATTGCTGGCGGAAGGGCGAGACCAGATCATGGGCTTGCGCACCCCATCTTCGGACGAGGTGCTGGAACAGACGTTGGGACAGTTCGGCCAGGGGCTGGCCGAATACTGGCCGCACGCGTTCGACATGCAGGTCAATGGCAAGCCGGTCAAGTTGCGCCCGGACGTGCATGCGGAAGTCTACGCGATCGCGCGCGAAGCGCTGTTCAATGCGTCACGCTATGCCGACGCCACGCGGATCGACCTCGAACTGACTTACAGCGCCAGTGCGTTCCTTGTGCGCATTCGCGACAACGGGCGCGGACTCGATGACATTGTCGCCGCGACCGGCCAGCGCCCCGGCCATTGGGGGCTGGTGGGCATGCGCGAGCGTGCCGGCGGCATCGGCGCTGTGCTCGATATCAGCAGCAAAGCCGGTGCGGGCACGGACATCACGGTGACGGTACCCGGCAAGATGGCTTACTGATGTGTTGGGCGTTCAGGTCAATCCGCGGCGCCCGCACCCGCAAGCGCACACGCTGCAGACCTATAGTACTATAGCCAAAACAGGCCTTGTATATACGCGCTCTGGCATGTCCGACCCTCCACCGAGTCGATGACTAAATGGGGCAAAATCCCTTTGCTGACTCGTTGACGTACCTCAAGCTTCGACAGCAGAACGGTTGTACTGTCGAGCTTTTGCCGTCGCTGTATATACAAGGAGGGACCTCAGGTGCCGATACGTATCAGTCAGAGTGTCCTCGCCAAAATTGGAGAGCGCAAGATCACCGCAGACGAAATCGCGCAGTGCTTTATGAATAGGGAGGGCGGTCTCTGTGTGGATACTCGAGCCCATCACTTGACCGACCCGCTCACAAACTGGTTCGTGGCCAAAACCGATCAAAACCGGATGCTGAAAATAATGTTTGTACCTGTCAGAGATGGCGTAGAGCTGAAATCAGCCTATGAAGCCACAGAAGAAATATGCCGTATCTACAACAAGTATGCGAAACCTTGAAGGAGTTGCAAAGTGGCCGACATGGACAAAATTGACGATACGACAGAGGCTTGGGATAGCGGTCAGTTGGGTAACGATGAAAGGTTCGTTCAACGGGTCCCTGTTGGTGCGGAACGTGAACTGGACGATTCGCTCGGTTTGCAAGCCATTTCTATTCGCATACCGAAAGATTTGATCGAGCAATTCAAGCTCATCGCGAAAATTCACGGAATCGGTTACCAGCCCTTGATGCGAGAAGCACTCAAGCGCTTTGCCAATGCGGAGGTCAGGGGAATCCTGACTCAAATGGCCAACGAGGGGAAGAAGGAATTGCTGGAGAACGGCAACCAAAAAGTTGAGGTTGAGCTCAGTCTTAAGATTGCCGCCTGACAGAAAAATTGTTCGCTTGCCTGCAAAAAGGCGCTTGATCGGCCGCGCCGGGCCATGAACTTATGCGCGCTTCAGGCCCCCATCCACGGCAAGCCCGCCTTGCACCACCCGCCCACGCTCTTGCGGTGCCCGTCCGCATCCTTGTCGCCCTCGAAACCTTCCAGGATATCGAAGGCGTGCGCATAGCCGTTTTCGGTCGCGACCCTGGCCGCGTGGCGCGACCGCACGCCCGAGCGGCACAAAAACAGTAGCACTTCATCCTTCTGCGCCACCGCTTGCAACTGCTGCACAAAATCGGGATTGGGCACCCCTTCCGGCCACACGCTCCACTGCACCGCGCAGTGCTGCTGCGCCGGAATGGCGACCTTGCCGACCCAGGCGCGCTCGGCGTCGGTGCGCACGTCGACCAGGCGCACGCGCGCTTCGCTTTGCAGCAGTTCCCAGGCTTCCTGCGGCGTCACCGCTCCGGCATACGGTTCGCCCGGCGCGCGGGTGCGGGCGGCGGTAAGCAGGGTCTCGACGTTACTCATGGCGTATTCCTCGGTGAAGTTTGCGATTATTATATGAGCGGCGCACCATGGCGCGGCATATTTCCCTTTTCGGTGCATGGCGCATCAAACTGGTGCAATCGGCAGTCTTTGCACCAATGCAGTGCGAGCGCAGCCGGGCGCCACGGGCACGCCGCCAACAGGGACCCAGAAGTTTAGTGCCATTTGGCAGCATTTTCAACGCTGCTATTGCCTTTGGCCTATGTGGTCTGGCTGGCACGCTTTCTGCTATGATTCCTGTAAGTTTTGCCGCCCGGGCGGCAACCCCCCATTTATATTAGGAGAGATACGCATGGCAATGACGGCCGCAGAAGTCTTGGAAATGGTTAAAGAGAAGCACGTTCGCTTTGTGGACTTTCGCTTCGCCGATACGCGCGGCAAAGAGCAGCACGTAACGGTTCCCGTATCGCACTTCGATCTCGACAAATTTGAATCGGGCCACGCTTTCGACGGCTCGTCGATCGCCGGCTGGAAGGGCATCGAAGCGTCCGACATGCTGCTCATGCCAGACCCGAACACCGCCAACATCGACCCGTTCATGGAAGAAGTCACGCTGTTCATGCAGTGCGACGTCATCGAACCGGCCGACGGCAAGGGCTACGACCGCGATCCGCGTTCGATCGCCAAGCGCGCCGAAGCCTACCTCAAGTCGACCGGCATCGGCGACACCGCCTACTTCGGCCCTGAGCCGGAATTTTTCATCTTCGACAGCGTGCGCTGGAAGATCGACATGTCGGGCTGCTTCGTCAAGATCGATTCGGATGAATCGTCGTGGGCGACCGACGCCAAGACCGAAGGCGGCAACAGCGGCCACCGTCCAACCGTCAAGGGCGGCTACTTCCCGGTGCCACCGGTCGATTCGTTCCAGGACATGCGCTCCGAAATGTGCCTGATCCTCGAAGAACTGGGCATCCCGGTCGAAGTGCACCACCACGAAGTGGCCGGCGCCGGCCAGAATGAAATCGGCACCCGCTTCTCGACCCTGGTCGAGCGCGCCGACTGGACCCAGAACCTGAAATACGTGGTCTGGAACGTGGCCCACAGCTATGGCAAGACCGCCACCTTCATGCCGAAACCGATCGTTGGCGACAATGGCTCGGGCATGCACGTGCACCAGTCGATCTGGAAAGACGGCAAAAACCTGTTCGCCGGCGACGGCTATGCGGGCCTGTCGGAAGATGCGCTGTTCTACATCGGCGGCATCATCAAGCACGCCAAGGCACTGAACGCGATCACCAATCCGGGCACCAACTCGTACAAGCGCCTCGTGCCTGGCTACGAAGCGCCGGTCAAGCTGGCTTACTCGGCCAAGAACCGTTCGGCCTCGATCCGTATTCCGCACGTGGCCAATCCAAAAGGCCGCCGCATCGAGACCCGCTTCCCGGATCCACTGGCAAACGTGTACCTGTGCTTCGCCGCGCTGCTGATGGCGGGCCTGGACGGTATCGCCAACAAGATCCATCCGGGCGAAGCGGCGTCGAAAGACCTGTACCACCTGCCGCCGGAAGAAGACGCGCTGATCCCGACCGTGTGCGCTTCGCTGGAAGAAGCCCTGGATAACCTGAACAAGGACCGCGAGTTCCTGACCCGCGGCGGCGTTTTCAGCGACAGCATGATCGATGCCTACATCGAACTCAAAATGCAGGACGTGCAACGCATGCGCATGACCACGCACCCGGCTGAGTTCGACATGTACTATTCGCTGTAATTGTTTTTTGTTGGCAAGCATTGCCAACTTGCAGCACCTGTGGCCGTAGAGACATCAAAACGTATCTCTACGGTATAAAAACGCGAGGAAGGCCACGGCTTTCCTCGCGTTTTTCATTGGATGTTGTATATTCGGTTGAATCTAATTACTCCACGGAATTCCGTGAAACAACGCTGATGCTTATGATAACGAGGATGTCCCGGATTCGCCTGCTCCGCCCGCTGCGCTCGCCAAAGTTGCCTTTACTGGCGCTGGCGCTGCTCGCCGGCCTGGGCGTGCAACCGCTGGCCCGGGCCGACATCTATTTGTGCGTCGACGCCAATGGCAAAAAAGAGTTGACCGACAACCCCAAGAGCGGCTGCAAGCAGCTCGACGTGCCGAACAATATCCCGGCGCCGTCCGCGCGCAAGAATACCGGGCCGGCCAAGCCGGTGACCACGCCGACCGATTTTCCCAAGGTGGGCGGCAGCGAGCAGCGCGCGCGCGACGCCGACCGGCGCGAAATCCTCAACCAGGAACTGCGCGCCGAAGAGAAGAAGCTGGCCGAACTCAAACGCGAATACAACAAGGGCGAGCCTGAACGCCAGGGCAACGAGAAGAACTACGCCAAGTACGAAGAGCGGGTCAAGCAAATGGCGGAAAACGTCGCGCGCGCCGAAAAGAATGTCGAAGCGCTGCGCCGCGAAATCTCGAACATCAAATGATGGGAGCCTCGCCAAACCTACTGCGCGGCGCAATTTTCGTCCGGGACACGAAAGTCCTGCGATGCTCACCGTACCTTCGTACGGCTCCGCTTCTCGGACGAAACTTGCGCCGCTCGCTACGGTTTTGCGAGCTCCCATGACTGTAGCCGCGCCACGGCGCGACGGCCTGGCCGGCCTCGACCTGCTGGCGTCGGCCGTGCTGCTGGTCGATGCCGGCGGCGCCATCACCTTCGCCAACGCCGCCTGCGAGAACCTGCTCGAAAGCTCGCTGCGCGCCCTGCAACGCCAGCAACTGAACACGCTGTTCCTCAATGCCGAGGAGTTGATCAAGCTGTGCGAGCAGGCGCTGGCCCATAAATACGCCGACCTGCGCCAGGACCTGACCCTGGAGCGCAGCGGGCGCGAGCCGCTGCATGTGCACAGCATCGTCAGCGAAGCCGGCGAGTGGGGCATCGTGATCGAGCTGCGCGAGAACGTCCAGCAACTCAAACTCGACCGCGAAGAGCGCATCCTCGACCAGAGCCAGGTCAACAAGGAACTGGTGCGCAACCTGGCGCACGAGATCAAGAACCCGCTGGGCGGCATCCGCGGCGCGGCGCAACTGCTCGAACTCGAACTGCCGGCGCGTCACCTGACCCAACTGCGCGAGTACACCCAGGTGATCATCAAGGAAGCGGACCGCCTGCAAACCCTGGTCGACCGCCTGCTGGCGCCGCACCGCCGTCCGCACATCGTCGGCGACGTCAATATCCACGAAGTGCTCGAGCGCGTGCGCAGCCTGATGCTGGCCGAGTTCCCGGCCGGCCTCTCCATCCGGCGCGACTACGACGCCTCGATTCCCGAGTTCAGGGGCGACAAGGAACAGCTGATCCAGACCGTGCTCAATATCGCCCACAATGCGGCGCAAGCGTTGTCGGAGCAGATTGTGGCGGGCGACGCCCAGCTGGTTTTCAAGACCCGCGTGGCGCGCCAGGTGACCCTGGCCAAGGTGCGCTACGGGCTGGCATTAGACTTGCATATCATCGACAATGGACCGGGCATCCCGCCGCAGATCCGCGACCGCATCTTCTATCCCTTGGTATCGGGACGGGAGGGCGGCAGCGGCCTGGGGCTGACACTGGCGCAGACCTTCGTGCAGCAGCACATGGGTGTGATCGAGTGCGAAAGCCGGCCTGGATTTACGGATTTCAGGATACTGTTGCCGCTGCCATAAGCCGCGCATCAGCCTTGTCGTCCGGGTCCCATCAATTGAAGATCCATATTGCGGGGAAGCGCGAACACATGAAACCAATCTGGATAGTCGACGACGACGCCTCCATCCGCTGGGTGCTTGAAAAAGCACTGGCACGCGAGAACCTCGCCACCAAAAGCTTTTCGAACGCGCGCGATGCGATGGCCGCGCTCGAATTCGATACGCCGCAAGTGCTGGTGTCCGACATCCGCATGCCGGGCGAGTCGGGGCTGGACCTGCTGCAAACGGTCAAGACCAGCTATCCCGGCCTGCCGGTCATTATCATCACCGCCTTTTCCGACCTCGATTCGGCCGTCGCCGCCTTCCAGGGCGGGGCGTTCGAATACTTGGCCAAGCCGTTCGACATCGACAAGGCGGTCGAACTGATCCGGCGCGCGCTGGAAGAAAGCCTGCGCGAGACCAGCGTCGAATCGGGTCCCACCGAAACCCCCGAAATCCTGGGCCAGGCGCCGGCCATGCAGGAAGTGTTCCGCGCCATCGGGCGCTTGTCGCAATCGAACGTGACGGTGCTGATCACGGGCGAATCGGGCACCGGCAAGGAACTGGTGGCGCGCGCGCTGCACAAGCACAGCCCGCGCGCGCAGCAGCCCTTCATCGCCCTGAACACCGCGGCGATCCCGAAGGACTTGCTCGAATCCGAACTGTTCGGCCACGAACGCGGCGCTTTCACGGGCGCGCAGACCACGCGCCGCGGGCGCTTCGAGCAGGCCGAAAACGGCACCCTGTTCCTGGATGAAATCGGCGACATGCCGTTCGACCTGCAAACCCGCTTGCTGCGGGTGCTCTCGGACGGTCACTTCTACCGTGTCGGCGGGCACCAGCCGATGAAGGCCAATGTGCGCGTGATCACGGCGACCCACCAGAACCTGGAACAGCGCGTGCGCGACGGCCTGTTTCGCGAAGACTTGTATCACCGCCTGAACGTGATCCGCCTGCGCCTGCCCAGTTTGCGGGAGCGGCGCGAGGATATCCCCCTTTTGGTGCGCCACTTCCTGGTGCAGAGCGCGCGCCAGCTCGGGGTCGAGGCCAAGCGCATGAGCGAGCCGGCGATGCAGTTCCTCACCGGGCTGGATTTGCCGGGCAATGTGCGCCAGCTGGAAAACCTGTGCAACTGGATCACCGTGATGGCGCCCGGCCAGACGGTGGAAGTCAAGGACATGCCGTTCGAACTGACGCAGGACGGCGCGGCCGACGCGGCGCTGCCGCTGGCGCCGGGCGAGGGCGCTGCGCTGCACGCCAGCGGCCAGGCCGGCATGGTGGGCGGCGGCGCCGGCATGGCGGCGCTGGACGCGGCGGGCGGCTGGATCGGTTTGCTGGAGCTGCAAGCGGCCGGCATGCTGGCCGCCGGGCAGTCGGAAGTGATGGACGTGCTGGGACGGCAGTTCGAGTCGGCCCTGATCAAGACGGCGCTCAAGCACACGCACGGGCGCAAGAACGATGCGGCGGTGCGCCTCGGGATCGGGCGCAACACCATCACGCGCAAGATCGCCGAACTGGGGATCGACGGCGCCAAGGACGAGTAGGGCAGGGGGCGCTGATATCACCGCAGCAGCGTCGCCCCCGCGCAGGCGGGGGCCCAAGTTGAAGGCTCAGTCGCGGGATGTGCTGCGAACTTGGACCCCCGCCTGCGCGGGGGGGACGGTTCGCCGGCTAATGGCGGCTGAAAATGCATCCCTCGGCGCCGTATCCGCGCAACCGCCGCATGGTGTAAGCTTCTGTCCAATTTATCGTTGGAACCATCATGCTGATCAACTGCGTCGCCTACCAGGAAGGCAAAAAGCTGTCCGACATTTCCGTCGAAGCCATCAGCGACTACATTCAAAAACCCGACTGCTTCGTGTGGGTGGCCCTGAAGGACGCCCAGCCGGACGAACTGGCCATCATGCAGCACGAATTCGGCCTGCACGAACTGGCGGTGGAAGACGCGCTGCGCGGCCACCAGCGTCCCAAGATCGAGGAGTACGGCGACTCGCTGTTCGTGGTGGTGCAGACGGTGGAAACCGATGGCGATGAACTGAGCGTGGGCCAGGTGGCCATGTTCGTCGGCGAAAATTACGTGCTCTCGGTGCGCAACAACGTCATGCGCGGTTTCCTCGGCGTGCGCGCGCGCGCCGAACGCGAGCCGCACCTGCTGGCCAAGGGATCCTCGTTCGTGCTGTACGCGCTGATGGACGCGGTGGTCGACCGTTACTTTCCGGTGGTCGACGCGCTCGAATCCGAACTCGAAACGATCGAGGACCGCATTTTTATCCGCGGCTCGCAGCGCGACAACATCGAGCGCCTGTATGAACTCAAACGCAAGGTGCTGACCTTGCGCCACGCGGTCACGCCGCTGCTCGACGCCATCGGCAAGCTGCATGGCGGGCGCGTGCCCTCGTTCTGCCGCGACACCCAGGAATACTTCCGCGACGTGCACGATCATCTGCAACGCATCAACGCCTCGCTCGACACCATCCGCGACACCATCGGCACGGCGATCCAGGTCAATCTGTCGATGGTGGCGATCGACGATGGCGAAGTCAATAAACGGCTGGCCGCATGGGCCGCGATCTTCGCGGTGTTTACCGCATTCGCTGGCGTGTGGGGGATGAACTTCGAATTCATGCCGGAGCTGAAATGGCATTTCGGTTACCTGGCGGCGCTGTGCGTGATGATCAGCGTGTGTTTCTACCTGTATTACCGGTTCAGGAAGTCGGGCTGGCTGTAGCCGCAGCGCCGACGCCGCCCCTGCCTGCTAAAAGACGCGCATGAACTGGATAGAGATTACCTCACCGCCGCCGCGACGCATCCTCCCCTCGGTGATGTGCCCGCTCATGGCGCTCGGCTTGGCCGCCTTATTGGTCAACGATGCGCTACGCCCTTCGCCCACCTCGGTGGAGGGTTGGTTTGGCGGCCTCGCGATGCTCCTGTTGTTGTTGTATGCGATCTGGCGTAATCTGTTCTTGTCGGAGTCGCTGTCGTTGGCGCGCGAGGAGATCGTGTCGGTGACCGCAGCGGCGCCGCCGCTGTATGTGGCCAGGAGCGCGAATTTATACGGCTGGGGATTCGAGGGGCAGCGCTTGATCATTGAAACGACCTGCGGGCGCATCAACTTCGGCCTCGGCCTGAACGATCGTGAAACGGCCGATATCATCCATCGGCTGGAGGTGTTTTGCGGCAGGCCATTGATCAGGCCGGATGCCGCGCCGTATGTTTAATGCTCGCGGCGGCCGTCGGCGGCGGCAGGTGCGCTTGCCTGCTTGCACCGCACCGTCCCTGATATTCAGGCGGCCATCGACAAGGCCACCGCTTCCGCCACCTTGATGCCATCCACCGCCGCCGACAAAATCCCGCCAGCGTAGCCGGCGCCTTCGCCGGCCGGGAACAGGCCGCGCGTGTTCAGGCTTTGCAGGTTATCGTCGCGCCGCTTGATGCGGATCGGCGACGAGGTGCGCGTTTCCACGCCGGTCAGCACCGCATCTTCCTGGTAGTAGCCGCGAATCTGCTTGTCGAACGCCGGAAAGGCTTCGCGCATGGCGACGATCGCGTAGTCGGGCAGGGCGGTGGCCAGGTCCGTCAAATGCACCGCCGGCTTGAACGAGGGCACCACCGAGCCAAAGGCGGTCGACGCGCGCCCCTTGACGAAGTCGCCCATCAACTGTCCCGGCGCATCGTAGGTGCCGCCGCCGAGCGCGAACGCGCCTTCTTCCAGTTGGCGCTGCAGGGCGATGCCGGCCAGCGGATGGCCCGGATAGTCGGCCGGCGTAATGCCCACCACGATGGCGCTGTTGGCATTGCGCTCGTTGCGCGAGTACTGGCTCATGCCATTGGTGACCACGCGCCCCGGCTCCGAGGCCGCCGCCACCACCGTGCCGCCCGGGCACATGCAGAAGCTGTATACCGAGCGCCCGTTGGCGGCGTGATGCACCAGTTTATAGTCGGCCGCGCCGAGGATCTTGTTGCCGGCGTTCGGGCCGAAGCGGCAGGCGTCGATCAACGACTGCGGGTGCTCGACCCGAAAACCCACCGAAAACGGCTTCGCCTCAATATACACGCCGCGCTCGTAGAGCATCTCGAAGGTGTCGCGCGCGCTGTGGCCGATGGCCAGCACCACGTGGCGCGTGGGAATGTGCTCGCCGCTGGCCAGGGTCACGCCGCGGATCTGGCGCGCGTCTCCCTCGCCTTCGACCTCGATATCGCTCACCTTGCTCTCGAAGCGGTATTCGCCGCCCAGCGCGATGATGTTTTCGCGCATCTGTTCGACCATCTTGACCAGGCGGAAAGTGCCGATGTGCGGTTTGCTCACGTACATGATTTCGTCCGGCGCGCCGGCCTTGACGAACTCGGTCAGCACCTTGCGCCCGTAATGCTTGGGGTCCTTGATCTGGCTGTACAGCTTGCCGTCGGAGAAGGTACCGGCCCCGCCTTCGCCGTATTGCACGTTCGATTCCGGATTGAGCTCGCGCTTGCGCCAGAAGCCGAAGGTGTCGACAGTGCGCTCGCGCACCACCTTGCCGCGTTCGAGGATCAGCGGGCGCAGGCCCATCTGGGCCAGGATCAGCGCCGCGAACAGGCCGCACGGGCCGGTGCCGATGACCACCGGGCGCTCGTTGCGGTCGTGCCCCTGCAACTGCTCGCCGCCGGCCACGAAGGTGTAGCTGGTGTCGGGCGCGGGCAGGATGTGGGCGTCGTGCTGGAGGCGGGCCAGCACGCCGGCCTGGTCGCGCACCTCGGCATCGATCGCATAGATCAGCACGATGGCGCTGCGCTTGCGCGCGTCGTAGCTGCGCTTGAACACACTAAACCCGAGCAAGTCGGCGCCGGCAATGCCCAGGCGCGCGAGGAGGGCCTGGCGCAGGTCGGCCTCGGCATGGTCGAGCGGGAGTTTGAGTTCGTTAATTCGCAGCATAGTAAGTCGGTCGTCGTTCAAGGTGGGGAAAGCAAAGCAGGGCGCTATTTTACCGGCTGCATCGCCGCATGGGCGAATCGGGGCATCCAACACGGGTATTTTCGATGTCAACGTGTTGCTACGCCTCCATTATTGTCTCTATGAGAAATTTTGTTGCAAAACAGACTCATTCATTATTCTTATTTTGCCGCAATGCACAATATTTCATTCGGTGCATATACGTATAGGAAGAATTTTCGCTGTAGTCGCAGGAAAAGTTGCATTTCGGTTCTTTTTGCCCTCCATTTTTTTGGCGCTGACCCGATAATGCCCCTTGCAGAAAAAATGATGCGACGCCCGTGCCGCGCGCGGCCTGCCCTGATGATTTCTAATGGGCAATGTGCCAGCGCGGTTTGCGGTCCGAAAGGCTGTCGTACAAGCAAGCTGCTGTAGTGTCATTATCCTCATCCTAAACGGAGTTCTAAAAATGATGTTTCAAGAGAAGATTGGCGTACGTTCCGTTCGCCTCGCCCTCGGCCTGTTAGCTGGCTTCGTCGCCGGTCAAGCCCTGGCCCAGGATGCTCCTATCCAGCGTGTTGAAATCACCGGTTCGAGCATCAAGCGGATTGTGAAAGAAGGCGCATTGCCAGTGCAGGTGGTTTCCAAGGAAGTCATCGCACGTTCGGGCGCAACTACCGTAGCCGACCTGATCCAGAAACTGCCAGCGATGCAGGGTTTCTCGATTGAAGCCGTGGCAGCCGGCACCAACTCGGGCGGCCGCACGACCGCCTCGATCCACGATCTGGGCGGCAGCTACACCCTGGTCCTGCTGAACGGCCGCCGCATGGCGCCTCTGCAAGACAGCGGCAGCGCGGTCAATCTGAACTCGATCCCGATGGCTGCGGTTGAGCGCGTCGAAGTGCTGACCGACGGTGCTTCGGCACTGTACGGCGCCGACGCCATCGCCGGCGTCATCAACTTCATCCTGAAGAAAAACTTCCAGGGCCTGACCCTGGACGCGGGCGTGTCGGTACCGACCAACCCGGGCGGCAAGAACGCCAACGCCAGCATCACCTGGGGCTTCGGCGATCTGGAAACAAATCGCTACAACCTGTTGATGACCTACCGCCACGACGAGCAGAAAAAAGTCAAGGCGACCGAGCGCGAATTCAGCAAGACGTCGTACATTCCACTGGGCCACGACGGCCAGAGCTACATCTATGACCGCACCTCGACCTCGGGCACCGCTGCCAACGTCAACGTGGCGTTCAACAGCAAGGCCAATTCGGCAATGGGCTTCAACCCGTACCGCGCCGTCAACGGCCAGTGCGCCCCAGGCTTCTTCCCGTACCTGTCGAGCACCCCTGCGGCCAACTACTGCGCCGTGGACAGTGCTTCGACCATCGAAACCGTGCCTGAATCGAAGCGCGACACCTTGTACACCTCGGGTCGCATCAAGTTCTCGGACAGCGTCACCGCCTTCGCCGACCTGTCGCTGGGCCGCTTCGACCTGACCGCGCGTATCGCCGCCAACCCGGTCAGCGTCGCAGTTCCGCTGAACTCGCCAGTGTACAACCAGTACGTCAAGCCGTACATCAATCCTGCTCAGCAAGACGATGTCAAGAGCGCTACCGCGACCTACCGCGCCAGCGAATTCGGCACCCGTGACAGCAAGACCATCACCGACGTGATCCACGCCGTGACCGGCCTGGACGCCAACTTCGGCGGCTGGGACTTTAACGCCGGCGTGACGTACTCCAAGTACAAGCTGGAAGAGAGCTACACCGGCGGCTACCTGTTGAACAAGGAATTCCGCAGCCTGATCGCCGGCCCGACCTTCAACCCGTTCCTGCCAACCGGTTCGGCAGGCTCGCCAACGGCTGACCAGATCCGCGGTTCGATCTTCCACGGCGCGGTTCGTGAAGCTTACTCGGACATGCGTGGCGTTGACACGCGCGCTTCGCGCGAATTGTTCTCCCTGCCAGGCGGCAAAAGCAGCATTGGTATCGGCGCCGAGTACCGCAAACTGAACCAGGTGCAGACCGTGTCGGCCGCCGCCAAGAACGGCACCATCTACGGTTTCAGCCCAAGCGCCGAATTCGACTACACGCGTGATTCGACCGGCGTGTTCGGCGAACTGGCCCTGCCGATCGTCAAGGACCTGGAAGTGAGCACCGCCGTGCGTTACGACCGTTACTCGGGCGTGAAAGACAAGGCCGCCGGCCGTACCAAGGGCGAGACCCAGGACGCGAGCACCTACAAGATCAGCGCGCGCTACACCCCGACCACCTCGGTGCTGCTGCGCGGTTCGTACGGTACGGGCTTCCGCGTCGCCGACCAGAACGACATCGCCAACACCCTGGTGTCGAACGGCTACACGTCCGCCGCGTACGACTGCCCGGCAGCGCTGAGCGCCGCTGACGCCAACCTGTGCCGCACCGGCAAGCTGCAGTACTACTCGTACCTGGGTGGTAACGAGAAGCTCAAGCCAGAGAAATCGAAGCAGTACACCATCGGTTTCCGCCTCGAGCCATCGTCGAGCGTGACCTTCGGCGCCGACCTGTGGGATGTGCGCATGACCAACCAGGTATCGTCGGTCAGCGAAATCCAGGCCTTCGGCAATGCCGGCAAGTTCCGCGAACTGTTCACCGACTTCGCCGATCCTGCCACCGGTATCAAGAGCTGGGCGTATATCAACGCCCCGATCAACATCGGCCGTACCCACAACCGTGGTATCGACTGGGACATGACCGTCGGCGAGAAGTATTCGTTCGGCAAAATGACCCTGAACGTCAACGGCACCCACATGCTCAAGGCCAACTACACCGTGCCGGGTACCGACAACGAGTGGACCGACAACATGGATAAGTACGGCATCACTGCGCAAGTTACTTTCCGTAACATCGCTAAAGCCGTGGCTACCCTGGAAACCGGTAACATGACCAATGCGCTGACGGTCAGCTACCGCAATGGTTACACCGACCAGTCCACCACGCTGTACAACGTGGCGACCCAAGCCGCGTCGCTGGCTCCGGTCCGTCTGAACGTGCCGTCGTACAGCACGATCGACTACCAGGGCAAGTTTGCGATCAGCAAGCAATGGGAAGTTCGTGGCGGTATCAAGAACCTGATGGACAAAGAGCCACCACTGACCCTGCGCACGTCGTCGGGCCACCAGATTGGTTACGATGCCCGTTACGCGGACACGATGGGCCGTACCGTCTACGTCAACACCAGCTACAAGTTCTAAGCTGATTCGACGTCAGTCATGATGAAAAGCGCGTTGCTTCGGCAACGCGCTTTTTTTTGGTGCGCTTAGCATGGGCGTACTTCTGCAGATGTAAGTCCCGCCGCAGGCTAACCACAGTGAGCGAAGTGAAGCGCAACTGCGGCAGGGTAACTGACCGTGGGAAGGAGGCGTGAATCGTAAATCATGAGCCGAGGTACACGAACCGTACAGAAGGCGCTGCTGGCAGGGCGAGCGGGCGAGAAACCGCAAAGCGCTTGTGGCCAAGGCGAAGTGGCGTAAATGCGGCGGTTGTGTGAGGAAGGAGCGCGGCCCTTACCTGGGGACGCCCCGCCTCACGTCTGAAAGGACTGCGGCCTTCCCGTGGGGTCTCAGCAGAGATCATCGTCGTCGGTGGTAGCGCCGGGGAGGCTCAGCCCCGCCGACGAAGTTGGCTGGACAGGGTACTTCAAGTTCGGCGCGGCACCTTGGATCGCAAAACAGGTCGCGACAAACAGCCGCTGCTGGTGGCGAAACGCTGACCGTCCGGTGCGGATCTGTATGCCGGGTGGTGTGGCAGAGGAACGGTCCATTTGGGTCGTCCCCTATGCCGATGTGCGCCTTGCGGGGCGCACTTGCCTTGCGCTGAACCTGTTCCGCCGGCCCGGCGGGGGGATAGCAGGCAGTGGCATGGACAACTAGCGGCCTTTGATCAGGTCGTGCAGCGCATACCATTGGCGCACCATCGCGCTCCCCGCAAATCCGGTGCAATACTGGCGCAAATTGGCGGGGCTGCCCACATACAGCGAATCGGGCGGCAGCCCGAATGCCTTGTAGAGACCCTGCTTTTCCCTGTCATTCCGGGGAAACCAGAATCGCTCGATGCCCTTGACGCCGATCGCGCTTAACTGTTCCCTGCTCAATATCCAGCTGCGCAAACGCGGACACTGCGGATTGCCGGCAACGATATTGATGTTCCTGACGCCAAGTGATTTTTTTCTGTTTGACACATAATCGGCATAAGCGTTATGTAAATCCTGCCGGATGCCGAAATCGCGGTAAAAGTCCTGTTCCTGGCGCCGCGCTTCATGCCATTGTTTCAATCGATCGGCGCTAAATGCCGTCTGCATTTCCCTGTCGGCTTCATGTCCCGAGGCGATTTTGCGGAGGGAATTGTCGTGAGCGTCGACATACGTGGCCGATAACTCGTGGATGCCGACCATCGAGCCAGGCAACACGGATTTGCGCCTTGCGGCTACGAAAAGATAATTGGCGCATGCGGAAAAGCAGCGCCCGTCGACCACCAGCGACAGATTGCGCTGGTCAATGATGCGCGCCATCTCAAGCGCGCTGGGTAACTCACCGCCTTGCGAGTCGATATACAACTGCGTCACCTCGGGATGCTCGACGATGATCGCGCGGAATGATGCCAGCAGCGCCGGCGTTATTTCGCCAATAACGGTCATGCTCGCATTGCCCTCGTCAAGCAGCACAAGGTTCGATATCGGAAGGCCAGCGGCGCGCAAGCTGGCTGGCGTTTGCACAGCGTGCGCCGTTCCCATGTTCAAAGCCAGCGCTGCCGCGCATCCTATTTTCCATATACCCATTGAATATTGCCTTCGGTTGTGTGCAACGTGCTGGCAGGACGGAATGACACTGGACTTGCCAAGATAGTTGACGCCAACCACCGCAGCCGCTCTCCGTGCCGGTCCATGCAGAATGATTGATTTTTTATCAATCCTGAGCGCATGGTAATTGTAGGCGCTCAGGGAATATGCGGCAAGCGCTTGGGTCTGCAGACCAAGGGCGCCGGCAGGGAAGGGCGCTGGTGTTACAGGCCGCCCCACAGGGCATTGAGCGCGGCCACGGCGGCGATGCCGGCCGTCTCGGTGCGCAGGATGCGCGGCCCCATCGACAGCGCCAGCGCGCCGCGCGCCATGGCATGGTCTTCTTCCTGCACGCTGAAGCCGCCTTCCGGGCCGATCATCAGCGAGACCGCCTGCGGCGGCTGGTGCCTGGCCCAGTCGGCCAGCGACTGGCCGCCGCGCGGACTGAGCAAAATGCGCTTGTGCAGGTCCTGCTGGGCGCACCACTGGTGCAGGTCGTCGACCGGGGCCAGTCGCGCCAGGCGGTTGCGCCCGCTCTGCTCGGAGGCGGCCACGATCACCCCCTGCCAGTGCGCCAGTTTCTTTTCGGCGCGCTCGCCAGACAAGCGCACCACGCAGCGCTGGGCCGCCAGCGGGGCGATCGCCGCCACCCCCATCTCGACCGCCTTTTCGATGATCCAGTCCATCTTGGAGGCTTCGGGCAGGGCCTGGGCCAGGGTGATTTCGTAGGGCAGTTCGACATCGCGCGCCACAAACGCCTTGACGGTCACGCTGGCGCGGCGCTTGTCCACGCTGGCCAGGTGGGCGATGTATTCGCCGCCATCGCCATTGAACAGGCACAATTCGGCGCCGACCTGCAAGCGCAGCACGTGCAGATGGTGGGCGACCGCTTCGGGCAGGTCGAGCGTCAGTCCAACCGCCAACGGCACGGAACAATAGAAACGGGGCATGAAATCCTGGGAAAGAGTTGAGGGCTTAGTTGAGGCCGGCAGGCGCGGCAAGTGCTTCATTTTAATTCGCCACCCCATGGTCTGGTAAAATACTTGACCCGGTACGCCAAGCAGCGCCACCCGCATTTCCAATCCTACGACCTCACAGATTCGACCCATGAAAACGACGCTCCCTACCACTTTGATGGCCAACGCGATCCGCGCGCTGGCAATGGACGCAGTGCAACAGGCTAATTCCGGCCACCCAGGCATGCCGATGGGCATGGCGGAAATCGCGGTGGCGCTGTGGGCCGGCCACTACAAGCACAATCCGTCCAATCCGAAGTGGCTCAACCGCGACCGCTTCCTGCTCTCGAACGGCCACGGCTCGATGCTGCACTACGCGCTGCTGCACCTGTCGGGCTACGACCTGACCATGGCCGACCTGAAGAATTTCCGCCAGATGCATTCGAAGACCCCGGGCCACCCGGAAGTCGACATCACGCCAGGCGTGGAAACGACCACCGGCCCGCTCGGCCAGGGCATCGCCAACGCGGTCGGCATGGCCTTGTCGGAATACCTGCTGGCGGCTGAATTCAACAAGCCGGGCTTCGACGTGGTCGATCACTACACCTACGCCTTCCTGGGCGACGGCTGCCTGATGGAAGGCATTTCGCACGAAGTGTGCTCGCTGGCCGGCACCCTGGGCCTGAACCGCCTGATCGCCCTGTACGACGACAACGGCATCTCGATCGACGGCAAGGTCGAAGGCTGGTTCACCGACGACACCCCGAAACGCTTTGAATCGTACGGCTGGAACGTGATCGCCGCCGTCGACGGCCACAGCGTGGCGGCGGTCGACGCGGCGATTGCTGAAGCGAAGCTGTCGTCGAAACCGACCCTGATCTGCTGCAAGACCATCATCGGCAAGGGTTCGCCCAACCTGCAAGGCGGCGACAAGGTACACGGCGCCGCGCTGGGCGAGAAGGAAGTGGCGGCCGTGCGCGAGCACCTGCTGTGGACCTCGGTCCCGTTCGAGATCCCGGCCGAGGTGTATACCGCCTGGGACGCGAAAGAGCACGGCGCCGCGCTGGAAGGCGAGTGGAACACCAAGTTTGCCGCCTACCGCGCGCAATACCCCGAGCTGGCCGCCGAATTCGAGCGCCGCATGAAGGGCGAGCTGCCGGCTGATTTCAACGCCACCCTGGACGCGGCGATTGCCGCCTGCGTCGAGAAGAAAGAAAACATCGCCACCCGCAAGGCCAGCCAGAACGCGATCCAGGCGCTGGCGCCGACCCTGCCGGAGTTCCTGGGCGGCTCGGCCGACCTGACCGGTTCCAACCTGACCAACTGGAAAGAGTGCATCGCGCTGCGTTCCGGCAAACCAGGCAACCACATCAACTACGGCGTGCGCGAGTTCGGCATGAGCGCCATCATGAACGGCATCGCCCTGCACGGCGGCTACATTCCGTTCGGCGCCACCTTCCTCACCTTCTCCGACTACAGCCGCAACGCGCTGCGCATGGCCGCGCTGATGAAACTGCGCTCGATCTTCGTGTTCACCCACGACTCGATCGGCCTGGGCGAAGACGGCCCGACCCACCAGTCGGTCGAGCACGTATCGTCCTTGCGCCTGATCCCGAACCTGGACAACTGGCGTCCGTGCGACACCGTCGAGTCCGCTGCCGCCTGGGGCGCCGCCGTCCAGCGCAAGGATGGCCCGTCGACCCTGATCTTCTCGCGCCAGAACCTGCCGTTCCAGGAACGCACCGCGGCCCAGATCGCCGACATCGCGCGCGGCGGCTACGTGCTGCAAGACGTGGCTGATGCCAAGGCCATTCTGATCGCCACCGGTTCCGAAATCGAACTGGCGACCAAGGCCGCCAGCGCGCTGGCCGCCGAAGGCATTCTGGTGCGCGTGGTGTCGATGCCGTCGACCGACGTGTACGACCGCCAGGACGCCGCCTACAAGGCCAGCGTGCTGACCCGTGGCGTGCCGCGCGTGGCGATCGAAGCGGGCGTCACCGACTTTTGGTATAAATACGTTGGCCTGGAAGGCGCCGTGGTCGGCATCGACACCTTTGGCGAATCGGCGCCCGCGCCGGTGCTGTTCAAGCACTTCGGTTTCACTGTCGAGAACGTGGTTGCCAAGGTCAAGTCGGTACTGACGAACTAATTGAAGCGCAGGCGGCGCCCGGGCGCCGCCGCCCACCCATTTTTATCACTCAGGAGCAAAGTAATGACGATCAAAGTTGCAATCAACGGTTATGGCCGTATCGGCCGCAATGTCCTGCGCGCTTTCTACGAAGGCGGCAAGAAACACGACATCCAGATCGTGGCGATCAACGACCTGGGCGATGCCAAGTCGAACGCGCACCTGACCCGTTACGACACGGCGCACGGCAAGTTCCCGGGCACCGTCACGGTCGAAGGCGACAACATGATCGTCAATGGCGACGCGATCCGCGTGTTCGCGCAGCGCAATCCTGCTGAAATTCCATGGGGCGAGCTGGGCGTGGACGTGGTGCTGGAGTGCACCGGTTTCTTCACCACCAAAGAAAAAGCCTCGGCCCACCTGAAGGGCGGCGCCAAGAAAGTCATCATTTCGGCGCCGGGCGGCAAGGATGTCGACGCCACCATCGTATTCGGCGTGAACGAAGGCGTCCTGAAAGCGACCGACACGGTCATTTCGAACGCCTCGTGCACCACCAACTGCCTGGCCCCGCTGGTCAAGCCGCTGAACGACGCGATCGGCCTGGAAACCGGCCTGATGACCACCGTGCACGCCTACACCAACGACCAGGTGCTGTCGGACGTGATGCATGAAGACCTGCGCCGCGCCCGTTCGGCCACGATGAGCATGATCCCGACCAAGACCGGCGCCGCCGCCGCGGTCGGCCTGGTGCTGCCTGAACTCAATGGCAAGCTCGATGGTTTCGCGATCCGCGTGCCGACCATCAACGTCTCGCTGGTCGACCTGACCTTCATCGCCAAGCGCGACACCACCGTGGACGAAGTCAATGCCCTGATGAAAGCGGCATCCGAAGGCGCGTTGAAAGACGTGCTGACGTACCAGACCGAGCCGCTGGTATCGATCGACTTCAACCACAACCCGGCCTCGTCGAATTTCGATTCGACGCTGACCAAAGTATCGGGCCGCCTGGTGAAAGTTTCGTCGTGGTACGACAACGAGTGGGGTTTCTCGAACCGCATGCTGGACACCACGGTTGCACTGATGAACACCAAGTAATTTTCGGCCACATCGACAAAGACGCCCTCCGGGGCGTTTTTTTTCGCGCGGAAGGCGCTGGCCGGGGAGGCCCCCCACAAACCGGGGTCAGAGCTTTAATTAGCAATATTCGCCCAGATCCCCCACCGGGGTCTGACCTCTGATTCGTAATTTTTTCCCTGAATCGCGGGACGATGATCGTGCCGGAGGCAGGCGCGCCCCTGCGTGCCGGCCACCGCCGGGCGGATCCGCCGCTTTTCGATGTGGCTTAGAAAAAATTTCGAATCAGAGGTCAGACCCCGGTTGTGGGCTCCGGCAATAATTTCTGATTAAAGCTCTGACCCCGGTTGTAAGGGTTTGCCGCGGGGGGCGTTAGGACGATTCTTTCGGCGTGCGGCGGCCGCTTATTTGTAGACGCCCGATCCCACCATCATGTCGTCCACCCGTTCGATATAGCCCGACTTGTTCTCGACCGCCTTGGTCACCGGATTGGGCCATTTGAAATCGACCCAGCCTTTGCCGGCGGGGGACTTGGCCAGGTCGGCCATCTCTTTGATCATCAACTTGCCGTTGCTGTCGGCTAGCGCCATCAGGTTTTTGCCGACAATCTTGGGATTGTTGCCGTGCGCGAGGCTGACGCCGTTCAGGTCGTATACATAGACGTACAGGTCGCGGTCGTGATACTCCTTGTTGGCCGTGTCGCTGATGGCCGCGAAGCCCTTGGCTTTGTCGGTCTTGATCAGCGCGATGGCTTTCTTGACCATCGCAACCGCTTCGTCGGCACTGCCTTTGTCGGCCGACCACGCCGCTCCCGGCACGGCCAGCAGGACGACGCTGAGTAAGCTTGCGGAAAACAGTGTTCTCATCAATACACTCCCCATCTCGAAAATGGCGCGTTGTTGCGTAGAACCATTATGCCGAGGTTCTTTTGCTTGTCAGTCACTTCCCTGAAATATCGCGTTCTGGCGAACGAATACATGCGCAAAAACCACAGTTTTTTCTGAACTGAATTACCTACAGCGGATTTGGCAAAACGTCATCTTTTGCCTAGGTTGAATCGTCAGAAAACAACATTAAAGACGGCAAAATTGACTTGTATGGTTAAGTTGTTTGCTTCCCCGTAGGGTTCATGCGAAATTTGTCATCACTCATACATATAAATGGGTTTCAAAAACAAGAGTCAATTTTTTCCATGGACGAATATCTCACCTGGAGTTATCTTGAAAAAACACTTTGTATTGAAACAGAGCGTCCTCGCCGTCGCGCTCACCTTGGGTTCCTCGCACATCGTTCTCGCGCAACAGGCTGCCGCGACGCCGACCGCCACGGTGTATATCACCGGTTCGAACCTGAAACGCATCGACAAGGAGGGCGCCCAGCCGATCCAGGTCATCACTGCCAAGGATATCCGCGACAGCGGCGCCGCCACCGTCACCGAACTGATGCGCAAAGTGCCGTCGATGGGCAGCGACGTCAACCTCGACACCAACGACGGCGGTTTCTCGCGCGGCGCGTCGACCGCCTCGCTGCGCGGCCTGGGCTCGACCTCGACCCTGATCCTGCTCAATGGCCGGCGCATGACGCCGGCGGCCTATGCCGATCCGAACAAGGGTAATTCGACACTGTACGACTTGAACGCGATTCCGCTGTCGGCCCTGGACCGGGTGGAAATCCTCAAGGATGGGGCGTCGGCCGTGTACGGCTCGGATGCAATCGGCGGCGTGATCAACTTCATTACCAAGACCAACTACCAGGGCACCGAGGTAGCGGCCCGCGCCAGCGCCAATGACGATGGCAAGTTCGCCCGCAAAGGCGCCAATATCTTCTGGGGCAAGGGCGACGTGGAAAGCGATGGCTACAATGTGTTCCTTACCGCCGACGTGTCCAACCGTGACCGTGTGAAACGCGCGGACGTCAAGGACATCGAATTCGAGACCTACCAGCAGATCAATGGACGCTTCGCCACGCCGTACGGCAGCACGGTTTCCGGCGTGACCTCGTTTTACCGTGAAAGCGCGCCGGGCAGCAAGAACTTCGCCGTCAACCGCAGCAATATGGCCGATCGCCTGGTTACCCGCACCACCTGCGATCCGTCGCAGCAACTGGTCGGCGCCACCAATATGGGCATCGTTCCCACCAGCGTGTTCATCGGGCGCACCTTCTGCAACTACGACACCACCCAATTCCTCGAAGGTATCGGCGACGGCAAGGATGCCAGCGTCATGACGCGCGGCGTGTTGAAACTGGGCCAGAACGCCAAGGCCTTCGCCGAAGCGGCTTACTCGCGCACCGAGCGTTCCTACACCGGCGCCCCGATTACCATCGGCCAGTCCGCGACGACCAACTTTACCAGCGAGAGCGTGGGGCAACCCTACCAGACCATCCTGGAAATCGGCCACCCCGACAATCCGTTCCCGGATGCACGCGCTTCGGTCGGCCACCGCTTTGTGAATCTGCGCGGCGGTTCCAAGACCCTGAGCGACAATACGCGCGTGCTGGCGGGGCTGCAGGGCACGCTTGGCAGCTGGGATTGGGAAACGGCCGTGCTGTACAACCAGACCACCAAGGAAAACACCGATTACGGCCGCCTGTACCTGCCGACCTTGCGCAAGATTAATGCTGGCGCGACCATTGCGTCCATCAGCGCCGATCCGAGCGTCGGGCATGACGTGGTCAGCGACGACAAGGCCTCGATCCTGCAATGGGATGGCAAGGTCAGCACGCAGTTCGGCCAACTTGGCGGCGGGGCGATGGGCCTGGCGCTGGGCGCCGAATTCCGGCGCGAAATGATCAAGCTGATGCCCGATCCGGTGCTGCAGCGCGGCGACATTTTCGGCCTGGCCAATACCAAGATCGACGGCGAACGCGACATCAAGTCGGCCTTCATCGAGCTGCGCACGCCCTTCCTGAAGAATGTCGAGATGGACTTCGCCGGCCGGGTCGACAAGTACCCGGGCATCAAGACCAATTTCGTGCCGAAGGTGGGCGCCAAGTGGACCGTGACCGACAGCCTGGCGTTGCGCGGCACCTATGGCCGCGGTTTCCGTGCGCCGGCGCTGGTGCAGGTGACGCCGGGCGGCGCCCAGTTTTTTCTCACTAACATCGCCGATCCGCGCCGCTGCGAGCCCGATGAAGAAACGCCGCGCGATGGCGCGACCGAACTCGATTGCAATAAGTCGGCGGCCGCCACCGGCGGCGCCAATCCCGACCTGGTACCGGAAAAATCGAAGAGCATTTCCTTCGGCCTGTTGTTCTCGCCAACCTCCTATCTCGACATTGGCCTCGATTTCTACAAGATCCGCAAGGAAGGTGAAGTCGCGCTCGGCCTGGCCGCGGACGCGCTCAAGAACGAGGCCCGGGTCCCGGGCAACGTGTTGCGCGACCCGAACCCGGCCAACTGGGTGCGTGACGCCAACGGTAACGTGATCCAGAACAGCGGTCCGCTGCTGATGGTCAAGACGCCATGGATGAACCAGGGCGCGACCGAAGTGCGCGGCGTCGATCTGGACGTGGCTTTCCGCAAGAACCTGGGCGAATGGGGAACGCTCAACTCCAAGCTGACCTCGACCTTCCTGGATTACTATGCCCTGGCCGGCACTGCGGGCGATCCCGAACGCAACCTGGCCGGCACCAGTGTCGGCTATGCGGACTGGAACCTGAGCGGTAACGACCAGCCGCGCTGGAAGACGTCGCTGTCGTCGTCGTGGAGCCATGGCGCGCACGCCTTCAATGCCAGTATCGACTACACCGGCCGCGTATCGCTGCTGCGCCGCTATAACAGGGAAGTGACCTACGACCAGCCGTTCTGCCAATACGGCACGCGCAAGGATAGCGATGCCGAGGCCAATCGCGATACCTCCATGCCCCTGTACGAAGCGTATTTCCCCGAGTGCTCGATCAACAGCTGGACCCGTTTTGGGGTTGGTTACACCTACACCGGCATCAAGAACCTGACCTTGAACCTGAACATCCAGAATGTGCTCGATACCAAGGCGCCTTACGATCCGATCTATGGCGTCAACACCTCGGCCCAGCCGCTGGCCGGCTACAACGAGGGCTTGCACAATCCTTACGGCCGCTACTTCCAGCTGACGGCGCGCTACGCGTTCTGATCTGTTGCTGCGGTAGTTGAACAACCCGGCCCTGGCGCCGGGTTTTTTTCGCCTGCGCAGCGTGACAGTTCGTGCCGAAAACAACGGAAATCTCGGGATATGGTCATTTTTGTGAATTCCTCTTGGTCATGAATCCACCTTTGTGCGAAATTCATGGCCCTCGCTTTTGCGCGCGCCTGCGGGGGCGGGCAGCGGCGGGATCGGAAAACAAGACTTACCCATACCTATAAAGCAATTCTGGAGCTGAACTTGAACAAGAAACTCGCATTGAAACGTAGCGTCGTCGCCGTCGCCCTGACCCTGGGCGCGGCCCAGGTGGCGCTGGCGCAGCAACAAGCCGCCCAACGGGATGCCGCCCAACCTATTCAAAAGGTCATCGTCACCGGCTCGAACATCAAGCGCGCGGTCGATACCGAAACCTCGTCAGCGGTGCAAGTGGTCGGCAAGGCTGAAATCGCCGCCATCGGCGCCAGCACCGTCAAGGACGTGCTCGACACGCTGACGTCGAGCGCCACCAACACCCTGTCGGACAAGACCGGCGGCGTTTCCTTCGCCGGCGGCGCGTCGGGCATTTCGCTGCGCAACCTGGGCAAGAATTCCACCTTGACCTTGCTCAACGGGCGCCGGGTCGCCAACTACGGCCTGGCCGACGGCGGCCAGCAAACCTTCGTCAACATCGACGCCATGCCGTCCGAAGTGATCGAACGCATCGAGATCCTGCTCGACGGCGCGTCCGCCGTGTACGGCTCGGACGCGGTCGCCGGCGTCATCAACATCATCACCAAGCGCGACTTCCAGGGCGCGCTGGCCAAGGCCGGTGCGCGCCAGTCGCTGCTCAACAGCAAGCTGGACAAGGACAAGACCGCCTCGCTGACCCTCGGCAAGGGCGACTTCGAAGCCGACGGCTACAACGTGTTCGGCCACTTCGAGGCTTACCAGCGCGATCCGTACGCGGCGCGCGAAACCATCAACGCCGTCCCGGGCTGGTGGAACAAGTACGTCAACCCGAGCTACGGCGTGCAATCGACCTATTCGTATCCGGGCAATTACGTCGACCGCTATCCCACTGCTTACCCGGCCAATCCGGCCTTGGCAGGCAAGACCTTCAGCACCCCCGTGGCCGGCTGCACCAACGTGATCGACGGCACCTGCCGCTACGACCAGTGGGCCGGTTATGGCCGCAGCCCGGAAGCGAAGCGCTACAACTTCTTCGGCAGCGGCCGCATGAAGCTGGGCGGCAACCGGGTCGCCTTTTCCGAAGTGACCCTGGGCCAGACCAATACCACCTACTTCAACCCGCCGGCCCTCATGCAATTCACCGGCACCCCGATCAACTGGTATAACAGCAAGGACGGCAAGCTCAATTCCTACACCGAGCCGAAGCTGCCGGTCGGCCATCCGAGCAATCCCTACAGCTTCCCGGTGGCGCTGCGCTACCGCTACGCCGACGATGTGAGCATCTTCAAGAAAGACGCGCAGGCGAAGCAGTACCGCGCGCTGGTCGGGCTGGAAGGCAGCGATTACGGCTGGGACTGGACCACGGCGATCGGCGTCATGGGCTCGAAGGTCGACAATGAATCGCGCGGCCGCAAGCATGCCGTCAACTACACTGCCGCGATCATGAGCGGCGAATACAAGTTCGGCGGCGTCAACAGCGACGACCTGTTGCAGCGCATGTTCCCGACCTCGACGGTTGGCGGCGAGTCGAAGCAAACCTTTATCGACGCCAAGGCAACGCGCGAGCTGATGCAGCTCGATGGCGGCCCGCTGTCGCTGGCCATCGGCGGCGACTTCCGGCGCGATGCGTTCAATGCCTACGTGAGCGAGAATATCTCGAGCGGCCAGATCGAAGGCTTGGGCGCGATCAATGTGGACGGTGCGCGCAATGTCAGCGCCGCCTTCGCGGAACTGAATGCGCCGTTGACCAAACAGCTCGAACTCAATGCCGCGGTGCGCCTCGACAAGGTGGGCGACACCGACCTGTCGCTGGTGCCGAAGGTCGGCATGCGCTATGAAGTGAACAAGCGCTTCATGCTGCGCGGCACCATTGCCAACGGTTTCCGCGCCCCTAACGTGGCCGAAACCGGCAAGGTCGACCTGGCCGCCTTCCGCAACACCAACGTCGATCCGAAGCGTTGCGCCACCGCCAACCAGCTCTACACCGCGCTGAAAACCGGCACCACCTTGGACCAGGCCGACGCCTTGCACGCGCGCGATGTCGGTTGCAGCGTCAGCTTTGCCTCGCTCACCAAAGGCAATGCGGAACTCGAGCCAGAAAAATCGCGCAGCTACAACCTTGGCCTGGTGATCGAGCCGTTGGCCAACCTGAGCCTGACGTTCGACTACTACCATATCGAGCGCCGCAATGAAATCAGCACCCGCGGCACGCGCCAGGTCCTGGCTGACGAAGACCGTCGTCCGGGCAGCGTGCAGCGCCTGGCGGTGACGGCCGACGACATGCGCCTGGCGGCGCGCGCCAAGGAGTTGACGGGCACGGATGTGGTGTTCCCGGTCGGCCCGATCGCGGCGATATCGAACCGTTACGAAAACATGAACCGCACCCGCGTTTCCGGTCTCGACATGGAAATGAACCACCGCTGGAACATGGGTTCGGCCGGCAAGCTGGTGAGCAACCTGAAAGCCAACTACCAGCTGGATTACCGCAGCTGGGATACGGTGACCGACACGTTCACCGAAAACCTGGCCGGCAACTACGAGAAATACCGCTATCGCGTGCGCGCCTCGACGGCGTGGACGCGCGGCGCATGGAATGTGGGCGGCGCGCTGACCTACCTGCCGGGCACCCGTTTGTACAATGACAAGTACGACACCAACTACACCGCCGAAGGTTGCGCCAGGCAGGGGATCGACGCCGAATACTGCCAGATCAAGCGCGATGTGGTGACCGATATGCACGTGGCCTACACGGGGTTCAAGAACACCACCTTGTCGATGAACCTGTACAACGTGTTCGACCGCGCGCCGGCGCCTGACGTGCGCGCCGACTACGAGCCATCGCGCGGCCGTTCGGTGCGGGCAGCGATGCAGTACCAGTTCTGACAACAGGATGAATGGCGCCGCAGGGCGCCATTCTGCAGAATCGCAACGGCCAGAACCGTCGACGATTTTGCGAGAATCGCAAACCTCAAAACCGTCTTTCCCGCGCAGGCGGGAAAGACAGCTCTCAATTCAAATAAGCAAACTTGTTTATCTTCGTGTCCGAGGTTTCCCGCCTTCTATATACTTTTCGGATGAGATAGACCCGCACGCATTACCAATCAAACAAGAAGGAACACCGATGGCAAAGCAGTTGATCGCCCACGGCGCACTGGCGATCTTCTCGCTCGGCGTTATCGCTCCCACCCAGGCCCAGCAGGCGCCTGCCGCCGCCACCGACGCCGCCGCCCGCGCCGCAGCGCGCCAGGCCGCCGGCAACAGCACTTCCGAACAAATCGACAAGGTCGAAATCACCGCCACCCGCGCCATTAACGCGGTCGACGTGCAGCAAGTCCCGGCCGCCATTACCGTCCTGCAACCGGAAGGCCTGGCCAAATTTGGCCTGGGCAAGCTGTCCGACATCGCCAGCCTGGTGCCCGCCATGAGCGTGCAGGAGCAGGGCGCCGGGGTGAATAACATCACCATGCGCGGCCTGGTCGTGCGCGGCATCGTGCCGTCCGAAATCCAGGATTCCTCTCTGGTGGCCGTGTACGTCGACGAGATGCCGGTGACCCTCAAGTCCGGCAACCCGGACCTGAAAGTGCTGGACCTGGAACGCATCGAAGTGCTGCAAGGCCCGCAGGGCACCCTGTTCGGCGCCAGCGCCATGGCCGGCGCGGTGCGCCAGATCACGCAAAAGCCCGATACCACCGACCTGTTCGGCTCCGTGGAGGCGGTCGGCTCGCGCACCTCTGGCTTCGGCGGCAACAACGGCAACCTGCGCGGCATGGTCAACATTCCCCTCAAGGCCGACGTGGCCGGCCTGCGCCTGACCGGCTACACCGGCAAGGATTCCGGCTATATCAAAAACGACTTCAACGGCGCCACCACCAATGCCGTCTCGACCAACCAGGGCCGCGCCGCGCTGCGCCTGCGCGCCTCGTCCAAGCTGGTGATCGACGCCAGCGCCACCGCCTCGAACATCAAGGGCGGCATCAACGATGCCTATTCGAAGCTGGCGCCGTTCACCACGTTCGCGCTGTTGCCGCAACAGAGCAACGATTCGCTGCAACTGTATAACCTGGCCGTCAACTACGACCTGGGCGGCGCGCAGCTGGTCTCGTCGAGCTCCTACCTGCACCGCGATACGCGTTATGTGCAATCGGCCCAGTATCCGGCCACGGCGTTCATTTTCAGCGGCAAGAATCCGCTGATGGCGTCGGCTTACACGATCGGCAATGCGGTGACCGACTTTGCGCAAGAGTTCCGACTCAATTCGAAAAGCAGCGGGCCGTTCAAGTGGACTGCGGGCGCGTTTTTTGAAACCGGCGAACGCAAGCTGCGCCAGGAGCAACCGACCGCAGGCTTCGACGCCCGTTTCGGTGAGACCCGCAACTTCCCCGGCTACAATTCGCAAAGCAACGACGGCGCCACGACGCCGAACAATTATTTTTCGGGCCGGCAAGACACCAAGTCGCACCAGGTGGCGCTGTTTGCCGAAGGCACTTACACCGTGTTCGAGAAACTCGACCTGACCGCCGGCCTGCGCCTGTTCAAGGGTACCCAGGATTTCGACCTGCATTTTTCCGGCCTGTTCGGCAACCTGGTGGGCGCCACCCCGGCGGCGCCCGTCGGCAGCCCGGAGACGAGCAGCAGCAGCGCCACCGCGCAGGGCGCCAATCCGCGCCTGGCGGCGGCCTATCATCTGGACCAGGATCACCTGCTGTACGCCAACGCGGGCAAGGGTTTCCGCTACGGCGGCAACAACCAGCCGGTGCCGTTCAACTTTTGCGGGCTCAATGCGCCGTCCACCTTCGCGCCGGACAGCTTGTGGAGCTACGAAATCGGTTCCAAGAACACCCTGTTCGAGCGCCGCATGACCCTCAATGTGAACGCTTACCTGAGCAATTGGGACGATGTGCAGGTGTTCAACAAGCTGCCGTGCACGTATTACTTCACCCAGAACGCCGGCAAGATCCGCAGCGAAGGCGTGGAAGTGGAGGGCGCTTTCAAGCTGACGCGGCGCGCCAGCATCGGTTTCAATGCCGCTTACAACCATGCCTACGCGCGCAACGCGGTGGTGACCGGCATCGCGGCGCAGAACATTCCGGCCGGGGCGCGCACGCCGTATGCGCCGCGCGTGGCCGCCAGCGCCACCGTCAGCTACCGGATTCCGGTCGGCGGCACGGATGAAGTCGGCCTGGCCGCCAGCTATGCCTACAAGGGCAGCGCCTACACCAATTTTGCCGCCGCCCAGGGCAGCTATTCGGAGATTCCATCGTCGAATACGCTCAACGCCACCTTGACCTACACCACGCGCGCTGTCGAAGTCGGCCTGTTCGGCACCAATCTGACCAACGGCAATAAAGTGAGCGATGTGACGACCAACAGCATCGCCATCCAGCCGGGCGATACCTTGTTCATGGCGCGTCCGCGCACAGTCGGCATTCGTGTGAAATCGCGTTTTTAGCGCCTTTTGTAGCGCACTTACCGGGAGAACTTGCTTATGACAACAGCAGTGGCAAAGGAAGTGTGCACGAACTACATGGACGCCGCGCAACAGCAGCAAATGCGCGGCGAACGCCAGCGCTGGTTATGGCTGGCGGAATGGCCCACCTGGCTGTTGATCGTCGTCATTCATGGCGGCTGGCTGGCCACCCTGGCAAACTGGCGCGCGCTCGGCACACCCGCCGCCACGGTGCTGATGATCTGGTGGTGCGCATGGTACATGTCGCTTCAGCACGAATTGATTCACGGCCATCCGACCCGCTGGCCGACGCTGAACCGCCTGTTCGGCACGCTGCCGCTGGCGGTGTGGTATCCATATCAGTTGTATCGCGACAGCCATCTGCGCCATCACGTCGATTTCCACCTGACCATGCCGGCGCTCGATACCGAAAGCCATTACGTCTCGCCGGCCGCCTGGGCCGGCATGAGCAAGCCGCTGCAACAACTGCTGTGGTTTAACAAGACCTTCTGGGGCCGCATGCTGGTCGGCCCGGCGATTGCGATCACGTCCGCCTGGATCGAGGCCGTGCGCCAGCCCTTGCGCGGGGACTGGACCCAGGCCCACATGTGGCTGCGCCATGTAGCCATGCTGGGGGCGCTGCTGTGGGTGGTCGAGGCCGCGTTCGGCGTGTCGGCGCTGTATTACGTGCTGGCGATATCGTATCCGGCCCAGTCGCTGGTGATGATCCGCTCGTATTACGAACATCGTCCGGCGGAAAACCACAAGCAGCGCATCGTGCTCAACGAAGCGGGCTTCGTGTTCCGCCTGCTGTATTTGAATAACAATTTCCATCTGGTACACCATGACTTTCCATCGCTGCCGTGGTATCTGCTGCCGCGCGTCTACCATACGCGGCGCGAGGCGTATATTGCCCGCAGCGGCGGCTTTTACGTGCGCGGTTACGGCGATCTGATGCGCCGTTTCGGCCTGACGGCGGTCGATGCGCCGGTCCATCCCCACATGCCGGACTAAGAAGATGAGGTGGACAGTCGCATTCCCGATGTACAACGTGTCGGCCCAGGTCGCAGCAGACTATGAAGCCCTGTTCGACGCGCTGGTCGATGTGCTGCGCGCCGATGGCATGCTTGATGCCGTCGAGCTCGAACGCGAGCCGGTCTTGCCGGACTTCTGGAAGCGGCCGGACATGCTGCTCAGCCAGACCTGCGGCTATCCCTACCTGACCCAGCTGCGCGAACACGTCCGCTTGCTCGCGACGCCAGCTTACGAGTTCGACGGCTGCGCGGGGGCGGACTACGCCAGCGCGCTCGTGGTGCGCGACGGCAGCGGCATCGCCACCCTGGCCGACGCGCGCGGGCGCAGGGCCGCCGCCAACGACATTTACTCCAACAGCGGCATGAACGCGCTGCGCCATGCGGTGGCGCCATTCGCGCGCGACGGGCGTTTTTTCAGCGGCGTGACATGGTCGGGCAGTCACCGCGCCAGCCTGGCGCTGGTGCAAAGCGGCGCGGCCGACCTGGCGGCCATCGACTGCGTCACGCTCGGCTATCTGCGCCGCGAGCAGCCGTCCAGCCTGGATGGCATCTCGATCCTGCGCTACTCGGCGCCATCGCCCGGCCTGCCGTTCGTGACGGGCGCCGCTGTGCCGGACGCGCTGCGACAGCGCTTGCGCGACGCCTTGCTGGCGCCTGCGGCGGCGCTGGCCGAGCTGCTGCCGGCGCTGTCGATCGGCCACTTTGCGCCGTGCTCCATGCACGATTACGAACGCATCGGCGCGCTGCAAGCGGAGGCGTGCGCGCGCGGCTATCCCCATCTCGCCTAGGCGAACACCGCTTCCCACAACTGCCTGACCGGTGCGCTGTGCCTGGCCACCAGCGCCGCGTCCACGCGCGCATTGTCCTTGCCCTGCAGGCGCATCTGGTGCTGCAGCTTGCGCATGGCGCGATAGGCGTCGCCCACCGCCAGCGCCAGATCCGCATCGATCAGCCCCAGGTCGGCGAACATGCGCAGCAGGCCGATGTTGCCGAGGTTGATGGTGAGCTGCGGATACTGCGCGCAATGGCGCAGCACCAGGTACTGCGACATGAATTCGACATCGATCATGCCGCCCACATCCTGCTTGAGGTCGAACAGGCCGGGGCGCGCCGGATAGGCGTCGTGCATCTTCTTGCGCATCTTCAGCACTTCTTGCTTGAGTTCGTCCGCGCGCTCACTGCGGTCGGTGCGCAGCACGCGTTCGCGCACCGCCTCGAAGCGTTCGCCGATGGCCGCGTCGCCGGCGCAGAAGCGCGCGCGCGTAAGCGCCTGGTGTTCCCAGATCCAGGCCGAATTTTCCTGGTAGCGCTCGAACGCGGCCACGCTCGAGACCAGCATGCCGCTGGCGCCGTCCGGGCGCAGCGCGGTGTCGATATCGAACAAGATGCCGGCCGAGGTGTGCGCCGTCATCCAGGTAATGAAACGCTGGGCCAGCTTGGCGTAGTTGCCGGGCGCTTCCTGGTCGTCGTCGTCGAACAGGAAAATCACGTCCAGGTCCGACACGTAGCCCAGTTCCTTGCCGCCCAGCTTGCCGTAGGCGATGACGGCGAAGCGCGGCACCTCGCGGTGGCGCGTGGAAATGGCTTGCCAGGCGGCGTCGATGGTGGCGGCGACGATGGTGTCGGCCAGCGCCGAGAGGTAATCGGCCAGCTTTTCCACGGTCAGTTCGCCCGCCAGGTCTTGCGCCAGCAGGCGGAACAGTTGCGCGTGGTGGGCTTCGCGCAAGATATCCATCTGGCGCTCGGTGTCGCCGGCGGCCGCGCCCAGTTGCTCCTTGAGTTCGGCGGCCAGGGCGGCGCAGTCGGGCACGGCGCTGCGCACGCGCTCATCTAACAGTTCGTCGAGCACGATCGGGTGTTGGGTCAGGAAGGTGGCGGCCCAGCCGCTGGCGTACATCATGCGGATCACGCGTTCCAGGGTGTGCGGATACTCGGTCAGCAAGGACAAGTAGGCCGAGCGGCGCGCGATGGCTTCGAAAAACGCCAGCAGGCGGGTGAGGGTCGAGCTGGCGCTGCCGGCGCCGGCTTCCAGCGCGGTCTTGCCGATCAGCGGCAGCGCGGCGTTGACCAGCGCCAGCAGGCGGGTGCGGCTCGCTTCGGGCAGGGCTTGCACCTTGCCGGACTGCCAGGTGCTCATCAGGCGCTGGGCGGCGCCGCCGGCGTCGTCGAAGCTGAGCGCGCGCAGGTGCGCTTCGATCGCTTCGCGGTTGTCGAGGTCGGCCCCGGCCCAGCTGCTGGCGCCCGGGTCGACCGTGTCGCCAGCCTGCTCGGACTTGTCGCTGAAGATGGCGTCGAACTGGGCTGCCACGAAATGGCGGTGTTCTTCCAGTTGCGCCAGCAGGGTGGCCACGTCGGGCAGGCGCATCATCTGCGCGATGACGGCGCGGTCGGCGTCGCTGGCGGGCAGGGTGTGGGTCTGGGCGTCGTCCAGGTATTGCAGGCGGTGTTCCAGGTTGCGCAGGAAGGCGTAGGAAGCGAGCAATTGCTCGACCGTGTCGGCCGGCAGCAGTTCCTTGTCGGCCAGCACGCGCAGGGTGGCGCGGGTGGAACGGTCGCGCAGGGCGCTGTCGCGCCCGCCCCGGATCAGCTGGAACACTTGCGCCAGAAATTCGATTTCGCGGATCCCGCCGCGCCCCAGCTTGACGTTGTTGCTGCGGTCCGGATGCAGGCGTTCCTGGCGGTCGACCTCGGCGCGGATCTGGGCGTGCATGGTGCGAATCGCGTCGATCACGCCGAAGTCGAGGTAGCGCCGGTACACGAAGGGATGGACGATGGCTTCGAGCGCGGCGATGTCTTGCGGCGCGCCGGTGACGGCGCGCGCCTTGACCCAGGCGTAGCGCTCCCACTCGCGGCCCTGCACGATCAGGTATTCCTCGACCATGTTCAGGCTGGCGACCAGCGGGCCGGAGTTGCCGTTCGGGCGCAGCGCCATGTCCACCCGGAAGGTAAAGCCATCCTCGGTGATCTCGGACAGGGCGGCGATCAACTTTTTGCCCAGGCGCGTGAAAAACTCGTGGTTCGACAGCTGGCGCTGGCCGGCCCCGGCGGCGGTGTCGCCATCTTCCGGGTAGACGAAGATCAGGTCGATGTCGGACGAGACATTCAGCTCGCCGCCGCCTTGCTTGCCCATCGCCAACACAATCATTTCCTGCGGCAGTCCCGATTCGTGGCCGACCGGCATGCCGTGGCTGCTCACCTGCTCGGCCATGAGGGCGGCCAGGTGGGTGCGGATGGCGAAGTCGGCAAACGCCGTCATGGTGGCCACCACTTCGGCCAGATCGGCCTGGCCGTCCAGGTCGCGCTGTATCAGGCTTGAGACCAGCAGGTTGCGCAGGCGGCGCATGGCGCGCACGGCGGGAAGCGGCGGGGCGCCCGGTTTGGCGTCGTCCACGGCCACGCGGGCCAAGCCTTGCGCCAGATCAAGCTGGTCGAGCGGGCCGGCGGTGATGCTGGCCACAGCGCCGGCGCGGCTTGGATCGGCCGCCAGCCAGCGTTGATAAAAGCGCGACAGCGGTGTCAGGGAGGCTGGATTCATTGGTTGGCGTCAGGAAAGGGTAAGTGAAAGTCGGGTTCGGTGGCGCTTGTATAAGGTAAAATTAACATGGGCCGCGCTACGGTGAGGATCAGGACGATGGTAAGGGAGCCGGCGCGATTCGCGCAAGCGTTACCTTATTGCACTACATTTGGATACGGCGGGACCCTTTATCAGCTTATTGATGCATACACCGGAAGCACAGGCTCCCGCCGAGCACCTGCCCATCGCAGAGCGCTGGCGGCGGCTGCGTTCCGCCTATCGGGCCTGCAATCGCGCCACCCATCACGTGCTGGGCTTCACCATCAAGCTGGCGCTGCTGGTGTATTTTCTGTTCACCATCGTGTTCCTGGTGCTGCGCTACCTCATCCTGCCGAATATTGACTATTACAAGGGCAATATCGAGCGCATCGCCAGCCGCGCGCTGGGCAGCGACGTCACCATCACCCGCATTTATGCGTCCTGGCGCGGCTTGCGCCCGAACCTGTTCCTGGGCGATGTGATCCTGCGCGACCCGGCCGGCCGCCAGGTGCTGAGCCTGCCGAGCGTGTCGGCCACCCTGTCGTGGTGGAGCGTGCCGACCCTGGAACCGCGTTTTTACTCCCTCGAAATCATTCGCCCCGACCTCGACATCCGGCGCGACGCCAGCGGCCAGCTGTTCGTGGCCGGCATGCCGATCAAGCAGGGCGAGCACGGCGACGCCGGCGGCGCCGACTGGGCCTTCAAGCAGCGCCAGATCCTGATCCGCGAAGGGCGCGTGCAGTGGACCGACCAGTTGCGCGGCGCGCCGGTGCTGGCGCTGGAGAACGTCGACGTGGTGCTCAAGAACCGCTGGCAGCACCACCGCTTCGGCCTGCGCGCCACGCCGCCGGCCAGCCTGGCCGGGCCGCTCGATGTGCGCGCCGACTTCGCCCATCCGCGCTTTACGGCGCGCATGGCCGACATGCGCCAGTGGAAAGGCGAGCTGTACGCCGACCTGCCCGATACCGACCTGGCCGCCTGGACCCCCTACCTCGATTACCCGGTCAAGGTGAGCCAGGGCCAGGGATCGGTGCGCGCCTGGCTGAGCCTGGACCGGGCCAAGCTGGCCGGGTTCACCGCCGACGTGGCGCTGGCCGGCGTCAGTGCGCGCCTGGGGCGCGACTTGCCGGCGCTGGCGCTGGCGCGCGTGCGCGGCCGCTTGTCCGCGCGCGAAACCTTTGCCGCCGGCAGTAATCGAGGCACCCCGGCTTTCGGGACGCACGGGCACGAAGTGACGCTCACCGATTTTTCCCTGCTCACCGCCGACGGCCTGAGCCTGGCGCCGACCACCTTGTCCGAGTCCTACACCCCGGCGCGCGGCCAGGCGCCGGAGCAGGTGAAAGTGAGTGCCCGCCAACTCGACCTGGAAACCCTGTCGCGCCTGGCCGGCCAATTGCCGCTGACCGCTGTGCAGCGCCAGTTGCTGGTGGACGGCGGCCTGCGCGGCAAGGTCAGCGATTTTTCGGTGGAGTGGCAGGGCAAGTTCCCGGACCTCGCCAGCTACCGCGTGCGCGGCAAGCTCGACGGCCTGGGCATGCGCGCCCAGGCGGCCCGGCCGGCCGTGGCCAGGACCGCGTCGAGCCCGGCGCGGGCGGCGTTTCCGCCGATTCCCGGCATCGAGAATTTGTCCGGCGCCCTGGACGCGAGCGAGAAGGGTGGCATGCTGACCCTCAATTCGCAGCAACTGGTGCTGCAACTGCCGGCCTGGTTTGCCGACCCGGCCATGGCCTTCGATCAATTCGACGCGCGCGCCCGTTGGACCTTTGCGCCCCAGAACAAATTGCTGGTGCAACTAGAGAGCCTCGATTTTGCGCAAGGGACGCTGACCGGATCGCTGTCGGGCACGCACCAGATGACCCTGGGAAGCCAGGCCGGCAAGCCGGCCGACATCGTCGACGTCAGCGGCACCTTGTCGGGCTTCGCGATCAACACCATCGGGCGCTACCTGCCCCTGAAAACCCCGGAACACCTGCGCGGCTGGCTGACCGGCGCGCTGGAAGACGGCATGGCGCAGGACGCCACCTTCCGCCTGCGCGGCGACCTGGCGCACTTCCCGTTCCGCAGCAATACGCCGGGCGAGCGCAAGGGCGAATTCCGGGTTGGCGGACGCCTGGAAAACGCCAGGCTGAACTACGCGCCCGGCCATTTCGCGCCCGATGGGGTGGCGCCGGTGTGGCCGCAGGCCGAGCAGATCAACGGCAGCTTTTTGTTCGACCGCACGCGCATGGAAATCAAGGGCGACACGGCGAAAACCCGTGGCGTGGCGCTGAGCGCGGTCAAAGCCGTGATCGCCGACCTGGCCGACCCGGACAAGGTGCTGGAAATCGACGGCAACGCCGCCGGGCCGATGCAGGATTTCCTCGGCTACGTGGAAGCGAGCCCGGTGCTGAACTGGATCGGCCGCTTTACCGAACACACGCGCGCGAGCGGCAACGCCAAGCTGGGATTGAAGCTGCAACTGCCGCTGGCCCACCTGATCGAATCGAAAGTCCAGGGCACCTTGCAGCTGATGAACAACGACGTGGTGCTGTTCGATCCCTTGCCGCCGCTGCAGTCGGCCATCGGCAAGCTCGAATTCAACGAAAAAGGCATCAACCTGAACGGCGTCGGCGCCAGCTTCCTGGGCGGGCCGCTGGCGCTGACCGGCGGCACGCAGCGCGACAATGCGATCGTGATCAAGCTGGCCGGCACGGCCACCGCCGACGGCATCCGCAAGACCTACCCGTCGGCCGCCTTGCAGCACGTGCTGGGGCTGGTCTCGGGCGCCGCCCGCTACAACGGCGCGGTGGTGGTGCGCGATCACCAGGCCCAGGTAACGGTCGACTCGACCCTGGCCGGCATGGGCGTGGAATTGCCGGCGCCGCTCAACAAGGCGGCCGCCGACAGCCTGCCGCTGCATTTCACCCTGACCGGCTTGGCGGGCGCCGACCCCGGCGTGGCGCATGACGAGATCCGGCTGGCGCTGGGGCCGAACATCAGCGCGCGCTACCAGCGCAGCAAGCTGGGCAAGGGAGCGTGGAAGGTCGACAGCGGCGGCATCGGCGTGAACGTGCCGGCCCCGATCCCGGACAGCGGCCTGATGATCAATGCCGATATGAAAACCATCAACGTCGACCAGTGGATCGCGATCGGCTCGTCGGTGGCGCACGCCGCACCCGAGCCGGCGCCGGCGGCCGGCGCCCCGGGCGAGGGCATCGACCTGGCCCAGTACGTGGTGGCCGATGTGCTGGCCGCGCGCGCGAACGAACTGATCATCAGTGAACGCAAGCTCGACAACGTGGTGGTGGGCGCCTCGCACGTGAAAGATACCTGGCAGGCCAACGTCGATGCGCGCCAGGTGGCCGGCCACGTCACCTGGGCCGAGGGGCCGAGCGGCCAGGGCCTGGGCAAGGTCACGGCGCGCCTGGCTTCGCTGATCATTCCCGAATCGGCCGCCGCCGGCGTGAAAGACTTGCTCGAAGGCGGCAAGAGCGCGGCCGCCACCATTCCCGCGCTCGATATCGTGGCCGAGCATTTCGAACTGTTCAACAAGAAACTCGGGCGCCTGGAACTGGTCGCCAGCAACGCCCAGCTGGCCAGCGGGCGCGAGTGGCAGATTAACAGCTTGCTGCTGGCCAATCCCGACGGCGTGCTGCGCAGCACCGGCAAGTGGGTGACCGGGGAAGGGCACAGCAACACCAGCCTGAAGTTCGTGCTCGACATCGAAGATGCCGGCAAGTTGCTGGACCGCTTCGGTTTCCCTGAAACGCTGCGGCGCGGCAAGGGCAAGATGGCGGGCGAGATCGCCTGGAATGGCTTGCCGTATTCGCTGGACATTCCTAGTTTGTCGGGCAAGATCGAAATGGGCGTGGCTGCGGGCCAGTTCCTCAAGCAAGACCCGGGCGCGGCCAAGCTGCTGGGCGTGCTGAGCCTGCAAATGCTGCCGCGCCTGCTCAAGCTCGATTTCCACGATGTGTTTTCGGAAGGGCTGGCCTTCGACGGCATCACCGCCAACGCCAGCATCACGCGCGGCGTGGTGCGCACCGACAATCTCAAAATGCATGGCGTGGCGGCCACCGTGCTCATGGCCGGCACCGCCGACATTGCCAACGAGTCGACCAACCTGCATGTGGTGGTGATCCCCGAATTCAACCTGGGCACCGGCCCGCTGGTGTACGCGCTGGCGGTCAATCCGGTGGTCGGGCTGGGCAGTTTTCTCGCGCAACTGTTCCTGCGCGCGCCCGTGATGAAGGCGCTGACCTACGAAATGCAGATCACCGGCCCGTGGAAGGCGCCGGTCATCACCAAGCTCGGTGCGCCCAAAGGTCCGCCGCCGCTGGTGCTGCCGGCGACCAACGTGAAACCCGAGACGAACTGAACAGAACGACTGACGCAACAGAACGACCGACCGGAGAGCGAGACATGACGAGCGTGGCCGCAGTACAGATGATCAGCACCCCCGATGTCGCCGAGAATATCGCCACGGCGCGCCGGCTGGTGGGCGAGGCGGCGGCGCGCGGCGCCACCCTGGTGACCTTGCCGGAATACTGGCCCATCATGGGCATGAGCGACACCGACAAGGTGGCCCACGCCGAGGCGCCCGGACAGGGGCCGATCCAGGCCTGCATGGCGCAACTGGCGCGCGAGCACGGCATCTGGCTGATCGGCGGCACCTTGCCGCTGGTGTCGAAGGACGCCGGGCGCGTCATGAACACCACCCTGGTGTACGACCCGCAGGGCGCGCCGGTGCAGCGCTACGACAAGATCCACCTGTTCGGCTTTACCAAGGGGCTTGAAAGCTACGACGAGGCGCGCACCATCGTGCCGGGCGAGGCGGTGGTGGCCTTCGAGGCGCCGTTCGGGCGGGTCGGCTTGTCGGTCTGCTACGACTTGCGCTTTCCCGAGCTGTACCGGGCCATGGGCGAGTGCGCGTTGATCGTGGTCACCGCCGCGTTCACCCACACCACCGGTCTTGCGCACTGGGAAGTGCTGCTGCGCGCGCGCGCCATCGAAAACCAGTGCTACGTGCTGGCCTCGGCCCAGGGCGGCACCCATGTGAACGGGCGCCGCACCTTCGGCCACAGCATGCTGATCGACCCCTGGGGCGAGGTCAAGGCGCTGCTGGAAGAGGGCGAAGGCGTCGTCAGCGGCGCGCTCGACGCCGCTTTCCTGGCGGGTGTGCGCGAAAGCTTGCCCGCACTCAAGCACAGAAAGCTGTGAACCACGCTGTGAGCTACCCTGTGAGCTACTACAACAGGCCGACTATGGCACAATGGCTGATCCACATTGAAAGACCCGCAAAATGACACCGTTCGAACCGAATCTCTCCTCCCTGGCTGTCGCGCGCGATGTGCTGCTGACGCCCTTTGGCCTCGACGAAGGCAAGCTGCTCAGCACCCTGGGCACGATGTTCACCCACAAGGTCGATTACGCCGACCTGTATTTCCAGTTCACCAAGAGTGAAGGCTGGAGCCTGGAAGAAGGCATCGTCAAGACCGGCAGTTTCTCGATCGACCAGGGCGTCGGCGTGCGCGCCGTGTCCGGCGACAAGACCGCCTTTTCGTACTCCGACGAAATCTCGGAACGCGCCCTGCTCGACGCGGCCGCGGCCACGCGCACCATTGCGCGCGCCGGCGCCGGCAAGATCAAGGTGGCGTCCTCGATGACCCCGGTGGGCGGACGCTCGCTGTACCTGCCCAACGATCCGCTGGCCTCGCTCGACGCGACCGCCAAGGTCAAATTGCTCGAACGCGTGGAAAAAATGGCACGCGCCAAAGATCCGCGCGTGGTGCAGGTCATGGCCGGCCTGGCCGGTGAATACGACGTGGTGCTGGTGGTGCGCAGCGATGGCGTGCTGGCGGCCGATATCCGTCCGCTGGTGCGGGTCTCGGTGACCGTCATCGTCGAGCAGAACGGACGGCGCGAAATGGGCTCGTCGGGCGGCGGCGGACGCTTTAACTACGGTTACTTCGACGATGTGGTGCTCGAGCGCTACGCCGACGAAGCGGTCAAGGCGGCCGTGGTCAACCTCGACGCGCGTCCGGCCCCGGCCGGGCCGATGACCATCGTGCTCGGGCCGGGCTGGCCCGGCGTGCTGCTGCACGAAGCGATCGGCCATGGCCTGGAGGGCGACTTCAACCGCAAGGGTTCGTCGGCGTTTTCGGGACGCATCGGCGAGCGCGTGGCCGCCAAGGGCGTCACCGTGGTCGATGACGGCACCCTGGCCGACCGCCGCGGTTCGCTCAATATCGATGACGAAGGCAATCCGACCCAGTGTACCACCCTGATCGAAGATGGCATCCTGAAAGGCTACATCCAGGACACCATGAACGCGCGCCTGATGAAGATGCCGGTGACCGGCAACGCGCGCCGCGAATCGTTCGCGCACCTGCCGATGCCGCGCATGACCAACACCTACATGCTCGGCGGCGACAAGGACCCGGAAGAAATCCTGGCCTCGGTCAAGAACGGCTTGTACGCGGTCAATTTCGGCGGCGGCCAGGTCGATATCACGAACGGCAAGTTCGTGTTCTCGGCCAGCGAAGCCTACATGATCGAAAACGGCAAGGTCACCTATCCGGTCAAGGGCGCGACCCTGATCGGCAACGGTCCGGACGTGCTCAACCGCGTATCGATGATCGGCAACGACATGCGCCTCGATTCGGGCGTGGGCGTGTGCGGCAAGGAAGGCCAGAGCGTGCCGGTGGGCGTGGGCCAGCCGACCCTGCGCATCGAAGACGTGATCGTGGGCGGCACCGCGTAAATCGCACGCCGTCATCGCCGGCCGTGCCGGCGATGACCTTGCTCAAGAAAGTTCCCAAGGGGGCGCACTGGTGGTGCGCCCCTTTGCGTTGGTGGCCGGCGTGTCTGCCGGCCCTACTCAGAACTTGTAGGTCGCCCTCACGTAAAACGTACGCCCGAGCGGGTCCGTGTAGCGCGGATCGTAGCCCTGCTGGAACGTTGTGCTCTGAACCGTGAAAGGCGGGTCGTCGTCCAGCAGGTTCTTCACTCCGGCCGTCACGCTGACCTTCTGGTTGGCCGTGTACGTGCCCGCCAGCGCCCAGGTCGAGTAATGTCCCACGCGCCCGGGCACCACGCCCTCGGCGTCGGGCTGGTCGTCATAGCCGGACAGGTAGCGGTTGGACAAGGTCATGTTCACCGGTCCCCGGGTCCATCCCAGGGTGGCGGTGTGGCGCCACCGAAACACCGGGCTGGCGTCCGCAAAGCGGCCCGCGTTGACCGTGAACGGCCCGTTGCGCTCGTTCTGGTAGTCGTAGCGGTCGACATAGGTGCCTTCCACGCCGAGCGTAAAGTTACCCAGCTGGTCGCGCTGCAAGCGCCACAACATGCCCAGGTCGACGCCGCGCGTCTTGACCTCGCCCAGGTTCTGGGTGATCGCCAGCACGTAATCGAGCCGGGTGCGGGCGGCATTGTAGAAATACAGGTTCTGGTATTTCTGGTATTCGCCGAAGATCGATTCTTCCGCCAATGCGCTGATCTGGTCCTTGAGCCGGATATCCCAGTAGTCGGCCGTGAGCGTCAGGTTGGTGGTCGGTTCGAGCACGACCCCGGCGCTGTAGGTGCGCGAGCGTTCAGGCTTGACCTCGGGATTGCCGCCGCCGCGGATGTTCTGCTGCTGGTCGCAGGAAATATTCGGGTTGGCCCCCGGCACCGCCTTACCGCCCGGGCACAGCACCGGATCGTTCCAGGGATTGCCGGTATTGGTGGTCGTCTGCGGTCCGTGCAGGTCGTACAGGGTGGGCGCGCGGAAGCCCTTGTTGAACGAGCCGCGCAGCAGCACCTGCTTGCTCGGTTGCCAGCGCAGCGCCACCTTGGGATTGAAGCTGTGACCGAAATCGGTATAGTCGTCGTAGCGCGCGGCCAGGTTCACTTCCAGGTCCTTGATGACCGGGATGTTGAGCTCGGTGAAGACAGCGCCGATATTGCGGCTGCCGCTCTGGTCCTGGGCGTCGGCGTAGCCGGAACTGGAGGCCTGGCTGGCCAGTTCGCGGTTGACGCGGTAATCGGCTTCGTCGCGCCGGAATTCGCCGCCGAGCGCGAAGCCGAGCGCGCCGGCGGGCAAGGTCATCAGTTCGCGGCTGGCCTTGAAGTCGATGGCGCCGCTCTTGATCTTGGCGCGCAGGTATTCGCCTTGTAGCAGCGACTGGCGCAGGTAGTCGTTGCCGGCGGGCGTTTGTTCGCCGAAGGGATTGAGCAAGCCATTGCCGACCCCTTCGATGATGCGCGCATCGACCACGTAGCCGTTGGTGAACGCGCTGCGCGCCCGCCCCACCGCATACGACAAGCCAAGGTTGTAGTCCCAGCCGCCGGCCGTGCCCTCCATGCCGGCCAGCAGGCGGTCGGTCAGGCTGACGTCGAGCCCTTCGCGCTTGCCCGTTACCAGCGGGCGCCAGCTGACGTCGAGCGGTTCGCCGGTCAGGCCGGCCACGGCGGGGGTGATGCCGGCGCCGGGGTAGAAGGGGCTGGTATTGCTCATGGTCAGGCCGATGCCGGCCAGCGGCGGCGGCGCCACGTGCGCTTCGTTGGTGCTGCGGCTGTGCAGGTATTCGAGGGTGGCCGTGTGCTCGGCGCCGATTTTTTTGCTGAAGCGGCCGAGGAAGGTTTCCTGCTTGGTCAGCGGAATCAGGTCGACGAACTGGGTCGAGTCGAAGCGGCAGTTCGGCGCGCCGCTCTGGTTGGGAATGGAGTAGGGCGGCCGGCAACCGCTGGCGTAGCTGGGATTGCCGGCAATGCCTTCGTCGGAAAAGAAGTTGGCGGGAAAGGTGGTGCCGCTGGTCTGGTACAGGCCACGCTCGGGGCGCACGCCGGTGCGCGCGAAGTCGCGGTCGGTGGCCATGAGGGTGGACTGGCGGTGAAAGTCGACAATGCCGAGCAGGTTGTAGCCGTCGGTGCCCAGGTCGCCCCAGCCGCCGGTGAAGTTGATGCGCTGCTCGTCGCCGCCGCCCGAGCCGGCCGGTTCGTGTGCTTCCACGCTCACTTCCATGCCCCGGTAGGAGCGCTTGGTGACGAAGTTGATCACGCCGCCGATGGCGTCGCTGCCGTAGATGGCCGAGGCGCCGTCGCGCAGCACCTCGACCCGTTCGAGCGCGGCCACGGGAATGATGTTCAGGTCGACCGTGTCGGCGAAGAAGGGGTGGTTGGCCAGGCGCCGGCCGTTGAGCAGCACCAGGGTCTTGTCGCTGCCGAGGCCGCGCAGGTTGGCCTCGGCGCGTCCGCCCGTGCCGGAACCGACCGACTGGCTCGAACCGACCGAGGTCTGGTTCATGGGAATGGTGGCCAGCACTTCCTGCACGGTCGAGAGGCCCTGCTTGGCGAAGTCTTCGGCGCGGATGGTGCTGATCGGCAGCGCGGTCTGGCTGGCCAGGCGCTGGCGGATCGAGGTGCCGACGATTTCGACTTTTTGCATCGGCTGCGCGCCCTCGGCGGGGGACTGGGCCTGGGCCGGCAAGGCCAGCACGCCGGCGCCGAGGAGGGCGCCGCCGGCGCACAGGCGGCGAATGGCGGCGGATAAGGCTTTTTCAATCATGGACTGCTCCGGTGGGGTGGTTAAACGGTTGGTGAAGGGATGGGGACCTCGAAGAACTGACTGCGCCACGGTTTTCCGATGCCCCCGGATGTCGCTAGAAGGTGTAACGCACGCCGGCCGTGAAGAAACGCCCGACGGCGCCGGCGTAGTCGAGCGGGTTATAGGCGGTCGCGCCGTAGGTCAGCGGGTCGAGCGGGGCGATCTTGTCGAAAATGTTTTGCGCCGACCCGAACACTTCCACCCGCGTGCTCGGCTTCCAGCGGAACGTCAGGTCGACCGTGGTGAAGGATGGCAGTTCGCAGCCGGCCGGGGCCGCATCGCCATTGGCGAGATGGCTGGCGCAACCGGCCGGGTCGTTCTTGAACAGCGTGTTCTTGAGGTCGCCCCGGTAATTCACGTTGGCCGCCACGCGCCAGGCCGCGCGCTCCCACGACAGGCCGAAGTTGACCCGGTCCTCGGGCGTGCCGACGCAGTTGGTGACATCGCAGTTGCCGTGGGTGCCGGCGAAGTCGCGCGCGCTGCCGTCCTGCTCGGTGCGCAGCCACTTGAACAGGTGGGTCCACTTGGTATTCATGGTCACTTCGCCGGTGCCGGGTCCGAAGTCGAAGCGCTGGTTCAATTCCAGGTCGGCCCCGCGCACCTCGGTGCGCGCCGAATTGACGTAGCTGGCCAGCACCGCCGTGATCGGACCGGGGTCGCCGGGACGGGTGGCGCCGCTGGGATCGCGCGCGATGCGCCCGGCCTGGATGGCGGCGTCGCTCTGCTCCTGGTTGATCTCGTTCTTGCGCTTGATTTCCCACAGGTCGAGCGCGATATTGGTGCGCTTGTACGGGTCCCACACCATGCCGACGTTGACGCTGCGCGATTTTTCGGGCGACAGCGCCGGGTTGGGCGAGGTGATGATGGCGATCGCGGCCGGGTTGCAGGCGATCTCAACCCCCAGGCTGCAGCGCAGCGGGTCGACCGCGGTGGAAAACGCGGCCAGGCCGCCGACGCCGTTTTCGGCGGTGCTCGGGGCCCGGAAGCCGCGCGCATACGTGCCGCGCAAGGCGAAGGTGCGTACCGGGGTCCATTTGACGCCGAACTTGGGATTGTAGGCGTCGCCGGCGTCGGTGTAGTGGTCGGCCCGCAGCGCGGCCGACAGTTCGACGGTCGGGTGCACTGGCGCGAGCACTTCGCCGTAGAGTGCGGCCACGTTGCGGCCGCCCTTGTAGGCCGAGTAGCCGAGGCCGATGATGTTGCCGCGTTCGGTGCCGGGAGTCGGTTCCAGTTCGGCCGTTTCGCGCCGGAATTCGCCGCCGAGCGCGATGCCGAGCGGCCCGCCCGGCAGTTGGGCCAGTTCGCGCGAGGCGAGCAGGTCGAGCTGGGCGATGCGGCTCTTGGCGTCGTTGGTCAGTGAGGGCGCCAGCGCCGCGTACAGGGCCGGCGAATTGACGCCGGCGTTTTCGGCGATGCGCCACACGCTGCCGGGCGGCAGCGCGGCATAGGCGGGGTTGGCGCTGGCCGCCGCCACATTGGCCGGACTCGGATTGAGCAGCGCGTACATGACGTCGCGCTGCAGGTAGCGGCTGCGTTCCTGGCTGACCTGGTTTTGCGAGAACAGCAGGGCGGTGTCGAGCTCCCACGGCCCCACGCTGCCCTTGACGCCGGCCAGCAAGCGCACGAAGTCGGAATCGATCTCGCTCACGCGCGGGCCCACATCGGCGGCTGTGTAACGCAGCCGCGCCGGCGTGCCGAAGTAGGGATTGTCGGGATGGGTCGCGCCCAGCATGACGTTGGCGCTGTTGACCGGGCCGCCCGGATAGCCGACCGCGCCGCTGAGCGCCGACGGCGTCGAGGACGAGGTCGATTTGCTGCGATACAGGTTCAGTTCGGCGTAGGTTTGCACCTCGGGCGTGGCCTGGAAGGTGGCGCGCCCGAAGAAATTGACCCGCTCCTGGCGCGGCTGGATCTGGTTGTACAACTGCGCCGCGTCGACCAGGCAGCCGCCGCCCGGGTCGCCCTGCGGGTGGCGCGTGAAGTTGGCGCAGGCCGCGCCCGGAAAGGTGCGGGTGAAACCCGCCCCGGCCAGGTTGCCGCGGTTGACGTAGTCGAGCGTATCGGGGTTGCGCACATTGCCGTTGATGGCGCTGCCCCCGGCGTTGTTGGCGGTGATGGCGCCGGTGCCGCCGAGCGACTCCTGGGCGCTGAAGCCCCAGGGGCGCAGGTCGCCGCGCCCGATGTACGCGCGCTCGGCGCGGTCGCGGTTCCAGATCTCGGCGCGCCGTCCGTACTCGAGGCTGGCCAGCAGGTTGTAGCGGTCGGCCTGCAGGTCGCCCTTGCCCCAGGTGAGCGAGGCGACGCCGTCGTTGCCGTCGTGCTCGCGCGACTGGCCGAAGCTGGCGCGCACGGTGGTGCCGCGAAAGTCGCGCCGCAGGATCACGTTGACCACGCCGGCGATCGCGTCCGAGCCGTAGATGGCCGAGGCGCCGTCCTTGAGCACTTCGACCCGCTCGACGGCGTCGGTGGGGATGATGTTCAGGTCGGAAAAGACTTTCTGGCCATCGTCGGCCAGGCCGTAGGGGGCCACCCGGCGCCCGTTGAGCAACACCAGGGTGGAGGCCGCGCCCAGGCCGCGCAGCGAGATGCCGGAGGCGCCGCTGGCGAAGCCGCCGCCGAAGCTCGACGGCACCGAGCCCTGGTTGTCGACCGCCAGTGTTTGCAGCAGCTCGGCCACGGTGGTCTTGCCGGAACGCTCGATATCGTTGCGGTTGAGGGTGATGACGGCGGCCGCCGTTTCGCGCGTCGCGCGCGGGATCAGGGTGCCGGTGATTTCGACGCGCGGGATGGGGGCCGGCGGCGCCGGTGCTTGCGCGCGCGCGGGGCACGCGAGCAGGGCCAAGCCGGCGGCGCCACCGCCGGCGAACAGGCCCCGCAGCGAACGGGACAAGATGGTGTGTTTCATGACAGGCTCCACAAAGCGTATGACTGCCCCGTCCGCTTTGAAAAGCCATGATCCAAGTCAATCTATCTGACTGGAAAAGTCGATCGCATTTGATCTGGCGCAAAGTCCGGCAGGGGGCTCGGTGACTGAGTTTTGCACCGGGCGCGTTTGCGCAACTGATCTGGATCAAATGTGACAAGCATCGGCGCCGCTGTTGTGGGAAAGGCGCAACCGCTTGTGCCGTGCGGTCTTGACGGACGCCGATAAAACAGCTTGCCAAATTGCAGGAATTGTTGTTATAGTCCTTGCACCACTTTCGGATCTTGCCATGCACAACGTCGTTTTCTTTACCTGCTACTTTTACTTTAGCAATTCCAACCCAAAGGCGGTGGAGTAGCGGCAGGTTCACGTAGCAACAACGAGATCTTGCAATATCCAGATAAACCGCCAGCCATGGCGGTTTTTTTTTAGCCCGACCATTTGAATGACCCAGCCACGGAGAACACCATGCCACGCACCGACGATCTACGCATCCGCGAAATGAAGGAACTGACGCCGCCTTCCCATCTGATCCGCGAGTTTGCCTGCGGCGAGCGCGCCGAGCAGACCGCGGCCGGTTCGCGCGTGGCGCTGCACCGCATCCTGCACGGCCAGGACGACCGCTTGATGGTGGTGATCGGGCCATGCTCGATCCACGATACCAAGGCCGCGATGGAATACGCGCGCCGCCTGGCCGGCGAGCGCGACCGCTTCAAGGGCGAGCTGGAAATCGTCATGCGCGTGTACTTCGAAAAGCCGCGCACCACGGTCGGCTGGAAGGGCTTGATCAACGATCCGTACATGGATAACAGTTTCCGCATCAATGACGGGCTGCGCATGGCGCGCGAGCTGCTGCGCGACATCAACGAACTCGGCTTGCCGGCCGGCACCGAATACCTCGACGTGATCAGTCCGCAGTACATCGCCGACCTGATCAGCTGGGGCGCGATCGGCGCCCGCACCACCGAGTCGCAGGTGCACCGCGAACTGGCGTCCGGCTTGTCGTGTCCGGTGGGTTTCAAGAACGGGACCGACGGCAATATCAAGATCGCGGTGGAAGCGATCAAGGCCGCTTCGCAGCCGCACCACTTCTTGTCGGTGACCAAGGGCGGCCATTCGGCAATCGTGTCGACCAACGGCAACGAGGATTGCCACATCATCCTGCGCGGCGGCAAGACGCCGAACTACGACGCCGCCAGCGTGGAACTGGCTTGCCAGCAGATCGCCGCGCAAGGCCTGGCCGCGCGCCTGATGATCGACGCCTCGCACGCCAACAGTTCCAAGAAGCCGGAAAACCAGGTGCCGGTGTGCGCCGATATCGCGGCCCAGGTGGCCGGGGGCGATGGCCGTATCGTCGGCGTGATGGTGGAGTCGCACCTGGTGGCCGGGCGTCAGGACCTGGTGCTGGGCAAGGAACTGGTGTACGGCCAGTCGATCACCGATGGCTGCATCGATTGGGACAGCAGCGTGGCCGTGCTCGAAGGCCTGGCCGAGGCGGTGCGCCAGCGCCGCCAGGGTGCGCAGGGCTGAAGCCGGCGCGACCGCGTATGCACGACGAATAAGATATGCGGATGAACCGCGCGCTTGCTGTTGCATCCGCGCGGCGTCCTGATATGGCCTCACGGCGGCGCTGCCGCCCGTTCAACATTCCCACGCCGCAACCGGCGCCCACTTTGCACGCCGCCATGCACAGCATGGCGCGCTTCGACGCGCCACTTTTCCAGCGGGCGCGGCTGTGCATTGCCAACACCTGCAATTCATTACCTTTATTCAATCACAAATTCGTGTTCCGTATGCAAGAAACTACAATGCAATCGTATGCACGCGACCACGGCTGTTGTTTATATACATATTGTGTGTTTACCGTTGACATCAATTATTCCCATATGTTTCTATCTTGGGCTTGATTGGCAGAAAAGCACAGAAGTGCGACGCCAGTTGGAGAAAGTCGCTTTAAGCGAAGTGAAGAAGTTTCAGCCGACGGAGACAGCATGACCAAGAACTCGGCTGTTGTACCTTGCACCGGCACGTATCCGCGATCCGGAACGTGGCACCGCGAGGTTCGCTACTTAAATTGATGCACCCTCCAAAAGAGATGGTGTTAATACTAATATTATATAAAATCAAGGGATTCACAAATGATGACAGAAACCGTTTTATCGCGTTCACTGCGCTTGGTCTTCTCGGGCGGTATCGCAGTCGGCCTCGGCCTTGCGGCATTGCCAGCCGTCGCCCAGACCGCTTCCCAGGACAATTCGATGCAGCGCGTCGAGATCACCGGCTCGTCGATCAAACGCGTTGCCGCTGAAACCGCGCTGCCTGTCACCATTCTTCGCCGCGAAGACATCGAGCGCACCGGCGCCACCTCCGCCCAAGACCTCGTTAACCTGATTCCCGGTAACTTCGGCGGTGGCGTCACCGCCAACAACGTCGGCGCCTCCGGCGTGCCGTCGACCGCCAACCTGCGCGCCCTGGGCGCCCGCTACACGCTGGTGCTGCTGAACGGCCGCCGCGTGGCCAACTATGCGGTCGGCAACAACCCGGTCGACTTGAATTCGATCCCGCTGTCGGCCATCGAACGCATCGAAGTGCTGCGCGACGGCGCCTCGGCCGTGTACGGCGCCGATGCGGTGGCCGGCGTGATCAACTTCATCCTGCGCAAGGATTACAAGGGCGTGGAAATGTCCGCCTACAAGACCCACGTCGACCAGGGCGGCGGCAACACCAAGAGTTTTAACATCACGGCCGGCTTCGGCGACATCGCGACCGACCGCTTCAACGTGCTGGTCAGCGCCAACCACGAAGAAAACGAAAAACTGCTTGCCTCCGACCGCAGCTTCTCGACCACCTCCGTGCGTCCCGACCTGGGCATCAACAAGTCGTCGCCGCGTAACGGCGTGCCTAACCTGAACTTCACCGACAAGCTCGGCAACGAATATGTGGGCGTGAATCCGTTCCGCTACAACGGTTGCAAGAACGACGAATTCAGCCTGGTGGTCAACAGCGAAAAAGGCTGCGGTACCGACTACGTCAAGTACATCGACCTGGTTCCCGAAGCCAAGCATACCAACCTGGTCACGCGCGGCGTGTTCAAGGTCAGCGACAGCCTGGAACTGTTCGCCGAAGCGGCCTACACCAAGGACAAGATGATCGCGGCGTCGTCGCCGGCGCCGTACACCAAGGCCATGAAGTATCCGGCCACGGGCCGCTTCTATCCGGCGAGCGTCAAACTGCCCAAGGGTCTGAAACTCCCGGCTGGCTACAAAATGCCGAACGGTACCGTCACAACCGCCGACACCGTACTTGCCGCCGACATGGATGTGGTGCCGACCGGCGAAATCGGCGGCACCTGGCGTACCGTCGCCGGTGGCGGCCGTAATGACCTGACCAAGACCGAGAACACCCGCGTCGTGGTCGGCGCCAAGGGGATGATCGCGGGCTGGGATTACGAGACCGCCCTCACTTACGGCAAGAACGAAGTGGAGATCCAGTTCGGTCCGGGCAAGTTCAGCTACGCCAAGCTCGATCCCTTGCTCGCCAAAGGCGAAATCAACGTGTTCGGTACGCAAGATGCGGCCAGCCTGGCGGCCTTGCTCGGTTCGCAGCTGAGCGGCTTTGAAAATGGCGGTAGCTCGATCTCGAAAGAGTTCGATTTCAAAATGTCCAAAGAAATTTTCAACCTGCCGGCCGGCGCGGTTGGCTTCTCGGTCGGCACCTCGTTCCGCAAGGAAGAGCTGACCCAGGTGTCGTCGGAAGTGCTGCGTAAAGGTGACGAGGTTGGCGGCGCGGGCGAAATTCCGGGCGTGACTGGCGACCGCAAAGTGTTCGGCCTGTTCTCCGAAGTCGTGGTTCCGGTCGTCAAGGACCTGGAACTGACTGCTGCTGCGCGCTACGACAAGTACAAGAATGGTTTCGGCACCGAGTTCGACAACCTGAGCCCGAAACTCGGCTTCACCTATCGCCCGAGCACCATGATCATGGCGCGCGGTTCGGTGGCGCGCGGTTTCCGCGCACCGACCCTGGTCGATAACCTCAATCCGAAGGCGCTGAACAACACCTCGTCGAACTTTAACGACCCGGTGCGCTGCCCGAACGGCGTGGAAGTAACCAGTGTGAACAAGGTCGGCGCCTTGCAGGACGAGTGCTCTGTTCAGTTGACTACCCAGAACAGCGGCAACGCGGATCTCAAGCCTGAGAAATCGAAACAGTACACCCTGGGCCTCGTATTCCAGCCAACGTCGACCATCAGCGGTTCGCTCGATTACTGGAACGTCAAGATCGATAAATCGATCAACGCCATGTCCGAAAACACGGTGTTCGGCGATCCGGTGGCCAATCTGGGCCAGTTCTATCGCTACGACCCGAAAATCCAGAAGCAGTATGAGGATGACAAGGCGTTGGCTGAGCTAAACAACTTGCCACCGCCTCCAGTGCCGGTCGGCGGCAGTGATTTGCCTTATAAAGCCAATGCCAACAAGGACTTCCCGCTTGCTTACGTTGCCCTGCCACGTGTAAACACCGGTAAGTTCTATGCGGCTGGTGTCGATCTGAACCTGAATTATCGCCAGAAGTTCGGTGACATGGGCACGCTGGGTGCGAACTACGATTCGACTTACTATACCAAGCACGGCTATCAGTATGAAGGCGAAAAGGAAGTCAGCGACCTGGGCAACTTCAAGGATTTCGGCCCGACCCCGCGTTATCGCCACACCTTGGGCCTGACCTACGGCGTTGGTCAATGGACCGGCTCGCTCACCCACAATTACACCAAAGGTTACTGGGACTACACCGATCCGTCGCTGATCGCCGCGACCTACCCGGAGCTGCGCAAGGTCGACAACTACTCGACCTTCGATGCCACCTTGGGCTGGAAACCGATGAAAAACCTGAGCATGACATTTGGCGTAAAAAACATCGCCGACGAAGATCCACCATCGTCGCGCAATGGCGCCAACTTCCAGGTCGGTTACGACGCCTCGTTCACCAACCCGCTCGGTCGCACGTTCTACGCACGTCTGAACTACAAGTTCCTGTAATTGCCGCCGTGCGCGGCGGTTGACAGACAGCCATCGCGTACTGTTGTAAGAAACTTGTAGGGCGTTAAAAACCCCGCCGGACTTCGTGTCCGGCGGGGTTTTTTCTTGGGCGTTTGTGTTTGCGAAATATCACCAGCTTGATTTGGCGCAAGCTCGCCCGACCTCACGCACGTAAGCTCTAAAGCGGACTGATCCAGTCTTCGCTCCGGAGGACGTATGCAAATCGTGTTGGCCAATCCGCGTGGCTTTTGCGCCGGGGTCGAGCGGGCCATCGACATCGTCGAACGCGCCCTCGACGTGTTCGGCGCGCCGGTCTATGTGCGCCACGAAATCGTGCATAACCGCCATGTGGTCGCTGCGCTGCGCGAGCGCGGCGCGGTATTCGTCGACGAACTGGCGCAGGTGCCCGAGCACAGCATCGTGGTGTTCAGCGCGCACGGCATCGCGCCCGAGGTCGCGGCCGAGGCGCGCCAGCGCGGCCTGCACGTGTTCGACGCCACCTGTCCGCTGGTCGGCAAGGTGCACATGGAAGTAGCGCGCCACGCGCGCGCCGGCCGCGAAGTGGTCCTGATCGGCCACGAAGGGCATCCCGAAATCATCGGCACGCTCGGCCACTACAGCGGCGCGGGCGCACGCGCCATCTACGTCGTCGGCACCGCCGAGGAAGCCGCGCGGCTCCAGGTGCAGGACGGCACGCGCCTGGCGTACGCCACCCAGACCACGTTTTCGATCGACGACATCAAGCCGATCCTGCAAACGCTGCAAGCACGCTTTCCGGCGCTGCTCGGGCCGCGCAAGGAAGACATCTGCTACGCCACCCAGAACCGCCAGTCGGCCGTCAAGGAACTGGCCGCCATCTGCGACCTGATCCTGGTGATCGGTTCGCCCGCCAGCGCCAATTCGCAGCGCCTGCGCGAGATCGCCGCCCAGCAGCAAGTGGACGCCCATCTGATCGATCACGCCGACCAGTTGCAGCGCGCGTGGTTCGAGGGCCGGCGCTGCGTCGGCATCACCTCCGGCGCCTCGACCCCCGAAGTGCTGCTCGGGCAGGTGGTGGCGCGCCTGGAAGAGTGGGGCGCCGGCCCGGTGCTCAATCGGCCCGGCGTGCGGGAACATGTCGTGTTCGCCCTGCCGCGCGAACTGGCCGGCGCCGCGCGCTCCGCAACCTGAACTTTACCCTGTAAGGAGAACCATCATGCCCGAACAAACCCTCTCGATCACGTCCTGGCCGAAACAATCGGCCCAGCTCGAACACACCTTCAAACTCGACAAGCCGTGCCCGGTCTCGATCTCGTTCGAGCCGGCGCCGGCCAACGTGACGCTATCAAGCGACCCGCAGCGTCCGCTCCAGGTCAGCATGAACATGCAGCTGGTCGCGCGCGAGCCGGTACCGGTGTGCATCACCGTGTGCGAACCGATCTGCGCGCGTAGCGATTACACCATCGGCATCGAGGTGTTCGGCAACCCGTTTGCCAGCATTTCGGTGCGCGGCACCACGCGCCTGTTCGCCTGCCGCGACGATACGCCGACGCCGACGCCGACGCCGGTGCCGGTGCCGGGCTGAGGTCGCTGGCGAGGCCCGATCATCCCCGCTTTTACAACCGTTATCACCATCATCAGGAGCTGTGAGCAATGCCAAGCAATGAAAGCGACAACATCAGCATGAGCCGGGCCGAACTCGATTACCTGGTGCGCATGGCCGGTACCACCTCGCGCATCGTGCAGCAGGCCGCCTCGACACTGGAAGAGGAAATCGCCCTCGGCGTGGCCGCCGCCAAACGGGTCGAAATGCGTTTCGTGGATGTGGAAAAACTGCGCGCCGGCGACCCCGCCGACGTCATGCAGCGCTTCCGCCGCGATGCGCACGAGGTGGTCGACATCCTGCTCGACATGGTGGTCTTGGCCAGCAATTCGCTCGGTGCGCTGTCGGAGCGGGTGGTCACGGTGCGCCCCGGCGGCGCGGCGGCGCCGAAACAAGGCGGCGACGCCACCGCATCGCTCACCATGCCGCAGCCGATCGCGCCGGGCGGCTCGCTGAGCGTGCCGATGACCCTGGAAAACGCGGCCGATGTGCCGACCGCGACCTTGCGCTTCCACTGCTCCGACCTGCTCAGCGAAAGCGGCGCCCGTCTGGCGGCGGTCCAGATCGGTTTCGCGCCGGAGGAGTTGTCCATCCCCGCGCGCGGCTCGGCCACGGTGCTCATTACCGTCAGCGTGCCGCCCGATGCGGCGCCGGGCACCTATTCCGGGCTGCTGCTGGCCAGCCAGCTGGACCAGGTGCGCGCCGTGCTCACCGTGCGGGTCGAGTCGCCCGGTGAGTGAGGCGGCCGGACGGTCCCGTTTTGTCGAGGCCAGCCTGGCGCGCTACAAGGAACTGACCATGGCGCGCCTGCTGGAATACCTGCCCAGCAAGGAGCCGCGGCGCTATCTGTACGACCTGTTGCCGGTGTATCCGCTGCGCTCGGGCAAAGGCTTGCGCCCGGCGCTGTGCATCGCCGCCTGCTGCGCGTTTGGCGGCGAGGTGCGGCGGGTGCTCGAGTCGGCCGTCGCCATCGAGCTGTACCACAATGCCTTCCTGATCCACGACGACATCGAAGACGGCAGCGAAAGCCGGCGCGGACTGCCTACCCTGCAGGCCGACCAGGGCCTGGCGGTCGCGCTCAACGTGGGCGACGCCATGCAGGTGCTGTGCATCCGCCTGCTGCTCAACAACCTGGGCATCGTCGGCCCGCAGCTGACCTGGCGCATCGTCAACGAGATCGAACACATGGTGTGCCAGACGGTGGAAGGCCAGGCGCTGGAACTGGGCTGGGTGCGCGACAACGTGGCCGAGCTGAGCGAAGAAGACTACCTGCGCATGGTGCTCAAGAAAACCTGCTGGTACACCTGCATGCACCCGCTGCGCATCGGCGCCCTGGTCGCCGGCGGCGGGGCCATCGCGCTCGAGCGCTTCGACCGCTTCGGCTATTACATGGGGGCGGCGTTCCAGATCCAGGACGATATCCTCAACCTCGACGCCGACGAGGGCAAATACGGCAAGGAAATCAACGGCGATCTCTGGGAAGGCAAGCGCACGCTGATGCTGATCCACACCGTCGGGCATGCCAGCGACGGAGAGAAACAACGCATCCGGGATTTTCTGTCGGTGCCGCGCGCCGCGCGCCGGCAAGCCGAGGTCGATTGGCTGCGCGCCACGATGGACAAGTACGACAGCATCGCCCATGCGCGCAGCAGCGCGCGCCAGCTGGCCGGCGCGGCCCTGCACGAATTCGACCAGCACTTCGGCGCGCTGCCCGACTCCGAGCACAAGCGCTTCTTGCGCGAGGTGGTGCTTTACATGATCGAGCGCGATTTGTAATCGGCATCGATCGGCGTGATCGCCTGGGCGGCGGGGCGCAGCAGCGCGCCGGCCATGCCGCCGCCCAGTTCCAGCGCGCTGCCGGCCACCCCCATGCCCCAGGCCAGCGCGGCGCGCGGATCGGCTGCCATCGACACGGCCACGCCGGCCGCCGCCGTGCCGGTTTGCAGGCCGATGCGCACGCAGTGGGCGCGCCCGCGCAGCAGGTGTTTCGCGCCCATCCCGGCCAGCGACAACAGCGCCTGCAAGGCGCTCTTGCGCACGATGTCGGCGCCCAGCACGCGGCGCGCCGGCACCAGCCCGGCCAGCACCCCGCCGGTGATCTCGGCATAGGCCGGGTCGACGCGGGCGCGCGCCACGATGATGTGCAAGGCCTCGAGCCACACCGGGGTCAGGTGGCGGTTGCGGATCAGTTGCACGAGCAGGCGCGCCAGCGCCATGTCGAAACGCAGCTCGCGTTCGATGCGCTGCGCGTAGGGCAGCAGGCTGGGCTGCGAAAAGTCGTTGCGCGCGCGCGCCGCGAGCAGGGTCTCGGCGGCCCAGCGCCCGCTCAGCATGGCGTACTGGATGCCTTCGCCATTGAGCGGGTTGATCAGTCCGGCGGCGTCGCCCGCCAGCAGCACCCGTTCGCCCACGCAGGGCAGGGCGGCGTCGTAGGTGGTCAGCGGCCAGCCGACCAGCGGAGCGCGCAGTTGCGCGCCGCCGAGGCGTGCGCGCAGGGCCGGGTCGCCAGAGATCAGGTCGAGCATCAGCTGGCGCAGGTGTTCCTCATTGCGCGGCAGGGTTTCGCGCACCATGCCGATGCCGACATTGGCCGAGTGCGGGCCGGTGGGGAACAGCCAGTAATAGCCGGGGAAGGTTTCGTTGGAAAAGTACAGGTCGCAGCGGTTGCCCGTGTCCGGCAAGCCGTCCAGGTAGCCGCGCATGGCGATGATGCGGTTGCGGTCCGGCACGGCGTGGCCGCGCAGCAGGCGCGCCACCACCGAACTGCTGCCGTCGGCGCCGATCAGGGCTTGCGCGCGCAGGGTGGCCGGCCCGGCCGGGCCTTTGAGGCTCACGCACACGCCGTCGGGCTCGATCGCGAAGCCTTGCACGCGGGTGTTTTCGATCACCCGGGCGCCGGCGGCGCGCGCCCGCTCAAGGATCCATTGGTCGAGCGCCTTGCGTTCGATGACCCGGCCGTGCGCGGGCATGCCGGGCATGCGCGGGATGGGATGGGTGATCAAGTGGCGCCCGTTCAGGTACAGCGCGGCCTCGTCGATGATATTCGTTTGCCGGAACGCGGGCAGCCCGGCGATGCCCAGGCTGTGCAGTTCGAGCAGGGCGGCCGGGCCGACGAAGTCGCCGCAGACTTTATCGCGCGGGAATTGCTGGTGGTCGATCAGGATGACGGAAAAGCCGGCGTCGGCCAGATGGGCGGCAGCGGATGCGCCCGCCGGGCCGGCGCCCGCGATGATCACGTCGCCATCGCGGGCGGCGCCAATTTTCAGAGTCAGCATGGTCACGGTCCGGGGATGGGAATCTTTCAGTATCGGAGGAAGAGGAGCTCGCTTCATGATCTTGCGCAAAGTTGCTTGCGGTATCGATCTGTATTTGATGTATCTCGGTGCGTCGCTATCCGTACTTGCTATGAAAACGAAGATTCTTATCCTGACGCCTCGACCCGGCTCTTGATCGAGCTGGCCAATGGGCAACCGGAGATTCTCAAGACCCTGGCCGGGCGCGCCGGCGTCACACTGCCTTTGTGGAAAGAGCGTTGCGACGATGAGCAGCGAGTGAAAGGCGGCCGGCGTCTGGCCAGCGTCTCAAGGCGCGCCACCATCGCACACGGGTAAGCGATCACCCGGGTGGCCCCTGTAGCCTTGCCTGAAACTCATTTGCCGTGACTTACCCGCAGTATCGTGCCGTTAGTCCTGGAGATATCGATCACCGCGACGCCCCCATACATGTTCGGCGGCAAGGTGCCGCTGACGATCCACACCCCATCCTTCAATGTCGCGATGAACGGCGCTTCGCCCTTGATTTTGCTTGCACCGTAAATTGGTGACAGTACCGCGATGGCAATGGTCACCGCTGTCGCCGCATCGGGAACATAGCCCTGCGCGGGCATGTAGGAATGGCGCGCCGGTTCATCGGCCCCGGTCAGGGCGCTCCCGCAGGTGGCGAGCACGATGAGACTGGCGAGAATGCACTTCATGGGTAAAGGCTCCAGTGTTAAGGGAAGGGGGGGATGTTCAGTACTTACAATTGCTCATGCTTCCATTCGGCACGCAGGCCCGGGCGACCTTACCATTTCATGGTACTTGGGCAATTTTAACGGACCCGGACCGACACGATCAAACTGATAACATTTCCCGCGATAGTAAGCTGTTCCTGCTTTTTTGGGAACAACGCGGGAAGATGTGTGTCCACTCTATAAAATATCAAAATCGATGTATTATATAAAGAATCCTTTCATCTTTTATCAAATATGATATTTTATGAGATTGCTTGGCGTGTTCGTCCGCCAAGTTGGCGATTGGGAGGGGGCAATGTTGGAATTTTCGCTGGCAACCGAAAAAGAGATTCGTGAAGAGCTGACCGCGCGCCTCAGGCAGCGACGGCTTATCAAAGGGATTACCCTGGAAACGTTAGCCGAGCGCGCCGGGATGGGCAAGGCCACGCTGCAACGGCTGGAGACGGGTGGCGATTGCACGTTCGAAAACTTTATTCGTGCTGTGCTGGCGCTTGGCATGGCAAGCGAGCTGCAGGACAGCTTCGCTTTGAAAAGCCTGTCGATTGCGCAAATGGAGCGTGACGCTGAACACGGAAAGCGCATGCGCGCACCGCGCAAGCTGAGGCCTAAGGGACGCTGATGCAAAAGCTACAGGTGCAATTTTGCGGATGGGGGCAGTCGTGGCCGCTGGGCTATATCGCAAGCGACGGCCGCCAGGTGGTGTTCGAGTACTCGCCCGAGGCACGCGCCAAGGGCGTCGAGTTGTCCCCGATCCGCATGCCTTTGTCGGTAGACAGCTACAGAGATTTTCCGAGGGAGCAACTCCAGCTACCTGGCTTGCTCGCCGATGCACTACCGGACGGATGGGGCTTGCTTCTCATGGACCGGTTTTTCAAGAAACACTTCCAAAAGCGCGCGCATGAGATCTCGGCGCTGGACAGATTAGCCTTCATTGGAAGCCGCGCGCTGGGCGCCCTCAGCTTTTCGCCGGCGACGGACATTGCACTCACACCGCAGGATGTGAAACTGGTCGACCTTGCGAAGGAAATCCAGCTTGTTGTTGCCGATAAGGATACTGCGGCGTTGAAACAGCTGATCCTGCTCGGCGGCTCGCCGCACGGCGCCCGGCCAAAAGTGCTGGTGCAGTACGACGCGACGTCAGGAATCATCAGCACATTGGAAGATGGGCCGGGTACGCCGTGGCTGGTGAAGTTTCCTGGGCAAGATGAGCACAAGGAAGTCTGCGCAATTGAACATGCCTATTCCGAAACCGCCCGCGACTGCGGCCTGGATGTGCCGGCGACCAGGCATTTTGTGCTGGGGCCCAAAACGGCCGCATTTGGCATCGAACGGTTTGACCGCGCTGACGCAATGAAGGTGCCCGTTCACACGCTGGCGGGGGCCTTGAATCTGAATTTCCGCCTTCCGAATACCGGTTATGAAACCTTGCTGCGGACAACGCGCGCCTTGACACTGAGTGAGCCCGAAGTGCTCAAGGCGTACGAGCGGTGCGTCTTCAATGTCGTATTCAACAATCGGGACGACCACACCAAGAATTTCTCCTTCAGGATGGATGAGTCGCTGACATGGGCGCTTGCCCCGTGTTACGACCTGACGTATTGCCACGGTCCTGCCGGACATCACCAGATGGATGTCGACGGCGAAAGCCTTCATCCGGCAAAAGTGCATTTGCTAAAGCTTGCTGAGCGCAATGGCATCGCACTGGAGCGTGCCCGCAGTGCCATTGAGCGCATTGTATCGATTGCGCTGACGTTCGACCGTGTTCTCGCAGACTATCCAATGCGCAAAGCGACGCGCGCCGCGATCGCAAGCACGGTCGCTGCAAATTGCGCGCGCATGGTGTGAGCGGCGCAAGCCCGATTCGCCGCGCCGGCGCGCGCACGAAAAAAAACCGCCAGACTCGCATCCGGCGGTTTTTTGGTCAGCCTGGAAGGCTAAGAGCGCTTAAAACGCGTAGCTGGCGCGCAGGTACACCGCGCGTCCGATCGGATCGCTGAAGCGCGGATCGTAGCCCTTCTGGAACAGGGTGCCCTGGTTCGAGAACGGCGGCTGTTCGTCGAGCAGGTTTTTCAGGCCGGCGGTCAGGGTCAGGCCCTTGATGCCGCTGTAGCTGCCCGACAGGTTCAGCAGGCTGTAGGCCTCGACCTTGTGCTTGAACTCCGGCTCGACCTGGTTCTGATCCTGGTACGCGGACTTGAACGATTGCGACAGGGTCGCGCCCCACGGGCCGCTGTTCCAGTTCAGCGCGGCGGTGTGCTGCCAGCGGAACACCGGCGCCATGTCGGCGTAGCGGCCCACGTTGTGGATGAACTCGCCATTGCGCTCGTTCTGGTAGTCGTACTTGTGCACGTAGGTGCCGTCCACCGTCACGGTGAAGTTGCCGACGCTGGTGCGCGGCAGGCGCAGGGTGGCGCTCAGGTCGACGCCGTCGGTCTTGACTTCGCCCAGGTTGTTGAGGAAGTCTTCGATCGCGTTCGGCGAGCCGTCCGGATTACGCAGGAACAAGGCTTTGTACTTTTCGTAGTTGCCGTAGATGGTTTGTTCCGGCAGGGCGGCGATCTTGTCCTTCAACTGGATGTTCCAGTAGTCGGCGGCGATCGTCACGCTCGGGATCGGCTCGATCACGGCGCCGAAGGAGAACGACTTCGATTTTTCCGGCTTCAGGTTGATATTTCCGCCTTGCAGCTTGAACTGTTGCAGGTCGCAATCGCGCAGCGGATTCGAGCCTGGCTGCGGCTTGCCGCCCGGGCACAGGATCGGATCGCTGTAGCTGTCGTTGGTATCGTTGCGCGACGGCGGACCGTTCTTTTCGAACAGGGTCGGCGCGCGGAAGCCCGTGCTGGCCGAACCGCGCACCAGCAACTGCGGGGTCGGCTGGTAGCGCAGGCCGATCTTCGGGTTGGTGGTGTTGCCGACGTCGCTGTAACGGTCGTACCTGGCCGCCAGCTGCACTTCCAGTTCCTTGGTGAACGGCAGGTTCAGCTCGGTGAACACGGCCTGGATATTGCGCGAACCGGTTTTCGACAGCGAACCCGACAAGCCCGAGCTCGACGCCTGCGACGCGATCGCGCGGTTGACGTTGAAGTCGGCCGTCTCGCGCCGGATCTCGGTGCCCACCGCCACCGCCATCTGGCCGCCGCCCATGGCCATGATGTCGCGGCTGGCCTTGAAGTCGAAGCTGGTGTTCTTCACTTCGGCGCTCTGGACGCGTCCGCGCAGGGCGGTGCTGTCCAGGTAAGCCTTGCCGGCCGCATCCTGCAGCGCGAACGGGTTGAGGATGCCATTGGCCACGCCGGCCGCGAACGAGGCGTCGGCCACGTAGCCGTTGACAAAATCTTCGCTCGACTTGGAAATCGAGTGCGCCAGGCCGCCCTTGTAATCCCAGCCCGCCAGCAAGCCTTCCATGCCGAGCACCACGCGGTCGGCCTTGCCGGTCGAATCGATGGTGCGCTGGCCCGCTTCGGTCGGACGCCAGTTGACCGACAGCGGCTGGCCGGACACGCCGGTCTTCGGATAGTACTTGCTGGTGTTCGGCAGGATCAGGCCGGTCTGCGGCGGCGGCGCGGTGCGCGAGGTCACGTCGTTTTGCGAATGCAAGAATTCCAGGGTGGCCAGGTGGTCGGCGCCGAGCTTCATGCTGCCGCGCGCGAACAGGGCCAGTTGCTCCTGGTCGGGCATGCTGTCGATCTGGCGCGTGTAATCCTGGCGGCAGATGCCGGCCGCGTTCGGTACCGAGAAGGGCGGATTGCAACCGGTGGCCCAGCCCGGATTGCCGGACTTGTCGGCGCCCGCATCGTAGTAGTTGCCGGGGAAGGTAGTGCCGGAAGTGAGGTTCAGGCCGCGGCTGGCGACGATGCCGGTTTTGGAAAATTCGCGCTGCTGCGAATTGATCGATGTTTGCTCGTGCCAGTCGACGACGCCGAAGACGTTGAAGCCGTCCTTGTCGAGGTTGCCGAAGCCGCTGGACAGGTTGACGCGCTTTTCATCGCCGCCGTCCTTGCGCGGACGCACGATTTCGCCGGTGATGGTGGTGGTGGTGACCGAGCGCTTGGTGATGAAGTTGATCACGCCGCCGATGGCGTCGGTGCCGTAGATGGCCGAGGCGCCGTCGCGCAGCACTTCGACCCGGTCGAGGGCGGACAGGGGAATCATGTTCAGGTCGACGCTGGAGCTGTCGTACGGGTGGTTGGCGAGGCGCCGGCCGTTGAGCAGCACCAGGGTCTTGTCGCCGCCCAGGCCGCGCAAGTCGGCGCTGGCCTGGCCGCCGGTCGGCAGGCCGCTGCTGTTGCCGCCAACGACGTTGCCGCTGCCCATGGTGCTCTGGTTCGAGGGAATGCGCGAGAGCGCTTCCTGGGCCGTGGTCAATCCCTGCTTGATGAACTCGTCGGCTTTGATGATGGAGAGCGGGTTGGCGGTTTCGCTTTGAATGCGCTTGATCGACGATCCGGTGATCTCGACGCGTTGCATTGGCTGGCCGTCCTGTGCGAACGCCGTGCCTGCAAAACCGCCGCCGGCTGCAAACATCGCGCCCAACGACAGGGATAATACGGTTGGCTTCATCATGCTGTTCAACTCCATCCAAAAGTGAGAGGGGACTATAGAATCATCAGTAACTGCGGGTGTCAATCGAACAAGATTGGGTTTGATCGAAATACAACGAAAATAGATAAATTGTTTAGCTTGATTGCAAAGTAAGCTTCCAGTCAGCAAGCATGTTCCTGCGGGAATTGTCTGCTGCGCTGCAACACAAACGCCCGCTGCGCATATACATATGAACAAGACGCGCATGAAAAAGGGCAGTGCCTGAGCACCGCCCCTGTGGTTTGTGATGGCTTACCGGATCAGGCTAGAACTGGTAGCGCGCGCCGGCCTTGAAGTAGCGGCCGATGGCGCCGCTGGCGTCCATCGGGTTGTAGCTCATGCCGCCGTAGGTGTAGGCATCGAGCGGTGCGACCTTGTCGAACAGATTGTTGATCGAACCGAACACCTGGAAGTTCTTCGACACGTTGTAGCGCACCGACAGGTCGGTCGAGGTGAACGAAGCGAGGGTGCATTCCGCGTTCGGGGCCGAGGCGCCGTTGGCGAACTTCGATGCGCACAGGTCGCCTTCGAAGCCCACGTTCTTCATCTTCGAACGGTAGTTGGTGGTGGCGGTGACGTTCAGGTCGTTCCAGTCCCAGCCTGCCACGAAGCTGATCTTCTGCTTGGGCGTGCCGGCGCAGTTGGAGGTGTCGCAGTTGCCGTGGGTGCCAGCGTACTCGTACTTGACGGCGGCCGACTCGGCCCGGATCCACGAATCGATGTAGGTCCAGGTCAGGCCCAGGTTGGCGCGGCCGTAGTCGCCGAGGCGGAACTTTTGCTTGATGTCGAAGTCGACACCCTTGATTTCGGTGTAGCTCGAATTGCGGTACGGCGCGTTCGAAATCAGGATGGTGCCGGTGTTCGGAATGGCCACGCCGCCGACCACCAGGTTGTTATCGGCGCGCACCGCGGTCGGCAGGGCCGCCGCTTCGTTGTACGGCAGCGGATTGATCTCGTCGCTGCGCTTGATCTTCCACAGGTCGACCGACAGGCTGGTATCGTTCAGCGGATCCCAGACCATGCCGAGCGTCATGCCTTTCGAGGTTTCCGGTTTCAGGGCCGGATTGCCGACCTTGACCGCCGCCAGCGAGATCAAGCAATCGGTGGCGCTGCCGCCGCCGGCTGCCGGAGTGCCGCCCGGGCAACGGACCGGATCGCGCGTGGTGGCGGTGCCGGTCGAACGCGACGAGGCGCTCGCTTCAGCCGCGCCCGGCGCACGGAAGCCTTCCGAATAGGTGCCGCGCACGGCGAAGCTCTTGATCGGGGTCCACTTGGCGCCCAGTTTCGGCGTGGTCGAGGAGAAGTTGGTGTACTTGTCGTAACGCAGCGCGCCCGACAGTTCCACCGATTTCAGGACCGGCGCCGCGATTTCGAGGAACACGGCCGAAATTTTCTCTTCGCCCTTGGCCGCCACGTAGGACGAGTTGATTGAGCCGTCTTCGGTGCCCGACAGGGAAGGATTGTCGAGTTTTTCGCGGCGGTGTTCGGCGCCCACGGCCAGGCCCAGGGCGCCGCCCGGCAGCTGGAACAGCTCGCGCGAAGCCTTGAAGTCGACGATGTCGAGCTTGGTGGTCGAATGCGAGGTGGCGGTGCGCACCATGGCCTGGTACAGCGAGGCCGGGTTCTTGCCGGCCTGCTCGCCGAGGTAGTACGGGAAGTACGGGCTGGCCGAATTGCCCAGCGCCGCCTGCACCACGCGCAGGTTCAGCATGTTGCTGTACAAGAGATCGAGCTTGGACTCGGAATGCACGTAGGACGTGTCGAAATCCCAGCCCATGGCCGCGCCCTTGAGGCCCACCACGATGCGGTTGAATTCATTGTTGACCGAACGCTCGCTCGGGCCGACGTCGAAGGCCGAATAACGCACCCGGACCGGCACGCCGTACGGGTTTTGCGGGTGGTTGGCGGCCAGTTGCATGGTGGTGCCGGCGCCCGAACCCCAGTTGGTCACGCCGGTCGGGTTGCCCGCTGATGGCGGGCCGGCATAGGTGCGCGTGATTTCGCCCGGAACCAGGGTGAACGAGGTGTCGCGTTTCGAGTAGCCCACTTCGCCGTACACAAGCAGGTCGTCGCCGAGTTTTTTGCTGGCGCGCGTGTACAGGTTCAAGCCGTCGACCTGGGGCTGCATCGAGCGGAACTGGTCGTGGTGCCACAGGCAGCCGCCCTGCGGATCGCTGTTCTTGGTTTGCGACAGGGCCGTGCAGCCTGGCAGCGACACATAGGTGTTGGTGACCGGATTGCGGATCGAGCCGGTCGGGCTGGCGCCGGTGTTGTTGCTGCCGGCCAGGTAGCCGGAGGCGAACTGGGTATCCATGTTGTAGCCGTACGGACGCAGGTCGCCGTGGCCGATCCAGGCGCGGTCGGCGCGGTCTTTGTTTTTGAGTTCGTTGTTGGTGTAGTACTCGGCGTTGACCAGCACGTTGTAACCGTCGGCTTCCAGGTTGCCCTTGCCCCAGGTCAGCGAGCCCTTGGCCATTTCGCCGTCTTTGTATTTGGACTGGCCGAGCGTGCCCTTGGCGATCAAGCCCGTGAAATCCTTGCGCAGGATGATGTTCACCACGCCCGCGATCGCGTCCGCGCCATAGGTCGAGGAAGCGCCGTCTTTCAGCACTTCAATGCGCTCGACCGCTTCCATCGGGATGGTCGACAGGTCGGTGAAGCTCTTCTGGCCATCGTCGGCGCGTGCGAACGGCGCCATGCGGCGGCCGTTGAGCAGCACCAGGGTCGAGGTGGCGCCGAGGCCGCGCAGCGAGATCGCGGTCGAACCGGCGGCAAAACCGTTGCCGAAACCGGTCGGCAGCGAGCCGGCGCCATCGGCGGTCAGGGTCTGGAGGTATTCGGCGACCGTGCCCTTGCCGGACTTGGCCATGTCTTGCGCGGTGATGACCTGGACCGGGGAAGCGCTTTCGGCGCTAGCACGCTTGATGCTCGAGCCGGTCACTTCAACGCGTTGGATCGGGCCTGACGGGTCTTGCGCCATGGCCGGTGCGGCCAGGGTGAATGCTGCCGAAGCGAGCGCCACAGAGACGGCGTGCGCCATTACGGTTTTTCTAAACATGTGTAACTCCAGAGGGTATCAATGTTAAAAACTTCTATATCTGCATGCATATTTCGCTTTGTGCCCGATTCCCAGCACAGGCTTGCTGAGATCGGCGAAAAATACATGATGTCTCTCGTTTTCTTGTGAAATAGTTGGTGAGAACATTTTCCAAGCGCACACATCTCAACATCTCAATGTCTGACTGTCAATGTACACACGGGCTAGTTTGGCAGCGAAACAACAGTTTCCCGACGCTACAAATTTGTACTTGAATTTGTCTGCGTTGTCTGCCGTCAACGAAGATTATTTTCTGTGCGGCAACCAAGGCCATGTTCGCCCGGCATCACCACGCGGGGCCGAAATGCGCTATCGTCATGGCCTGCGAAACAAGCCCCCACGCCCACCAGGAAAGGACCGCGCCGCACCAATATGCTTGCCTATATCCTGCGCCGCCTGTGGCAGATGCTGCCCACCATGGGCGGCGTCGTGCTGCTGGTGTTTATACTGTTTAACTGGATCGGCGGCGATCCGGCGTATCTGCTCGCCGGCAAGATGTCCGACGCCGCCGAGATCGAGAATATCCGGCGCCAGCTCGGCACCGACCAGCCGCTGCAGGTGCAGCTGTGGATCTTCGTCAAGCAGATCGTGACGTTTGACTTCGGCAATGCCTGGAGCACCGGCGAGCCGGTTTCCCACATCATCGCCAGCCGGCTGGGGCCGTCGCTGACGGTGCTGATCCCGCTGACCGTGCTCGAAACCGTGACCGGGATCGCGCTGGCGCTGGCCGTGGCCTTCGTGCGCGGCTCGCTGACCGACCGCGCGGTGATGCTGGCCTGCACGGTCGGCATGTCGGTCAGTATCCTGGTGTACATCATCGCCTTCCAGTACGGGCTCGCTTACAAGCTGGGGCTGTTTCCGGTGCAGGGCTGGGGTAACGGGCTGGGCGAAAACCTGCTGCGCTACGCGGCGCTGCCGGTGCTGATCGGGCTGGCGGTGTCGGTCGCGCCAACCCTGCGCCTGTACCGCAGCTTCGTGCTCGACGAAGTGCAGCAGGATTATGTGCGCACGGCGCGCGCCAAGGGCTTGTCCGAGCGCCGCATCAAGTGGGTGCATGTGCTGCGCAACGCCGCCATTCCCATCATCACGCACGTCATGGCGAACCTGCCGGCGCTGCTGATCGGCGCGTTCCTGCTGGAGCGCTTTTTCGGCATTCCCGGCATCGGGCGCGAAGTCATCCTGGCGGTTGAGCGCAGCGATTTTCCGGTGATCAAAGCCATTACCGTGTATGTGGCCGCCGCCACCATGGTATTCAACTTGCTGGCCGACCTGCTGTACAAGGCGGTCGATCCGCGCGTCGAGCTCGCATGAGGCCGGGCCACCAGTCGGGCCTGTGGACCCTGGCCATGCGGCGCCTGCGCGCCGACCGCGTGGCCATGGCGTCGCTGGCGGTGGTGGCGCTGTTCCTGGCGCTGCTGGCCCTGTCCAGCACGGGCCTGGTCGCGGCCGGCTGGGAAGACGAGGTGGGCGTCACCTACGCGCCCCCATCGTTCATCGGTGCGGACAGGGCCATGGGGGAGGGCGCCAGCGCGGCGCGCAGCGGGCCGCCGCCGCCGAACGCGTTCGACCCGCTGGCAGGCGAGATCGCCGCCATCATCGCCGCGCAGGGCGCCGCCATCACCGCCCCACCTCCGCCGCGCCTGGCCAGCTTGCCGTTCGGGGCCGACAAATGGGGCCACGACGTGCTGCTCAAAACCATCAAGGGCGGCGAAACCTCGATCGTGGTGGGGCTGGCGGCGGCGCTGCTGGCGGTCGCGCTGGGCACCGTGGGCGGCGCCTTGTCCGGCTACTTCGGCGGCGTGGTCGACGACCTGTTCAACTGGTTCTACAACGTGTTTACCGCGATTCCCCCGATCCTGATGATCCTCGCGGTGGCGGCCGTGCTGCAACACAAGGGCGTGAGCACCATCGTGCTCATCCTGGGGCTGACCGGCTGGACCGGGCCGTACCGCCTGATCCGCGCCGAATACATGAAGCACAAAGGGCGCGAGTATGTGCTGGCGGCCGACGCCATCGGCGCCTCGCACTGGCGCAAGATGTTTTCGCATATTTTCCCCAACGTCAGCCACGTGGCCCTGGTGCAGCTGTCGATCCTGGCGGTCGGCTTCATCAAGGCCGAAGTGATCCTGAGTTTTCTCGGCTTCGGCGTGCCGGTCGGCGTGGTGTCGTGGGGTAGCATGCTGAACGAAGCGCAGAACGAACTGATCCTCGGAAAATGGTGGCAGCTCACCGCCGCCGCGAGCGCCATGGCGCTGCTGGTGACGGCGTTTTCGCTGCTGACCGACGCCCTGCGCGATGCGCTCGATCCGAAACTCAAGTAAAGGCCGGCATGCTGCTAGAAGTAAACAAGCTGCGCATCGCCTTCCGCATCGACAAGCACAATACGGTCGAGGCGGTGCGCGGCGTATCGTTTTCGGTGCCGCGCAACGCCACGGTGGCGCTGGTGGGCGAGTCCGGCAGCGGCAAGTCGGTCAGCTCGCTGGCGGTGATGGGCTTGCTGGCGCCGGAAACCACCATCATCGACCCGGCCTCGCGCATCGTGTTCGACGGGGTCGACCTGCTGGCGCTGCCGCGCGCCGAGCGGCGGCGCCGGTGCGGCAAGGACATCGCCATGATCTTCCAGGAGCCGATGTCGTCGCTCAACCCGGTGCTGACGGTCGGCTACCAGATCGGCGAAGTGCTGCGCCAGCACCTGGGCATGAGCGCGAAAGCGGCCAGGGTGCGCACCCTGGCCTTGCTCGACGAAGTCGGCATGCCCGACCCGGCGCGCAAGATCGACGCCTACCCCGGCCAGTTGTCCGGCGGCCAGCAGCAGCGCGTGATGATCGCCATGGCGATCGCCTGCGAGCCGGCCCTGCTGATCGCCGACGAGCCGACCACCGCGCTCGACGTCACCATCCAGAAGCAAATCATGGCGCTGATTGCCCGCTTGCAGAAGGAGCGCGCCATGTCGGTGCTGTTCATCACGCACGACCTGGCGCTGGTGAGCGAGATCGCCGACCATGTGATCGTGATGCGCAACGGCGAAGTGCGCGAACAGGGCCTGGCGCGCCAGGTGCTGGACCATCCGGCCGACGCTTATACGCGTGCTCTGCTGCACTGCCGGCCGCGCCTGGACCAGCGTCCGCTGCGCCTGCCGGTGCTGGACGATTACCTTGCCCACACTTCAGAAGCGCGGGAAGCGGCGGGCGGCGCGCAACGCGCGCGCGGCTACGCGTTTGATGACGAGGAGGTGCTGGTCGTGAGCAAGCTGAGCAAGGGTTTTTACACGCGCGAGGGGCTGTTCGGCAAGCGCGAGCTGCGCGCCGTGAGCGACGTCTCGTTCACCCTGGCGCGCGGCAAGACGCTCGGCGTGGTGGGCGAATCCGGCTCGGGCAAGAGCACGCTCGGACTGACCTTGTTGCGCCTGCACAAGGCCAGCGGCGGCACGGCGATGTTCGAGGGCAAGGACCTGATCGGCATGCAGGCACGCGATTTTCTGCCCTACAAGCGGCGCATCCAGATCGTGTTTCAAAACCCGTACGCCTCGCTCAATCCGCGCTTTACGGTCGGGCAAATACTGCTCGAACCGATGCGCATCCACCGCATCGGCGCGGGCGATGGCGAGCGCGTCGGCATGGCCCTGCAACTGCTCGACAAGGTCGGCCTGCCGGCGCAGGCCATGCAGCGCTATCCGCACGAGTTTTCGGGCGGGCAGCGCCAGCGCATCGCGATCGCGCGCTGCCTGACCATGCGCCCCGAGATCCTGGTGTGCGACGAATCGGTGTCGGCGCTGGACGTGTCGGTGCAGGCGCAGGTGCTCAACCTGCTGCAAGACTTGCAGGATGAATACCGCATGAGTTACATCTTTATCTCGCACGACCTGGCGGTGGTGAAATACATGGCCGACCGGGTGATGGTCATGCGCGCCGGCAGCGTGGTCGAAATGGCCGATTCGGACGAGCTGTACCGCAATCCGCAGCATCCGTACACCCGGGCCTTGCTGGCGGCGATCCCGGGCGCATGACATCGGCATGCCGCCGCTGCGCGTGCATGCGTGCGTGCGGCGCCACAGCCGTTTGCCGGCGCCGGGCTGCAATACCACTTTCGGGGGAGAAGCGCGGCGCATTTTGGGATAAGATGGCGGCATGCCCAATCTTATCGAATTGCTTCAGCTCTACGGTGTGCTCATCGTGTTTGCCATCGTGCTGGTCGAACAAATCGGTATGCCGATTCCCGCCTTCCCGATCCTGATCGTGGCCGGCGCCCTGTCCGTGGGCGGCGAGATGAGCTGGGGCGTGTGCCTGGCCGTGGCCATCGGCGCCTGCCTGATCAGCGACGTGATCTGGTTCAACGCCGGCCGCTTCTACGGCAAGCGCATCCTGCGGCTGCTGTGCAAGATTTCACTTTCGCCCGACTACTGCGTCAGCCAGACCGAAGACCGCTTCAAGCGCTTCGGGCCAAAATCGCTGATGGTCGCCAAGTTCATTCCGGGTTTCAACATCATCGCCTCGCCCATGTCCGGCGCGCTGGGCGTGAGCACGGCGCGCTTTCTGGCCTTCAGCATGACCGGCAGCCTGCTCTGGAGCGGCACCGGGATCGCCATCGGCGCCCTGTTCCACAAGAGCGTCGACAAAGTACTGGTCATGCTCGAAAACATGGGCGGCACCGCCCTGATGGTCCTGCTGACCTTGCTGGGACTGTTCGTCCTGTACAAGTACATCGAACGGCGCCGCTTCCGCCAGGGCATGCAGATCGAGCGCATCAGCATGAGCGAACTGGCCCAGCTGATTCGCGGCGGGCAGCAGCCGATCATCATCGACGCGCGCAGCATCACCGCCCAGCAGCTCGAACAAGCCGTGCCCGGCGCGTTGATCTACAACGCCAGCGCGCCGGACAGCTTCGTGGCCCTGCTCGACAAGGAGCGCCACATCGTCGTTTACTGCAGCTGCCCGAACGACGTCACGGCCGCGCAAGTCGCCAAGGAACTGATCGCGCGCGGCTACCGCCTGGCCCGTCCCCTCCATGGCGGACTGGACGCGTGGAATGCCCATCACGCGGTCGACCCCGAACAGCGCACCGCCCAGGCCGGCTGATATCGGCCGCCAAGCCCCCTTGCGCAAGCCCCGCGCGTACCTATACTACGTCCGGACCGGTGAAAACTCCGCTTAAGGCAGGAATTTCCGGCCTCTCTGTACTATAACTACAAAGAAAGCTTGCACCGTGGGCAGGTGATCCATTAAGCTTGGCGAGTCCATAGAACAATCGCCACCATGACCGACCACGCCACCGCGCCGCACCCTGTTGTCCCGCCTTCCGCTTATGTCGACGGCCCGCGCCTGCTGGCCGACATTGGCGGCACCAACGCCCGCTTCGCGCTCGAAACCGCTCCCGGGCAAGTCGGCCTGATCGACGTGCTGCCGTGTGACAACTACCCGACCCTGGCCGATGCCTTGCGCGCCTATCTGGGCTCGCCCGCCGTGGTGGCGGCCGGGGTGGACGGCTTGCGTCACGCGGCGCTGGCGATTGCCAATCCGATCACGGGCGACCTGGTGCGCATGACCAATCATCACTGGGAGTTTTCGATTGCCGCCTTGCGGGTCGAGTGCGGCTTCGAGACCCTGGAAGTGGTCAACGACTTCACCGCGCTGGCGCGCGCCTTGCCGCACCTGGCCGCCAGCCAGAAGCGGCAAGTCGGCGGCGGCGTGGCGCGCGCGCACACGCCGCTGGGGCTGGTTGGCGCCGGGACCGGGCTGGGCGTATCGGGACTGATTCCCGCGGGCGAGAGCTGGACGGCCTTGCTCAGCGAAGGCGGGCACGTGACGTTTTCGCCGGCCAACGAGACCGAAGTGGCGATCTTGCAGTTTGCGTGGCGCCAGTACGAGCACGTATCGGCGGAACGGCTGCTCTCCGGCGACGGCATCGAACTGATCTACCGGGCGCTGGCGCACCATACGGGGCAAGCGGCGCAGGCGCTGGACGCCCCCGAGATATCGCGGCGTGCGCTGGCGGGGGAATGCGTCCTGTGCGACCAGGCGATCGAAGCGTTCTGCGGCATGCTGGGCACGGTCGCGGGCAATCTCGCGGTCACGCTCGGGGCGCAGGGTGGTATCTATATAGGTGGCGGGATCGTGCCGAGGCTGGGCGAGCGCTTTGCGCGCTCGAGCTTCCGCAGCCGCTTCGAGCAGAAAGGGCGCTTCGTCAACTATCTGGCGCAAGTGCCGACATTCGTGATTACGGCCGACTACCCGGCCTTCCTCGGCGTCTCCGCCATCCTTGCCGAAAAGCTCCGCAGCTAAGATATTTCTTACAATATCCGCCAAAGCTCTCACCGATTCCTACAACCGGGGTCAGAGCTTTAATTGGCAATTAGTTACTTTGATGGCAATCCCCCCGCACCGGGGTCTGACCTCTGATTAGCAATTATTTGTGCAATCCGGCGTGGCGAACGAGATTCCGACACGCTTGCCGGTCGAAATTATGGCGTGATCGTCGTGCCTGCATAGGGCGCATGCGAAAACGCGGCCGGATAGTGCCGCTGGTATCATTCTTCGGGTAACTAATTACGAATCAGAGGTCAGACCCCGGTTGGGGGGTGTTTTGAATCTGGGTGGCAACTAGTTGCAAGTCAAAGCTCTGACCCCGGTGTGGGGGCGGCTGGGGTCTGTTCGGGGCATTTGCAGGCGATTCTGACGCGGGGGATTGTCCTTTTCGCGCTTTTATCAGGTACAATGGCCGCTGTTGGAGCAAACGATGTCGATCGTTCGTGTAGTGCGCGCCCGGAGCTTGGCCTCCCTGCCGCTGCGACGAACCAGCGTTTGTCTTGAAAATCAACGGTTTAGCCTCGCCAGGTATGCAGGCAACCGTGTGGCAGGGTTCGCATCTCGCCACCTGTATCATTCCCGCCCAGCGCGCTTCGTCGCAGGCGACGGATTCCAGTTTCAACGTGTTTTCATGCTGTCGGCGTCATTTCGGTGACGCATGCCACCATGCGTTGAATGGTATTTGGTTGTTTTTTCTCTGCAGATCTAATTGCAACATCCGCATACGACATCGTTATGAATACTGATGAGGCCAAACGGGTCCTCGAAACCGCTTTGCTCTGTGCGCGCGAGCCCATGTCGATCCACGGCATGAAGAAGCTGTTCGTCGATGTCGATGACCATGGCCGCCCACTCGGCGCCGGGGTCGGCGCCGATACCATCAAGATCATGCTCGAAGAGTTGCGCCGCGATTGGAGCGAACGCGGTATCGAGATCGTCAGCCTGGCCAGCGGCTGGCGCTTCCAGAGTCGCCCGGAAATGAAGCAGTACCTCGATCGCCTGAGCCCGGAAAAGCCGCAGAAGTATTCGCGCGCCACCCTGGAAACCCTGGCGATCATCGCTTACCGCCAGCCGGTCACCCGCGGCGATATCGAAGAAATACGTGGCGTTGCCGTCAATTCGCAGACGATCAAGATGCTGGAAGACCGCGGCTGGATCGATGCCATCGGCTACCGCGATGTGATCGGGCGCCCGGCCTTGCTGGGTACGACCAAGCAGTTCCTTGACGATTTGGGTTTGAATTCGCTGTCCCAGCTGCCTCCGTTGCAGCAAATCAGCGACATGCGGGGCGGTCACGACATGGAAACACTCGAGGCTGCCTTGCAGGAAAATTTTGATAAAGCGGCGGCCTCGGAGGCCGCAAACGACGATGGTGCAGGTAGCGGCGACGCGCAGGAGGCATTTCCTCCCGCCGTCGCGGATGCGGCCGGCTCCGACACTTCATCTCCTGAAGTCCTCATTCACGACCCTGCGCCAGAAATAACGGTTGACGCTGCGCCAGGTCAGCACAACCAAGAAACGAATAATGAATCCAACTAAACCGACAGAGACAAGTAACGCCGACGTAGCAGCCATGGACGAGGCAGTAGCGAAGCCAAAACGCCGCACCAAGGCACAGATAGAGGCGGACGCCGGCGCCGACGCGCCGAAACCGAAACGCGCCGCCGCCAAAAAGGCTGTCGCCGAAGTCGAGGCCGCCGCGCCCGCCGCGCTGGATGCCCCAGCCAAGGCCCCGGCCAAGCCGCGCGCAAAGAAAGCAGTTGCCGTGGCAGCGGATGAGTCCGCTCCGGTAGCCGCCAGCGCGCCTGTCGCCGCAGCCCCGGTCGCCGCCAGCGCGCCCGTGGCCGTCGCAGCCGCCACCACCGACAAGCCCGCCCCCGCCGCCCGCAAGCCGCGCGCCCCGAAAGACAGCGCCGCGCCGGCAGCGCAAGCAGCCGACGGCGCCCCGGCGGCCGACGGCGCCGCGCCTGCCAATGGCGAGCACGCTCCACGTGCGCCACGCGGTCCGCGCCAGATGCGCGAACTGCGCGGCCAGCGCGAAGCGCGTATCCAGATGGAGCGTATCGAGTCCGGCGAGCCGGAAGTGGTGGCCGAAGCGCCCGCCGAGCCGGTCGCCCGCCCCGAACGCGGTCCGCGCCCCGAGCGCAGCCTGGACGCCAAGCCGCGCGTCAAAAAGAATAAAAAAGGCAATCCGGGCCTGCAGCACCACGGCAAGAACAAGATGAACGATGCCGATGCGGCGTTTTCGTACGTCACCTCGGATGCGTTCGACGCCACCGACGGCGGCCGCGCGCAGCCGGTCAAGGTGGTGCGCCGCGACCTCACGTCCGACGATGACGCGCCGAAGCTGCACAAGGTGCTGGCCGAAGCCGGTCTCGGTTCGCGCCGCGACATGGAAGACCTGATCGTCGCCGGCCGCGTGTCGGTCAACGGCGAGCCGGCCCACATCGGCCAGCGCATCCTGCCGTCGGACGCCGTGCGCATCAACGGCAAGCTGATCCACCGCAAGGTGAGCAGCAAGCCGCCGCGCGTGCTGGTGTACCACAAGCCGGCCGGCGAAATCGTCAGTCACGACGATCCGGAAGGCCGTCCATCGGTCTTCGATCGCCTGCCGACCATGAAGGCAGGCAAATGGCTGGCCGTCGGCCGCCTCGACTTTAATACCGAAGGTTTGCTGCTGTTTACGACTTCCGGTGACTTGGCCAACCGCCTGATGCACCCGCGCTACAACATCGACCGCGAATACGCCGTGCGTACCCTGGGCGAGCTGGAAGAGGGCATGCGCCAGAAACTGCTGGCCGGCGTCGAGCTCGACGATGGCGTGGCGTCGTTCACCAAGATCGCCGATGGCGGCGGCGAAGGCATCAACAAATGGTATCGCGTGGTCATCGGCGAAGGCCGCAACCGCGAGGTGCGCCGCATGTTCGAGGCGGTCGGCCTGACCGTCTCGCGCCTGATCCGTACCCGCTACGGCATCATGACCCTGCCAAGCAACCTCAAGCGCGGTCGTTGGGATGAGATGGAAGAAAACACCGTGCGCGACCTGCTCGTTGCGTTCGGCGTCGAGAAGAAGGGCGCCGGCGCCGGCGCCGACGCGCGCGGTCCGAAAGGCCGCAGCGACGCCAAGCCGCGCAGCGACGAGGATAAGCGTTCCGATGGCAATCGCATCGACCGCGTCGACGCCAACCGCAATGCCGATCCGTTCGGTCCGCCGAACGGGCGTGGCGGTGCGGGACGCGGCGCCGGTGGCCGTCCGCAAGGGCGTCCGGGTGGTGCGGGCGGCATGGGTGGCATGGGCGGGCAGGCGCGCAGCGCCGGCGGTTTCGATGGACAGAGCCGTGGCCAGGGCCAAGGCCAAGGCCAAGGTCGTCCGCAGGGTGACGGCCAGCCGCGTTCGGCGCGTCCGCAGGGCGATGGGCAGCCACGCACCGGTCGTCCGGGTGGTGGCGGCGGCAATGGCGGCAACGGCGGCAATGGTGGTGGCGGGGCCAAAGGGCCGCGCCAGCCCGATCCATTGCAGACGACCTTCGGTTTCGGGAATGCGGGTGGCGGGAATCGTCGTCCGCAGGGTCCGCAAGGTCCACGCAGCGCCGATCACGGCATGCCGCGCCGCGGTCGCCGGGGTTAAGCAAGCCGTCGTTCCCGCCAAGGGACTTGCCGGGGCCGGGAACGACGGTGGCGGTGTTGTTTTGTGACCGAAGCGGCGCGCACGGCGCTGCCCGCAGCACCGTGAACGCGGCTTTTGTTTTAAACTTGATAAGTGTTGTATGCCTGTTCATTTGCCAGTCATCGGATTGCGAACGGCCCGATAACAGGTTATAATCTGCAGCCTAATAAAAGTTCTTCCCACCACACACTGGTGCAAGTGCTTTCATCTGGTTGGGAGTATAGGAAGATGGGCACATGCCCATTTTTTTTTTGGTAAATCGTTTTTAGTGGTCCCGCGGGGCCGTGATCTGGAGAACTTGTTTGCAGCAGTTTGAATTAATCGCCAAGACAGTCAGTGGCCTGGGCTACGAACTCGTTGATGTCGAACGGGGCGAGCGCGGCATCCTGCGCGTGTATATCGATTTCACTGCAGCCGAGGCGGCCGAAAAAGGCCCGATTACGGTCGAGGACTGCGCCACCGTGAGTCACCAGCTGTCGCACGTATTGACTGTGGAAAACGTCAACTACGAGCGCCTGGAAATCTCTTCGCCGGGGCTCGACCGCCCGGTGCGTACCCTGGCCGATTTCGCGCGTTTCGCCGGTTGCGAATGCACCGTGAAGCTGCGCGTGGCCATGCCCGGCACGGCCGACCGCAAGACCTACACCGGTATCTTGCAGGCCCCGGAAGGCGAGAATATCGCATTGGAATTTGAAAGCAAGGATGGTCCGGCGCTGTTGGAGTTTACGCTCGCCGACTTGGATAAGGCCCGTTTGGTGCCGCAAGTGGATTTTAAGGGACGCAAAGCATGAGCCGCGAAGTTTTGTTATTGGTTGACGCGCTGGCGCGCGAAAAAAATGTCGATAAAGATGTGGTCTTCGGGGCGCTCGAATTCGCATTGGCGCAAGCCACGAAGAAGCGTTACGAGGGCGAAGTCGACATTCGCGTGTCCATCGACCGTGATTCGGGCGAGTTCGAGTCCTTCCGCCGCTGGCACGTCGTGCCCGACGAGGCTGGCCTGCAACTGCCCGACCAGGAAATCCTGCACTTCGAAGCCAAGGAAAACATCCCCGACATCGAAGTCGACGAATACATCGAAGAACCGATCGAGTCCGTCGAATTCGGCCGCCGCTTCGCGCAAGACACCAAACAGGTGGTCCTGCAGCGTGTCCGCGACGCCGAGCGCGAACAGATCCTGGTCGACTTCCTGGAGCGTGGCGACTCGCTCGTGACCGGCACCATCAAGCGCATGGAACGCGGCGACGCGATCGTCGAATCGGGCAAGATCGAAGCACGCCTGCCACGCGACCAGATGATCCCGAAAGAGAATCTGCGTATCGGCGACCGCGTTCGTGCCTACATCCTGCGCATCGACCGCAATATGCGCGGCCCGCAGGTGATCCTGTCGCGCACCGCGCCGGAATTCATCATGAAGCTGTTCGAACTGGAAGTGCCGGAAATCGAACAAGGCTTGCTCGAAATTAAATCGGCAGCGCGCGACGCCGGCGTTCGCGCCAAGATCGCCGTCTACACGGCCGACAAGCGCATCGACCCGATCGGCACCTGCGTCGGCATGCGCGGTTCGCGCGTGCAGGCAGTGACCGGTGAACTGGGCGGCGAGCGCGTCGACATCGTGCTGTGGTCGGAAGATCCGGCCCAATTCGTCATCGGCGCCTTAGCGCCGGCGAATGTCTCGTCGATCATGGTCGACGAAGAAAAGCACGCGATGGACGTCGTGGTCGACGAGGAAAACCTGGCAATCGCGATCGGCCGCTCCGGCCAGAACGTGCGCCTGGCCGCCGAGCTGACCGGCTGGAAGATCAATATCATGACAGCGGAAGAGTCCGAGAATAAATCGGCTCAGGAAACCGCGGCAGTGCGCGCACTGTTCATGGAAAAACTCGACGTCGACCAGGAAGTGGCCGACATCCTGGTGGAAGAAGGATTCGCTAGCCTGGAAGAAATCGCGTATGTGCCGATTTCCGAGATGCTCGATATCGAATCCTTCGACGAAGATACCGTCAACGAACTGCGGACCCGTGCCCGTGATGCGCTGGTGACTGAAGCAATTGCTTCGGAAGAAGGCCTGGAAGGGATGGACGAGCAGCTGGTTAACCTGGAAGGCATGGACCGCAACACTGCGGGCAAGCTGGGCCTGGCCGGTATCAAGAACGTTGAGGCGTTCGCGGCGCTCGCGTACGACGAATTTGGCGCTATTTTGGCGCTGGCGTCGGACCGTGCACGTGATCTGATCAAGAATGAATTTAATGATGTGACCGACGACGAGATGAAGCTGGTCGACTCAAAGTATGACGACCGCGCCAAGGCGCTGCAGGCGAAAGCCTGGAGCCTGGCAGAAGTGGTCAAGGCTTAATTTGAGTAACCTTATCATCTGTCTCGACACAAAGAAAAGAGGACTGAATGGCGAGTAACAACGTAGCCCAATTTGCCACCGAACTGAAGATGCCTGCAGATTTGCTGCTGACGCAGCTGCGTTCTGCCGGCGTCGATAAAAGTTCGACGTCAGATCCATTGTCGAAAGATGATAAGGATAAGTTGTTGGATCACCTGCGCCGTACCCACGGCACGGCGACCGACACCGAGAAGAAGAAAATCACGCTGACGCGCAAAGAAACCACCGAGATCAAGCAGGCTGACGCCACTGGCAAGTCGCGCACGATCCAGGTCGAAGTACGCAAGAAGCGCACCTTCGTGCAGCGCGACGATCCGGCACCGGCGCCCGCGCCGGCACCGGTCGCGCCCGTTGCACCGGTGATCGACGCGGCCGAAGTGGCCCGTCGCGAGGAAGAAGCACGCCGTCAGCAAGAGCTGATTGCGCGCCAGGAAGCCGACCTGCGTGAAAAGCAGGAGCGCCTCGCCAAGCTCGACGCTGAAAAAGAAGCCCAGGCCAAGCAGGCCGAGACTGACGCCAAGAAAGAAGCCGACGCCGAAGCGAAGCGCGTAGCCGCTGCCGCCGCGGCCGCCGCTGCCGGCGCCGACCAGGCTGCCGCCGACGAAGCGAAGAAAGCTGCCGCCGACGAAGCCAAGAAAAAGGCTGCTGTCGCTGCGCAAGAAGCTGCGGCCCGCGCCGAAGCGAACGACCGCGCCCGCAAGGCCGTGGCCGACGAAGTCGCGCAGATCAAGGCCATGATGAATGCGCCGCGTCGCGCGATCAAGGCGCCGGAACCCGTTCCGCCGCCGGTCGCCGCGATCAAGCCGAAGCCGCCCGAAGGCACCCTGCACAAGCCAGCCGACAAGAAGCCGGGCGACAAGCCAGGCGACAAGAAGCCGGTCACGGCGGACAAGAAGTCGATCAAGTCGGCCAATGTCTCCTCGACCTGGTCGGACGACGCGAAAAAACGCGGCGCGCCGGGCTCGATCAAGCCACGTGGCAACACCGGTTCGCCGGGTGGCCGCGACAGCTGGCGCGGTGGCGCCAAGGGCCGTCGTCCATCGCACAGCGATGACCGCGAAACCAATTTCCAGGCGCCGACCGAAGCGGTCATCAAGGACGTTCACGTTCCTGAGACCATCACGGTCGCCGAACTGGCGCACAAGATGTCCGTCAAGGCATCCGAAGTCATTAAACAGCTGATGAAGCTGGGCCAGATGTGCACCATTAACCAGGTGCTGGATCAGGAAACGGCGATGATTCTGGTCGAAGAGATGGGCCACAAGGCATTTGCGGCTGAACTCGACGATCCGGAAGCACTGCTGGCCGACCAGGGCGAACACGCCCACTTCGAAGCCGTCTCGCGCGCACCGGTGGTCACCGTCATGGGTCACGTCGACCATGGTAAGACCTCCTTGCTCGATTACATCCGCCGCGCCAAAGTGGCGTCGGGTGAAGCGGGCGGGATCACGCAGCACATCGGCGCTTACCACGTCGAAACGCCGCGCGGCATCATCACCTTCCTCGACACCCCGGGTCACGAAGCGTTTACGGCGATGCGTGCAAGGGGAGCGAAAGCGACTGACATCGTCATTCTGGTGGTTGCCGCCGACGATGGCGTGATGCCGCAGACGAAGGAAGCGATTGCTCACGCAAAAGCTGCCGGCGTACCGCTGGTGGTCGCGATCAACAAGATCGACAAGCCGGGCGCCAACCTGGACCGCGTCAAGCAGGAACTGGTTGCTGAACAAGTGGTGCCGGAAGAATACGGTGGCGAATCGCCATTCGTGCCGGTGTCGGCCAAGACCGGCGAAGGCATTGATGCCTTGCTGGAACAGGTTCTGCTGCAAGCCGAAGTACTGGAACTCAAAGCCCCGATCGACGCGCCAGCGCGTGGCCTGGTGGTCGAGGGACGTCTGGACAAGGGCCGTGGTCCTGTTGCGACGATCCTGGTGCAGTCCGGTACCCTGCGTCGCGGCGACGTGATCCTGGCTGGCTCCTCGTATGGCCGCGTGCGCGCCATGCTGGACGAAAACGGCAAGGCGATCAGCGAAGCTGGTCCGTCGATCCCGGTCGAAATCCAGGGCTTGACCGAAGTGCCGGTTGCCGGTGAAGAAGTCATGGTCATGGCCGACGAGCGTAAAGCGCGTGAAATTGGTCTGTTCCGTCAAGGTAAGTTCCGCGACGTCAAACTGGCCAAGCAGCAAGCTGCCAAGCTCGAGAACATGTTCGACAACATGGGCGAAGGCGAAGTCAAGAATCTGCCGGTCATCGTCAAGACCGACGTGCAGGGTTCGCAGGAAGCGCTGGTCGGCTCGCTGCAAAAACTGTCGACTTCCGAAGTGCGCGTTCAGGTTGTGCACGCGGCGGTGGGTGGTATTACGGAGTCCGACGTCAATCTGGCGGTCGCATCGAAAGCGGTCATCATCGGCTTTAACACCCGTGCTGACGCCCAGGCGCGCAAGCTGGCCGAGTCGAACGGCGTGGACATTCGCTACTACAACATCATTTACGATGCGATCGACGAGATCAAAGCGGCCTTGTCGGGCATGCTGGCACCGGAGAAGCGCGAGCACATCACCGGCCAGGTCGAGATTCGCCAGGTTATCCTGGTCTCGAAAGTCGGCGCGATTGCCGGTTGCCTGGTCACCGATGGTGTGGTCAAGCGTTCGTCCTCGGTACGCCTGCTGCGCAACAATATTGTTGTGTGGACTGGCGAGATCGACTCGCTCAAGCGCTTCAAGGACGACGCGAAAGATGTCCGCGCCGGCCTGGAGTGCGGCCTGTCGCTCAAGAACTACAACGATATCGAAGTCGGCGACGTCCTCGAAGTGTTCGAAGTTCAAGAGATCGCCCGTACGCTGTAATTCTTCCCAGCGGCAATAGTGGCTTCCGATGAAGTCACTGTGGCCTCAAACGTAAAAGACCGTCATTCCCGCGCAGGCGGGGTGACGGTTTTGATGTTTCTGGACGGTATTTTCAAGCGGTATGCGGACAGATGTCCAAATGTCGCTAACCTTCAAACCGTCTTCCCCGCGAAGGCGGGGATCCATGGCACGCCTGAGCATAGGTGCTATGGATTCCCGCCTGCGCGGGAACGACGGTTTTGCGGGCGGAGGTTTTCTGGGAAGCCGTAACGGCACCTCGTTAATTCGCCCCTACAAAATCATAAAGAGTAGTATACGACCATGGCTAAACACAGCAAAACCATTCCCGCCCGCGGCTTGCGCGTGGCCGACCAGATCCAGCGCGACCTGGCCGAAATCGTCGCGTACGGTCTGAAAGACCCGCGCATCGGCATGATCACCATCACCGAAGTCCAGATCACCCCCGACTACGCCCACGCCAAGGTGTTCTTCACCATGTTCAAGGACGACAAGGATGCGATCAAGAACACGGTCGACGGCCTCGGCGCCGCCGCCGGCTTCATCCGCAACCAGCTGGGCAAGCGCCTGCACATCCACACCTTGCCGATGCTGCACTTCGTGCACGACACCTCGACCTCGCGCGGCATGGAAATGTCGCTCCTGATCGACCAGGCCAACGCCACCCGCGCCGCCGATGCCGAGCCGGACCCGGTGCCGGAAGATACCAGCAAGCCCGACGCCGACTAAGCCAGCATGAAACAAGCCCACATCAAAAGGGTGCGCGACCTGGTCGACGGCGTGCTGCTGCTCGACAAACCGGTCGGCCTGTCGTCCAACGACGCGCTGATCAAGGCCAAGCGCGTGCTCAACGCCAAGAAAGCCGGCCACACCGGCACGCTCGACCCGTTCGCCACCGGTTTATTGCCGCTGTGCTTCGGCGAGGCGACCAAATTTTCGCAAGACTTGCTCGAAGCCGACAAGAGCTACGAGACCACGGTTCATTTGGGCATCACCACCACCACCGGCGACACCGAAGGCGAAGCGATCGACATGCGCGATGTCGACGTCACCCTGGCCCAGATCGAAGCGGTGCTGCCGCAGTTCCGTGGCCCCATCATGCAAGTGCCGCCCATGTATTCGGCGCTCAAGCGCGACGGCAAGGCCTACTACGAATACGCGCGCGAAGGCATCACGCTCGAGCGCGAAGCGCGCCCGGTCACCATCCTCAAGCTCGAACTGATTTCGTTCGAAACGCCGCTGCTGAAGTTGGCGGTTACTTGCAGCAAGGGGACGTATATCCGCGTGCTGGGCGAAGATATCGGCCACGCGCTCGGTTGCGGCGCGCACCTGATCCAGCTGCGCCGCACCCAGGTCGGCGCCCTGACCATCGATGGCATGGTGACGCTGGAAGCCTTGCAGGCGCATGAGGCGCCACTGACCCTGCTGGCCCCGGTCGACGCCTTGCTGTCGAGTTTTCCGGCGGTGCAATTGACCGAGGAACTGGCCAAGCGCTTCCTGCAAGGCCAGCGCCTGGCACTCGGCAAGGAAGAAGGACTGGCTTTGCCGGAAACCCTGGGCCGGGTGCGGGTGTACCACGAGACCCGCCTGCTGGGCACGGCGAACTTGCAGGAATACGCGATCCTGGCGCCCGAGCGCCTGATCGCCGCCGCGCACTGAGCCGAACTGACTTAACTGAACAGTCATGGCGGCAGTTGGAATCCCATTTGCCGCCCGATCCACATCACTATCCGGCCATGCTTATGTCGAGCTTGCCCTTGAACCTCAATCGAGGCGCGCCCGCCGGGACTGTCTTCGCGTTTTTCCGCCAATGCCCAATGTGGATGTTGGGCTTGATAATTTCCAGGGAATGCGCGACTCTTGCATCTATACGATGCAGGGGGAGCGCGAAGCGCACTGTTCCGGAAGGCGCCGCTGGTCGCGCAGACTCCTAGCCATCGCTATGCTCTGATCTTGCTCATGTCGCTGGACAAAAGCGTCCCGCCCTGTATAAGTTTTGATACAATCATGATGGCCAAAAAGCCCCTTTCAGCAAGCGAAAGCAGGCCCGGGCCGGCGCGCGCGGTGCGAAAAAATGTCAGGGCGCCGTCGGCGGAAATCCCACGTGCCGAGCCGGTGGTCAAAAAAGAGGTCCGGTGGATGGGGGACGCGAAAGACGTGATGTCCGGATTTCCTGCCGAAGCGAAGCAGGCCGGGGGCGAGGAGTTGTATCGTATCCAATGCGGTGAGGATGCGGTCGACGCGGCTCCCATGGGCGAGGTCGGCTCTGGCGCCTACGAGATAAGGATCAACAAGGCGGGAGGATGGTTTCGCGTCTTCTATGTCGCTAAATTCGGCGACGCGATCTATGTGCTCCACGCGTTTCAAAAGAAGACGAACAAGACGCCGAAAGAAGACATCGACATTGGAAAGCGGCGCTACGCCCTCGCGCAAGCTGATGCGAAAGCGGCTGCGGCCAAGGCCCCGAAGACTGTGGCGCCCAAAACGACACCTTGAGGAGTTGGATATGAAAAACCAAGCGAAGCCGGCAAACCCCGATGGCGTGATGCACGTGACGCGGGTCGGGGGGAGCGTGTTCGAAGACCTGGGATTTGGCAAGCAGGCGTCCAAAGGAATGCAGGAAAAGGTCAACCGCGAAATTGAGCAGCGCAACAACATCAAGCGCGCGATGGTCGACGGGTTGACCCGAGAGATCGCGAGGCGGGGACTGTCGGCGATGGAGGCCGCCAACATGCTGGACATTTCGCGCCCGCGTCTGTCGGATATCACGCACTTCAAGGTCGAGAAGTTCTCGATCGATGCCATGTCGGATCTGATGACAAGATTGGGACAATCCGTCCAGGTCGTTATCGCTGGCTCCCCGAGCGCGGCGCGCCCGGCCCGGAAGGCCGAGATGTCCGAATAGCAAAGCGGACGGGGCGTCCACTTTTTGCGGCATCCACCGACAAGAGTTATTCGGCGCCGCGACCGCAGCAGCCAGCCACGCCGTCGAGGCCGAAGCGCCGCTCGCCTGCGCGAGTTTGCCGGGAACACGCTGGCGGTCGATCCCGCGCGTTGCTGCCGGGCGTCCTCAGTTGTTCAGCGAGATAACCTTGCCCTGCTCGTTAAACCAGACTTCGCCACGGCCCAGCATGACGCCCTGGGTGTTGCTCGACATATTGTGCGGCACGCCGTTCAGGATGGCGGCCCGGTATTTGTCGGTGAAAATGGCGTCGTAATTGGCGATCAAGGCCGCGCTGGTCTTGAGCTTGGTACGGCGCCCGCCGACGCTGACATTGACCGGATAGCGCATCTGCGCCGCCACCACCTTTTTGTTGCCTTCCTTGACGCCCAGCCAGAATGTATAGGCTGCGTGGTTGATCCGCATCACATCCTCTGCGGTCTCGGCGCCGGCGCGCCAGTAGCGGTCGTGAGTGCCGCCCTTGCCGCCGCCGGTGCTGGTCAGGTGCACCGGCAGGCTGGTGGCCGAGCCACGTTTGCGCCAGACGCCATCGAGCGCGTTGCACTCCTTGGACGGGCTCAGATCGAAGTCGGCGCTCTCCTTGCCATGCTCGTCCCATTCGGCCAGCTTGATGCGGCCATCGGCTTGTATCGTTCCGCGCAAGACAATGTCCTTGCGCTGCGAGACGTAAAAATAGTCGCCGTCGACGCCCGGGTTGTCGAAGATGAGGCTCATGCCGATCCGGTACTTGCCGCCGATGGTGCCCTCGAATTCCGACAAATAGCCCGGATGCGCCTCGCACGCCGCCAGGGCGGAAGGAGAAGCCAGGCCGAGTGCCGCGCCGTATATCAGCGCTATAATTCCGGGTAGATTTTTTTTCATGAACGCTGCCTTAAGGTGAACGCCATTTTACTATCCTCACCATGCGACCTGTTTTGCCGTCAGGTAGACACAGCGCCGGCGCGCGCCGTGCACGGCCGCTAGCGATGCCATTTACACCTTTCCATCTTGGCCCCGGCGCGGCGATGAAGGCCATCGGCGGGCGTCATTTCAGCTTCATGGTGTTCGGCGGCGCGCAAGTGCTGATGGACCTGGAACCGCTGGTGCGCCTGATCGCCGGCAGCAGCATCGTGCACGGCCCCACGCACAGCGTACCGGGCGCGCTGCTGGTCGGCGCCGTGGCCGCGCTGACCGGCAAACCGGTCAGCGAATTCGTGCTGCGGCTGGTGCGCGCGCCCGATCAGTCGATCAGCTGGTTCGCCTCCTGCATGGGCGCCTTCCTCGGCACGTTTTCGCATGTCGTGCTCGACGCCATCATGCACAGCGACACCGAGCCCTGGTGGCCCTTATCGAGCGCCAACCCTTTCCTCGGGCTGGTGTCGGTGCGCGCGCTGCACCTGGCCTGCCTGCTGGGGGTGGCGCTATGGCTGGTGGTGGACACCTGGCGCCAGTTCAGGAAGCGCCGCAACGGTGGCGCCGCCGATCACCAGTGATAGGTCAGCGCCGTGAACGCGGCGACGTTGTGCGGACTGTCGGTCAGCGGGCTGTCGGCCGCGCTGCCCATCAGGCGCGAGACGTTCACGCCGGTGCTGAGCGCATACTTGGTGCTCAGGTCCACATTCCAGCGTAGCGTCAGGTCGATATTCTTGATCCCGGCCCTGGCCTGGTAGACCGGCCTGCGGCTGCGCGCCGCTTGCTCCGGTGAAATCCCGAAATACGATTGCATGAAGCCCTTGTTGACCAGATTCATGCCCAGGTTGGCATTGAGCGACTGGTGCGTCGAGAGCCGCATGCCGTAACCGGCGCCCAGGTTCAGGCGCACGCCGCTGCGGTCGTCGCCGCCGCCGTACATCACGCTCGAATGCAGCCCGATGTTGTGCGCCCACTGATAATTCGCAAACGCCCCCACCTCGATGCCCAGACGCAGCTTGTCTTCGTGGTCGTCGGCGCGGCGCGAGCGGGTGCCGTAGCTGAGCACGGGGCCGAACTTGAGCATCGGGTCTTCCGACAGCTGCATGCCGAGCTCGCCCGGTTCGGCGAAGATGCCGTTGCTCCATTGCGCCGATATGCTCGGCAGCACGATTGCCTTCATCCCGCTGCGGCCTTCGCTGACCGGCACCACCGCCGCAATCAGGCTGAGATCGATATCGGTGGTGCCTTCCGGCATCTGGGTGGAGGGCGATTGCGCCGCCGCGGGCAGGCCGATGGCGGCCAGCAGGGTGAGGGCGGCGACACTGGCGCGGTAGCGCGCCGGGCTTGGGATGGTCATGGTTTCCTGTCGGAGTGGGTGGTCAGATGTAGCCAAGTTCGAGCCCGCGCAGCACCGCGCGCACGCGGTCGCGCACAACGAGCTTGGCGAGGATGTTCGAGACGTGGTTCTTGATGGTGCCTTCGCTCGGCCCGAGCGCGGCGCCGATTTCGGCGTTGTTCAAGCCGGCCGCCATCAGCGCCAGGATTTCGGTCTCGCGCGCGGTCAGGCGTGCGCCGCCGGAGGCCGGCGCCGCCAGGCCGCTGGCCTGTTCGTAGGCGGCGCGGGTGCGCTCGGTCAGGCCCGGGCGGAACAGGGTGGCGCCGGCGGCGACGCTGCGGATGCCGTCGGCCAGCCGTTCGAGCGAAATATCCTTGAGCAGAAAGCCGCGCGCGCCGGCGCGCATGCCCTCGAACAGCGCTTCGTCATCGTCGAAAGTGGTCAGGAGGATGGTCGGCGGCAGCAAACCCTGTTGCCGGCGCAGCAGTTCGATGCCCGAACACTGCGGCATGCGCACGTCCAGCAGCAGCACGTCGGCCTGCGCCTGCGCGATCACGCCCACCGCTTCATCGCCATTGGCCGCTTCGGCCACCACCCGGATATCGTGTGTCAGGTCGAGCAGGCCGCGAATGCCGCTCCTGACCAGCATCTGGTCGTCCACCAGCACCACGCGGATCATGCCGCCGCTCCCGCTTGCGGCAGGCGGATGTTGAGCGCAAAGCCATGCGGCGCGCCGTTGGCGGCCAGCAGCGTGCCGCCCAATTGGTCCAGCCGTTCGCGCATGCCGCGCAAGCCATTGCCTTCGGCCGCGCCACCGCTGCCACGGCCGTCGTCGGCGATGTCGAGCATCAGGTCGCCGTTGGCGTCGCGCCGCAGGGCGATCGTCATGACCGCCGCGCCCGCATGGCGGATGGCGTTGCTGATCGCTTCCTGCACCGCGCAAAACACGGCATGGGCGACCGCCGCCGAATCGATCCCGAGCCGCTCGCCGATGTCGAGTGCGATACGCGGCGCCGGAATGCCGGCGCACAGGGTCTGCAGCGCCAGGCGCACGTCGATATCGCATCCGCCGCGTTCGCTGCTCACCAGCAGGCGCACGTCGGCCAGCAGGGTGGCGGCCAGGGTGCTGGCAGTGGCCAGCGACGGCGGGGCGGCGGCCCCGGCCTGGCGGCTGGCCAGGTCCAGGTGCAGCTTGAGCGCGGTGAGGTGGTGGCCGGCCATGTCGTGCAGGTCGCGCGCCAGGCGCATGCGCTCGCTGGCGCGCACCGCTTCGGTCAGCAACGCCTGGGTCGCCTGCAGTTCGGCATGCGCCGCGGCCAGCGCCACGCGCGCGCGCCGTTCGCGCAGGGCCACCAGCACCAGCGCCGTGACGATGCACATGATCATCGCTTCGGCGGCCGCGAGCGTGCAGGCCATGACAAAACGTCCATCGGACATGCGCAGCGCCACAATCGTCAGCAAGGTCGTGCCCGATGCCAGGACGATCGCGGCCGCCAGCCAGCGCATGGCGGCGCGCAGCGGAAGTGTGCCGAGCTGGGCGGTGAAGACATAAATCAGGCCCATGTCGCCGACCACGGCCAGGCACAATTGCAGCGCCAGCGCCGCCGGCGAGCGCAGCATGGCGGGGCAGGCCGTTCCGCTGGCGCGCAGCCAGGCCAGCGCGGCAAAACCGATGGCGCAGCCGGTCTGCAGGATGCGCAGCAGCAGGACGGTCAGTTCGATGCGGTCGGTGCCGGCGCTGAGGGCCGATGGCGCGCTCGTGAAGCGGGCCGCCACGTTGCGGGCCAGGTACCCGCCCACGCTATGGAACTCCTCGGCATCGGGCGTGTAGCCCCATAGCAGCACCAAGCCCGGTCCCGCCACCAGGAGGCAGGCCAGGGGCCATACGGCACGCGGGAAAAGCTGATCGAATCGGAATGTCATCATGGCGCCTGTATGCGCCGGGAGCGCTTGCTGTCAAGGCTGCAATTTTACGTGACGGCGGGTGGCGCCGGTCAGTGCCGGAAGTCATGCGCGGTCTCTATCTTCCGGCACATGGCGCTAGCGCGGCCCTGCACTAGAATGACGGTCCCGCCTTCTGTATTGCCGCTCATGAAAACGCTGACGAAATTGCTCTTGCTTGCCGCTTGCCTGCCTGCCCTCGCACCGGCCGCCGCGCCTGTTGCCGATACTGATACGATCACCACCGTGGAAGTGAACGCGCAGCGCGACCCGGAATGGATCGGCTACCGGCGCGCCTACAAGGCCGCTGCCTTCTTCGGCCCGTTCGTGCGCACGCGGCCCCTGATCCAGGCGCATCTGCAAGTGCGCCCGCTGCGCCCCGACCTGTCGCTCGACGGCCTGCGCCTGTCGGTGGCCGGCGCGCGCACCCGCTTCGAGGTGCCGGTCGACGCCATGGGACGGGCGGTGCTGCCGATGGAAAAGCAGGCCTACGAGGATGACGCCGTCATCACCCTGAACCGGCAAAAGGGCAACTATTACTTCAGCGGCCGCTACAGCATCCGCGAGCGCGACGACGGCCTGTACGACGCCAGCCTGTTGCGCGAAGCCTGCGAGCAATTGCTGGCGGCGCAGCGCGCCTCGGGTTACCGTATGCGCTTGCTGGGCAAGCAGTGCGCCGGCGTGACGATCGTGTATCCGGCCGGATCAACGCCCGAGGTCGCGCTGGAAAACGGCGCGCAGGCGCCACGCGCGCTCGCGCCGCAGGCCGCGCATCCGTTCGAAGATGGCTCGATGGGCCTGTACCAGGTGGTCACGGTGCGCTTTGCCGACCTGCCGGCCGGGGCCAGGGTGAACGCCGTGACGCGTCCGCTGGCGATTGGCACGGTGTATGAGTGATGGCTGGCCAGTGCTCTGCTGCCGTGCCGGCCGACAGGGCATCAGCCGATGGTTTGCACCACGGCCCCGCTGGCATCCCTGATCAGGGTCTTCTGGACCGACCATGTTAGCTGCGCCAGGCCCGCCACCTGGTAACTACCTTCGCGCGGCGCCATGGCCGAGGTGAAGGTGGCCAGCGTCGCCGGGCACATTCGCACGACCAGCATGGTGTCTTCGAGCACCACGCTGTCGGCTTCGGCAGGCTCGAAGAACAGTTGCCAGTCGCTGCCGGACAAAACGAAAAACTGCCCGAACGGCAGTCGCAAGGGCAGTAGGGTAAGCAGGCTGGCAACCTGGCGCGCACCCAGCGTGACCTTGAACGACGGGCCGACGGCGGCGCCGGAGGGGGCCATCTCGGCCACCTGCAGCACATCGGTAAACAGGGCCTCGCTGGAGGAGCCGTCGCGCGCCAGGCCGGCGGCGACAGCTTCGGCCACATCCGGCGCCTCCAACAGGCTCTCGCGCTCCAGGTCGGTGATCCACAGCGGCATGTGCGGCAGCAGGGCGTCGAGCAATTTTCTTGGCGCCCACTGGTTTGCCGCGCGCTCTTCCTCGAGCGTCAGGCCGACGACCTGCACGAATTCGACGCGGCCGTTGACGCTGTCGATGGCCGGTAGCTGCGGGTCGCTGGCAAAGGCCATCGAGCAGATACGGGTAGGCGTATCGAGTGCGATCGGGCCGTTGGCGGTCATCCAGTGACCGTCCTGGAACACATTGCCGGTGCGGAAAACGTAGCGCGCCAGATTCTGCAGAAAATCGAAGGCCCACGACGGCGGTTCGGTCTGGCCCGGCAGCGCGCGCAGGCGGAAGGTCAGTTCCAGGCCATAGCCGCTGTGGTCCAGGTCCTCGGACTCCTTGCCGTACAGTTCGGACAGGCCGTAGGTAACGTAATGCCAGTGCGGCCATCCCTGCGTGCTGAAATAGGCGCTGATGCCGTCCAGAGGATCGCCGCCGCCCAGGCTCGCTGGCAGCACCGGCGCCGCGTGGCGTGGCTCCTGGCCGGGATAGGCCTGCGCCAGGCTGGCGTTGATGGCGTCCCAGCCACCGGTGCCGCTATCGTTGTCCGCTTGATCGTTCATCATGATTTCCAATTTATAAAGACAGGCGATTATGCTGCGCCGGGGCGGGCCTGGCAATCGTGGCGCCTGTCATGCCGCGGACACGAAAAGCCGGCACAATTGCACCGGGCCGGTGCGTGTCTGTGGTGAAAAAAGCAGCAAGCCATTGAAATTGCAGGGCTTTTCAAATTGGTGGTGCGCAATACGCCGCTTTAGCGTGCTATACTAGTCGGTTCCTGATTTAAGCAGCACCGTACACCTTCGTACACCACGTACATTTCCGTTCCTTACGACCATGTCAAATCCAAAACGCGCAATTCGTAACATCGCTATCATCGCCCACGTTGACCACGGCAAAACCACGCTCGTGGACAAGCTGCTGCGCCAATCCGGTACCTTCCGTGAAAACCAGGCAGTCGAAACCCGCGTAATGGATTCGAACGACCTCGAAAAAGAACGTGGCATCACGATTCTGTCGAAGAACTGCGCGGTTGAATACGAAGGCACCCACATCAACATCGTCGACACCCCAGGCCACGCCGACTTCGGTGGCGAAGTCGAGCGCGTGCTGTCGATGGTCGACTCGGTCCTGCTGCTGGTCGATGCGCAAGAAGGCCCGATGCCACAGACCCGCTTCGTGACGCGTAAAGCGCTGGCGCTGGGTTTGAAGCCGATCGTCGTCGTCAACAAGATCGACCGTCCGGGCGCACGCGCCGAATGGGCGATCAACCAGACGTTCGAACTGTTCGACAAACTGGGCGCCACCGACGAACAGCTCGACTTCCCGGTCGTGTTCGCATCGGCCCTGAACGGCTACGCCAGCCTGGACTCGGAAGTGCGCGAAGGCGACATGACCCCGCTGTTCGAAGCCATCCTCAAGCACGTTCCTGTGCGTGACGACAATCCGGACGGCCCGCTGCAGATGCAAGTGACCTCGCTCGATTACTCGTCGTACGTCGGCAAGATCGGCATTGGCCGCATCTCGCGCGGTCGCATCAAGTCCGGCCAGGACGTGATCGTCCTGAACGGTCCTGATTCGACCCCGATCAAGGGCCGCATCAACCAGGTGCTGAACTTCAAGGGCCTCGAGCGCGTGCTGGTCGACGAAGCGGTTGCCGGCGACATCGTGCTGATCAACGGTATCGACGAAATCGGCATCGGTTCGACCATCTGCCAGCCGGACACCCCGGAAGCGCTGCCGATGCTGACCGTCGACGAGCCAACCCTGACCATGAACTTCATGGTCAACAACTCGCCACTGGCCGGCCGCGAAGGCAAGTTCGTCACCAGCCGCCAGCTGCGCGACCGTCTCGACCGCGAACTGAAAGCCAACGTTGCGCTGCGCGTTGCGCCAACCGACGACGACACGATTTTCGAAGTCTCGGGCCGTGGTGAATTGCACCTGACGATTCTGATCGAAAACATGCGTCGCGAAGGCTTCGAGCTGGCCGTATCGCGTCCGCGCGTGGTGTTCAAAATGGTTGACGGCGTGCGTCACGAGCCGTTCGAGCAACTGTCGGTCGACGTTGAAGAAGCCAACCAGGGCGGCGTCATGGAAGAACTGGGCCGTCGTCGTGGCGACCTGCAGAACATGGAATCGGACGGCAAGGGCCGTGTTCGCCTGGAATACAAGATTCCTGCGCGTGGCCTGATCGGCTTCCAGGGCGAATTCATGACCCTGACCCGCGGCACCGGCTTGATGAGCCACGTGTTCGACGAGTACGCACCGGTCGACAACTCGAAAGGCGAAATGGCTGGCCGTCGCAACGGCGTGCTGATCTCGCAAGACGACGGCGCCGCTGTTGCTTACGCAATCTGGAAACTGCAGGATCGCGGCCGTATGTTCGTGGTCCACAACGACCCGGTGTACGAAGGCATGATCATCGGTATTCACTCGCGTGACAACGACTTGGTCGTCAACCCGATCAAGGGCAAGCAGCTGACCAACGTGCGTTCGTCGGGTACCGACGAAGCGGTGCGCTTGGTACCGCCGATCCAGATGTCGCTCGAATACGCGGTCGAATTCATCGCCGACGACGAACTGGTTGAAATCACGCCAAAATCGATCCGCCTGCGCAAGCGCTACCTGAAAGAGCACGAGCGTAAAAAAGCTGGCCGCGATTCCGCGTAATTGACGAACGTCAACGGAGTGCACCGCATTCCGTAGCGATAACGCCTTCCCCTGGACCTGTCCGGCGGAAGGCGTTTTGTATTCCACAAGCTATTTCTTAATTGGGGTCAGCGCGCTGACCCGACACTTTCTGCTGACGAAGGAAAATTTATGTCGTATCCATATCTCAGCGATGTCATCAAGGACCTGACCGGCATCGACCTGCCGTTGCCGATCGCCACCTTCGGCCTGTTGGTCGCGTTTGCCATCCTGGCCGGCGCCGCCTGCCTCAAGCGCGAACTGGCGCGCCTGCACGCCGATGGCCGGGTCGGGCCGGCATACAAGCGCGTCAAGGGCGACGATGGCGTCGTGGCCGAGGTGGCGGTACCGCCGCAGGACATCGTCAGCGACCTGGCGTTCATCGTGGTGCTGGTCGGCATTGTCGGGGCGCGCCTGTTCCATATCCTGGAGCATACCGAGCAGTTTCTTCTCAATCCGTGGAGCATGATTTTCAGCCGATCGGGCCTGAGCGTGTTCGGCGGGCTGATTCTCGGCACGGTGGCCGGCGTGGTGTGCCTGCGGCGCTGGAAATTGCCGATCCGCCCGCTGCTCGACGCGGTGGCGCCGGCCATGATGCTCGGCTACGCGCTTGGCCGCGTCGGTTGCCAGGTGTCCGGTGACGGCGACTGGGGCACGGTCGCCAACATGGCGCTGAAACCCGCGTGGCTGCCGGCCTGGTTCTGGGCGCAAACCTACGACAACAATATCTTCGGCGAAGTGATCGCCGCGCCGGGCGTGTATCCGACCTCGGTGTACGAGACGGCGATGGCGCTGGCCTGCTTCGCGCTGCTGTGGGCGTTGCGCAAGCACCGCTTCCGGAGCGGCTGGCTGTTCTCGGTGTATTTGGTGCTGGCCGGTATCGAGCGCTTTGCGATCGAGCAAATCCGGGTCAATCCCGTGATGAGCGTCGGCGGCGTGCATGCGAGCCAGGCGGAGATCATTGCCGTGCTGCTTGCGCTGGCCGGGCTGGTCGGCATGGCGCTACTCGGCCGTCGCGCGGCATCAGCGCCAGGCCCGACGCCGGCGCTGCCGATACCATAGCCGATTCCGGCCTTGCCGGTCTCCTACCGCAAGAACCACACCGGGGTCTGACCTCTGATTCGAAACGTTTCCGGCATCACATCGGGGTCTGACCTCTGATTCGAAATATTTCGAATCAGAGGTC
>NZ_VUYU01000024.1 GCF_011682065.1 Massilia rubra | reverse complement strand
CCCCCCCCCCCCCCCCCCCCCCCCCCCCCCGCGGCGGGGCGCGGCGGGGCGGCCCCCCCCCGCCCCCGCGCCCGGGGGGGGGGGGGGGGCCCCCGCCCGCCCCCCCCCCCCGCGCCGCCCCCCCCCCGCCCGGGGGGCGCCCCCCCCCCCCCCGCCCCGCCCCCCCCCCCGCCGCGCGATCTCGCGCAGCGCGCGTTCGCAGGCGGCCTCAACTTGCGCCGCACTAACGCGGTGCGCACGGATGGCGGCGCTGTTGAGCACGCGGATACCGCCGCTGGCGACCGCGCCCATGGCGTATTCCTCATGGCCGGGCAAGCCGAGCTTGCGCACGAGCAGGACGTCGAGCGCAAGGCCGAGCGCCCTGGCGATGGCGAAGCCGACCGGAACGCCGCCGCGCGGCAAAGCCAGCACCAGCGCGTCGGCGCCAGCGGCGTGGCGGGCCAGCGCCAGCGCCAGGAGTTTGCCGGCCTGCGTGCGGTTTTTGAAGTGTCGGAGGGGTTCCATACTTCTTCGACAGGTGAACGGCACTTCGGTTGCACGAATGTCGAGAAATGATGATGTTCTTTTCAAAGCCCGGCGCGATCGGGTCCGGCGACCGCCGCCATTCGCATTTCATGGTTTTTTATGGCGCACGATTGATCTGGCGCAGGGCTTGCGTCTGCGCGCCGATCAAAACCGCGCAGGCGCTGTCTGATTCAGCAGGGAGGAGACCTTCATGAACGAAACTTTACTGCGCAATTGGTGGTTGCTCGCTGTGCGCGGCGCCATTGCCATTGTGTTCGGCGTGCTTGCCCTTGCGTGGCCAGCGGTCACGCTGCTGACCCTGGCGGTCCTGTTCGCCGCGTTCGCGCTGCTGGGCGGCGCGGTCTGGATCTTCGGCGCCATTAAATACCGCGGCGAAGACCGGCACTGGTGGATGCTGTTGCTGCTCGGCCTCGTCAGCCTGGCCGTCGGCGTGCTGGCCACGTTCAACCCGGCCATCACCTTGCTCACGCTGATTCTGCTAATGGGGGCCAATGCCGTGGTCAGCGGCGTGCTCGATATCGTCATCGCCATCCGCGTGCGCAAGTTCATCCGTGGCGAGTGGCTGTTGCTGCTCAGTGGCGTGGTGTCGATCGTGTTCGGCCTGATCGTCCTGCTGTTTCCGCTCGGGGCCGGCGCCGTCCTGCTGGCCGCCATGGTCGGGGTGTATGCGATCGTTACCGGTGTGTTGATGCTCGTGTTGGCCGTGCGCGTGCGGACCTGGTCGCGCATCAATGCGGGACGCAGCAGCCCGGCGGCGGGGACGGTGTAGCGAGCACAGGCATGGCGCGCGCCCGGACAAGCCTGCGCGCCATGCCTCGCTGGTCAGCCTAACTGCACCCGATGGAAGCGCAGGTGGTCTTCCATGAAGGTGGAAATGAAGTAGTAGCCATGATCGTAGCCGGCGTGCCGGCGCAGTTCGAGCGGCTGGCGTGCTTTGACGCAGGCCGCTTCAAAGGCTTGCGGATACAGCTGCTGTTCCAGGAACTTGTCGGCCAGGCCCTGGTCGATCAGAATGCCGCCGGGGAAGGGCGCTTCCATCGTCAGCATCAGTTCGCTGGCGTCATATTCTTTCCAGCTGTCCCGGTCGGCGCCGAGGTAGCCGCTGAAGGCCTTTTCGCCCCAAGGGCAGCGGGTGGGGGCGGCAATCGGTGCAAATGCCGAGACCGAGCGAAACAGGTCCGGGCGTTTCAACGCCGTCACCAGCGCGCCGTGGCCGCCCATCGAGTGCCCGAAAATGCCGACCTTGGCCGGGTTAACCGGCAATTCGGCCACCACCAGCGCGTGCAGTTCGAGCAGGTAGCTGAACATGCGGTAATGCTTGCTCCACGGCGCTTCGGTGGCGTCCAGGTAAAACCCCGCGCCGGCCCCGAAGTCCCACTCATCGGTTTCGCCGGCAATGTTGGCGCCACGGGGACTGGTGTCCGGGCCGATCAGGATCAGGCCTTCGCGCGCGGCCACGCGCTGGGCGCCGGCCTTGGTCGCAAAAGTCTCTTCAGTGCAGGTCAGGCCGGCCAGGTAAAACAGCGCTGGCAGCTTCTGGCCGCCTGGTACCGCCGGGATGAAGGCGGAAAAGCGCATCGGCAGTCCAATCGCCGTCGATGCGTGGCGGTAAAAGCGCTGTACGCCGCCAAAACAGGCGTGTTCTGATAAAAGTTCGAGCATCGGTCGGTCCAAGTGGTGAATGGTGGCGCAAGTATGCCTTGTCGCGGGAGAGTTTGTCGCCTTGACTTGTCGCCCCGGCTTGCCGCCCCGGCGGGGGCGGGAAGCTACACCAGTTGCAGCCACCCGAGCACGGCGCCGCCGGCCAGTAGCCACAGCAGATGGAGTTTGGTGCGCCAGATCAGCAGTCCGCTCGTCACTGTCAGCAGCCACAGCGGCCAGTCGGTGGCGAAGCGCTGGCTGGCGCTGCCGAGGAGCCAGCTGGTCGAGAGCAACAGCGCGATGACGACCGGCGCCATGCCTTGCTTGAAGGCGCGCACGGCCCGCAAGTCGCGGTTGCGATGGCCCCATTGCGCCGCGAACCAGGTCAGCACGGTCGAAGGCAGCAAGATGCCGAGCATGGTCACCGCCACGCCCAGGAAGGCCGCCCCGGTGCTGCCGGCGTTCATGCCGACTTGCCAGCCCATCAGTGCGACGAACAGCACGTTCGGCCCCGGCGCGGCCTGGGCCAGGGCGATGGCATTGTTGAATTGCGCCTGGCTCAGCCAGTGATGCTGCTCGACCAGGTAGCGATGCATCTCTGACGTGGTCGAGATGGCGCCGCCGACCGACATCAGCGAGAGCATCAGGAAGTGTCCGAACAGACTGAGCCAGTCGCTCCAGCTGAGCACGATCTGCGGCACGATCTCGGGCGCGCTCATGGCCGCAGCCGGCGATAGGTGAGAAAGCAGGCCAGCCCGCCCACGCCGAACAAGACGACCATCAGCGGCAAGCGCAGCAGCGCCACCAGCACGAAGCCGATGACGCACAGGGTCCAGCACCACAGTTGCGGCATCGGGTTGCGGGAGAGCGCCAGCGACAGCTTCAGGCCGGCGGCGCCGATCATGCCGGCCGACACCGCCGCCATGCCGCGCAAGGCGCCGGCCACGCCGGGATGGTCGATAAAGCGCGCATGGACCAGCGCCAGCAGCAGTACCAGCACCAGCGGCAGGGCCAGCATGCCGGCCAGCGCCGACAGCGCGCCGGCCAGGCCAAAATAGCGCCCGCCGATCATCATCGACAGGTTGACCACGTTCGGTCCCGGCAGGATCTGGGCGACCGCCCAGTCTTCCAGGAATTCCTCATGGGTCAGCCATTGCTTGCGCTCCACAATCTCGCGTTGCACAACCGCCAGCACGCCTCCGAAGCCTTGCAGCGCCAGCAGGGTGAAGGAAACGAACAGGTCGGTCAGCGATTGCGGACGCGGACGCTCGGTCAGGGACGGATTGCTCATGCGCCATTATCGCGCCGGCCCGTCCGCCTGTCCATGCGGGCTCAGCCGCCGCCGATGCCGCGCATCACCCGGCCCGTGCCGCCGCATTCGGGGCAGGCGCCGCCGTCGCCCAGCTTGCCCTTGCCGCTGCAGGCGTCGCAGATGTCCTCGGCCGCACCGGGGGTGCCAGGTGCGGCTTCGTCACCGGGGTTCAGGGTGGGTTCGGTATTGACTGTTTCAGTTGGGGTCGTCATGAGGTCCTCGGCAATGATGGATGGAATGCGCACGGGTGCGATCCGCCATTCTAAAAGCGCCCGATCGGGTCCGGCGCTGCGTTGCCGAAGACAAATATGGCGCGTAAAAACTATGCCCGAAGCATATTTTTTGCCATTTCGATGGAACCTTGACATTGACTTTGATCTTTATTGATGGATACTCGTTAAGCAACTTGGGTTCCCATCGACGTTCTCGCCATGCCCTGTAAGGAATTACAACATGAATCGACAGCAACGCCACGACAGCGGCGGCCTCGCCCTGGCCGAACCGAATTATCAACGCTTGGATCTGCGCCAGCGCGACATCGTCAACCATGCCATCTCGGTCCAGGCAAGCAGGAATACCATGTCCGCCATCGAGTACCTGAAAGCGCAGGATATCCATCCCGACGTGATCGAACGGGTGTTGCTGGAACCTGAGCGCCGGCGCGGAGCGCTCCACCATTGAGCGGTGCACGGTGGGGCTGTGGGGCCGGCGCAAGGCGCGCGTCGGATGCTGTGTGCATATCAGAATGTTATCGAACCACCCCTCCCGAGCTGCGTGCAAAACAGGCGGTTATGCACAAAAAAATCTTGTAGGAAATTTCTTATTATTTTTTACCGCCTTCTCCATTGACTTTGTAAGCGCTTGATTTATATAGGAATAATTTCTGCCTCACGAATGAGCATTTTGTTGAAACCCGCATCGTTACACGCTTGCGGACTGTCAAGGGGGGATTATCCACAAAGTTATCCACAGCGATTGTGGATATCCCAAAAAGTACTTTAGAAACGGCTACTTAGCGCGTGCAAGGGGATGTTTGAGCGTTGCTTCGACCGACGCCGCAGGCGCGGCGGGGCGCGCGACGGAAAATATCGTCAGCGTTTTTACTTGCGTCATAATACTGTATAAATGTACAGTCATGTCAACTCCAGTTCGAATGTCCGATATGACCGCTGCTTTACACGCCGATGTGCCCGCCGACGCCGTTGACGATCCCTTCGCCAGTCTTAATCCCGCGCAGCGCGCCGCCGTCGAGCATGACATCGGCGTGGCCCCGGCCGATGCGCGGCCCCTGCTGGTGATCGCCGGCGCCGGCTCCGGCAAAACCAATACCCTGGCGCACCGCGTGGCGCGCCTGATCACGAGCGGCGCCGATCCCCAGCGCATCCTGTTGCTCACATTTTCACGCCGCGCCGCAAACGAAATGACTACGCGCGCCGGTAATGTATTGCACCGGATCATGGGCGTGCGCGGCGGCCAGGCGCCTGCCACGCTGCCTTGGGCCGGCACGTTTCACAGCATCGGCGCGCGCCTGCTGCGCGACTACGCCGGCCGCATCGGCCTGGACGAATCGTTCACCATCCACGACCGCGGCGATTCGGAAGACCTGATGGGCATGGTGCGCCACGAGATTGGCCTGACCCAGACCCAGAAACGGTTTCCCCTCAAGGGCACCTGCCTGGCCATCTACTCGCGCGTGGTCAACAGCCGCGATGCGCTGGCGCTGGTGCTCCAGAGTACTTTTCCATGGTGCAGCGAGTGGGAAGCCGAGCTCAAGACGCTGTTCGGCGCCTACGTGGACGCCAAGCAAGAGCAGAACGTGCTCGATTACGACGATCTGTTACTGTTTTGGGCGGAGATGGCGGCCGATGCGGAACTGGGTCTGCACATCGGCGGTTTGTTCGATCATGTGCTGGTCGACGAGTACCAGGATACCAACCGCTTGCAGGCCGCCATTCTGATGGGCATGAAGCCCGGCGGGGAGGGCGTGATGGTGGTCGGCGACGATGCGCAGTCGATCTATTCGTTCCGCGGCGCCACGGTGCGCAATATTCTCGATTTCCCCAAGCAATTCGCGCGGGAAGCGCGCATCGTCACCCTCGACCGCAACTACCGTTCGACCCAGCCGATCCTGGACGCCTCCAACGCCGTGATCGGCGCCGCGCTGGAACGGCACGCCAAGACCTTGTGGACAGACAAGGTATCGACCGTCCTGCCGCAACTGGTGCTCATTCCCGACGAAGCCGAACAGGCGCGCTGGGTCTGCAACCGTATCCTGGAGCACCGCGAAACCGGCATGGCGCTCAAGGCGCAGGCGGTGCTGTTTCGCGCCGCCAGCCACAGCGCCGCGCTGGAGCTTGAACTCATGCGCCGTAACATTCCCTTCGTCAAATTCGGTGGCCTCAAGTTCCTTGAAGCATCGCACATCAAGGATGTGCTGGCGGTGCTGCGTTTTGCCCAGAATCCGAGCGGCAGGGTGGCCGGTTTTCGCGTGGTGCAACTGGTGCCCGGGATAGGCGCCGCCACCGCCACCCGCCTGCTCGATGCGGTTGCCGAATCGGCCGAGCCGCTGCGCGCGGTCGAGCAATTCGCCGCGCCCGCCAAAAGCGGCGGCGACTGGGAGCAGTTCGTGGCCCTGTTCCGTGCCCTGCGTGCGCCGGGCTTGCGCTGGCCGGCCGATATCGAGCTGGTCAAGAACTGGTATCTGCCGCACCTCGAACGCATGCATGACGATGCGCAGGTGCGCGTGGCCGACGTGGAGCAGCTGGCGCGCTTGGCCTCCGGTCATGGCTCGCGCGAAACCTTTCTGGCCGAAATTACCCTCGACCCGCCCGAAGCGACCAGCGACCGCGCCGGGCCGCCTCATCTGGACGAGGATTACCTGATTCTCTCGACCATCCATTCCTCCAAGGGGCAGGAGTGGAAGTCGGTGCATGTGCTCAACGTGGTGGACGGTTGCATTCCGTCGGATATGAGCACCGGCAATTCGGACGATATCGAGGAGGAGCGGCGCCTGCTGTACGTCGCCATGACGCGCGCCAAGGAGCATCTGCACCTGGTGGTGCCGAACCGGTTTTTCATCAAGCAGCAGGCGCAGATGGGCGACCGGCATGTGTATGCGGCGCGTTCGCGCTTCATCAGCCCGGCCATGCTCAAGCATTTCGACGAATCGGTATGGATGACGGCCGACACCGCTCAAAGCAGGAAACCCATGCCCGAGAGCGTGCGCATGCTGGTGCGCGATCGCGCGCGCAACGCCTGGAAGTAAGCTGGGCCGCCGTCAGGCGCTGTTACACGAGCACGGTGGCCACCGCCACATATTCGTAGGGCGCACCGCCCGCTTCGCTCAGCGCCTGCACCGAGCAGCGCAGGTGCAGGGCGGCGCCATCGGCCGCTTGCGTGCGGATGTCGCCCGACCAGGCGCCATCGTGCGCCAGCGCCTGCTCGATCTCGCTGGCGAGCGGCTCGGGAAACGGCGCCGCGTGCAAGGCGTCGAGCCCATGTCCGATGAGTTCGTCGCGCCGCTTCCCGCTCAGCTCGCAGACTCGATCGCTCGCGTCGCGGATGCGCCCCTGTGGATCGAGCGTGAGCACCAGGGCTTGTTGCCCGATCAATTCCTGCACCGCGCGCGCCTCGGCCAGCTGGGCTTGCAGCGCGGCCCGGTCGGCGGCGGCCGCCTGCAGGCCGGCATAGGCGCGCAGCGACGCGATCACGGTGGTGAACAATTTGCGTGTGGTCAGGTCGGCCTTGGACCAGAAATCGTTGATATCGTAATCGCAGATGATGCTGTGTTCCAGCGCCTGGCCAGGCTGGCCGGTGCGCAGCACGATACGCACGAGTTCGTTGTGGAGATCGGAACGCACCTGGCGCGCCACCTGCAGGCCGGCATCTGGCGTTTCCATGATGACATCAAGTAGCACCAGCGCAATGTCGGGCGTGGCGCGCAGGGTAGCCAGCGCTTCCTTGCCGCTGTAGGCGTGCAGGAAGCCCAGGCGCCGTCCCTGGAACTGGGTATTGCTGAGCGCAAACTTGGTGACCACGTGGACGTCGACATCGTCGTCCACGATCAGGATGCGCCAGGGCGGTTTTTCGTGCGCTGGCGACGCAAGCAACTCGGACGGGTCGTCGTCCTCGATGAACAGGTCGCCGTTGATAGCGTCGTCGGAAGCGGTAGCGGGCATGCAGCCACACTATGCCAGGCGGCACGCTTTGTCAAAGACCACACGAGTTATCCCCTGTTTTGCTCTTTTGTAGGAATTTGCCGAATGGACAGTTTGTGACAATGCCAGCACCAGTTTTAAGTCCCTGATTTCATTCATGATTTTTTTTGCCTTTTGAACGGGCATTTTGTAGAAACCCGTTTAAATCCGGGCGTTAAGCGGCGCCGGGGGTGGCTTATCCACAATGTTATCCACACTTCTTGTGGATATCCTTAAAAAGCCTGAAAAATCCGGGGCTTACGGTTAAACAGGGGCGCCGCGCCTGGTTTTTTTGCGCAAGGGCAATTGCGCCAGGTGCTTGACTTGCTCGAAGCGCTCGAGAAACAGGGTGTAGGCGCGTTCCGGGCCAACCGGGATAATGCGCTCAGGATGGGGCGGCGGCAGGTGACTCCAGTCGATCCAGGCGGCCGGCAGCAGGTCGCGCAGTTCGGTGGCCATGCAAACCAGGTCGGCTTCCTTGATCGCCGGCACATCGTCGTTGAAGCCGAAGTGCCGCCGCAATGCAGTCTTGATGGGATGGACCCGTTCCTTCACATAGTCGCGTCCCAGCATGACCTTGACCGGTGACGGCCAGTCGCCGAGGAATTCTTCGCAGTCGTGCATCAGCGCGGCATACGCCAGCGCCGGCGGCACCAGGTGGGAACTCATCACCGAGTGCTCGGCCACTGAATACCAGGGCCGCGCGGCGCCGCCCCAGCGCGGTTGCGAGGCCAGGCACAGGGCAATGTCGGCAATCGGCAGCCCGCTCGCGTCGGGGGTGAGCAGGTCCAGCACGAAGCCGGACGGCAGCAGGATCGCCGTGCGTCCGTCCGGCTTGTTGAGTAAGTCAAATTGCATGATGACAGTGATCGCGACGAGAGTGGAGCCTCCTGAAGTGTACTGTTTTTGCCAGGGCGGCGGCGTTTCGGACCGCCCGGCGCGGCATACTACTGGCTGCCCTCGCCGCAATGGTCCTGGCATGACCCTGGAAATTCCCCTCGATCACCTGAAGGAGCACGATGAACAGGCTGAAAAGACTCACTTTCTGGGGCGCGCACGACGATGACGACAGCCTCCCGCGCAGCGTGATGGAAGGGCGCAAGACTGTCACGGCCGAGACCTTGGAGGAGTACGGCAAACCCTATGGCGACTACGGTGACGGCGCTTACGAGCCCGGCGACCTGATCGAGGTTTACGATTTGCGCCAGCGCCTGCGCTGCACGATCAGGGCGACCAAGGTGCTTACCATTGAGTTCGGCAATATTCCCGAGGAAGTCTGGCGTGGTGAAACCTTTTCCAGCGCGGAAGAGTTCAGGGAATGCCACGTGCGCTGCCTGCCGCACCTGCACTTGCATGACGGCTTCCAGTTCGTCACGCTGCATTTCGACTTGGTCGATATCATCTTGCCGTAGCGGGACGCGGGCGCGCCATCGCCAGCGCCAGCACAATGGCCAGCACGGCAATCCCGGCGGCGAGGTAGCTCAGCGACGGCAGGCCGAGCTGGGCAATCGCGGCGCCGCCGGCAATCGCGCCCAGCCCCGTGCCGGCATTCGCCGCCGAAATATTCATGCTCGCCGCCAGCGCCTGGGCCGACGAGCCGGCCTTCACACGCGCACCTGGCAGATCGGGAACAGCGCCGTGTACGCCAATCCCCACACGGCCAGCGCCAGCGCCAGCCAGCCATGCTTGCCAACCGCCAGCAAGGTCGCCAGCATGCCGCCGATTAACAGCAGCAGGAACACCACGGTCGCGCCGAGCGGATTGCCGTCGACCACGCGCCCGCCGATCCAGTTGCCGATCATGCCGACCGCCCCGAATCCCATCAGCCACCATCCGACCTGGGCGGCGGGAATGCCGGCCAGCCGTTCGAGCATGTCGGCCAGGTAGGTGTAGGCCGTGAACATGGCGGTAAATACCAGCACCGACAGGGCCACGTGCGCCAGGAAGCGGCGGTCTTTGAAAATCGCGGTCTGCTTTTCACCGGCTTTGGTGGCCGGCGCCGGCAAGGCCGGCATGAAGGCCTGGATCATGCCCGCCATCAGCACCGAGAGTCCCGACAAGATCCAGAACGTGTTGCGCCAGCCAAAGGTATCGGCTGCGAGCGTGCCCAGTGGAATGCCGAATACCAGGGCGGCCGAAATGCCCAGGTACACCTTGGCCACGGCCCGGCCGGCGTGTCTGGGTCCGGCAAGCTGGCCCGCTGTTTCGCTGGCGGTGCCCCAGAACACGGGCAGCATCAGGGCCGGGATGAAACGCGCCAGCGCCAGCACCCAGATGTTGGCGGACAAGGCCGCCAGCGCGTTCGAGGCGCCGAAGACCAGCAGGATCGCCACGAACAGCTCCTTGCGCCCGACCTGCGACAGGCGCGCCGTGAGGAAGGGACCGAACAGCATCACCGTGAACGCGAACAAGGTCACCAGTTGCCCGGCGGCCGAAATGGAGATGTGCAGGTCTTGCGCCAGCGACGGCAGCAGGCCGAGGATCAGGTATTCGGTGGTGACGATGACAAACGCCGCCACGGCCATGATGGCGATTTGCAGTCCCGCGCGCGGGCTGTCCAGCGCGGCCGCGCCCGCTGTCATTGTTGATGTGTTCATATCTTTTTATCGGAAAGGAAACAGGCCGTCAGTGTATTGGCGAATCGATTTCGTATTGATGGTAAGATTTACGGCTATCCATGACCAAAATTCATCAATTGTGTTTTCTTCCGAACGCCTCAGGGGATCGACGTCTTCGTCAGCGTCGTCGAGCGCGGCAGCTTTGCCTCGGCTGCCGCTCGCCTCAACCTGACCAGCTCGGCCGTCAGCAAAAGCATTGCGCGGCTGGAAAGCCGCTTGGGCGCACGCCTGTTTGCCCGCACCACGCGGCGCCTGGCGCTGACCGACGGCGGCGCCGTGTTCTACCAGACCTGCCTGCGCGTGCTGGCCGACCTGGAAGAGGCAGAGGCCCTGATCGGCGCCGAGTACGTGGAACCGACCGGACGAGTGCGCATCGACCTGCCGGCTTCGTACGGTCGCCTGCACGCCTTGCCGGTCATCCTGCGTTGCCTGGCCGGCCATGACCTGCTGCTGCCGCACATCTCGTTTTCCGATCATTTCATCGACCTGGTCGAAGAGCGGGTCGACATCGTGGTGCGCATCGGCGGCTCCAACGCCTGGCCGGCGGCCCTCGGCCATCGTTACCTGGGAGCGGAACGCCTGGTGTTTTGCGCCGCGCCGGCCTATCTGGAGCGCAAGGGCGTGCCGCTGACGGACGCCGACCTCGACCAGCACGAGCGGGTCGTGTACGGCCGTGCGGACGGACTGGTCAATTCGTGGTTGTTCGCGGGCGGCGAGCAGGGCGCGATCGAGCAGCGTTTCATGCCGGGACGCATCGCCGTGGGCGATGGGGAAGGGCAGACCGCGGCCGTGCTCGCCGGCCTGGGCATCGCCCAGTTGCCCACCTGGCTGGTCAGGCAGCATATCGAACGCGGAACGCTGGTCGAGGTCTTGCCGCACCTGGCAACCGACGGTTTGCCGATGAACGTGGTGTGGCTCAAGGCGCGCCAGCATCTTCCCAAGGTCAAATTGTTGCTCGATGTACTGGGCAGCGCGCTGACACCAGCAGGGGCTATGCTGCCCTGAACGCGGCCGTGTTGATGGTCGTCACCGAAAACAGCCGTTGCGCTGGCACTTGCATTGCCATTCAATTACTGTGACTGCGGCAACTTACTTGCCGTCCACCTTACACCGGAGAATCAGCATGGAATCACAAGACCTGGCGTCAACGATGTTCCTCATGTCGATGTTCGCGCTGTACATGATGTACCTGAAGCAGGATGAGCAGTACAGGAAGCTCATGCGCCTCGAAAACATGCTCAGCTCGGTTCCCGGCGCGGGCGACGGGTACAAGGATGTCAATCCACGGGTCAGGGCCAAGATTGTCGCCGGCGAGATCAGCGCCGCCATCATCCTGCATCGGAGCATCGAGGCGATTTCGTTCGGCGAGGCCGAGGCCGCCATCAGGACGTACATCGCCCGCCAGGATTAATCCGACGGCGCCGTGTCCGCGGCCAGCAGGGCGACAAACTCGTCGGCCGCCACCGGTCGGCTGAAGAAATAGCCCTGTACTTCATCGCAGCCGGCGCCGTCCAGATAATCGAGCTGTGCGCGGGTTTCCACGCCTTCCGCCACCACCGTGATGCCCAGGCCATGCGCGAGCGCAATCGTGGCCTTGGCGATCGCCGCGCTTTTCGCATCCTCGGTAATATTGCGCACGAAACTCTGGTCGATCTTCAGCTTGTCCAGCGCAAAGCGGCTCAGGTAGCTGAGCGACGAATAGCCGGTGCCGAAGTCGTCCAGCGCCACCGCCACGCCCATGCCGCGCAGCTCGGCGATCTGGGCCATGGCCAGCTCCGCTTCCTGCATCAGCACGCTCTCTGTCAGTTCGATGGCCAGGTAACGCGCCTGCATGCCGCTGGCGCGCAGCGCGCTGCTCACGATCGCCGGCAGGGTGCCGGCCGTGATCTGGTGCGCCGACACGTTGACCGCCACCGGCAGCGCGCACAGGCCGGCATCCTGCCACGCCTTGTTCTGCGCGCAAGCGGTGCGGATCACCCATTCGCCGATCTCGACGATCAGGCCCGAGTCTTCCGCCAGCGGAATGAATTCGGCCGGCGACACCATGCCCAGCTCGGCGCTGCGCCAGCGGATCAGCGCTTCCGCGCCGCACACCCGCATGTCGGCCAGCCGCACCTGGGGCTGGTAGAACAGGGAAAACTCCGAGCGCCCCAAGGCGCTGCGCAGCCGGTGCTCCAGCGCCATCCAGTGCAGCGCCCGGGTGTTCATTTCGGATGTGAAATAGCGGAAGCTGTTGCGCCCGCTGTTCTTGACGTGCGACAGGGCCGTGTCCGCATTCCTGATCAAGTCGCCCGGGTTCACGCCATCGAGCGGGAACAGCGCAATCCCCACGCTGGCCGTCACCACCACCTCATGCCCCAGCAACTGGCACGGCGCGGCCACCGTGTCGAGCATTTGCTGGGCGGCGGCGTTGATGTCGTCGTTGTCGTCCACGCGCGAGAGCACCAGCACGAACTCGTCGCTGCCGATACGCGCCAGGGTGTCGCCGGGATGCAGGCGCGCCAGCAGGCGCTGCGCCATTTCGCGCAGCAGCAGGTCGCCGGCGTCGTGCCCGATGCTGTCGTTGACCCGCTGCAAACGGTCGATATTGAGCAGCAGAACGGCAATCGCGCGCTGCGCCTGGTGCGCCGCCTCGATCGCCTGTTCCAGCCGGTCGTTCAGCAGCGAGCGGTTCGGCAAGCGCGTCAGCGGATCGTGGTTGACCATGAATTGCAACTGCTCATTGGCTTCGGTGATATCGCTCAGGTCGGTGAACACGCCCACGTAGCCGGCCATGCCGTGTTCCGCGCTGGCCACCGCGCTCACCGTCAGCCACTCGGGAAAGACTTCGCCATTTTTGCGCCGGTTCCAGATTTCTCCGCGCCAATGCCCATCGCGCGCCACCGTCTCCCACACTTGCCGGTAGAAATCGATATCGTGCAAGTTCGAGCGCAGCATACGGATATTGCGCCCCAGCACCTCGGACTCGCTGTACTGGGTGATCCGTTCGAACGCCCCGTTCACGGCCACGATGTTGCTGGCCGCATCGGTTACCACGATGCCGTCGCGCGTGTATTCGAACACGCGCGCGGCCAGTTCGAGTTTTTCGTTGGACTGGCGCCGCTCGGTGACATCCTGCAAGGTGCCCATCAGCGCGATCACATTCCCGGCCGCATCGCGCACCCCCGTGCTGCGCGAATGAAAGGTGCGCTGCGGACCGAGCGCCGGGTTGCTGCGCAGCTCGCCCGCCCAGTTCATGCCATGCTGCACGGCCGACTCGACCAGATGACGGTCGTGCGGGTGAATTTGCTGCAAAAACACGTCGAGCGGCGGTGGCTGATCCGCCGGCGGCAGCCCCAGCAGCCGGTACATCTGCTCCGACCAATGCCCGCTGCGGCTCTTCAGATCGAGCCGCCAGCTGCCGATCAGCGCCAGTTGCTGCGCCGCCCGCAGCGCATCGTCGCTGTTGTGCAGCGCCTGGTTCAATCTGAAGCGCTTGTGCAATTCGCGCAGCGCCAGGGAGCTCAGCCCGGCCAGCACCACCAGGAACGCCAGCGACACGCCGATGTAGGCGCCGGCCATGCCGTACCAGTCGGCCAGCAGTTCGTCCTCGCCCAGGCCCACCACCACCACCAGCGGGCGCCCGCTGACGCGCTGGTAGAAATACAGGCGCCGGATCTGGTCGATGTTGCTGTCGGCGATATAGCTGCCGGCCTCGGGCGTGCCGGGCGTCTCATGGAAATTCGGGAAGAAGGTCAGGCGCTTGCCTTCGGCCATGCTGGCCACCGGCATGCGCAGCATCAGCACGCCGTCGGTGCGCACCAGGGCGACGATCCCATCCTTGCCGACCTTGACCGCATCGTAAAAGCGGCGCAAATATTTCGGTTCCAGCGCCGCCACGATCACCCCGCCAAAACTGCCGTCGGGGCGGTTGATGCGGCGGCTGAAGCTGATGAAGGGCACGCCCAGCTTGCTGATGATCGGCCCTTCGATGTGCATGCCGTAGGTCGGCTGCTCGCGGTGAATCCGGAAATACGCACGGTCCGACAAGTTGTAGCTGCCTGGCAATTTCTGGCTGTCGTGAATCATATTGCCTTCGGCATCGAGCAGCCAGATGGCGCGGATGAAGGGCAGGTTGGTGATACTGCTGTCGAGTAATTCATCGACCAGGCGGTCGCGGTCGGCCGGCCCGTGCGGCACCATCTGCACCGCCTTGATGGTCGTTTGCATGGCCAGGTCGACCGCGAAGATGCTGTCGACCGCCTGTTCCTCGAGCACCTTGACCAGCACGCGCGCGCTGTTGCTTTTTTGGGTGATGACGTTGTCGCGCGCCTGGACCAGTTCGAACACGAGGTTCGCGATAATGCCGACGAATATCAGTCCGGCAAAGCCGAGCACCAGCAACGTGACCCCGCGCTCGCCGCGATCTGCAAGACGAAGGGAAAAAATGGGGTTCATTGAATTGCACCTTGATCGATTGAGCGGGCCTGTGCGGCTCCCGCTATGGCATTCCGGACCCTGTTTTCACGTCTGTTATATCAGATCAGGCATGAGTAATAAAGCACGAAGTGTTGTGCTCGATGAAAGTGTTGGCGGGCGGTTCAGGCCAGTAAACGCGCGACCATTTAAAATAGCCGGTTTGCTCCCTGAAAAGTCCGCCGTGAATGCCCGTCCGCCCACTTGCCAAGCGCCGCCCGCCGCCCCTCGCGCACTGGCGCGCGCACGCGCGCTGATCGCCCCAAGCCAGCTGGCCGGCTTGCTGCGCGATCCGGCGGTGCGCTTGCTGGAAGCCGGCTGCGACGGCGCCGCCGCCTTCGAACAGGCCCACATCGACGGCGCCGTCTACCTCGACACGCGCGCGCTGGAAGCGCCGCCGCTGTTCAACAAGGTTGACGATGCGGCCCTGTTGCGGGTGCTGCTGGCGCACGGCGTGCGGCACGACACCACCGTCGTCGTCTACAGCCGCAACCCGCTGGCGGCGGCGCGCGCGGCGCACCTGATGCTGTACGCCGGCGTGATCGATGTACGCATGCTCGATGGCGGCTTCGGGGCGTGGCGCGTGGCCGGCTTGCCCGCCGTCGCCGGTCGCGCCGCGGCGCCGCTGCCCGCGTTCGATTTCGGCGCGCCCTTTCCCGCCCGTCCCGACTTCCTGACCGGCATGGTGCAGGCGCGCGCACTGCTGGCGCAGCCCGATGGCGTCCTGGTCAGCATCCGCACCTGGAGCGAATACACCGGCGCCACCTCGGGCTACAGCTACATCGCGGCGCGCGGCGAGATCCCCGGCGCGCTGTGGGGCAGGGCCGGGCGCGAGGGCGATGTGAACAGCATGAGCCACTTCCAGCACCCGGACGGGCGCATGCTCGATGGCGCCGCTATCGAAGCGCTGTGGCGCGCCGGCGGCATCCATCGCGCCAGCCACAACGCTTTCTACTGCGGCACCGGCTGGCGCGCCTCGCTGGCCTTCTTTTACGCGTGGGTCATCGGCTGGGAGCGCATCAGCGTGTACGACGGCGGCTGGTTCGAGTGGAGCGCCGACCCGGCCAACCCGGTTGCCATTAACGCTGCGGCGCCGCCACGATGCGAAACGCCAGTTCCATCGGATCTTGCACCGTCAGCGCGCCACCCATCACCGACATCGGCGTCATGCCGAAATCGCTCTGCTTCAGGATGAATGCGCCGCTCGCGGTCAACCCGTCCGCGCCGCGCACGATCGTGGTCGGCACGTCCACCGTGCGCGCCACCCCGTGCAGGGTCACGGTCAGGCGCAACAGGTCACCCTTGCCGGCGGCGCGTTCGGCGTGCAGCTCCACCAGCGGAAAGCGCTCCGCGTCCAGCACCCGCGTGAGCATATTGGTGCGGGTGCCGGCGATGGCGTCAAGGTCGGGCTGGGTGTTCAGCCCCGCCTTGGTGCGCAAGTCGGTTTCGTCGACCGTCATCTGATCGAGCCGGAAGCGAAAGTCGGCGCGGCCCGCGTCCGGCGCGACGAAGCCCTCGATGCTGCGGCTGGCGACAACGTGGTCGTGCCCCATGCGCGCAAACGTGCCGCCGCGCCGTACCGTCACGGTGATCAGCGAGAGCGCCGCATCGATGCGCAGCACCGGCTGCGTGCGCGCCGCTTCGTGGTACCAGCTGAAAACCGGCGTGGCGGGCGTGGGCGCCGGCGGCGGCGCAGTCGTGCTGGCGCATCCGGCGACAAGGACCAGCAGCGGTAGGTAGGTTCGGATCGGTTTCATGGCACGATTGTGGCACGAATCCGGCCACCGCGCGGCTCACAAAGGCGCCACCGCGCCCAGCGAGCTACTGAGTATGCTCAGCGCCATCCACAGCGCCACCAGCGCGTAAAACACGCGCGGCAGCCAGGCCATCATCTCCAGCTGGAAGCGGTTGATGGTCTCGCTTTCGCTGGCGGCGTGGCGGCGCAGCATCTCGGGCAGGGTGCCGCTTTGCTCGCCGGTGAGCACCAGCGCATGCAGCTGGCCGGTATCGGCCACGCGCAGCGTCTTGATCGCCTGCGCCAGCGTGGCGCCCGCCGTCAGCTTCGGCAGCATCGCTTCCAGGTCGGCGCGCACGAGGCGGTTCCCGACCGTGTCCAGCGCCACCGGCATGGCGTCGAACAGCGGCAGGCCGGCGTCGAGCAGCAGCGCCAGGCTGTCGACAAAGTCGCGCATATTGCGGCGCAAGTGCATCGGGCCGAAGACAGGGAGCGCCAGCAGGGCGCTTTCAACCCCGGCGCGCGCGGGCGACTCGCTGCCGGAGGCGAACCATTCGCTCGCCCGCGCCGCCAGTAGCGCCGCGCCCCCGAGCGCGAGCAAGGGCGAGAGCACGCGCCACAGATAAGCGCCGCCCGAGAGCGTGCCGCCCGCCAGCGCCGGCAGCGGCTGGACGAACAGCGCAATCGTCAGGATCGCCACCGGCAGCACCATGCGCGAACGCAGCGTGGCCAGTTGCTGCGCCCTGGTGGCATGAAAATCGGCCAGCCGTTGGTAGGTCGCCAGCGGACTGCCGGCGGCGAATGCCGCGCGCAGCAGGCGCGCTTCGAATGTGCTGAACAAGCCGCTCGCCAGGCCGGCGCCGGCCGGCTCGTTGCGACGCGCCGCCAGCTTGCGAAAGGCCGCCACCCGTTCACGCCCGGCGCGGCCCAGGTCGAGCAGCGCGTAGGCCCGGTCGGGCGGCAGGCCGGCTTTTTCCATGGCTGCCAGATGCTGGTAAAGCTGCGCGCGCAGCAGGGCGGGAAGAGGGCGGTGGCGGGTCATGCGGCGATTGTGGCACAGGGTGCGCATGGCCGCCAAATTGGCGCTATGATGCACGTTGCTGTTTACTTAACCCGGAAAGGAATGCCATGATCGACCTGTATTCGGCGCCCACGCCGAACGGCCACAAAGTCTCCATCGCGCTCGAGGAACTGGCGTTGCCGTACACCTTGCACACGCTCGAACTGAACCAGAACCAGCAGAAGGAAGACTGGTTCCTGGCGATTAACCCGAACGGCCGCATCCCGGCGATCGTGGACCGCGCCGAAGACAATTTTGCGGTATTCGAGTCGGGCGCGATCCTGGTCTACCTGGCCGAAAAGACCGGGCAGCTGATGCCGACGGACCCCAAGGGCCGTTCGCAGGTCATGCAGTGGCTGATGTTCCAGATGGGCGGCGTCGGTCCGATGATGGGGCAGGCCAATGTGTTTTACCGCTACTTCCCCGAAAAAATCCAGCCCGCGATCGACCGTTACCAGGGCGAGAGCCGGCGCCTGTTCAAGGTGCTCGATGGCCGTTTGCGCGATCACGAGTTTTTGGCCGGCGACTATTCGATTGCCGATATCGCCAACTGGGCCTGGGTGCGCACGCACAAATGGTCGGGCGTCTCGATCGAGGAATTGCCGCACCTGGCGCGCTGGATCGACGCCATCCGCGCCCGTCCGGCCGTGGAAAAGGGCTTGCAGATGCCGCCATCGCCGCGCGAACTGAGTTTGTCGAGCGAAGAAGAAGCCGCCAAATTCTCGGCCGCCGCCCGCACCATGCTCGAAACCGGCCAGTCGCGCAATAACTAACCACTCGCAAGGATGCCCATGAAACTGTACGTCAGCACGTTTGCGCCGAACCCGCGCCGGGTCACCATGTTCATCGCCGAAAAAGGCATCGTCGGCATCGAGCAGGTGATGATCGACCTGGCCGCCAATGAACACAAGAGCGAGGCTTTTGTGGCCAAGAACCCGCTGGCGCGGGTGCCGGCGCTGGAACTCGACGATGGCCGCGTGCTGTGCGAAACGCGCGCCATCTGCACCTATCTGGAAGGGCTGCATCCGGAGCCGAACCTGATGGGCGACGGTTTTGACGAGCGCGCCTTTATCGAGATGGCCGACCGCCGGGTGGAGATGCATCTGTTCCTCGGCATTGCCAACAGCGTGCGCCACACGCATCCGGGGCTGGCGGTGCTGGAGCAGCCGCAGTTTCCCGACTTTGGCGCCTCGCAGGGCGAGAAGATGCGCGAGCACGCGCGCTGGCTCGACGGCGAACTGGCCAAACATCCGTTCGTGGCCGGCGAGCGGTTTACCGTGGCCGATATCACGGCCTGGTGCGCGCTGGAGTTTGCGCGCGGGCTGATGAAGTTCAAACCGGGCATGGAGGGCATGGCGCATTTGCAGGCCTGGCGCGACCGCATGGCGGAACGCCCGTCGGCGGGGCGGTAGATCAGGTTTGCCGGCATGGTCGGACGCTCGGTTGTTCGAGCGTACTAAAGATCCGTTCAGCTAGTTGTTCAGCAGTGCATTTGTTATTGTCCGCAACACGCATCACGATCCTGGGCAGATCGTGATTTGCCTGCTTTTTCCATTCAAGGCGACACACGTTTCGACCTTACCGCCGCAATGGCTGCAGGGACAGGAATAGAGAAAAAGATGAACAAAAAACGCAATCCGGAGGACTTGGAGAAATTCCTGCGGGTGCTGGAGGAGTGGCACCGCACCGGCGCGAATACAATAAGCTGCGATACCTGCCAGGCCGCGATCAGATTGCATGAGCGCGGAACCGCGACGGTTCACGAATGCGACTGTGGCAGGTTCACGGGCAGTCTGCGCGGTCTGTGATGTACAGGGTGAAACACTGATATTGGACGAAATGAAACAGACTCTCACCAAGCTGACTGGACTGCTGCGTAAAGCCGGCGTCCAGTTACGTAAAAAAGAATACGCCGCGGCGTTGGCGTTGGCCGACGAGGCGCTTCCCCTACTCGAAGAACTGTCCGACGACGACGCGCTTGACGACGAAGACGCCACCTGGAGCGGCTATTTCCAGCTTCGGCTCGCCTGCCTCGACAGGCTCGACCTGCCCGACGACCTGGCAGCGACCTGCGAGGCCGTGCTGGAACGTTTCCCGGTCGACGAGGACGACCTGGACGATGAAGAGCTCATCACGCTGGCCAATGTGCGCACCGCATTGACCGGCCTCGCCAAACTGGCCGCCGACCGGGGCGATGTCGACACCGCCGTGGCGCTGATCGACCGTTGCTTCCGCCTGGTGGCGAGCGACGCCGAGGACGACGATCCCTTCCTGGACAAATACCAGCAACGCGCCGCCATTTACCTGGGTGCCTACCAAAGCGCGCCGCAGCGTTACCGCGATGGCTTCTTCGACAGCCTGCGCCACCTGGCGTACAAGGCCGGCAAATTGCATGATCTCAGTATCGACGACGCCGCGCTACTGGCATACCTGAGCGACCCGGCCTATCTGGCGTTCAAGGCGGCACATCCCATCGAACGCCTGCGCAAAGGCGAGCCTGGCGAGACATGGCAAGCGGCCCTCGATCGCTTTTGCGCGATCGCCCACGAACTGCGCGTGGTGCGCGCAAGCCCTGTGTGGCAGGGCTGTTTCACCCTCGAATGCAAAGCGGTCGCGCCTTCCGATCTGGCTGCGCGCGAACAAAAGTGGAACGTCACGCTACCTGCCGCCTTGCGCGCCCTCTACCTCGAACGGGGCAGCGTCGAGGTGCAGGATCCGGAAGCGGATGGCTCGCTGCGGATCTACGCGGCGCAGCACGACAGCATGACCCTGTTCGGCGGCTTTGTTCACATGATTTACAATCTGTGGGGCGACCGCTGGGAGTTCGAGGAGTTTTTCACGGAGGCCGAGATCAGCTGCCTCGATGCGAATTTCTTCATCTTCGGCCACGTCAAGAACAGCGAAAACCGCTACACGCACCTGTTCTTCGACCGCGAGGGACGTTTCGGCGGCCTTACCTACGACCAGAACAACTGGAAGAAAATGCTCCCGCAAGTGAAGGCCATGCTGAAAGGTAAACTCACAGGCAGCATGAGCCTGGACGCGCTGATATCCGGACAAATGGATGCGCTCATCGACCGCCTGATCGACCGCGATGATGAAGCGCGCTTGAATATCGATTAAGTCTCGTCCGCCGTTTGCACGTGCGCGAGCCCGCCCCAGGCGTCATCGCGCCCGGTCAATCAAACGCCGCTCGCCCCGGTGCAGGCAAAGCGCGCCTGATATTGACTGGGCAGCACCCCCAATTGCGCCGCAAACGCGCGGCGCAAGTTGTACTCCGTGCCATGGCCGCTCTGGCGCGCCACCTGCTTGACCATCATGCCGGGCTGTTCGAGCAGCATGCAGGCCGCCTCCAGCCGCAGGCGCGCCAGCAGTTGGGCCGGCGTCAGGCCGGCTTCCTCGCGCAGCTTGCGGTACAGCGACCGTACCGACAATGCGCAAGCACTGGCCATCTGGCCGATGTCGACCGGCTGCGCCAGGCGCGGACGCAGCCAGGCGGTCAACTGGGCGCTCACGCCCAGCGGGTGCGACTGCGCCAGCAATTCGGAGCTGAACTGGCGCTGCCCGCCCGGCCGCTTCAAAAACAGGACCATGCGTTTGGCGACGGCCAGCGCGGCGTCACGGCCCAGGTCTTGTTCGACCAGGCTCAGTGCCAGGTCCATGCCGGCGCTGATGCCGGCCGAGGTATGGAATTTGCCGTCCCTTACGTGGAGCGCATCGTCCAGCACCGTCAGTGACGGATGCTCGCCGCGCAGCGCCGCCGCGTCGGCCCAGTGCGTGACCACGCGGCGCCCGTCGAGCAGGCCCGCGCGCGCCAGCACGAAGCTCCCGGTGCAGACCGAGCAGCAACGCGCGGCAGCGGCGCCCGCATCCGCGACCCAGTCGAGCGTGACGCGACCATCGGCCTGCGCAGCGCACGGCAATGCCTCGACCCGGCCGCCCGAGACGATCAAGGTTGCGCCATCCAGGTCGGGACCGGGCAAGGGCGCCGCCAGCAGGGCGACGCCCGACGATGACGTGACCGCGCCGCCGCCGGCGGCGACCAGGTGGATCCGATAGGGAGGCGCCCGGCCGGCGTCGCGCGCCTCGTCGTTGGCACTGGAAAAGACCTGGACCGGTCCGGTCGCGTCGAGCAGCAAAAAGTTGGGAAAAACCAGGAGCCAGATATCGACAGTGGCAGCAGATGCGTTCATATTGGCAAATATTCAACCATGCTAGACATTTCTGTCAAGAATAATTCATATAAGATCCGCGCTCCCACACTCGACCGATGATCTTCCATGCCCATCAAGCTTTTCAGGACCGGCGCCCGCCACGGCGCCATTGACTTCATCGTCGCCGCCATCGGCTGCGCGCTGGCCGGCAACGCGCTTGCGGCCACTGTGCCGCTTCCTTACGGATGCGAAATGGCAAGCAAGGGCAAGCCGGCGCCGGCTGCTGCAGTGGTTGCCCAGCCCGTCTTTCCGCCGGTCCAGGTGCAGGTACGCACGCCGGTCCAGCCGACGGTGCTGCCAAGCGCGGGGCGCAACTATTTATTGTACGAATTGCACTTGCAGAACTTCTCGGCGGAAGCGGTGACGGTGCATGGCATCGAGGTACTCGACGCGGACCAGCCGCCTTCCACCCCGGTAGCCGAGCTCAAGGAAGCGCAGGTGGCGGCCAGCCTGCGCCAGGTGACGATTGGCGATAACCCGGGCAATCTCCAACGGCTGGGAGTGGGGCAGGGCGCCGTTGCCTTCCTGTGCCTGGCGTTCGACGCCAAGGTCGCGGTTCCCGCAAGGCTCAGGCACCGGGTGTTGCTAGACAAGGCCGTGGCGGACGGTCCCGCGATCGACACGCGCACCACGCCGATGCTGGTACTGGGGCGTCCACTGGTGGGAACCAACTGGACCCCGGGTAACAGCCCGAGCCTGCATTCGCATCATCGGATGGGTTTGTGGGTGGTCGACGGGACTGCGCAGATTTCGCGCCGTTATGCGATCGACTGGAAAAAATTCAACAGCCAGCGCAAGCCGTATGCCGGCGACCCGCGCGATGTGCGTGCGTACTACGCCTACGGCCAGAAGGTGCTGGCCGTGGCGGACGGTGAAGTTGTCACCGCGCGCGACGGCTTTCCGGACAATATCCCAAAAACCGAGGCGGGATTCGAGGCGGCGCTGCCAGTCACCCTTGACACCATCGGCGGCAACCAGATCATCATTGACCTGGGCAATGGGCAGTTCGCCGCGTATTATCATCTGCAGCCGGGCAGCGTCGGCGTCAAGACCGGCGACCGGGTGCGGCGCGGCCAGTTGCTCGCGCGCGTCGGCAACTCGGGTGACGCGCGTTGGCCGCACCTGCACTTCCAGGTGACGGACAAGGCGGACGTCATGGCCAGCGAGGGACTGCCCCAAATCTTCGACAGCTACCGGATCAAAAGCGGCAACCAGGAGTGGGAAGCGCGCACCGGCGAATATCCGATGGGCGATGTGGTGGTTGACTTCGGCGCGGATGCGCAGGAGAACTAGCCGCTGCGTCCGGCACGTGGCTTAGAGTGTCTAACAAAACCACTCACTTGTCTTGGGAGTAGCAGCGGCGTACACTGAGCTACTGCGACCGGCCGCTTTCGGCTGCCAAAAGCGGCCGGTCGCGCGCCTTCGTCACCCTTAGGACCAAAATAATGCTTATCGAAGCCCAAGCAGAACTGCTGGATTCCCTGATTGGCCAACACGAATTACATGCTGTCACGGAGACTATCAAGCGCGCTGCTTACACGCGGGTGGATCTAGTGTCAGCAGGCGAGGAAACCTACGCAACGCTGGGGACTAGTCGGTTTGGCGGCGATCCGGATATCCCTATAAACTGCTCATGGCTCGATCGCCTGGAGGGGATGGTCTTTGTCTTTCAGGTATGCCTCGCTGATTTGGCCTGGAGCACTAGCCTTGGGCTGCCACCGAGCGGAATGCTATACGTGTTTGCAGATGAGGAGGCCGATAGCGCCTCCACTTTTTACTTCCCGGGCGCGTCTGATGAACTTATTAGGCATCGTATGCCCGCCCCGCAGCCTGACAACATCTTTTCGGAAATGAAGTGCGTCCGATTGAAAGGATCGTTGGGAATCGATCTGCCAAGTTACGGCTCCGACGAGTTTGATGAGATCGAAGAGCTTGGGCTTGATAAGGGCTACCAATCCCTTGAGGAGCGACTAACGCCTGCGGACGAGGTATTTTGTCAGCTACGGGGGCGTTATGCCGAACTCAACGGCGATCTGCGCGAGGATGCAGCCAAAGCTGGCGGTGGGAATGCCCGAGACTGGCGCTCGCTCTGGAAAATATTTTCAAGCCTCGAGTCCGGCCTTGTGATCAGTGACCATCATGTTCTTCACGGCATGATCAAAGATCAAGAGCTCGCGACGCGTACTTTTGCGAATGTGTTTTCGATCAGAGAAGTTGTGTAAGCGGCCTCGCGCGCAAACGTCCAAGCAGCTACATGCTGATCGAGCCTACGCTTCAAGAGCACATCGGGCCTGGCTGCGCCGGCGAGGAATCTCAGCACGGATCGCACGCTACGGCGTCGAGTCACGCGAAAGGCTTGGCCGATGGCGTTGGGTCGTTGAACGCACCCTCGGGTGGCTACACCGTTTTCGCAGACTGCGCATCTGTTATGAACGGTGAGCCGACATCCACCAGGCCTTTCTTTCGCTTGCCTGCTCACTCATCTGTTGGAGGTACGTCGAGAGGTTTTGTCAGGCGCTCTTCGCCTATTTACTTTGTGCGCGCTTTCGTGCCAACCACGAACCAATAAGTCGCAGGCATAGCAAGTAGCCGCATACAACAAAAATGAATAGCCAACGGCCACCAAGCGCGAACTTCACTGGGGCATAGACCATGCCCAACAAGAACACGCCGATCACGTAAACAATTACCTGTGGGCTTAGTTTCATCTTATCCAATGGGTATGTTAAGCGGCGCCGACGCGTCTGCCAGAATTGAAGCTGACAACTTCTGACGTCGAGCTATGTAAGGGGCTTGGAACGCAACGGGTTGGGACGAAACGCGCCAGGCGACAGCTACGCGACGCGCTATGCGACACGCTACGCGACGCGCTTGTACCACGCCTGGTGCGCAAACACCGGCCGGTAGCTGGCCGCCAGGGTGTCGCCCGGCGCCAGCTCACGGTCGATGCCCAGCACCCCGAACAGGGCCAGGCTGTCGTGGAACAGGCGCAGGGCGCGCTGGCGCAGCAGCGGGCCGAAATCGGCCAGCGCGCGCCGGCATACAATCAGCTGGAACTCGTTGAACGAGGCATCCGTCACCAGGTTGTACTGCGCCCACGTGATGCGGCTGCGCAGCGCCGGCAGCAGCACCGCGCGCTTGCCGCGCACGTCGAAATAGTCGGCCAGGTTGGCCGTGCCGCCACTTTTCAGGTAATTCTCCTGATACTGCGCCATGCGCTCCATCGGAATGCTGGCATCCATGGCTTCGGCCAGCAGTTCTTCGTTGGCGACGGTGGCAAAAATCTCGGTGCGATGGTGCATCTGCTGCTCGGCCAGCAAAATCGCCAGCGACCACGCTTCCTCCGCATGCGCGCATTCGGCCAGCCATACTTTCGGCAGCGCCGACGCGCGCAGGCAGCCGGCGAGCACTTCGCGCGTCTGGCGCACTTGCTCCGGGTCGTCGAACAAGAACGCCGGCTGCACGCTCAGCGCGCGCAGCAGGGCCGCCGCCGCTGCCGGGTCGTGCAGCACCCGGTCCTGCAGCAGCGACACCGTCGCCAGCGCGCGCTCGGCCATCAAGCCGAGCACCCGCCGCTTCAGGCCGGGCCGGTCGTAGGCGCGAAAGTCGAAGCCGTAGCGCTGGAAAACGCCTTCGAGCAGAAGGTCGATTTCCAGCTCGTCGACGGTGGCAACGCAGCCCTGCCTCGCCGGCCCGTTCAATGCAGCCACACCCGCATCAGCGACAGCAGCTGGGCTACATCGACCGGCTTGGTGATGTAGTCCGAGGCGCCGGCGGCGATGCACTTGTCGCGGTCGCCCTTCATCGCCTTGGCGGTCAAGGTGATGATCGGCAGCGACTTGAACTTCGGTATGCGCCGGATCGCGCGCATGGTGTCGTAGCCGTCCATCTCCGGCATCATGATGTCCATCAAAACGATCTCGATGGTCGGGTCTTTTTCCAGCACCTCGATGCCGTCGCGGCCATTTTCGGCGAACGAAACCTGCATCTGCTGGCGTTCCAGCAGCGACGACAGGGCGAAGATGTTGCGCAGGTCATCGTCGACGATCAACACCTTGCGCCCGGCCAGGCCGCCGTCGGCCGCGTGGATTTCTTCCAGCATGCGGCGCTGCAGCTCCGGCAGCGAGGCGTGCGAGCGGTGCAGGAACAGGGCCGTTTCGTCGAGCAGGCGTTCGGGCGAACGCGCATCCTTGATGACGATGGTCTTGGCGTAGCGCTTGAGCTTTGTCACTTCCTTGCGGCTCAATTCCTTGGCGGTGTAGATCACGATCGGCAGGTCGCGCAGGGCAGGGTCCTTGCCGATCACGTCGAGCAAATCAAAACCGCTGATGTCGGGCAGGGTCAGGTCCAGCACCATGCAGTCGAAGTGCGAGCCGCGCAGCGCTTCCAGTGCGGCTTCGCCGGTTTCCACGGCCACGATGCGCAGGTCGGTGTCGCCGATCAGCGCCACGATCGAGTCGCGCTGCATTTTCTCGTCATCGACCACCAGCAGGCTGCGTTTGCCGCCCAACAGGAATTTCTGGATCCGCGTGAACTCTTCCTGCAGCGCCTCGCGCTCGACCGGCTTGCCAATGTACGAAATGGCGCCCTGGCGCAGCGCCCGTTCGCGCTCGCGCAGGGTGGACATCACATGCACCGGAATGTGGCGCGTGCTCGGGTCGCGTTTCAGGCGGTCGAGCACCGTGAAGCCGTCGATGTGGGGCAGGTCGAGGTCGAGCAGGATGGCCGACGGCAGGTAGTCGCGCGCCAGCGACAATGCCGAATCGCCCTGGTGCGTCACGATCGCCTTGAAGTTCTTCTCGCGCGCGAAGTCCATCAATTCCTTGGCGAAGCGTTCGTCGTCCTCGATGATCAGCACCGACGGGTCGCCCGGGGCGATCAGCCCGCGGTCGTCCAGCACCGATGCGTATTCGACCAGTTGCGCATGCGCCATCGCCGCTTCCGGCGCCACGCCGCTGTCGTACGGCGTCACCGTGCTGGCAATCACCACGGTCGATGGCGGCGGCGCCAGGCGGGCAGGCTGCGGCTGGCGCGCCTGGTCGTAGTTGATGAAGCCGGCCCGGTTGTAGGGCAGGAACAGGGTAAAGGTGGAGCCGGCGTTGACCACCGATTCGACCCGGATTTCGCCGCCCAGCAGGCGCGCCAGTTCGCGTGAAATCGACAGGCCAAGGCCGGTGCCGCCGTACTTGCGGGCAGTCGAGCCGTCGGCCTGCTGGAACGCTTCGAAAATCAGTTGCAGCTTGTCGGCCGCAATGCCCACGCCGGTGTCGCGCACCGAGAACGCCAGCACCGCGTCGGCGTGCACCAGGTTCGGGTGGTCGCTCGTCCAGCCGCTCGTCACCAGCGAAATATCGAGCGAGACCTCGCCATGGCTGGTGAACTTGAAGGCGTTCGACAGCAGGTTTTTCAGCACCTGCTGCAAGCGCGTGGTGTCGGTCATCACGGCGGTCGGCAGGGCGTCCGCCAGCAGCACCGTGAAACCCAGGTGCTTCGCTTCGGCCATGTGACGGAAGGTGCGGTCGACGTAGTTACGCAAGTTCGAGAAGCGGTATTCCGACACATCGAGTGTCACGGTTCCGGATTCGATCTTGGACAGGTCGAGAATGTCATTAATCAGAGTCAGCAGATCGGATCCGGAACCGTGGATCGTCTTTGCGAACTCTACTTGCTTTCCCGAGAGGTTGCCCTCCGGGTTATCCGACAGCTGCTGCGCGAGGATCAGCAGGGAGTTGAGCGGCGTGCGCAACTCGTGCGACATATTCGCCAGGAACTCGGATTTGTACTTGGACGACAGCGCCAGCTGGGTCGCTTTTTCTTCCAGCGCCAGCTTGGCCTGTTCCACCTCGCGGTTCTTGCGTTCCACCTCGATGTTCTGTTCGGACAGCAGGCGCGCTTTCTCGGCCAGTTCCTGGTTGGTCTGCTGCAGTTCCTGCGCCAGCGACTGCGACTGCGTCAGCAGCGACTCGGTGCGGCTGTTGGCCTCGATCGTGTTGAGCACCACGCCGATCGACTCCATCAACTGGTCAAGGAAGGAGAGGTGGGTTTCGGTGAAGCGGTCGAGCGAGGCGATTTCGATCACCGCCTTGACCTGCTGTTCGAACAGGATCGGCAGCACCACGATGTTGGTCGGCGGCGCCGCGCCCAGGCCCGACGAGACCACGATGTAATCGCGCGGCACGTCGGTCAGCCAGATGCGGGTTTTCTCGACCGCGCACTGGCCGACCAGGCCTTCGCCCGGCAGGAAGGAGGTGGCCAGCTTGCGGCTGGAACGGTAGCCGTAGCTGGCGATCATGCGCAGGCGCGCGTCGAGCTCCTGCGAGTCCATCATGTAGAACACGCCGTGGTGGGCCGACACCAGCGGCGCCAGCTCGGACAGGATCAGCTTTGTCACCGCCTGCAAGTCGCGCTGGCCTTGCAGCAGGCGGGTAAAGCGCGCCAGGTTAGTCTTGAGCCAATCCTGCTGCGCATTTTTCTGCGTGGTTTCCTTGAGGTTGCGGATCATCTCGTTGATGTTGTCCTTCAGGTAGGACACCTCGCCGCGCGCCTCCACCTGGATCGAGCGCGACAAGTCGCCGCGCGTCACGGCGGTCGCCACCTCGGCAATCGCGCGCACCTGGTTGGTCAGGTTGGCGGCCAGCTGGTTCACGTTCTCGGTCAAGTCCTTCCAGGTGCCGGCCACGCCGGACACATTGGCCTGGCCACCGAGCTTGCCTTCGGTGCCCACCTCGCGCGCCACCCGCGTCACTTCCGACGCGAACGAGGACAATTGGTCCACCATCACGTTGATGGTGTCCTTCAGTTCCAAAATCTCGCCCTTGACGTCGACCGTGATTTTCTTGGACAGGTCGCCGCGCGCCACGGCGGTGGTCACCGCCGCGATGTTCCTCACCTGGCCGGTGAGGTTGGACGCCATGAAGTTCACGTTATCGGTCAAGTCCTTCCAGGTGCCGCCCACGCCCGGCACGTAAGCCTGGCCGCCGAGTTTTCCTTCGGTGCCCACTTCGCGCGCCACGCGCGTTACTTCCGACGCGAACGAGGACAATTGGTCCACCATCACGTTAATCGTGTTCTTCAGCTCCAGGATCTCGCCCTTGACGTCCACCGTGATCTTCTTGGACAGGTCGCCGTTGGCCACCGCGGTGGTCACGTCGGCGATGTTACGCACCTGGCCCGTGAGGTTACCCGCCATCGAGTTCACGCCGTCGGTCAGGTCTTTCCAGGTGCCGGCCACGCCGGGCACGTTAGCCTGGCCGCCGAGTTTACCCTCGGTGCCTACTTCGCGCGCCACGCGCGTGACTTCCGACGCAAAGGAATTCAACTGGTCGACCATCACGTTGATGGTGTTTTTCAGCTCCAGGATCTCGCCCTTGACGTCCACCGTGATCTTCTTCGACAAGTCGCCGTTGGCCACGGCGGTGGTCACGTCGGCGATGTTCCTCACCTGGCCGGTGAGGTTACCCGCCATCGAGTTGACCGAGTCGGTCAAGTCCTTCCAGGTGCCGGCCACGCCTTTCACCTGCGCCTGGCCACCGAGTTTACCCTCGGTGCCCACCTCGCGCGCCACCCGCGTCACTTCCGAGGCGAACGACGACAACTGGTCCACCATCACGTTGATGGTGTTTTTCAGCTCCAGGATTTCGCCCTTGACGTCCACCGTGATCTTCTTGGACAGGTCGCCGTTCGCCACCGCGGTGGTCACCGCCGCGATGTTCCTCACCTGGCCGGTGAGGTTGGACGCCATGAAGTTCACGTTGTCGGTCAAGTCTTTCCAGGTGCCGCCCACGCCCGGCACGTAAGCCTGGCCGCCGAGTTTACCCTCGGTGCCCACCTCGCGCGCCACCCGCGTGACTTCCGACGCAAACGAGCGCAGCTGGTCCACCATGACGTTGATGGTGTCTTTCAGTTGCAGGATCTCGCCGCGCACGTCCACCGTGATTTTCTTGGACAAGTCGCCGTTGGCCACGGCGGTGGTCACTTCGGCGATGTTACGCACCTGGGACGTGAGGTTGCCCGCCATCGAGTTGACCGAGTCGGTCAAGTCTTTCCAGGTGCCGGCCACGCCCTTGACCTGCGCCTGGCCGCCGAGCTTACCCTCGGTGCCCACTTCGCGCGCCACGCGCGTGACTTCCGACGAGAACGAGGAGAGCTGTTCGACCATCGTGTTGGCGGTGGTGGCCGCGCGCAGGTACTGGCCCATGAGCGGATGGCCGTCCACTTCCAGCGCCATGGTCTGCGACAGGTCGCCCTTGGCCACCGCGCCGATCACGCGCGCCATTTCCGTGGTCGGGCGCACCAGGTCGTCGATCAGGGTGTTGACGGAGCTGATGATGGTGGCCCAGCCTCCCACCACGTTCGGGACCGAGGCGCGCTTTTCCAGCCGGCCTTCGGCGCCGACCACGCGCGATACCTCGGTCACCGCCTCCACCATTTTTTCCTTGGTTTCGATGATGTCGTTCAGGGTATCGGCGATCTTGCCCGAAATGCCGCTCCAGTCGGATGGCATGCGCGCCGTGAAGTCGCCCTTCTTGAGCGCCATCAGGGTCGATAGCAGGAGCTTGATGTCCAGTTCTTCGGCCATGTCGGTCATGTTGTTCATCGGCTTTGTCCTCGTTTTTTGGGAGTTGAAAGAGCGGCCTGATTCTGGTCCGGGCTCGTTGTTGGTGGTATCTGCATGGCTGGTGCGCCGCAGCGGGCCTGCAGCAGCGCCAGCATGTCGGCCGCGTGCAGGGCGGGGCTGAGCAGTTCGCCCTGGTATTCGTCGCAGCCGAGCGACTTCAGGACCGCCAGCTGTTCGGCGGTGTGCACGCCCTGGGCCAGCACCCGCAGCCCGAGCGCGCGCCCGAGGTGGACGATGGCGGCGGCCATGTCGGTGCCGCGCTCGACCCCGATGGCGCGCACGAAAGCGCGGTCGATCTTGATGGCGTCGAGCGGCAGCTCGCGCAGCATGGCCAGCGCCGCGCCGGCGCTGCCGAAGTCGTCGACCGTCAGGCGCACGCCGGCCGCTTTCAGCTGGCGCAGCACGGCCGCGCTGTCGCGCGTATCGAGCAGCAGGTGTTCGGGAATTTCGAGTTCCAGCCAGCCGGCCGGCAGCTTGCAGCTGCGCAGGTGCGCCAGCACGCGCGCGGCCAGTTCGGGGCGGATCTGCAGCAGCGCCAGGTCGACCGCCATGACGACCTTCGACAGCCGGGCCGCCTGGGTCGCCGTTTGCGCCAGGCCCGCGCGCCAGCGCGCCGCTTCGGCGCAGGCCGCGCCCAGCATCCATTCGCACACTTGTTCGAGCAGCAATCTGTCGGCCACGTCGGGCAAAAAGCGCGCCGCGGCGATCAGGCCGTGGCGCGGGTGGCGCCAGTACAGCAGCGCTTCGACCGCTACGACCGCGCCGTCGGGCAGGGCGGCGCGCGGCTGGAACAGCAGTTCGAATTGCTTGCCTTCGAGCGCGGCATGCAGTTCGGCCACCCATTGGGCGCGCTCGCGTTCGCGCGTGTTGAGCTCTTCGCGGAAAAACTCGATGCTGCCGCGCCGGTGCTGCTTGGCGTGGTACATCGCGGTGTCGGCGTTTTTCATCAGTTGCGCGGCGCTGCTCCCGTCCTGCGGGTACAGGCCGATGCCGATGCTGGTGGAGGTGGCGATGCGCTGGCCGTTGATCTCGAAGGGGCGCGTGTGCGCCTGCTCGATCTTGCGCGCCACCCGCGCCGCGTTGGCGGCGGCGCCGCGCCCTTCGAGCAGCACCACGAATTCGTCGCCGCCGAGGCGCGCCACCACATCCGACACGCGCACCGCCGCCAGCAGGCGCGCGGCGACCTGGCGCAGCAGTTCGTCGCCCACTTCGTGTCCCAGGGTGTCGTTGATCTGCTTGAAGCGGTCCAGGTCGAGGAACAGCAGCGCGAATTCGCCGCCGTGGCGGTCGGCCGTGGCGACCGCGTGTTCGAGCTGGGCGATCAGCGAGCGCCGGTTGACCAGGTTGGTCAGCGGATCGCGGATCGAGAGCGCCTGCGCGCGCTGCTCGGCCACCTTGCGTTCGGCCACTTCCTGTTCCAGCGCGCGGTTGATGCGCTCCAGGTCTTGCACGCGCTGGACGCGCAGGTCCTGGTTGAGCAGCGACAGTTCGCGCGTTTTCGCCTGCAGTTCGAGGTTCTTGCGGGTCAGGTCGACGAACACCGCCACTTTGGTTTGCAGTACCTGCGGGATCACCGGCGTAAACAGATAGTCGGCCGCGCCCTTGCTGTAGGCTTCGAGCCGATGGCGCTCGTCGCCGTAGTGGGCGGTGATGAAGATGATCGGCACCGCGCTCGAACGCGGGTGCGAATGGATCGCCTCGGCGGTTTCGAAGCCGTCCATGCCGGGCATGTTGGCGTCGAGCAGGATCACGGCGAAATCGTGGGTCAGCACCATGCGCAGCGCTTCATGGCCGGAGCTGGCCTTGAGCAGCGCGTAATGCTGCGCGCGCGTGGCCTCGGACAGCAGGCTTTCGAGCGCCAGCAGGCTGGCTGCGTCGTCGTTGACGAGTAACACTTTCGGAATGATCTGCACGGTGCGCTAGGTCTGGTTAAATTGGCTGCCGATCACATTTTTTACGACGGTAACGGCAACTGTATACCAGTGCGCCAGCCAGTCAAGGGTCCGGGTAGCGTGGCTTCATCAGCCTGCCCGGACCGGCAGCTTACCCTATTCGGCTACGATGGTAACGTCAAGTTGCCTGAGCCTACCCGAGAATAAATTTCCACGACGCACAATTCATTGCGACCAAGGTCAATGTTGCGATTGCGCTACGCCTTTGGCTTCCTCGGATAAGTCAACCCGACGTAACTGGTAGTTTCATTTCTAAGCGGAATCGCATGCGAAATTTGTTTAACACGCCACTTATGGAAAGTCTAAAATACTGACAAATGGTTACATTTCTGAATGTTTTAGTTAATCACAAGACACTCGCTAGTGTCTCCACGCGATATTTGTGTAAAATAGGCAACAAAAAGGAGTAACGGCAATGGTGAAAATGGGACAACTGATGACGCTTTTGAAAAGCGACCATGAGAATGGCTGGAGTTCGGCCCTGTTTTCGCTGGCCCATGACCAGGGATTCGACCAGGTGCTGTACGGCACGGTCGGCTCCAAGCATGTCAAGCTGGAGACGGCGTTCCTGCACAGCAATTACGCGGCCGCCTGGCGCACCCGCTACGACGCCGACAAGCTCCACTACGTGGACCCGACCGTCGCCCATTGCATGACCAGCTCGCTGCCGATCGTGTGGGAACCGGATACCTTCCACGCTCCCGCCCAGCGCGAGATGTACGAGGAAGCCTGCGGCTACGGCATTCGCTCCGGCATCACCTTTCCCATCCACGGGCCGAGCGGGGAGTTCGGCGTGGTCAGTTTTGCTTCCGACGCCCCGCCCAACGGCGAGTTCGACAGCACGATCAGCCAGCTGATGCCGTCGCTGTCGCTGATCCGCGACTACGCCTTCGAGTCCTCGCTCAAATTCGTCGCGCCCAAGCCGGGCGCCGAAGCGCTGCCGCGCCTGACCAAGCGTGAGCTGGAAGTGCTCAACTGGGTCATGGTCGGCAAGTCTTCATGGGAAATCTCGAAGATCGTGCTCTGCTCCGAGGCGACGGTGAATTTTCATATCGGTAACATCCGCGTGAAATTCAACGTCAACACCCGGCAGCAGGCACTGGTCAAGGCGATCAGCCTGGGCATCATCAGCCCGGAAGATCCCCATCGCTGAGCTTACCCTTGACATACAGCTTCACCAAAATTGCCACCGGCGCTGGAATACCCAGGCCGGTTTCGAAGCGGCTGCCGCTCGACTGCGTCACGCCGAAGCGTCCCCAGAATTTTTCCTGGCTTTCGCGCTTGCTGATCCTGAACCGTTTTAATTCGCTATGGGGCGTGCTTGCCATCGTTGCCGCATTCGCAGCGCCGCTTTCGTGATCGATCCCGCCGCGCTGTTCTGCCACGGCCGTCGTCTGGTAGTTGAAATCCTGAGCCATACCGTTCCTCGCAAACAAAAGGGCAGTATTCCATTCACTGTGCTTACAGGCCACCTAGCAACTCTACTAGTTATGCTAATGCAATTTTTGCATGATTCTTCATGCAAGCAGCATAACTTTTATATATATAAAGCGAGGTACCTAAGATGGCTCTGCATATTCGAATCGCCGCACGGCGCGAATTCAAATCGCGTGACTTGTGGGAGATGCACAAACTGCGCGCCAAGGTGTTCAAGGACCGGCTGGGCTGGGAAGTGCCGATCATGAGCGGCATGGAAATTGATGGTTACGACGCCCTCGAACCACTGTATATGATGATCCGCGAGCCGGGCGGCGGGCCGCTGCGCGGCTGCTGGCGCATCTTGCCGACCGAAGGCCCCTACATGCTCAAGGATTCTTTTGCGCAGCTCCTGCACGGCCAGGAAGCCCCCGCCAACGCCCGCATCTGGGAGCTGTCGCGCTTCGCCATCGAAACCGACGGCAACCCGCGCTTCGGTTTTTCGGAGATTACCATGGAGTCGATCGGCGAAATCATCAGTTATGGCCATCACGCCGGCCTGGACCAGTACGTGACGGTCACCACGGTCGCCATCGAACGCCTGCTGCGCCGCGCCGGGGTGTTGACCACGCGCTTCGGCGATCCGGTCCAGATCGGCGTCGAGCGCGCGGTGGCCTTGTATGTGGACATCGCGGGCACCTACGAAGCGATGTTCGAGGCGCGCCTGGCGTCCTAGCGGGTTACTGGCCGCTACTCGGCCGGGGCGGCCGGAAAGGCGGCAATGCGCGCCGCCAGCATGCGCCAGGACGGCAGGGCCGCCTGCAACTGGGCGTGCGCCGTGCTGCTCGCCGCCGGCCCGGCCAGCAAGACATTTTTCAGGTCGTCGAGCTCGGCACGCAGGGCGCGCGTGCCGGCGGCGGCGATGCGGATGCCGGCGCCGATCCGGTCCATGCCGCTCAGGTAAGCCGACAGCGTCGGCAGCAAGCCTTGCAGATACACCGCTTCGGCCATCATCGAGGCCTGGCCCTCGCGGATATGGTCGAGCTCTCGCATGACGCTTTCGAGTGCGCCGCTGTGCGTCTCGATATCGGCGCCGGCTTGCGCCGCATCCGCGCCGGGCAGCCAGTGACTGTGGCGCCGTGCGCGCGCATCGGCCAGCCGTCCCTGCAAGGTATTGACCTGTTGCGCCAGGATGAAGGCGTGGACATGGTCGGCCTGCAGGCGCTCGGTCACCATCACCGTGTCGGTTTCCAGCGCGCCCGAGGCGCGTCCCATCTGCGCAAGGTAATTGCCGACATCCTGGTCGAGGGCGGACAGCTCATCGGCCGGGGCCGCCAGGCGCCGCACCAGGGCGTCGATCAGGCGCACCGCGCCGGGGCCGGACGAGGGCCGCCCGTGGAACATGTTCAGCAGCGCCGTGGCCAGCGGCGCGGCATCCTGCGCGAGCAGGCTCTCGCCCAGGTGGCGCAGGCCGTCCAGGGCGCTGTGCAGGCCGGGCCGGCTGCGCGTGGCCCAGGCCGCCGCCAGGGTCTTGACCATGAACAGGTACTGGCTGACAGCCGGCCGGCCGCGTCCGGCGCGCTCGGGCAAGCGGGCGATGCGCTGCGACAGGCTGTCGATATCGCCCGACAGTTCGAGGATGATGCCCGCGCCGAGACCGATGCCGGGACTCCAGAACATGCCGCCGCCGGGCGTACGCACGGAGGGCTCGCGCAGGGTCGCCGGCTGGGCGGGAGAGAGCTGGGGAGAAAATGAGGCCAGGTGTGCCATGGTGATGTTCCAGTCACGGTTCGGTTGCTCCGCGCTTGATCGGCGGGCAGGAAAATTCGCTTGACGAACATTACAAACCCGTCCGGCCGGGGTGGAAAGCTGGCAGGATTGTTAGGGCGGGAAGGGGGCAAAACGGTGCGGGAAGGGCGTCGCGGCGCCTGCGCCAGGCTGGCCGGACGCCGGCAATCGGGTGGAAGTTTGCGCTAATCGATATTGAGGGTGGATATTTTTGCGTTCACGCGACAGTTGCCGGGTAAGCCACCTTGCCGGGGGACTGGCGCCGACATGCGGCTTGACCAATCCATAACCGCATGGTTATAATTCGATTCATAGCCAACCAGTGATGAGTTTCGAATGCAAAATGACGTCAATGCGCTGTTCAGGACGATGGCGGACCCGACCCGCAGGGCCATCTTCGAGCGCCTGTGCCGGGATGGCGAGCTGACCGTGGGCGCGCTGACGGCGCAGTCCGGGGTCTCGCAGCCGGCCGTGTCCAAGCACCTGAAGCAGTTGAAAGAAGCGGGCCTGGTGCGCGACCGGCACGCGGGACGGCAGACGCACTTCACGGCGCAGCCGCAGGCACTGGCTCCCATGCTGGACTGGACTTCCCGGATGAGCGATTTCTGGGAAAGCCGGTTCGACTCCCTCGACGACCTGTTGAAAAGGATAGACCAATGAACAACGCCTCGCTTCATACCCGCACCGTCACCGTCGAACGCGATTTTGCCCATCCGCCCGAGAAGATCTGGCGCGCGCTCACCGAGCCGCACCTGATCGAAGCCTGGCTGATGAAAAGCGATTTCGCGCCAAGGCCGGCCCATCGCTTCACCTTCAGCGCCGACTGGGGCTCGGTCGCGTGCCAGGTCCTGGTAATCGAACCGAACAGCGCCCTGTCGTACACCTGGTCCGCCATGGGGCTCGAGAGCGTGGTGACCTGGACGCTCTCGCCCAGCGCGGCCGGCACGCGCCTGCGGATGGAGCAGACCGGCTTCGGTCCGGAGCAGGAGCAGGCCTACCGTGGGGCGCAATATGGCTGGCCGACGTTCATGGCGCAACTCGACAAGGTGCTCTCGAGCGAGGAGTGATCGCCTGGCGGCTTGCCAAGCTGGCCGGCGACGGCGTGGGATTGAACAATCGCCGGTCAGCGCAACTGCTCGAGCAAGAAGGTATACGTCAGCGCCCACATCTGCGCCTGCTGGTCGTTGTTCGCCGCGCCCGCGTGCCCGCCTTCCAGGTTTTCCCAATACAGCACGTCATGCCCCTGCGCCTCCATCAGCGCCACCATCTTGCGCGCGTGCCCCGGATGGACCCGGTCGTCCCTGGTCGAGGTGGTCAGGAGCATGCGCGGATAGCGCTTGTCGCCGAACACATTGTGATACGGCGAATAGCGCCGGATATATTCCCACTCGCCGGCCACTTCCGGGTCGCCATACTCGCCCATCCACGAGGCCCCGGCCAGCAGCTTGTGATAGCGCCGCATGTCGAGCAGCGGCACCTGGCACACCACCGCGTTGAACAGGTCCGGCCGCTGCGTCATCGCGGCCCCGACCAGCAGGCCGCCATTGCTGCCGCCCATGATCCCCAGGTGACGCGGACTGCTCACCTTGCGCTCGATCAGGTCTTGCGCCACGGCTAAAAAATCATCGAACGCGCGCTGGCGCTGGTCCTTCAGCGCCGCCTGGTGCCAGCGCGGCCCGAACTCGCCGCCCCCGCGGATATTGGCCAGCACGTACACGCCGCCCTTGGCCAGCCAGGCTTGCCCGGTCACGCCGCTGTAAAACGGCTTCATCGCGATCTCGAAGCCGCCGTACCCGTACAGGACGGTCGGATTCAAGCCGTCCATGCGCGCTTTACGGTCCATGACGACAAAATACGGCACCCGCGTGCCATCTTTCGACACGGCCTCGAACTGCTTGACGATGTACGGACTGGCGTCAAAAAACACCGGCATCGACTTGAGCGGCTGGCGCCGGTCGCTGCCGGCCTGGCACAGATACAGGCTGGTCGGCGTGAGGAAGTCGGTCACGGTCAGGAAGTACCGGTCCGACGCGCTCGCATCGAGCGCGCTCACGCCCAGGGCGCCGAAGGCCGGCGCATTCACCTCGCGCCGCCGCCACTGGCCGTTCACGTGGCGCAGCTCGACGATGCGGTTCTTGACGTTATCAAGCTCGGTCAGGAGCAGGGCGCTGGCCGTCATGGCAACGCCATCGAGCGAACTGGTCGCGCTCGGGGTGAACAGCACCGCAAAGTCGCGTTCGCCGTCCATGAAACGGGCAAAGTCGGTGGCCACCAGCGCCCCTTGCGGATAGAAGCGTCCGCCCACCTCCCAGTCCGAGCGCAGCTCGATCACCAGCTGGTCGCGCACGGTGTAGGCGTTGGCGTCGTCGGGTTTGTCCACCCGCACCAGGCCCGCATCACCCCTCAAAAACAGCTCGCTGCTGTAAAAACCAATCTGGCGCTCGACGAATTCGTGTTCGAAGCCGGGCGTGAAGTCTTTGTAAGCCGACACGCTCAGGTCATCGGCGCGCGCTTCGAACAGGGTGCTGGCCTGGTCCAGCGCGCCGCCGCGCCGCCATTCCTTGACGATGCGCGGATAGCCCGACGTCGTCATGCTGCCCGCGCCGAAGTCGGTGGCCACGGCCAGCCGGTCGATGTCGAGCCAGCGCGCGCTGCACTTGGACTCGGGCAGCGCAAAGCCGCCAGCCACGAAAGCTTTGCCGGCCAGGTCGAATTCGCGCATCACGTGGGCGTCGCCGCCGCCGCGCGAGAGAAACACCAGGCAGCGCGTGCCGGCCGGCGGCAGCGAGGAGGCCCCGGCCCAGACCCAGTTTTCGCGTTCGGCGATGGCAAGCTGGTCGAGGTCGAGCACCGTTTCCCATGCCGGCGCCGCGTCGCGGTAGCTCTCGAGCGTGGTGCGGCGCCACACGCCGCGCACGTGGACGGCGTCGCGCCAGAAGTTGTATACCAGTCCGCCGTGCTCGCTGATGTAGGCAATCCTGGCCTTGTCGTTGAGGATGGTCGCCAGGCGCTCGCGCAGGGCGGCAAAGCCGCCATGGCCTTCGAGTTCTTGCTCGCACGCGGCGTTGCGCGCGCGCACCCAGTCCAGCGCCGCGCCGGAGCTGACGTCTTCCAGCCACAGGTGGGGATCGTCGGCGTCAACACTGCGCGCCGTTGTGGACGTTTCCGATATCATTTCACCTATTAAATGCCGCATTCCTGCTCCTGTATTGTGTCTGTATTGACGTTCTGCCATGGCGTGGACGCGACAGTAAAATTTATCAATTGCATGTTCTCTTGCCGCAAAGTACCCTTGAGGTAATAAAGCGCGCGTGCGGCGGGGCCGCGCGCGCCTTTTCATGAATAGTATGCTGCCTGCCGGGCAGTTTCCAAGTGCCAGCGAGCGAAAACAACGGGGTTGGACAATGACGCAAGCGATCAAGCGCAGCATGACAGGCACCGTCGGTAGCCGTCCTGTCTCGCGCCTGGTGTGGTGGGGCGTGGGCGTGTCGCTGTCGATCCTGGTCGCGGCGCTGCTGCGCATGGGCGCGACCAGCACGGTCGATGTCGATGCGCGCCAGCGTTTCGACGCGCTCGCGCGCGGCGCGCAATCGAGCCTGTCGACCCGCATCAAGTCGTATTCGGATCTCGCGCGCGGCATGTCGGCCCTGTTCCAGAGCACCGACGCCCCCAACCGCCTGCATTTTCACCGCTACGTGCAGGCACTCGGCATGCGCACGCATTATCCGGCCATCGAAAGCATCACCTTTGCGCGTTACGTGACGGCGTCCGGACGCGACGACCTGATCGCCTCGGTGCGCGCCGACCGCAGCGTCGACGCCGGCGGCTACCCCGACTTCAGCATCCGTCCGGCGGGCGAGCGAGCCGGCTATACGGTACTGACCTTTATCGAGCCGGAAGCGGCGCGCGCCAGCGGCCGCATGGGCCTGGACATCGGCGCCAATCCGGTCGCCGCCGCCCACCTCGAGCAGTCGCGCGACAGCGGCAAGATCAGCGCCTCCGGCATGCCGATCGTGGTCAATGAACCGCGTCCGCACGTGGCGCTGGGCATGCGCATGCCGGTTTATCGCAGCGGCGCGCTGCTTTATAGCGTGGAGGCGCGCCGCGCCGCCTACATCGGCAGCGTGGGCGTGGGCTTCTCGGTGCCGGCGCTGGTCGGCAGCGCGCTCGAAGAAATGCCGCAGCGGCGCCTGCGGCTTGCCTTGTACGCCGACGGCGGCCATGACCCCGAGCGCCGAACCCTGGCCCTGGGCGCCCAGGACCGGCAGCTGTATAACGACCATGATCCGGCGGCCGCCGGCGACAGCGCCGGCGACTGGTTCGACACCGTGCTTCCGGTCGATTACAACGGCAGCCTGTGGAAGGCCCATTTCCGCATCGCCCGTGCGGACCTGTACAGCGACTTCGACCTGATCCTGCCGCCGCTCACCTTCGCGGTCGGTTTCCTGGTGACGATGCTGGCCTACGCCTACTTCTTTACCCTGTACCGCTCGCGCCGCACCGCCATCGAACAGCGCGTGCTGCTCGATTCGGTCCTGAACAGCATCGACGGGCATGTGTACATGAAAGACCGCGAGCGCCGCTACATCTATATCAACGCGCGCACCGCCGAAGCGATGGGCCAGCCGGCCGAAGCGATCATCGGCAAGCTCGATAGCGAGGTGATGGCGCCCGAACTGGCCGATGCCGACTGGAACCAGGATCGCCAGATTTTCGTCGACGGCGCGCGCCATGCCGGCCAGGTGGAATTTACCCGGCCTGACGGCGAGGTGCGCCAGCTCTGGACCGTCAAGGTGCCGGTGCTGCTCGACGGCGAAGTGAGCGCCGTGATCGGCCTGTCGACCGACGTGACCGAACTGCACAAGCTCAAGGCGCAGGCCGACGCCGCCAACCAGGCCAAGAGCAACTTCCTGTCCAACATGAGCCACGAGATCCGCACGCCGATGAACAGCATCATCGGCATGTCGCACCTGGCGCTGAAAACGGTGGCCAATCCGAAGCAACGCGATTACCTGGAAAAGATCCATCATTCGAGCCAGCACCTGCTCGGCATCATCAACGACATTCTCGATTTTTCCAAGATCGAAGCCGGCAAGCTGGAACTGGAAGTGCTCGACTTCGGCCTGGGCGCGCTGATGCAGAACATCGCCAACCAGCTCGGCGACGCGGCCGCCACCAAGCACCTGGCGCTCGAATTCGAGATCGACCCGGCGCTGGCGCAGCAATTGCGGGGCGACCCGCTGCGGCTCGAACAGGTGCTGCTCAACTTCACCTCGAACGCGATCAAGTTTTCGGAAAACGGCCGCATTCGCGTGCGCGCGGTGCCTGGGAACGAAGGCGAGAGCGAGAACGAGAACCAGAGCGACCTGCTGGTGCGTTTCGAGGTTGAAGACGCGGGCATCGGCATGAGCGAAGCCGAAATCGCCGACCTGTTCAAGTCCTTCCACCAGGCCGACCCCTCGACCACGCGCAAGTACGGCGGCACGGGCCTGGGCCTGGTGATCAGCAAACAGTTGGCGGAGCTGATGGGCGGCAGCGTCGGTGTCGATTCGCTTCCCGGCCGCGGCAGCTGCTTCTGGTTCACCGCGCGCCTGGGCAAGGCGCTCAACTTCCTGCAGGGCGGCGACGGCGCGGTCGATCCGGCGGTGCTCGAGCAGCTGCGCGGCGCCTATATTTTGCTGGTCGAAGACAATATCTTCAGCCAGCAGGTGGGCCAGGAACTGCTCGAAGAAGCCGGGTCCACGGTGGTGGTGGCCAACAACGGCAAGGAGGCGATCGACCTGATGCTCAAGGAGCGCTTCGACTGCGTGCTGATGGACGTGCAGATGCCGGTGATGGACGGCTTCGAAGCGACCCGCATGATCCGTTCCGACCAGCGCCTGCGCGACGCGCTGGTGATCGCCATGACCGCCAACGCCGGCCGCGACGACCAGTCGCGCTGCCTGGAAGCGGGCATGAACGAATTTGTGACCAAGCCGATTTCGCCCAAGCTGCTGTTCGAGGTGATCGCCAAATGGCTGTCCACGCGCCCGGCGCGCAACGGACGGCGACGCATGGCGGAGCCGGCCGACCAGGCGCCGACGCGCATGTCGGCCGCGCCGGTGGTCTCGTCCGACGCCGGCATGCTCGATATGGGCGCGCTGTCGCTGACCTTCGGGGCCAATCCGGTCAAGATGCGCAAATACGCCTTCATGTTCCTCGACTCGGCGCGCGACGGCCTGGCCGACGTCAGCGAAGCGCTCGACCGCGCCGATGTCGAGCGCCTGTCCGACCTGGGGCACCGCATGAAAGCGTCGGCCAAGGCGGTGGGCGCGATGCGTTTTGCGGGGATGTGCCAGGACCTCGAACGCTTGCGCGACGGCGGCACGATCGAGCAGGCGCGCACGCTGGTGGAGGGCATGTACGCGCTGCTCGACCAGTTGAACGAGCACATCGCGCATGAACTGACCGAATCAGCAAGTTGAGCCCGCTTTGAAGCGTTGACCGCACGTATCACCCTACCGCGCCCAGCCCAAAGCTAGTATGCTGTGCGCCATGTCTTCCTCTGTCACGCCCGGCCTCCTTATCCTTCACGGAAACCAGATGGAGCAACTGCGTGCCGCGCTTTTCGCCTGGCTGCGCAACCACCCGCTCGACCCGCTCGAAACCGAAATCATCCTGGTGCAATCGAACGGCGTGGCCGAGTGGCTGAAAATCGCCCTGGCCGAAGAAATGGGCGTGTGCGCCGCCACCCGCGTGGCGCTGCCGGCGCGTTTTTTGTGGGAAGCCTACCGTGGCATGCTCGGGCGCGAACGGGTCCCGACCCGCTCCCCGTACGACAAAGGCCCGCTCACCTGGCGCCTGATGCGCCTCTTGCCGCAGTTGCTGGCCGACGACGCCTTCGCCCCGCTGCGCCATTTTCTGGGCGACGGCGACCCCGAACGGCGCCTGCAACTGGCCGAACGCCTGGCCGACCTGTACGACCAGTACCAGGTGTACCGCGCCGACTGGCTCGACGACTGGACTGCGGGGCGCGACCGCCTGCGCGGCGCGCGCGGCGACCTGACCCCGCTCACGCCGGACCAGCGCTGGCAGGGCTGCCTGTGGCGCGCCGTCAACGACAGCCTGCCGCCCCAGTTGCGCGACTCGGGCCGCGCCACCATCCACCAGCAATTCGTGCGCGCGGCCGACAGTGGCGAAGCGCCGGCCGGGCGCCTGCCACGCCGCGTGGTGCTGTTCGGGATGTCGGCGCTGCCGTACCAGACCTTGCAGGCCATCGCCTCGCTCTCGCACCACACCCAGGTGCTGCTGGCCGTGCCCAACCCCTGCCAGTTTTATTGGGGCGACATCATCGAAGGGCGCGAACTGCTGAAAGCGGCGCACAAACGCCAGCGCCAGCGCGGCGGCATCGATTTATCCGGCGTGCCGCTCGAAGAACTGCATGCGCACAGCCATCCGCTGCTGGCCAGCTGGGGCAGGCAAGGGCGCGATTTCATCCGCATGCTCGACGAATTCGACACCGAGTCGGGCGAGCGCGCCGACAAGCTGCGCATCGACCTGTTCAGCGAAGGCGAGGGCGACACGCTGCTGGCGCAGGTGCAGGCGGCCGTGCGCGACATGCTGCCGCTGCGCGAGCATCCGTGCGCCAGGGGGCAGGCGCAGCCCGGGTGCGCGCCTCATGACGACTCGATCGAATTCCACGTCGCCCATAGCGTCCAACGCGAAGTCGAGGTCCTGCACGACCAGCTGCTATCGTGGTTCGGCGCGCCCGGCGCCCGGCTGCGCCCGCGCGACGTGGTGGTCATGGTGCCCGACATCGACACCTTTTCGGCCGCCATCCACGCCGTCTTCGACCAGCACAAACGCAGCGACCCGCGTTTCATCCCGTTCGAAATCGGGGATGTGAAAGACCGCAGCGTCAACCCGCTGCTGGTAGCGCTCGAATGGCTGTTGCGACTGCCGCAGCAGCGCTGCCGCCAGAGCGAAGTGCGCGACCTGCTCGACGTGCCGGCGCTGGCCGCGCGCTTCGGCCTGTCCGAAGACGAACTGCCGATCCTGGGCAACTGGATCGAAGGCGCCAGCGTGCGCTGGGGCCTGGACCAGCAACACCGCGACGGTCTCGGTCTCGGTTCGGCCGGCGAGCAGAATGCCTGGATCTTCGGGGTGCGGCGCATGCTGCTCGGTTACGCCAGCGGCGCCGGCGGCAGCTTCCGGCAGATCGAGCCGTACGCCGAAGTGGGCGGGCTCGACGCCGCGCTGGCCGGTTCGCTGGCGCAGCTGATCGAAACCCTGCTGGCCTGGCGCGCCACGCTGGCCGGGTCGCGCACGCCGGCGCAGTGGGGCGAACAGGCGCGCGCGCTGCTGGCGGCGTTTTTCGCCGCGTCCGAAGAAGGCGACCGCCTCACCCTGGTGCAACTGCAGGACGCCCTGCAAAGCTGGCTGGAAACCTGCGAGAACGCCGGCTTCGACGAAGCGGTGCCGCTGGCGGTGCTGCGCGAAGCGTGGCTCGGCGCCCTCGACGAGCCGACCCTGAACCACCAGTTCGTGTCCGGCGGCGTGACCTTCTGCACCCTGATGCCGATGCGCGCCGTGCCGTTCCGGGTGGTCTGCCTGCTCGGCATGAACGACGGCGACTTTCCGCGCCGCGCGCGCCAGGCCGATTTCGACCTGCTGGCGCTGCCCGGCATGGCGCGCCCGGGCGACCGTTCGCGCCGCGACGACGATCGTTACCTGATGCTCGAAGCGGTGCTGGCCGCGCGCGACAAACTGTATGTCAGCTGGGTCGGGCGCAATGTGCGCGACAACAGCGAGCAGCCGGCGTCGGTGCTGGTGTCGCAACTGCGCGACTACCTGGCCGAGGGCTGGGACCTGGACCTGGCCGCCATGACCACCGAACACGCGCTGCAACCATTCAGCCGGCGCTATTTCGAGCAGGGCGGCATGCTGACCTACGCGGCCGAATGGCGCGCCGCGCACGGCGCCGCCGCCGGCGCCGACGGCGCCCTGGACGATGCGGTGCTGCCGCCGTTCGAACTCGAATCCGAATACCGCCTCAAGCTGGGCGAACTGGCGAATTTTTTGCGCCAGCCGGCGCGCTACTTTTTCCGGCGCCGCCTGGGCGTGGCCTTTGGCGACGCCCAGGCCGTGGGCGAGGACGAAGAACCGTTCTCGCTCGACGCGCTGGAACGCTACTTTCTGGAGGACAGCCTGCTCGACGACGCGGCCGCGCCGGAGGAGCTGCACGAAGTGCGCGACAGCCTGAGCGCGCGCGCCGAACGCCTCAAGCGCGAAGGCGTACTGCCGATTGGCCTGGTCGGCAAGCAGTGGCAGGAACAACTGGTCGAGGGCCTGGTGCCGGTGCGTACCGCCTGGCTGACCCTGGGCGCGCGCTTCGGCCAGATCGCGCCCAAGCTGGCGGTGAGCCTGGACTTCGGCGGCGTGCACCTGGACGATTGGGTCGACAAATTGCGCAGCAACGCGGTCGAAACGGCGTGGCTGCTGCAAATCTCGTCCAAGGTGCTCGATAAAAAAGGCGCGCCGCGCGGCGACAAGCTGATCGCCCCGTGGCTGCGCCAGCTGGCGGCGGCGGCGGTCGGCCAGCCGGTCACCGGCTACCTGGTGGCGCGCGACGCCATCGTCATGCTGGCGCCGCTCGATCGCGACGAATCGCATGCGCAGCTGGCCGACCTGGTGGCGCTGTGGCGCCGCAACATGGATCAACCGCTGCCGGTAGCGTGCAAGACGGCGCTCGCGCTGCTCCAGCAGGGCGAACCGCGCAGCACCTATGACGGCGGCTTTGAGCTCTCCGGCGAAGTGCTGGACCAGTGCCTGGCGCGCCTGTGGCCCGACTATGCGGCCTTGAGCGCCAGCGGCGAATTCCCGGCGGTGGCCGAAGCGCTGTACGGGCCATTGGCGCGCTGGCTCGGCCAGCACATCGAAATCGCTCCCATGGACCGGGACGCGCCATGAGCCAGCTGCTCGACGCCCTCGAGTTCCCGCTGTTCGGCACGCGCCTGATCGAAGCGTCCGCCGGCACCGGAAAAACCTGGACCATCGCCGCCCTGTACCTGCGCCTGGTGCTCGGCCACGGCGGCGAAAACGGCTTCGCGCGCGCCTTGCTGCCGTCCGAGATACTGGTGATGACGTTCACCCGCGCCGCCACGCGCGAGCTGTCGAACCGGGTGCGCGAACGCCTGGTGGAAGCGGCAGGTTACTTCCGTGGCGAATTCGAACTGGACGACCCTTATCTGCACCAGCTGGCCGACGCCTGCGGCAGCGAGGGCGAACGGATGGTCGCCGCCCATCGCCTGATGCTGGCCGCCGACACCATGGACGAAGCGGCCATCTTCACCATCGACGCCTGGTGCCAGCGCATGCTGCGCGAGCACGCATTCGACAGCGGCAGCCTGTTCGACGAAGAACTGGTCAGCGACGAACACGCGCTGTTCGAAGACGCGGCGCACGACTACTGGCGCCAGAACGTCTACCCGCTCGACAGCGGTGCGCTCGGCGCGCTGCTGGCCTGCTGGCCCGACGTGCGCGCCCTGAAGAACACCGTGCGCGAGCTGGTGCGGCGGGTCGCCGTGCTGGGCGATCCGCCCGACGAATCGCTGGAAGAAGCCATCGACCGGGTCGAGCGCACGCAGGCGGCCGAACTGGCCAAGCTCAAAGCCGGTTGGGCCGAACGCGCCGACGCCATGGAACAGTGGATCGCCGGTCAGCGCGACATCGCCCCCAAGTGCTTCAACGGCAACAAGCTGCGCGCCGATTCGCTGCTCAAGTGGTTCGATGCGCTGCGCACCTGGGCACGCGCGCCCGCCATGCTGATGCCGACCCTGACCGACACGGCCTGGCACCGCTTGACGCCCGACGGCATCACCGACGCCTTCAGCAAGGGCTTCAGCGCCGACATTCCACCATGTTTCGAGGCCACCACCGACCTGTGGGAAGCGCTCAAAGCCATCGACCCGCTGGCGCACGCGCTGTACCGCCACGCCGCCTTCCATATTGCGCGGCGCATGATGGAACTGAAGCGCCGCAAGCGCCAGTTCGGTTTTGCCGACATGCTCGATCGCCTGAAAAGCGCGCTCGAAGGCGCCAACGGCGAGGCCCTGCGCCAGCGCATCGTGGACCAGTTCCCGGTGGCGATGGTCGACGAATTCCAGGATACCTCGCCCGACCAGTACGCGATCTTCAACCTGCTGTACCGGGTGGCGGACAACGACCCCGCGCGCGGCCTGTTCCTGATCGGGGACCCGAAGCAGTCGATCTACGGCTTTCGCGGCGCCGACATCCACAGCTACCTGGACGCGCGCAGCGCCACCGAAGGGCGCCACTACCAGCTCGGCACCAACTACCGCTCGACGGCGGCGCTGGTGGAGGCGGTCAACCAGCTGTTCTTGCACGCCGAAGGGCGCGACGGCCATCCCGGCTTTGCCGGCGGCGCTTTTCGCTTCCGCAAAGGCGGCGTCAATCCGCTGCCGTTCGACGCGGTGGCCGCCAAAGGCCGCGACCAGCAACTGGTGGGCGTCGATGGACCGTACCAGGCGCTGGCCATCTGCAGCACCGACCGCGACGACCTGAAAGCGGACGATTACCGCGATTTTTTCGCCCATCACAGCGCCGAGCATATCGTCGGCCTGCTGAACGATCCGCACGCCGGCTTTAGCGAAAACGGCGTCTTCACGCGCCTAGTGCCGGCCGATATCGCCATCCTGGTGCGCGACCGGCGCGAGGCCACCGCGATCCGGCGCGCGCTGGCGCAGCGCAAGATCCCGAGCGTGTACCTGTCGGACAAGGACTCGGTGATCGAAAGCGAAGAAGCGGCCGACGTGCTGCGCTGGCTGCAGGCGGTGGCCAATCCGCTCGACGGGGCGCTGGCGCGCGCGGCGTTTGCCACCCGCACCTCGGGCCTTTCCTTGGCCGAACTGGCGCGCCTCTCATCCGACGAACTGGCCTGGGAAGTGCGGGTCGAGCAGTTGAAGGGTTTGCACATCGTGTGGCAGCGCCAGGGCGTGCTGGCCATGCTGCGCCGCTTCATCCACGACATGCGCCTGCCCGCCGCGCTGTTGCGGCAAGCCGGCGGCGAGCGGCGCCTGACCAATCTGCTGCATTTGGCCGAACTGCTGCAAAGCGCCAGCAGCCAGCTCGAAGGCGAGCAGGCGCTGATCCGCTGGTTCGCCGAACAACTGGCCGGCGTGGGCGAGGGCGGCGACGAACGGGTGCTGCGCCTCGAGAGCGACGCGGAGCTGGTCAAGGTGGTCACGGTGCACAAGTCCAAGGGGCTTGAATACCCGCTGGTGTACCTGCCGTTCGCGGTAACGGCGCGCACCACCGACCGGCGCAACCGCAGCTTTTTCGAGTTTGTCGGGGTTGATGGCGTGCGCCGCATCGACCTGGCATTGTCGGACGAAGCGATGAATGCGGTGGACCGCGCGCGCATCGAAGAAGACCTGCGCCTGTTGTACGTGGCGCTGACGCGCGCGCGTCACTTCCTGTGGCTGGGCGTGGCCGCGGTCACTGCGCGCAAGGCGGGCGAGAACAAGCTGCACGAATCGGCGCTCGGTTACCTGCTCACGGGCGGCACGCCGATCGGCGCGGCCGACCTTCACCCGCACTGGGAAAAGCTGCGCGGCGGCTCGCAAGCGATCGACCTGCAGGCGCTCGATACGCCGCAGCACATCACCATGCTGGCGCGCGACGAGGCCCGGCCGGAGCTGGTGAACGCCGCCGCGTTTGGCGGCAATTTCGAGCGCAACTGGGCGGTCGGCTCGTTCACATCGCTGACGCGCCAGACCAACGCGGCGCCGATGCGCGCACAGGAACAGACCTTGTTCGACGAAGAACAGCAACAACAAGCGCCGCGCACCGACGACGCGCCGTGGCACCGCTTCCCGCGCGGTTCCGTGCCCGGCAATTTTTTGCACGAACAGCTTGAGTGGATGGGGCAGGAAGGCTTTGCCATCGCCGAAGACGAGCAGTTCGGCGCGCGCCTCGGCCAGCGCTGCGAGCGCGCCGGCTGGGGCCATCGCCAGGAAGACGCCGTCACCTGGCTGCACGCGGTGGCGACCACGCCGCTGCCGCAGCTTGGCGCGCCGCTGGCGGCGATCGATCGCGTGATCCCTGAAATGGAATTCTGGTTCCCCAGCGAGCACTTGAACAGCGCCGCGCTGGACCGGCTGTGCAGCGCCAACCTGCTCGGCAAAACCCCGCGTCCCTCGCTGCCGGAACGCTACCTGCACGGCATGCTCAAGGGTTTTGCCGACCTGGTGTTCGAGCACGAAGGCCGCTACTGGGTGATCGATTACAAGTCGAACGCGCTCGGCCCAAACGACGCCGCCTACGGCAAGGCGGCGATGGCGGTGGGGATGGCGGCGCACCGCTACGATATCCAGGGCGCCATCTACATGCTGGCCCTGCACCGCCTGCTCAAGAGCCGCCTGGGCGACGCCTACGAGCCGGCGCGCCAGCTCGGTGGCGCGATTTTCCTGTTCCTGCGCGGGATCGCCAACGCCAGCACGCGCGGCTGCTACCTGTTGGAGCCGGATGTGAGACTGCTCGACAGCCTGGACGCGCTGCTTGGCCCATCGACGCGGGGTGAGGCATGAAACCGGCGGTCACGCTCGACACCCTGTGGACGCAGGTCGCCACCTTGACCGAAGACGGCCAGTTGCGGCGCCTGTCCGGCACCTTTGCACGCTTTGTCGGCTCGCTCGGCAGCGCCACGCCGGCGCTGATGCTCGCTTGCGTGCTGCTGTCCGAACTGGAAGGGCGCGGCCACAGCTGCCTGATGCTCGACCAGCTGGCGCTCGACCCGGCCACCTTGATGGCCTGGGACAAGGAGCAGTGGGATGCGCTGGCCAGGTCGGCCGGGGCGCTGCCGAAAAACCGCAAGGGCTGGATCGATCAGTTGGCGGCGTCAAGCCAGGTGTGGCGGGTGGGCGACCTCGATTTCGACCAACCGTTGGTGCTCGACGGCGAGCGCCTGTACCTGCGCCGCTACTGGCGCGACGAAACCCTGGTCGCGCACACGATCCGCGCGCGCGCCGGGCAGGTGCGCGAGGTCGATGCGCCGGCGGTGCGCATCTGGCTCGACGTGCTGTTTGCATCCGAGCGCCGCATCAAGGGGCCGGACTGGCAAAAGCTCGCCTGCGCGATCGCGCTGCGCGGCTCGATCGCCATCATCACCGGCGGTCCGGGCACCGGCAAGACCTACACGGTGGCGCGCCTGCTTGCGCTGCTGTTCGCGGTGGCGCCGGACGCCGGGCGCCAGCGCATCGCCCTGGCCGCGCCGACCGGCAAGGCGGCGGCGCGCCTGAAGCAGTCGATCGACAAGGCGCTGACCGAACTGGCCGACAAGGTCGGCACCACCTTGCCGCTGCGCGACCTGACGGCCCGCATGGGCGCGGCGCGCACCTTGCATAGCTTGCTGGGCGCGCGTCCCGACACCCGCACCTTCGCGCACAACAAGGGTAATCCGCTCGATATCGACGTGCTCATTGTCGACGAAGCGTCGATGGTGCACCTGGAGATGATGGCGTCCCTGCTGGACGCGCTGCCCGCGGGTGCGACCCTGATCCTGCTGGGCGACAAAGACCAGCTGGCGTCGGTGGAGGCGGGCGCGGTGCTGGGCGACTTGTGCCGCGACGCGCAGGCGGGCGGCTATTCGGCGGCCACGATGGCGTATGCGCTGGCGGCCAGCGGCGAGACCATTCCGGCCGACTATGGCGGCGCCGGCGGGGCGCTGGCGCAGCAGACCGTCATGTTGCGCAGCAGCCGCCGCTTCAGTGGCCCGATCGGGCAACTGGCGCTGGCGGTGAACGCGGGCGATGTCGCGCGTGCCGAGGAAGTGCTGCGCGGTGGCGACGGCACGGTGCGCTGGATCGAGCATGGACACCAGCAGCATGTGGTGCAGCTGGGGTTCGACGGCTATGCGCCGTATCTGTCGTTGATGGGCGAGGGCGATGGCGGCGGCGCGCACGAAACCTGGGTGCGCGCGGTGCTGCACCGTTTTGAAGCGTTCCGCGTGCTGTGCGCGGTGCGCGAGGGCGAGTGGGGCGTGGGCGGCCTGAATGACGCGATCGAACAGCGGCTCGACGGGGCGGGACTGATCCGGCGCCGGGGCGAGTGGTATGTGGGACGGCCGGTGATGATTACGCGCAACGACTACGGCACCGGCGTGTTCAATGGCGATATCGGGCTGACCTTGGGCGATCCGGCGCGTCCGGGATCGCTGCGCGTGTATTTCCTGGAGGGCGACAAGGTGCGCAGCGTGCTGGCGACGCGCTTGCGGCATGTGGAGACCGCGTTCGCGATGACGGTGCATAAATCGCAGGGATCGGAATTTGCGCACACGGTGCTGGTGCTGCCGCGCGAGCGCGGGGCGATGATTGCGCGCGAGCTGATTTACACGGGGATTACGCGGGCCAGTGCGCAGTTCACGCTGGTGTCGCCGGGGGCGACGATCCTGGGCGAGTCGATCGCGCAGAGGACGCAGAGGGCGAGTGGCTTAAGGGAGATGATTGCGGGGTGAGGACGACCGTCGTTGGCGTCACCACGTCGTTGTTCCCGCAACTGGCTCGTCGTTCCCGGCCTGGGCGGCCCCCTTGGTGGGAACGACGGAGGTTTTTTACGCCCGGCGGTGAACGTGAATGACCGGCTTGTTCTGCTTTAACTTCACGCGGCTGGTGAAACGCGCCTTGGCCGGCGGGGTTTTGGCCACGGCCACAACGCGCGGCTGATGACGTCCGTGACTGCGCAGGCTGGTCTTGAGCACGGGCGCACGCGCCGCCGACGCCAATACAATCACCGGCTGGGTGACGCGCTGGCGCGTCCTGGCGCGGGCAATCACCGTCGCCGGCGCTTCGTCGCCGGCGATAAAACGGCGGATGCTCAGCGCGTCCACAATGCGCGCCGAACTGGCTTTGGCATTGAGCAGCACCAGGGTGGCGTTCTTGCCCGCCGATTTGATCTTCATGATCAGGCAGCGGCCCGCTTCTTCGGTATAGCCGGTTTTCGACAGGCCGATTTCCCAGCCCTTGGCGCCGACCAGGCGGTTGGTGTTGCGGTACTCGACCTCGCGCCCGCTGATATTGATCGTGTCGCTCGACTCGGTCGTGATGCGCGTGATTTCCGAATACGCCGATGCGGCCCTGGCCATCTTGACCAGGTCCGAGGCCGTCGATTTATTGTTCGGCGACAGGCCGGTTGGCTCTTCGATCACGGTCTGCGTCATGCCCAGCGCGGCCACCTTGGCGCGCACGGCCGACTTGAACGCCACCACGCCGCCCGGATAGGTGCGGCCCAGGGCGGCGGCGGCACGGTTGTCGGAACTCATCAGGGCCAGGGTGAGCACGTCCTGGCGGCTGATCACGCCGCCGACCGGCACCCGCGAGGTGCTGTGCTTGACGATGTCGACGTCACGCTCGTCGATGGCGATCAGTTCGTTCATGTTTTGTTTGGCGTCGAGCACGACCATGGCGGTCATCAGCTTGGTCAGCGAGGCGATCGACACGACCTGGTTGGGGTTCTTTTCGAGAAGGACCTTGCCGGTGGCGTCCTCGATCACCAGCACTGATTGCGAGCCGAAAGGCACGGCCATGGCGGCTGCGGCCGACATCGACATCAGTAGGGTGACAAGCAATTTCTTGATCATGTGGTGGGTCTTTGCAGTAGGGCTGGTCTGGGGCGGCGCTCGGTGTGCGCGGCAGCTGCTGGATGGGTTAATTCTATGCGGCAACTACTATAAGGGGCACGATAGCATCAAAGGCGCGGCCATGTCTAGCGTGTGCGCGGCAAAACGAGCTCGAGCGCAAGAAACACGCGAATAAACTGACGTAAGTACCTGAATTATTTCAAGAAAGCAAAGTTTCTTGTATGCTATGCGGGTGGCGAAAGTGCTACCGGAAGGGGTGGGGAGGGGTGGAAAAAACCGCTTCCGCGCCGATGGCGGAAGCGGCCAACCAGGCTTACTTGGCCTGGTAGATTTTGTCGAATTCGCCACCGTCGTCGAAGTGGGTTTTCTGCGCTTTTTTCCATCCGCCGAAGACCTCGTCGACCGTGAACAGCGAGATCGGCTTGTAGTTGGCGGCAAATTTCTTGGCCACCGCTTCCGAGCGCGGACGCAGGAAGTGCTTCGCGCCGATCGTCTGGCCCGCTTCCGAGTACAAGAAGTTCAGGTAAGCCGTGGCCTGCTTGCGCAAGCCGCGCTTGTCGACCACCTTGTCCACCACGGCCACCGGCGACTCGGCCAGGATCGACACGGGCGGATAGACGACCTCGAAATTGTCGCCGAATTCGGTGCGCACCATCTGCACTTCGCTCTCGAACGTCACCAGGGCGTCGCCGATGTCGCGCTGGGTGAAGGTGGTGGTGGCCGCACGCCCGCCGCCGTCGAGCACCGGCACGTTTTTGAAGATGCGCGTGACCAGCTCGCGCGCCTGGGCCTCGGTGCCGCCCTTCTTGATCGTGGCGCCCCAGGCGGCCAGGTAGGTATAGCGACCGTTGCCGGCCGTTTTCGGATTCGGAATGACCACTTTTACGCCCGGCTTGGCCAGGTCGTCCCAGTTCTTGATCTGTTTAGGGTTGCCTTTACGCACCAAAAAAATCATGGTGGAATAAAACGGCGCCGCATTGTGGGGAAATTTCTTGGCCCAGTCGGGCGAGACCACGCCGCGCTCGGCCAGCATGTCGATATCGTTGGCCTGGTTCATGGTCACCACAGACGCTTCGAGCCCGTCCGCGACCGAGCGCGCCTGCTTGCTCGAGCCCCCGTGCGACATGTTGATGCTGACCGTCTCGCCGCTCGTCTTCTTGTAGTCGGCAATGAAGGCCGGGTTGATTTCCTTGTACAGCTCGCGGGCCACGTCGTAGGACACGTTGAGCAACTGGGCGTCGGCGGCGCTGGCGCCGAGCGGCAGGATGGCCAGGCCGGCGGCCAGCGCCAGGATCGCGCGGCGGGTACGCAAATTGCATGTTGTTTTCATGGTGTTCTCTTGGGCTTTCTATTGTAGGAACTGAGACGCATGGTCTAAAATCCGCAGCCAAAACGGAAGGATTGTTTTGTCATATGCTTAGACTGCCCGGTACGGGTAGCGTTGCATAAGCTTCCTTGATTTTCTTCGTTGGGTTCGGCTGCGGGTCGGGGTAGGCTGATTGGATTGGGCAGATTCGCAACAGGTCATGTCGCCGGTTCTTGGTATAGTTGGTGGGTTGCGATTGAGTGGCGGCAACAACTATTTCTTCTGATTATTAACTATGGGTACACATGGGTATTGAGATTCGCACAGCAGTGCCTGACGACGCGTTCGCCGCGTGTGATGTGTTGCGCCGCTCGATTTCCGAGTGCTGCGTGGCCGATCATCGCAACGACCCCGACTTGCTCAAGGCATGGCTGGGCAACAAGACGCCGCAGAATGTGGCGAGCTGGTTCGTGTCGCCGGCCAACCACGTTCTCATCGCCGAGCGCGACGGGGTGGTGGTGGGCGTGGCCCTGCTGACCCAGGCCGGCAAGCTGTCGCTGTGCTATGTGTTGCCCGAAGCGCTGTATGGCGGCGTCGGCAAGGCCCTGTTGCACGGTGTCGAAGCCCAGGCCCGCGCCTGGGGCGTGAGCGTATTGCGCCTCAATAGTACGGTCACTGCCAGCAAGTTTTACGAGCGCAATGGCTACATCCTCGCGGGCAAGGAAATGAGCTGTTACGGGCTGGAATGCGACTTCTTCTGGAAGAAGCTGAACGCGACCGACGCCTGCGACCCGGCGCCGAAAAAGCGTTTTTGTCACTGCAGCGGTCAATAACGCGCGTGCGCCCTGTGCGCGGGGCAAGCTTGCGCTATAGTGTGCGCCTTGTTTACTGAGTATTCGTCATGGCCACGCGCAGAGATTTTCTACATCAAGGTTTATGCCTGTCCACCATGGGCATGATTTCCGTTCCGCTGATCGGCTGCGGCAGCGCCAGCGCGGCGCCGTCGGCGTCGGACAAGCCCAAGCGGCCGCTCCAGACCGCCAAAGCGGGCAAGCCCGCCCCTGTGGCCCGGCCTGCGGCACCAAGCGCCTCGGTCGCGCAGACCGAACTGGCGCCTCCTCCCGATATTTTCGACGCGCAAGCGCTCGATCTCGATTTCTGGCTCAAGCCGCGCGTGCTGACGATGATTCGTCCGCAAAGCGGCGAGAAAACCAAGGTGCTGTACTGGAAGGATGGCCAGGTCATCGATGCCGCCTATCAGGAACTGTGCCACCTGATGCGCGACGTCAACGGCAAGGAGACCGCGCCGATCGACCCCAAGCTGTTCGAAACGCTGTGGGGCACCCAGGCGTTCCTCGAGCGTTACGGGATCGAGCAACCGCTGGAAATCCTGTCGGGTTTTCGCACCTCCAAGTCGAACGAGAAGTTGCGCGAAGCGGGTGTGCCGGCGGCGCGCCAGTCGCTGCATATCGAAGGCAAGGCGGCCGATATCCGCATCGCCAACCTCAATAGCGAGGTGCTCGGCGGCCTGGTGCGCAGTTTCCGCCAGGGCGGTGTCGGCTATTACTACCGTTCCGGACCGCGCGGCGGCTGGATTCATGCCGATACGGGACTGAAACGGACCTGGAAGGGTTAAGGTCGGCGGCGCTATCCAATCGGCGGTATTTATGCCACTATGGATTTTTAATTGCCGAGTGACAACCATGCGAGTTATTTTTGCCGTCGTGGCGTTCAGCGCCGCATCCGGGCTGGCCACGCTGGCCTGGTCGACGGAACAGGCGAAGCCTGCGGCCTCCCGGTCCGCCGCCGATCCGGAAGTCATCAAGCGGGCCCGGGAAGGGGAGCGCGATGCGCGCATCGCGATTGCCCAAGGCAAGGACCGCTTGCAATACAGCGTGGGTGGCGGACCGCCGCCGCGTCCGGAAGAAGTCGAGCCCATGCGACTGCACGCCGAGATTCCGGTGCAGGTCATGAAAAAGCATGGCATCGAGGCCGTCATCCAGTCCAGCGGCTGCGACATGCAGACCGCGCGCTGGCAGGAAGCGTATGCCACGGCCTACAACGCCGTGATGGACGCGCACCTGCGCAAACAGCGCGGCCCCGACTACCGCAAGGCAATCGACGCCGAGATTGCGGCTGAGCTTCAAAAGGCGCTTGCCGCCCTGGCCAAGCGCTAAAGCAAGCCACGGCCGGCCCCCTGCGCTGCGGCCGGCCGGGCAAGAAACTACTTCGCCCCGTTCAGCATGATCGTCTTGACTTCGCCCTCGGTGACATCTTCCTTCGAGGTGAGCAAGCCGACCTGGACGCCGTGGAATGGCACAGTCCAGGTCAGTTCGCTACGCACATAGTAAGAACCGGCCAGGCCCCGCGCACCCCGCCAGCAACGCTAACGGGGCAAGCGATAACGTAAAAGTTTTCATAGTCTGCACTCGATCAGGAAGTTAACGTACCCGTTTTTATAGCTGCAGGGTACTTAAGCTAATGATTTTGCCAAAATTCCCCAACGGAAATTTGTATTTTGCCGATCCGAGGCGCTACTGCGGGCAGGCCCTGCCGCTGTGCGCATCGTTGATGTGTTCGCTGCGCGGGAGCGCTCGCGCCGCTATGATCGTTGAACAGCCGTGCTGCCTGCGGCAGTGTTACGCATATCAACGATTGGAGAAAACCATGAACCATCAGAATTGGCCCTGGAACTTTCCGGAGAGCGTGCCCGTCTCCCTGCGCGATTTGATCGGACGACCTGTCCGCACCGTGCGCCCTGGTGAAGTGATTACGCTGGAGTATCTCGCCGGGCGGGTTACTTTCTTCCTCGATGAAGCCGGCCTGGTGACCGACATCGGCTTCGAGCCGGAAGAGGCCGTTACACGAACGGTATGAGGCGTGTACTTCGCGCCAAGGCCGCGTTCAGCTGGCTTTGTCGGTGTGACAAAGCCAGTTCCGGCAATAGCCTGTTTTTCTGAATAAGCCACGCTCAGCCCCATTCGGACCGCCAGCGCGCCAACGACGAAGATCGTACCGCGCGGGTGTCAGTCGAAAGCGCAATCGGGGTTCATTTCCCAAGGCGTTCTCCAGGTGATGCCGTGACGCTCCAGTAATTCGCGCTTTACCCATGCTGAACGACTGCCGCCACTCCCCATGCCTCTGCCAAATTCCCCTTGCTCGCTCAGTTGGCCGGCTTCACAACGCAGTTCCGCCAGCGCGGCGCGCACTGCCGGATCGAGCTCCACCGGGTCGATAAAATAGCTGTGCTTATTCGATTCCATGTACGCGACGTAGGCGACGCGATTCGCCTCCGGAAGCTCTTCCAGGAACTGCTTGCAGAGCTGCGGTGGACGTTCCGTGACGGCGCGCAGTCGCATGGCAAGCCTGGCCAGACTGGTAGAGGAATCACTCATCTTTCGCGGCGCTTTAACAGGGATCGACACAGTTCCTCAGGGCGACAGTTCCAATCTGTGGCGGGCTTTCGGTGGCCAAAAGACTGTTATAGCAGGGCAGCGTGCATCATCGAGGCCATTAAGCCGCCAATGCCCGACCGAGCGCGCCTTGCCCGGTGGCCGTCCATTTTACCCGGCCGCGAGCGGCGCCTGGTTTTTACACACTACTTAGCGAGAATGCTTTTCATCACCACGACGTCGGATGCGAGTGCCTTGTCCGGCATGCCTGTTTTCATGGAAGCGAGCTTGGCTGAAAGGATCTCTTGCATCCTTTCCCTGGCCGGCGCATACACCGTGCCCAATAAGCCCCATGCCTGGAAGCCGCACGCCCGTCTGAATACTTCCGAGATGGGTTCGTCCGGCACCGGATGATCGTGCAGCCAGACGAATGCTTCCAGGGCATCAGGGTAATTGCCTTGCACGACTAATTGACATGCCCTGATGTATGTTTCCTTCAGCCTTTCCATACGCCATCTCCAAGTTAGGAAAATGGGTTGGACCGTGCCGGGGACCCGGTAGTTCGCCGGGTGGAGCGTGATCAGTATGGCCCGCGATAGCTGTCCAGCCAGCTCCAGTCGCCGGTGTGGCAGCTTTCCGTGCAATGTCGCAGAAAATCGTTGATCACCATCCTGCAGTTGTACCGGCCCTCGCTATCGCGCGCGGTGGTCAACTCGCAGACGACATCCAGGTTGATCGAGGCGGGTATGCAAATCGATAATTTGCAGCGCCGTGGATCTTTGTGCGCGTCGCGCAGGTTGGCCAGTGGATCGCCACCGGCAACGTTCCGGATCAGATCCGGCGTTGCGCATATCGATGGATGACGACCGAACGTCGTATTCGCGCGCCACGTCGGTGCATCCTCTTTTGCATTCGGCGCGACGACGACGGTCACGTCGGCTGCCGCATCCCGTGCTGCGCCGGCCGTCATGAGCACCAGCATCATGCCGACCGCAAGTTTCTTCTTCATAGCATCCCTGTCAAAATGAACGAGCTCGACAAACAAGCAAAAATGGACGCACCCCGGCGGCCAGGCTATGTGCATGGGAAGCTGGAAGGTGATGTAACCGGGAGTTAATATACTGTATGGATGTACAGTAGTAAACTGGAAAAACAAAGGGGGGGGCGGCTCAGGGCAAAGCCCTAAGCCGAGGTGATGTCGGGCAAGCCAGGCAGCCGGCTGGGTGGAAGATGGGAGCGGGGCGGGTCAGGCCGCTGGTGTCAGCGGCTTTCTTTTCGTGTGGGTGAAGTCCAGCTGGAAGACGAATTGTCGGGCACGGCGTGGGGAGGTGACGGGATCGTGATCACGATAGGTGGAGCGACGGCTGGCGCCTTCGTCACGACGTTATTGAAAAGAAATGTCATGATGGCGAGCCCAATCGTCCCGAGTAAGAGGACGACGCCGACTACCCACTTGAGGGTATCGGCTTGTGATTTGTGTAGTGTTGCCTCAAACCTGGCAAATTGGGCGTCCATATTGGTTCTTAACGATGAGATGCCGCTCTCAAGGGTGAGTTCGATCGCCGCCAACCGACCGTCGACTTTCGTCTCGATGGTTTTCAGCTTTGCATCAACTTCTTCTCGGCTTGGGCTGGTCATCATGCGATCTTCAATCGCGTCGGCGCGCTTGTCAACCGGGGCGCGCAAGAACAATGCGCTTGCCTGTGTGGACACTGTCGAATCTGGTGCGTGGTCCAGGAATCGAACCTGGTTATCAGTCATTCGGTCTGAGACGCTCCTGACTGGGCTTTACCAAATAAGCGAACCGCGCACCTTCATCATAGCCCGAAAATTCTAATTCGCAATAGAAATTTACATTGAACAATTAAATGATTCAATCGTACACATACGGCTTGACCGGCAATGCATTCTCGCGCTGCTTGTCGAGCTCATCGAGGTCGACGCGGTGATCCCACCATATATACCAACCGCGCTGGCGGTCTTGCTCCACTTCCGGATGGCGCGCCAGATAGCCGTCCATGAATTGCTCGAATTCGGATACATACTGCCTGCTCGCAGGACGGTATTTCTCGGCGTGCTTCATCATCAGGCCTCCCGTTAACGCTACTATGACCACCCATGCGCGCGTTGGTTCCACGCCCATGTACGCGCGGCCGAAAATGCCGTACGATACGCGCCGTTATCGCTTAACTCTCAGGACGCAATGAACTCAGAAACACCCGCGCCAGCACCGGCGCCGCGCTTTCGCCCCCGTCCCTGGACCGCCCTGGAAACGCCGCAAGACGTCGAACTGTGGATCGACGAGCACAACCAGAGCCTGACCGAACACATCGCCCCGCATGAAACCGGCTACGGCGTCTGCTTTACCCTGGCCGTGGGCGGCAATATCTATATGCAGACCAGCGCCGACGCCGTCATCCTCGACGTCGACGACGATGCCGCATGGATCGCGCCGTTGATCATGGCCGCCACCGGCGTCGAGGCGCCGCAGGGCCAGTTGTGGGTGCTGCCGGACGATAAATTGGTCCAGCTCATCATCGGCCTGTCGACCCTGGTCGCCAGCACCACCCTGGTGGTCGGACACAATTTTGGCGGACGCCACCGTAAAGCGAGCTATTCGCGCTAAACTGATTTTCTTTTCCATAACATTGCCGCCTCCATGCCCATCCTTTCCCGTCGCCGCCTGACCCTGACCCTGACCCTCGGACTGATCGGCGCCGCCCTGGCCATGCCGGCCGGCGCGGCTGACCTGCTCACTACCGTCAAAGCCCGCGGCACCCTGAAAATTGCCATGGAAGGCACTTATCCGCCCTTCAATTTCAAGGACTTGAAGGCCAACCAGTTGGCCGGCTACGATGTCGACGTCGCCACCTTGCTGGCGGCGCGCCTGGGTCTCAAGCCCGAGTTCGTCACCACCGAGTGGAGCGCCATCCTGGCTGGATTGGCCGCCGGCAAGTTCGATGTGGCGATCAGCCAGGTGGGCATCAATCCCAAGCGCGAGCAAACTTTCGATTTTTCCGAACCGTACACCTATTCCAATCCACAACTGATCGTGCGCAAGAATGAAAAGGCGAGCTACGCCAGCCTCGCCGATCTCAAGGGCAAGAAACTGGGCGTGGGGCAGGGCAGTGTCTACGAGCAGCAAGCCAAGGCCGTGCCCGGTATCGACGTGAAAAGTTACCCGGCCGCGCCGGAAACCTTGCAGGACCTGGCGTTCGGCCGCATCGACGCCGCCCTCAACGACAGCCTGATGGTCGCTTACCTGCTCAATCATTCCAAGCTGCCGATCCAGGCCGGCGCGCGTGTCGGCAATGTGGAGCGCATGGGTATTCCCATCCGCAAAGGCAATCCCCAGCTCAAGGCCGCCTTGAACAAGGCGCTGGCCGAGGCCCAGGCCGACGGCAGCCTCAAAAAAATCTCGGTCAAGTGGTTTGGTAGCGACGTCAGCCGCCCGGCCGCGCAGCCCTGATCCGGGGCGCTGCCGATGGACTGGGCCGCACTGGCCGAACTGTTGCGCGATGCCGCGCCGTCGATGCTCAAGGGCACCGGCTACACGGTCGCCTTTGCGCTGGCCTCGATGGTCGGCGGCTTGCTGCTCGGCTTTCCCACCGCCCTGATGCGCCTGTCGCGCTGGAAACTGGTGCGCGCCCCCGCCGAACTGTACGTCAGCGCCATGCGCGGCACGCCGCTGCTGGTGCAGTTGTACGTGATCTACTACTGGCTGCCCAGCATCGGCATCGACTTCCCGCCCGTGGTGGCGGGCGTGTTGGCGCTCTCGCTCAATGCCGGCGCATTCCTGTCGGAGAGCATTCGCGGCGCCGTGCTCGGCGTGAGCGAGGGCCAGTGGCGCGCCAGCTTCAGCCTGGGCCTCGGTTACTGGTTTACCCTGTATCACGTGGTGCTGCCGCAAGCCTTGCGCGTGGCCGTACCGTCGATGAGCAATACCCTGATCAGCCTGATCAAGGATACCTCGCTGGTCTCGGTCGTCACTATTAGCGAGCTCATGCTTGCGACCAAGGAAGCGGTGGCCGGCAGCGCCAATCCCTTGCCGCTGTATATGACCGCGGCCGTGATCTACTGGTGCCTGAGCCTGCTGTTCGAAGCGCTGCAGCGCTACCTGGAACGGCGCCTGAACCGCGCGCAGCGCTGACGATTGCATCGCGCCGCACGAATATGCGGCGCGATCGCCGGCTGCGTCCAGACGGCGCTCGACATCGCGCCCGCGCCCATGCTAGTCTAGGCGACAGTGCTTCCACCTTCCGTCCTGCGCTGCTTGCGTGCCGGTGCGTGGCAGGTTCGCTGGCGTGTGCTATGTGTGCGAGGTGAGATGGACAAGGATCACGATCCGGCAGCACAGGGTTCCGCGCAGGCGCATCAGCGCCAAGCCGGGCCGCGCCAGGCCGCGCCGCGCCCGGCAGGGCCGGACAGCGCCCTGCCGGGTGGCGCCTTCGCCTGGCATCCCGGACAGCCGGCCGCCGTGCCCACCGCCCCGCAGGCTCAAGCACTTGCCCCCGCCCTTGACAGCAGTGGCGTGACCATCGAGCGCCTGCGCCACGAGCAAGACCTGGCCCGTTCGGGCGACTTGTACCTGCTGGCCCCGGTCGGCTATTTCCTGCTCGCCTTCGACACGACCATGCTGCAGGTTAACCTGGTCGGCGCCACCATGCTCGGGGTGGCGCGCGCCAGTCCCGGCCTGCACCATTTTCGCTCCTTCGTGGTGCCCGCCTTCCTGCCCGACTTCGACGGATTTTTTGCCCGTTCCCTCAATAGCGGCAAGGGCGAAACCTGCCGCATGCGCCTGCGAACGCCCGACGACAGCGCGCTCGACGTCACCCTGCATGGCAGCGCCGACGGCAGCGGCCAGGCTTGCCGCCTCGTGGTCGAGCGCGCCGAAGGCCGGCAAGCCGCGCTCGAACGCAGCGAGGAACGCTTCCGGCGCATCGTCCACAGCGTCGGCGAAGGTATCTGGGAAATCGACGCCACCGCCAGCACCACCTTCGTCAACCCGCGCATGGCGCAGATCCTCGGCTACAGCATCGAAGAGATGCTGGCGCGCCCCTTGCTCTCGTTCATGGATGACGAGGGCATGGCCATGCTCGAGCAGTGCATCGCCGAGCGCGCCCAGGGCGTGCCGGCGCCGTACGAATACCGCTTCATCGGCAAGGATGGCAGGGTGGTCTGGACCACCATGTCGACCAGCCCCATCCTCGACGCCGACGGCGCCTGTCTTGGCGTGCTGGCGCTGGTCACCGATATCACCGAGCGCAAGCAGTCAACCGAGCTGATCTGGCATCAAGCCAACTACGACACCCTGACCGGACTGCCCAACCGCCACATGTTCATGGACCGGCTGGGCCACGAAACGCGCAAGGCCGATCGCGGCGCCGCCTTCCTGGCGCTGCTGTTCATCGACCTCGACCACTTCAAGCAGGTCGACGAACGCCTCGGCCATGCGCTCGGCGACCTGGTGCTGATCGAAGCGAGCCGGCGCATCGCCAACTGCGTGCGTTCGAGCGATACCCTGGCGCGCCTGCAAGGCGACCAGTTCACGGTGATTTTGTCGGGGCTCGACCATGTCGGCAGCGTCGAGCGCATCGCCCACGCCGTGGTCGCGGTGCTGGCCATGCCGTTCGATCTGGGCGGCGAGAAAGCGTTCCTGTCGGCCAGCATCGGCATCGCCCTGTATCCGCCGGACGGGCGCGACGTCGGGCACCTGCTCGAGCGCGCCGAACGCGCCATGGCGGTCGCCAAACATGCCGGCGGCCACCAGTTCAGCTATGTCACGCCGAATCTGCAACAGGCGGCGCAGGCGCGCCAGGGCATTGCCGACGACTTGCGCGCAGCCATTGCGCTGCGCCAGTTCGAGATCGTGTACCAGCCGATTGTGTCGCTCCAGACGGGGACGGTGCACAAGGCCGAAGCGCTGCTGCGCTGGCGCCATCCCACGCGCGGCTTGCTGGGGCCGGCGGAGTTCATCCCGTTTGCCGAGTCGAACGGGCTGATTGTCGAGATCGGCGACTGGGTGTTCCGCGAGGTGGCGCAGCAGGTGCAGCGCTGGCAGCGCAGTATCGACCCGTCGTTCCAGATCAGCGTCAACAAGTCGCCGGTGCAATTCCGGCGCGACGCCGACCTGTATCTGAGCTGGCTCGATTATCTGAACGAGCTCGGTTTGCCTGCGAACAGCATCGTCATCGAGATTACCGAAGGGGTGCTGTTCGAAGGCGCGACCCAGGTCATCGAGCGCCTGCGCCAGTTTCGCGCGATGGGCTTGCAGGTCGCGCTGGACGATTTCGGCACCGGATATTCATCGCTGTCGCACCTGAAGCGCTTCGATATCGATTATGTGAAGATCGACCAGTCCTTCGTGGCCACGCTCGAGAACGACGTGGGCGACCTGGCGCTGTGCGAAGCGATCATCGTCATGGCGCACAAGCTGGGGCTTAAAGTGGTGGCGGAAGGGGTGGAGACCAAGGTGCAGCGTGCGCTGCTGGTCGACGCCGGCTGCGATTACGCGCAGGGCTATGTGTTTGCCCGACCGATGCCGGCGCAGGAGTTCGAAGCAATGGCGGCTGCGGGGGCGCCGCGCTTGCCGCATTGAGCGGGCAGCGTCGGCGTCGGCTTCGCCATGGCGAAACCGACGCTGCCGGACTTACATTCCCGGATAATTCGGCCCGCCGCCACCTTCCGGCGTGACCCACACGATATTTTGCGTCGGATCCTTGATATCGCAGGTCTTGCAATGCACGCAGTTCTGCGCATTGATCTGCAGGCGGTCCTTGCCCTCGTCGGTCTTCACATACTCATACACGCCCGCGGGGCAATAACGCGACTCCGGACCGGCATACTGCGCCAGGTTGACCGACACCGGAATGCTGTCGTTCTTGAGCGTCAGGTGAATCGGCTGGTCTTCCGCGTGGTTGGTGTTCGAAATAAACACCGACGACAAGCGGTCGAAGGTCAGCTTGCCATCCGGCTTAGGATACGCGATCGGCGCATAGTTGGCCGCCGGCTTCAGGCACTCATGGTCGCCATAATCGCGGTGCAAGGTCCACGGCGCCTTGCCGCGCAAGATCAGCTGGTCGAAGGCGGTCATGATCGAGCCCAGGTACAGGCCTTTCGACAGCCACGGCTTCACATTGCGCGCCACGTGCAGCTCCTCGTGCAGCCAGGACTGTTCGAACGCGGTCGGGAAGGTCGACAATTCATCGTGCTGGCGCTGCTCGCCCAGCGCCGCGAAGGCCGACTCGGCCGCCAGCATGCCGGTCTTGATCGCCGCGTGGCTGCCCTTGATACGGCTCATGTTCAAGAAGCCCGCCTCGCAACCGATCAGCGCGCCGCCCGGGAACACCAGCTTCGGCAAGGCTTGCAGGCCGCCGGCCGTGATTGCGCGCGCGCCGTAGGAAATGCGCTTGCCGCCTTCGAAGAAGGTGCGGATTTCCGGGTGCGTTTTATAGCGCTGGAATTCTTCATACGGCGACAGATAGGGATTCTCGTACGACAGCCCGATCACATAACCGACCATGACCTGGTTGTTTTCCATGTGATACAGGAACGAACCGCCATAGGTATCCGACTTGAGCGGCCAGCCGGTGGTGTGGATCACCAGGCCCGGCTTGTGCTTGGCCGGATCGATTTCCCACAATTCCTTGATGCCGATGCTGTACGACTGCGGGTCCTTGCCCTTGTTCAGGTCGTACTTGACCATGAGCTGCTTGCCGAGGTGGCCGCGCGAACCTTCGGCGAACATGGTGTACTTGGCATGGAGTTCCATGCCGAGCTGAAAGGCTGCGGTCGGCTTGCCGTGGCGGTCGACGCCCATATTGCCGGTTGCCACGCCCTTGACCGAGCCATTTTCGTTGTACAGGATTTCGGCGGCAGGGAAGCCCGGGAAGATTTCCACGCCCAGCGCTTCGGCCTGTTGGCCCATCCAGCGCACCACGTTGCCCAGCGAAACCACATAATTGCCATGATTTTCAAAGCAGGCCGGCACCACGAAACCCGGCGTCTGGTACGCCTTGCTTTCGGTCAGGAACAGGATGCGGTCTTCGGTGACGGCGGTATTCAGCGGCGCGCCGAGTTCTTTCCAGTTTGGAATAAGTTCAGTCAGTGCGCGCGGATCCATCACGGCGCCGGACAGGATATGGGCGCCAATTTCGCCGCCTTTTTCCAGCACGCAAACGGACACTTCCTGGCCCTTGTCGGCCGCCATTTGTTTCAGGCGGATGGCGGCGGCCAGGCCGGCAGGCCCCCCGCCGACGACGACAACGTCGTACTCCATTGCTTCGCGCGGACCGTATTGTTCGAGGATGTTGATAGGCTCTGTCATGGTCTCTTCATGGGATAGAAAAATTTAAGCACGAGTGTGCGGCTTTTTGTCGAGGATTGCAACTTTGGCGCCATTTTACGGACAATATTAGACGCTGCCATCTAATACTGGCAATTTGTGACATCATTATGCTTTCGCAAGACCACCGCACAGGAGCCGATCGTGGGTATTGAAGTAAATTTCGAAGGAAAAATCGCACTCATTACCGGCGCATCGAGCGGCCTGGGCGCACGTTTCGCCAAGGCCCTGGCCGGGGCCGGGGCTCAGGTCGTGCTCGCTTCACGCCGCACCGACCGCCTCAAGGAGTTGCGCGCCGAGATCGAAGCCGACGGCGGCGCCGCGCACGTGGTCACGCTCGACGTGACCGACCTGGCCAGCATCAAGTCGGCCATTGCGCACGCCGAGACCGAAGCCGGCCCGATCGATATCCTGGTCAACAACTCGGGCGTCTCGACCACCCAGCGCCTGGTGGACGTGACGCCGGAAGACTACTCCTACGTCATGGACACCAACCTGCGCGGCGCGTTTTTTGTCGCGCAACAAGCCGCCAAGCGCATGATCCAGCGCGCCAAGGGCGATCCCAAAAAGCAGCATCGCATTATCAATATTGCCTCCGTGGCCGGCCTGCGCGTGCTGCCGCAGATCGGCGTGTACTGCATGAGCAAAGCCGGGGTGGTGCAGATGACCAAGGCGATGGCGGTGGAGTGGGGCAAATATGGCATTAACACCAACGCCATTTGTCCAGGCTACATTTCGACCGAAATCAACGAAGAGTACTTCGCCACCGAGCAAGGCCAGAAGCTGATCGACATGCTGCCGCGCAAGCGCCCCGGCAAGCCGGAAGACCTCGACGGCCTGTTGCTGCTGCTCGCCGCCGAAGAAAGCCACTTCATCAACGGCGCCATCATCACCGCCGATGATGGTATGACCGCGCAATAAGGTCATAGTTCCCCGTTCGCCGGCGCGGCGAACGACGCGTTCAACAGGCGATGCGCGTCCCCCAGGCGGTGCCAAGACGGTGTGTGCCAAAGACGGTGTCAAGACGGTGTCAGGTCTGACATTCGGACACGGCCTGTGCAGTTAAACGCCTCCCCCGGCTGGTGTCAGACATCGTGTCCGAGACGGTGTCAGGTCTGACATTCGGACACGACCTGTGCACTTGAACGCCCCCCCCCGACTGGGGTCAGACATCGTCGTGCTGTCGAGGTCGAGTCCGAATGTCAGACCTGACACCGGCGGTGGCGGTAGTGTCGAGGTCGTGTCCGAATGTCAGACCTGACACCGGGGTTTGACACCGGGGTTTGCGCACCAAGGTTTGCGCCATTTCGTCATTTTCGCAACACCCGCCACCCTGCTAGTACTGTCCACCTGCGCACAGGTCGAGAATCGTCTTTGTTGCTCGCCGGCCCCCCTCCAGCCTCCGTTCCTGTTGTGTATCAGCTATTTATTTGCATAAAATCCGCTAACAGTGGGACAATTCGCACTTCTGTTGCTTGGTGCTACTTTAGTTTCTCGAATGGAAGTATTCCCCTAGGAGCTAGTATTAGCTGCAGCTTATAATTTGGGCTGTACGTACCTTATAGAAAATAGTACCCAATGCGAGTAGACGGGCTGAAGTTTTCCATTGCTGCGCATTCGGCGTGGGCGCCCGGGCTGGCAACGGCCGAGGCCTGGTCCGCATGGGCGCAAGCGCCGACCCGGATCGGCGAGGGCGCCGACCCGGTCGTGGCGGCGATGCCCCCCATGCTGCGCCGTCGCGCCGGTTTTCTGGGCAAGATGGCGCTCGACGTGGCTTACCGCTGCCTGGATGGACGCACGAACGTTCCGGCCGTATTCTGCTCGCGCCATGGCGAAGTGTCGCGCGCGGTCGACTTGCTGGGCGAGCTCGCGCGCGGCGAGCCGATGTCGCCGACCGGCTTCGGCCTGGCCGTGCATAACGCCAGCGCGGGCCTGTTCTCGATCGCGCGCACCGACCGCGCCAATCACATGGCCTTGTCGGCCGGCGCGGCGACGGTGGAACATGGGGTGGTCGAAGCCTGCGGCCTGCTGGCCGACGGCGCGCCCATGGTCCTGCTGGTGGCGTACGATTGCGCGCTGCCGCCGGCGCTGGCGCACTTCGAGGATTGCGACGAACAGCCGCACGCGTGGGCATGGCTGATGACCGCGCCCGGCGCGGACGCCATCAGCCTGGCCTGCGATGGCGGCGCCGGCGAGGTGGCGGCGTCCACCCGGCCCGGTGGCCTGGACGTGCTGCATTTTCAGTTGAGCGGCGCGCCGCGCCTGGTGCGCCACGCCGGCCCGCAACGATGGACCTGGACGCGCAATGGTTAAGCGGATCGGCCGGTACTGGCGCGTGCTCGCCACCGGCCTGAGTTTTCTGGCGTTCGGGATCGGCGGCCTGCTGCTGCGCATCGTGGTGTTTCCGCTGCTGCAGCTGGTGGTGTGGGAGCGCGCGGCACGCGTGACGGCGGCGCGCGCCATCCTGCGCCTGACGTTTCGCAGCTTTGTGGGCCTGATGCGCGGCCTGGGTGTACTGCGTTACGAATTCATCGGCCTCGAAAAACTCGAACGCGGCGGCCTGCTGATCCTGGCGAACCATCCGTCGCTGATCGACACCGTGTTCCTGATGGCGTTCGTCAAGCGCGCCGACTGCATCGTCAAGAGCCACTTGTGGAATAACCCGTTCACCCGCGGCCCGGTACGCGCGGCCGGCTACATCAGCAACGACAGCGGCGAGCAATTGGTCGAGGCGTGCATCGCCTCCCTGCGCGCCGGGAACAACCTGATCATTTTCCCGGAAGGGACGCGCACCCCGGCCGGCGGCGCAATCAGCCTCAAACGCGGCGCCGCCAACATCGCCGTGCGCGGCGCGCGCGCCGTGACGCCGGTGGTCATCGACTGCCAGCCGCCCACGCTTGGCAAAGGCGACAAGTGGTGGCGCGTGCCGGAGCGCTTCGTGCAGTTCCGGCTTGAAGTGAAAGACGATATCGAAATCGGCGCCTTCCTCGGCGCCGGCGTAAGCGAAGTAATGGCGGTGCGTCATCTGACGGATCACCTGCAACGATTTTTTACTGGAGAGTACCAAGGCCATGCTTGAAACAGAAGTGAAACAACTGATCATCGACGTCCTGCAACTGGAAGATATTGGCGTCGACGATATCGACAGCGCCGCGCCGCTGTTTGTCGAAGGCCTGGGCCTGGACTCGATCGACGCGCTGGAACTGGGCGTCGCGCTGCAAAAGCGTTACGGCATTTCGCTGTCGGCCGATTCGGAAGATACCCGCAGCCACTTCGCGTCGGTGCGCGCGTTGGCGGCGCTGATTGAAACCCACCGCAAAAAGTAATGGAGGTTGTATGGTAGACGTAAACAATATGAGCCGCGACGAGCTGCAAGCGTGGGTTGTCGATCTGCTGGCCGAGATGTTCGAGCTCGATAAATCGGCCCTGACGGCCGAGTCGAACCTGTACGCCGATCTCGATATCGACAGCATCGACGCGGTCGACCTGGCGGTCAAGCTCAAGCAGTTGACCGGCAAGCGCCTGCAGCCGGAAGTGTTCAAGACCATCCGCACCATCGGCGACGTGGTCAACGCGCTCGATGCCCTGGTCGAGGAACAGGCGGTATAAGCGTGCGCCTGTTGGCCGCGCTGTTGGCCGCGACCTCGGTCGTTCTCACGCTGTGTTATCCGCTGGCCATCTGGTATGGACAGGGGAGGGTGGAGCCGCGTTGGCTGGCGCTGCTGCTGGTGCTGGCCGCCGGCGCGCGCCTGCCGGCCATGAAGGCCAGCGCGGCGGCGCGCTGGTCGGTCGCCGGCGCCCTGCTGCTGGCGGCGCTGACGGTGATGGGCAACGGCATGCTGCCATTGAAGCTGTACCCGGTGCTGGTCAACGCCGGCCTGCTGGCGGCGTTCGGGTACACCTTGAGCACGCCGGTTTCGATGGTCGAACGCTTTGCGCGCATGCGCGAGCCGGACCTGCCGCCGGCGGCGGTGGCGTACACGCGCACCGTCACCAAGGTATGGTGCGGGTTTTTCGTGGTGAACGGCGCCATTGCGCTGGGCACCGCGCTGTGGGCTTCGCAAGAGGTTTGGTCGCTGTACAACGGCGTGATTTCGTACGGCCTGATGGGCGTGCTGTTCGCCGCTGAATTTTTGGTACGCCTGCGCTTTAAGCGATTGCATCATGGTTGATTTGTTTTCTGTTCTCGGCGCGCGCGATGGCGCCGCCATCGCCGGCTGGCGCGAGGCCGCCTCGGTCAGCACGCCTGTCAGCGTGGCCGCCTTGCGCGCGCGCGTGGGCGCCTGGCGCGCACTGGCGCTGCGTACGCCCGGCGCCAATGCCGCCCTGTACATCGACGATAGCCTCGAATTTGCCGCCGCGCTGCTCGGCGCCTGGCAGGCCGGCAAAACCGTCTGGCTCAGCGCCGACACGCTCGACGCCAGTTGCGTCGCGCTGGCGCGTTCGGTCGACTGCTTCCTGGGCGAGTTCCCGCCGCGCTGGACCCCGCTGCACCCACGGCAGGACGAGGCCTGCGCGCTGCCATGGAGCGGCCCTGACGCCAGCTTCCCCGCGCTGGTGGTGCACACCTCCGGCAGCACCGGCGAGCCGCAGGCGATTCCCAAGAAACTGTCGCAGTTGACCGGCGAAGTGAGCACGCTGGAGGCCTTGTTCGGCCCCGCCATGGGCGACGCCGAGATCATCGCGACCGTCTCGCATCAGCATATCTACGGCCTGCTGTTCAAGGTGCTGTGGCCGCTGGCGGCCGGGCGCGCAATCCACGCGGCCAGCCTGGCCTTCCCGGAACAACTGGCGCTGATGCTGGGCCAGCGCCCGTGCGCGCTGGTGGCCAGCCCGGCCCATTTGAAACGCCTGCCGTCGCACCTGGACTGGAGCGCCGCCGCGACATGCCTGCGCGCGGTGTTCTCCTCGGGCGGCCCGCTCGCGCCCGACGCGTCGGTGGCGGCCGCCCACCTGCTCGGCCACGTCCCGACCGAAATTTACGGCAGCTCCGAAACCGGCGGCGTGGCCTGGCGCCGCCACCATCCCGGCTCGCCCGGCGCATGGGAAGCGCTGCCCGGCGTGGCCTGGCGTATCGCGCCCGACAGCGGGCGCCTCGAAGTGCGCTCGCACCACCTCGGTGACGACGGCTGGCTGGAACTCGAAGACCGCGTCAGTTCCGCGCCCGACGCGCGCTTCCTGCTGCTCGGGCGGGGCGACCGCCTGGTCAAGATCGAAGAAAAGCGCATCTCGCTCGACGCCATCGAAGCGGCCTTGCTGGCGTCCGGCTTTGCCAGCGAAGCGCGCGTGATCGTCTGCCCCGAACGCGCCGGCGAGCGCCAGGTGCTGGCCGCCTTCGTGGTTGCTTCGGCCAGCGGGCGCGCGCTGCTGGGCGCCGAGGGCAAGCAGGCGCTCAACGCGCTGCTGCGCGCCCACCTGGGCGGCGTGGTGGAGGCGGTGGCGCTGCCGCGCCGCTGGCGCTATCTCGATCAACTGCCATTCAACGCCCAGGGCAAGACCACCCATGCGCAGCTGCTTGCCTTGCTCGGCGTGGGCGACGCCCGCCCGCGCGTGCCGCAGGTGCGCCTGATCGAGCGCGACGCACCGCCGGACGGTGAGCCGAACGGCGCCCGGGTGCTGCTCGAACTGGTGGTGCCGTCGACCCTGTTCTACTTCGACGGCCACTTCACGCAGGCGCCGGTGCTGCCCGGCGTGGTGCAGGTCGACTGGGCCATCCGCTACGGGCGCGAGCACTTCGCCGTGGCGCCGGGGTTCCGCGGCATCCACGCGCTCAAGTTCCAGCAAGTGGTGCGGCCCGATGTGCCGTTCCGGCTGGAGCTCAAGTACGACAGCGCAAGCTGCACCCTGCATTTCCGCTATTTCTCCGACGCCGGGCAGCATGCCGGCGGTCGCATCCTGTTTGGCCCTTAACCTGAAGCGTCGCATGTTAGATAAAAAATTCTCCCCTGAACGCCAGACCGCCTTCGAAGCCCGTTTCGAAGCGCAAAAAATCGCCTTCGGTCCGGTGGTCTTCCAGTGCGTGCGCTACGCCTGGAAGCGCGGCATGCTGCAAACGCTGGCAGACGCCGGCGAAACGGGGCTGACCGTGGGCGAGATGGCGGCCAGCGGCCGCTGGACCGAGTACGCGCTCAAAGTGGTGCTGGAAACCTGCCTGTCGGCCGGGGTGGTGTTCGTCCATGGCGGGCGCTATGCGCTCGACAAGGCGGGCTTTTGCGTCCTTACCGACAGCATCACCCAGATCAATATCGATTTCAATCACGACGTTTGCTACCAAGGCCTGTTCAAGCTGGACGAGTCGCTCGACGCCGAAAAGCCGATCGGCCTCAAAGCCCTGGGCGAGTGGCCCACGTTGTACCAGGGCCTGTCGGAATTGTCGGAGCCGGCCAAGACCAGCTGGTTCGCCTTCGACCACTATTATTCGGACACCTCGTTCCCGTCGATCATGCCCGACGTCTTCGCCACCGCGCCGCGCAAGTTGATGGACGTGGGCGCCAACACCGGTAAGTTCAGCTGCGTCGCGCTGGACTACAACGCCGACGTCGAACTGCACCTGGTCGACCTGCCGCGCCAGCTGTCGGTCGCCGCAAGCGCGCTGGAGACGGCCGGCGTGCGCGAACGCGCGCACCTGCACCCCACCGACCTGCTCGACCCGGCCCTGGCGCTGCCGTCCGGGATGGACGTGATCTGGATGAGCCAATTCTTGAGCTGCTTCTCCGAGCCGGCGATTGCCACCATCCTCGAACGCGCTAGCGCCGCGCTGGCGCCGCAGGGCCAGCTGCTGGTGATGGACACCTTCTGGGACCGCCAGCGCTACGACATCGCCTCCTACTGCCTGATCAACACCTCGCCGTACTTCACGGCCATGGCCAGCGGGAACAGCAAGATCTACGAGAGCGGTGACTACGTGCGCCTGGCCGAAGCGGCCGGCCTCAAACTGCTCACCGCGCGCGACGGCATCGGCTATTGCCACTCGCTGCTGCGTTTCGGCCGCGCGGCGTAAGTCATGTTCAAGCCCTGCGTGATGATCCCCGTGTACGACCACGAACACGCCATCGGCGCCGTGGTCGACGCGGTGCTCGCTCACGACCTGCCGTGCCTGTTGGTCGACGATGCCAGCTCGCCTTCGTGCGCGCGCGTGCTCGACCAGTTGGCGCAAGCGTATCCGGGCAAGGTCGCGCTGGTGCGCCACGCCGTCAACCAGGGCAAGGGCGGGGCGGTGCTGACGGGTTTCAGGAGCGCCGCGCAAGCGGGCTTTACGCACCTGCTGCAAGTGGACGCCGACGGCCAGCACGCAACGTCCGACATCCCGCGCTTCATCGCGCTGGCGCGCCTGCATCCGCGCGCCGTGATTGCCGGCTGCCCGGTGTACGACGAGTCGGTGCCGAAGCTGCGCCTGTACGCGCGCTACCTGACCCACGTCTGGATCTGGATTAACACGCTCTCGTTCGCGATCCGCGATTCGATGTGCGGCTTTCGCATTTACCCGGTCGCGCCGGTGCTCTCGCTCGACGCGCGCTGCTCGCTCGGCAAGCGCATGAACTTCGACCCCGAAATCCTGGTGCGCCTGTTCTGGGACGGCGTGCAAGTGGTGAACCTGCCGACCCGGGTCACGTATCCGAGCGACGGCGTGTCGCACTTCCATGCCTTTCGCGACAACGTGCTCATTTCGCGCATGCACACGGTCCTGTTCTTCGGCATGCTGGTCCGCCTGCCCAAGCTGTTGGCCCGCAAATGGCGCAGCGCATGACGCGCCTGCACGCCAGCCACTGGGCGTCGATCTCGGAATCGAGCTTCGTGGGCGGCATGCGCCTGCTGTTCTGGGTGTGCCGCGTGTTCGGGCGCTGGCCGTTCCGCGTGGTGCTCTATCCGGTGCTGGCCTGGTATGTACTGACCAAGCCGGCCGCGCGCCGCGCGTCAATGACCTACCTGGACCGCGTACGCGCCTTTGCCCCGGTCCCCACAGGCTGGTACGGCGTGCTGCGCCACTTCGGCAGCTTCGCCGAAACCATTCTCGACAAGATGCTGCTGTGGGGCGGCCTGTTCGACACCGCCTCGGTCAGCCATGTCGGCATGGCGCCCATGCGGCGCCTGCTCGATGAAGGGCGCGGCGCGGTGCTGGTCTGCTCGCACCTTGGCAACGCCGACTTGTGCCGCGTGCTGTCGAACGACGTGCCGGGCCTGAAACTAACTGTGCTGGTGCACACGCGCCACGCGCAGGCCTTCAACAACATGCTCGCTTCGCTCGACCCGCGCAGCCAGACCAACCTGCTGCAAGTGACCGAGATGAATCCGGCCACGGCAATGATGCTGTCGGAGCGGGTAGGGCGCGGCGAACTGGTCGTCATCGCCGGCGACCGCGTACCGGTCGCGCCCGACCCGCGCGTAGCAACGGCGCCGTTCCTGGGCTTTGACGCGGCCTTTCCGGTCGGCCCCTACGTGCTGGCCTCGATCCTGCAATGCCCGCTCTACATGATGTTCTCGACCCGCATCAAGCGCGGCTACGAAGTCCACTTCGAACTGCTGCGCGAGTCGGTGCGCCTGCCACGCAAGGGCCGCGACGAAGCCGTGTCGGCCATCGCCGCCGATTACGCGGCGCGCCTGCAGCACCACTGCACCCGTTCCCCGCTCGAGTGGTTCAACTTTTACGATTTCTGGCACTTACCCCATCTGGACAAGCACGATGCACCCTGACCCGAGCACCACCCGCCGCGCCGTCACCTTCGACCGCGAGCGCCTCACCATCGAGGATATTGTCGATATTGCGCGCGGCACCGCCAGCGCGGAACTGTCGCTTGATCCGGTATTTCGCGCGGCGATCGCGCGCGGCGCCGATTTCCTCGACCGCCTGCTGCGCGAGGACGGCACTATCTACGGCGTGACCACCGGCTACGGCGACTCGTGCACGGTGGTCATTCCCCCGGAGCTGGTGGCCGAACTGCCGCACCACCTGTATACCTATCACGGCTGCGGCCTGGGCGAGTACCTGACCCCTGCGCAAACGCGCGCGGTCATGGCCACGCGCCTGGCGTCGCTCTCGAAAGGCTTTTCGGGCGTGAGCGTCGAACTGCTGGAACAGATCGCGCGCCTCCTGGACGCGGGCCTGTTGCCGCTGATCCCGAGCGAAGGCTCGGTCGGCGCCAGCGGCGACCTGACCCCGCTTTCCTACCTGGCGGCGGTATTGTGCGGCGAGCGTGAAGTCTGGCGCGACGGCGTGCAGGTCCCGGCCGCGCAAGCCTTGCGGGAAGCCGGCATCACGCCGCTGCGCCTGCGCCCCAAGGAAGGGCTGGCGATCATGAACGGCACCGCCGTCATGACCGCGCTGGCCTGCCTGGCCTACGATCGCGCCGACTACCTGACCCGCATGTGCACGCGGATTACCGCCATGGCCTCGTTCGCACTCGACGGCAATGCCCATCACTTCGACGAAACCCTGTTCTCGGTCAAGCCGCACGCCGGCATGCAGGGCGTGGCCGCATGGCTGCGCGAAGACCTGCACGTGGGCCGGGCCGAACGCAATGGCAAGCGCCTGCAGGACCGCTACTCGATCCGCTGCGCGCCGCACGTCATCGGCGTGCTGGCCGACGCGCTGCCGTTCTTCCGCCAGTCGATCGAAAATGAACTCAATAGCGCCAACGACAATCCGATCATCGACGCCGAAGGCGAACGCGTACTGCACGGCGGCCATTTTTACGGCGGTCATATCGCCTTCGCCATGGACGGCATGAAAAATGCGGTCGCCAACCTGGCCGACCTGCTCGACCGCCAGATGGCGCTGCTGGTCGACAGCCGCTACAACCACGGCCTGCCGGCCAACCTGTCCGGCGCCGAAGGTCCACGCGCGGCCATCAACCACGGCCTGAAAGCCTTGCAGATCAGTTCTTCGGCATGGACCGCCGAAGCGCTCAAGCTGACCATGCCGGCCTCGGTGTTTTCGCGCTCGACCGAATGCCACAACCAGGACAAGGTCAGCATGGGCACCATCGCCGCGCGCGACTGCCTGCGCGTGCTCGACCTGACCGAGCAGGTGGTCGCCGCGCTCCTGATCACGGTGCGCCAGGGCGTGTGGCTGCGCCTGCGCGTCAATCCGGAGCATCCCGCGCCGGCCGCGCTGATGGACATGATGGAAAAGATCGGCGTGGACGTGGCGCCGGTGGTGGAAGACCGCCGCCTGGAGCCCGAGCTGCGCGTGCTCATCGCGCGCCTGCGCGAGCAAGCCTGGAGCCTGTATGCGTAGGGGCGCGCCGCCGAGCCGCTGGTTCGCCGAGACCGGGATGCAGGTCCAGTTCTTCGACCTGGACCCGATGCAGATCGTCTGGCACGGTAACTACGTCAAGTACCTCGAAGTGGCGCGTTGCGCGCTGCTCGACAAGATCGGCTACAACTACGAGCAGATGAAGGCGTCCGGCTTCGCCTGGCCGGTGATCGACATGAACCTGCGCTACATCGGGCCGGCCGTGTTCGGCCAGCGCCTGACCCTGCGCGCCGAAATCGTCGAATACGAAAACCGCCTCAAGATCGATTACCTGATCACCGACGCGGCCAGCGGCAAGCGCCTGAACCGCGCCAGCACCACCCAGGTGGCGGTCGATATCGCCAGCGGCGAGATGTGTTTCATGTCGCCGCCCGTGCTGTTTGAAAAACTAGGAGTCACACCCGCATGAAACGCCTGATCCTGGCATTCGCCATCGCCGCCTCCTGCGCAGCCGCCAACGCCGCCGCGCCGATCGCCAAAATCCAGGCGCTGCTGGCCAAGCCGAGCATGCTGTGCGGCCGCTTCGACCAGACCAAGCACCTGGCCGGCATGAAAAAGCCGCTCGCGTCGAACGGCCGCTTTTGCGTCGTCGCCGGCAAGGGCGTGCTGTGGCGCACCTTGAAGCCATTCCCGAACACCCTGCGCCTGACGCGCGACGAAATCGTCAGCTTCCAGGGCGAGCGCGTGGCGATGCGCCTCGAAGCGAAGCAGGAGCCGACCGTACGCATGATTAACAGCGTGCTGTTCTCGCTGCTCTCGGGCGACCTGGGCCAGCTCGAGACCCTGTTCGAAGTCGATGGCAGCGTCGACGGCGGCGCCTGGCAAGTGGCGCTCAAGGCGCGCCAGCCGGCGCTGGCCAAGGCCATCGGCGCCATCTCGCTCGACGGCGGCGCCTACGTGAAGAACATCCAGATTGCGGAGGCATCGGGCGACAAAACCTTGATCGTTTTCTCCGAAATCAAAACAGGCGAGGGCGCAATCACGCTTGATGAGGCGGCGCTGCTGTGAACATGGAAGTAAAGCGGCACAAGTGGCTGGCCTGGATCTGGGCCGTGGTGGTGTGCGCCCTGCTGGGGCATAACGCCTACCTGTGGATGGTCCAGCGCATCGTGCCGGACACCGATATCCTGGCCTTGCTGCCGGTGCAGGAGCGCGATCGGGTGCTGCAGGAGTCGTTCACCCACATGGTGGACGCGGCGCAGCAGCGCGTGATCGTGCTGGTCGGCGCCGCCGACTGGAACGACGCCAGGCGCGCCGCCGACGCCTACAACGCCGTATTGGCCAGCAGGCCCGGCGTGCTGGAAGCGGTCAAATTGTCCGACGAAACCCAGGGCGACTGGCTGGCGCCATTCCAGAAGCATAGCGTGGCATTGCTGACGGCGCCGCAGGAAGCGCAGCTGCGCAACGAGAGCCCACAATTCTGGACCGAGGCGGCGCTGGCAAAACTGTACACCGCTTTCTCAGGCCCGAAGCTGGGCGCTTTCCGCGACGATCCGTTCGGCCTGTTCACCGGCTGGGTCCAGGAACGCGCGCAAGAAACGCCGGTGCGTCCACGCGACGACAAGCTGTTCGTGGCCGACGCCGAACGTCAATACGTGCTCATGCCGCTGACCATGCGTGCCCCGGCATTTTCGATGACGGCCCAGCAAACCGTGGTGCCGCTGCTCGAACAGGCCAAGCAGGCCGCGCTCAAGGCCGCCCCGCAGGCGCGCGTGATCACGGCCGGCGTGGTGCTGCATGCCGCCGCCGCCAGCCACCAGGCCGAAGGCGAAATGTCGACCATCGGCGTCGGCTCGCTGGCCGGCATCGTGCTGCTGACGTGGTTTACTTTTCGCTCGCTGCGTCCGATCGCGCTGGTGCTGCTGTCGATCGGAATCGGTTTTCTCGGTTCGCTGTCGGTGTGCTGGCTGCTGTTCGGCCGCATCCACCTGCTCACGCTCGTTTTTGGGGCAAGCCTGATCGGCGTGGCCCAGGATTACGGCATCTACTACCTGTGCAACCGCCTGAGCGCCGATCCGGACGAGAATTCGGTGCGCCTGCTCAAACGCCTGCTGCCGGGACTGTGCCTGACCTTGCTGGCGGCGGTGATCGGCTACACGGGCCTCGGTTTCACGCCGTTCCCCGGCCTGCGGCACATGGCCGTGTTTTCCGCCGTGGGCCTGGTGTTCGCCTGGCTGACGGTGACCTGCTGGTTCCCGCTGCTCGTTTCCGGCGGCACCCTGAAAACCGGCTCGCTGGCGCGCCACTACGGCGCGGCGCTGGGCCGCTGGCCGCGCGCGCGCCTGAACGCGCCGACCTTCGCCATCGCAGCCTTATTCGTGCTGCTGGCCGGTTTCGGCTGGTCGCGCCTGGGCGTCAATGACGATATCCGCTCGCTGCAAACGCCGCCCAAGCACCTGATCGACGACCAGATCAAACTGGGCAAATTGCTCGATGCGCCGACGCCGGTGCAGTATTTCCTGGTACGCGGCGCCAGCGCCGAAATCGTGCTGCAGCGCGAAGAAGCACTCAAGCGCCGCCTCGATCCGCTGGTCGCGGCCAAGCGCATCGGCGGCTACCAGGCCATGTCGAACTGGGTGCCGTCGACCCGCACGCAGGTCGAACGGCGCGCCCTGGTCGATGCCAAACTGCTCGCGCCCGGCGGCCCGCTCGACGCGCTGGCCAAGGCGATCGATGAAGACAGCGCCTGGGTCGCCGCCACGCGCGCGCACCTGATGGCGCCGCGCACGCCGCTCACGCCCGAGGAATTCCTCAAGACGCCGCCGAGCGAGCCATGGCGCCACCTGTGGCTGGGCCAGATCGACGGCGTCCACGCCAGCATCGTCGCGCTGCGCGGCATGAGCATGGCCGCGCTGCCCGAACTGCGTTCGGCGGGCGAGGGCATGGAAGGCGTGCAGTGGGTCGACAAGGTCGCCGAGATTTCATCGGTGCTGGGCCGCTACCGGCAGTACATGGGCTGGGTCGTGCTGGCCGCCTACGCGGTGGTGCTGGTGCTGCTGTACCCGCGCTATCGCGGCAACGCCTGGCGCGTGGTGGCGCCGACCGCGCTGGCAAGCATCGCCACCCTGGGCGTGCTGGGACTGGCCGGCCAGTCGCTGCAACTGTTCCACGTGCTCGCGCTGATGCTGCTCCTGGGGGTGGGCGTCGATTACGGCATCTTCATGCAGGAGCACCCGGACCGGCGCGACAGCACGCCGTGGCTGGCGGTGGGCCTGTCGGCTGCGAATACGATTTTGTCTTTCGGCCTGCTTGGCCTGAGCCGCACCCCGGCGCTGCAAGCGTTCGGACTGACGATGTTGATCGGGACCGCGCTCGCGTGGCTGCTGGTCCCCTGTTTCACGAACACCGAGGACAAGAACCATGCGTAACTCCCGCCTTTCCCCAGCCCTGCCGGCCCTGCTGGCCGCCACGCTGCTGGGCGCCTGTAGCACGCCGCCGGCACCGCTCGCGCGCCTGGGCATCAAGCTGGCGCCGCAAGCGCTGGAGGCAAGCATCAGCGTGCAGCAGCACCTGAAGGTCGAGCGCAAGGGCCGCATCGACGAACTCGATGCCGCCGTCGAAGTCGATCCGCAGCAGGTGCAGATGGTCGGCCTGGCCTTTGGCCAGCGCGTTTTGAGCCTGAACTACGACGGCAAGGAACTGAGCTCGTGGCGCCACATGATGCTGCCCAAGCAGGTGCGCGCCGACGACGTGCTGGAAGACATGCAGCTGACCCTGTGGCCGGCCGAGGCGATTGCGCGCAGCCTGCCGCAGGGCTGGCGCATCGAAGACGCCGGCCTCTCCCGCACCCTTTACCTCGATGGCGCGGTGGTGGCCACGATTACCTACACGCAGATGCCGCGCTGGAGCGGCACTGTGATCCTCGACAACCTGCGTTACGATTACCGCCTGACCATCGAGTCGGCGCCTTAAGAATATGAAGCTCTTTCTGAACGAATGCGGGATCGTGTGCGCGCTGGGCGACTCGCATCAAGAGATCAAGCGCCGCCTGTACGCCGGCGAGAGCGGCATCGCCCCGACCGACGCCTGGTCGCCGGGGCGCGAACTGCCGCTCGGGCGCGTGCTTGGCGAGCTGCCCGACGCCGCCGCGCTCCCGCTCGGCCAGCGCAGCCGCAACAACCGGCTGGCGCTGGCCGCGCTGGCGCAAATCCGCCCGGCCGTCGATGCCGCCGTGGCGCGCTACGGCGCCGACCGGGTCGGCATCGTGATCGGCACCAGCACGTCCGGCATCGCCGAAACCGAAGCGGCGCTGCGGGCGCATTTTGCGGGCGCCGCGCTGCCGGCCGATTTTCATTATGCGCAGCAGGAGATGGGCTCCCCCGCATCCATGCTGGCGCACGAACTGGGCACCACCGGCCCGGCCTACGCCCATTCGAGCGCCTGCGCGTCCGGCGCCAAGGCCATGGCCAGCGCCGCGCGCCTGATCCGCATGGGCCTGTGCGATGCCGTCGTCACCGGCGGTGTCGACACCTTGTGCGGCTTTACGGTCGCCGGTTTTTCGGCGCTCGAATCGGTCAGCGCGACGCGCTGCAACCCGCTGAGCGCGAACCGCGCCGGCATCAACATCGGCGAGGGCGCGGCCCTGTTCCTGATGACGCGCGAGCCGGCCGCGGTCGCCCTGTGCGGCTGGGGCGAAGCTTCCGACGGCCATCACATGTCCGCCCCCGATCCGGCCGGCAGCGGCGCACGCCTGGCGATCGCCGAAGCGCTCGGGCGGGCGGGCATCGACGCCGCGCAGATCGACTACATCAACCTGCACGGCACCGCCACCATCCAGAACGATGCGATGGAGTCGCGCGTGGTGCACGACCTGTTCGGGCCAGCGGTGCCGGTCAGTTCGACCAAGGGTTTTACCGGTCACGCGCTGGGCGCGGCGGCCGCGCTGGAAGCGGCGCTGATCTGGCTGGCCATGCAGATTGACAATCCGGAAGGCCTGCTGCCGCCGCAGTTGTGGGACGGCGTGCCCGACCCGGCGCTGCCGGTCCTGAACGTGGCGGCGCCCGGCGCGCGCCTCGGTCGCCCGCTCAACTGGGCGCTGAGTAACTCGTTCGCCTTCGGCGGCTCGAACGCCACCTTGATCCTGGGACGGACCCAATGAACAGCGACAGCTTTCCCGACATCCGCGCGCTGGTCCCGCATGAAGGCGAGATGGTGTTCCTCGACCGCGTGCTCACGGCCGGCACCAGTACCTTGTGCGCGGAAGTGACCATCGGCCAGCACAGCGTGTTTTTCGACGCGGAAGGCGCCGAGCCGGGCGTCGGCTCGTGGGTCGGCATCGAATACATGGCGCAGGCCATCGCCGCCCACGCCGGCTTTCTGGCGCGCCTGCGCGGCGACGCGGTGCGCGTGGGCTTTTTGCTCGGCGCGCGTCGCTACCAGGCCAATGTGCCCTTGTTCACCCTGGGTAGCGTGCTGCATGTGCATGTCCAGCACGTGCTGCAGGGCGAGAACGGCCTGGGCGCGTTCGACTGCCGCATCGACGATGGCGCCAGCGCGGCCAACCTGGCCAACGCCACCATCACGGTCTTCCAGCCCGATAATGTTAACGAATTTTTGCAGCGGAGTTTTTAATGAGTAGCCAGAGCAGTATCAACGAGACAGTATTGGTGACGGGTTCGTCGCGCGGCATCGGCAAGGCCATTGCGCTGCGCCTGGCGCGCGACGGCTACGATATTGTCGTCCATTGTCGCAGCCAGCGCGCCGAGGCCGACGCGGTCGCGTGCGAGATCGAAGCGATGGGGCGCCATGCGCGCGTGCTGCAGTTCGATATCGGCGAGCGCGACGCGACCGCTGCCGCGCTGCTGGCCGACATCGAACAGCATGGCTGCTACTACGGCGTGGTGTGCAACGCCGGCGTGGCGCGCGACAATGCCTTCCCGGCCATGAGCGGCGAGGATTGGGATATCGTCTTGAAGACCAATCTCGATGGCTTCTACAACGTGCTCAATCCCCTGGTCATGCCGATGGTCCAGCGCCGCAAACCCGGCCGCATCGTCACCATGGCGTCGGTGTCGGGCCTGGCGGGCAATCGCGGGCAGGTCAATTACAGCGCCGCCAAGGCCGGCATCATCGGCGCCACCAAGGCGCTGGCGATCGAACTGGCCAAGCGCGCGATCACCGTCAACTGCGTGGCGCCCGGCCTGATCGAGACCGACATGATCAGCGACGTGCCGCTGGAAGAAGCGCTCAAGATGATTCCCGCCAAACGGGTCGGCAAACCCGAGGAAGTGGCGGCGGCGGTCAGTTTCCTGGTCGGCGCCGACGCGTCCTACATCACGCGCCAGGTTATTTCGGTCAACGGAGGCATGGTATGACACGCCGCGTCGTCGTCACCGGCATGGCCGGCATCAGCCCCCTGGGCAACGACTGGGCCGCGATCCGCACGCGCCTGGGCGAATACCGCAACGCCATCGTGCCAATGGCTGATTGGGCCGACTACGAAGGCCTGAACACCAAGCTGGGGGCGCCGGCCGCCCCGTTCGAACTGGGCGAGCGCTTTCACCGCAAAGCCATCCGCAGCATGGGACGGGTGGCGCTGATGGCCACGCGCGCCAGCGAGATGGCGCTGGCACACGCCGGCCTGCTCGAGCATCCACTGCTTAAAAGCGGTCGCATGGGCGTGTCCTTCGGTTCGTCCGCCGGCACCCCGAGCGCGATCGGCGACTTTGGCCGCATGATGGAAGAGCGCAGCACGCGCGGCATCAACGCCACCACCTACATCAAGATGATGGCGCATACGGCGCCGGTCAACATCGGCGTGTTTTTCGGTTTGACCGGGCGCGTGATCACCACTTCGTCGGCCTGCACCTCGGGCAGCCAGGGCATCGGCTACGCGTATGAAGCGATCCGCAACGGCCAGCAAACGGCCATGGTCGCCGGCGGCGCCGAGGAGCTGTGCGCCACCGAAGCGGCGGTGTTCGACACCCTGTTCGCCACCAGTACCCGCAACGATACGCCGGGCGAGACCCCGCGTCCGTTCGACGGCGCGCGCGACGGTTTGGTGATCGGGGAGGGCGCCGGTTGCCTGATCCTGGAAGAGATGGAGCATGCGCTTGCGCGCGGCGCCACCATCCACGCGGAGCTGGTCGGCTTCGGCACCAACAGCGACGGCTGCCACGTGACCCAGCCGAATGCGGCGACGATGAAGATTGCGATGGAGCTGGCCTTGGCCGATGCCGACCTGGCGCCCGGCGCGATCGGCTACATCAACGCGCACGGCACCGCCACCGAGCAGGGCGACATCGCCGAATCGCACGCCACGAACGCCATGTTCGGCGCGGGCGTGCCGATTAGTTCACTGAAAAGCTACATGGGCCACACCTTGGGTGCGTGCGGCGCGCTGGAAGCGTGGATCAGCATCGAGATGATGCGCGAGGGCTGGTTTGCGCCGACCATCAACCTGGAGCAGGTGGACCCGCGCTGCGCGCCGCTCGACTACATCCACGGCGAGGGTCGGCGCATCGACACCGACTACATCATGACCAACAATTTTGCCTTCGGCGGCATTAACACTTCGCTCATTTTCAAGCGGTTTGGCTAAACCGGAGCACGACGCCGGCCAAAGCGCGGCCCGCCGGCCAGGCCGCGCGCTCAATCACGATCCCGATCCCGCCGTAATCGGGAACAGCTGGTCGACCAGCTCGGTGATCTTCTTTTCCGCACCGATGAACTTGCCCATATTGCCGCCGCCGCGCGTGGCGTCGTAGGTGGCTTTGCCGGAGGGCTTGCCGTTCTTGTAGACGACGATGTCGGCATACGACATGTACATCGCCAGGTCCCAGCGCCAGCTCGCCGTGTAGGTCGAGGTGACCGGGCACGCGATCAGCGAGGCGTCGGCCTCGAGGCGCTTGACCTCGTAACCCTTGTTGCTCAGCGCGCGCTCGAAGGCGTCGAGGAAGGTCGCACGCACGTTGCCGTTCTGGACGATGCACACGGTTTTGCTGTCGAGCCGCTCGACAGGCTTGACGGTTTGATGGATCGCGCAGCCGCTCAAGGCGAACAGGGCAAGGGAAACGCTGGCCAGTCTGGAAAACATATAGTTTCTTAATGGAAATTATCGGGACTGAACTATACCATTGCGTTTCCGCGCAAACATAGCCTTTTCAGGCGAAACTAAGAGTTGGTCGGCAGACACTTAAAAAGCAACGCCTATCTGCGAATAGTTCGACATGGATCAATCCGAGGCATAGAATCGACAGTTGTCCACCGGAAACTTGAGAGGTCTCCATGTCCTGGTTCTACAATCTGAAGATTGCCCGCAAGCTGATGCTGGTGTTTGCGCTGGTCGTCGCGATGGCCTGTTTCCTGGGCGTGTTTTCGATCAGCCAGCTGGTCAAGGTGCGCGACGCCTCCAACGATATCGCCACCAATTGGCTGCCGTCGGTACGCTACCTGGGGCAGGTGCAAGCCTCGCTGTCGCGCTACCGCATCTCGGAAGCGACCCATGTGTTGCTGCTTGAGGAAACCGACATGCTGGCCACCGACAAGTCGATGGCCACGCGCCTGGAGACCCTGCGCAAGCAGCAGGCGTCGTACGCCGCGCTGGTGACCGAAGCGGAGGAAACGCGGCTCTACAACGAACTGAAGGTAGTGCTCGACAACTACCTGGCCGAGAGCAAGAAGGTGACGGACTTGTCGCACGCCGGCAAGAAGGATGAAGCGCGCGCGGCCTTCCGTGGCCCGTCGAACAAGGTATTTCGCCAGATTAACGAAGCGCTCGACGCCATCATCAAGACCAATGACAGCGGCAGCGCGGCGTCGGCGGCGTTTGCCATGCAGACCTACGAGATGGCGCGCAAGCTGATCATCGGCAGCCTGGTGGCGCTGGCGGCGGTGGGCCTGCTGCTGGCCGTGGGCCTGGCGCGCATTGTGGCCGGCCCCTTGCAGGAAGCGGTGGCGATCGCCGGACGGGTGGCCGGCGGCGACCTGACCGGGGTGATCGTCGCCTCCAGCACCGACGAAACCGGGCAGCTGATGACTTCCCTGCGCAGCATGAACGACAGCCTGCTGGGCGTGGTCCAGCAAGTGCGCAGCGGCACCGATACGATCGCGCTGGCCTCGGCGGAAATCGCCAGCGGCAACCTGGACCTGTCGAGCCGCACCGAGGAACAGGCCAGTTCGCTCGAAGAAACCGCTTCCGCCATGGAGGAGCTCACCTCCACCGTGCGCCAGAATGCCGACAATGCGCGCCAGGCCAACCAGCTGGCGATGACCGCCTCGACCATCGCCAGCGACGGCGGCGCCGTGGTGAGCGAAGTGATCAGCACCATGGAATCGATCAGCGCTTCCTCGCGCAAGATCGTCGACATCATCAGCGTGATCGACGGCATCGCCTTCCAGACCAATATCCTGGCGCTCAACGCCGCCGTCGAAGCGGCGCGCGCCGGCGAGCAGGGCCGGGGTTTCGCGGTGGTCGCCTCCGAAGTGCGCAACCTGGCCCAGCGCAGCGCGGCGGCCGCCAAGGAAATCAAGCAATTGATCGACAATTCCGTGTTCCAGGTCGACGCTGGCACCGCGCTGGTGCAGCGCGCCGGCAGCACCATGACCGAGGTGGTGGTCAGCGTGCGCCGCGTGAGCGACGTGGTGGCCGAAATCTCGGCCGCCAGCCACGAGCAGAGCACCGGCATCGATGAAGTCAACAAGGCCATCGTGCAGATGGATGAAGTGACCCAGCAGAACGCCGCGCTGGTCGAACAGGCGGCCGCCGCGGCGGGCGCCTTGCAGGAACAGGCTGACAACCTGGCGCGCGTGGTCAGCGTGTTCCGGCTCGACAGCGCCGGCGCGCCCGCGCTGGCGTTGCGGCCGGCGGCCGCGCGCCCCCGTCATTAATGGCCGCAAGGCCCCGTACCCTTTACCGGAGAGACCAATGAAAAGTAGCTCGTTCGCAGTTGCCGTCCTCGCCCTCGGCGCCAGCGCCGCGGCCCATGCCCAGTCCAGCGTGCAAGTCTACGGACTGCTCGATGCGGGCGTCGATTATGCGTCCGATGCGGGCGCCGGCGGCAAGTCGGCCACCCGGGTCAGTTCGGGCGGCATGAATACCTCGCGCTGGGGCTTGCGCGGCAGCGAAGACATCGGCGCCGGCCTGAAAGCGGTGTGGAACCTCGAAGGCGGCGTGCTGATGGATACCGGCGGCATGGACGGGGCCCTGTTCCGGCGCCAGGCCTACGTGGGCCTGGATGGCAAGTTCGGCCGGGTGGTGCTGGGGCGCTCGTTTACCAGCGTGTACGACACCGTCATCCAGTTCGATCCGATGGGCTTTGCGCCCTTCTATTCCTGGGCCACCAGCGGACCGGCCACCGGGCCGTCCAAGTACGGCATGACGACCGGCTTCGATAATATGGTCAAGTATTCAGGCGCGACCGGCGCCTTCAAGTATGGCGCGACCTACGGCTTCGGCGAGCAGAGCAGCGGCGCGCGCGACAGCGCCAAGATCGCCACTGCCGTGAGCTACAGCGCCGGCGGCCTCGGCTTGATGGGCACCTGGGAGCGGGTCAACGGCAACACGCTGGCGGCCAGCGGCCGGCGCGACGAGAACACCGTCATCCATGCCGGCGCGACCTATGAAGCCGGTTCCTTCAAAATGTACCTGGTCGCGCGCGATTACCAGGCCGAATCGGGCAACCGCACGCTGCGCGATGTGGAAGGCAAGACTGTGTGGGCCGGCGTCGCCTGGAAAGGCTTGCCGAACACCACCATCACCGGCGCGGTCTACAAGATCGATGTGAGCAACGTGGCCGCCGGCGCCGATGCCGACCCGACTTTATATGTGGCGCGCTACCGTTACGCGCTCTCGAAACGCACCGATGTCTACGTGGCGGCGGCGTACGCCAAGGCCAAGAACGCGCGCCTGACCGGCCTGTCGCGCGATGATGCCGGCTTTGCCGATACCCAGCGCGGCGTCATCACCGGCGTGCAGCACCGTTTCTGAGAGACTCAATTGCAAGGAATGAAAAGGCGAACGAACGACGACACCGACGAACTGGCCCAGTGCTACTTTCGCGAGAACGTGCAAGCGCACCTCACTGCGGAAGAGATCGACGAGTTCGAGCAGTACGGTGCTGTCGGCTCCGGTTCGCCCTTCGATTTCTGGGAGGAGGTCGTGGGCAGGCCAGTCACGGCGCGCGAGTTCACCCAATACAAGGTGTTCAAGCGGTCCGATACCTGCCCGTACGTCGAACGGATCTACGCGTGGCTTCTGGTGAGCCGCTACTGGGATGAGCAGCCTTGCTACGCTCTATGGAAACCGGTCCTCGAACCGTACACGGGACCGTGGTTTTCCTGAGCGGGGACGGCGCAAGCCTCCGGTGTGCCCGCAGGTTCGTCTACCAGTCTCCCGGTGTCTCTCCCGGTGTCAGGTCTGACAAACGGACACGGGCTCTGCCTCTCCCGGTGTGAGGTCTGACTCTCCCGGTGTCAGGTCTGACTCTCCCGGTGTCAGGTCTGACAAACGGACACGGGCTCTGCCGCAATACCGCCGAGTTCGTGTCCGAATGTCAGACCTGACACCGGGGGGACACCGGGGGCGGGGGCTGCCGCGATAAAGCCGAGCTCGTGTCCGAATGTCAGACCTGACACCGGGGGAGACGCCGGGGGAAACATGGTGTGCCCGCAAGTCCGTCTACCAGAGCAGCGGCCGTCCGAAACTGGCCCAGAATAGCCAGCGCTGCAGCTCGCGGTGCCCGCCGGTGCCGATCTGCCACGGCGCGGTCTTGCCGGCGTCGAGGCGGATAGTGGAAATGAAGCCCGCGCAGGTCGACACCACCAGCGTGTTACCGTCGCGTGAAATATCCATCGCCATGACGGTCGAGCCGACGAAGTGGTGCCAGTGCTTCCTGCCGGTCGGGCCGAATGCGCGCAGGTAGCCTTGCGCGTCGCCCACGATGAACTCGCCCTGGCGGTGCACCGCCGCATACACGCGCGCGCCTTCTTGCACGGTCGGGGTGCGCGGGTCGTCGTCGTAGAAATCGGTGTCCAGGCCCGGAAAATCCTTCACGTCCACGGCCAGGGTGGCGCCTTCATAAAAGTGGCAGGCGTTGAAGATCGCCATCTGGCTGTCGCCGCTGAAAGCAGCGTAGTGCGGATACTCGCCCACCGGGCCGATGCTCGAGACCATGTTCAACTGCGCGTCGAACACCTGGTGCGTGCCATCCTGCCCGCCCACCGCGATCCACTTGCCATCCGGCGAAATGGCGCCGTGCTCCATGTCGAGCCGCACCGGCAAGCCATGTTCTTCCAGCGACTCGGCGGTCGGCCACAGGCGCCGCGCGCCGCCCGCCGCCAGCACGTAAATGCCGCTTGAACTGACCAGCAGCACGCGCTGGCCGTCGGGGAAGGGGATCAGGCGCGTCGGGCGCGGACGGTCTTCCAGGTCTTCGCCTTCCATTCCTTCGGGCAGGTCTTCATGCCCGGTCGGCCACGCCAGCTCGGCCACCTTGGGGCCGAGCCAGCCGTCGGTGACGGTCACGCCTTCGTCATTGCAAGTGGCAAAATAGCGGCGCTGCGGGCAGCGCCCGATAAAGTCGATGCCCTCGACATCGGTGCAGGTGGCGCCCTGCAGATGCAGCACCGGCCCATCCTGGTACGGGGCGCCGGCGCGCAGCAGCATGCTGCCGTCGTCGAGCAAGAGCAGTTCCGAACTCTTGATGCCTTGCGAATCGAGCAGGTCGGCCAACGGCGCGTGCGCCGGCGGCCAGGCCTTGCGGAACGCATCATGCGCGCCCTGGTCCTTGCCGGGCTGGTTGACCTCCCGCGGCGCTTCCAGCCAGTGCGGCAACAGGTGCGCCATCGGCGGCATGGACGGCTCTTCGCCAGCCTTGTCCCAGCCGTCGGCCAGGCCGGTGCGCACATAGTCGTTGATGGCGTCGGCATAGCCGAGCACGTGTTTTTGCCATTCTGCCTGGGGAGAAGTCATGCGGTCGTTCCTGATCGTGAGCGGAGTAGATAAGTGGTAACTATTGGCAAGAAAATATTGCCGGAAATATATTACCAGAAATCGAATGACAACAGAATGTCAGCGGCTCACGCCCACCAGTTTATGCACCAGTTCGGACGAGGTGGAGGCGGAGAATTTGCGCATCAGCTTGGCGCGATGCATTTCCACGGTGCGTGGACTGAGGTCGGTTTCGCGAGCGATCACCTTGCTGGTCTTGCCCTCGACCAGCAGGGCGGCGATTTCGCGTTCGCGCGGGGTCAGTTCGGCCGTGACCGGGCGCTTTTCGCTGACGTCCTCGAACGTCCACACGCCGGCGCCGAGCGGCTCGCGCGGGTCCAGGGCGCGCCCGCTCACGTGGCACCAGAACAGTTCGCCGGCGGCGCGGCGCATGATGCGCTCGTCCGAATACACGCCGCGCGCGTTCATCACCGGAATGATGCGGTCGCCCGTGCGCAGGAATTCATCCATGGTCGGGTACAGTACGCGGAACGATTGGCCATCGAGTTCGCCGTGCACGTAGCCGAACATCGAGGTCAGCGCATCGTTGCTGGACTGGATGACGCGGTCGAGCGAAATGCACATGCCGACCGGCGCGTGGCGGAAAATGGTTTCGTAATCGATGGCGTATGATGCGGTCATTGGCATGGTGTTCAGTGATTCGGCTAGCCGGTAGTTCTACGGTATTGTGCTTTCGGCCCGCGTATTTTATGCTGAGAATCCACTATGCAGTGCAGTAGGAACGAATTTAGCTTAACTATAAAAAGGGACAGGGAATGAACAAAGTTTATCCTGACGCGGCATCGGCGTTGGCCGGCATCGTGAGCGATGGCCAGACCATCGCAGTCGGCGGCTTCGGCCTGTGCGGCATACCGGAAGCGCTGATCCTGGCCTTGCGCAACAGCGCCGTCAAGCAGCTCACCGTGATTTCCAACAATGCCGGCGTGGACGACTTCGGCCTCGGCCAGTTGCTCACCACGCGCCAGATCAAGAAAATGATTTCGTCCTATGTGGGCGAGAACAAGGAATTCGCGCGCCAGTACCTGGCCGGCGAACTCGAACTCGAATTCACGCCGCAAGGCACCCTGGCCGAGAAGCTGCGCGCCGGCGGTTCGGGCATTCCCGCGTTTTTCACCAAGACCGGCGTCGGCACCATCGTCGCTGAAGGAAAAGAAGTGCGCGAGTTTGACGGAGAACAATACGTGATGGAGCGCAGCCTGGTAGCCGATGTGTCGCTGGTCAAGGCTTACATGGCCGACCGCGCCGGCAACCTGGTGTACCGCAAGACGGCGCGCAACTTCAACCCGAACGTGGCGCAAGCGGGCAAGATCACCATCGTCGAAGTCGAAAAGCTGGTCGAAGTGGGCGAGATCGATCCCGACCAGGTGCATACGCCAAGCATTTTCGTGCACCGCATCGTCGTCAACGCCACGCCGGAAAAGCGCATCGAACAGCGCACCGTGCGCACCAACTAAGAGCACAGGAGAATAAGATGGCATGGACTCGTGATGAAATGGCCGCGCGCGCGGCAAAAGAATTGCAGGATGGATTTTATGTGAACCTGGGCATCGGTTTGCCGACCCTGGTGGCGAACTACGTGCCGGCCGACATCGAAGTCTTCCTGCAGTCCGAAAACGGCTTGCTCGGCATCGGCCCGTTTCCGGCCGACGACGAGGTCGACGCCGACCTGATCAACGCCGGCAAGCAGACCGTGACGGCCTTGCCCGGCGCTGCCTACTTCAGCTCGGCCGATTCCTTCGGCATGATCCGCGGCGGCAAGATCAACCTGGCGATCCTGGGCGCGATGCAGGTGTCGGCCCAGGGCGACCTGGCCAACTGGATGATTCCCGGCAAAATGGTCAAGGGCATGGGCGGTGCGATGGACCTGGTGGCCGGCGTCAAGCGCGTGGTGGTGGTGATGGAACACGTCGCCACGGCCAAGGATGGCTCGACCTCGCATAAAATCCTGCCGAAGTGCGACCTGCCGCTGACCGGCGTGGGCGTGGTCGACCTGATCATCACCGACCTGGGCGTGATCGAAGTGACCCCGGCCGGCCTGAAACTGGTGGAACTGGCTCCTGGCGTGAGCAAGGAACAGGTACTGGCCGCCACCGGCGCCGAACTCGACGCCAGCGCGCTGTAAATACGGCGCCCGCGCGGCGCACATGCGGTTCAAACGAAACAGCACCGGAATACCGGTGCTTTTTTTCGTCTGTATGGATGGAATGATCGTAGAATTGCCCTACGGGTTTTGATTGCATTTCTCTAAATTTCTATCAATAAAGAAATGTAAGTACTGGTGCATCACTGCGCATTGCGCTGGAGAAAACATTACTTACCCACTCATCACGCATCGTCTCGCCAACGCACGCCGCATGTGCGCTGCGGGAACCTGCGCCTGTCGCCGCGCCGCCCGCCCAGCGGCCGCGCCGCCGCGCCCATGACGCGCCCGATCCGCCTGCTCCTGATCGACGACCACACGGTGGCGCGCCACGGCCTGCGCCTGATGCTGGCCGACGCCGCCGAACTGCAAGTGAGCGGCGAAGCCGACAGCGCCGCCGTCGCCCTGAACCTGCTGCGCACCGGGTCCTTCGACGTGGCCCTGCTCGACATCAACCTGCCCGACAAGAATGGCCTGGAACTGCTCAAGCAATTGCGCGAGTTGCATCCCGGCCTGGCGGTGTTAATCGTGAGCATGTACGGCGAGGATATCTACGCGCTGCGCGCCCTCAAGCTGGGCGCGGCCGGTTACCTGAGCAAGACCTGCAGCGCCGACAGCCTGGTCGAGGCGGTGCGCAAGGCGGCCGGCGGCGGCAAGTATGTCACGCCGTCGCTGCTGCAAAAGCTGGCCGGCATGCTCGGCGGCGGCCCCGGCGGCGTGCCGCACGACGCGCTCACCGACCGCGAGCTGGAAATCTTCCGCATGATCGCCTCGGGCGAAAGCCTGGTCGGCATCGCCGCCGCGCTGCACCTGAGTCCAAGCACGGTCACCACCTACCGCGCGCGCATCCTCGACAAGATGGATATGAAGAGCAATGCCGAACTGACACGTTACGGCCTGGACCATGGCTTGTTAGGCTGACAAGCCAGCGACAGCGTGTAGCGGATCGACTACAACGGCCCCGGACAAAGCCCCGACAAACGATCACACAGATCCACGATAGCCAGTTTTTTACCCAACAGCAATACTTGAACCCAAGGCGTAGTTACGCGCAGTATGAACCGGGGGCGGGATGTCGGCATTGAGGCAAAACAATGTTTGTGTTGATGGGGCGGGATGGCAAGCCATGCCATTCGCCCACGGCGCCGGCGGCGACCAGGGCCTGCGGCGTGTGGCCGGACCAGCGTTGCGCGCCGACTACCTGAGGACGTCTCCATGAACCAGGCTCCCGCCACGATCGCCCCGGCCCTGCTGGCCTTGATGGAGCAGGGCGTCGTCGAGCAGTACCAGCAGGCGCCGCTCGGCTTCGTGTGCCTGTCGGTCGACGGCTGGATCGGCACGCTCAACCAGACCATGCTCGACTGGACCGGCTTCCAGCGCGACGAGCTGGTGGGCCGGGTCCGCTTCCAGGACCTGATCGGCGCCGGCGCCCGCATCTTCTTCGACACCCACCACGCGCCGCTGTTGCTGATGCAGGGCTTCGTCAACGACATCGCGATCAACCTGCGCGGCAAGGATGGCGCCCTGATTCCGGTGCTGGTCAACTCGGTGCTCAAGCGCGACGCCGAGCACCGTCCGCTGATGATCCAGATGTCGGTCTTCAACGCCAGCGAGCGGCGCCGCCACGAACGCGAACTGCTGCAGGCCAAGCGCTGCGCCGAGCAGGCCGCCGTCACGCTCGAACAGCGCGTCCAGGAGCGTACCAGCCTGCTGGCCGACGCCCTTGCCCACGCCGAGGCGGCGGTGCGCGCCAAGAACGACTTCCTGGCCAATATGAGCCACGAAATCCGCACCCCCCTGAACTGCATTCTCGGCATGGCGGCGCTGGCGCTGGAAGGGGCGCCCGATGCGCGCCAGCGCAATTACCTCGACAAGATCGGCCAGTCGGGCCAGCACGTGCTCGCCATCGTCAGCGAGATCCTCGACTTTTGCAAAATGGACGCGGGCAAGCTGCAGATCGAGCAACTGCCGCTGAACATGAAGGGCGTGGTCGCCGAGGTGGCCGCCGGCTTCGTGGCGATCGCGCGCGAGAAGGGCCTGGCCCTCACGGTGCGGATCGACGACAAGGTGCCCGAACGCGCCCTCGGCGACGCCCTGCGCATCTCCCAGATCCTCGGCAACTACATCGGCAACGCGATCAAGTTCACCGAGCGCGGCGAAATCAGTATCGACGCCTGCCTGATCGGCACCGAACGCGAACGCATGCGGGTGCGGGTCGAGGTGCGCGACAGCGGCATCGGCCTCTCGCCCGAAGAGCAGCAGAATCTGTTCCAGCCCTTCCACCAGGCCGACAGTTCGACCACCCGCCAGTACGGCGGCACCGGCCTGGGCCTGGCCATCTGCCGCCAGTTGGCCGACATGATGGACGGTACCGTGGGCGTGACCAGCGCGCGCGGCGTGGGCAGCCTGTTCTGGTTCGAGGTGCGCCTGGCCGCGCCGGCGCCGGCCATGCCGCCGGAACTGCCGTCCACCCGCGAGCAGGCCGGCCGCTACGAACCGGTCGAACACACCATGGCGCGCCTGACCGGCAAGCGCCTGCTGCTGGCCGAAGACAATCCCCTCAACCAGGAACTCACGCGCATCCTGGTCGAACGCGCCGGCGCCAGCATGACCCTGGCCGGCAACGGCGCGGAGGCGCTGGTGGCGCTGGCCGGCGGGGCCTTCGACTGCGTGCTGATGGACGTGCAGATGCCGGTGATGGACGGCCAGAGCGCGGCACGCCACATCCGCGCCGACGCCCGCCTGAACCACCTGCCGATCATCGCCATGACCGCGAACGCCTTCAACAGCAATCGCGACGACTGCCTGGCCGCCGGCATGGACGACTTTTTGGTCAAGCCGATCGAGGCTGGCCTGTTCTACCGCACCGTGGCGTACTGGATCGACGGACGCGACGCCCGCCCCGCGCCGCCGGAGGACGGCGAGGGCGCCGCCAGTCCGGGCGAGTCGGGCGAGACCATGTCGCTCAGCGTGCTCGCCGCGCTGGTCGACAACGACCCGGACACCATGAGCCGCCTGCTGCGCATCTTCCTCGACAACGCCGCCAGCACCATCGCCGAACTCGAAGCGGCCTTGCAGGCCGGCGCGCCGGACAAGCTCAGGACGCTCGGGCACCGCCTCAAGTCGTCGGCGCGCGCGGTCGGCGCCATGCGCCTGGCCGACGCCTGCCAGGCGCTCGAACAGGTGGACGGGGTCAAGCAAGCCGTGACGCTGGTCGCCTCCTTGCCGGCCATGCTCGACGCGCTGCGGCACGAGCTGGCCGCCAGCCACCTGGCGCCGCTCGAACCGCGTACAGCGGCGCACTGACGCCATCTCATCCAACCAACAAAGCGAGCACAGAACATGACCGCCACCTTCACCCCGACCACGCTGGCAGCGCTGCACGTGTTGCTGGTCGACGACGACCCCTTCATGCTCGAACTGCTGGGCAGCATGCTCAACAAACTGGGCGTCACGCGCGTCTCGCAGGCCGCCGACGGCGAACGTGGCGTGGCCGCCCTGGCCAGCGGGCGCGGCATGCCCGACGTGGTCATTTGCGACATCCACATGCCCGGCAAGGACGGCTTCCAGGTGATGGAGGCGATGGCCGCCAGCGGCTACAAGGGCGCGGTGGTGCTGCTGTCGGGGATGGACGCGCGCACCCTCAATTCGGCGGCGCTGATGGCGCGCTTCCACCATCTTCAAGTGCTCGGCGTGATGACCAAACCGGTCTCGCGGGCCGCGCTGTCGGACCTGCTGTCCAGGGCCAGGTCCCTGCAGGAGCGATGATGGCCGTCTCGACCCTCGATTTTTCCGCTTCGCCCGTGCGCCGCCTGCTGGCCTGGCGCCACCTGCCGGCGCTGGCCGCCTGCGCCAGCGCCGCCTTGCCGCTGCTGGCCCAATCCGGCTGGCTGAAACTGGCCGCGCTGGCCGGCGTGGCCGGCGCCTGCGCCTGGGGCGCGCTGCGCGAGCCGGCGCCATCGATCGACGTCGCGGCGGCGGCGGCGGCGCCGCCGCCGCTCCAGGACGGCGCGCAGATGGCGGCGCTGCTGACCGACGTGCTGCCGGTGTGGGAGCACCACGTGGCCTCGGTGCGCAGCCAGTCCGAAGAAGCGATCGGCCAATTGCTGACCTCGTTCTCGTCGATCCTGGCGCGCTTCGACGACGCCGGTTTCAAGGGCGCGCATGGCACGGCCGGCGGCTCCGACTCCGCCATCAGCCTGTTGACCCTGTGCCAGCGCGAGCTGGGGCCGGTGATCGCGGTGCTCCAGAGCGTCATCGACAGCAAGGCGGGCCTGCTAGGCCACGTACGCTCGCTGTCGGACACCATCGCCGAACTGAAGGAACTGTCGACCGAAGTGAGCCTGATCGCGGCGCAAACCAATATGTTGGCGATCAACGCCTCGATCGAGGCCGCGCGCGCCGGCGAGGCCGGGCGCGGCTTCGCCGTGATCGCGGCCGAAGTGCGGCGCCTGTCGTCTTCCTCGTCGGACATCGGCAAGCGCATCACCGCGCGCATGAACCTGGCCTCGAGCACCATGCACACCACGCTCGAAGTGGCGGGGCGGGCCGACAAGAGCGACCGCGAAGCGATCGTCTCGTCCGGGCACGTGATGGAAGACGTGCTCTCGCACGTGCGCGAACTGGCGGCCGCCACCGAATCGATGAAGACCAGCGGCGGCGCCCTGCGCGGCGACGTGGCCGAACTGCTGGTGGCGCTGCAGTTCCAGGACCGCATCCGCCAGATCCTGGACGTGGTCAGCGCCGACATGCTGCGCATGCAGCAGACTCTGGGCGAGGGCGCGGCGCTGCCGGGCGCGCAGCAGTGGCTGGGCGAACTGGGGACGCGCTACACCATGGCCGATGAACACCAAGCGCACCACGCGCACGCCGCGCCGGCCGCCGCTGCGGCCGAGGCGAACGCCGCAGATGAAGTCACGTTTTTCTGAAATCACCAACGACATAACAAGAGGGAACCATGGCAAAGACAATCATGATCGTCGACGATTCGAGCTCGGTGCGCCAGGTGATCGGCATCACCCTGCGCGGCGCGGGCTACGATGTGCTCGAGGGCTGCGACGGCAAGGATGCGCTGACCAAGCTCGATGGGCGCAAGGTGCACCTGATCATCAGCGACGTCAACATGCCGAACATGGATGGCATCAGCTTCGTCAAGCAGGTCAAGCAGCTGGCTAATTACAAGTTTACGCCGGTGATCATGCTCACCACCGAGTCGGCCGAGGAAAAGAAGCGCGAAGGCCAGGCCGCCGGCGCCAAGGCCTGGGTGGTCAAGCCGTTCAAGCCGGACGTGCTGCTCAACGCCGTGCAAAAGCTGATCCTGCCATGAGCGCGGCGGCGGCACGGGTGCTGCGGCTGGAGCCCGAACTGACCATCTACAGCGCGGCCCAGCTCAGGCAAACCCTGGTCGACGCGCTGGTGGCGCGCGCTCCGCTCACGCTCGACCTGACCGACGTGTGCGAGGTCGACAGCGCCGGCGTCCAGGTGCTGCTGGCCGCGATCCGCCACGCCGGCGCGCAGGGCGTGCCCCTGCAACTGGCCGGCCACAGCGCCGCCGTGCAGGAAGCGTTCGCGCTGCTGGGGCTCGATGCGCAGCTCGCGCCCTGTTTTATCAACGCCAACTGAGGCGAGGCTCGCATGACACTCGATGATGCGCTGGTCACCTTTATCGCCGAATGCGGCGAACTGCTGCAGGACATGGAAGCGGCGCTGCTGTCGATCGCCGATCGTGGCGCCGGGGCCGACGGCGAAGCGGTCAACGCCATATTCCGCGCCGCCCACACCATCAAGGGCTCGGCTGGCCTGTTCGGGCTCGATCACATCGTCGCCTTCACCCACGTGGCCGAAAGCGTGCTCGATGTGGTGCGCACCGGCGACTGCCCGCTCGACCCGGACCTGGTGGCGCTGCTGCTGTCCTGCCGCGACCATCTGGGCCTCCTGATCGCCACCGTGCAAAGCGAGGGCTTGGCCGAAGACCTGGCGTTGACCGAGGCCGGCAAACCCGTGCTGGCGCGCCTGCAGCGCTATCTGGAACCGTGCGCCAGTGCGCCGCAGCCGGCCAGCGACCTGTGGCACATTGCCTTGCGTTTCGGCCCGCCGGTGCTGTGCAACGGCATGGACCCGATGTCCTTCCTGCGCTACCTGGGCACCCTGGGCACGATCGAGCGCATCGAGACGCTCGGCGACACGCTGCCGCCGCTGGCCGAGATGGACCCCGAGTGCTGCTACCTCGGCTTCAACATCGGCTTGCGCAGCGTCGCCAGCAAGGCCGACATCGAAGGCGTCTTCGAATTCGTGCGCGACGATTGCCACATCGCGATCACGCCGCCAGCCAGCACCATGAGCGACGCGATCCGCCAGATCGAAGCGAGCCCCGTCACGCCGGAACGCCTGGGCGACACCCTGGTGCGCACCGGCAGCGTCACGCGCGCCGAACTGGCCAGCGCGCTGCACGAGCAGGCCAGCGGCGACGGCAACAGGCCGATCGGCGAGATCCTGATCGCCCAGGGCGCGGCCGCCGCCCCGGTGGTCGAAGCGGCGCTGGCGCGCCAGGGCAAGGCGCGCGACGCCCGCGGCCTGGACGGCAGCAGCATCCGGGTCGACGCCGAAAAACTCGACCGCCTGATCAACCTGGTGGGGGAATTGATCATCACCACCGCCAGCGCCAACCTGATTGCGCGGCGCGCCCGCAACGTGCAGTTCCAGGAATGCAGCTCGACCCTGTCGGCGCTGGTGGAAGAAGTGCGCAACAGCGCGCTGCAACTGCGCATGGTGAAGATCGGCGCCACCTTCAACCGCTTCCAGCGCGTGGTGCACGACGTGGCGCGCGAACTGGGCAAGGATATCGCCCTGCACGTGAGCGGCGAAGACACCGAACTCGATAAAACCGTGGTCGAGAAAATCGGCGACCCGCTTACCCACCTGGTGCGCAACGCCATGGATCACGGCATCGAAGCGGCCGATCTGCGCACCGCACGCGGCAAGCCGGCGGCCGGCGCCATCGCCCTGCATGCCTACCACGACGCGGGCACGATCGTGATCGAAGTGGCCGACGACGGCGGCGGCTTGAACCGCGAGCGCATCCTGGCCAAGGCAGTCGAACGCGGGCTGGTCGAGCCGGGTCGCGTGCTGGCGGACGCGGAAGTGTTCGCGTTGGTGTTCGAACCGGGCTTTTCGACCGCCGAGAAAGTCACCAACCTGTCCGGGCGCGGGGTCGGCATGGATGTCGTCAAGCGCAACATCACGGCGCTGCGCGGCACGGTCGGCATCGACAGCATCGAAGGCCAAGGCACCACGGTCACGGTGCGTTTGCCGCTGACTCTCGCCATCATCAACGGCTTCCAGGTCGGGGTGGGGCGCTCGGTGTTCGTGATCCCGCTCGACATGGTCGACGAATGCGTGGAACTGCGCGCCGAACCGGGCCACGATTTCGCCGACCTGCGCGGCCAGATCCTGCCGCTCCTGCGCCTGCGCCAACTGTTCGCTGTGGACGGCGTGCCCGGTGCGCGCCAGAGCGTGGTGGTGGTCAAGTACGCCGGCCAGCGGGTCGGGCTGGTGATCGACACCCTGCTCGGCGAATCGCAGACGGTCATCAAACCGCTCGGCAAACTCTTTCAAAAGCTCGACTGCATCAGCGGCTCGAGCATCCTGGGTAGCGGCGAAGTGGCGCTGATCCTCGACGTGCCGGCGCTGCTGCGCGCGGCTCCCGCAGCGGCGGCGCTCCGGCCCGAGGCGCTTATGAACTGAGCCAGGCCAGCCGCGTCAACGTGCAGTGCGTGTTGTTTCAAGCGACACCGGAATCATCTAAACAAGGAGTGAGATTATGAAATTTGGAAACCTGAACATCGGCGTGCGCCTGGCCGCCGGATTTGGCCTGGTGCTGGCCCTGCTGATCGGCTGCGTGCTGCTGGCAATGACCCGCATGGCGGGCGTGCAGGGGAGCCTGGAGCGCATCGTGGAAGTCAATAACGTCGAAATGGCACTGGCCACCGCGATGCGGGTCACGGTCACCGACCGCATGCTGGCACTGCGTAACGTGGCCTTGCTCACCGATCCCAACGAGATGGCGCCGGAAATCGAGCGTGTCAAGCGCCAGAAGGAGAAGTACGACGAGAACGAAGCGAAACTGGCCAAGATGTTTAACGACCTGGCCGAGACCACGCTTGAAGAAAAGGCTTTTTTGACGCGTATCAAGGAAGCCGAGTCGGTCATCCTGCCGGTGATGGCAAAGGCGCTCGGGCTGGGCCAGGCCAACAAGAGCGAGGAAGCGATCAAGGTGCTGATTCATGAGGTGCGGCCTTTGCAAAACAAGTGGCTCGGCGAGCTGACCGGCCTGATCGAACTGGAACAACGACGTAGCGACCAGGCGTCGATCGATGCGCGCAAGAGCTATGAAAGTGCGCGCACCGAGCTGATGGCGATGGGTTGCGTGGCGACCACGCTCGGACTGCTGTTCGCCTTCATGATTACCCGCTCGATCACGCGGCCGATCAATGTGGCGGTGGCGCTGGCCGAAAAAGTCGCCAGCGGCGACCTGACCAGCGAAATCGACGTCACCACCACCGACGAAACCGGCAAGCTACTGCGCGCCATGAAGACCATGAACGAGAGCCTGGTGCGCATCGTCACGGAAGCGAACAGCTCGGCCGAAGCGGTGGCCAGCGCTTCCGAAGAAGTGAGCGCCACCGCGCAGGCGCTGTCGCAATCGGCCAGCGAGCAGGCCGCCGGGGTCGAGCAAACCAGCGCTTCGATCGAGCAGATGACCGCCTCGATCAGCCAGAATACCGAAAACGCCAAGGTCACCGACGGCATGGCCTCGCGCTCGGCCGAAGGCGCGGTCGAAGGCGGCGAAGCGGTGAAAGCGACCGCCGGCGCGATGAACCAGATCGCCCAGAAGATCGGCATCATCGACGATATCGCCTACCAGACCAACCTGCTGGCGCTGAACGCGGCGATCGAAGCGGCGCGCGCCGGTGAACACGGCAAGGGCTTTGCGGTGGTGGCGGCCGAAGTGCGCAAGCTGGCCGAACGCAGCCAGGTGGCGGCGCAGGAAATCAGCAGCGTGGCCGGCAGCAGCGTGGAACTGGCGCAGCGCGCCGGCAAGCTGCTCGACGAAATGGTCCCGAACATCAAGAAGACCTCCGACCTGGTGCAGGAAATCACAGCCGCCTCGGAAGAGCAGTCGACCGGCGTGAGCCAGATCAATGCGGCCATCGGTCAACTGAGCATGGCAACCCAGCAGAACGCATCGAGTTCGGAAGAACTGGCCGCCACCGCCGAAGAACTGAGCGGCCAGGCCGAGCAGCTGCAGCAGACCATGAGCTTCTTCCGCCTGGCGCGCGACGCCGGCGCCGCCACGCGCAGCAAACCGGTCAAGCCGGCCGCGCCGGGCAGGCGCGCCGCGGCCAAGCCGGCGCCGACCCGCTTCGCCTCCGGCCTGACCCTGGCGCCGGCGGCGGCCGGTGCGCCTGACGAAGCCGATTTCACCAAGTTCTGAGCGGGGGCAGCATGAATCAACTGATCCAGAATCGGGCCAGGGCCGCAGCCAGCGCGGCGCCCGTGGCGCCTGCGCCGACCCAGTACCTGACCTTCACCCTGGGCGGCGAGACCTTCGCCATCGGCATCCTGGGCGTCAAGGAGATCATCGAGTACACCAGCCTGACCGACGTGCCGATGATGTCGGACTGCATTCGCGGGGTGATCAACCTGCGCGGCTCGGTGGTGACGGTGATGGACCTGTCGGTGCGTTTCGGGCGCCCGTCCACGCCGGTCACCAAGCGCACCTGCATCATCATCGTCGAGATCGAAGAGGACGGCGAGCGCCAGGTGATCGGGGTGGTGGTCGACGCCGTCAACGCGGTGCTCGAGATCGCCGCCAGCGACATCGAACCGCCGCCGGCCTTCGGCGCCCATATCCGCAACGACTACATCGCCGGCATGGGCAAGATCAACGGGCGCTTCGTGATCCTGCTCGACATCGGCCAGGTTTTCGCCGGCCTGCAGACCGACGACGCGGTGCTGGCTGCGCCGGACCAGTAAGTGGCGCCGCATACCCACCACGGCGCGCGGCCCGGCATCAGCCAGGCCGAATTCGTCCAGTTCCAGCGGTTTATCTACGACGCCGCCGGCATCACCTTGTCGGACGCGAAAAAGGCGCTGGTCAGCGGACGCCTGGCCAAGCGCCTGGCGCATTGCGGAGTGGGCAGCTACGGCGAGTATTTCAGGCTGCTCGACAGCGGCGCCCACAAGGCCGAGGTGCAGGAGGCGATCGACCTCCTGACCACCAACGAGACCTATTTTTTCCGCGAAGCGAAGCACTTCGACCTGCTGCGCGAACGCGCGCTGGCCGCGCGCCCGCGCGGCGAAGCGTTCCGGGTATGGAGCGCGGCCTGTTCCAGCGGCGAGGAATGTTACAGCATCGCCATGGTGCTGGCCGACTGCCTGGGCGAGCGGCCGTGGGACATCATGGGCTCCGATATCTGCACCAAGGTGCTGCACAAGGCGCAGATCGGCCATTATCCGATGGAGCGCGCGCGCCACATTCCGCCGGCCCTGCTGCGCAAGTACTGCCTGAAAGGCCAGGATGCGCAGGAGGGCACCATGCTGGTCGAAGCAAGCCTGCGCCGGCGCGTGCGGTTCGGCCAGGTCAACCTGAACACGGCGCTGCCGCAACTGGGCCAGTTCGACATCATCTTCCTGCGCAACGTGATGATCTATTTTAATGGCGACACCAAGCGCCAGGTGGTCGACCGCATCAGCGCCTTGCTCAAGCCGCATGGCTGCCTGGTGATCGGCCTTGCCGAGTCGCTCGGCGACAGCGGCGCCATGGTCAAGTCGCTGGCGCCGTCGGTCTATGTGAGGGCCTGAGCATGGGTGAGGCCGACGCGATCGATGTGTTCCTGCAGCCGGGCGATTTTTTCGTCGGCGATGCGCGGTTTCGCCTGCGCACCCTGCTCGGCTCGTGCGTGTCGATCACCCTGTGGCACCCGCGCTCGCGCATCGGCGCCATGTCGCACTTCCTGCTGCCGGGGCGCGGCAAGGGGGGCGCGCCTGACGCGCGCTACGGCAACGATGCGCTGGACCTGATGCTGGCCGGCCTGCGCGCGCAAGGCGTGGCGCCGGCCGAATGCCAGGCCAAGGTGTTCGGCGGCGGGAACATGTTCCCGGGGCGCCGCTCGCCGCAACGCGCCATCGGCATGCAGAACGGCGAGGAAGCGTGCGCGCTGCTGGCCGGCCATGCGATCGAGGTGCAATCGGCCTGCCTGTACGGCGTCGGGCACCGCCAGATCATTTTCGATATCGCCAGCGGCGACGTGTGGGCGCGCCAGTTCGAGAAAGTGGAGCAATGAACCGCATCAAGGTATTGATCGTCGACGATTCTGCGGTGGTGCGCCAGGTGGTGGCGGGCGTGCTCGGGGCCGACCCGCGCATCGACGTGCTGGGGGCGGCGGCCGATCCGCTGCTGGCGATCGAATACATGCGCCGCCAGTGGCCCGACGTGATCGTGCTGGACCTGGAAATGCCGAAGATGGATGGCCTGACCTTCCTGCGCAAGATCATGAGCGAGCGGCCCACGCCGGTGATCATCTGTTCGACCCTGACCGAGGCCGGCGCGCGTGTGACCATCGACGCGCTGGCGGCCGGCGCGGTGGCGATCATCCAGAAGCCCAAGCTGGGCTTGAAGTCGTTCCTGAGCGCGGCCTCGGACGACCTGACCAGCGCGGTGCTCTGCGCGGCCCGCGCCAACGTGGCGGTGCTGGCCGGCCGCCGCCCGCCCGCGCCGGCGCCGCCTGCCGCCAAGCTCAATGCGGACGCGGTGATCGCCCCTGGCGCGCCCGGCGCCCTGATCCAGACCACCGAGCGGGTGGTGGCGATCGGCACCTCGACCGGCGGCACCCAGGCGCTGGAACTGGTGCTGGCGGCGCTGCCGCGCACCGCGCCCGGCATTGTGGTGGTCCAGCACATGCCCGAAAAATTCACGGCGGCGTTTGCCGAGCGCCTCAACAGCGTATGCCGCATCACCGTGCTGGAGGCGGCGCACAACATGCGCGTGCTGCCCGGGCAGGCCCTGATCGCGCCCGGCGGCAAGCATATGCTGATGCGGCGCAGCGGCGCTCAGTACGTGGTCGATGTGGTGGACGGGCCGCTGGTGAACCGCCATCGGCCGTCGGTCGACGTGCTGTTTCGCTCGGTGGCCAAGTGCGCCGGGCCGAATGCGACCGGGATCATCATGACCGGCATGGGCGACGACGGTGCGGCTGGCTTGCTGGAGATGCGCACCGCCGGCGCGCGCACCATCGCGCAGGACGAGGCCAGCTGCGTGGTGTACGGCATGCCCAAGGAAGCGGTCAAGCGCGGCGGCGTGCAGCACACGGTGGCGCTGGAGGCGATTGCTCGCGCGATCGCGGCGGTTTAGTCGCTCAGGCTCCAGATATACTGCATTTCCATCCAGGCCGCGGCGGGCTTGCCCTTGTGCGTGCCGGGCTTGAACTGGCAGCGCATGATGCCGGCGCGCGCCGCTTCGTCGAGCGGCACGTGCCCGCTCGATGCCTTCACGCGCGAGCCGGTGACGCGCCCGCTCGCGCTGACCTTGAAGCCCAGCGTGACGGTGCCGGTATGCCCGGCCTTGAGCGACGACGCTGGCCAGACCGGCTTGGGGCAGCTGGAAAAGTCGACCACGGGCCTGGTCGTCGCCAGCGCCGGGGTGGCGCCCGCGCGCTCGTCGGCGGCATGGGCGTACAGGCTGAAACAGGCGGCGGCCAGGCCGAGTGCGGGCAGGGCGGCCCTCCAGTCGAGCGCCTGGCGGCCGGGCTTGACCAGGCGCCGCACGCGCTCCACCAGGTCGCCGCCATTGGCCGCAACGCTCAGGTGATGCGCGGAAAACTGCAGGCGTTCGAGTTCCGACAGGGCGCGCGCCAGCCGGCGTGGCTCGCCCAGGTGGCGCGCCGCCAGGTCGTCGGCGATCTGTTCGCGTTCGATGCGGATGCGGCCCGAAATCCACCACACCGCCGGGTGATAGAACAGCACGATCTCGGCTACGTTCTGGCCCAGGTTGACCAGGTAGTCGAAGCGCCGCACGTGCGCCATTTCGTGCGCCAGCAGCGCTTCGAGCAGGTCGGCCGGCATGCCGCTCATGAGCGAGGCCGGCACCAGCACCAGGGGGCGCAGCCAGCCAATCGTCAGCGGGCTGTCCAGGTTCCCGACCACGCGCAGGCGCACCGTGCGCGTTACGCCGAAGGCGGCGGCCATGCGCGCGGTGCGCGCCTGCCATTCGACGCCGGCCGGCGGCGCGTCGCCGGCGCGGCCGATCCACGCCAGCCCGGCCGCCATGCGCAGCGCCAGCAGCGCGGCGCACACCGACCAGAAGCCGACGATCCACAGCAGTTGATCCTGCAGCCAGGCCGCGAGGCCGGCGTCGCCGCCGCGCGCGGCGCCGATCACCTGATCGTCCAAGCGCATGGCGGCCGCGCCGGCGCCGCCATCGTGCAGGCGCAGCGTCAGTTCGGCGGCGGGCCACAGCACGCAGGCCAGCAGCGCCGCGCAAGCGAGGTTGTAGCGATATTCAGGCCGGGTGTTGCGCATCAGGGCCAGCAGGACCGCGCAGGTGCAGCCGATCAGCAAGCCTTGCCAGGTGAAGTGGAGCAGGGTCCAGCCAATGCTGTCGATGAGGGGCGCCGTCATTGGTCTTCTTCCTTGAGCATGTTTTCGATCTCCTCGCGCTCCTTTTTGCTGATGCCGCTGCGCAGGGCGGCCATCACCAGCGCCTTGGCCGAGCCGGAAAAGGCTTTCTGGATCAGGTCCTTGAGCAAATTGGTCTGCAGCGAATCCTGCGCCTGGGCCGGCGCGTACACGTGCGAACGTTCGCGCTCGTCGCGGATCAGCAAGCCCTTGGTGTGCATGATCTGCATCAGGCGCAGCACCGTCGCGTAGGTCACCTCGGGCCGCTCCTTGAGGATGGCCTGGTGCACCTGCTTGGCGGTGGCCGCGCCGAGGGGCCACAGGGTTTGCAGCAGATCGAGTTCGGCCGCTGTCGGCTTGGGTGGGGCGGGAAGTGTCGGCATGGCGCGGTTTCGGTTGATGACAGAGCTCAGGTTAACGCAAATAGACAGCATTGTCTATGATGGAGGCAGGTTTGGCTTTGCCAGCGGCGGGCATCGGCAGTACCATCGCTGTGCAGTCCATGCAAACGACACGACGGAGGATTCATTGAAGAGCGCTCAACTTGCGTTGGCGGGCATCGGCGTCGCCGTGCTGGCTTACGCGCTGGCGATCCTGGTCACGCGCGGTACGTTTTCGGGATGGACCGGCGGCTGCGGCGACTTTGGCATGCGCTGCGTGGGGCAGGGCGTCATGGTGCTTGGCGTGGGATGCCTGGCCGGCGCGCTGCTGGCCGTGGCCGCGCTCGCACCTGCCGATACGCGCAGCTGGCTTGGCTGGATGGCGCTGCTGATGAATGGCTTGCCGCTGGCCGCGATCGGGGTCGCGGCGCTGCTGATCGCGCTGCGCTAGCCTGAATTTTGCATAAAAAGGGGCAAGAATGCCGTAAGTGATTGATAAAATGTGAGTTATCTAGAAACACAGTTATCAACAAAAACGCCACCTTGCCCGACATGAATTCTACCTCAGAGCAGC
>NZ_VUYU01000023.1 GCF_011682065.1 Massilia rubra | reverse complement strand
GGCATGCCAGGTCGACGGCCATGCCCCAGCGTATTGGCCCTGCACAGCGTCAAGGGTTCGCTTCGCCGAGCCGCGCTTCGCGCGGCCCGCCCTTGACCCTGTTCCGGGCCGATCACGACGACATCAGGCATTCACAGCGGTAGCCGACATGGTAGCCGAAGTCAACTTCCACTCAAAACGACATTGGGCCAGTAATTGCCGCCAGTCTAGTCGGTGACGTTGCTACAGCTAAGTACTGTATAAATGTTAGAGGTGTAACAAGTTCTGGCAATGCCATTCATTGTCGCAATCATATCTCAATTTCTTTCTGAATTTTCAACTGCACGCCGGAACAAAGAAATTCTTTCCAAGCCACCAAGATTAACATCAGCTCATGGCTACCTATCACTTCGAAATAGCTATCGTCATGTAGAGAATAGATCTTGGCGTGATGATTTTTGATATTAGCCCCCCATGCTTCACGACTCCAATACGCATGTTCCAATTCCAAATTTTTGACAGCAATAATCCGGCTTATGCCTTCGTCAATCCAAGGAATTGTAGATAAGTACCTTTGTCCACCGCAATCCATTAACAGGCAAGAGACAGCGCTTACACCGCCTTTACCCGACGAATCCGACGCACATAATGGAAAAATAAATTCTGAATCTTCCAACCAAGAGAAAATTAGCTTCATTGTATATCTTTAAAATAGGCATGGCCGTAATTTTAGATTGAGCCACTCTGAAATTTAGCTAACGGGGTCGTATCGAAATGCAAGACCGTTGCTTCGTCGATTGGATGCAAAACGCCAATTCAAGGAATAGAAAAAACGGCCCAGATTTATTTATTAAACGTGTTTATGACCAGGCGAGACATAACACATAAGTTCACTTCCTTTGACAACTTTGTCAAATGGAAGTATCCACGAAACTCAGGTTACCTCACTGCTTCGCTGGTGTACGTTTATCCGCGCTGATCCTATGCGCCGCTCGCCTCAGCAATTCGCGTATTTTCCAAGCTCAAATTTTTGAATGAGCTTGCTTGCTTTTTCTCGTCGCGCTGGGTCACTTTCGCTCTGCCTCATGAGTTCATCGTAAAGTCCTTTTCCAAACTCATCATAGGTGTACAGCGCAGCCTCCTCATCACCCGGCTCACAATCGCGGTAGCTGACAACCACAAAGTCAACTGGCAGATCTTTTCCGTTTGGCAAGAAATCAAATTCGACGCAAGCTTGGTGTCCGGCTGACCGGTTTTTAAAAAGCAGGTCCAGCACCAAATTCATGCCAGGCATCTCAAAGAAATGCAAATCATCCGACACCACAATCGATAGTGAAAAATTTAATAGCTGATGGAGTTTCTCATTTCCATAAGCGTATTTGTAGATTTTCATGGCCATACTGCTCCTCCAATCGGATAGGCTGTTTTCACGTTCAGAACTCCATTTACCCCTGGACTAACGATAACTTTCCATTCTAACCCCCCAACCCTCACCGTGACCGGTCCAGTCACACCTGTAACGGTCGCCTGATTAATGGCAGATTGACTAGCTGAGCGCGCCATGCTTGCCATGTCAGTCGGAGTATAAACCTTGGGATCAAATACAGTTTTGGTAGTCTCGGCTTTCCCAGGAAGATTATATTTCACTTCGTAAATTCCATCGGTACCGGGAACCTTCGTAGAACTAACCTCCGTTCCGCCATTCTTGACCAAGGCATCTTTGAAGGCCGCCATATCATGAGTGCCATAAATGTTCTTTCCTTGAGTTAAGCCACCTTCATCGAGTAAGTGAACATCCACGGAGCTATTTCCTAACCGCATAGTCCCTTGCGCATTAGGTGTGAAACTCGCCGGTGGTGCGTAACCATCATACCCAATTCCTGACGAGCCAGCAGGGCGCGCACCACTTCCTACAGGCGCATCAGGCAGCAGAATGTCAGGAATCGACGTGTTTGCAGTCGAACTAGTAACAGCTCCCCCATTTGCTCCCGTACATTTTTGCGAACAATTATGAACAAACGCACTTTGCTTTCCCGCAAAATAGGTATGGAAATCCGCAACAGTAAAATTATATGTTACTTCAGAACGTCCCACGGTAGTTAGCGACTGCACTGTTAGCTTACCATGCTGAAGACTTTCGAGTTCCATACCCAGTTCGAGATTGATGGCGTCAACCCATCCTTTACCTTTTACCCAGTAAGGATGATTATCAGTGACGTCCATGCTTTCGTTAACGCCACGGGGGTCCTGCGTCACCAGCCTATATAGCGGTTTTGCCTTGGTCACCATCAATTGCGTCACTGGCTTGAGCTCAGTCGCTCCAGTATCGGAATTTCGGGCATAGACCAACTGGCCCACCTTGATCTGCTCGATTGGTACTGTTCCAGACGCAGAAACCACAGGCGTTCCAGCCGGGAAGCAACAACATGCGTCTGCGACCGTCTCACCTGCTTTGCTTCCTGGCCCCAATTTCGTGTCTGCGGTAACAGCGTTAGCAAGTCCCGCTTCTGCCGGAATCGCCACTTCGGCAACGCGAGTAGCAGCGCTTGACGCCTTCCAGAAAGCGGCCAGAGCGCGGGCAGCACGGGCAGCGGCAGCGACAACGCCGAGTACAGTACTGGCAATTTCTATCCGTTTTTCCGCCGCGCGCTCAGCAGCTTCTAGGTATGCCGCTGTTGATGGATCCTGGATTGCGCGGGCGATCGAATCACCTGCAGTACAATTGACGGCTGGACATGTACCCAACAGCGGGTGATACGCCACACCATCAACAGTCATTGTTACGCGAGTTAGTCCTTCTGGCGGAGGGGGCAACGACAATGGGTCGAAATACACCGGTCCAAGTGTTAGCACGTAGGGACTGGCTGCACCTCCTGTATAGGATTTAATAAACGAAATCAGTGCATTGTCAGGACGCGTTGGCGGTGCTTCCATCACAACCGTGTTGTCCATTTTTCGCAAAACGATCGATGGGTCGGCATTTGATACCTGCTGGATCGTTTGGCCATCCTGTATATTCAGACCATTTACAAACGTCTCCTGAAACCCCTCGTACCTGACGAGGACCCCGTTTTGGTCTTTCAAACCGCCATATCGAAGCGCTTCTTGAATTTCCTTTTCGGTATAACGGCCACCGCTGAGTTGGGCCAGTTTTGCAGCAATTTTCTTATCACCAGGATGCAACTGACGGTTATTTGCGTCGATCATTTCAGCGGTGAAACCTCCCTGCAGGCCCGCAAGCAGGGTGCTGTTGCCATCCGCCCCATTCGCCGCCGCTGCTGCGGCCCCCACCAGCGCCCCACCAATCGCCGCGCCAGTTTCCTGATAGGCATTCACAAAGCTAGCCCGTTCCGGCGAGCCCAGGACCAGGCCGAGCTTGTCCGCCGCGGCTTCGCCGCTCGCCTCGCCAACTTGCTGGCCCAGGTTACCGCCAATGACACCAGCGCCATTGCCTAGCGCACCGCTGGCTCCACCCGTGATGCCGCCAACAATTCCCTGGGTCGCCGTGTGCAGGCCGACACGATAGAGTCCGTTGTCGCCCCAGTTCGCCGCCGTTGTCAGCGCGTCATTGGCCTTGGCTGTAAAGGCAGCCGCCGCAACCGGGTCGTTGTTCGCAGTGGCATTGTCTGCCTGTCGCAAGTACTGTCCGGCAAGCGTTTGCGCATCGTCAACCTGTTGCGCTCCGATGTCGCCCACCTTCTTCGCAATCAATGGCGCAACTTGCTTCGCCATATCGGTCAGCGCCTTGGTGATCTCCCGCTCGCTTTGCAGTTGCTTTAGATCGAAGATTTTGTCGATCGTACCGGCGCTGTTCGCCGTGTCCCGATTCAGGCCAGCGACGGTATCGCTCGCGCTCGTCCCGGTCGCTGCCAACTGACCCTTGTCGTCCGTAATGACAACCGTACCTGCACCGATGGCGCTCTTCGTCGTACTTGCGGCATTGTCCCGTTGGGCTGGGGTCAGGTTGCCCGCAATGTTGCTCTTGATCGTGCTGCCGGCGCTCGCACCGCTGCTGTACGACAGATTCAAGCTGTCGCTGTCGTAGCTGGCCGCGTTATTCAGGTCCGACTGCGTCAGCGTGCCCGTGGTCAGCTTGTTCTTGTCGGCGCCGGCGGCACTGGCAATCACCCCACCGACCAGGTTGGTATTTTTCTTGACCGTCACGTCGAAACCCTGCGTACCGGCGTACATGCCGGACTGCTGGTTCACGCCCGCGAACGTGCTGTCGATGGTCGACCTGGCCACGTTCACGCTGCCCGAACTGGACCCCAGGCAGAACGGCGGCACGCAAATGCTCACGCTCGCCCCGCTGCTCGTCTCGCGGCTCTTGTAGTTGTCGATATCCTGCACGCTGACAATGTTCAAGTCGCCGCCGATATTGGCCACCACCTTGTCGCCCTTGACCTGGGCGCCGTCCAGGGTGGTGTCCTTGCCGCTCTTGACGGTCAGGACATTGCTTGCCGTGACGTTCGTATTCTGGTTGGTCGTGGCGTTGCCGTTGGCATTGCCACGCGACTGCCCCGCCGCCAGCTCCAGCGTAAAGCCGTTCTGGGTGCCGCCTAGCCCGAAGCCCACGCCAATGGATGCGTTATGGCTGGCGTTCTTGCTGTCGTTGGCACTGGTGTCCTGCGCGCTGGCCAGCGTGATGTTGCGTGCCGCTTCCAGGGTCACGTCTTTGCCGCCCAATACAGCGCCATGCGCAGTGATGTCGCCGTTCAAGGCCTTGCCATCGGCATCCTTGCTGCCGTCGCCGGTGGCAGTGATGCTCAGGTTCTGCCCCGCGCTGACGCTACTGCCCTTGTTCTGCAAGGCGCTGTTATTCGTCGTGCTGTCGCTGCTGCCGCCGCCAACGCTCACCGTTGCCTTGATGGTCGCCTGGCTCGGCGACGACGCCTGGGTCACCGTGGAGAAAGCCACAACACCGTCCATGCCGGTGCCGGTGCCGGTGCCGGTGCCGGTGCCGGTGCCGGTACCGGTGCCGGTGCCGGTACCGGTGCCGCTGGCACCTGCAGGCGTCGAGCCAGTCATGCCGGTGCCGTTTGCAACGGTAAGGGCCGCCTTCAGCGCGTAAATCCCGGCCAGCTTGTCGTTACCCTGTTGATCGTGCGCGGCAGCAGCCTGCTTGATGGCATTGGCCGCGTCCATCGCATACCCGGACAGCGCCACCGTCACGCCGAACTGGCTGCTCTGGTTGGCCGCCTTGGTGCTGACCTGATCCACGCCCGGGTCCAAAATGACGTTTTTGCCTTTGATGTCCACGTTGCCTTCGGCACGCAAGTCACTGCCGCGCACGGCGACGTCGTCTTTCGCCGTCATGGCCAGGTTGCCGCCCGCAGCAATCCCGCTGCGGATGGTGTTCTGCTGGTCCTTGCGCGTATCGAGCGTGTCGTTGCTGCGCTTGACGCCGACGGTGTTGGCCGAACCATTGCCGCCCAGGTCGCCCAACTGCATGGTGCTGTGCGCTTCCTTGAGCACGGTACCGTCCTGGCCGCTGACGATGTCGATCTTGCCGTCCTTTGCGGTCAGCGCAATATCGCCTTTGGCCGTCACACCACTGCCCTTGACCAGGATATCGCCCTTGTTACTGACCAGTTCAACACTGTTGCCGTTGATCAGGCTGGCTTTCTGCCTGGTGCTTGTTTCATCACCGCTGTCGCTGCTGCGTTTCTGGTTGTATGGCGACATGGTCACGCCACCGTTGTTCGGCCCGCCATTGATCGACCGCGTCAAGTCGCCCAGGCTCGGCCCGGCCAGGCTGAAGCTCGACGAGTTTGCCGTGGCCGCGCTGCTGTCGCGGCTGTGGTCGGTCGAAGCCTCCACCGTCACGTTGCGCTCCGCGCTCAGCTTGACAATGCCGCCGCCGGTGATTGTCGAACCGCTGACCAGAATGTCGCCGTCAAGCGGCTTGCCATTCGCCCCCGCCACACCGTTGCCGGTGGCCGTGAGGCGAATATTGCCGCTTGCGGTCAGGCCGCTGCCGGACTGGGTCTCGGCATCATGTACCGTGCTGCTGCTGGTCTTGCTCTTGCCGAAAGTGACCGCCACTTGCGGCGCGGTCAGGCTGCTGTCGGCCAGTTCGGACAGCGTGCCGTTGACACGGCCGAACTTGCTGTCGTTTTTCTTGATGTCCTTCAGGTTGCGCATCGTATCGAGCGGCGTGCCCACCAGGGCCATGCCGACGCTCTTCGATGCCGTATCGACCGCACTGGTCTGGTGGACCTTGTCCTTCCCGGGAATGATGGCGATGTTCTGCGCCGTGATATCGATGTTCCCGTTGAGCGTGGTGCTAGCGATATCCGGGCGTCCTGCGATCAGGTCGCTACCGGCAATGGTTGCATTCTTCCCAGCAATCAGGGATATGTTGCCGCCGGTGGAGCTGAGCACGCTGCCGGTGTCGCTCTGGTTGACATGCGTGCCGTCTTCACGGGTTTTCACGGTCGACGATCCGGCACTGAAGCCAATGCCGTTCTTCGCGCCAGACAAGCCCGACTGCTTGACCGTTGTCGCCGCGCTGTAGGTACCCGTGCTGGTCGCGGCCAGGACGTTGATGTCCGCGCCCGCCTTGACGCTCAGGTTTTTGTCGGCAAGTACCGACGAGCCGATCACATTCACGTTCCCCACCGCGTCCTTGCCGTTGCCGGCAACGATGGCGATGCTGCTGCCTTCGATACTGCTGCCCTGCGCCTGCTGCGCGCTCGCTGTACTGGAACTGGTCGTCGTCTTGCTCTTGACCATGTTGCCGCTCTTGCTGTAGCTGTCGTTCAGGCTGTCATGCTGGGTCGTGACCGTCTGGATCTTCACATCGTTATTGGCCAGCAGCGTGACCGTGCCTTCCAGCGCTGACACATTGCCCGCGTTCAGGACCAGATTGCCGGTGTCGACCCCGGCGACCGGCTTGCCGTCCTTGTCAATTGCGCCCGTCGGCGTGCCGGTGGCGCTGATGGTGACGTTCTGGTTGGCGCGAACGATACCGCCGCTCAGCGTTTCGTCGTCCGTCATGATGCGGTCATAGCGCTTGCGGCTGGCCGTTTGCGCATCGATGAACGTGCGGTCCTTTACTGCGGAAATGGCAACGTTGGCGCCGCTGATGCCCACATCGTTGGCCGCTTCAACCCTGCTGCCGCTGAGCGTGGCGTCGCCGCCCGCCCTGATGGCGATATTGTTCCCGGCAGTCAGATTGCTGCCGATGTTGGTCACGCTGGCCTCGTTGGTATAACCGGTCCGCCCCTTGGTGTTGCCACCCAGCGGCACGAATAGTGTGTGTTTCTCCGCTACACCGGCAATATCGATGTTCTTGCCGGCCAATACACTCAGATTGGCGCCAACGTCGACCTGCGCAGCGCGGGCCGTGAAATTGCCTTTGGCATCAATCAGCACATTGCCGCCAGCAATCGTCGCAACGCGGTCGATGTTGGTGCGGCTCGAGGTGCTGGTGCCGTTGTTGCCGACGGTATCGATGCTGCGCGTCTGCGTCGTGCTGGCCACGGTAATGTCGCGGCCGGCACTGAGCGTCACGCGGCTGTCATCGGCGGCGCTGCCGTCGACACCCTTGTTGGACAAGCCTGCAATGCGCCCGCCGATATTGGCGATATCGTTGGTCGCCTTGATATTGATCACATTGCCCGCGATCGTGCCGCGATTGGTCACATCCTTGGCGTCGAGCGTAACGGTGCCGTACTTGTCGGTCGGCTTCGCGTTGGCGTAACCGGCCAGGACGGTGCCGCTGTTGCTGATGCCGCCATTCTGGTTGCGGATGGTGACGTTGTCGCCGGCAATCAGCGCGCCGCCGGTCGACAGGTCGCCCTGTTGCGGACGGCGCAGGTAGACCTGCGGCACCAGCGCTATGGTGGTGCTACCGTCCGGCAGGGTGACGGTTTCCTCCTGCAGCCACACGATATCGGTGGTCAGCTGGGCCATCTGCTGTTCGGACAGCGCCACGCCTGGGGTCAACTGGTACTGTTTGGCGTAAGCGACGCCCGAATCCATCAGCGCCGTGAACGCCTTTTCGTTGTTCTCATAGCCCGACAGCTTGTTGCGGCCGGTGATATTCATCAGCTGGTCGGCAAACGCGCGCTGCTCCACGAAGCCGTCGCCGTAGCGCTTCAGGGTGCGCTGCGGATCGAGGCCGAGCTGGGTCAGGAAGTAATCGCTGCCGGTCCACTTGTTCTTGTCGGTAAACAGCGGGTCGGTTTCGACCAGGTAGCCGGCGCCCTCCCCTGGTTTCAGCGAGAACAGATTGCCCGTCGGCGCCTTCCAGTCCGCGTTGCTGGTGAGCGTGACGTTCGGTACCTTCGGATCGATGGCGCGGCCGTTGATATATGTTGGGTCGGAGCCGGCAGCACCGGCGACGGTCTTCGCCGCCACCGTCACGGGACGGGCGGCGGCAAACCTGGCGAACGAGGTCGTCAGGTCGCCGATGGCCGTCTGCTGCGCTGCGCGTGCATTGCCCGCGATGACGCTGCCGGGCAAGGCGTTGCCTGCCACCTGGCCTTGGACCACTGGCTGCGCACCCGTGCCGAGGGTGACGCCCGCTGCGCCGCCGCTGCCGGTCTTCTGCGCGTCGGTAGTGACCGGAGCGGCCCCGCCGCCGGTCCCGGCAACTTGCGGGCCGACCTGGGTGCCGCCAGCGGCGACAGTGGTGTCGATCGAAGGCGCAGCGCCAGCCGTCACCCCCTGCGTGGCGACGCCCTGCACAGGAGCGGCGGTATTGACCGCGCCAACATTGACGCCGCCTACCGTATTGCCCGTCTGGTAGACGACCACGGTACTTGTCTTGATCGCAGCCGCATCGCCCGCCGTGGTATTACCAGTACTCGGGACAAGATTGCCGTTGACACCATATCCGAGGACGCTGACGACCTTTGCAGCTTCTGCAGGAGCAATAACGGTATCCGCTGGGGCGGCTGGTGCCGGTGCCGCTCCACCACTATCGTAGAGCACGCCAGCAACATCGATCGAGATCGTTGCCCCGACATCCTGGAAAACCTGCTCAGGACCATACTTCCGCTTGTGGCCACCACTGATCCCCGAACTCTCCACCGTGGTTGAGTATTTTGTACCTGCGAAAGTGACCTGTTTCGTTCCCTGGGTCGAGATATTGACGCTATCGCCTGGGGTTTTGACCACGCCATTGCCAACTTCCGCACCACCGCCAATACCAACATTTCCACCAGCAACAATCTGGCTATCGATATTGACGGCACTCCCCGCCGAAATATTGCCGGCTGCCGTCACCAGACCCGCATTCGATTTTGTCAGCACCGATGCAACCGTGGTCCTCGTATCAGTCGTCTTCTTGGTGTAGTCCTCTATCTTGCTGTGCAACGCACTCGGATGAATATAGTAGTGCTGATCGTCGGTGTAATACGACAACTGGTTGAGGTCGTACTCATTGTTTGTGTCTTTGGGCGTAATGGTGACGCGGTTGACCGCCTCGACGGTCGTTTGATCCTGGAATCCAATCCCGCCTTCCAAGCCATACGTACCGCAGTCGGATGCGCCCTGTCCATTGCCGCCGCCACCGTTGACGCAGTTCAGGTTTTTCAGCGTACCGGTAATATTGAGATTACCGCCCGATTCAATCCGTGCGCCGGCATTGACCACGCTGCCCAACTGCATATTGCCCAGGCTGATCACGTTCGCGCCCGGCTTGTTGACCAACATTCCGCTCATGGTAAGCGTCTCGCGCGCGCCGATAGTGGCAGTCGCCTCGTTCGACACCGTGCCGCCCATCACGACGTTACCGCCGTAAATGCGCCCGTTATTGACCGTATTGGTCGCGTTGATGGTCGTATTGCCGATCGAATTGACCACCGCCGAGCCGTAGTTGGTAAAGCCACCGACGTTCAGCGTCGTATTGGTCGCGCTGATCGAGCCGTAGTTATTGAACTCATTGGCCGACAAACTCAAATCCTTGGCCGCGCTGATCGTGCCCTTATTCGTGTACTTGCCGTTGTTAAGAACAATCTCCAGATTGTTCTCGGCCGCCACCGTGCCGAGGTTGGTGTAATCGCCATCCATCGCCAGTTTCAGGGTGCCGGTCGAGGCCATCACGCCGTTGGCGCTGAATTTCGCCATGTGCGCCGTCAACACGGTGGTCGCATCGGCGCGCCCGCCCGTGTTGATGAAGTCGGCCGTGTCGATGGTGACCGCTTCTCCACTCAACTGCCCGCCGCTGTTGTCGATGCTGGCCGTGCCAGTGACCTTCAGGTTCTTCAGCGCGACAATCGCGCCGTTCGCGTTGCCCACCGTGGCCGCATTCACTGTCACCGTGTTCGATGCCAGCAAGCCCTTGTCGAACGCGCCGTTGTTGGTGTTGCTATTGTCGACCGCCGCCACATCAAGCACCAGGTTGTTGTTCGCAAAGACCGTGCCGCCAATGTTATTGAGTACCGGCGCCTTGAGCGTGGTATCGAGCGCCGACTTGATATTGCCGTCCTGGTTGTTGATGCCCACCGAGCCCGTCAGGCTCAGCTCTTTCATGGCCAGCATGGTCGAGCCGCCGGTATTGTCGATGCTGCTGCCGTCGATGCTCAGCTTGCCGTCAGCGCCGATATAGCCGGCGTTTTGCTTGACGCTGCCGCCCGAGATCGTGATGTCGCCCTGGCTGACAATTCCGCGCTCGCTGCCGCTGTTGTCGTTGGTGAGCGTCTTGGCCGTGATGACGATGCCGCCCTTGCCCGCTTCGATCACGCCGGCATTGTTGTTGACGCTGTCGGCAGTCACCTTGGTGGACGCCAATCCCGACAGCACGCCGCCGGCATTGTTGACATCCTTGCCCGCCACAATCAGCTTGGTAGCCGAGCTGACCACGCCATCCGTATTGTCCAGCTTGCCCTTCAGGCTGCTCAGCTTGACCTCGCCTTCGCTGGCGATGCGCCCGCCCTGCATGTTCAGCAGGTCGGCGTCGGTCGTGGCTTGCACACCGGTCAGGCCGTAAATGTCGCCCTTCTGGTTCCAGATGCCCTTGGCGGCGTCGATCTCGACGGTCGCCTTGTCGCTCTGGATCGTGCCACCCTGGTTGACCAGGGTGCCGGTGCTGCTGGTCAGCACTACCTTGTCGGCGGCGCCAATCACGCCACCGTTGTTGTTCACGCCATTCTTGGCGATGATGGTTGCGTCAGTGCCCGCGATCAGGCTGCCGCCCTTGTTGCTCACATCCAGGGTGGCGCTGACATCGAGCGCCGTTTTGGCGCTGACCGTGCCGCCATCGTTGTCGAAGGTGCGGACATTGACGGTCACTTTGTCCTTGTTGCTGACGATATTGCCCTTGTTGCTGACCAGGGTGCCGCCGTACAGGCTCACTTCGCCATCAGACACGATGTTGCCGCCGGAATTGTCGGCCAGGCCGATGACCGATACGTTCACCGACTCGGCGGCGGTAATGTTGCCGCCGTTCTTGTTGAGCAGGTCGCTGCCGCTGATGCCGATCTTGCCGTCGGCGCTGGCAATGGTGCCGCCATCGTTGATCAGCGCGCCCGTGCCCGCGTCGAGCGAGACCAGGTGGTCCGCCGCGATCAGGCCGCCGCTGTTGATCATGCCGCTCGCCTTGAATTCGATCACGCCCGTGGCCGACAGGGTGCCGGCGGCATTGTCGAGCACGCCGCTGCCGGCGTTGAAGAACAGGTTGTCGCCGCTGATCGCCACGCCGCCGGTACGAATCCCGATGGCTTGCACCAGCAGGTCGGTGCCGAACTGATAGGTAAAGTCGAGGGTGCTGAAGTCGACTGCCTGGCCCATGCCGAACGAGAGGCGCTTGCCGGCCGCCAGCTTGGCGTTGGAGGTAGCCACCAGGCCGCCGCCGTAGATGGCGGCGTTATTGCCCGCCGCGAACTGCCCGAAGCGGTAGTCGAGCGTATTGACCGCTTGAAGCGAAATATCGCCCTGCGTGCGGATGTCGATGGCAACAGCCTGCACATCGGCGCCGTTGATGTTCACGGCCGTGTTGGCCGCCAGTACCGCCTGGTTCAGGCCGACGTTGACGCCGCCCACGGTAATCGTGTTGCCCGCTTGCAGATTGCTGCCGTTCAGGGCCACATCCGCGCCCGTCATGCTGATGTTCTTGGTGACGGCGATCTTGATGCCGTCGGCGTCCAGGCGCGTGTTGGCGCCCGAGGATTGGATAGCGAAGCTGTCGCCGGCGGCAATCGTGCTGCCGGTCAAAACGGCGTCGCCGGTGAGCAGACTGAGCTCGCCATTGCTGGCAAAGCGTGCGTCCGAGCCGTCGAAACGCGCACCTTGGGTGTTGATGGTCAGCGCTTGCTGGCCGATGACCTCGCCCTTGCGGCCGTCGAAGGCGGCGGTGATGAGGCTGGCGCCACCCTGCGCGCTGATCAGCCCGCCCACATTGTCGAAGGCGCCGGTGCTGGCGACCAGGTTGGCGCCGGTCGTGATCTTGCCGTCGGTATTGTCGAATTTGCCGGCCGCATTGACCTTGGTGTTGCCGCCGCCCGAAATGAGGCCCTTGCGGTTGTCGAAGGCGCCCTTGCCTGCGTTGGCAGTCAGTTCGCCGTTGCTGAGCATGGAACCGTTCACCGACGTGATGCCGTTGGCGACCACGCCCAGCGCGTTCGCGCCGGTCAGTTCGCCATTATTGTTATCCAGCGCGCCGCTGGCCTGGATGCTCAGCTTGTTGGCCGCCAGGATGCTGCCGTCGCGATTGAGCACGGCGCCGTTGGCGACGATGGTCACGTCCTTTTCAGCCGCGATCAGGCCGCCGGCGGCGGGTGTGCCGGAGCCGATGGCGCCATTGCGCACCTCGCCGCCCGTCAGGCCGACACTGCCCTGCGCGCTGCGGATGGTGCCGGCGCTGTTGTCGAGCGTGCCGCTGTTCTCGGTCGCCAGGTTCAGGTCGCCGTTCGAGGCGAGCGTGCCGCCCAGGTTCTGTACGCCGGCGGCGCCAAGCTTGAGCGACTCGCCCGCCAGGATGTTGCCGCCGCTGTTGACCAGGGCGCCGCTGCCGGCCTGCACCGTCAGCGTCTTGCCGGCGCTGATCAGCCCCGCCTTGTTGTCGATGCCCTTGCCCTGCACGGTCGCGTTGGCGCCGGCCGTGATGCGGCCTTGCGCGTTGTTCAGCGCGCCCTGGGCGATCAGCGACAAGTCCTTGCCCGCGCTGATCAGCCCTTTGCCGCTGTCGATCTTGTCGCCGGTAATGGTCAGGTCGGTTGCCGCCACGATGGCGCTGTCCGCGCCTTGGCTGGCGATGTCGCCGGCCTTGATCGCGACCGATGCCTTGGCACTTTGCACGATGCCGTTGCGGTTGTCGAGCAGCGCTTTACCGGTGTCCAGCATCAGTTCCTGGTTGGCGATGAGAATGCCATCCACGTTGCCAACGCCCTTGGCCGCAATGCTGGCCTTGCCGCTGGCCTGGATCTGGCCGCCCGCGTTATCGAGCGCGCCGCCGAGTGTCTTGACATCGACCGTCAGGTCCTTGCCCGTGCTGATCAAGCCTTTTTTGGTGGTCAGCGCAGCGCCGTCGATGCCGAGCGCGCCGTTGGCGATGATCTTGCCGGCATCGTTGTCGATGCCTTTCGTACCCGAGAGCAGCATGTCGCCGCCCGCCTGGATCGCGCCGGCGCGATTGAGCAGCGCGCCTTTGACAGTCAGTCCGATGTCCTTGCCGGCCGCGATATTGCCGCCGCTGTTGTCCAGGTCGCCCGCGCTGGCCAAGGTCATGGCGCCGTCGGTGTTGATCTGGCCCTTGACGTTGCTGATCGCGCCGGCCGGGCCGGCATCGATGGCCAGCGTGCCGCCTGCCGTGATCTGGCTGTCGTTGTTGTTCAATCCCTTGGTGTGCAAGGTCACGTTGCCGTTACTGCCGATCAGCGCCTTGGCGCTGCTGTCGACCTTGCCGGCAGTGAGCTCGACGCCGCTGCCGCCGGCCAGGGTGCCGGCGCGGTTATCGATATCGCCCGCCTTGAGGTTCAGGCTGGTCCCGGCCTGGATCTTGCCGGCCTGGTTGTCGAGCGCTTGCACTTGCATCGTCAGCGCGGTATTGGCCACCATGCTGCCGCCCGCGTTAGCGGCATTGCCGGCCTTGACGTCGAGCGTGCGCAGGGCGCCGATGTTGCCCTTGCTGTTGTCCAGCGTACCGTTGCCGCTGTTGATGACCAGGTCGCCATTGCTGACGATGCTGCCGCCCATGCTGTCCAGGCCATTGCTGACCAGCGTGAGCGCCGGCGCGCTAGCCGCGCTGTCGGTGGCGAGAATGACGCCGCCGCGATTGCTCAGCGCGCCGTTGCCGACGTCGAGCGTGACGTTCTTGCCGATGGCCCGGCCGTGGTCGAGGATCAGGCCCTGCGAGCTGACCGACAACGCCGCGTCCGTCAGGAAGGCGCCGCCCTGCGCGCCCGGCAAGGCGCTCTTGCCCAGGTCGATGCCGCCGGTGCTCACCACCGACAGGTCCTTGAACGCCGAGTACTGGCCGCCCTTGATCGAGGTCGCGCTCACGGCCAGCTTGCCGCCGGCGCCGATCGACCCATCCTGGGCGTTGATTGCCGCGCTGCCGATGACGATGTCGCCGCCGGCCTGGATGCCTGCCTGGCGCGCGTCGAGCGCGGCGCTGGCGATGGTGGTGCCGGCGCCGCTGGAAAGCTTCGCCAGCCCCAGGTTGAGCGCGCCGGTTTTCAGGCTCAGCAGGCCAGAAGCGAGCATGTCCGCACCGCTGGCGTCGACACTGCTGCCCTTGCTGTCGATCAGCAGGTCGCCGCCGGCGGCGCTGAGGGACGCGCCCTGCGCCACGATTTGCTCGGCCGAGATGGTCACGCCCTTTCCGGCGCGCACCTGGGCGCCGCTCAGGTCGATCTGGCGCGCGTTCAGGGTCAAGCCGTTTTCGCTGAGCACGCTGCCCTTGGTGCCGCGCAGGTCGCTGTTGCCGAGGTCGAGCACCAGGTTGTTGCCGCTGGCAATCTTGCCACCGCTATTGTCGATGCTGCCGCTGTTGATGACGGCCCCACCCACGCCCACGATCGAACCGCCTTTGTTGTTCAGGTCGGTGGCGCCGCCGGCCGCGACCTGCTTACCGGCGATGCGGTCCAGGCCGGTGCGGGTTTGCAGCGTCAGTTGTGTACCCGACAGAATGCTGCCGCCGGTGTTGTCGATGCCGCCTTCGCGCGCCACGACCAGCAGTGCGCCGTTGGCCGCGATCGCGCCCTTGGCATTGTCGATGGTCGTGCCGGACAAGGTGGCGCTGCCGCCCGCGGACAGTGCGCCGCCGGCCGTGCTGATGCCCTTGCCGGCGTTGAGCACGATGTTACTGCCCGACGAAACGCTGCTGTTGGACGTGTCGATCACGCCTTTCGCATCGAGCCTGATATCGCCGTTGGCAATGAAACCCTGGTTCAGCGCATGCCCGCCAGCCAGGATATTGTTGGCCTTGACCGTGATGCCGCCCGACTCGCTGCGGTGCACGCTGCCTGCGGCCTGGTAGTCTTCGCCGCGCGTATCGAGCACGATGTCGCCCTTCGATGCCAGGCGTGCGTTGGTGGCGTTGATGCCGGCGCCGTCGATGCGCAGGCGCGCGCCGCTGGTCACGACGCTGTCGGCCAGCTTGATCGCGCCGTCGTCGGCTTGCAGGTTCAGGTCCCCCGCGCTCGACAGGCGGCTGGCGCCGGCGTCGATGCTGGCGGCGCTCACTTGCAACGTCGCGTTGCTCGCCATCTGCGCGCCCGCCAGGCTGGCGCTGTTGCCGGCCTTGACCGTCAGCGCGCCATTGGCGTTGATGTCGGCACCGCCCAGGTTGACGTTGTCGCCCCCGTTGATGGCGATCGCGCCGTTGCTGGTGATGCTGGCGCGGTTCGCCTGCACGCCAGAGGCGGACAGGTCGATGCCGCCGCCGGCCTTGATCTCGCCCTGGTCCAAGTTGATGCCATTGTCAGCGGCAATCACGATCTGCGCTTGCGACGAGATCCGCGCACCGGCCGCGTCCAGGCGCCCGGCGCTGATGCTGATCGGGCCGCCGGCGCGCAAGGCGCCGTTGGTGCTGGTCATGACGCCGCTGACGCTCAGAGATAAATCCTTGCCCGCCGCCACGGTGCCGCCGCTGTTGTCCAGGGTGCCGGCAGCGAGGGTCAGGGCCTGGTTGGCCGCCAGTCTGCCGCCGTTGTTATTCAGTTCGGCTGCCGAGAGGGTCATCGCGCCCTGCGCCTCGACCAGGCCGCGCTCGTTGAGGAAGCGCCTGCCGCTGGCGTCGATGACGATATCCTTGCCCGAGCGTAGCTGGCCGTCGGTATTGTCGACATCATTGTCGCGCATGACGATGCTGTTGCCGACGGCGACGCTGCCGAAACTGTTTTTCAACGCGCCGGAGAGCAAGTCCAAATTGCCGGCCACCACAACATTGCCACCGGTATTGTTAAACACTTGCTTGTTCGCGTCGAACACGGCATTCGCGTCGGACGAGAGTGCACCGCCGCTGTTATCGATGCCATTGCCGCGCACTACCAGCGCCGGCCGGCCTGTGGCGCCGCCGGATTCGGCCACGACCGTCCCCTGTACGTTGCTCAGGCTTTGCAGCCCGGCGTCGAGCAGAATGTGTTTTGCGCCCACTTGCGCCTTGTCGGTGACGATCCCCTGCGCCTGCGCGGCAATATCGCCGCCGGCCAGCATGGCGCCGCCGGCAAGGTCGAGCCGCTGCGCCATGGTGATGTCGATGTCGCCCGCCGCCGACAGTTTTCCGCCCTGCTGGCTCTGGCCGGTGATGCTCAGGTTACCGCCGGAAACGGCGCTGCCGCCCTGCATCAGCAGTTTGCCGGTATCGAGGGTCAAGCCGCGCGCGCCGGACAGCGTTGCGTCGCGCAGGTCGACCAGGCCGGCCTTGACGGCCACGTTGGCGCCGCTTTCCACACGCAGTTGCTGGGCGTTCAGGTTACGGCTGTTGAGATTGATGTTGCCGTTGGCGGCAATCGACGCCTTGTCGAGCGAGGCGTCGCCGCTGGTGACCAGGTCGACGGTGCCAACCGAGGTCAGGCTGGCGCCGGCGGCGGACAGGTTGTTGGCCTTGATGCTCAAGGCCTGCCCGGCTTGCACGGTCGCCGCAGTGGCGACGATGTCGCTGGCCGCCAGCGCCAGGGTGCCGCCGCTGGCAAGTTTGGCACCGGCCAGGTCGAGCGAGGCGCCGGCCAGCGCCAGCTTGCCGCCGGCGTTCATGTCGCCGTTGGCGCCGAGCAGGCGTTGCGCGTCGATGGCAATGTCGCCAACGGCGCCGAGCGTGCCCTTGGTATTGTCGAGACGATCGGCTTTGATGGTGACGCCTGCGGCGGTGCTCTGGATCACACCACCGGCGTTGTCGACCGTGCCGCTGGCATGCAAGCCGACCGCTTTGCCGGCCTGGATGGCGCCGCCGGCGTTATCGAACGCGCTGCCGGCGAAGGTGAAGGCGCCGGTCGTGATCAGCTTGCCTTTGTTGTTGTCGACGGCGCCATCCAATACCAGGTCGCTGGAGGTGGACACGGTGCCGTCGCGGTTGCGGATGCTGCCCACGTCGGCAAACAGCGCCTGGTTCGATGCCACCGTGCCGCCCGTGTTGTCGAGCGCGCCGCCGCCGGCGTTCAGCGCCAGCTTGTCGATCGCCACGATCTTGCCGCGCGTATTGTCGATGCCGCTCGCGCGCACGTCCATGGCCTCGGAGGCGTACAGGACGCCGCCGGTATTATCCAGCTTGCCCTTGCCGGCATCGAGCACGACCGAGGCCGCCGTCACGGTGGCGGCGGCGCTGCGCACGCCCTGGCCGCGCAGTGCGACCGATTTGGTGGCGCTCAGCTTGCTGCCTTGCACGTCGAGCAGGCCCGCGGCGTCCAGCGACAGCGCGCTGCCGGCGGCCAGCACGCCGTTGGTGGCGCGCAGCGCGCCTGCCTTGACCGTGACCGCGTCGTTGGCCGCCCACTGCTGCCGGTCGACCGCGATGCTGTCGGCCGTCACGTTCAGGCCGCGCTCGGCCTGCAACACGCCGCCGGTGCCGTCAATGGTCGCCGCTTGCAGGGTCAGGTCAGTGGCCGAATACATGCTGCCGCTGCTGTTGATGCGTTCGGCCGCCAGCACCAGTGCCTGGCTCGCCGATTTCTGGATCACGCTGCCGCTGTTGTCGATCTGGCGGGTGCTCAGCAGCACGCTTTGTTCGGCGCGCAGCACCCCGCCTTTGGCGATGGCAATGCTGTCGGGCGCGGCGATGCGCACATCCCGCCCGGCGTTGGTCTCGCCGGTCAGGTTGACCTTGCCGGTGCTGGCGAGGACGACGTCTTGTTTACTGTAATTGTCTTTCAGGGTCAGATCGCCCTGCGCGCTCAGCGTCAGGTTGCCGGCCAGCGCGGCAATCCGGCCGGCGCTGTTAACGCCCAGGCCCTTGTCGGTCGCGACCAGGTAGATCTGGTTGGCGTACATGCCACCCAGCTCGGCGATATCGATCGCGAACCTGGGCGCGCTGCCGCTGCCGTTTTGCTGGGTGGCTTTGAGCGTGCCATACAAGACTTTGTTGGCGCCGAGCACCGCTTGTAGGTTCTTGGTCGAAATTTCGCCTTCGATCACGATGCCGCGCGCCAGCAAGTCGAGCTGTTCCATGTTGCTCGCGTTCAGGCCGCCGGCGCCGATGCTGATCACGCCGCGCTGCACGTTCAGGCTGTCCAGCTGACCGGCGCTGTTATACGTCGGCGTGCCGGTGGTCAGGGTGGCGCGCCCTGCGGTGTTGAGAAAGCCGCAGCCGTCGCAACGGATGCCGTTCGGATTGGCGATGACCAGGTCGGCGCGCTGGCCGGCCACTTCGATATAGCCATTCAGGTGCGATGGGTTGCTTGAGGTGACTTCGTTGAGAATGATGCGCGCGCTGGTGGTGCCGAGCTGCATGTTGCCATTCACGATGCCGCCCAGCTGGGTGCCGGTCGCCTCGCGGCTGTTGTTCAGGATCAAACCCTGCTTGCCGACGTTAAACTGGTCATAGCGGTTGTGCGACACACCGGCCGCGCTCGGCGGCGCGATCAGCACGATCGGCACGCCATTGGCGGCGGCATCGACCAGCGGTTTTTGCCCGGTCGGGGCATTGCCGGCGGCCACCACCTGGGCGTTGGCAGGCACCGCTACCAGGGCCGTCTGCAGGATCTGCAACACGATCATCACTTGGGCCACCACCCGCGTCCACGTGCGCCGCGTGCCGCCGGCGCTCTCGATCGGCTCGAGCAACTGCTCCGCGACCAGGCGCTCGGCCGCGGTCAGGGTGGTTTGCTTGCTCAACAGATGGCGGATGGGTGATTTCATGATGGGTCCTTGGGTGCCTGAACGGCGTCAAACGGGTGCTGCAAAGGGGGTACTGATAAAACTGCGGGGTGCTCAGCGCGAATACGTGACCGATACCGATGGGGTGACGGCACGCGTCCTGAAACGCTCCGGTTTACTGACCGGGATAGCCAGGCTGGCGTCGAACACCAACCCCTTCCACCTGCCGCGCACGCCGGCGGCGACGCCGGCCAGGGTGTCGCCGACCAGGCCGGCGGCGCTTGGCCCCGAGACCTTGCCGACGTCGAGCGCCACGAAGGCGCTGCTGTCGATGCCGGCGATGGAGGGCAAGCCGGTCGAGACATCGTTGCGCAAGATCGCGCCGCTTTCGGCCAGCAACACGCTGTCGCCGTCGAAGCCCCGCACGCTGTAGCGCCCGCCGATGCTGATCTGGTCGGCGGACAAGGTCATGTCGCCGGTTTTTTGCAGGCGCAGGCTGGCGCTGTACTGCGCTGCGCGCCCGGCCACCTTGAACGGCTGGCTGTACGAGCCGTTAAAACTAAAGATGCGCGGACGCAGGGTCAGGCCACCTTCGGCCGCGCTCGGGTAATCGTCTTCGGCGCTGCCCAGCCCGATTCCCAAGCGGTAACCGAGGTCGAGCTCGAGCACGCCCTGGCCGAGGTACTGCTTCAGGGTCACCCCGCCTTGGGCGCTGGTGGTGCGGCGGCGCTGCACGACCAGTTCCACATCGTCGAGGAAACTGCGCGCGCGACGGGTCGACAGGGCCGCGTACACGCCGACCTTGGCCGAGGCGCTGCGCCATGTCAGGTAATTCCAGCGGGCCTCGGCCGTGCTGCTGCTGCCGCTGGACAGAAAACGCGCGGTCGTGCCTTGCACAAACTGGGCAAAACGGCTGCTGCTGTGCGAGACGGAAAAGCTGTGGTAATCCCATGGAATGCTGTAATTGGCCGACAGGCTGTAGCTGCGATGGTCGCGCCTTGGCTGCTGGGCGTTAATGTTGCTGCTCAGGCTAAGGATGTCGTTCAGGCCGGCGGCGTTATCGAGCGAGAGCGATCCGGACAACTGTGCGCGACCCAGCGCTTCCGAGCCGGAATTATCGAGCGTCACAGAGCTGCGCGTGCGCTCGAGCAGGCTCGCCGCATTGCGTTCGACCAGCACCACGCTGGTGTCGGCCTCCATGCCGGGCTCGATGCGGGTCGTGACCGTCTGGCTCGGCAAACGCTTCATCTGCTCCACGCCCTGCTCCAGGTCGCGGATGTTGAGCACGTCGCCGGCCGCCAGCGGAAAAGCGTTGGTCCAGGTGCCCCAGTCGGTGTCGGCCACGTCGCCCGGCACGCCGGCCCGGACCATCTTTACGCCGGCCACGCGGCCGATGTGCAGCGCGAACACCAGCTTGCCTTCGCTCAGGTTTTGCTGCGGCAAGCTGACGCGGCTGGTGACGTAGCCCAGCGCGATTAATTTGGCGTCGAGCACGGCGGCGATCTGTCGCACGCCCTGCACGCCGACGCACTGGCCGAGGAAAGGGGCGACCGTGGACGCCAGCGAGCCGAGCTCTTGCTTGTTACCGACAGTAATGCTCTTGATCAAAAAACAAGGGGTCTCGGCCGGCAATTTGCTCAGGTCGGCCACGGGCTGCGCCGCTTGCAGCAGGTCGGCCTTGGTCTGCAATTGCTGTTGCTGCTCGCGCGTGCGCTCTTCCTGCCGGCGGATACCTTCCTGCGCCACCTCGAGCGGGTTGAGCGCAGGCGCGCCCGGCGCGGCGACTTGTTGCGCCGAGGCGGTCGAGGCCGACATGACCAATAGTGCGGCGTGCACCAGGGAGCCCAGCTTGAGCAAGCGCGGCGGAAAACAGAGCGAGGTAGAAGTTTGAGTAAGCAGCATGGCGGGCGCGTCACAGCCCACATACATGGCCTGATCTATTGCACAAATCGTAACGAGCCAAGCATTTTATCAGACATATGTACAATAAAGAAATTGTTTAGGTTCAACATTAAGTACTTTAGTTCATTGATTTCCGTTTATCATGCATATTGCATAAATATATTTATGGCAATTGTTGTAGTCACATAGACAAACCGGCGCCACGAAAGAGCATTGGCCAGCAGAATTTTTTGTTTCCCTTGGTGTCAGTTAAATACAACATCGCGTTGTAACCGATAGTGTGCGAGGCAGGCGCGCCAGCAAAACGCGGCCGGGAGCCCGGGATGGAACGCGTCCTCGCCCGATGGCCGCAGCTGGTACATTATCCTCTTGCCCGATCATCCCCCGAACGCCATGATCTGCTGCGCGTTCCAGGCGGCGTCAGCGGACCAGCGGTCGCCGGCAAAAACGGTCGCAAGGATCTGACAACACTTACCCACGCATGAGGAAGCTTCGTTCATGAACATAGTGGCTTTTGCAGCATGCGCGAGCATGTGCCTGCCGATCTTGCAGGCGCAGGCACATGGACTGGCGCCCGCGCCGGTTGGCTACCGGGTCGCGGACAGCACGCCGACAACAAGCGTGGCGATTCAAACCGTGTCGGTCGACGCGGTCGCCGGCATGCCCCGCAAAGCCGTCGTCCACGTCAATGCCATCTTGAAGGCGGCCGCGGCCGGTTTCGCCAACGAGGCCAAGCAGTGCGGCGCCGCCGCCCAAGGCCGCCCTTGGGGGTACAAATTGGCATTCGACAAGGTACTCGTGTCCCACGCCTACCTGAGCGTCGTGTTTGCCAAGTCGACCGTGTGCGCCGGGTCGCCCGACGAAGAAAAGGAAGCGCGTGTGTTTGCGCTCAAGACCGGCGAACTGGTGCCGGCGCGGGCCTTGTTCAAGCAGATGTTGCCCTCCGCAACAATCATGCCCAGCATTACGAAAAACAAGGAATTGATCCGACTCGACGAGCAAACCGCCGAAACCCTGATCGACGACAGCAAACTGCTATTGAACATCGATGACGAACGCTGCGATTTTTACCTGAAAAACGGCTCGTACCGGATCTGGGTCGAGGGCAAGAACCTGGTATTTTTCCCCGAATTTATTCAGCCATACTCTTTCTGCCAGACAGAGTATCTGATCAAGCCCGAGTAAGCCGCCGACGCGACGAAAGCCGCGAAGGCAGACCAACCAGGGCTCCAGGCAATCTTACGAGGGATATATTTCAGCAAGAAGAAAATTGTCCAACTGACCTCACTCGATCCACATCGCCGCGCCGGTCCACGCCGACGGCCGCGCCGCCACGCCGTCGAGCACAGCGCCATTGGTGGCGATCACCTCGCGGTAAAAATACGCGCTGTCCTTGAGCGTGCGCTCCTGGGTCGCAAAATTCACATGCACGATGCCGAAGCGCTTGGAAAAGCCATGCGCCCATTCCAGGTTGTCCAGCAGCGACCAGGCGCAGTAGCCGCGCACGTCCACGCCCTTCTGTATTACTTCGTGGATGGCGCGCAGGTGTTTCTGGTAATAGTCGATCCGCAGCGGGTCATGCACGCGCCCTCCTTCGGCCACCGGAGGGTCGAAAAAAGCGGCGCCGTTTTCGGTGATGTACAGCGGCGGATTGCCGTAGCGCGCAGCCACCCATTCGAGCGTGTCGCTCAAGCCCCTCGCATACACTTCCCAGCCGGTCTCGGTGTAGGTGGCCAGCGGCTGGCGCACCGCCACCGCGCGCACCGGCAAGGCGCTCGGCTCGTCGCGCGTCACGCTGCGCGTGTAGTAATTGACGCCGATGAAGTCGAGCCGCTGGCGAATCAGCTCGAAGTCTTCCGCCGGCCATTCGGGCCAGGCGTCGCCGTACACGTCCTTCATCTTTTCCGGATAGCGCCCGAAGAACACCGGGTCGAGGAACTGGCCGTTCATGTAGGCGTGGCCACGCGCGGCCGCTTGCTGGTCGGCCGCGCTCTCGCTGGCCGGGTACTTCGGTTCCAGGTTCACCACCAGCCCGATCTCGTGCTTGCCCACCTCGCGGTACACCTTGACCGCCGCGCCATGGGCGCGCAGCAGGTTGTGCGCGGCGATGGGCGCTTCGAAGCGGTTGTGGTGCCCCGGCGCCAGGGTGCCATTCAGGTAACCGCCGTCGGACACCACCCACGGCTCGTTGAGCGTGGCCCACGAGGTGACGCGGTCGTCGAGCCGCTCGAACATCACGCGCGCGTAATCGGCAAACCAGTCGGCGATGTCGCGATTGAGCCAGCCGCCCTGGTTGTCCAGCGTTTCCGGCAAGTCCCAGTGGAACAAGGTGACCATCGGCTTGATGCCCTGCGCCAGCAGGCGGTCCACCAGCTCGTCGTAGAAGCCGATTCCCACGGGGTTGACCGCGCCGCGCCCGGACGGCATGACGCGGCTCCACGAAATGCTGAAGCGGTAAGCCTGCAAGCCGATCTCGCGCATCAGCGCCACGTCTTGCGCGGAGCGGCGGTAATGGTCGCAGGCCACGTCGCCGGTGTCGCCGTCGCGGATATTACCGGGCGAGTGAGCGAAGCGCTGCCAGATGCTCGGTCCCGCGCCATCGGCCAGCGGCGAGCCTTCGATCTGGTAGGCCGAGGTGGAGGCGCCCCACAGGAAGTTCTTGGGAAATTCGATTGCGTTGCTCATGGTTTCCCCTTGGGGTGATCGACTGCGATGAAAACGGTGGCCGGCAGCGCGCCGATGCGCAGTTCACCGCCGCGCCAGTAGGCGCGTTTGCCGTTGATGGTGGTGCGCGCGGCGCGCCAACGCTCGTCCAGGACGCGCAGCAGCACGCCACCCGGCGGCCGACTCATCTTACCGCCGATCGTCATGCCGATGCCGCGCGCTTCGGCCCGGATGGTGTAGTCCAGCGTTCCATACGCCGTGCGCAAACCCCGCACGCCGACACCGGCGCCGTCAAGCCATGCGGCTGGAATGCCGTCCGCGACAATCAAGGACTGGTCGGACTCGCGCTCGTACGCAAACAGGTCGAGCGCGGAGCGGATGTAGTCAGACGAAATCCAGCCGTGCGGCATATCGCCCACGAAGCGCGGCGCGCGCGCGGCGCGCCCCACCACTTCGGCCCACTGGTTCCACGCGACGGGTCGGCGGTCGCGCATGAAAAAATCGAGCAGTTCGTGTGCGCGCCCGCGCCATCCGAGCCGCACGAAAGCGGCCACGTTGCGCAGTTCGTACGGCGTGTAATCGTTCCACTCGCGCCGGCCGTCGCGCCGTGCCACCGCCTCACGCCAGTACCGCTCGAACGTCCCGTGCAGCAGGTCTTGCGGCAGGCGCTGTTGCAGGCCGCCCGGAGACAGTGCGATCGTGGTCGAGGTGGGATCGAAATCGCCCAGTTCCGCCGCCCCGGCAAGGTAGTCGATACCGTGCGTGCTGGCGCTCAGGCGCAGGGACGCCAGCAGTTCGCGTTCGAACTGGTCGCCCTGTGCGCGTAAGGTGGCGGCGTCGGCGGCGCGATTGAGCAGCGCGGCCAGCATGGCGGCGTCGCGATAGCCGCGCAGCCCCCAAAAATTGTCCCAGTTCGAATGCATCGGCTTGGCCGAATAGCCTTCGTGGCTGATCGACGCCGGCAGCAGGCCATACAGCATGCGCCGCTGCGGCGCAAGATTGGCCGCGCTGCGTTCGGACTGGCGCTGCTGCTCCATGTAGGCCGCCGCCGCTTTCACGCGCGGCCACAGACGCGTCACCAGCTCGCGATCGTGGGTGTAGCGCCACAACTGCGCAACCAGGAAAATGAACTCGCCCTGGCTATCGTTTTCGGGCACCGGGTCGGACCCGCGCCGGTCCACGCAGCAGGGAATTTTGCCGTTTGCGAACTGGTATTGGGCGAACCAGTAGGCGTAGTTGCGCGCGACGTTATCGTTCCCGAGCCGCAGCATCGCTTCCGACATCATGGCGCCATCGCGTATCCAGGAGCGGGCGTACGAGCGCGTGCCCGGCATCAGGGCCGCGCCGTCGCGCGTCATCAAAATGTGCGCCAGCGACGAACGCAAGGTATCGACCAGCGGCTGCGCCGCCGCCGGAACGGTGATCGACACGCGGTTCAAGCGCGCGCGCCATTGCTCGGCGACTTCATCCTGCATCGCCGTCAGCCACTGCTCGGGCGTGGCGCCGGCCAGTTGCGGTGCGCCCGGCTGGCCATTCAACGGCAGCGCCAGGCCAAATACCGCCGTCGCTCGCGGCGCCAGCGTAACGTCGTACGCCAGCGCGCCGGAGGCGAAACCGGCTTCGTCGTCCACCCGCCGCAGCGCGCTCCAGCCGTCGCCCGCAAGGCGCGCCGGAATGGCGGCATGGTCGAAGGAGGACACGCCAGCCAGGCCGGGGACGGCAAGGCTCCAGACACGGGTGACGCCATCGACGGCGAAGCTGTCGCCATTCCACGCGAGCGCGCGGATCGGGCTGACGCCGGGCGGGGTATTCAAGAACTGCATCGGCGGATTGACTTGCAGCGGGCGCAGCGCCAACACCAGCCGCAAGGTCAAGGGAAAATCCGAGGTGTTGGCCAGGTCGTAGCGCGCAATCAGTTGCGAGGTGGCCGGCGTACCTTGCGCAAACGCGCTTGTGCGCAACTGCCAGCGCGGCGCCGTCCAGCTGACCGACGGTATCGGTAAATAGCCATCTTGCAGCGACTGTGACATCGTCACATCGGCCCAGGTGGCAAGCTTTCCGCTATCAATGACAAACGGTTCGATCGTAAAGCCGGCGCGCGCCGCTTCGATGGCGCCGTCTTCCGAGATCAGCCCTGTCTCGCGGCCGCCGTCGACACCGAGCACGGTCCAGTAATTCTGTTGTCCCGACATGCCGCGCGGGTAATGACCGCGCGGCGCTTCCTTCGCCAACGCCTGGAAAAAGCTGTTGGCCGAGGCGCCGTACGCCAGGTCCTTGAGTTCGATCCGCTCCAGCTGGTACCGTTGCGCCGGCGCGTCGGGCATCGTCACGCGCACGTAGCGCGCCTCCGATTCGCCCAGCAGCAGCGGATCGGCGCCGCCCGTGCCATCGAGTACCTTGCGCACGGTGCGCCAGGTACTGCCGTCATCGGAAAAAGCGACGTCGTAGCGGGCGGCGTGCAGCCCGTCGGCCCAGTGCAGCACGATGCCGCCAAATTCACGCGGCACGCCGTAATCGACTGTCACCGCGCCTGGTGTTGTTGACATGACGGGTTCGGGCGGCGGTCCCGCCGGTGCAATGGCGCGCATGCGCAGGTCGTCGATCCAGAGCGACCCGCGCCCGCCGTCACGCCCGGCGCTGACCACCAGTTCCATCCGCTCGGTGCGGCGCAAGGTGCGGTCCTTGGCCGGCCCCCAGGCAAAATCGATATGGCGCTTCTTGAAGGCGACCTTCTGCCACTCGCGCGAGATGGCGAAGTTGGGCCGGTTGACCCACCAGACGTTGTCGCCGCTGGCGTCGACCAGTTTCATTTCAAAGTTATTGAGCGCAGCGTCGGCGCGCATCCAGAACGAGATGGCGTAGTCGCCCTCGAAGTCGAGCGGCAACGCGCGCCGCGCGGCGGCGTAGCCGGCGGCGCTGCCGAAATCGAAGTCGAAGCGCATGCCCTGCCCGTCCACGCCGGGCGCGCCCGACGCGCTGGCGGTGACCCCGTCCGACACCACCGCCTTCCACGCGAGGGGCTGTTCGAAGTCGTCGAGGATGCGTTCCTGCGCCTGCGCGCTGATCATGGCGCATAACAGCAGCGGCCACGGCTTCCTCATCCCTTCACGCTACCCACCAGCAGGCCCTGGATGTAATAGCGCTGCAACACCAGGAACAGCAGCAGCACCGGCAGGATGGTGAGCACCGAGCCGGCCATCATCATTTCGTTATCCTGCACGTGCTCGCGCGAGAGCGACGCCAGCGCCACCGGCAGCGTATACAGGTCCTTGTCGGTGAGGACGATCAAGGGCCACATGAAGTCGTTCCAGCTGCCCAAAAAGCTGAAGATCGCCAGCGTGACCAGGATCGGCGCCAGCAGCGGCAGCACGATCGAGCGGAAGATGCGAAACTCGCTGGCGCCATCGAGCCGCGCCGCCTCCAGCAAGGCATCGGGAATGGTCAGCGCATACTGGCGTACCAAAAAAATCCCGAAAATGCTGGCCGCCGCCGGCACCAGCACGCCGATGTAGGTATTGACCAGCCCCATTTGCTTCATGATCAAAAAGAGCGGCAGCATCGCCACCTGCCCTGGAATCACCAGGGCCCCCAGCAGCAGCTTGAAGATGCGGTCGCGCCCCGCGAAGCGCAGCTTGGCAAACGCGTAGCCCGCGCCCACGTTGAACGCCAGCGACAGCAGGGTCGCGGCCACCGCCAGCAACAGGCTGTTCAAAAAATAGCGCCCGATGCCGGCCTGCGCGAACAGCTCCAGGTAATTGGCCAGCGTGGCCTGGCGCGGCAGCAGCGGCGGCGGAAAGTGGCTCGCTTCGCCGTGCGCCATGAACGACACGGACGTCATCCACAGCAGCGGAAACATGGCCAGCAGCGCACACAGGACCAGCAGCGCATTGACCCACACGCGCCGGGGCATGGTCCCGCCGCGCGCGCTCATTCTTCCAGCCCGCGGCCGGCCACGCGCATCTGCAGCATGGTTACGCCGAACATCAGCAGGAACAGGATGAAGGCGACCGCCGTGGCGCTACCCAGGTTCCACCACTTGAAGCCCTGCTCGTACATGAAGTACAACACGCTCACGGTGCTTTGCAGCGGCCCGCCTTCGGTCATCATGTACGGTTCGGCGAACAGCTGGAAGTAACCGGCCATGGTGAGGACGCTGACCATGAACATGGTCGGCGCCAGGGCCGGCAGGGTAATGTGACGCAGCATGGCCACGCTGCGCGCGCCATCGAGTTCGGCGGCCTCGTACAAGTCGCCCGGTATGCTTTGCAGGCCGGCCAGGAAGATGATCATGTTGTACCCAAAGTTTTTCCATACCGCGAACAGGATAATCGAGGGCATCGCAAAACGCGGGTCCCCCAGCCAGTCCACCGGCGCCAGTCCCACCAGATCGAGCCCGTAATTGATGAAGCCATAGCGTGAGTGGTACAGGTAGCGCCAGATGACGGCGACGGCCACCATCGAGGTGACCACCGGCGCAAAGAAGGCGGTGCGAAACAGCGGCTTGAACCAGGCCAGCCGGGAATTGAGCAGCAGCGCCGCGCCGAGCGAGGCGGCAATCGACAGCGGTACGCCGACCAGCACGAAAAACAGCGTATTGCCCAGCGCCTTCCAGAACAGCGGCGTTTGCAGCAGTTCCGCATAATTGGACAGGCCGATGAAACGCAGGTTGTTCAGGTCCGCCAGCGCGTACAGGTCGAAGTCGGTCATGCTCATCGCCAGCGCGGCCAGCACCGGCACGAAGAAAAACACGCCGATCACCAGCAGCGGCGGCCCCACCATCCACCATGCGGCGTGGCCCGTCTTCATGCCCTGCCCCGCTGGTCGAGCATCCAGCGGCGTTTTTCGAGGATGCGGTCGGTGCGCGCGTCAAGCTCCGTCACGGCCTGCTCGATCGTCATGCGGCCCGCCACCAGCGCCTCGGTCACGATGCGCATTTCGGTGCCGATGCGCTCCCATTCGGGCACCTTGGGCGGCGACTTGGCGCGCTCTAACTGCTCGCGAAAGGCCGCCGAATACGGATCGCCCTGCAGCGCCGGGTCGGCCCACGCGCTGCGGCGCGGCGGCAGGTTGCCGGTCATCTGGTAAAAGCGCCGCTGCACTTCCGGTTGCGACAGGTATTCGATCACCTTCCACGCCTCTTCCTTATGCTGCGACGCCTTGAACACGACCAGGCTGGCGCCGCCGGCCACCGAGGCGCCTGGGCCGTGCGGTCCGGGCAGGGGCGCCGTCATCCAGGTGTGCTGCTTGTCGGGCGCCAGGCGGCGCTTGAATTCACCGATATTCCACGGTCCCGAGATATAGAATGCGAAAAAGCCCTTCGCAAATTCATCCCACACGTTCGAAATCGCCGTGGCCGACAAGCGCGGCGCCAGGCCATTTTTGAACAGGTCGAGGTAGAACTGCAGCGTAGCCCGAAAATCGGCATGGCGGAAGTCGCCGAAGCGCCCTCCATCGCGCAGCAGCGGCGCATCCTGCTGCAGCGCCAGCGACAGCAGTTGTTCGTATTCGTTCAGCGGCAGCAGCACGCCATAGTTCTGCGGGCTGCGCTGCTTGATCGCGCGCATGGCGCCCGTCCACTCGGCCCAGCTGGCGGGCGGCGTGGCAAAGCCGGCATCAAGCAGCAAGTCCTTGCGGTAGTAAATCAGGCGCGTGTCGACGTACCAGGGCACGCCGAACAACTGGGCGTCGATCTGGTTCGAGGCCCAGATGCCGGGAAAATAGTCGGCGCTCGTGACGCCGTCGGCATGGTCGATACGATCCCCCAGCGGCTCGATCGCGCCCAGCGCCGCGAACTGGGGTATCCACGTGTTCCCGAGCTGGCACAGGTCAGGCGTGACGTCGCCGGCAAAAGCGGTCAGCAGTTTTTCCTGCGCCGACAGCCACGGCAACTGCTGCACCTTGATGCGGATGCCAGGGTTGAGCTTTTCGAAGTCGGCCAGCAGTTCCTTGACCACTTCGCCCTCGCGCCCCATGGCCCACAGGCGCAGCTCCACCGGGCCGCCGCTGCGCCGTTCGCAGCCCGCCAGCAGCAGCGCCAGCGCCGAACCGGCGACCCAGTGGCGCCGCCGCAAATTCATGGCTTGGCCCCGTTCTCGAGCCAGCCGCCCGAAAAGCCGGCGCGCCGCAAGCCGGTGCGGATCACCGGATTGCCGCGCATGACGCGCCACACCGATTCGTCGCGGTGGTTGGCGATCATCGCCAGGATCGGGCCCTGGTCGATGCCCAGGTAGTCGGTATCGATCCAGCCGAAACCCGGTACGCGCCGCCCGTTGGCCAGCTTGATGCCGAAGTCGAAGCTTGGATTGAAGGCGTCGAGGAAACCGTATTTACCGTAGATCTGCTTGCCGTAACGCGCATGCATGTCGGTCATCGCCGGAATCGCGATCTCCGGCGCGAAGGCGATCGACGCCGCCGCGCCGGTCGGCGCGATGGTGCAGTCATCGTAGTGCTCCTTGCCCATGCCGCGCCCGGCGTAGCTGCGGAACTTGCGCCGCTTGCCGCCGTCGGTAATGGTGGCGTCGGCCGGGCCGTCGCTGGCGGTCACGCCCCACAGATTGGCGCCGTAGCCCTTGCAGCCGAGCGGATTGGCGACTGCGTAGGCCTGCTGCGCGTAGGTGGCGCGCCGGCTGTTTTCAAAGTAATCGATGCCGCGCTTGCGCATGTAGGCATCCTGGATGCCGCGAAAATCGATCCACACGTGCGAATACTGGTGCCCGAAATGGGAGGCAAACCCCAGGTGCTCCTGGCCCCACGAGGTGCCCCAGGTCCTGTCGTAGGTGCTGGTCCACTCGTCCCACGCCTTCGGGTCGACCGGATGCGTGGGCGACGCCAGCGCCAGCACGTACACCAGCATCGCTTCGTTGTAGCCGCGCCAGTCGTAGGGCAGCATGCCGGTTTCGGGATGCCAGCCAAGCACGATGGCCGGCGGGCGCGCCTGCGCCCACTGCCAGTCGACGCGCTCATACAGTTCGTCGGCCAGGCGGCGGATCTCCATCTCCTCTTCGCCAGGGCCGTCGAAATACGACTGCATGTGCAGCACGCCGGCGATCAGGAGGGCCGTGTCCACGGTCGAGAGCTCCGAGTTGGAACTGCGCACGCCGGTTTTCATGTCCAGGAAGTGATAGAAAAAGCCTTTGTAGCCGCTCATGCCCTGCGCCTGCTTGCCCTGCGGCGCATTGCGGAAGAAACGCAGGGTCGCCAGCACGCGCTCGCGCGCCTGCGCGCGCGTGATGTAGCCACGCTCGATGCCGATCGGGTAGGCGGTCAGGCCGAAGCCCACCGCCGCGATGCTGGAGAACGACGGCGACGGATAGCGGTCGGGCACCAGCCCGTTGACCGGATTGGCGGTCTCCCAGAAGAAGCGGAAGGTGCGTTCGGACAGGTCGTCCAGCAGGGCCGCCGCCGGCCCCGCAGCCGGCCCCGCAGCCGCACCCGCAGGTGCTCCATGGGCCGGCGCCAGCGGCATCGTCGCGATGGCGCCAACCAGCGCGGCCATCGGCATCAAGCGTTTTCTCATCGACTTCCTCTATTTAAAATGCATAGCGCACGGTCAGTTTGACTGTGCGCATCGGGCCGGTAATGGCGCCCGCGGTTCCCAGCTTGACGTTGTCGCCGCCAAGGTAATTGGGGTTTTTGGTGGTCGGGCCGCCGCCCCAGGCATCGTAGGCGGCGTAGTTGACCGTGTTGAACACGTTGAGCACATCGAAGCGCACCGACACCTTGCCGAAACCGACGCCGACATCCTTGGCCATGGCCACGTCGACGGTGCGGAACGAGCCGCCGTCGCCCTTGCGCGAGACGCAGTCGTTAAAGCCTTTGGCGCAGTCGGTGATCCGGTACGGCAGGCCGCTGCCGAGCGTCAGTTTGGACGAGAGCATGATCCCATAGGGCAGCAGGCGGTCGCTCATCCCCGCCACCACCAGGCGGTGGCGCTCGACGGTGGTCGACGGATTCCACGAATAGGCGTACCGGCCGTAGGTCCAGTTGAACATGTCGTTGTTCCACTCCTTGTTGGTGGTCTCGCCCTCGGAGTAGGTGTAGGTCGCGGCCAGGCCCCATCCCGAAGCGCTGGAAAACGGCTTGTCGCCTTTCAGGTACGCGGACGAGGTTTTTGCCTGCGAGATGAAGTCGCCCAGGATCAGGGTGCCGTAGCCCGGCACGGAGCTGAACATTGGGTCGATCGGGCTGGCATTGCCCCAGCCGCCGTTGACATCGCGGTTACCGCCGAACCAGTTGAACTGGTTGCGGCTGCGCGACACGGTCGCGCCAAACTCGGTATTCCACGCGCCCAGCGCCTGGCGCACGCCGGCGCTGAACTGGTCGGTGTACGGCAGCTTGTGTTCACTGCGGATCAGCCAGATCTCGCCGCCCGGCTGCGAGTTCTTTTGCAGTTCGTCCAGCGCCACGTTGGCGATGGTGCGGTCGTAGGCGCGTCCGGCGCCGGCAAAAAACACCGTATTGCTGTCGCCGAAAAGGTCGTACGACATGCCCACGCGCGGCTGCCACGCATCCTTGAACGACTTGCGGTTCGAGCCGGTGCTGATGTAGTCGCCGATGGTTACGCCGCCCTTGGCCAGCGACTGCGCATAGGTCTGGCCGCTAGGGGCGCCCGGGCGCGGGTCCTGCTTGCCGAACAGGCCCGCGCGGTCGGCTGGCGTGACGTAGCTGTCGTTGAGCATATTCGTCTCGTAGTCCCAGCGCATGCCCAGGTTCAGTTCGAGCTGCTTCGTCACTTTCCAGTCGTCCTGCAGGTACACGCCGTACTGGCGGTCGGTGTAGCTCACGCCCGTGGGCGCCAGGGCGCGCGATATTTCGAAGACCTGCGGAATGCCGGTCACGTTGTCGATCATCTCGCGCCGGATATCGATGGCGTTCGAGGTGCCGTACAGCTTGAAGTCGACCTTCTTGATCTTGGCCCCGCCCTTGATCGTGTGGCCGGCAAGACCGGTCCAGGTCACGCTCTCGCTCAACGAGAGCCCTTTTTGCATGCGGTCCTGGGCATCCGGCGAGCCGCCGGTAAACAGCACGTCGACCACGTTCTTGGTCTCGTTGCTCGGCGAGACCACGTACTTCACGTACGGCGTCGATTGCAGCGCGCTCGGATTCCAATGAAATTTTTCGTAGCCGATGCGCGCTTCACTGAGGAAGTCGCCGCGTGAAAACTCGTGTTTCAGGTCGAAGCGCGTTTCATCGTTCTTGCGGTCCTTCTCGTTGCCGGGCAACGACAGCTTGAAGTCTTCCGGCACCAGGTCGTTCTCGCGCCGGATGCGGGTGGTCAGCTCGATCAGGTGGTCTTCGCCGATGCGGGTCGTCAGTTTGCCAAGCACCAGGTCTTCCTTGAACTTGGCGGTGGCCGATCCGGCCTGCGCCAGCAGCGACGGCACGATGCCGGCGTTGGGCAGCAAGTCCTGGCGCTGGGCGACGACCTGGCGCGGCGTGTCGATCCGCTTGCCTTCGTACGCGATGAAGTAATGCATCACGTCTTCCTTGATCGGCCCACCGAGCGTGGCTCCGTACTGCTTCTGCGAGTAGCGCGGGCGTTCCACGCCGTCGGCCTTGTTTTTCTTCTGGAACGGATCGTAGGCGGTCAGGTTGGCGCCGGTGCGGTCGAAAAACACATCGCCATGCAGTTGGTTGGTGCCGGACTTGGTGATCGCCGTGATCGCGGTCGAACTGACCTGGTCGAATTCGGCCTTGTAGTTTTGCGAAACCACCTTGTACTCGGCCACCGCCGATTGCGGGAACGGGTTGCCGCGCGAGGAGTCGAGCCCGGACATGCCGCCGCGCAGGATGTAGTTCTTCTGGCCGACGCCGTCGATGAAGACGTTCACGTTATCCTGGTTCTGCGCCCCGCCCTGCAAGGTGCCGTAGCCGGTCTTGGCCTCGACATCGAAGCGCACGCCCGGCGCCAGGTCGGCAAAGGCGAGGAAGTTGCGCGACACCTGCGGCAGGCTGTCGATCTGCGCGCGCGACACGCTGGTGCCGACTTCCGAGGTCTTGACGTTGCGGCGCTGGGCCGAGCCCAGGATCACCACCTGCGCCATGTTGGCCGAATTGGCCGGATCGGCCGCCCCCACCGACAGGTCGAGCGAGGCGGTCTGGCCGATCGACAACGTGACCTTTTCGGTGCTCTGGCCGCCGACCTTGATCGCATACTCGCCCGGCGGCAGGCCGGTGAGCACGTAGCTGCCGTCGGCGCCGGTGCTGGTGCGGTAGTTGTAACCGGTGGCCGTGTTGCTGGCGACGACCGGCGTGGCCGGCGCCGCGGGCGCGCCGCTCTGCGTGATTTGTCCCTTGATGGTGGCGCTGCTTAACTGCGCATGCGCCGGCGCGGCGGCCAGCATGGCCACCGTCGACAGTCCCACCAATGCCCTGCGCAGTTCGCGCACGCCTGCTTTTATCTTCATGCATTTCTCCCGTTGTTTTATAGTTGTTTGCTACCGCTTGCCGTTTTCCGTCACGCCCTGCGCATGTGCGCCGCACGAGCGCCGCACCACCAGTTCGGTTTGCACCACCTGCACGGTTTTTTTCGTCCCCTGCGGGTTTTCAATTTCGAAGGCCAGGCATTCGAGCGCGCGGCTGCCCATTTCGGTGATCCGCACCCGCACGGTGGTCAGCGGCGGCGTGACGAAGCGCGCCGTCGGCACATCGTCGAAGCCGACCAGCGCAATATCGCGCGGGACCACCAGGCCGCCCTCGCCCAGCGCGAACAGGCAGCCGATCGCCATCATGTCGTTGGCGGCGAACACCGCGTCGGGCAGGCGCTTCAAGGCGCGCAGCTGCTGGCCGGCGCGATAGCCCGATTCCTCGCCAAAGTCGCCGCGCAGCACTTGCGGCTCGAACGGCGGCGCGCCGGGCAAGAGGCGCGCCATGGTCTCGCGAAAGCCGCGCAAACGTTCTTCGGCGTCGAAGTTGTCGGCCGGGCCGGCGATCATGACGATGCTGCGGTGCCCCATCTCGACCAGGTGCTGCACCATGTCGGCCGCGCCGCCGTGGTTGTCGACCGCCAGGGCCGAACAATCGTGGCCGGTGGCGCGCGTATTGACTAGGACGATCGGCAGATTGCCCGCCAGGTTGTCGGCCAAAAAACCGGCATCCACGTGCGGCGACATGACGACCAGGCCATCGACCCGGCCGCTCATGGCGCGCATGGCCAGCGCCGCTTCGCCGGCGTCGCCGTGCGAACTCGATACCAGCAAGTGCAGGCCGCGCCGGTGCGCCGCCATGTCGATGCCGCGAATGAGCTCCGAAAAGAACTCGCCATGCAGGTCGGGCAGCACCACGCCGATGGTCTCGGTGCGGCTGGTCGACAGGCTGCGCGCGCCGCTGTGCGGAATGTAGCGCAAACTGCGCGCCGCGGCCAGCACCAACTGGCGCGTTTCGTCGGTGACGGTGTCGCTGCCGTTGAGCGCGCGCGACACCGAGGCGACCGACACATTGGCCGCCCGCGCCACATCCTTGATCGTTACCGCCATAAAAACACCACGCTTTCATTCGTCCCGCATAAAACCCCGGTAACCGATTACATTTTTCCTAATGTACCGCAATCGAGCTCAGCACACCGTGGTTTTTATGTAAATTTTTCACCAAAAAATGCCTGACTTCTGGTCGAAATTTTATTCTTTACACAAAGATGTCATGTAAAATTTAACTGGATGTAACCGCTTACATTGCGCCGACCCTATGCACACCACCGTACCCTGCCCATGACTCCGATCCCCTTCAGTCCCGCCGCCGGCGCCCGCTTCCTCTCCAACGGCCATTTGCGGGTGCTCGTCACGGCTGCCGGGACCGGCGCCACCGACCTCGGCGCACATGCGCTGACGCGCTGGCAGGGCGACCCGGTGGAAGACGGCGACGGTTACTTTATCTACCTGCGCGACATCGACAGCGGCGAGTTCTGGTCGGTCGGCGCCCAGCCCTGCGCGGTTGCCGGCGCCCGCTATGGCTTCGGCAGCGACGATGGCGGCGCGTGGCTGTCGTGCCGTCACCTCGGCATCGAAGCGCGGCTCGACATCGTCGTCGCGCCCGAGACCGACGTCGAACTGCGCACCCTGACCTTGCGTAACACCAGCGCGCGCGCGCGCCGCATCGAAGTGACCAGCTATCTGGAAGTGGTGCTCAACAAGCGCGCCGCCGAAGCCGCGCACCCGGCATTCTCGAAACTGTTCGTGCAGACCGAATCGGTTCCCGCCGCCGGCGCGCTGCTGGCGCGCCGGCGTCCGCGCGGCGCCGACGACGCCTGTATCTGGCTGGTTCATGCCGCCAGCGGCGGCGAAGACGCCGGCATCGAGACCGACCGCAAACGCTTCATCGGGCGTGGCCGCAGCCTGGCCGCCCCAGGCGCGCTGGCCTCAAACGCGCCGCTGTCGGGAACCGCCGGCAACGTGCTCGATCCGTCGTTCAGCCTGCGCCGCAACGTGGTGCTCGAACCGGACGCGAACGCCGTCATCGCCTTTACCCTCGGCGCGGCGCCCGACCGCGACGCCGCGCTGGCCCTGCTGGCCAGCGCGCCAACGCCGGAACTGGCCGCGCGCATGGCGGGCGAACGGCGCGCCGCGCTGCTCACCGCGCTGGCGCTCGATACCGAACAAGGCGCCTACGCCGAAGCGCTGGCCGCCGCCATTTTGTATGGCGAAAGCGCCCTGCGCGCAGCTGGCGACGCGCGCCTGTCCACCGACAGCCTGCCCGACACCCTCGGACTGCCCACGGACCGCGTGCTGTGCGTGGTCAACGCCATCGGTCCGCGCGACCCGCACGCGCAAGCCTTGCTGGACGCGGCGCGTTACTGGGATGCGCTGGCCCTGCCGCTGCACCTGGTGCTGGTCGGCGCGCAAGCCGACTGGCCCGCCTTGCCAGGCCCGGTCACCCTGCTCGACCCGATGCAGGTCGACAGCGCCGACCTGGAACGCGTGGCCGCGCAGGCGCGCATGGTAGTCAAGGGCGAGCTGCCGGCGTTCGGGCCGCGCGCCAGCATCCTGCGCCCTCCGCGCCCACCGCACCGCAAGCACCCGCAAGACGACGCCGAACCGGCGCCGCTGCAGTTCTTTAACGGCGACGGCGGCTTTTCCAGCGACGGCAAGGAATATGTGATCCGCCTGGCCTGGGATGGCGCCGCGGGCCTCTCGCGCCCGCCCCTGCCCTGGACCAATGTGATCGCCAATGAACAGGTGGGCGTGCTGGTGAGCGAAACCGGCGCCGGCTACACCTGGAGCCGCAACAGCCGCGAACACCGGCTCACGCCCTGGTTCAACGACCCGGTGCGCGATCCGCACGGCGAAGCGCTGTATGTGCGCGACGAAGACGACGGCAGCTGGTGGTCGCCCATGCCCGGTCCGGCGCCGGCAGCCGCCAGCTACGAGGCGGTGCACGGCTTCGGCTACACCACCTTCCGCCACGCCAGCTATGGCCTGGAGCAGGAATGCACGGTGTTCGTGCCGCGCCACGACCCGCTCAAGATCGTGCGCATCCGCCTGCGCAATACCGAGGCGCGCAGCCGCACGATATCGCTGTTCTCGTACCAGCAACTGGTGCTGGGCAGCACGCCGGCCGACAGCGCGCGCCATGTATGCACCACCTGGGACACGGGCGTGCTGCTGGCCACCAACCGCATGGCCGGCCCGTTCGCCGACGGCGTCACCTTCGGCGCGCTGATCGCGCCGCCGGCCAGCGCCAGCTTCCACAGCGCCGACCGCGCCGCCTTCATCGGCACCCAGGGCACCACCGCGCGTCCGGCGGCGCTGGGCGAAGCGCGCCTCGACGGGCGCACCGGTCCCGGGCTCGATCCATGCGCCGCGTTCCAGGCGCGCCTGACCATCGCCCCCGGCGAAGAGGTCGAATTTGCCGTACTGCTCGGCGAAACCACCAGCGCCGACGACGCCCAGGCGCTGGTGCGGCGCTATCGCGCCAGCGCGGCGGTGGAGCAAGCGCTGGCCAAAGTACGCCAGTTCTGGCACGACACCGTCGGCGCCATCGAGATCGCCACGCCGGTGCCGGCGATCGACCTGATGGTCAACGGCTGGCTGGCCTATCAGAATTTGAGCTGCCGCATCTGGGGGCGCTCTGCCTTTTACCAGTCGGGCGGCGCGATCGGCTACCGCGACCAGTTGCAGGACGCCAGCGCCCTGATCTACACCCTGCCCGAAATGACGCGCAAGCAGATCTGCCTGCACGCGGCGCACCAGTTCACCGAAGGCGACGTGCTGCATTGGTGGCATCCGGCGCCGCTGGAAAAGGGCTTGCGCACGCGCTTTTCGGACGACCTGCTGTGGCTACCCTACATCACCGCTTTCTACCTCAAGTCCACCGGCGACTGGAGTGTGCTCGATGAAGTCGAGGGCTTTCTCACGGCCCCGCTGCTGGAAGATGGCGAAGACGAAGTCTTCCTGCACCCTGAACCGGCCGGCACCAGCGCCGACGTGTACGAGCATTGCTGCCGCGCGCTGGACCGCTCGCTGACGAAAGGCGCGCACGGCCTGCCGCTGATGGGCACCGGTGACTGGAACGACGGCATGAGCCGGGTCGGGCGCGAGGGCCGCGGCGAGAGCGTGTGGATGGGCTTTTTCCTGTTCCGCATCATCAAGGACTTTTTACCGGTGTGCGAGCGGCGCGGCGACAGCGCGCGCATCGCCGCCTACGGCGCTTACCGCGACCACCTGGCCATGGTGCTCAATGGCGAAGGCTGGGATGGCCAGTGGTACCGGCGCGCGTTTTACGACAACGGCGCGGTGATGGGCTCGAGCGAGAGCGACGAATGCCAGATCGACGCGCTGGCGCAGGCCTGGTCGGTGATCTCCGGCGCGGCGCCGTTTGACCGCGCGGAAATGGCGCTCGATGCCATGGAAGAGCGGCTGGTGTCGGACGCGGATGGCCTGATCCGGCTGCTCACGCCGCCCTTCGTGCACACCGCGCAAGACCCGGGATACATCTTGGGTTACGTGGCCGGCGTGCGCGAAAACGGCGGCCAGTACACGCACGCGGCCTGCTGGGCGGTGCGCGCGGTGGCCGAAGCGGGCCGCAACGAGCGCGCCGCGCAACTGCTCGAAATGCTCAGCCCAATCAGCCACGCCCTGACCCCGGAGGCGGTGGCGCGCTATCAGGTCGAACCGTACGTGATCGCGGCCGATATCTACGGCGCCGATCCGCACGTGGGGCGCGGCGGCTGGACCTGGTACACCGGCTCGGCCGGCTGGGCCTACCGGGTCGCGCTCGAATCGGTGCTCGGCTTCACGCTCGAAGGCGGCGCCGCGATCCGCATGAAGCCGGTGGTGCCGGCCGCATGGCCGCGCTTTAGCATCCGCTACCGCTTGCCGGACGGCGCCACCAGTTATCACATCGAGGTGATCAACGACGCCATCGGCGACGGTTCGCTGGTGGTGGCGGCCTCGCTCGACGGCCAGGAAGCGCCGATCGAGGACGGCGCGGCCATGATCCCGATGAAGGCCGACGGCGCGCAGCACCGCGTGGTCGTCGTGCTGCGCGCGGCCTGAGATGGCAAGGGTCCAGCTGACGGGCATCCGCAAGTCGTATGGCGCGCAGGCGGTGCTGCACGGGATCGATCTCGATATCGGCGATGGCGAATTCATCGTCTTCGTCGGCCCGTCCGGCTGCGGCAAGTCGACCCTGCTGCGCGCCATTTGCGGGCTGGAAGACATCGATGGCGGCGACATCCTGATCGACGGTGCGCGCGTGAACGACGTGCCGCCGGCGCAGCGCGGGCTGGCCATGGTGTTCCAGAGTTACGCGCTGTATCCGCACATGAGCGTGTACGAGAACATGGCGTTCGCGCTGAAACTGGCGGGCAAGCGCAAGTCGCAGATCGACGAGGCGGTGCGCAAGGCCGCCCAGACCTTGCAGATCGAAGCGCTGCTGCAGCGCCGGCCCAAGGAACTGTCCGGCGGCCAGCGCCAGCGCGTGGCGATCGGGCGCGCCATCGTGCGCCAGCCGGCCGTGTTCCTGTTCGACGAGCCGCTGTCGAACCTGGACGCCTCGCTGCGCGTGCAGATGCGCATCGAGCTGGCCAGGCTGCACCGCACCCTGGCCACCACCATGATCTATGTGACGCACGACCAGGTCGAGGCGATGACCCTGGCCGACCGCATCGTGGTGCTGCGCGCCGGCCGCGTGGAACAGGTGGGCGCGCCGCTCGAGCTGTATCACCGGCCCGACAACCTGTTCGTGGCCGGCTTTTTGGGTGCGCCGCCGATGAATTTTTTACGCGGCGAGATCCGCCAGTGGAACGCCGGCCAGGCCGTGGTGGCGCTGGCCGGGGGCGCGCAGCTGATGGTGTGCGTGGCAGAGAAAATGGCGCCGGGCGCGCACGTCACCCTGGGCATGCGCCCGGAGCACATTGCGCCGCATGTCGCCGACGGCATCCCGGCGACCGTGTTTGCGGTCGAACGACTGGGCGAAGGCAGCTATCTGTACGCCACGGTGGTCGGCAGCGCCGAGCAGGTGGTGGTGCGGGCCGACCCGGACGCCAACTGGGAGGTGGGCCAGTACCTGCTGCTCGGGGCGCCGCTGGCGCGCATTCACGTGTTTGGCGAAAACGGCAGGCGCTGTCCGCCTGCGGGCGAGCCCAGGACCGGCGAACTTGCACCTGCTTGCGCATGAGCGATTTTTGATCTAAGCTCGCCCTGTCGAAAATGGTAGACCGGTGTGGTGAGCCCCGGTCAGCCTGCCGCACCCGCGGCGGGCAAACAATCCAGCCCATGGGGGCCGCGGACCGCGACGGAAGGCGGACCTGCGCCGTTTTTCCGTGACGGCGCCGTCTCGACCCGGCTTTTCTCCTCCGTTCGGAATACGCCCTGTCCTTCGCCGTGCCTGCGGCAGCTCACCACAAGGACGTACCATGCAAAACCATTTCCTCTCCCACGACAGCGCCGTCTTGATCATCGGCGGCAGCCTGGTCGGCCTATCAGCCGCCTTGTTCCTGGCGCGCCGCGGCGTCGCCACCATCGTCATCGAAAAACACCACGACAGCGCGCCACATCCGCGTGCGATGGGCTTCACCGAACGCACCATGGAGCACTACCGCGCGGCGGGCATCGGCGAGCGCATTGCGCAAGTGCCGCCCCAGGCCCGCCTGCGCCGCGTGCGGGCCGATTCGCTGACCGGCGCCTGGCGCCAGGAGACCGAATGGACGCCCGGCGAAACGCAGGAGCGGCGCGCCAGCGCGTCTCCCTGCGGCGGCGCGGCCATCGCCCAAGACAGCCTGGAACCGATTTTGCGCAGCGCAGCCACGCAGCAAGGCGCCGACCTCCGGCTGGGGCACGAACTGCTCGCCTTCCAGCAGGACGGGGAAGGCGTGACGGCGCAGGTGCGTGTACGCGCCAGCGGCGCCGTGGTCACGCTGCGCGCCGTTTACCTGATCGGCGCCGACGGCGCGGGCAGTCCGGTCCGTACTGCGCTGGGCATCGAACGCCAGGGCATCGGCCACCTGCGCACGCTGCGCAGCATCCTGTTCCGCTGCCCCGGCGCCGAACCCTACCTGGCGCGCGGCATCACGCAGTTCGACATCGAGCAGCCCGGATTCAAGTGCTTCCTGACCACCTACGGCGACGGCCGCTGGGCGTTGATGTTCGACGAGACGCAGCCCGTCGGCGACGACCTGGTGGAACTGGTGCGGCGCGCGCTCGGCCAGGACCTGGCGGTCGAGGTGCTGGCCACCGGGCGCTGGGAGCTTGCCGGCCGCATCGCCGATCGATTTTCGCAAGGGCGCGTGTTCCTGGCCGGCGACGCCGCCCACCAGCTGCCGCCCACCCGTGGCGGTTTTGGCGCCAATACCGGCATCGACGACGCAGCCAACCTGGCATGGAAGCTGGCCATGGTCGTGCAGGGACACTCGTCGCCCCTGCTGCTCGATACCTACGACGAAGAACGCCGCCCCATCGCCTGGCTGCGCCACCAGCAGACGTTCGCGCGGCCCGACTATGCCCAATGGGCCAAGGGGGCGCCGGAGCACGAAGCGCTGTTCGGCAATGAAGCAATGGAGCTGGGCCAGTTGCAGCGCTCCGCCGCCATCCTCGGCGCCGGAGCCGCGCTGCCAGCGGCCGCGCACCCCGATCAATGGGCCGGCCAGCCGGGAACACGCATCCCCCATGTGTGGGTCGAGGCCGGGGGACGTACGCTGTCCACGCTGGATCTGGCCACGGACGGCTTCACCCTGCTGGCGCGGGACCGCAGCTGGATCGACGCCGCACGCGCGCAGACGGGGCCAGCATGGCCGCTGCGCGCCTTGCAGGTCGGCGTGGATATCGTTTTCCCGGCGGACGCCAGCTTCGAGCATCGCTTCGGCGTCGGTGCGGAGGGGGCTGTGCTGGTGCGCCCGGACGCGCTCATCGCGTGGCGGGCAAGCCGGCTGGCTGCCGATCCGGCCCGGACCCTGGACGACGCGATAAAGCAGGTGGCGATGCTCGCTTAAGCACCATGCGGCCAGGTACAAGAGCGCGCTTGCCTGGCCCAGGTGCTGCCCGGGTTCCGTTTGCAGTTCACCTGCTTCTGGACGAACTTAACAGCCCCGTGACGGACCAGCATGTCTGCGCCGATGGAGAAAGAGACGCTGGCGGGGGCAGCCGCACGCCTGCCGCAACTTCGTGCCACACTGTCAGCTTGGCAACTGATGCGTGACAGGAATATCAACGATGTGGACTGGCGTACTGTGCGGCCTGCTGGCCGGCGCGATGTGGGGCATGGTGTTCATCGTGCCGGAATTATTGGCGGCGTTTTCGCCGGTCGAACTGGCCGTGGGCCGCTACATCGCCTACGGGGCGATTGCCACCGGGCTGATGCTGCCGCGCCTGCGTGGCCTGTTGCAGCGGCTCGACCGCAGCGACTGCGGCGCGCTGGTGCGCCATGCACTGGCCGGCAATATCGTCTATTACATGCTGCTGGCGCTGGGCGTCAAGCTGGCTGGGGTGGCGCCAACCTCGCTCATTATCGGCTTGCTGCCGATCACCCTCACCCTGCTCGGCCGCAAGGATCATGGCGCCATTCCCATGTCGCAACTGGCGCTGCCACTGCTGGTGGTGGGCGCCGGTATCGCCTGTATCAATATCGATGTGTTCCTGCACGCGCGCGCCAGCGGCGCCAGTCTTGGGGCGACCTTGCTCGGGGTGCTGTGCGCGTTCGGCGCCCTGCTGTGCTGGAGCTGGTACGGGCTCGACAATGCGCGTTTCCTCAAGCGCAACGCGCATTTCAGCAGCGCGGAATGGTCGGCCCTGTACGGCATGGCCAGCGGCCTGATCGCGCTGGCGATCGGCGCAGTTGCCTTTGCCATTTGGCATGGCGACGTCACCGGCGCGGCAGGCGCGGCAAGCGGACGCAACTGGACAGTGTTCTGGATCACCAATGCCTTGCTGGCGCTGGGCGCCTCGGTCATCGGCAACCATTTGTGGAATATCGCCAGCCGGCGCGTGCCGGTGACCCTGTCGGGGCAGTTGATCCTGTTCGAAACGCTGTTCGCACTGTGCTACGGCTTCGTGTATCACCGCCAGTTTCCACGGGTGCTGGAAAGCGCGGCGATTATCTTGCTGGTGGCTGGCGTGGTATGGGCCGTGCGGATGCATGCGGTTCAACCCACGGCGACAGTGGGGTATAGTCCCGATCACATTGGGTAGTAAACATGCATAAAGGACCTGAAATGAGCACTCCCGGGCGCAAAAGCGCATCTGCCTTGGCATCACTCGCACTCATGATGCTGATCGCTTCAAGCGCCAACGCGCTGCCGCCACCGACAGTACCGGTCATTAAGTCTGTCGTCGTCGCGCCGGACCGGTCCATCCTGGTGCACATTGCGCTCAGGGGGTATAACAAAAGTACCGACGGCGGCCTGACATGGCGTCACTCCTGGGACAATGAATATGCATGGCAGCGATTCGACCATGAACATGAATTGAAACTCGACAACAAGGGCGCCCTTCCGCTCGGACACGGCACGGCTGCGGTTCCCGCGCCCGGCCCGCATGCGTCGATCGGGGAAATGCATTATTCGTGTTTCAATTCTCATCTTTACCGGAGCTCGAATAGCGGGACGAACTGGGTACGCGCATCAGATCTGCCCGCCGGCGCCTCGCAGTGCAGCAACCTGGTTGAAGATGGAACATACTTTTATTCGATCACGTCCATCGGTATCATCCGCAGGCCGGCCCAGGACGGCGCGTGGAAGTTGCTGAGCGTCCCCGATGTCAAACAGGCAGACAGGCTGATGACGAGTCAAAAAGGAATCGTGGTCGCGAACGTGCACGATATAGATCAGCGCAAGTACAGCTACCTCAGCGAGGACCGTGGCAATACCTGGAAAGAAGTCATTTTCCCTTCAAAAACCCCACACGAAACCTGGTGCGGGGTAGTGGGCATTGCCGGCGAGGAGATCTTTGCCCGTTGCGGGTCAGCGCTTTTCAGCAGCAAGAACAACGGTCGCGACTGGAGCAGCGCCGACGCCGGCTTGCAGACGGACACCACGCCCCCGGGCAGGGCGATCATTATCGAACAGGTACTCGATGGCGGCGACGGCGGGGTGTATGCCAGTTCGCCGAATGCCTTATTCAAACGCATGAACGCTGATTCTACGTGGAAACTCCTGCCGCTAAGAGTCAATTGATAGCGTCCCTACCCTTTCCTGCCGCAGGTTCCGTGGGTGTCGGCGCACACCAACGCGCCGATCGCTAGCGCCGCTGCTGGGTCTGCTGCTGCAGCGACAGGCTCAGCTTGCCCAAGTCTTCCTTGCCCAGCATCGGCAACAGCGAAACCAGATGCGCCAGGGTCGAGCTGCCGCTCAGTTCCAGCTCGGACGACTGCACCAGCACGGTACCGGCGCCGGTAAAGTCGACCTGCTTTTCCTCGCCCGACAGCGTCAAGCCGCTCAGCGCCCCCACCGTCGACACAAATCCGGTGACGTGCGCGTAATCGTAGCGGTACGACGGACTCGGACAATCGGCCCAGCCCAGCACGGCCTGTTCATCCACCCTGCACGGCAGTTCCAGAAAGTGCACCGGGCCGTTGGACGAGGCAATCACCTTGCCGGTCCCGAGCAGGGTGAGGTATCCCGGCAGGGTCGATTCCTGGCAGATGACGTTCTTGGAAAAACCCAGCAGGTTCTTGGCGCGGATCGTCATGTTGGCCGCGTCCAGGTCGTAGCAGGCCAGGTCGTTGCCGTTGTCGCCCAAAATCAGCTGGCCCTGCCCCTGCGCCACCACGAAATTGTGGATGTACTTCGGCGCATTGAACGCGCGGCGGGCCAGCATCTCGACCACGCTGCTGCCCATGGCCTCGAAGCTCAGGTTGCCGTAAAAGGCGATCATCTTGCCTTTGCGGATGAAGATCTGGTCGGTCACGTCCACCACGAAGGCAAACCGGTTCAGGTTATCGTTCCTCGGCAAGTTCGCTGGATTGTAGATTGTCATGACTTACCTCTCGCTCGCTTGGATGTAGACCGTGCCCTGCCCGGTGAATTTGACTTGATACGACTCGCCCGAGGCCTGGCCGACGAAGGTCTTCCAGTTCAGGTCGGTGATGATGGACGAGCTCAACTGCCCGGTATGGCCGATGTAGGCTTGCGGATCGACGCACACAGGCACATCGTGCGTGACCGGCAAACCGATCGCGTTGCCGTCCGACAGGATCGCCACGTCGCCCGTGCCCTGGAAAGTGCTGGTGAACAAGCCCTGCCCCGACACCGCCCCGCGCGCAATGCCCTGGATGCCGCCCTGGTTGCCGAGGAACATGGTCCCAGCGGTCATGCGCGCGTCGAAAGCGAGCACATTCTCGCTTTCCACGTACAGCGTCTCCCCACGCACCGGGATGATGGTGACGAACAGGCCGTCGTAGGCGTAGTAGACCGAGCCGCGGCCCCTGGCCAGCATCAGCGAGTAGCCCTCGTTGGTGGCGGCGCGCATGGCCATGCTCTCGACTCCCTGGCCCGCCAGGAAGGAACTGCTGAAGGCGACCTCGCCCTGGTACGAAATCATCGCCCCCTTCTTGGCGAAGACTTCTTCGTTATTGAGTTTGACCTCAATCATCTTTTCATTGATCTGCTGGTACGCCGGCATGGCATTCTCCCACTAAATTCGATTGTTCAAGAGCGCTGCGCGCCACCCGGTCAGCGCTCAGCGGGCTGGATGAAGACCACGCCCTGCCCGCTGAACTTGTGCTGGTACGATTCGCCCGACGACTGGCCGACCATGGTGCGCCAGTTGACATCGAACACGAATTCCTGGGTGATATTGCCCTTGTAACCCACAAAGGCATCCGGATCGACGCGCAGCGGGTTGGCGGGCGTCACTTCCAGCATGATCAGGTTGCCGCGCGAGATGACGGCGATGCTGCCCTGTCCCTCGACCGTGGTGCTGAACAAGCCCTGGCCCGAGACCGCGCCGCGCAGGCCGGCGAAACTGGTGCCGGTCTTGAGCGAGGTGTCGTAGGCGAGCAGGCTGCTGCTTTCGATGGTCATTTTTTCGCCGGACAAGGGAATGACGGTGATTTCGGCCGCATTCTGGGCGAAGAACACCGTGCCGGTGCCCGAGGCTTGCATCAGCTGCATGCCCTCGTTGGTCACCTTGCGCTTGAGCGCGCCGAAGATGCCCTCGCCGCCAAGAATGGATTTTTCGAATTTGATGGTGCCGGTATAGGCGACCATGGAACCGACAATGGCAAGCACCGTTTCTTTTTGAAGGGTCACTTCCAGCAGGCGATCGGAATTGTTACGGAAACTGGTCACGGCATACTCCTGACAAAGGCGGTCGCGGCGCGCGCGCCGGCAACCAGAACGTTCCATTCTGGTTGGGTCGGGCATGCGTGTCAAGACAGCAATCGGCCAGGCGCGCGCTGCCCGGATCAGTCGTAGCGCGAGCGCGACCGGTGCAGGATGCCGGAATCGCTGCTTTCGCGCGCATCCTTGATGCGGAAATCGGATGCCGGGCTCACGCCCGAGCGCTCGTCGTCGTTCTTGTGGCGCTGGTCGCGCTCGCGCTCGATTTCGCGTTCGATGCGCGACGCTGGCCGGGGATCGGGTTTGGTGGTTTTCATGTCAGACGCTCCGGCACGATGGCGGTGGCGATACGGTCAGGACGCGAAACGGGCAAAGCGCGGTTTTCATGATTTCTTTCGGTTAAAAAGTTACTGCATGAATCCAGTATGCGTACCCGTGCCCGCCGCGTATGTTCGGCTCATAACACAAGAGACCAAAAGTTTTCACCCGCCGATCCTAATAGGGCTTGCCGGGCAGGCCCAGCCGGATCTGCCAGAGCGCGCCGGCGCCCGTCATGAACAAGGTCTTGCCGTCGGCGCCGCCGAACGCGGCGTTGGTGATGTTGGCATCGACCTTGATCACAGCCAGTTCCTTGCCGGCCGGCGAAAACACGCGCAGCCGCTGCGCCGCATGCTCGGTCACGTACAGATTGCCCTGGCAATCGACGCTCATTCCGTCCGGCACCGCCAGGCCGCCGACCAGGTCGCGTCCCTTGCCGGGCACGCCGCGCACCAGGGAATAGGCGCGCAGCACGCCATGCTCGCCGCCGCCGCTGACATACAGCATATCGCCCGCCGGCGACAAAGCAATCCCGTTCGGATTGGCGAGCCCGCCGTCGACCACCGTGACCTTGCCGCCGGGCGCCACCCGGTACACGCGGGTGGCGTCCTGCCCGCCCGGGGCGGCGGCGCGCTGGAAGGAGGGATCGGTGAAATAGATCGTGCCGTCGGCGGCGATAGCGATATCGTTGGGCGAGTTGAAGACCTTGCCCCGGTAGGCGCCGGCGACCAGGCTGCGCTTGCCGCTGATTAGGTCGAAGCGCGATACGCCCTTGAACTTGTGGGTGCCGGCGACGAGGTTGCCGCGCGCGTCGACCGCCAGGCCATTGCTGCCGCTATCAGCGATCGCGGTGCCCAGCGTGCCGTCCGGGCCGAGGCGCAGAATGCGCGAGGGAAAACCGGGGCCGAATGTGAAATGGGAAAAATACAGCGCATCGCCGATCCAGACCGGGCCTTCGTACAGGCCCGCTTCGGCGCCGGCCGGCGTCGTGCCGGGCACGCGCGTGGCGATCAGCTCGCCGCTGGGCGCCACGCCGCTGCAGGCGGGGGGCGCCGCCGACACCTGCGCCAGCGGCGCGCACAGCAGCGCCGCGATCAACAGGCGCAGGGTTGGCGCGGCCGCCCCGCGTGGGGAAAAACAGCGTGGCGTGGTCGGCATCGTCGGTCGTATCCCTGGTAGTGTTAGCGCTATCAATGCGGAAATTGTAGCAGCCTTCCGCGCGCGCGGGCCGGCTCGGCGCGACTCGCCTATACTTCACGCATCGCCCTGTCGCACCGTGCGCAGCGGCACTTGAACAGCGAGGAAATATGGAACGTGTACACCCGGCCGGCGCCGGCGCGAGCTTATCGCAGGAGCACCTGGCCGAATTGAAGCAGGCCAGGCACCTGCTCGAGCATCCCGGCTACGTGGCCCGCATCACCGACGTAATCGGCATGCCGCTGGAAGCGGCGGTCAAGGCCCTGCCCGCTTCCTGGAGCGGCAAGATCGCCTCCGTCACCAACACGTCGCTGACCAAATGCCTGAAAGTGGCCAACGCCACCCTGCGCCCGACCGGAACCTCATCCTTCCCCAAGCTGCACAGCGCGGCGGTGGCCTTGAGCGGCGCGGCCGGCGGCGCGTTCGGCATTGCCGGGCTGGCCGTCGAGTTGCCGGTGTCCACCGTCGTCATGCTGCGCTCGATTGCCGATATCGGCCGCGCGCACGGCGAAGACCTGGCCTCGGGCGAGGCGCAACTGGCTTGCCTGATGGTGTTTTCGCTGGGCGGCAAGACGGCCGACGACGACGCCTCGGATGCCGGTTATTACGCGGCGCGCGTCGCGCTGGCGCAAGCCATGGCGGACGCCACCGCGTACCTGGCCAAGCATGGCATGGCGAGCGAAGCGGCGCCGGCGCTGGTGCGCCTGATTGCGCAGATCGCCACCCGCTTCAACGTGCACGTGTCGCAGAAAGCGGCGGCGATGATGGTGCCGATCATCGGCGCGGCCGGCGGCGCACTGGTCAACACCTTGTTCATCAACCATTTCCAGGACATGGCGCGCGGGCACTTCACGGTGCGCCGGCTGGAACGGCTGTACGGCCCGGAAGCGGTCAGTGCCGCCTACCGGCAACTACAGGACTGATCCGCAGGCAAGGTGCGCGTACTGTTGACTGGCGCACAGACCGGCGCCGACCGCGACAGGCAAAGTACGTCCACGACAGCCATTCATCCACCTGCCGCAGGACACACAATGCCTTACAACCGCACCGCAATGCCGCATCGCATTTCCACCCACACCGAACCGGGCACGCCCGGCTGGGGCAGCATTGCCCTGCTCGCCGCCGCCGCAGGCCTGGCCGCGTCGATGGTCTACGTGCACGCCAAAAAACGCGAAGCCGAACAAGCCAATCCCGCGCAAGGCCAGGTGATCGAGGTCGATGGTGTCCGTTTGCACTACCTGGAACGTGGCGAAGGATCGCCGTTGGTGCTGCTGCACGGGAATGGATTGCATTCGGATGACTTTGCGCTCAGCGGCCTGCTCGACGAGGCGGCCGAATCGCACCGCGTGATCGTATTCGACCGGCCCGGATTCGGCCACAGCGAACGCCCGGGCGACACCAGCTGGACGCCGGAAGCCCAGGCGCGCCTGATCTACAAGGCCTTGCGCGCGCTGGGCGTGGAGCGCCCGGTCATCGTCGGGCATTCCTGGGGCGCCCTGGTGACGCTGGCGCTGGCGCTGGACTACCCGCGCTACGTGCGCGCCATGACGCTGGTATCGGGCTATTACTATCCGACGATGCGCCTGGACGCGCCGCTGGCCGCCGCGCCTGCCCTGCCGCTGCTGGGACATGTGTTAAGAAATACGCTAGCGCCGCTGCTTGGACGGCTGATGTGGCCGGCCCTGGCGCGGCGCATGTTCGGCCCGGCGCCGGTGCCGGAGCGCTTCGCTCGCTTTCCCGCATGGATGTCGCTGCGGCCGGCGCAACTGGGCGCCAGCGCCGCCGAAAGCGGCATGCTGATGTCGGCTGCGGCGCGCCTGTCGCAGCGTTATGGCGAGCTGCGTTTGCCGATTGCGGTGCTGGCCGGTTGCGACGACCAGGTTGTCAGTGCCGAGGCGCACGCGGTGCGTTTTCACAAGGATGTTCCGCACAGCGACCTGCAGCTTGAAGAAGGCTGCGGGCACATGCTGCATTACGCCCATCCGGACGCGATCATGGCTGCGGTAGCCCGGCTTGAAGTCGGGGCACGCGCGGGCTACGCGCATATTCCCGGGTGGGCTCAGCAAGATACGGGGGCGACGCTGCATTAGGCAGCGCCGCGCCGAACAGTTTTTTTCACTGCCACAAGGAGATTTACCATGACCCAATCGAAATCGAGCGGTACGCAGAACAAGCAATCGGGCAGCCCGGAAACCGAAGCGGACCTCAATTCGGCGGCCGGCAAGAAGGATGACAAGAGCAGCCACGATGAAAAAAGCCGTGTAAAAGCGGGTAAGGATGACGGTGCGGGTGGTGGTGCCAAGCAGAAGCAAAACCACTGATATCGGACGATGCCGCCCCGTCGTCCCCGCGCAGGCGGGGACCCAAGTTCGTGCCGAAGCTACCGGCTGATTTACGGACTTGGATCCCCGCCTTCGCGGGGACGACGCGGCGGTGGTTCCCTATCGCGGCGGTGGTTCCCTATCGCGGCGGTGGTTCCCTATCACGGCGGTGGTTCTCTAACGCGGCGGTGGTTCTCGAAGGCGGCGGTGCCCTTGACACCGCGCCGCGACCGTCGTCTTGTCACCCCCGCTTTTGCGGCGTGTTGCTTTTCGCCAGCGTCTTGCGCAGCAAGGCCGCCAGTTCCACCGGCACGAACTTGGCAATATACGCGTCCGCCCCCACCCCATTCACATGATTTTCATTGGCCGCGCCCGACAGCGAGGAATGAATAATCACAGGAATCGTCGAGAAGCGGCTGTCCTGCTTGATATTGCGGGTGAGCGTAAACCCATCCATCTCCGGCATTTCCAGGTCGCTCAACACCAGCGCCACCTTGTCGCGCGCCGTTTTACCCTCTTTCTTGGCGGCGATATCGATCGCTTCGAGCTTGTCCCAGGCCTGCTTGCCGGAATTGGTCATCACATACTTCGCGCCCATCGCCTGCAGCGCGTTTTCAATCAGCGCGCGCGCGATCACGGAATCGTCCGCCGCCAGAATCACCTGCCCCTCGGGCAGATTGATCGGCGCGCCCATGCTGTCGACATCCACATCCGGCTCTTCATTGCTGTGCAACTGGCGCAAAATCGATTCCACATCGAGCACCTGGGCCAGGCGCGTGTTCGGCACGTCCCCATCGACCTTGGCAATGCTGGTCACCAGCGCGCCGCTGGCGGTTTTGTCGCCCGGCAGCACCGAGGTCCACTCCAGCCGCACAATTTCTTCCACCGCCTCCACCGCGAACGCTTGCGTGGTACGGGCAAATTCGGTAATCAACAGCAGCTTGAGCCCGGACGCCGGAATGCATCCCACCACCGCCGGGAGATTGATGACAGGAATAATCTGCTCGCGCAAATTAACAACACCCAACATATGCGGATGAGAATCCGCAATCGGCGTGACGTGCGGCATCGCGACGATTTCACGGATCTTGAACACGTTGATCGCATACAGCTCGGAGTGGTTGCCTTCGGCATCGCCACCCAGGCGAAACAGGAGCAATTCCAGCTTGTTGAGACTGGTGAGATTGCTTCTTTCGTCGATATCCTGTTGAACGTTATTCATTTTTTCCTTTTCCCTGCGCCCGACTGGACGGCGGCCGGCGGCAACTGTGTGAGCGCGTTGTGCTGCGATGACGCGAACCTGGCGTTCTGATGCATCGGCGGGCTTGGGCCGACGGGCGGAGCTGGTCGATCCCGGGGGATGGGGGATCAGGGTGAGAGGTGAAGCATGCAACGCGGGCAAACCGGCGCTCCAGTCCGATCGATTATACGTGTAAATATTCCTCCCGCATCATCGGCGTTCACCCCAAGCGACCCGGTTTGTTGCGCCGTTCGTACGTTTAATGCTTTGAGGCATTAATTTTCTTTCGATGCTACAATTTGTTTCATAAGCCTCGACCCGCTTTTCCCCGGCTTGTGCGGCCCGCCTCACCCTTTTCCCGATGCCCATTTCCTGCATCATTGCTTTGTTAACAGTGACAACGAGCGCGCCGAATGACATAGCGTTCACGATGTGGCCCAGCGCTCCGGGCAAAAAGGCATGACTATGAATACCCGCAATGAAACCGACCGCCTGTTGGCGCTGCGCAAACTCAACCTGCTCGACAGCGCCCCCACGGAAGCGTTCGACCGCATCACGCGCATGGCGGCGCGCGTGTTCGGCTTGCCGATCGCGGCCGTGTCGCTGACCGACAGCGACCGCCAGTGGTTCAAGTCACGGGTCGGGGTGGCCCATGCCTCGATCCCGCGCATCAAGGCGCCCTGCGCCAGCGTGGCCGACAGCGGCGCCATGCTCGTAATTGACGACCTGCATGAAGATGCGTTTTTCCGCGACAGCCACCTGGCCCACAGCGGCGTGCGTTTCTACGCCGGCGCCCCCTTGACCACCAGCGACGGCTTCAACCTCGGTGCGATATGCGTGCTGGGCCTGGAGCCGCGCACCATCAGCGCTACCGAACGCGACGCGCTGACCGACCTGGCGGCCATGGTCATGGCCCAGATCGAGCTGCAGCACACCCTGGGCCGGGTCGATCCGCTCAGCGGCATGCCGAATCGCAAACAATTTATCGAAGACTACGCCGACCTGCAAATGGACCGCCCGCATGGCGAGCAGCGCGTGGCGGTGCTGGTCAACATGGCCAACCAGGAGCAGCTCAACAACGCCGCGCGGGTCATGGGCGCCTCGTATTTTGACAACCTGATGAACGAGGCGATCATTTCCTACCGCGCTGTCATGGGCGACGAGCACAAGGTGTACCAGCTGGCGGCGACCCAGTTCATCACCATCGCCCCGCCCGGCGCCGGCGACGGCGCTTACCGGGCGCGCCTGGCGCACTGGCTGGGCAGCCGCGCCGAATGGAGCACCTCGCGCTTCGTGACCACGCCGGCGATCGGCATCGCGCCCTTCCAGCTGGGCCGCACCGATTGCCTGGACGTGCTGCGCATTGCCCAAAACGCCATGCAGGACGCGCACCAGACCGGCCAGCTGATCGGCACCTATTCCTCCGCCCAGGATGACGCCTACCGCCGCCGCTTCACCCTGCTCAACGCCTTCGACGCGGCGCTGGGCGACACCAGCCAGCTGCGCCTGGTCTACCAGCCACGCATCGACCTCGTCAGCGGCGCCTGCATCGGCGCCGAAGCCCTGTTGCGCTGGCGCCATCCCGAGCTGGGCGACGTTCCCCCCGGCGAATTCATCCCCGTGGTGGAACAGACCTCGATGGTGCGCGCCGCCACCAGTTGGGTGCTGCGCGAGGCCGTGCGCCAGCTGGCCGCCTGGCACGGCGCCGGCTTGCAGTTGCAGATGTCGGTCAACGTTTCGGCCGCCAACCTGCTCGAAGCCGATTTTGTCAGCACCGTGACGACCCTGCTGAACCAGCACCGCATGGCGCCGGGCTGGCTGGAACTGGAAGTGACGGAAAGCGCGATCATGGAAAACCAGGGCACCGCGCTGGCCACCCTGGCCGCGCTCGACCAGGCCGGCGTGCGCCTGGCGATCGACGACTTCGGCACCGGCTACAGCAGCCTGTCGTACCTGCAGAGCATGCCGGCGCACGTGGTCAAGATCGACCAGAGTTTTGTACGCAACATGGCGGGGGGCGAGCGCAACCGCACGCTGGTGAACACCATGATTTCGCTCTCGCACGAGCTGGGCTTTCGCGTGGTGGCGGAAGGCATCGAAACCGATGACGTGCGGCAGTTGCTGCACGACCAGGGCTGCGACGAGGGCCAGGGTTACCTGTTCGCCCGGCCGCTCGCGCCCGACGAGCTGTTCGCCTGGTGCGCCCGGGCACAGGCCAGTGCAGCGGCCAGCGAAGCGACCCCGCGCGCGCCGTGGAAGCCTATTTGCGCGGCGCCGGCGCCGGGGATGCGTACTGCAACCTGACGACCCGTCCGCTGCGGTCCTCGACCAGGTAAATCGCGCCGTCCGGCCCCTGCTTGACATCGACCGGCGCGCCGGGCGACTGCTTCGGCCTGGGGCCCCAGTCGCTGATCAGTTCGATCATTTTGCCCAGCGGCGCGCCCTGCGCATCCGGCAGCAAGGCCACCAGCCGGTGCCCATTCGCACGGTAACCGTGGTAGCCGATGATCAGGCTGTTCTTGTATTGCGCGGGAAACATGTTGGCCGTGTAAAAGGTCATGCCCAGCGGCGCCGCGTGGGCCGGCAGCAGGCGCAGCGGCGCGCGGTAAGCGCCGCACTTGGCGTCCGGATACTCCGGGCTGGCCACATTGTTATCGTAGCAGTAAGGCCAGCCGTAGTTGCCCTTCGCCTCGATCAGGTTCAACTCATCGTGCGGCAAGTCGTTATCGTTCTTCAAGCCCTTCATGGCCGCCTGGATCGCGTCGCGCGAGTTTTCGCCCTGCCACAAGGCTTGCGTGGCCGGGTGGACGGCCAGCGCCATCGAATTGCGCAGCCCGGTCGCGTGGACTTCCCAGCTTTTGACGGTGCCGGCCGGCCATTGCATCCGATACTTGCGCAGCACGCCCAGCGCGTTCGCCCCGCTAGCTTCCGCGCACGGCTTGCCCGCATCCGGCGCCTTGCCATCCTTGCCTTCGCAATGGTCGCTGCCTGAACCGACATTCACATACAAGTCGCCCTTGGCGTCGAAGCGCATCGCGGTCAAAGGATGGCGCCCGATGCCGGGCAGCGCCGGCGTGCCGGAATTGCCGCCGATGACATCCTTGACCGTGCCTTCGGGATCGCGCGGGTCGAAGCGGAAGATGCGCTTGATCGCGCCCACGTACACCAGGCCGTCGGGACCGAGCACGATGCCGTTGGGGCGGTCGATTTTCTTCATCAGCAGGGTTTTCTGGAAACCCGCCGCGCCCGGCTTGAGCAGCCAGACGCTGCCCTGGTTCGGCTGCCAGCCGCCCAGGTCGACCACCAGCACACTGCCGTCGGCCATCGGCTGCACGCCGCGCGCGAACTTGAATCCTTGGCCGATAATGCCCGCGCAAAAACCGGGCGGCGTGGCGACCACTAGGCGGGGCGCGCCGCCGCAGGTGTCGGCGGCGGCGCCGCCGGCCAGCAGGCAAAGAGCGGCGGCCAGCGCCGGGCGAACAAGCATACGGGAGTCAAAAGGCGTCATGCGGCATCCAGTCAGAAAGATGCTGGAATTATAGAGGATTGCATGCACGCGGCATTTCCAGCCGCATTACTTGAGCGCGCCCTCTATTAATGCTTTGGCAATTTTGATGTGCATCAATTTTTTTGGGGCGCGCGCATGCGATTCTGCATGCCTCCGGACGCATGCTGCGTCGCAACAAATTGCCGATGCCAATGTCGTCCGGAACCACTTGTCCGGATCGCACCGGACACCGATGCACCTTTTTTGGACGACTCCCCTATGAACAACAATGTAAAAGCCCACCTGCTCGGCGGCGGTATCGGCTCGCTTTCCGCGGCCGCGTTTATGATCCGCGACGGCAATGTTCCCGGCGCAAACATCCGCATCTACGAAGCGGCTCCCCAGCTCGGCGGCAGCCTGGACGGCGCCGGTTCCCCCGAGCACGGCTACTCGCTGCGCGGCGGCCGCATGTTCACCTTCGATAACTACGAGTGCACCTGGGACCTGTTCAAGTCGATCCCCTCCCTCGCCGACGAAAACAAGAGCGTGTTCGACGAAACCGTCGACTTCAACGAACTGCACAAGTCGCACTCGCAAGCGCGCCTGGTCGACATGCGCCGCGCCATTGTGCCGGTCACCTCGATGGGCTTTTCGATGCACGACCGCGCCCAGTTGCTCAAGCTGAGCCTGGCCAGTGAAGACACGCTCGGCGCCGACGCCATCAGCGACTGGCTCGACCCGGCGTTTTTCGAAACCGAGTTCTGGTTCATGTGGGCCACCACCTTCGCCTTCCAGCCATGGCACAGCGCGGTGGAATTCAAACGCTACCTGCACCGCTTCATGCTGGAGTTTTCGCGCATCGAAACCCTGGGCGGGGTGCGCCGCACGATCTATAACCAGTACGATTCGCTGGTGCGTCCCCTGCAGGCATGGCTGCAACAGCAAGGAGTGCAATTCATCCTCGACTGCAAGGTGACTGACATCGGTCACGCCACGGTCGACGGCAAATTCGTCGTCACCGGCTTCGAGTGCCTGCATGCGGGCAACAGCGAGCACGTGGACGTGCCAGCCGGCGACCTGGTGTTCTTCCAGAACGGTTCGATGACCGATGCGTCCAGCCTGGGCAGCATGACCAGCGCCCCCGAAAAACTCGACAAGACTGACAGCGAAGGCTGGACCTTGTGGGAAAAACTGGCCGCCGCGCAACCCGGCTTCGGCAATCCGGCCGCGTTCAACAGCAGCATCGCCGAATCGTACTGGGAGTCGTTCACGGTGACCTTGCAGGACCCGCGCTTCTTCGACAAGATGCAGGCGTTCAGCGGCAACGAAGCCGGCACCGGCGGCCTGGTCACGTTCAAGGATTCGAACTGGTTCATGTCGATCGTGCTGGCGCACCAGCCGCACTTTGCCAACCAGCCGGCCGGCGTGCAAGTGTTCTGGGGTTATGGGCTGTCGCCGGACCGGATCGGCAATTTTGTCGCCAAGCCGATGTCGGACTGCACCGGCGAAGAAATCCTGCGCGAGCTGTGCGGCCATTTGCGCTTCGATCTCGACGCGGTGGAAACGGCCAATTGCATCCCTTGCCGCATGCCCTACATCACCAGCATGTTCATGCCGCGCGTGCACAGCGACCGTCCGCTGCCGGTGCCGAAGGAATCGAAGAACCTGGCCTTCATCAGCCAGTTCGTCGAGATTGCCGATGACGTGGTGTTCACGGTGGAGTATTCGGTGCGCGCCGCCCAGATGGCGGTGTATGAACTGCTCGACATCCAACGCGAAGTGCCGCCGATTAAGCAGCACGATCACGCATTGAGCACGCAGTTCGAGGCGCTGTTCAAGGCATTGAAGTAATGAAGTACCGCCCCCGGCCGCCGTGCCGGGGGCGCATTCTACCCCGCGCCGGACAGGTGCTTTTCCATCTCAACGCAGTCCAGCGCAACGCCGCTCGGATGCGCATAGACCGCATTGCCCAGCTCGACAAATCCTGCCGCCCTATAAAACGCCACCGCATTGAGCGAGGCCGATAAATGCAAGCGCGTGCAGCCACGCTCGATCGCCATCCGCTCCAGGGCGGCCAGCAGCGCCTTCCCGATTCCCCGTCCGCCCGCCGCCGGGTCGACAAATACCGCATCGACCTCGCCGGTGCTCACATCCAGGATGGCGTAGCCCAGCATCGCACCCTGCTCGTGTGCAATCACGGCGCCGCCGCTGCCCACCAGCCACGGATACGATAGCGGCGCCGGCGCCGCCGACCACGGCCCGATCACCTCGGGCGCATAATGATCGCGACAACCGTGGCGAATCGCGCGGGTGCGCAGCGCCCACATGGCGTCGATATCGGCCAGCTCGGCCGCACGCAATGCCGGCATGGCCCTCGCCTCAATCGACAATGAACAGTTTGGCGCCATGGCGCGTGCTGGACCGATGCGCCTCGGCGTTATCGGCCACCTGGTAACTGACACCGGGTGTGAGGATGAACTTGCGGCCGTCGGCCAGTTCGCTTTCGAGCTCGCCCTCAAGGCATAACAGGATATGGCCCTTGCTGCACCAGTGATCGGCCAGGTAAGCGGCGCTGTACTCGACCATGCGCACGCGGATGGCGCCGAACTGGCGCGTCTGCCACCAGGCCATGCCGGTTTCGCCGCGATGCTCGGTGCGTTCCACGCCGGCCCACTCGGTAATGCCAAAGGAAATATCTGAGATGTTCATGCGCATGCCTTATCGAATGCCGTGAAAGAGGATGGGACGCGGCTTTTTCGCGTCCGTCACGGCATAAAATAGCATGGAGATGGAAATGGCGCTCGGGCGGGCCAGCGACCGGCCGGCCCGCAAAATGAAGATGGCGGCGCGGGCGGTGATGTGCTGTCCGCGCCGCCAGGAGAACAGTTACGCGTTGTTCCAGGCGCTCGCCTGCATCTGCTCGAAACCGATCTTGCCGGCGCGGTAGCAGGTGCCGGCGCACTCTTCCAGGCCGGCGCGGTCGAGAATGGCGACGGTGCCGCGACGATATTGAATCAGGCCGTCAGCTTGCAGCTTGCGCGCGGTCATGGTGATGGTTTCGCGACGCACGCCCAGCATGGTCGCCATGGTGTCTTGGGTGACCTTGATTTCGTCCGTCAGCGAACGGTCGAGGCGGTCCAGCAACCAGCGGCACAGTTTTTGTTCGATGGTGCAGTGGCGCCCGCCCACCACGTTCTGCGCCAGTTGAGCGAACATGGCGAAGGTGTAGCGCATCAGCAGCTGGGCCATGGCGCCGCCGGCGGCGACCAGTTCGCGCAGCACGCTGCTTTTCAGGCGGTAGGCGTAACCGGCGGTCTGCACAACGGCGCTGCAGGTAGCGCGTTCGGCATCGTACATCGCCAGGCCCAGCACGCCTTCACGGCCGACCACGCCGATTTCGGTGGTGGCGCCGTCTTCCATGACGTACAGCAGCGAGACGATGGCGTTGGTCGGAAAGTAAGCGTAGTCGAACTTGCTGCCGAAGTCATACAGATGCTTGCCTGCTACCATGGGTACCAGTTCCAGGTGCGGGAACAGGGCTTCCAGGTCGGTGCGGGACAAGGCACGCAGCAATTCGTTTTGCTGTGCGCCGGCGACGCTGATCATCGGCTTGACGGCGGCCGGCTTGGCGGCGCCCCCCAGGGCGATGGTGCGGATAGCGTTGCTGGCGTTGCTGTTCAAGTCGATATTTTGCGTGCGGTACATGGTAGGCCTCGGTGTTTGTCAGGTTCAACTCATCAATGACTCTACTGTAATGGTCGGTCACAAAAGCAACCATCGGACCAGTGGATGACACTCTGTAGGTATGAACAATGACGCTTTGTCATCTAAGTCCTACGCGACGTCAGACAGATACGCGGCCCGGGCCAGCATCCGGCACCGGCGCCATGTATTGCTCACAACGCGGCGGCAGGGCTGGCAAGCGGCGCGGCGGGAGCACGCCGCACGGCGTCGATGCGGATCATCAGCGGGTGAAAATACCCGCGCACGATCATCGGCTCGCGCTCGCGCAAGGGCGGCTGTACTTCATCGACGCAGAGCGATGTCGTGCTCGTTTCAAAGCGCAGGATCGTCTTCGCCTCGCGCTTGCACATGTGGCATTTCGGCCCTGTGCATTCACGGATCGCCTGCGCCTGGAACGTGCGCTCTTCCACGGGCGGCGCGCCCAGCATCGCGCACAGCCATAGCGCGCTCATCATCCAGCCAAAAAATACCAGCCCCACCAACACGTGCAAGGTCAGGCGCTCGTGCCACGGAAAACGCCCACCCGGCCTGACGGTGCCGTGCATGCCCCTGTCGATATCTCGTTGCGCCCTGCGCGTGAGCCCCGGTCCCAGCATGATGTTGGCGACAAAGGCCGCGCCCAGTCCCGCCCATAGCGACACCGGCATGAAAAAGACCCGCCAGAAACCGACGATGTAAATCAGTCCCGGCAAGATCGCCAGAACGATGACGATGCCGCCAAAGGGCGTATCCGGAGTCGCGGTGAGTCTTGCTGGCTTGTACATGGAGAGATGATTGTTGTAAAAACTACATTCTACCGTGCGCCGACCGATGCCCTTCCATGTCCGGGGTGTGAGGATGGCAGTGCGGGTGACTGTTAACCTGTCGTGCCGGAGGCATCCAACGTCTGGCGGTACGCCGTCATGCGCGCGCCGAGCGCCACCAGGTCCAGCTTGCTCTTGCGCAGGCGCGGGAACATCTTCTCTTCTTCTTCGCGCGCGTGGCGCGTCACCTGGTCCCACAGCACTTTAACCGTGGCGTCGTACAGTTCGTTCTCCGGCTCCATGGCGCGGATGCGGTCGATCAGTTCGCGCGCGCTGGAATGCTCGACGATGGCCTGGGCGATCATTTCCCCATCCTTGAGCACGCTCATTGCCGCCGGGTACAAGATCTCCTGCTCCAGCAGCGCATGCACGGTCAGGGCGTCGCAGATGTCGGTCGCGATGCGTTTCTTGCTCTCCGTCGAGCGCGAACTCAGGCCGCGAAACTGTTCGAACAGCGCGGTAACCTCTTCGTGCTCGACGATGAGTATCTCGATGGCGTCGTCTTGCATGCTTTCCATGTTGGTTCCAGTAACACTGAGTAGTTAAAAAATGATACCAAAAGTATGAGCGCGTGCCGAGCGGAATCCGCCAGGCCGTGGCGCAATCGCCAAAAAGAAATGAAAAGGCAGCCCAGCGGGACGATTTATGCGGTAGCGAGCACGTCCAGCGCCTGGCGCACGCGTTGCGCGAGCGGGCCGTGCACGATGGTGAAAGGCAGCGCGCGCCGCGTCAGTTCGGCGACGTACCACGCGTGCTGGCGCTGGCGAAAGAGCGCGTCCTGGCGCGTGCCGTCCTGGACGAAATCGAAGTCGGGTGCGCACAGCAGCGTCACGTCGTACCCTTGCGTGGCCAGCGTGGCCAGGGCCGGATCGGCCCGGCCGAACATCGCCCCACTATAGAACAGGGTGGTCAGCGGGCTGGTATCGCACACCAGCCAGCGCGTGGCGCGCGCCAGCAAGGCCTGCTCGCGCGCCAACTGGGCCTGCCCGATCGCCAGCATGTCGTCGAACACCAGCGCGCCATCCTTCCCGATCCACAGTTCACGGCCGAATTCCGGCGCCCAGACGCTGCCCAAGGCCTGCGCCAGCGCGGCGGCAAGCGTGGTCTTGCCGCTCGACTCGCCGCCGAGCAGGCACACCTTGCGCACAAAACTGGCGTACACCAGCGGATGCAAAAACGCGCGCATGGCGTGCGGATCGGCGCGGATCGCCGTCCCGGACACCGGAACCAGCGCGCGCGCACGGTCCACCGAGACATGTGCTACCTGTGCGCCAGGCCCGCGCCGCGCATCGAAAAAGGCGCTCAGCGAGCGGGCGAAGCCGTCGCCGTAGTCTTCGCTGGTAAAGACGGCATCGACCGTTACGCCCAGCACGTCCAGGCACAGCGAGGCGCAGAAATCGCGCTGCACCGCGTCGGGCGCGTCGTTGTCGGGCACGCGGTCGTCGCCTAACACCAGCAAGCGCACCTGCGGGTACAGCGCGCGCAGCCACGCCTCGCGCAGCGCCGCGCCGCAACCGGCGAATTCCGGCTTGGTGTAGCTGATCACGACCACCTCGTCGCAGGCGGCCAGCGCGCTGTCGATCACCAGCATGTGGCCACGGTGCAGCGGGCAGAATTTGCCGACCACGAGGCCGCGCCGCCACTGCCCGGCAGGCCCGCTCATGGCGCCTTGCGCGCCAGGCGGCGCCACCACAGCCACGACACGATCGCGTTGACCCAATAGCAGGCGTACAGGAACGCGGTCAGGTACAGGCCACGACTGGCGTACAAGGGTACGGCGACCGTGTTCACCAGAATCCAGAACGCCCAGTTCTCCACCTTGCGCCGCATCAGCAGCAACTGCGCCACGACGCTGAACACCAGCACCGCCGAATCGATGAACGGCGCGTAGGCATTGGTAAAGTAGTGCAGCAGCGCCCCGTAGGCGGCGGTCGCGCCCACGCCGGCCGGAACGAGCCAGGCCAGCGACCTGACGCTGGCGTGGGTGATCGGCAGTTCACTGCCCTGCTCCCCGCGCCGCCACTGCATCCATCCGACGATGCTCGATACGATGAAGAAGCCTTGCAGCGCCACGTCGGCATACAAATTGGACTGGTAGAACAAGACGCCGAACAAGGCGCAGCCGATGATGCCGGTCCACCAGGTGTGCACGCTGTTGCGCCCGGCCAGCAGGATGGCGGCGCTGGCCCCCACGTTGGCCGCGATTTCAAGCGCGCCGATCACGCCATGCTTTCGCAATTCACAGGGTGAAAACGGTCGAACAGGCGGCAGGCCATGTCGTCGATCTCGGCGCGCATGCTGATCTGGTCGAGCCAGCGCGCCGGGATGCCCTGCACGCCGTAGAAGGCGCCTGCAAGCTGGCCGCTGATGGCGGCCGTGGTGTCAGCGTCGTCGCCCAGGTTGGTCGCACGCAGGACCGCGGCTTCGTAACTGTCGGTATGGAAGAAGCACCACAGCGCCGCTTCCAGCGAATCGACCGCATAGCCGGTGCCCTGGATATCGCTGTCGGCCTTGTCGAGAAAGGCGCCCGTCGCCATGGCCGCCAGTGTCGGCTCGGTCGGCGCAAAGCCGGCGTTGGCCAGCAGCGCTTCCTTGGGCTGGCCGTCCAGCGCCGCGCTCAGGATGCCGGCGAACAGCTGGCAGGCCTGTACCGCTTCCGGCGCGCCGTGCGTGGTGCGCGAACTGTCGGCGGCATGCTGCGACACGCGCGCGCGGTCGGGATACGCGAACAGCACCGCGGGAACGAGCCGCATCAGCGAGCCGTTGCCGGCGCTGCGCGGATTGGTCGAGCCGCTGTACGGATTGCCGCTGACCGAAAAACGCGACAAGGCATCCTGCACCGTCATGCCGATGTCGAAACAGGTCCCGGTCGAGCTCAGGTAACCCCACTGGCACCAGTTGCGGTAGCGGTTGATCTGGTCCAGCGGGTCGAATTCGCCCTTGGTCAGGAAGCTCTCGGCCAGGCACAGCGCCATCGACGTATCGTCGGTCCACTGGCCCGCCTTGAGCCTGAACGGTCCGCCGCCCGTCATGTCGGTCACCGGGGCGAACGAGCCGCGCGGCGAAAACTCCACGGTGGTGCCGACGGCGTCGCCGCAGGCCAGTCCCAGCAAGCTGCCCCGATAGCGGTCGCGCGTACTGCTCATGCCAGTTCCTCGCTCAGCGACAGGAACGAGTCGAGAATGTGGAAGTGGTCCTCGAAGAACTGGTCTTCCATGCCGGCCAGCTCCACGATGGGAATCCAGGCCGCGTGCGAGGCGTCGTCCGACGCTTCCACCGGCGGCAGGTTCTCGGTTTGCAGGTCGAAAAAATGGGCGTGGGTGATGGTGCGGCCACGCTGGCTGCGGTCGGGATGGTCGAACACCTTGACGTCGACCAGCATGCCTTCCAATGTGGTGCCGAGCAGCGCCAGCTTGGTTTCCTCGGCCAGTTCGCGAATGGCGGCGTGCAGCAGGCGTTCGCGCTGTTCCACAAAGCCGCCGGGAACGGCCCACTGCCCTTTTCCCGGAAAACCGCCACGGCGGATCAGGAGCACATTGCCGCCACTGACCACCACCGCGTCGGCGGTGGTGAAGATGGGCGGGTACGGCGCGCTTTTCCAGGCCGTTTTGTAGGCCACGATGCGGCGGTGTTCTTCCACCAGCGCCGGGTAATGCGGCAGCAGCGCCCAGGCTTTCAGGTACTGGCGCACCGCGTGCGGCACCATGTCGTCGAGCACGCTGAGCGAGATGTCGAGGTCTTCGGCTTCGAAGAACACGCGTCGTACGCAGGTGGCGTCGATGGCGCGTTCCGATTCGACGACGATGTTTTCCCATTTCGGGAAGTGATTCAGGTAGTAGCTCGACGCATCCTTGAAGTGGCCCACCAGGGCCACGTGCGCGGCACTTGGTGCACTTTGGGCGACCGCCTTGCGCACCGCCGCCGACCACAGGGAATCGTCGTAGTAGTCGCGCACGGCCACGAAACTGACGCGCGCCCGGTCTTGCTCGGTCAGGGTGGCGCCGATCATCGCGGCGCGCTCCTCCCACGTAAACGGATTTTTCGCATTGCGCGCCTGGAACGAGGAGCCCAGCACCAGCACCACATGCGGCGCGCTCACCAGCGCGCGCTGGAGCAGGACGACGTGCCCTCGGTGGAAAGGCTGGAAGCGGCCGATCAGGACGGCGACGTCGGTGGAGGTTTGGTTGGTTTGTGTGTTCATGGGGTTCAATAGTAAGCGGCAATCGGCAATTGACGGCCGCTGCCAAAGGCGCGCGAACGCACCCGGATAATCGGAGGCGCCTGGCGCCGTTTGTATTCGTTACGCGCGACCATGCCGTGGATGCGCCTGACCAGCGCCGCGCCGGTGGCGCCGGCCACAAGACCGGCGACAAACTGCTCGGCCAGCGCCGCTTCGGCCACCGGCAGGCGGCGTCCTTCGATGTGCCACTTGAGGATCTCGTCGAGCACCTCGTACTCGGGCAGGCTGTCGGTATCCTGCTGGCCGGGCGCCAGTTCGGCCGACGGCGGCTTGCTCAGCACCGCCTCGGGAATGAGCTCGCGCCCGGCGCGCTGGTTCACATGGCGCGACAAGGCGTACACCTCGGTTTTGTACAGGTCGCCGATCAGGCCGAGGCCGCCGTTGGTGTCGCCATACAAGGTGCAGTAGCCGACCGAGATTTCGCTCTTGTTGCCGGTCGTGAGCAGCAAGGCGCCGGACGCATTCGAGTACGCCATCAGGATGGTGCCGCGCACGCGCGCCTGCAGGTTTTCGAGCGGCAGGCCTTGCAAGGGCTGGTCGAAGGCACGGTCGAAACCGGCGCCGTACTGCTCGACCAGGTCCAGGATCGGGTGCGTGTACAAGGTAATGCCAAGGTTGGCGCACAGCGCCACCGAGTCGCTGACCGAGCCTTCGCTCGAAAACGCCGACGGCATGGTCACCGCGATCACGTTTTCCGGCCCCAGCGCATCGACCGCCAGCGCCAGGGTCAGGGCCGAGTCGATGCCGCCCGACGAGCCCACCACCACCTTGGCAAAGCCGCAGCGGCGCGCATAATCCTGCAAGCCGAGCACGATCTGGCGGCGCGCGAATTCGGCCACCGGCAAGCCCCCGGCACTTGGCGCGGCCAGCGCAAAGCCGTCAAATGCGCTGAAGCGGCCCTGCGCGAAGCCGATCACCTGGAAGTCTTCGCAAAAGCGCTGCGCTTCGAACACGATGCCCTGCGAGGGCGATACCGCGAACGAGGCGCCGTCGTACACCAGCTGGTCCTGCCCGCCGACCTGGTTCACATACAAAATCGGCAGTTCGTTGTGGACCGAGGCCGTGCGAAACAGCGCGTGGCGCAGTTCGCGCTTGCCGATATCGGACGGGCTGGCGTTGATGCTCACCACCAGGTCGGGCCGCGCCTCGCGCAGCGCGGTGAAGGGATTGACCTTGTAATCGCGCCCTTCGTGGTTCCAGCCGTCTTCGCAGATCAAGAAGCCGACGCGGTGCGCGCCGACCTGCAGCACGCAGGCGCCTTCCGGCCCCGGTTCGAAGTGGCGGCGGTCGTCGAACACGCCGTATGTCGGCAATAGCTGCTTGTAGTATTCGGCGACGATGACGCCGTCGCGGATGGCCAGCAAGGCGTTAAACAGCGGTTTGCCGGGGCCGTCGTTGGCGCGCACGGCGCCGACCACCGAGACCAGTCCGGGCAAGGCGCGCGATGCGTCCAGCACGCGCTCCAGGCCAGCGGCCATGCGGGCCAGGAAGGCCGGTTCTTCCAGCAGGTCGCCCGGATAGTAGCCGCACAGGACCAGCTCGGTGAAAACGGCCAGGTCGGCGCCCTGCCCCGCCGCGCGCCGCATGGCCGCGATGATGGCGCCGCTGTTGCCGTCGATATCCCCGACGGTCGGGTTCAATTGGGCGATGGCGATTTTGAGCATCGGGTACTTTCGATTGCCCGCTTGTCAGGCGGAAGGGTGATTGAACACCTGGCGCAGGTAAGCCAGGAAGGTCTCGTCCTTGCACAGCGTTTTGCCCTTGGAGTCGGACAGCTTGGCCACCGGCTGGCCGTTGCAGCTCATGAGCTTCATGACGATATTGAGCGGCGTGATGCCGACGTCGTTCGACAGGTTGGTGCCGATGCCGAAGCCGGTCATGGTGCGGTCGGCGAAGTGGCGGTACAGCGAAAACGCGGTCGGCAGGTCGAGACCGTCGGAGAACACCAAGCGCCGCGTATGCGCGTCCAGGCGCAGCTTGGCGTAATGCGCCAGCGCTTTTTCGCCCCACACCACCGGATCGCCCGAATCGTGGCGCAAGCCGTCGAAGAGCTTGGCGAAATACAGGTCGAAGTCGCCCAAGAACGCATCCATGCCCACCACGTCGGTCAGCGCGGTACCGAGGTCGCCGCGATACTCCTGCACCCAGTCTTCCAGCGCGGCCTTCTGGAAGTCGCGCAGGCGCACGCCGAACGACTGGAAGCTTTGCAGGTATTCGTGCGCCATGGTCCCGATCGGCACCAGCTTGTACTTCATCGCAAAATACACGTTCGAGGTGCCCTTGAAGTAGACCGGCACTTCGCGCGCCAGGGTGGCGACGACTTCCTCATGCCAGGCGCCGGAAAAACGGCGGCGCACGCCGAAGTCGAAAAACTCGAACGGATGGCGCCTGGCCGGCTCGCTGGCCAGGCCGCGCAGCAGGGCGATCTTCGCTTGCAGGCGCTTGCGCCCTTCGGCCAGCGCCGCCTCCTGGTCGAAACGGCGGAAATACAGCTCGTTGACGATGTACAGGACATAGATTTCGAAGCCCATCACGTGCACCTGCGGCCCGGTGGCGCGAATCTGCAGTTCCTCGCCATCGGTTTCCACGCTCAGGAAATGGCGCTGGAAGCGGAACACGGTGAGGAAATCGGCAAAGTCGCTCTTGATGAAGCGCAGGCCGCGCAGGTAGGCGATTTCTTCCGGCTTGAACGAGAGCGAACACAGATGATCGAGTTCGCGCTCGACGTCGGCCTTCAGTTCGGCCAGCGGATAGGCCGGCACGTTGCGGCAGGTGAAGGCATATTCGGCCTGGGCGGCCGGGTGGCGGTGCAACAGGGCCTGCCACATCGTGAATTTATACAGGTCGGTTTCGAGCAGGCTATGGACAATCGGGGTCATATGGTTCGCGTCGGCGCGCGTCAGAAGAAAAAGGGATAAGAGCTTAGCGGCGCGCGTTGGCAAGCAGCTCGGGCACGATATCGGCGGCCTGCGCAATCCGCAGGCCGCGCGCACGCATGTCGCGCACAAAGTCGTCGTACTGCGCGTCGAAGCCGGTCACGGGGCTCATGCAGTCGGTCAGCAGCACCAGTTGCGACAACTGGCGCGGGTCCCAGTTGGCGACGATATGCTCGGTGGTGGCGCGCACGCAGTGGCTGCCCGCTTCACCGGTGATATATACCTGGTCGGACCCGCGCAGCAGCGCCAGGAAGGCCTGGTTGACCTGGGTGCTGTCGTCGTCGGCGTCGGGCACTTCGGCCTGCACCGCCGAATAGTGCTCGGTCCAGGGATTGCTGCCCTTGCTGATCTTGTTCACCATGCCCAGCGTGCGCTCTTCCCACGCGTTATAGGCCGCGCGCACGTCGGCATGCACGTTGTGGCCCCAGGAGCCGATCTCGCAGTGCACCGGCCAGGCCATCAGGGTGTAGCGCCCGGCCGCCTCCAGCGCGTCAAGATAAGCCAGCACGCGCGGCAGGGCACTGGCTTTGCGCGGCAGGTACTTGCCCTGGCGCACGTCCGCCGCCGTGATCTGCGTGAACGGGGTGACCGCGCCCTGCCCCGCATCCATCCAGAACGAACTGTGGGCGATGTCGAAGCGGTGGTGCGAATCGAGCGTGATGCTGATCGCGGACAGCCCATCCCGACCCTGGCGAATCAGCTCGGCCACGCGCAGCATGTCGGCATGCGCGCCGGAGACCGGCAGTGCAGGCAGCACCGGCAGCGCTGGCACTGCCGGCGCTGCCTTGACGCCCACCGGCGACGGCAGATAGTCAGCCGGCAAATCGCAGAAATCGTTTTGCGGATCGATCACGAGCAGGTGCAGCTTGCGTTTCATTTGCTTGTCCTTGTGAGTACAGTACGACAAGCATAAGCTACTTAATTTACTTTTGCAACTAACTATGCAATAATTTGTTCAGCCGCCAGCCGGCTTGACCAGATGAAGGAGAAAGCCATGTCGGCGATGTTAATTTTGAGCAACTCCCAGTTGACGCGGTCAGCATGAGCGCGGTCATCTGCACCGTCGATGTCGTGCTGCTCACGCTGCTGGGCGAGGAACTGGCGGCGGTGCTGTTGCGGCGCGAGCATGAGCCATTCCAGGGTGCGCTGGCCATTCCCGGCGGCTATGTGCATCCGCAAGACGACCTGTGCGCCCACGACGCGGCCATGCGTGTCATCAAGAACAAAACCGGCATCGTCGCACCCTACCTGGAGCAACTGGCCACGTTCTCGGGCGCGACGCGCGATCCGCGCGGCTGGTCCTTGTCGGTGGCGCACTACGCACTGGTGCCGTACCCGCTGCTGGCGGCGCGCAAGGACGCGGCGGTGCATGTGGTGCCCGTGTCGCAGCTGGGCACGCTGCCGTTCGACCACAGGGCGATGATCGACACCGCGCTCGAACGCCTGCGCAACAAAAGCCAGTATTCCTCGCTGCCCTGCTTCCTGGCCGGCGACACCTTCACCCTGCCGCAATTGCAGCGGCTCTATGAGCTGCTGCTCGGAGAAACCCTGAACAAGGTCAGTTTTCGACGTAAAATGAGCGAGATGGACATACTCGACCCGGTCGACGGCCAGTTCGAAGCGGCCGGCGCCCACCGCCCGGCCCAGCTGTACCGCTTGAAAGCGGCAGTCAGGAAAACCCTCACCGTGCTCGAACGCGGCCTGTGAACCCCGTCCACGCAGTCCAATTTGCGTTTCATGCAACACGCATGCGCTTATTATCTTGCTATCCTTGCATTGCCGTCACGTATAATGACGGCGCATGAACAACCATAAAAACAGAAAAGATCCATCGATAAATTGATGATAGATTCCAACCAAACTGTCAAAGTCAGTAAATTCCTGTCCCTGATCCTGCGCCACAGCCCTGCCACCATCAAGCTCAAGCTCGATGAAAACGGTTGGGCCGACATCGACGAACTGCTCGCCGGCGCCGCCAAGCATGGCACCAAAATCAACCGCAAACTGCTCGAAGCAGTCGTTGCCGACAACGATAAAAAGCGCTTCACCATCAGCGACGACGGCAAGCGCATCCGCGCCAACCAAGGCCATTCGGTCAAAGGCGTCGACCTCGAACTGGCGCCCGTCACGCCGCCGGACGTGCTGTACCATGGCACCGCCTCGCGCTTTACCGCCTCGATCCGCGACCAAGGCCTCATTCCCGGCACCCGTCACCATGTGCACCTGTCGGCCGATACCGCCACCGCCGTCAGCGTCGGCCGGCGCCACGGCGTGCCGGTGGTGCTGACGATCAACGCCCTTGCCCTGCATGAGCAAGGCCAGCTGTTTTTTCTTTCGGCCAACGGTGTGTGGCTGACCGGGCCGGTGGACAAGCGCTTTATCGCCTTCCCTTGATTTTCCTCTGAGGAAACTTACCGCGCAGCCCTGAGAATGGGCAAGGCATCCCTGGGATTCGCTTTGTGAAACAACAGACAAGCATTCTTCTAATAAATATTTGATTCCAGTTCGCATGGGCTAAGGTAGAATGGCCGCTCTATTATTCAATCACCGCATGCATCCGGCCACCCAAGGCCACCTTGCCTTGCGCAGGCAACGACGATGTGAGTACAGGCGCCATGTTGCGATTCAATCCACCCGTACCACCTTCGTGCGGATCCCTGCACTAACCCGGGCCAGCGCGCCCCCAGATTCTTTTCGAACGCGACCTCCACCGCCATGAAAGCTGAAAAGCAGTTATCGCCCGTTGCAGAACTTGATGGCAAAAAGCGGCCGCTGATCGCCATTGCCGCCTCGTTCCTGTTCGTCGTCTGCATTTCGCTGGTGGCGGTGCAAGGCTGGAGCATTTACAGCGCGCGCGAAACCCAGCTGGCGCAGAGCGCCGCGGCCACGGCCAACACGGCGCGCGCCCTGGCCGATCACGCCGACAGCACCATCGAGCTGGTCGACACCATCCTGGCCGGCGTAGTCGAAAGCGTGCAGCATGACGGCATCACCCACTACGGCGAGCGGCTGCACCTGCAACTGATCGACCATGCCAGCCGCACGCCTTCGCTGCAGGGCATGTATATTTACAACGCCAAGGGCGACTGGGCGCTGCACTCGCTGCGCGCCCCGGTACCGGCGCTCAACAACGCCGACCGCGAATACTTCATCTATCACCAGACGCACAAGGACAAGCTGGCGCACGTCGGCCCGCCCGTGCGCAGCCGTTCCACCGATACCTGGGTGCTGCCGGTGTCGCGCCGCCTGGAAAACCCGGACGGCAGTTTTGCCGGCGTGGCCCTGGCCACGGTTCAACTGGGTTTTTTCCGCACGTTTTACGACAGTTTCGACATTGGCGCGCATGGCAACATCACCCTCGCCACCGACCAGGGCGCGCTGGTCATGCGCCGCCCCTACCTGCAAGAGCAGATCGGCGGCTCGATCGCGAGCGAACCCTTGTTCAAGCAGTGGCGCGAGCGCCGCACGATCGGAGCGGTCGCCATCCCGGTCGACATGGACGCGGCCGACCGCATGTACAGCTTGCGCCAGCTGCGGCGCTATCCGCTGTTCGTGGCGGTGGGCCTGTCGACCGACGAAACGCTGTCGAACTGGTGGGCCAACGCCTACCTCTCGACGGCGTGGGTGGTGATCCTGCTGCTGATCCTGTGCTGGATGGGCGTGCGCCTGTTCCGCCAAGTGACCTTGCGCGACGAGCTCGAAGAACAACTGCGCAACGCCCAGCTGGCGCTGGTGACCAAGAACCGCTCGCTCAAGCTGCTGGCGCGTAACGATGGCCTGACCGGGATCGCCAACCGGCGCCTGTTCGACGCCCGCCTCGACGCCGAATTCAACCGCGCCGTGCGCGACGGCACCTCGCTGGCGCTGGTGCTGCTCGATGTCGATTTCTTCAAGAAGTACAACGATCACTACGGCCACCCGGCCGGCGACGCCTGCCTGCAGTTCATCGGCCAGTGCATCCGTACCGGACGGCGCCGCGCCGGCAACCTGGCGGCGCGCGTGGGCGGCGAAGAGTTTGCGATCCTGCTGCCCAATACCGACTTGTACGGCGCCATCGTGGTGGCCGAAGCGGTGCGCCGCTCGATCGCGACGGCCGGGCGCGAGCACGCGGCCAATCCGGCCGGCATCGTCACCATCAGCTGCGGCGTGCACGCGCTGGTGCCGACCAAGGACATGGACAGCAAGCAGTTGGTCGAAGCGGCCGACAAAGCCCTGTACCTGGCCAAGTCGACCGGGCGCAACCGGGTCTGCCCGGACGCGCCGGCGGCGTCGTCGCGGCGCGAACGCGCGTCCGTGCTGGGCGACTGAGACAGGCCGGAGCGAGCGGCGGCAGTAGCCCGATCCGATTGACCGCCCTCGCTGGCAGGCGGGAAAACCCTTACGCCACGCCGCCGCGCCACGCCGCGATATCGGCCACCGACAACACCGGCATCCCCCGGTCCGCCGCGAAGCGTTCGATCTGCGCGCCGCGCATCATGCTGCCATCGGCATTCATCAACTCGCACAGCACGGCGGCCGGGCGCAGGCCCGCCAGCACCGCCAGGTCGACCGAGCCTTCGGTGTGGCCGCGCCGCGCCAGCACCCCGCCGGCCCGCGCCGCCAGCGGGAACACATGGCCCGGACTGACGATGTCGCCGGCCCGCGCGCCCGGCGCAATCGCCGCCCGGATCGTCGCCACCCGATCAAACGCCGACACGCCCGTCGTCACGCCCTCCTTCGCTTCGATCGACACGGTGAAGGCCGTGCCGTGGCGGCTGCCGTTGCGCGCGCTCATGGGCGCCAGCGCCAGCGCGCTCACCGTTTCCGGCGGCAGGCACAGGCAAACGATGCCGCTGCATTCGCGGATCATCAGCGCCATGGTCTCCACCGTCAGGCGCTCGGCGGCGACGATCAGGTCGGCCTCGTTTTCGCGGTCGTGATCGTCCATCAAAATCACGGGCACGCCGGCGCGCATGGCCTCGAGTGCGGCGTGGATGCGGTTGGCCAGGGCGCTGGCGGGCAAGTTATCGATATGGTCCAACATAAGTCATGGCTCCGTTACAGTGAAAAAAATGAATAGTCAGGCGGGACGGGTCAGCATCAGGCGCAGCGCCACCAGGGCCGATGACGCCACCACCAGCGCGCCGGCCAGGTACACGCTGCCCACGTCCCAGCGCATGGCAAGCAGGCCGGCCAGCGGCCCGCAGACGGCCAGCGAGATATCGAGGAAGGCGACGTAAGCTCCCATGGCCGAGGCGCGGCTTTGCGGCGGCGCGCGGCGCACCGCTTCCACGCCGAAGCCGGGAAACGCGAGCGAATAGCCAAATCCGGTAATGGCCGCGCCAAGGCAGGCCAGCAAGGCCGTCGGCGCACTCCACATCAGCAACTGGCCGGCCGCTTCGATCAGCACGCACACCAGCGCCACCCTGGCGCCGCCAAGCGTATCGGGCAGGTGCCCGAACAGCAGGCGCGCACCGATGAAGGCGACGCCGAAGGAGGTGAACGCCAGCGCCGCGTCGCCCCATCCGCGGCTGGAGAACAGCAGCGCCACGAAGGCGGTGATGGCGCAAAAGCCCATGCTCGAGAGCGCCAGCCCGAGGCCCGGCAGCCACACCGCGCGCAGCACTTTATAGAACGGCACCCGCGCCTTGTGCGACGGCGCCAGCGCGGGCACGCGCGCCACGATGGCCAGCGCCAGCAAGGGAATGATCACGCTGGCCAGCGCAATGCCGGCAAAGCCGAAACGGCCGTACACGAACACGCCCAGCGGTGCGCCGGCGGCATACGCGCCATAAATGGCGATGCCGACCCAGGCCATGACCTTGCCGGCATTGTTCGGTCCGGCCAGGCCCACGCCCCAACCGAGCGCGCCGGTGACCACCAGGCTTTCGGCGCAGCCGAGCAGCAGGCGCGCGCCGATCAGGACGGCCACCGCGCCATAGCCGGCCGGCGCGCCCAGCGACGCGAGGTAGGCCAGGCCGGAACAGGCGCCCAGGGCCAGGCCGATGACCACGGCGCGCTTGGCGCCGCGCGTGTCGACCATGCTGCCGGCCCAGGCGCGCGTAAGGAGCGCGGCGGCAAACTGGCTGGCGATGACGGTCCCGATGACCAGCGGGCTCATTTTTAACGCGGACTGCAGGTGCAGCGGCAGCACCGGCAGCGCCAGCCCCAGCGTGAGGAAACCGACGAACACCGTCAGGGTTATCGGGAGTAATTCAAGAAACAGGCTGCGCGGCGAAGCGGCCGCGACATTCGAAGGGGATTGCATGGAGATGCCTCGCATAAAAGACGAGCAAATGCTCGCGATGTGAGAGAATACGAGCAATTACTCATATTGAAAACTCGCATTCCAAGGAACCGCATGCGCCCTCTTCCCACGCCCCGCAAAGCGCCGCGCCAGGCACGTTCCCAGCACATGGTCGAGCAAATTTTGCAGGCCACGGCTCGCATTCTGGAAGAACGCGGTTACGCCGGCATGAACACCAACGCGGTGGCCGCGCGCGCCGGCGTGAGCGTGGGCTCGGTGTACCAGTATTTTCCGAACAAGGATTCACTGATCACGGCGCTGCACGAGCGCCATGGCGCGCAGATGTACGCGGCCATCGATGCGGAGCTGGCCAACGCCGGTGCGCGCACCCTGCGCGAACATCTGGCGGCCATGGTGCACGCCTGGCTGGTGGCGCACCAGGTCGAGCCGGAGTTGCACAAGGTGCTGGAAAAGGAATTTCCGTTTTTCGACACCCCGGCCCAGGACAGCGCGGCCGACAACAACTCGTTCCAGCGCATCCTGGACATGCTCGGCAGGCACCGCGACGAGATCGGCCAGCCCGACCTCGACCTGGCCACCTGGGTCCTGCTGCGCATGATGGAGTCGCTGGTGCACGCGGCCGTGATGGACGCGCCGGTGCGCTTCGCGCCAGCCGACATCGAACGCTGCATCGTCGATGCCCTGGACGGCTACCTGCGTGCCGGGCCGGGTCATGCGATGGGACCGAACAAATGAATAACAAAAATCTGCTGATAAAAATCGTCCAGAATGCCCAGCGCCGGCATGTCAAGCAGTTGCTTGCGCAAGAGAGCGGCGGCGCGCCAGGAGCATCGATCGTCAAGGCGATCTATTTTCCGGACTCAAGTGACATTCTTCAAAAAATCATTGCCATGCTCGGCGATGAAAGAATGAAAAAAGAGACTTTTTACGCGCAGAGTGACCATTTGATCGACGAGAAAGCGCTGTCGGCAATCGCCAGCCTTCCCGACCTGCCTGCGTTACATTGTTTCTTTCCGAATTACCACGCCAACCAGGAGTACATCAGTTCCGATCTACCCGTCATGGAAATACAGCGGGCCAGCGCCGCGCAATGGTATCGATTCAACGCACTGAGCAGGGAGCGGATCAGCTTTTTCTTTTGCGCCGCACCTGACTTCTCTTGCGGCATGGTGATGGATGTCTGCGCGGGAGATCCAGCGATTTCGGGCTCCGACGACCCGATTTATGATCTGTACAGCTGGGATTTCGGCCAACCCTGATTGCGCCTCAAGGCTGGCCGGCATACCCGCTCTCAAGCAGGAAGCGCTTGAAATCGGTGATGTGCAACATGTCGACGATGGCCTGGCGCTTGTCCCTGGCCTGCTTGTAATACGCCTCGGTGATCCGGAACCCCATGAAGTAGCCCAGGTCGGCCGGGCGATCGCCTTCCGGCGCGCCGCTGTACAGCCAGCGCTTGAGGTCGGCGCCATCCATGGCCGCCAGGAACTCCTTTTTCAGCTGCGCCTCGTTGGCATAGCCATAGCGGTAAATCGCTTCGTTGAACTTGCCCTTGGTCACCAACGAAGCGAGGAAATCGCACGACCCTTCCTTGATCGCATGGCCGAGCAGGGTTTGCGGATCGAGCCGCTGCTGGAAATGCATCAGCTCGTGCGTGACGATCGCCGGCAAGGTGTCGATAGTCGACGTGCCCGCCTGCAACCAGGCGTCCAGCTCGCCCGTCGGCACGTCCGGGCCGCGTCCGTACATCTCGGTGCCGATCAACAGGCCGTCGGTGGAGGCGGTGCCGCCGGCGCTCAGGCGTCCGATCACAAAGTAAATATCCGGGAACATCGCCTGCGGATACAGCGCCTTGAAGCGCCGCATGTCCGCGCGGATCAGCGGTTCGAACGAGGCTGCGCGCAAGGTATTGGCGCGGATGGCGCGGTAATATTGCGCGTGCTTGCTGATGCGGCGGTACAGGCTGGCGCCATTGTTGATGCGCATGTGGACAAAACCGTGCAAGCCGACGCTGCCGCCGTCCAGGTATTCGCGCTCGAGCAAGGCGCCCGGATCGGCAGCGCCGTCCAGCTTGTCATACACGGTCCAGAACCGCGCGATATCGCTGCTAATGACGCGGAACTCTTCCGGGCTGGCATGGGCGGCGCGGTAGGCGCGCTCGTTCGCGCTGGCGCTCGCGACAATGCTGGCCCAGCGCGGATCGACGCGCAGCGCGGCAAAATCGTCCTCCTGCGCCAACTCGTCGAGCAAGCGGAACTGGCGACTGGCGACGGCCTGCCCGAGGATGCCGAGCGCCTGCTCCGTGCGCCCGAGCCGGGCGGCGGTGGCCGCATATTTATAGTCCATCACCATGCTGGCGTAACCGCTTTGCGCCGCCTTCCGGTAAGCCTCGAGCGCGGCCTGCGGCTTGTTCTCGTCGCGCGCCACCTCGGCCGCGCTGGCCCAGGCGCGCCCCGAACCCTGGCCGTGCGCAGGGCCGGCCAGCGCCGAGGCAAGCACGATGGCATGAAGGAGCGCGATTTTTTTCATGAAGGAGCCTTGATGTAAAAAGGCGTCCAGTATGACAGCGCCGCGCGCGCGCCGGGAGGGCCGTGCGACAGGCTGCGGGAAGGAAGGAGCGGCTTGCTTAAACGATGCGTTAGACGACGCGTTAGACGACGCGCCCGTCCCGGTCGGGACCGATATCGTTAAGGCGGATGGTGCTGGCCAATCCACGACTCAGGTCGGCGAGGGTATCGGCGTCGTCGCGGTTGAAGTGGATATCCATATCGTCATGGCTCATCACCCAGATGGTGCCGTAGAACGCGCCGAACTGGCCGATCAGGGGCGTCACCAGCGCTTCGTTGATGTGGACGTTGTTCTCGGCCATCCAATGGAAATACTGATGCGGCCGGACAAACAACTGAGTACTCCGGTACGAAAAGCACAGCCCGCACGGACTGTTCGAGCGCGGAAAGCGGCGCCCTTCGTACGGCGCCAGCGCGCCGGCGGTGGCGGCCCAGGTCAGTTCGTCGAGGTCGTTGTTATCGAAAATACTGATGCCCGCCGACTGGGCCGAACAGCGCAACAGCGCTTCCTCGCAACGTGCGCGCAAAGCGTCGCGCAAGGTCACGCCATCCTGAGGAACCACGCGCGGCATGCTGCGGATGGCGGGATTGCCGGCATGTTTTCGTGGGCGCAACTCAAGTTGATGAGTCGCAATAATTTCGGACACTGACATTGAGCACTCCGGTAAGAGGCCGCAAAGCGGCCATGTGAAACAGTCTACGCCGAGTCTGGTGCGTTGTCTGTTCGCAAGGATACACAAGAGGTCGAATTCGACGACTAACCAACAGTGTAAGTGGGGCGCGCAATGCGGGCTGGATGCGGCGCCGCACAGCAGCCGCGCGTGCCATGATTTTCCAGGCCGGGGCCGGCCCCGCGTAATCGTTGTCCTACCCAAGCACAGCTTGGTCACCGATACGAGGCGCGCCGGGCCACGGCGATAATGAGGCCTCTCTCGAAAACTGATCGCCCGCACCCATGACCAGCATGCAAAGCACCGTGTTCGTCCCGCCGCACTTCGACGCCCCGCGCCCCGGCGCGCCCGCCGCCGCCAGCTGCCGCGCACTGTACGATACGCTCTCCCAGGCCGACCTGCCCGCCGGCGCCGAGGCCGACGCCCAGGCTTACCTGGTCGGCCAACTGGCGCGCGCCGCCGCGCACCCGTGCGACCTGCCCGACACCCCGGCCGGCCTGGATGGCTGGATCGCGCCGCGCGGCGCGGCCATCGGGGCCGAGTACCAGCACTACCTGGCCGGCCGCCGCGACGGCGCTCCGCGCCGCTTCTTCACCAACAAGTCGCACGCGCTGTACTTCCTGCGCTGCGTGGCCCCGACCAAACTGGTGGACGGCGCCTGGCTGTACGGCACCCTGCAACGCTGGCAAGAGAACGACTTCCGCCCGCTGGTCAAGACCTATGTCGAAGAACTCGGGGACGGCCTGCCGGACAAGAACCACGTCACGCTGTACCAGCGCCTGCTCGACAACCATGGTTGCGCCGAGTGGGATGACCTTGACGGCGCCCACTTCACCCAGGGCGCGCTGCAACTGGCGCTGGCCTATGCGGGCGACGCCTTCTTGCCCGAGATGATCGGCTATAACCTCGGCTACGAACAGCTGCCGCTGCACCTGCTCATCACCGCCTACGAATTGAACGAACTGGGCATCGACCCCTACTACTTCACCCTGCATATCACGGTCGACAATGGCTCGACCGGGCACGCGCGCGACGCCGTCGAGGCATTGCAACGCGTGATCGCGCGCGCCGCCAACCCGGCCGAATTCTATCGCCGCGTGCGCGAAGGCTACAAGCTCAATGAACTGGGCGAACATACCGCTTCCGTGATCGCCTCCTTCGACCTGGAAGAAGAACTGGTGCGCATCCTCGCGGCCAAGGCCGTGGTCGGACAAAACATGCACAGCGATTACTGCCGCGTGGCCGGCAAGACCATCAACGCCTGGCTGGCCGATCCGCAGCAAATCCCCACCTTGCTGCGCGCGTTTCAAACCACCGGCTGGATCAAGCGCGGCGCCGCCCCGAACGAAAGCCGTTTCTGGGGCCTGCTGCAAGGCGACCATGCCGAGATGTTCGGCGTGTTCTCGAGCTACGAATTGCAGGTGCTGGCCGACTGGATCGCCAGCCCCGCGCAGGACGGCGACAGCGCCAGCCCCGCGCCGCGCGTGGCCTCGTTCCGCGCGCGCCAGCGCGCCCAGGCCCCGGCCCGCAACGCGGCGCCCAAGGTCCATGGCGCGCGTGCCCTGATCCGCTACCCGTACGCCGGCCAGGCCGGCGAGCACGAAGCCGAAAACGACCAGTTGCGCAAGCTCGAACAAGCCGTCGCGCTGGCGCCGTCGACCAGCGCCGCCATGAAGCTGTTGACCGCGCATATGTCGCCGGCCCGCCACCACACTCCCACCGGCCTGATGGCAACGCGCATGTTCGTGCGCTTGCTCGGATGACCGGCTTGACCGACAGGACCCGTATGAGCGCCTCCATTATCTCCATCGACGGCCACCGGCTCGACCAGGCGCCGCCGATCGGCATCGCCGGCGACGAGCGCCGCGCCGCGCTGTATGCGCTCGGCTGCGGCCTGAAGCAGCACGGCTACGTATTTACCACCGTCACCCCGCTCACCCACAGCCGCGTCAACGCGCGCCTGGCTAATGGCTGGGCGCACGACCTGGCCGGCATTTTCGGCTGGAGCCGCCCCTTCAAGCCGGCCGTGGTCAACCCCACCCTGATGGAACTGCTGCACCAGGGCGAGGTACTCAACCACGATAACGGCATGCTGCGCAGCGTGCTGCGCGCCTCGACGCTGGACGGCCAGTTGTACCTGCACTCGGCCTACCCCACCAGCGCGGCCGACGCCGTCTTCTTCGGCCCCGACACCTACCGCTTCGTGCGCGCGCTGCGCGCTTCGCTGGCGGCGCGCAGCCTGCCCGTGCGGCGCGCGGCGGACATCGGCTGCGGCGCCGGGCCTGGCGCGATCACGATCGCGCTGGCCCATCCCGACGCCAGCGTGTTCGCGGTCGACATCAACCCGGCCGCGCTGGTGCTGGCCGACGTCAACGCCCGCATCGCCGGCGTGACCAACCTGGTGCCGACGAACAGCAACCTGCTATCGCAGGTCGACGGCCAGTTCGACCTGATCGTCGCCAACCCGCCCTACCTGATCGACCGCGAACAGCGCGCCTACCGCCACGGCGGCGGCGACCTGGGCGCGGCGCTGTCGGTGGCGATCGTGGACGAAGCGATCAAGCGCCTCGCGCCCGGCGGCGCCTTGATGCTGTACACGGGCGCGGCTATCGTGGCCAGCGCCGACCCGTTCCGCCAGGCGGTCGAACCGCGCCTGCGCGCGGCCGGTTTCCACTGGACTTACGACGAAATCGACCCCGACGTCTTTGGCGAAGAACTCGACGAAACCCCGTATGCCTACGCGGACCGGATCGCGGCGGTGTGGCTGTGCGCCACGCGCCCGCTTGGCGCCGCATGAGCGAGCCGGCATCCGGCACCCGGCGCGGCAGCCTGTTGATCATCGGCGGCGGCGAAGACCGCGAAGACGACATGCAGGTACTGGAACGCTTCGTCGCCCTGTGCGGCGGGCCGGACAAGCGCATCGTGGTGCTCACGGCCGCCAGCCGCGTGCCCGAAAAAATGTGGGCCATCTACGATTGCGCGTTCGGCGGCATGGGCGTAGCGCGCCGCAGCGAGCTGCGCGTGGCCAGCCGCCTTGAAGCGAACGACGCCGCCATGGCGGCCGACCTGGCGCAGGCGGACGGCGTCTTCATCACCGGCGGCGACCAGAAACGCCTGCTGGCGCTGATCGGAGGGACCCGGCTGGACGAGGCACTGCACGCGGCGCTCGCGCGGGGCGCCTGCATCGCCGGCACCAGCGCGGGCGCGTCGGCCATGTCCGCGCACATGCTGGCCGACGGCAAAGCCGAGCTGCATCCGGAAAAAGGCGCGGTCAGCCTGGGCGCCGGCATCGGCTTCGTGCAGCGCGTGGTGATCGACCAGCACTTTTCGCAGCGCCAGCGCCTTGCGCGCCTGTTGACGGTGGTGGCGCAGAACCCCTACCTGCTGGGCGTGGGCATCGACGAAGACACGGCGCTGTTGATCGAAGCCGGCGGCGGCATCGAAATCCTGGGCGCCGGCGCGGTCACCGTGATCGACGGGCGCCACATGGTCTCGAACGTGGCTGACATCCGCAACCGCAGCGTGCCCGAAATGGTGGATGTGCGCCTGCACCTGCTGCCATCAGGTTCGCGTTATGGCGCGCGCGGCGACGGCGCCACGCCGGCCGCGCTGGCCGACTTTATCCATATCGTTACCAACATCAACTAGATATATGAACATCATCGAACAGCGCGTGCTGCGCGGCCCCAATCGCTGGTCCCGGCTGACCTGCCTGCAAACCGTGATCGACACCGGCGATTCGTGCGCCATCGGTCCCGGCTTCGCCGACGCCTTGCTGGCGCAGTTGCCCGGCCTGGCCGGCCGGCGCAGCTTCACCACGCCCGCGCACGCGGCCGAGCAAGCGGCCGTGGAGCTGCAAAGTGTGGCCGGCACGCCGGTCAGCTTCTCCCTGACCGGCCAGGTCGACGACACCCGCTGGCGCATTGTCGTCGCTTACCAGCGCGAGCAGGTCGGCGTCGAGGCGATGACGCTGGCGCTCGACATGGTGCGGGCGGCGGCGCGCGGCGAAGCGCCCGACTGGAGCGAACGGCTCGACGCGCTGCGCGACGTGGCCGAACGCGGCGCCATGGGCACCAGCACGGCGGCCGTGGTGAGCGCGGCGCAGGCGCGCGGCATTCCCACGCTGCGCCTGACCGACGAAGCCAATCTGTTCCAGCTGGGCTGGGGCAGCCGCCAGAAGCGCCTGCAGGCGACCGTCACCGGCGCCACCTCCACCATCGCGGTCGGCATCGCCAGCAACAAGCAGTTGACCAAGACCTTGCTGGACCAAGGCGGCATCCCGGTACCGAAAGGCGGCGTGGCCGCCAGCGCCGATGAAGCGGTGGCGCTGGCGGTGCGCCTGCGCTTTCCGGTCACCGTCAAGCCGCTCGACGGCAACCAGGGCAAGGGCGTCACCACCGAATGCGGCGACGCCGACAGCGTGCGCGTCGCCTTCGATTTCGCGCGCCAGTACGCTCGCCGCGTCATCGTCGAGCGCTTCATCGCGGGGCGCGACTACCGCCTGCTGGTCACCGGCGGCAAACTCGCCGCCGCCTCGCTGCGCCGCCCGCCCGCCATCAGCGGCGATGGCGCGGCCACCGTCCAGGAACTGGTCGATCTCGAAAACCGCAATCCGGCCCGTGGCGAGGGGCACGCCAACATCCTCACGCGCCTGCGCCTCGACGAACTGGCGCTCGCGCTGCTGGCGGAACAGGGGTTCACGCCAGACTCCGTGGTGCCCGCCGGCGTCGAGGTGCGACTGCGCGGGAACGCCAACCTGTCCACTGGCGGCACCGCCGAAGACGTGACCGACCTGGTGCACCCGTCCACGCGCGAGATGTGCATCCGCGCGGCGCGGATCATCGGCCTGGATGTGGCGGGCATCGATGTCATCTGCGGCGATATTTCGCTGTGCCTGCGCGAGCAGCGCGGCGCCCTGATCGAAGTCAATGCGGCGCCCGGCATCCGCATGCACGAGTATCCGAGCCGGGGCCAGGCCCGCAACGCCGGCGAGGCCATCGTGGAGGCTATGTTCGGCCAGGGCGACGGGCGCATTCCCGTCATTGCGGTTACCGGCACCAACGGCAAGACCACAACGTCGCTGATGATCGCGCACGCGGCGCGCCTGGCGGGCCTCTGCACGGGCGTGACCACCACCGAAGGCGTTTTCATCGACGGCCACCGGATCATCGAGGGCGACTGCGCCGGCTACCATTCGGCGCGCACCCTCTTGACCACGCCGACGGTCGATCTGGCGGTGCTGGAAACGGCGCGTGGCGGCATCCTCAAGCGCGGCCTGGCGTTCGATCGCTGCGCGGTGGCGGTGGTGCTGAACGTGTCGGCCGACCACCTGGGGCTGGACGGCGTGGACACCGTGGCCGAACTGGCAAGCGTGAAGGCGGTGGTGGCCAACGCCGCCTCGCGTGCGGTAGTGCTCAATGCCGACGACCGCCTGTGCGTGGCGATGAGCGCGCAGGTGCCGACCGACGTGGAGCGCATCTTCTTTTCGATGGAGCCGGAAAACCCGGTCCTGCTGCGCCACCTCGATAACGGCGGGCGCGCCGCCTACTACCAGGACAATGCGCTGATCCTGGCCGACGGCTCGCGCAGGGCCGGGTTGCTGCACGCCGAGCGCATGCCGTCGAGCATGCAGGGCCACGCGCGCTACAACATCGCCAACGCCCTGGCTGCGGCGGCCGCGCTGATGGGGGCCGATTTTACCCATGCGCAGATCGCGCTGGCCTTGTCGACCTTTGTATCGGACCGCGACAACAACCCGCTGCGCTCGAACATCTACAGCGCGCAAGGCGTCACCATCGTGGTCGACTACGCGCACAACCCGGCCGCTTACGCGGCCATGGCGTCGATGGCGCAGTCGCTCTCGGGCGGACGGCGTATCGCGCTGCTCACCTGCCCCGGCGACCGGCGCGAAGCCGACCTGCTCGACATCGGGCAGACCTGCGCCGAAGGTTTCGATGAACTGTTCGTGTACGAAGCCGACCCGCGCGGACGCGCCAGCGGCGAGACGGCGCAAACAATCCTCGACGGCGCACGCCGCGCCGGCAAGGAAGAACATCTGCTGCACGCGATCGTGCCGGTCAGCGACGCCTTTACGGCGGCGATGGCATGCTGCCGGCCGGGCGACGTGCTGGTGTTTGCCTGCGGATCCGCCGCCACCGCCCTGCGCGAAACGGCGCGCTACGTCGACCCGGTACAAGCCGCGCCGGCGCTGGCGGCATCAGTACATCAGGCGACCGTCCCGCTTGAATAAGGCGATATCGACGAATTCGGACATGGTGCTCTTGCGGTCGGATGACTGGATCGTCATGCCGCCGATATCGATCGGGGTGCGGCTGGCGGCGACGGTTTGCAAGCCGCCTTTTCCGGCCGCCTCCATCTGGATCACCTTGACCAGCGTCTTGGCGACCGCGAACCCTTCGAGCGTAATGGCCGATACCGGCTCGTCGCGGAATTTCTTCATCATGTCGATATGCTCGGACTGCAGTACCGAGGCGGTGCTGCCGGGATTGGGCACGACCTGCGAAAACACGGTCCACTCGGTGGCGCGCGCGCCGGCGATTTCGCTCAGCGTCGCCAGGTTGATCAGCGAGGTGCCGGCCACGAAGGTGCTGGCGTCATGCTTGCGAAAGGCCTTGAGGAACTGCGAGGCGCCGATGGTATCGGCGATCATCAGCACCACCTTGGCGCCCGAGGCGCTTAACTGCCTGGCGTCGGCGTCGATATTGGGCGACACGCGCACCGTGCCGGCCAGGGTCATGCCGCGCTTGCGCAATTCGTCGGTCACCATCTTGTACGTCTTCTGGTTCTGCGGCGTGTCCTGCAACACGATACCGACTTTTTTCAGTCCCAGCTTGTCGAAGTAAGCGAGGATGAACTGGCACTCGTGCTCCATGCTCGGTCGCCAGAAAATCACGCGCCCGCGCGGCGCCGCGAAGGCGTCCGTCAGCGGCGCAAACAGCACGTGGCGCGAGTCGGCGAAGGCCGGCGCCGCCAAAATGGCCTGGGTCGACTCCGGGCCGATGGCGCCCAGCAGGTAGCCGACCCGGTCCTGCTGGATCAGGGACGTGGCCAGCCGGGCCGAATCGGCCGCCACGCCGCGGTCGTCGCGCACGGTGTAGACGATCTTCTTGCCATTGATGCCGCCCTTGACGTTGACGCTGTCGAAATAGGTGGTGATGCCGGCCACGTAATCGCGGCCGATGGCGCCGTTGGGACCGGACAGGTCGATGGCATGGCCGACCACGATTTGCGCGTAGGCGGTCGCGCTGGTGGCCAGCAAGGTGACACAAATGCGCATTGCCAGCCACAGGGCACGGATACAGGACTTCACGGTCAACTCTCGGGGATGAAAACCGCGATGGTACGCAACAGGTATGACAGGGTGATGACGCGGTGCAACATTGATTCCATTTTCATCTCAACAATATCGAAAATGCCACATCGCCGTGTTTGGCTGATATAATCCGCGTTCTTCGTTGTATTGGCTGCTGCCTCTGAAGAAACCGCCTTTTCGAAGGTGCGTTTTTCTTCGTCTACAGAAAGCAGCCAAAAATGAGCACTACCGTATCGGCCAAACGACTGGCCAAAGCCCTCGCCTCCCACAACATCTTCGCCGAACGCGAAGGCAATATCCTGCGCGTGCAATCGACCTTGCGCGCCGATGTGCGCGCCGAAATCCTGCTGCCCGAGAGCCTGCCGCTCGAAGCGAAAGCGGTCAGCCAGTTGCTGGCGTTCGCCGGCATGCGCCACCCGCTCGGCGGGCACGTGTGCCGCGCCTGCGCCACGCCCGACTTCCATCCCGGCGCGCCGGTACCGGTCGGCAGCATCCTGGTCACCAACCACGACTTCGTGGTGCCCGAATCGATCGGGCGCGACATCAACTGCGGCATGCGCCTGCATGTGATCGACGTGCCGCTCGAGCGCTTTTTGGCGCACAAGGAACGCCTGGTGGCGCTGCTCAAGGGCGACCTGCTGGAGGCCGCCCGCAATGTGCCGACCACGCCAGGCGCCATGACGGCGCTGTTTGCCGACGGCCTGGGCGCCTTCTGGCGCGCCATGCGCAACACGCGCGAAGGCTTGTTCGAGAAAATCGACTTCGCCCAGGTCGAAGCGGAAACGGCGCGCCTGTTTTACGCCTCACACGTCAAGGGCAATCCCGCCTACGCGCCGGAAGCGCTGCAAGATACCCGGCGCGGCCTGCTGCGCGATCCGGGCCTGGCCACCCTCGGCGCGGGCAACCACTTCTGCGAGTTCCAGTACGTGGCGCAGGTGCTGGACCGCCACCGCGCTTTTGAGCTGGGCGTGCGCCCGGGCCAACTGGCGCTGATGGTGCATACCGGCTCGCGCGATGTGGGCTCGTACATCGGCACGCGCTGGATGGACCGCGCAAAAGCCGAATGGCCGGCCGGCGTCAAGCATCCAGAGTCCGGCCTGTATGGCCTGTGCGGGCCGCTGGCCGCCGAGTACCTGACGGCGATGCACGCCGCCGCCCACTACGCCGACGCCAACCGGGCGCTGATCGTGGAACTGGTGCGCCAGCGCATTCGCCAGGTATTCGGCGACCAGGCGATGCCGCTGGTGTGCGACGTGCCGCACAATATCGTGCTCAGTGAAGCGGGCGGCAATGTGCACCGCAAGGGCGCCACGCCGGCGCACGCCGGGCAAGCCCTGCTCATTCCCGGCTCGATGGGCGACGACTCCTACCTGCTCGATGGACTCGGGCACGAACGCTGGGCCAGTTCGGCCAGCCACGGCGCCGGACGGGCCGTCTCGCGCATGGAGATGGCCTGGAAGTCGAAGCACGACGGCCAGGCCGGCGGGCAGCGGCCGTTCGAATGCATCACCTTGCGCGAAGAGCGTCGCATCGAAGAGGCGCCCGGCGCGTACAAGCCGATCGGGCCGGTCATCACCTCCCAGGTCGAGGAAGGCCTGGCGCGCCCGATCGCGCGCTTTTCACCACTGCTGACGTTCAAGGCGTGAGGGCACTGTCGGCAGCTGGAGCGGCATGCGGGCGCGCGGATTTCCGCGGCCCGTCATGAGAGTGAAGGCAGATTTGCTAAACTAGCATGTTCTGTCTTCATCCCGACAATACCGGTTCATGAAAAAAGCGCTTTTGTTAGTCCTCGTCGCCGTGATCGTCGGCGGCGTGCTGTTCGCCAGGGTGTACAAGGAGAACCGCCGCAGTATCGATTGTGGCATGCAGGCCAATACCGTCGCCGGCATTGCGCTTCGTCGCGACAAGGGCGCCACGCGCGACGAGGTTCGTGCAGCGATGAGCGGGACGGATCTGAAAACCCGTTCCGCCGCGCAGGTCGAATCCATGCTCGATGCCGTCTACGTACACGGCACCGGCAAATCGTTCGAAGAAATACGCAACATCGCCTGGGAGCAGTGCGACAAGAATCCGGAGCGTTGACAGCGCGCCGGCGCCTGTGCGCCCTGCCGTCCGTTACTGGACGGTCAGGCGTTTGGCGCCGCCACCCGGCTTCTTGGGCAAGGTCAGCTCGAGCACGCCGTCACGGCAGCTTGCCGTCGCCTTCTCGTCGTCCACCTGCTGGGGCAAGGTAAAGGTACGGAACTGCTGGCCGTGGAAGCGCTCGCGCCACATGCTGCTGCCTTCCTTGTGCTCCTGCTCCTCGGTGACATCGGCGCTGATGGTGACTTCATTGCCGTCAATCGAGACCTTGAGGTCTTCCTTTTTTACGCCCGGCATGTCGGCCCGGACCACGAAAGCCTGGTCGGTTTCGCTGACATCCATGCGGATCGCTTCGCTGTCGAAGGCGCGCCATGGGCGCATCAGGTCGAAGGCGTTGAACAGGCTGTCGACATTGCGGAACGGGTCCAGCCGGCTGATCTGGGTGCCGGGGTCGAAACGGGTAAGATGATTGGCCATCGCGTTCTCCTTCAATTGGATTACTCGGATTGCGGACCGGCGCCCGCGGTGACGGGCCGCCTTGCCGCGTCGGATTTGCGATCATAAGCGTTCAATCGACGCGGTATCTGAGGCAGGTCAAAAGCGCGCCACTTGCTCGTGCGCCGGATTGATGGCGGCACAAGACGCCGGCGCGGCGCATATGCATTGTGCGGCGTCACGCCGCCATGAACACCGGCAGCGTCATCGACTTGAGCACCGTGCGGGTGGCGCCGCCGAGCAGCAGTTCGCGCAGGCGCGAGTGCCCGTAGCACCCCATGACCAGCAAGTCCGCCCCGCGTTCGGCGGCCAGCGCCAGCAAGGCCGCGCCGGCGTCGCCCGCGTCGTCGCGCAGCACCATGTCGGCCCGTACACCGTGGCGCGCCAGGGCCTGGCCGATGGCCGTTACCGGGCGAAGACTGGCCCCGCCCCCACTCTGGAGCGAGCCGGCATCGAGGATCGCCACATCGACCGCACTGGCGCGCTGCAACAGCGGCAAGGCGAAGCGCATGGCGCGCCCCGCTTCGCGGCTGCCGTTCCAGCCGAGCAGGATGCGCCGGATCGGCCAGGCCGGCGCCTGCGCATGCGGCACCAGCAACACCGGCGTCCCGCTGGCTTTGGCCACGTCGGCCGCCAGCCCCCCTGACGGCAGCGATACGCCACGCACCGCATCGGCCTGGCCCAGGACGCACAAGTCGCAGTAGCGCGCCAGTGCGCTCAGGCTCAAGCGCGGCTCGTCGTCGACCGCGCGCCGCTCGAAGCCGGCCAGCGCGAAGCTGGCCGCGACGCGTTCGAACTGGTCGAGCGCGGATGCGGTGCGTTCGCGCAGCGTCTCGAGCACGGGCGCGATGGACGGGTTCAAATTATTGGTGACGACCGTCTCGCGCAGGAAGCGCGACACGTCACTGCTGGCCAGCCCGATAAGGTGGGCCTGGTCCATCTGCGCCAGCTCGGCCGCGTAGGCGTAGCATGCGCCGGCGTTTGGTTCGTCGCCCACATGCACGACGATCGTCTTGTAGCTCATGATGACCGCCCTCCCCTGATCCGCCTTTACTGTATGACGCCGCTCAGGTCGGGGCTTGAGATCAATCATGGTGCGCGTGCGAACCAATCGGCGCGCCTGCGGTCGCGCGCTGACGCGTTGCTTACGGCGCCATTACCTTATCGGGCGTCATCGGCGTGCTGCGCACGCGGCGGCCGGTGGCGTGGTAAATCGCGTTGCAGACCGCCGCTGCCACGCCCACCTGGCCGATTTCGCCCACGCCCTTGGCGCCGAGGCGGCTGACGATGCGGTCATCCTCCTCCACGAACAGCACATCGATATCGTGGATGTCGGCGTTGACCGACACGTGATATTCGCCCAGGTTGTGGTTCATGAAGCGGCCCAGCCGGTCGTCGGACTGGGTTTCTTCGTGCAGCGCCTGGCCGATGCCCCAGACCACGCCACCGACGATCTGGCTGCGCGCCGCCTTGGCGTTGATGATGCGCCCGGCCGCAATGGCGCTGACCACGCGCGTCACGCGCACAGTCCCGAACGCTTCATCGACGCGCACCTCCACGAACACCGCCGAGTGGGTGGCGCGCAGGTACTTCTGCTGCTTGAGCATATTCGGCAGCATCATGTATTTTTCTTCCAGCCGCTCGGCGCCGTCGGACGCCAGGATCGCTTGCAAGGGCACGATGTGCACCGGTTGCGCGCGCAGGCGCAGGCCGCCGGCGACAAAGTCGACGTCCTCGATACGGACCTTGGCGAACGGCGAATCGGGCATCTTGCGGGCCAGCTTGAACAAACTCTTTTTCAGCTTGTCGCACACGCCCTGCACCGCCGAACCGACCGTGGCCACGTGCGACGAACCGCCTTCGACCGGCGCGACCGGCAAGGTCGAGTCGCCGAGCTGGAAGCGCACCCGTTCGAGCGGCATGCCCATGGCGTCGGCGGCGATGATGCACATCGCCGTGTAGGTGCCGGTGCCGATGTCGGTGGCCGCACTCGAGACAACCAGGTTGCCGTTGGCATGCAACACGGCGCTGGCGCGCGCAAACATTTGCATCGCGTCCCACATGCCGGTGGCCATGCCCCAGCCGATCAATTCGTGGCCTTCGCGCATGGCGCGCGCCTCGAGCGGACGCTGGCGCCAGCCGAAGCGCTGCGCGCCCTGCTCGTAGCAGGCGCGCAGCTCCTTGGTCGAATACGGCAGGCCGTCGGTGGGGTCGATGTCGGCGTAGTTTTTCAGGCGCAGCGCCAGCGGGTCCATTTTCAGTTCGTACGACAGTTCATCCATCGCCACTTCGAGCGCGTGCACGCCGTGCGCGGCGCCAGGGGCGCGCATGTCCATGGGACTGAAGCGGTCCAGGGCGACGAGCTTGTAGCCGAGGCGGATATGCTCGCAGGCGTACAGCTGGCCCGACCAGTTGACCACCACTTCGACGTAGTCCTCGTTGCGCGAGGTTTCGGCCAGCGCTTCGTGGATGATGGAAGTGAGGGTGCCGTCCGGACGCGCCCCCAGGCGCACGCGCTGGATGGTTTCGGGACGGTGCCCGAAGCTGAACATCTGCTGGCGCGTGAGCACCACGCGCACCGAGCGTTCCAGCTTGAGCGCGGCCATCACGGCCAGCGCCAGCTGGTATTGCGGGCGCAGGCCGGAACCGAAGGCGCCGCCCACGTACGGGTTGCGCACGGTGACCTTGTCCTTGGACAGGCCGAATACATGCGACACATACCAGCGGCTGTTTTGCGAGCTCTGGGTCTTGTCGTAGATGGTCAGGTGGCCGTCGTCGCCGCGCACCACGGTCGAGGCGAACATTTCGAGCGGGTTGTGGTGCTCCACGCCGCTGTAATACTCGCCTTCGATGCGCACCACGGCCTTGTCCCACATCTCGTCGGCAAAGCCTTTCGGTTCGGGCGGCGGCGTGTAGCCGGCCTTCAGGCGGCTCGGCTTGTGGCTGTGCTCCATGTTCTGCAGCAGGCTCGTTTGGTGTTCTTCGACTTCGTAGGCAATATGCACCAGCGAGGCGCCATGGCGCGCCGCTTCGAACGTGTCGGCCACCACCAGCGCGACCGGCTGGCCGCTGCTGTGGATCTTGTCGTCGTAGAGCGGGCGGAATGGCGAGCCGCCGGGGGCCGTCATGTCCTTGTAAAACAGGTCGAAGGAGCGCAGGCGCGGACGGTTTTCGTGGGTGATCACATCGACCACGCCGGGCACGGCGAGCGCGCTGGCGGCGTCGATGGAGGCGATGCGTCCCTTGGTGACGGCGCCGCTGACGACGACGCCGTATAACAGCGGATCGGCTGGATGCGCGGCCGGGTGTTCGGCGGCGTAGCGCGCCTGGCCGGTGACCTTGTCGCGGCCATCGACGCGCGAGACGGCCATGCCGATGGTGACGGGGCCGGTGCCTTCGTCGGCGACGGGCGTGCGCAGTGCTTCAATCAGGTCGGTCACAGTGACTCCTTGGTGTCCGGTGCGTGCATGTTGTCGATGGTGCCGGCGGCGGCTTGTTCGAGCGCGCGCACGACCGCGCGGCGCGCCATCGGAATCTTGAAATCGTTTTGTCCCTGGCCGCGCGCGCCGGCCAGCAGGAGCGCGGCGCAGGCGTCAAACAGCGCGCTGTCGGGGCGTTGGCCGACCAAGAGCGTCTCGGCGGCCGGCACGCGCCATGGTTTGTGGGCCACGCTGCCCAGTGCCACGCGGGCGGCGCGCACGACGCCGTCCGGCCCGATGTCGAGCGCGGCGGCGACCGATACCAGCGCAAAGGCATACGAAGCGCGGTCGCGGAACTTGAGGTAGGCCGAGTGGGCGGCATACTGCGCGCCGGGCGGCAGTTCGATGGCGGTGATCAGCTCACCGGGCAGCAAGGTGTTGTCGCGCTCCGGACTGGCGCCCGGCAGGCGGTGGAAGTCGGCAAAGTCGATGCGCCGTTCGCCCTGCGCGGAGCTGGCATGGACCACCGCGCCAAGCGCCGCCAGCGCCACGCACATGTCGGACGGGTGGGTGGCGATGCAATGCTCGCTGGCGCCGAGAATGGCGTGCTGGCGCGTCAGGCCGCCGATGGCCGAACACCCGCTGCCCGGCTCGCGCTTGTTGCAGGGGACGGCGGTGTCGTAGAAATAGTGGCAGCGCGTGCGCTGCAGCAGGTTGCCGCCGTCGGTGGCCATGTTGCGGATCTGGGGCGAGGCGCCGGCCAGGATCGCCGCCGACAGCAGCGGGTAGCGCGTGCGCACCAGCGGGTGGTAGGCGGTATCGGCATTGCGCGCGGTGGCGCCGAGCAGCAGGCCGCCTTGCGCCGTGGGCGCGATGGCGTCCAGCGGCAGGCTGTTGATGTCGACCAGGGTCGTGGGGCGCATGACGCCCTCTTTCATCAGGTCGACCAGGTTGGTGCCGCCGGCAATGACGGCGGCGCTGGCGTTGCCGAGGTGGCGCAGCGCGTCGGCAGTCGCTTGCGGCGCGTGGAAGGTCATCGGGTTCATGCGGGCACCGTGCCGGGAATGTAAGGGCGGTCGGGATTGTCCTTGTGTTCGGCCAGGCCCATCACCTCGGTAACGGCGGCGACAATCTGCGGATAGGCGCCGCAGCGGCAGACGTTGCCGCTCATCAGCTCGCGCACCTCGGCCACCGTGCGCGCTTCGCCTTCGCGCATCAGGCCGATGGCCGAACACAGCTGGCCGGGCGTGCAGTAGCCGCACTGGAAGGCGTCGTGGTCGATGAAGGCTTGCTGGAGCGGATGCAGCTTGGCGCCATCGGCCAGGCCTTCCACCGTGACGACCTCCTTACCGTTCTGCATCACCGCCAGGGTCAGGCAGGAATTGATGCGCTTGCCGCCGACCAGCACCGTGCAAGCGCCGCACTGGCCATGATCGCAGCCCTTCTTGGTGCCGGTCAGCCCGGCGCGCTCGCGCAGCAGGTCGAGCAGGGTGACCCAGGCTTCGACCTCGACCTGGTGCTGTTGGCCGTTGATGCGCAGGTTGATGGGATACGTAGGGGCGGCCGGCGCGTGCGCGGCCTTGATATGGGCGTCCATGGAGTGTCGACTCGGCTTGTGTGGGAGCTAACTTTATCCAGAATGCACGTTTTAATCTGTTAGCGAACGAACGTTCGTAACCATTGGTAATGTATTTGTGTGTCGCGCAAGTCACAAGCCAGAAAGACCGCTCAGCCGCAGCTTCCCTTGACGTTGTTGTTTAGATGGAACTGCTCCCAATCGGTCAGGCGCCGGGTCGACGCGCCCTGCAGCACGCGCTCGACCACGGCGGGCGGAATGTCGGACGCGCGGAAGTACGCCAGCGCCACCTGGCGGCTCAGGGTACGGTCGTAGGTGACACCAAGATCGACCAGGAGGGACAAGCCGCTGTTGTCGCATTGGCGACGATCGGGAGCATTCAATTGGTGAGCCTTTCTGGTCGGATCCATCTACCCCTTTTTACAATAGCCGAGATTAATCAAGTCCACCAATAGCGCTTCGCTATGGATGATTTCCCATCGGAGAATTTACACCCCTTTTCATGACACCACGCGTTTTCTTGCTCACACAACGGTTGCGGAACGGTGTTGGCGGAGTTCATGCAGCAGTGATAAATTGGCGACTTTTGGTAACTGAGGAGGCGGGATGGAACGCTATGAACGCCACTTCGTGTCCCAGCGAATTGGCAGGGCCATTGGCGCGGTGGAGTTTGACGGGGATGGGATGGGCGTGGTGGAAATCACGGCGCCGGACGGGCCGGCACGCATGGTGTTTTCGTTCACGCTAAGCGGCGGGCCGGGCGAGCATGCGCCGACACCGGCCCTGGCTGAAGTGCTGCTGCGAACGGCGATCTCGCAGGTACACAAGGAAATACTCAAGCCACCGCTGGGGGGAACCGACGACAGCCGCTGCCTGTCGAACGCGTGCCCGCCCTGGATTGGCGACCTGGACGTGACGCCGTATGGCGGCGCCACCTCCGGCTACGCATCCCAGGCGAACCGGGAGCCGTAGCCGGCAAGACGGCCGCACAGGCCTCAGTGGCTACCGTCGCCGTGGCTGTGGCTGACCGTTTCCACCGGCGCGCTGGCTCCGTTCACGCCTTCGAAGAAGAACGGCTTGCGCGCTTTCGGCGTGGCGCCGACCTCGTTCATGGTCGCCGTCTCGTACACGCGCCCGCCGATCATCACATGCGTCAGGCGGTCCGAGGTGCGGATATCCTTGAGCACGTCGCCGTCGATGATCGACAGGTCGGCCAGCTTGCCCACTTCGAGCGAGCCGACATCCTTGTCCAGGCCCAGATAGCGCGCGCCGTTGAGCGTGGCCGAACGGATCGCTTCGAGCGGCGTCATGCCGCCCTGGACCAGCGACCACATCTCCCAATGCGCGCCCAGCCCTTCGCGCTGGCCGTGCGCGCCGATATTGACCGGCACGCCCACCCGCTGCAAGGCCGTGGCGGTGCGCGCCACCCGGTGCACGTTGAAGTCTTCTTCCGGCGCGGTCTCGCGGCGGATCGAGCGCGACTCGAGCACCGCGCGCGGCACATAGCGCGACAGGATCGGATGGCGCCAGACATCGGTGCGCGCGTACCAGTAATGCTCGCCATCGAGGCCGCCGTACGACACCACCAGGGTCGGGGTGTAGCCGACCCTGGTCTGCGACCAGAGCTGCTTGACGTCGTCGTAGGCGTCTTCCACCGGAATCGAATGCTCGACGCCGGTGTGACCATCGACCACCATCGTCATATTGTGCTGGAACAGCGAGCCGCCTTCGGGCACCACCATCATGCCGCTCTGACGCGCCGCCTCCAGGATTTGCTGGCGCTGCTCGCGGCGCGGCTGGTTATAGCTCTTGACGCTGATCGCCCCGCCCTCTTTCAGGCGCCGCACGTGCGTGAGCGCGTCGTCCAGGCTCTCGACAGGGGCGGCGAAGTTGCCCTTGGCGCCGTACAGGATGGTGCCGGTCGAATAGATGCGCGGCCCGACCACCTGGCCGGTGCGCTGCAGCTCGCTATGGGTGAAGATGGTGCCGGTATCGTTGGACGGATCGTGCACCGTGGTCACGCCGAAGGCCAGGCCGGCGTAATCGACCCAGCTTTGCTGCGGCACGATGCCGTCTTCGCCCATCGTGCCGTGCCAGTGCGCGTCGACCAGCCCCGGGATGATGCTCTTGCCAGTGGCGTCGATGCGCGTTGCGCCGGCCGGCACGGCAACGTCGGCCGCCGTGCCGATGGCGGCGATGCGCTTGTCCCGAATGACGATGCGCCCGTTCTCGATCACTTCATCGCCTTTCATGGTCACGATGCGCGCGCCGTCGATCACCACCGTGGCGCGCGGCGAGCCCGACTGGGCGCGAAAACCGATTTTCACGCCCGGCTGGGCCGCCAGCGCGCTCAATCGCAGCTTTTCCTTTTTGGGATCCGGGTCGCCCGGTGCGAAGGCGTTTTTAAGCTCGCGCGTGAACAGCTGGTCGCCCAGCGAATAGTGCAGCGCGCTGCTGTCGCCCGACCAGTGCAGGTAGTCGCCGGCATCAAGGTCGAGCTGGCGCACCGGCAAGGCTTCGGTCTTTTCGCCGATGGTGATGACCTTGCCGGCCATCGGCAGCGGCGCCACCCAGGTATGGAAGCGCTCGCCGTAGGCCAGCCAGGCGCCGTCCGGCGAGAGGCTGAAATTGGTGACGAACTCGCCTTTTACGATCGCGTGCTCCTCGTTCTTGTCGAGGCGGATGCGCACCAGCGAGGTGGTCGTATCGACTTCATTGGCGGTCACCGAGCGCGTAACGTACACATGGTTGCTGTCGGCGGCGTACTGCGGCGCGCGGCCATCGTCGGTGACCAGCACCGGCTTGCCCTTGCCATCGCTGGCGACCTTGTAGACGCCGGTGTCGAGCCCGTGCCATGGGCTGAGCAGGAAGCGCCCCTGCCCTTTGACGTAGACCACGTCCTTGCCGTCGGGCGAGAAGGCCGGCTCGGTGTATTTTCCGGGCGTGCTAGTGAGGGTGGTTTCCTTGCCGCTTTTCAGGTCGATGGTGCGGATCGAACCGAGTTTTTCGTCATCCCAGGTGGCGAACACGATGCGCTCGCCGTCGCGCGAGAATTTGGGAAAGTACTCGAAATGGTCGCCCTGGCGCGTCAAACGCCGAGGCTCGCCGTTGGGCAAGTCGCGCAGGTACAGGTGGCCGAGCGCCGAGTAGACCACCTTGTTGCCTTGCGGCGCCACGTTGACCCAGCGCAACTGGCGCACGTCGAACTGGTCGGGTGCGACCGCGTGCGGGAAGCGCAGCGCTTCGCGCACCTCGCGCGTATCCTTGACGTGGAAGGGGATCTCCCTGGCCGATTTGGCGAAGGGATCGACGCGCCAGATCTTGCCCTTGGCCCAGACCACGATTTCTTTGCTGCCCGGCATCCAGCTGAACGCGGGATATACGCCGTGGATGGCCCAGGCTTCCTGCAGGTCGCGTTCCAGCCCGCTCCAGGCCGGCGTTTCGATGCCGGTGGACAGGTCTTTGAGGAACAGGGTCGACTGGTTGCGCACGCGCCGCACGAAGGCCAGGTACTTTCCGTCCGGCGACGGGGTCGGCCGCACCGCGCCGCCCGGGCCGCTCACGAAGGGCTTGGTCTTTTCTTCTTTCAGGTCGCGCCGGAAGATCTGGTAAATCTGCGCATTCGAATTCTTGTTGTACTCGAATACCGTGCCGCCGGTGGTGTCCTGCGAGTAGTAGACGTAGCGTCCGTCCGGCGAAAACGCCGGCTCGCCCAGGTCCTTCTGCCAGTTCGGCTTTTCGTTGAGCTGCACCCCGCCGCCCTGGGTGTGGAACATCCAGATTTCGCCGGAACCGAGCGAGCGGGTGCCGGAATAATGCTTGCGCGCGGCGATGAACTTGCCGTTCGGATGCCATACCGGGTTGTTCAACAGGCGGAACTTTTCCTTGCTTACTTCGCGCGCGCCGCTGCCATCCACATTCATGATCCAGATATTGTCGCCGCCGGCCGCGTCCGACATATAGGCCAGTTGCTTGCCGTCGGGCGAAAAGCGCGCCTGCATTTCCCAGGCCATCGAGTGGGTCAGCGGCCTGGCTTCACCGCCGGCGATGGGCAGCAGATACAGGTCGCCCAGCAGGTCGAACACAATCTGCTTGCCGTCCGGGCTGACGTCGACGCTCATCCAGGTGCCGGTGGCGGTGTCGATCTTGACGGTGCCGGCCGGGCCGGGGGGATGGTTGACATCCCACTTTTTCTTGTCGGTGCTGGTGTCGTCGGCGGCAATAGCGCCGGACGCGGATGAGGCCAGGATGGCGGCCAGGACGGTGGCGCGAAGTGGGTGCATGAGTCTCTGTAGAGAATGGGTTGACAGTTCCGGCGGCGCGGGTAGCGCTGCCGATGAGCAACCGATTCTACGATGGGGATGGTGCTGCGGGCAAACGGCGGCGCTGTCGTAAAGACGCATGGATGAGACACGGTCTTACCAGGGTTTTCTTTCCATCGGATTCATAGACCAGTCGCATGACGTTCCCTTGATGCCGAATGCGGAGTTACAACGACGTCCAGACAAACATCGCCAGCTCATTCTTCCTGGCCTGGCACGCAAGATCGACGAGGCCGACGATCACAGCGCTGGCGTCCTCGACCGACCAGTCCCCCATCTGCAAGCCTTCGGAGGCGGCCCAGGCCGCCGCTACCTGTTCGATCGCGCCTGGGGCAATAGCAGCGATCGCGCCCAGTATGTCATCGTTAAACCGGAACACCCACGGACCGTCGTCCTTGTCGCCGGCGACGAAAGGCAGGAACTGCTCAAGATCGCCATCGCATGCTGTGCCGGTAATGACGGCGTACAGCGTCCCGAAGTCCTCATAGAGAATGCCTTTCATGTCGAGTGTCGTCCATGACTCGGCCGGATAATCCGACAGGCCGATCGCTTCCGCTTCATCCGGCCGCGCGATGACGACGTCGGTCAATATTCCCATACATTTCCTTTTCTCAGATAATCAACATGCGCCCGGCAGCAGCCGAAGGGGCGGTCACCGGGCGCCAGCTTAAGTAAGTGCGCATAAATTCTTGTCATTTCTAGCTTCCATAAGCGGTGCCTTGCTGCGTTGCCCACCGCTAGCAGTGCTCGCACTGCGTCGCGGCGTGCGCCTTGCCAGGCATCCGCTTCTGTTCGCTACAAATGACAATAATTTCTGCACACTTACTTAGCCGTAGCGATGCAGATCGTCGCTGTCTTGCGCCACGCACGCCACGAAGTCGTTGAAGTTGCTTGCCACCATACCCAAGCGCGTGGCGCCAACCGCATCGACACGACCGTAATGCGCCGATGCCGGATCGAGGTCGATCACGTAATGCACGCATTCCATCAGATGATCGGCGCAGATGAACAGATCCCCGGAAAAGCAATCGGCAACGTCGCAGCCGCGATATTGCTCGCTGGCGCGACGCCATTCGTCGAGCGCCCAGAACCGGATGCGCGACGGCCACCCGTCCGCACATTCGGGGGCGCCATTCATGATCGCATAGTTCAGCCTGACCTGAAGCGGAAGGCGCACCCGATGCGCCGATTCGAAAGCGTCGAACTGCGCCGTCGAGGCGGGCTTGCCCACCGCTTTGCCTTCCTTGACAAGTTGACTGCGTACCGCCTGAAAATCGTGCATCGCACCGGTCCACCTATAAAAAAGGCCCGCTGAAAAGCGGGCCCGGTCAACCATCAGCGCTTAGAAATCAAACGCCGCCGACAGCCTGATCGCGCGCGGCGCGCCCAGGTTCAAACGCCCTGCGCCCCACGCGCTCTCGAAATACTCCTTGTCGGCCACGTTGGTCACGAACGCGCGCAGCACCACCGGCATGGCGCCGAAACGGGTCGCGTATTTCGCGCCCAGGTCGAGCGTGGTCCACGAGTCCAGCTTCAGGCTGTTATCCGACGCCAGCCACTGCGAACCAGTGTAATTGATGCGCGAGCTCAGTTCCAGCCCCGGCACCGCCGCCAGTGCGTAGTCAACGCCGATATTGGCCGTCAGGCGCGGCACGCCGAACTGCGCCTTGCCCTGGTTGAGGCCCTTGTTGGTCTTGGTCTGCTCGGCCTTGGTGTACGCCACGCCGCCCAGCAGGGAGATGTCCTTGCCGGCCTTGCCGAACACATTCCATTCCACGCCGCGGTTGCGCTGCTCGCCATCAAGGCTCATGCGGTTGTTCGCTTCGATCAGCGCCGGTTTGCTGATCTGGAACACGCTCAGGGTTTGCGTCAGCGTATTCATATTCCACTTCACGCCGGCTTCGAGCTGCTTCGACTTGTACGGCTTGAAGGTTTCGCCTTCGTTCGCATACGGCGCCTTGACCGTGGTGCCGGCGCTCAGGCCCTCGACGTAGTTGGCGTACAGCGACACGTTCTCGCCCCATGGCTTATAGACCACGCCGGCCAGCGGGGTGACCGCCGTTTCTTCGTAGTTGCTCAGCTTCTGATTGACTTTCTGGGCGCGCAGGCCGAGCGTCAATTGCAGCTTGCCGTCGGCGAACCAGATCGAATCGACCGCGCTCAGTGCCGTCATCACATCGTCGTTGACCGGGTTGTAGGTCGAGGCATCTTTCCCGGCCGGCATGGTGATCGGGGTCGGGTTGTAGATGTTGCTGACGATCGGCGCCGTGCCGTTGCCGCGTCCGCCGCCTTCGTAATTCATCACGTTCGCCGCCACGGTCACCTTGTGGGCGATGGCGCCGGTGTTGAACTGGCCGCGCACGCCCATTTCGGCGGTGGTGGTTTCGTACTCGCCCCACGAATTGTAGGCGGTGCCGGTGGCCTTGCCGCTGTCGCCGCCCGAAACCGGCAACACGGGACGGGTGCCGAAGATGAAGCCGTCGTACGAGTGCTTGGCCGTGCCGGCCGAGGCAAACGCGCTCCAGCCGGTGCCCAGTTCAACTTGGCCGCGCACGATCAGGCCCTGGGTTTCGGTGTTGCTGTACACATCGTCGCCGTAGAAGAAGTTGGTCGAGCCGTGCGGCGCTTTCGGCACGTGGGTCCAGCCGGTGATGATCGGCTGCATCGGCGCGCCCTTGCGCACCTTGTTGGTCAGCGAGTAAGCGTCCATTTCCACGTTCCATCCCTTGCCCTGGTAGTCCATGGCCACGTGGCCGATTTCGCGGCGTTTGGTCTGGTGGTCCAGCCAGGTTTTGCCGCCGGACAGCACGCCGTTGACGCGCACGCCCAGCGCCTGGTCGTCGCCGAAGCGGCGCGCCACGTCGGCATGCACGCCCACGTTCGACTTGCTCGATACCGAGGTCGTCACGCGGGTCAGCGGGATGGCGCCGGCGCGCTTGGGCACCAGGTTGATGGCGCCGCCCACGTCGCCCGCCGGCGGCAGGCCCATCATCATCGCGCCGGGACCCTTGAGCACTTCGACGCGCTCGAATATTTCGGTCGGGGTGTTTTGTTCCGGGGCCAGGCCGTAGGCGCCATTGATCGCCATCGAGCCGGAGCTGACGCCGAAGCCGCGAATATTGAAGTTCTCGACGATGTGGCCTTCGTTGGTCGTGGTGCGCACCGACGGATCGTTCTTGAGCACGGCGCCGATGGTCTGGGCTTGCTGGTCGGCGATGGTTTGCGCGGTGTAGCCAGTGATGTTGAACGGCGTATCCATCACGCTCACGTTGCCGAGCACGCCCAGGCGGGCGCCCTTGGCCACTTTGCCGCCGGGCGCGGCCGCAGGCAGGCTGTCGGCCGTTTCGGCGGCGGCCTTGACGGTGATTTCTTTCATCGTCTCGACAGGCGCCTGGGCCATGGCCGGCAGGGCCAGGGTGGCGATCATGGTCATGCAGGCCAGGGGAATGGTACGGAAAGCACACACAGGGACGACTCGCATTACATTTGCTCCATTTGGTTAGATGATATTTGATGAGAAGATTGTTGATCCGAATTCGTTGGCGGGGACGGCATGGCCGCGCCCAACTCGCGCCAGACGCTTTGCTGTTCGCCCGAGCGCGCGCGCCGGCGCACCCGCGCCGCCATCCACAGCAGCAGCGCGCCGCCGAGCAGCGACAGGCCGTCGATCCACAGGTAATCGCCCGCATACGGTTTGCCGACCGGCAGGGCGGGGAATACACCGGCGAGCACGCTGGTGGCCGGCACCAGCAGGGTCGCCAGGGCGGCGGCGGCGGTCAGCCGGTAACCGGCCCAGGCTGCGCCCTTCACCAGCGCCGCCAGCAGCCCGATGGCGAGCGCGGCGTTGAAGATGGCCAGGCCGATGCCCGGCATGGCCAGCCCCAGCGCCGCCTGCCAGCGCAGCGCCACCAGGCCCAGGGGCAGGCCGATGACGGCGCCCAGGCACAGGCCGACCGTCAGGGCCGCCACCGCCCGCACATGGCGCGGCTGCGGCAGCGGCGCGGCCAGCTGGCGGTTCTTGCGCAGGCGCGATTCGATCCACAGCAGGTTGCCGGTGTAGAACAAGATCGCGCCCAGCAAACCCATCACCACGTAGGCCAGGCGCACCGGCACGCCGCCGAAGCTGCCGAAGTGCAGCGCGAAAATGGCGGACAGGCTCGCTTCCCAATTGTTTTGCTGGTGCGGCAGCAGGCTGATGCCTTTGTTGAGCTGGCCGCTGACGGGATTGAAGTTCATGAAGCCGGCGCGCGGGGCGCGCATGTGGCCGCTCCAGTCTTCGCCGCCCATGTTCACTTGCGGTTTGGGGCTGTTCAGGCCACGGTAAGTCAGTTCGGTGGGCGTAAAGGTGCCCGACTGCGCGCGCGCGCTGGCCAGCAGGCGCGACGGCGCAACCCAGTTCGCGCTGGTATCCGGCCCGGCCTTGCCCTTGGCGCGCGGTTCCGCCGCGGCCGGCTTGCCAATGGCGTGGATGGTGGCGTCCTGCGTGTCGTAGACCCAGTCGTGCAGGCAGAACCCGGCCGTGGTCAGGGCAATGGCCAGGTGGAACGGCAGGCTGGTGATGCCGATCAGGTTGTGGGCGTCGAGCCAGAAGCGCTTGACGTTGGCGCCGATGCGCAGCACCAGTAGGTCCTTGATCAGCGAGGGCAGCAAGATCACCACGCCGGAAATGAGCGCCAGCGCATACAGCAGCGCCACAAAGCCGATGATCGGCTCGGCCACGGCGCCGGCCAGCGGCAAGCCGCCGTTGCGGTGCACCTCGTCGACAAAGTGGCCGGCCGGGCCGGTCTGCGCGGCCGTTGTTTGCAGGCGGCCGGCCGCGTCCAGCGTGACCTGCCAGGTCGCGCCCTGCTTATCAAAGTAGCGCATGCGGCCGTATCCGGGCCGTTCACCGTCGAGCACCAGCACGGCGCTGCCGATGGCCGGGTCGCGCGCGGCGAAAAAGGCGCTGGCCAGCGGGTCGAGCGGCGAACTGGCGCCCTGCTGCGCATTCGGCTGCGCTTCGGCCCAGCGCCCGATTTCGGGCTTGAACATGGTAAAAGCGCCAGCGTAAAACGCGATGAACAGCATCACGCCGCTGAGGATGCCGACCCAGGTATGCACCACTTTGTAGGTGCGCACGATGTCGGCCTTCATGCGGCGCTCCCGCCGGCTTGCATCAGGAGGTAGCAGGCGATCGCGGCAAGCGCGTTGGCCAGCGCCAGCCAGATCCAGCAGGCGCGCTTGCTGGGCAACAGGAACACCAGCGCGATGACCGCGATCCAGAGCGGATACACCACCCACATCGTCAATTGCCCGACCACCGGGCCGGCGCCGAGAAAGCGCATCAACTGGTGCAGCGCGCCGCTGGCGGCGATCGCCAGCGGATAGCCGAGCACCAGGGCCAGCAGGCCGTTGTGCAGCAAAGTGCGGTCGCGCCGCGTGCTGTCCTTAGCCATGCGCGCTCCCCGCACGCGCTTTGCGCAGGGCGCGCAGCACGCCGACCAGCGGCAAGGCGATCATCCATACCGTCAGCACGGTCAGGAGGGAGGTAAACGTGCTCATGCGGGCGGCCAGCGCCAGCACGGCCAGCACCAGCGGCGCCACGCACAGCACCGAGCCAGCCAAGGCCGGCAGGCGTGGCTCGGCCCTGGCCGTGCTGAAATTGCAGCACGCGGCGGACAGCAGCGTCAGGATCAAGGCTAGGGCAAGCAACATACTGGCTTTCAACTCGCCCGTGGGACTGGGGAGACGGCCGCATCTTACTCCAAATGGAAATGATTCTCAATACGACGGTTGAGTAAAATATATCTTTTGGAAGAAAATAGATTCTGCATAGAAATTTTGGTATAGTCATCGCAGCCGATGTTGCGGCAGGAACAGGCCCCAAGCGCGCCTTTGCGTCCACTTCGTACCAGAATTTTCCCCGGCCACGCTCCCGCCGGTCCTTTGCACTGTTGCAAAATACCGACGCCCGGCGTCGGCGACCGGGAAGCCGCATGACCATCGCAACACCTCATTTCGACGATACCAATCGTGTGCGCGCGCTGTGCGCCCTGCGCGTGCTCGACACGCCGCAGGAAGAACGCTTCGACCGCCTCACCCGCCTGGCGGCCGCCACGCTGGCGGTGCCGATCGTGCTGGTCTCGCTGGTCGATGCGCAGCGCCAGTGGTTCAAATCGCGGGTTGGCCTGGCGGCGAGCGAAACATCGCGCGCAATCTCGTTTTGCACTCACACGGTGGCGCGGCGCGACATGCTGGTGGTCGAAGACGCGCTGCAAGATCCCCGCTTTGCCGCCAATCCGCTGGTCACCGGCGCCCCGGATATCCGCTTCTACGCCGGCCAGCCGGTGTTCTCGCATGATGGCGAGGCGGTCGGCACCCTGTGCGTGATCGATACCGTGCCGCGCGCGTTCGACGAGGCGGCGCGCCAGGTCCTGCGCGATTTCGCCGCCCTGGTCGAGGATGAGCTGAACAAGGGAGCGCTGGTGGCCGCACGGATGCGCGCCGAACAGGCCGTGCATGCGCTCAATGGCGAGCTGGAACAGCGCATCGAACAGCGCACCCGCTCCCTGCGCGAGGCCAACGACACGCTCAAGCGCGAAATCGGCCAGCGCCTGGCCGCCGAAGAAACCCTGCGCACCAGCGAGGAGCGCATCCGCACCATCGTCAGTTCCTCGTTCAGCGCGTTTGTCAGCACCGATGCGAGCGGCGTGGTGGTGGACTGGAACGCATCGGCCGAACGCACCTTCGGCTGGAGCCGCGAGCAAGCGCTGGGCCAGGATCTGGCGACCCTGATCATCCCCGAAGCTTACCGCGAGGCGCACCGCGCAGGCATGCAACGCTACGCCCGCCACGGGGTGGGTAAGGTGATCAACACGCGCATCGAAATGCCAGCGCGCACGCGCGAGCACGGCGACATCACGGTCGAGATGACGATCAACGCCTTCCAGGCCGGCGGTGAACTGTTTTTCGGCGCTTTTTTGCACGATGTGTCCGAGCGCATCCGCGCCAAGCTGGCCTTGCAGCAGAAGCAACAATTACTCGACACCGTGTTGGAGACGCTCGATGTCGGCGTCGTCGCCTGCTCGGCCGACGGCGAACTGACCCTGTTCAACCGCGCCGCGCGCGAGTTCCATGGCCTGCCGCCGCAGGCGCTGCCGAGCGGCGACTGGGCCGCGCATTACAGCCTGTTCTCGGGCGACGGCGCCCATCTGCTGGAAGAGCGCGAGGTGCCCCTGCTGCGCGCCCTGCAAGGCGAGACGATCAAGGACTGCGCCATGGTCATCGCACCCAGGGACCGCGCGCGGCGCTACGTGCTGGCCAGCGGACGGCGCATGAGCGGCCCGAACGGGGAAGCCTTGGGCGCGGTGGTGGCGATGAAGGACATCACGGAGCTGAACGACTCGCAACGCAAGCTCACGATCAACGAGCAGCGCCTGCGGGCGATTACCGAAAACCTGCCGGCGCTGATCGGCCAGGTCGACAAGGCCGGCAACTTCACCTACCTCAATACCCTGGCGCTGCGCTTTTACGGACGCGAAAAAGCCCAATTGATCGGCCAGCCGGTGCGCCAGGCCTACAGCGCGCCGGAGTTCGAGAAAGTCGAGCAGTTCATGAAGCTGGCGCTGCAGGGCAAGCGCGTCTCGTTCGAAGATGAACTCACGGTCGAGGGGCGCAGCTCGCATTATCACGCCTCGTACATTCCCGACATCGACGCGGCCGGCTCGGTGAACGGGTTTTATGCGATGGCCTTCGATATCACCGCCAGGAAGCGCAGCGAAATCCGCCAGCGCGACAGCGAAGAGCGCCTGCGCACCGTCACCGACAACCTGCCGGCCCTCATTTCCTATCTCGACGCCGACCTGCGCTACCGCTTCGCCAACGCCATGTACAAGCAGTGGTACGGCGTCGATCCGGCCGCGATGGTCGGCAAGAGCGTCAGCGAGGTCTTCCCCGCGCACTTCTGCGGCCAGCGCGAACAACAGCTGCGGCGCTGCCTGGAAGGGCATACCGTGCAACTCGAACTCGAAGTCGCGCACGGCGGGGACACCCGCATCCTGCACTCGGTGTACATTCCGCACCTGCGCGACGGCGTGGTGCTGGGCGCCTACCTGCTCTCGACCGACGTGACGGCGGCGCGCCGGCACGAGGCCAACCTGAAGGCGCTGGCCCACACCGACACCCTGACCGGCCTGCCGAACCGGCGCAGCTACGAAGCCGAACTGGAAGCGGCCCTGGGCCGCAGCGTGCGCAACCGCAGCGGCATGGCCCTGATGTTCCTCGATATCGACCGCTTCAAGCAGATCAACGACACGCTCGGCCACGCCGGCGGCGACGAGGTGCTGCGCGAGTTCGGCCAGCGCCTGCTGCGCGCGGTGCGCAAGACCGACACGGTATCGCGCCTGGCGGGCGACGAATTCACCGTCATCCTGGAAGGCGTGCGCTCGCCCGAGGAGTGCGCCAGCGTCGGCGCCAAGATCGTCGAGGCCATGCGGCCGCTGTTTTCGGTGGGGGAGATGGCGCGCCAGGTCTCGACCAGCATCGGCATCGCCTGGACCAACAGCGCAGCGTCGGATGCGCGCGCCTTGTCGACCCAGGCCGACGCGGCCCTGTATCAGGCCAAGGCGGCCGGACGCAATCAGTTCTGCGTGGGGGCGGGGACGAAGTAAATGCCGATGGCGCGGCCCTTGCGGCCCGGCTTGTGCGGCTCGCATTCGATGAATTCGGGCGTCGAACAAAAACCCTGCGCGATGAACTCGGCCAGCTTGAATGCGGCCAGGTCGATGCTCTCGTCGTCGAGAAGCAAGTCGAGCGCGTTCTTGCGCAGCGCCAGCCGGTCGGTATCGCTTCTGGCGAGCGAGATGGCGATGGCCTCGCCGCTGCCGCCATCGCGCGCGGTAAAGTCGCTGCGTCCATGCTGGCGCAGGTGGGCCACATGCCCGAGCAGCGTGCGCGCGCTATGCGCATTGAGCCCGACATGCAGCGCGCATGCGCTTGTCCTGACGAGGATCACGGTGTTCCAGCAGCCGGTGACAGCCTTGGCGGCACTACAAACGCCATTGATCGGCATCCGGCCTGGAGGTAATCCTGCGCCACGCCTTATCGAGCAGGATAAGCCCGCACATCAAACAAGCGGGATACACGACAAATAGATGAAAAATACCCCGACCCATTGCCGAGTTGTCGCGCGCACCGCCCGGCATGATGATGCAGGCCAGGATCGACAGCAGTGTCAGCGCCAGGTGCATCCTGTCGGACGCGTAAAACACCAGCACGGCAATGGACGGTGCGAAGAAGGAGAGTACGTAAAGTAACTCCCACGCATCGGACAACGGTTGTATGCCGCCAGCCGGCACCGTCATGGCCACCGCCAGCATATTGAGCCCGACGACGGCAAACCGCGGATACGTTACGTTCATGTCATACCAGTGTTGTTGAATGGGCCGGCCGGTCCGGCAACCGGAGAATGCGCCAGTCTAACGTAGTATTTACTTGAAAGAAACTGCTTGTGGCTACCTGCGCGGCAATGTGCCATGTGCGTTTGCAGGCGACAAAAAAATCCCGCTGCCGGTCATGCGCCGGAGCGGGATTGTCGAGGGTCAAAGCGGTTTCTTAAAACCGCATCATCCCTGCGTCGGCACTGGCGCGCCATCGCCCGCGCGCCAGCCGCCGCCAAGCACCTTGTACAAGGTCACCCGGCTGGTCTGCTCGGCCAGCCGCACCGAAATGAGGCCCTGCTGCGCCGCGTACAGCGCGCGCTGGGCGATCAGTGCATTCTGGAACGTATCGGCGCCATTCTTGTAGCGCGCCTCGTAGATGCGGTAGCTCTTGTCGGACGCCGCCACCAGTTGCTGCTGGGCGGCCAGGCGCTCGTCCACCGTGCCGCGCTGGGCCAGGGCGTCGGCCACTTCGCGAAACGCCACCTGGATGGTTTTCTCGTACTGCGCCACGCCGATGTCGCGGCTGACCTTGGCCACTTCCAGGTTGGCGCGGTTGGCGCCGCCATTGAAGATCGGCAGGCTGATCGAGGGCGCAAAACTCCAGGCGCCCGAGCCGCTGTCGAACAGGCCCGACAGGCTGGAACTGGCCGTGCCGGCCTGCCCGGTCAGGGTGATGCGCGGGAAAAACGCCGCGCGCGCCGCGCCGATATTGGCGTTGCTCGCTTGCAGGGTGCGTTCGGCGGCAAGCACGTCCGGCCGGCGGTACAGCAAGTCCGACGGCAAGCCGGCCCCGACATCAAGTAGCGCGGTCACGCCCGCCAGGCCGGCCGGCGGCAGCAAGTCGATCGGGACGGCGGCCCCGGCCAGCAGGGTCAGCGCGTTCTGGTCTTGCGCCACCTGGGCCGTGTAGGCGGCGGCGTCGGCGCGCGCCGTTTCCACGGTGGTGCGCGCCTGGTACAGGTCCAGCCCGGCAGCGGCGCCGGCCTTGACCCGGCTTTCGCTCAGTTCGAGCGAACGCTGCTGGCTGGACAGGGTCTGGCGCGCCAGGGCCAGCCGTTCCTGGTCGGCCATCAGGGTCAGGTAAGCGTTGGCCACTTCGGCCACCAGCGAGATCTGCACGCTGGCGCGCGTTTCCTCGATGCCCAAATAGGTTTGCAGCGCCACTTCCGACAGGCTGCGCACGCGGCCGAACAGGTCGACTTCCCACGCCGCCACGCCGAGGTTCACGCCATATTGCCGGCTCACGCCGCCCTGCCCGCCCACGCTCAGATTGTCGGCGGTGCGCTGGGCGTTCTGGCTGGCGCCCGCCGCCACCGACGGCAGCAGCGCCGCGCGTTCGATGCGGTACTGGGCGCGCGCCTTGTCGATATTGAGCGCCGCGACGCGCAGATCGCGGTTGTTGTCCAGCGCCAGGGCGATCAGTTGCTTCAGGCGCTCGTCGGCGAAGTAATCGCGCCAGGCGACGTCAGCCGCTGGCCTGCCCTGGGCGTCCTGCGCCGGGTAAGCCGTGCCGGTAGGCCAAGCCGCAGCGACCGGGCTGACCGGCTGCTGGTACTTGGGCATCATTGTGCAGCCGCTGATCACGGCTGCGAGTAAGGTCAGTTTCAGGGCCGAACCCATCACGTTCATCATGTGCTTGTTCATCTCAATGGCCTTCCACGGTAGCGATGGCAGGCGCGCCCGCCCCCTTGTTTTTGCGGACCACGAATGCGCGGACCACCACGAAGAACACCGGCACGAAGAAAATGCCCAGGAAGGTCGCGCTCAGCATCCCGCCCAGCACGCCGATACCGATGGCGTTCTGGCTGGCCGAGCCGGCCCCGCTGCTGATCGCCAGCGGCAACACGCCGAGGCCGAAGGCAATCGAGGTCATCAGGATCGGACGCAGGCGCAGGTGCACCGCTTCCAGGGTCGCTTTCTTCACGTCCATGCCGCCGTCTTCCAGTTCCTTGGCAAACTCGACAATCAAAATCGCGTTCTTGGCAGCCAGGCCCACCACCGTCAGCAGCGCCACCTGGAAATACACATCGTTCGACAGGCCGAACACCATGGTGCCGAGCACGGTACCGAGCACGCCCAGCGGCACCACCAGCAGCACCGAGAACGGAATCGACCAGCTTTCATACAGCGCGGCCAGGCACAGGAACACGATCAGCAGCGACATGGCGTACAGCATGGTGGTTTGCGAACCGGCGGCGCGCTCCTCGATCGAGACACCGTTCCACTCGTAGCCGACGCCCGGCGGCAGCTTGGCGACCAGGGCTTCCATTTCCAGCATGGCGTCGCCCGAACTGAAGCCGGGCGACGCCTCGCCCTGGATGTTGAGCGACGGCGTACCGTTGTAGCGTTCCAGGCGCGGCGATGCGCTGATCCATTTGCCGCTGGCAAAGGTCGAGAACGACACCATCTCGCCCTTGGCGTTGCGGGCATACCACTTGCCAATGTCTTCCGGCGCCATGCGCGCATCCGAGGCGCCCTGCATGTACACCTTCTTGACGCGGCCACGGTCGATGAAGTCGTTCACGTAGGCGCCACCCCAGGAGGTCGACAGCACGCTGTTGATGTCGGCGATCGACAAACCGAGCGCGCTGGCCTTTTCCTGGTCGACTTCCAGCTTGTACTGGGGTGAATCTTCCAGGCCGTTGGGACGGACCTGCGTGACGATCTTGCTTTGCGCAGCCATGCCAAGCAACTGGTTACGCGCTCCCATCAGGGCGTCGTGGCCGAGGCCGCCTTCGTCCTTGAGCATCAGGTCGAAGCCATTCGCGTTGCCCAGTTCCATCACCGCCGGCGGGGCGATGGCGAACACCATCGCATCCTTGATCTGCGAGAAGCGGCCCATGGCCTTGCCGACCACGGCGGGCGCGCGCAGGCTGTCCTTGCCGCGCTCGTCGAAATCCTTGAGCTTGACGAACGCCATGGCCGCGTTCTGGCCGTTACCGGCGAAGCTGAAGCCAGCCACCGAAAACACCGATTCCACCGCGTCTTTCTGCTCGTTCAAGTAATGCTGCTCGACTTGCTCGACCACCTTGAGCGTGCGCTCCTGGGTGGCGCCGACCGGCAACTGCACCAGGGTGTACAGGATGCCCTGGTCTTCCGCCGGCAGGAACGAGGTTGGCAGACGCAGGAAGGCAAGGGCCATTACCAGCGCCAGGATGGCGTACACGACCAGGGTACGGCCGGTGCGCGCGATCAGGGTACCGACCCAGCCCTGGTAACGGCGGCTGCCCTTGTCGAAACCGCGGTTGAACCAGCCGAAGAAGCCGGTGGAGGCCGCCTTGTGGCCTTTTTCGACGGGCTGCAACAAGGTGGCGCACAGCGCCGGGGTGAACACCATGGCCACCAGCACCGACAGCACCATGGCCGAGACGATCGTGATCGAGAACTGGCGATAGATCACGCCGGTCGAACCGCTGAAAAACGCCATCGGCACGAACACGGCCGACAGCACCAGCGCGATACCGACCAGTGCGCCGGTAATCTGGGTCATCGATTTCTTGGTCGCTTCGACCGGCGACAAGCCTTCTTCACTCATGATGCGCTCGACGTTCTCGACCACGACGATGGCGTCATCGACCAGCAAGCCGATCGCCAGCACCATGGCGAACATGGTGAGGGTGTTGATCGAGTAGCCGAGCATGCTCAGCACGCCGAAGGTACCGAGCAGCACGACCGGCACGGCCATGGTCGGAATCAGGGTGGCGCGGAAATTTTGCAGGAACAGGTACATCACCAGGAACACCAGCACGATCGCTTCGACCAGGGTCTTGACCACTTCCTCGATCGACAGCTTGACGAACGGCGAGGTATCGAACGCCACCACGGCCTTCATCCCGGCCGGGAAAGTCTTTTCCATCTCCGCGATCTTGGCCTTGACCTTGGTCGCGGTATCGAGCGCATTGCCGCCGGTGGCGAGCTTGATCGCCACGCCGGCCGCCGACTTGCCGTTGAAACGGGCCACGATGTTGTAGCTCTCGCTACCGAGTTCCATGCTGGCCACGTCGCGCAGGCGGACCACGGCGCCGTCGGCGCGGGTCTTGACCAGGATCGCACCGAACTGCTCCTTGGTTTGCAGGCGGCTTTGCGCCGTCACGGTCGCGTTCAGTTGCTGGCCGCGCCGCGCTGGTGCACCGCCCAGTTCGCCGGCCGACACTTCCGCGTTCTGGGCGCGGATGGCATTGGCGATGTCGTCAGGAATGAGCTGGTAGCTGAGCAGCTTGGCGGGATCGAGCCAGATCCGCATCGCGTACTGCGAGCCGAACTGGGTCACTTCGCCCACACCGTCGACGCGGCTGAGCGAGTCGACCACGCTCGACGCCACATAGTCGCCCAGGTCGGCCTCTTCCATCTTGCCGTTTTCCGACACAAAACCGAGCACCATCAGGAAATTCATGGTGGCCTTGCTCACCACCAGGCCCTGCTGGGTGACGGCGGCCGGCAGCAAGGGCGTGGCCAGTTGCAGCTTGTTCTGCACCTGCACCTGGGCGATGTCCGGATCGGTACCGTTCTTGAAGGTCAGGGTAATGCCGATGGAGCCGCTCGAATCGCTGCTCGACGACATGTATTGCAAGCCGTCGATGCCCTTCATCTTTTGCTCGATGATCTGGGTTACGGCGTCTTCCACCGTCTTGGCGGACGCGCCCGGATAATTGCCGCTGATCGAAATCGACGGCGGCGCAATGCTCGGATACTGCGAAATCGGCAAGCCCATGATGGCCAGCACGCCGCCCAGCATGATCACCAGCGCGATCACCCACGCGAAGATCGGTCGGTCGATAAAGAAACGGGCCATGATTATGCTCCTGCCGGGGTGGCGCGCGAAGCGGCGGACGCGCCTGCCGCCGCCGCTGCGGGTGCGGCGGCCGGCACGGCCACGGCGGGCGCACCTGGCTGCACTTGCTGCAAGCCTTCGACGATCACGCGATCGCCCGGCGCCAGGCCGGCGTTGACCACCCATTTGTCGCCCACGGCCGCGCCGGTGCTCAGCACGCGCTGCTCGACCTTGTTTTCCTTGTTTAACACCAGCGCGGTCGCTTCGCCGCGCTGGTTGCGCGTCACGCCGACCTGCGGCACGGTGATGGCCTTGTCGTCCAGACCGCTGTCGAGCACGGCGCGCACATACATGCCGGGCATCAGTTCGCCTTTCGGATTCGGGAACAGCGCGCGCAGGGTCACGTTGCCGGTGCCGGCATCGACGCTGACGTCGGCAAATTGCAGCTTGCCCTGCGCCGCGTACTGGCTGCCGTCGGCCAGCAACAGGCTGACCGAGGCCTGGCCGCCGTCGGCCCGCTTCAGCTTGCCGGATTCGAAACGGCGGCGCAGCGCCAGCAGTTCGGTGCTGGACTGGGTCACGTCCACATAGATCGGGTCGAGCTGCTGCACGGTGGTCAGCGCATCGGCCTGGCCGGCGGTCACCAAGGCCCCGGCGGTCACGTTCGAGCGGCTGATGTGGCCGCTGATCGGCGCATACACATTGGTGTACTTCAAATTGATGTTCGCCACGTCGAGCGCGGCCTGGGCCGAGTCGACTTCGGCGCGCGCCTGGGCGGCGGCGGCCAGCGCATCTTCAAGATCTTGCTTGCTGACGCCTTCGATGGCCAGCAATTCCTTGTAGCGCTTCGCCTTCGGCTCGGCCGCCAGCGCGCGGGCTTTGGCGCTGGCCAGCGTCGCCTTGGCCGAATTGACGGCCGCGACAAAGCTGGCCGGATCGATCTGGTACAGCGGCGTGCCGGCCTTGACGGTGGAGCCTTCCACGAACAGGCGCTTCAAAATCAGGCCGCCGACCTGGGGCCGCACGTCGGCCACCTGGAACGCCGAGGTGCGTCCGGCCAGTTCGGTGGTGACCGTCATTGGCTGGGCCGCGACGGTGTGCACCACGACTTGGGCGGGACCGGACGGTGGCGCCGCGGCTGGGGCTTTGTTGCCGCAAGCGGCGACCAGCACGGCGACGCCCAGGGCGAGAGCGAGGCCGGCGGCCGGCTTGGCGGTGCGGATAAAGTGGTTCGATTGCATGGTGACCTTCCTTCGTTGAACGGTGGGCGCCTGTCGCGGCAAGCCTGGACTTGCCTTCGATGGCGCCAAACAAGTGTTTCAAACAAGCGTTTAATACAACTGTATCAAACACATGTTTAGTTGTCAACCAGAAATTGCGAGTTGATAATGCGGCATTGCCGGCACCCTGGCGGAAACGCATGGACAAGCCTCGACCTGCTATGTACAATTCAAAAATCAGAGATTAAACACATGTTTAATTCGCATAAAACAGGAGTATCTTGAAGATGAAGGCTGACGACAACGACGTGCGCAATCGCATCATCAGCGCGGCCACCGAGTGCTTTGCCGAAAAGGGCTTCCGGGGCACGTCGGTGCGCAAGATCTGCGAACGCGCCGGGGTCAACCTGGCGATGGTCAACTATTACTTTGGAAGCAAGGATGGGCTGTACGTGGCGGTCATCGACCGCGAGGGTGGCGCCGAGGAGATGGACGAGCTGACCGTGCCGGCGCGCGACCAGTCGGTTCCGGCCGCCCGCCGCCTCGGCGACCTGATCGAGCGCCTGATGGTCGACATGATGACCGCCGGCCCCCACTCGCTCATCTCCAGGCTGATCAGCTGGGAACTGGTGGAGCCGACCGCCGCCCTGGGCCACATCGTCGACACCCTGATCCTGCCGCTCCAGGTGGTGATGCTCGAACTGGTGCGCGAGATCGCACCGGCAGGCACGAGCGACATCGAGATTCGCAACAACCTGTTCAGCATCCTGGGCCAGTTACTGTATTACGACCACTCGCGGCCGGTCAATGAGCTGCTGGCGCCCGACATGGTGTACGACGAAGCCGGCATCCGCGCCATTGCGCGCCATGTGACCGCGTTTTCGCTGCGCGCCCTGGGCATGGCCGATGGGGATCAGGGAAGGCGTTGACGCCGCGGGCGCCAGAGCGCGCATGCGGCGGGCGGGCCGACGCCCGCGACGCCGCCGGCACGCCACCGGTTCGCATACGCGCAAGCGCCTGCTGCTGGTCGCGCTCAAGCTGTTAGGCCAGCGCGGCTACGCCAACACCTCCACCCGCGCCATCGCGCAGGCGGCGCGCGTGAACATCGCCGCGATCAACTACTACTTCCACAGCAAGGAAGGGCTGTACTACGCCGCGCTCGACCAGTTGGTGTTTGCCTCAAAGCTGGACGTGGCGGCATTGAGCACGCCCGACCAGCCCATCGACACCCTGCTGCACGACCTGTTTCCCTCCCTCCTCGCCCCCTTGCGCAAGGGGCGCACGGCCGGCTTTGCCGTGCGCCTGTGCCTGCACGAACTGATCGCGCCAACGCCCATGTGCCGTGACAAGATCGCCCCGGTGATCCGCGCCAGCCACCAAGCGCTGGCAAGCGTGCTGTGCAGCCATCTCGGTGCCAGCGATGCGCACTAGGACGTATCACGCCTGGCGTTCACGATGTTGGGCATGGCGATGCAGCCCCTGATCATGCGCGACGTCATCGACGGCATTCATCCCGGCTTGTTGCGCTCTGCTACAGCACTTAATGCGTTGACTTTCTATATCACGCGCATATTGTAAACCGGCGGTGTAGAACCGGAAAACGTACCGATTGGGTTCGATGCGGATTCCACAGCGTCGAATTGGTAGTCAGTGTTCAAGCTAGGTCCGGTCTGGTTTGCATCAACTCCTCAGCAAGCTTAGGATGGCCGAGTTTCTGCAAGCCCTTGACGAAACACTTCAGAAAATTTGTCTTCTTGAGTAAATGCTGAACTTTATCTTGATGATCATCCCAATCGATGTACTCTTTTTTTGTATGTTCAAGCATCTCTTCGTAGAACTCTGGAAAAATACCATCGCGAGCGAGATAAAATATTGTGGCTATGTCTGCCAGTTCATCGACATCTATCACTTCGATTAACTGAAACGCGAGCGGCGCGCTCGACGGCTCCTCTCTGATCAGCGCAAAAATTTCGGAACTACGCACGATCCTAGCGCCCCGCTGTCCTTCCTCGCGCGGAGGGTGTAAGCTGGTCCACTTTGCGACAAATAGCCTCGCATTTTCATCCGATAAATACTTGAGCGTACATGTCCGATCAAGAAGAACTCCGAGCTCGCGGTTGGTTTCGATAGTAGCAATTGCGTCATCGAGGGTTTTGTTGCCAAGTCCAAAACGCGCTTTTAGTCTTTTTCTTACCGCCATGTATGACGGGCCACGACGATCTTGCAGTGCATGCAGTTCTTGAGCGATCTCCCCTAAATCACTACGAGAACATATTGATGTCAGAGTGCCGGTACTATTTTCTTCGCAGAAGTGCCGAACCCGCGCCTTCATCTGCTCAAGAATTATACCGAGATCAGCCAACGAGTCCCGTATGATTTTGAGATTGGCTAGGGGGCGATTGCCCAGACTCGCAGTCCCTTCTTGGTCGTAAGCGTAACGCAACTGTTGCCCGTCAATATCAATCGCTGCCAAACTACGTACGAAAGGCCCTAGCCGGTTAAAGTATCCACGCAACTGAAAATCTCCGACACGCGCATCCGTCAATTTTAATAGATGCGTCGCAATGTCATGGTTTCCTTTAGCTGGATCACGAAGCACACCTGCCGTGTGCAGCTCGCGAATAGTGAATTTCAGAGACAGTTCAATTGCATGTCGAGCGTTGTAGAGAATCGGCAGAACGAGAGTGTCGCGGGAGATATAGAGCTCACCCTCGATCACCAAATTGGCAAGCTTCGTAGCAGCCTCAATGTACCCATCAACGTAATTTTCTTCATTGCCCTGCGGTCCAATACAAGCATTCCATTTGGAGTCTTCAGAAAAGCGAAAAAACGGGTCGTCAGCAAGCTCTGGAAAAAGTTTCATATGATTGCATAAATAGGCTGGTTATCTATTCTACCCGACACGCGTTCTAGTAATTGAGCAAAGAGCATTTTTTCTGATATAGCCACTACCACAGGCGAACTCTCCGAACGTAAATCGGAGTTCTGATGCCTTTACACGCTCCCACAACAGGCACGCAGCTAGCTAATGTACCCGGTTTCTCGTAGGAATGCCGCTGACCCATCTACCAAACTCACTTCTCCCGGTTTTGGCGCCTGCACGTCGGGCATGGCGACAGACGGCAACATACCACCAACAAACATTGCTTCCAGATTGGTACCCTTTAGCTCTTCGTGATAGGCGGTCATCGGCCGTCGTCCCGACCATGAGAGTAAAGCATCTGCGGCGGCTCCCGCAATGATGTCTGCAACTTGGAGTTGCGCCAGCTCGCGGGAATCCGCGAAGGAGAATTCACTCATGTCAGCAGCGGTTGTAAACTGATACACGCAGCGATTGAAAACTGATACACCGATTTGAGAAGATGGCCGCTTTGCGGAGCGGCCTTGAAACCCAAAGAGGTGTACGTGGAAGTTCAACTACTGAAGAAGCATGGGTTAAGCCTGCGGCAGATCGCCGCCGAGGTAGGCTGCGCGGTGAACACGGTGCGTCGGCACCTGGCCCTGGAGGCGGTGCCCAAGTACGAGCGCAAGGTGAAACGCCAGACGAAGCTGGAACAGTTCGAGCAGTATCTGAGGGAGCGCCAGACGGCGGCACACCCGGATACGATTCCAGGGACCGTGTTGTACCGCGAGATCGCGGCACGCGGTTACCAGGGCGGGATGAGCCAGCTGCGCGCGTTCCTGCGGACGCTGCGTCCGGCACCGCCTGCGGATCCGGTGGTGCGTTTCGAGACGGTGATGGGCGAGCAGATGCAGGTCGACTGGGTCGAGTTCCGCAAGGGCAGCACTCCACTGCACGCTTTCTGCGCCACCCTGGGCTTTAGTCGGGCCAGCTATGTGGAGTTCGTCAGCAACATGAAGGTGGAAACCCTGATCGGTTGCCACGAGCGTGCCTTTGCCGCGTTCGGGGGCGTGACGCGCCGGGTCCTGTACGACAACATGAAGACGGTCGTACTTGAGCGCGATGCGTACGGCGACGGCGAACACCGTTTCCACGCTGGCTTCCTGGACTACGCCAGGCATAGCGGCTTCGTCATCAAGCTGTGCCAGCCATACCGGGCCAAGACCAAGGGCAAGGTCGAACGCTTCAACGGCTACCTGCGGCGTTCGTTCTACGTGCCGCTGGCGAGCCTCCTGGCGCAAAGCGGCCAGAAGCTCGACGTGGTCACGGCCAACGTGGAGGTAGCGCACTGGCTGGCCGAGGTCGCCAATGCTCGCGTCCATGGCACGACGAAAGAGCCACCGGCCAGCGCGCTCAAGCGCGAGGCGCAACATCTGCAAGCGCTGCCGGCACTGTGGCGGGGAGACATCGCCGCTGCCCGTCCGCTGCCGGCAACGGTGGCGCCGGCACCACCACGGCCGGCGGCGGTGATCAGCCGGATCGCACAGCCGTCGCCGGCGCAGCATCCGCTGCACGTGTACGACGCACTGCTGATGATGGAACGAACAGGCGAAGGAGTGGCGGCATGAACCTGCAGCATGAGCGTATCGCGGCGTTATGCGAGAGCCTGAACCTGCCGTTCGTGGCCCAGGGCTACGGCGCCGCTACCCAGAAGGCGGCCAGGCAGGAGATGGCCTACAGCGACTTCCTGGAGGGGCTGCTGAGGGAAGAAGCCGCCGGGCGCAATGTGAGGAAGCAAAGCACGATGACGCGCCTGGCAGGGTTCCCGGTGGTCAAGACGCTGGAGGAGTTCAACTATGACTTCGCCAAGGGCGTCAAGCGTAGCCAGGTCGAGGAGC
>NZ_VUYU01000022.1 GCF_011682065.1 Massilia rubra | reverse complement strand
CTGTCGACACCGGCCAGGTCCATCAACTCGTCCTGAGTAAGCCACGTCCGGTCTGCCGAGAACTGACCACCAACCCGCCAACCTTCAACCGCATACCGCTCCATTCGATGTCCCGTTCAATCGGGTAGGGGGCTATTGCCCGCGACATCGTGATCGTCACTGGGGAGCTCATGTATCGCCGAACCGGCACTGCGGTGGCAGTTTATGAAACATTCAGGCTAGAAGTCCGCGCGCGCGTCGCGCGATTTTTTCGTCTCGACATCCAGGTCCGGCAGGCTGCCAACCAAGCTTACTCACGGGCGCTCAAGGCTGCCGCCGCCACTGCCTCGATATCAATCCGTTTCAAGCCCTGGTTGACAATCTTGCGCACGCGCTCGCCTTCGGCGTTGGAGCGAAAGCAAATGTAGAGTCGCTTCTCTTCCAGCAGGCGGGGATGGAAACGCAGCGTCGGCGCCACGGCGCGCAGGTCGGCGTCGTTGAGGATCAGGTGCTCGTACACGCGCCGGTCGATCAATACCAGCGGCACCCGCCTGGCGGCCAGCTTGCGCAGGTTTTGCTTGTCGTTCACCGCAGTATCGATCATTTGCTTTCCTTGGCGCACCCGCGTATCGAACTCGCTTGTATTGACATAACCTTCGACGACGCCGATCCGGTACTTCGACAGGTCGGCCACGGTTTCCCATTGAACCGGTGTGTCCGCGCGGTAGGCAAAGCCGAGCGGACCGCTGCCGATCGGGTTGGATACGAGAAAGTCACGTGCCAGCCCGGCCGAGAGGTATTCGGGGTAATACCCGGCAAAGGGAGAATCGTGTTTGATCAGGGCGATCGCCCGGGTCCATGGAAAGTAGTGAACTTCCAGGCGATAACCCATGCTGGCAAGCGCGGCGGCGATGACCGCCGTCGTCACGCCTTGCCGCGGCAGCGACGCTCCAGTGTAGGGAGGCCATTCGAGCGAGGAGAGCCGGATGACGCGGCTGGCATCGGCCAGCGGCGGGGGCGCGCGCGTAGCGCCTGTCGCGCCGCTACAGAACAGCATGGCCAAGCCACAAGCCCAGGCCGAAAAAACATGTACGCCCGCTCGCATCATAGGCACCACGGATCAGGACAACGGTATGTCAATACGAAATCATACACCCAAACAGTGAAATTTTCCTTGGGGAAATTCCATTTCCCTGGATAACTGGCCCGCAGCATCCCCTTTTTGTTGCGCAAGCCTGCGCAATGCGGTCAGTCGACACATTTTCAACCCGGCTGTAGACGCGACCAAGTAGACTCGTAGCCCCTGCCTACCCTGGAGTCATCAATGATGAAAATGCTTGCAGCGGTCATGCGCGTGGCCGCCCTGGGACTGATGAGCGCCTGCGCCACCCCGGCACCGGACGAGCCGGCACTGCTGCTCATCGATGGGTCGCGCCTGCCGCCGGTCAACGTCAGCATGACCGTGCCGAACCTGAGTCACTGCACCGACAGTGGCGACCAGACCCTGAGATTGAACGCCCAGCAGCCGGTCACGGTGCTGGTCCATGGCTGTTTCAGCTCGGCCGGGCGCTACCGTGGAATGGCCCAGGTACTGGCTTTTCACGGCCAGCAGACCGTGTGTTTCAATTACAACGACCGCGACAGCCTGCTTCGCAGTGCCGCCCAGCTCGACACCGCACTCACCGGGCTGGCCCGGGGTTTGGACAAGCAGCCCATTACCGTCCTGGGCCACAGTCAGGGCGCCCTGATCGCGCGCAAGGCGATGTCCATCGGCCAAGCCGATGCCATCGAGGGCAAGGATGGGTCGCTGCGCCTGGTGACCGTATCGGGACCGTTCGGCGGCATTGCGGCGGCGCGCCATTGCGGCAGCCGCCTGTGGAAGACCCTCTCGCTCGGACTGGTCGGGCCGATCTGCCAGATCGTCACGGGCGATAAATGGTCGGAAATTACCTACACCTCGCCGTTCATCGTCGATCCACCCCCGCTCGATCCGCGCGTGACGGATTTTCTCAAGATCGTGACCGATGAAGGCGGCAGCTGCCGGCGCATGAGCCAGGGCGCTTGCGTGGAGTCGGATGCGATTTTTTCCCTGGCGGAACAACGCAACCCGGCGATTGACAACGATCCGCGGGTCAAGATCGTGGAGGTGAAGGCGGGTCATGTCGAGATTGTGGGCAACAATCGCGACGGCCCGGTGAAGCTGATCGCCGTATTGCAAGAACAGGGGGTGATCAAGCCGACCGCGCCGGAACAAAAGGAGAAGTTCGGCCTGTTGCTGACCCGCTTGTTCGGCGAAGCGGCCCGCTAAGCCTCGGCTGGCGAAGCTGAGCATGTCCTCTAATCTCTTGCGCTTTTCCAGGGTTTGGCGTGCAAGCTGCGCTAAGATTCTCATCCTATATTTCAGCCACCCCAGGAGATACGATGAGTTTGCAGGAACAGTTTGACCAGGCCTTGGCCGATTCCAAAAATCTGCCCGAGCGTCCGGATAATCAAACCTTATTGAAGATTTACGCGCTCTACAAACAAGCATCGGCCGGCGACACCGACGGCAACCGTCCCGGCATGACCGATTTCGTCGCCCGTGCCAAGTACGATGCGTGGGATGCCGTCAAGGGCACGTCCAAGGACGAGGCCATGCAGCAGTACGTCGACCTGATCGACGAATTGAAGGGCTAAGAGGCTGAGAGTCTTTCGATCATGCCCGCTCATCACGCCAGAAAGCGCCCGCTCGTCGTTGCAAATGCTCGCCATAGCCCGAGCTATGGCTGTGCTTTGCGCCTAGCTCGGCCACTCTCTGGCGCGCTGCTCGGGCACGCCCGAAAAACTCTCAACCTCTGACCGGCCACCCCGGCGCGGCCGCGTCAGGCTGCGCCGAAGACCGCTTTCATCTTTTCCGTCACTTTCGCCTCGATTGTCGACGCGAACGCACTCATCAGGAATCCCAGGCGGATATGCATCGCCACCCGCTGCGCTTCCAGCGCCAGCGATCCGTGCACGCCGCTGCGCTCGAAATGGAGCACGTCGCCCTGCCACGCACAGGTCAGGCCATATTCGGCGGCAATCTTGTCGGCCACTTTCTGGGCCGCTTCGCGCGCCTTGATCGGTGTCAGGCTATGCTCCTGAACGATGCTGATGTCAGCCATGACTTTCCTTGTTGTGTTTTTCGCGCACATGATACCTTGTTGAGCTCGCCCCGCCTAGTTCGGCTCCGCCCGCTGCCGCTTCCCGTCCTATAATGCTTCTCGGCTACTTTTTATCGGAATGACATGAGCGACATGCAACTCATCGCCGCGGTCCTGTTCGGGCTCGCCCTGGCGCACACCTTTGCCGCCAAGAGTTTCGAGCGTTTGGCCGACCGCTATCCGCGCCACGCCGGGCTGTTCCATTTCTTCGGCGAAGTCGAGGTCGTGTTCGGCCTGTGGGCGCTGGTGCTGATCCTGGCCATGGCCTTCATGGTCGGCGGCAAGGAAGCGATCGCCTATGCCGAATCGCGCACCTACACCGAACCGCTGTTCGTGTTCGTGATCATGGTGGTGGCGGCGTCCAGGCCGGTGCTCGAAGCGATCCGCGCCGTCATCGCCACCCTGGCGCGCCTGGCGCCGCTGCGCACCCCGATGGTCAATGTGTGGCTGTGCCTGTCCCTGGTGCCCCTGCTCGGCTCGCTCATCACGGAACCGGCCGCCATGACCCTGGCCGCGCTGATGCTCGCGCCCCAGATTTTTCGCAAGGACATGCCCGAGTGGCTCAAGTACGCCGCCCTGGGCGTGCTGTTCGTCAATGTGTCGATCGGCGGCACGCTCACCTCCTTCGCCGCGCCGCCGGTGCTGATGGTGGCCTCCACCTGGCACTGGGACAGCGCCTTCATGGCCTCGACCTTCGGCTGGCGCGCCGCCATCGCCGTGCTGATCAACGCGACCGTGGTGACCGTCATGCTGCGCCGCCACATCGTCGAGGCGCCCGCGCCGGCGCCGGATGAAGTCAAGGTGCCGCTGCTGGTGAGCGCGATCCACCTGGCCTTCCTGGCGGCCGTGGTCGGCTTTGCGCACCATCCGGTCATCTTCATGGGCCTGTTCATGTTCTTCATCGGCTTCACCCATGCCTATGAAAAATACCAGAATCCCCTGATCCTGAAGGAAGGCTTGCTGGTCGGCTTCTTCCTGGCCGGGCTGGTGGTGCTGGGCGGCATGCAGCAGTGGTGGCTGCAACCGATCGTGTCAAGCATGGGGCCGACCGCCCTGTTTTTCGGCGCCACCGCGCTGACCGCGATCACCGACAACGCCGCCCTCACCTACCTCGGCTCGCTGATCGGCGGCTTGTCCGACCAGGCCAAGTACATGCTGGTGGCCGGGGCGGTGGCCGGCGGCGGGCTGACCATCATCGCCAACGCCCCCAATCCGGCCGGCGCGGCGCTGGTGCGCGATGGCTTCGAGGACGAATCGATTGGCGTGGCCGGGCTGCTGGCGGGCGCGCTGCCGCCAACCATCGTGGCGATGATCATGTTCCTGCTGTAGCCCGATTTGGCGGCTCGCTTGCGCTGCGTCAAACCCGCGCAGCGTTATCAGGGCGACCATTTCTGTTCAGTTCGCTTGAATTGGCAGGAAAACAAGTCTTGGTTTTTGAGCAAGCAAGAGCGCATTTGCTTATGTGGATTGTGTATAAGCCTCAATTGTGGGAACAAGCGAATTGCCTTAAAATACAGTGCTTTGCTATGGTTGGCGTTAGCCCTGCCACCGGCCCGCAGCACCCTTTTCACTGATAGGACTGTTATGACCCACGTTGTCACCGAATCGTGCATCAGCTGTCGTTACACCGATTGCGTCGATGTATGCCCGGTAGATTGTTTCCGGGAAGGCCCGAATTTTCTGACGATCGATCCGGACGAGTGCATCGATTGCGCTGTGTGCGTGGCCGAATGTCCCGTCAACGCCATCTTTGCGGAAGAAGATGTGCCGGCCGACCAGCAGCAGTTCATCAAGATCAACGTTGAACTGGCGCGCGCCTGGCCGTCCATCACCAAGACCAAGCCGGCCCTGCCCGACGCGGAACAGTGGAAAGACGTCCAGAACAAGATCGATCAGCTGATCCGTTAAGCCAGCCAGCAGCCCCGCCGGACCGCCCTCGCGGCCCGGCGCCAGGGTTCGCGCCAGCAAGATCGTCTCCATCGTGGCACACTGTCGGCCATTCGCAGCAACGCCCGATGCAGCGCTGCAAGCTGCAACCCCACCCCAAAATCAACAGGAAGTAAGCGCATGACTATCATCGCCAACCACGAAGCAGGCAGCGTCGCTGCCAATAGTTCCTTTGCCGGCGCCATCGAGTCCGATGCCGTGATCATCGGCGCAGGCCCGGTCGGATTGTTCCAGGTGTTCGAGCTCGGCTTGCTGGAAATTAAGGCCCATGTGATCGATTCGCTGCCGGCCGTGGGCGGGCAGTGCGTGGAACTGTATCCCGACAAGCCGATCTACGATATTCCCGCCGTGCCAGTGTGCACCGGCCAGGAACTGACCGACAACCTGCTCAAGCAGATCGAGCCGTTCGAGCCAACCTTCCACCTGAACCAGGAAGTGACCGTGGTGCAGCGCCGTGAAGACGGCCGCTTCAACGTTGAAACCTCGACCGGCACCCAGTTCATCACCAAGACCATCTTCATCGCGGCCGGCGTCGGTTCGTTCCAGGCGCGCACGATCAAGGTCGACGGCATCGAAGCGTTCGACGGCACCCAGGTGCACTACCGGGTCAAGGATCCAAGCCAGTTCGAAGGCAAGAACCTGATCATCTGCGGCGGCGGCGACTCGGCGCTGGACTGGGCCCTCAATTTCGTGGGCAAGGCCGAATCGGTCGTGCTGCTGCACCGCCGCGAAGACTTCCGCGCCGCGCCGGCGTCGGTGGCGAAGATGAAGGCGCTGTGCGAAGCGTACGAAATGCAGTTGATCATCGGCCAGGTGACCGGTTTCGATGAAAAGGACGGCAAGCTGAGCGAAGTCAAAGTGACCGGCGCCGACGGCGTGACCCGCCGCGTACCGCTCGACATGCTGCTGGTGTTCTTCGGCCTGTCGCCGAAACTCGGCCCGATCGCCGAATGGGGCCTGGACATCGAGCGCCGCCAGCTCAAGGTGCAGAACACCGAGAAGTTCGAAACCAATGTGCCGGGCATTTTCGCGGTGGGCGACATCAACACCTATCCGGGCAAGAAGAAGCTGATCTTGTCGGGCTTCCACGAAGCGGCGCTGGCTGCCTTCGGCGCTGCGCCGTACATCTTCCCGGACAAAAAAATCCACATGCAGTACACGACGACCTCGCCGAAACTGCACAAGATTTTGGGTGTCGAGACGCCGACGTTCGACTAAGCGCTACCCTTGTCGTTCCCGCGAAGGCGGGAACCCAAGTTCGTGCCAAAGCCCAAGGCTGCACTGCCAACTTGGGTTCCCGCCTGCGCGGGAACGACGGCGCTTAAGTCTTACCGCCACAACAATGCCCCGCTCAGCCGGGGCATTTTTCATGCTGCGTTAGGTAGCTCATAAACGAAACGCGCCGTTGTGTGATAAAACGGTGTATCGAACACGCTTGGCTTGCCTGAAACTGACAGCCGCGTAATTTCCAACAAGAATTGCAAATTGCAGACCGGCCTTTCAAATGGCCTATAATTAATCAGCACACCTTACGCAAACGATTGCAAGGCAACGATTACAACGAAGGAATATGTATGCTTTACCAATTGCACGAGATGCAACGCTCATTCCTGACACCACTGATGCAGTGGGCCGACGCCTCATCCAAACTCTTTTCGAATCCGGTGTCCCCGTTCGCGCACACGCCGTTCGCGCAGCGTATCGCCGCTGGCTACGAGCTGATGTACCGACTCGGCAAGGATTACGAAAAACCGGCTTTCGACATCACATCAACCGTCATCGACGGCGAAACGGTCGGCATCGTGGAGCAGGTCGTCCAGACCCGCCCGTTCTGCCGCCTGCTGCACTTCAAAAAAGACTTGAACGACAAGGCGATTGAAAAGCTGGCCCAGCCGAAAGTGCTGCTGGTCGCGCCGCTGTCGGGCCACCATTCGACCCTGCTGCGCGATACCGTGCGCGGGCTGCTGACCGGCCACGACGTGTACATCACCGACTGGACCGATGCGCGCATGGTGCCGCTGACCGAAGGCGCGTTCCACCTGGACGACTATATCTACTACGTGCAGGATTTCATCCGCCTGCTGGCACCCGATCTGCATGTCATTTCGGTGTGCCAGCCGACCGTGCCGGTGCTGGCGGCGATCTCGCTGATGGCCACGGCCAAGGATCCGCTGCTGCCGAAAACCATGACCATGATGGGCGGCCCGATCGACCCGAGCAAGTCGCCGACCGCGGTCAACGACCTGGCCATCGAAAAGCCGTTCTCGTGGTTCGAAAACACCGTGATCTACGCGGTGCCGGCCAACTATCCGGGCTTCGGGCGCAAGGTATATCCGGGCTTCCTGCAGCACGCCGGCTTCATCGCCATGAACCCCGGCCGCCATGCGCAGAGCCACCGCGAGTTCTACAACCACCTGGTGGCGGGCGACGACGAACCGGCCGAAGGCCATCGCCAGTTCTACAACGAGTACAACGCGGTGCTCGACATGCCGGCCGAGTACTACCTCGACACCATCAAGACGGTGTTCCAGGAACACCGCCTGCCAAAAGGCACGTGGACCGTCGGCGGCAACCTGGTGCGTCCGCAGGACATCACCACGGTGGCGCTGTTTACGGTCGAAGGCGAGTTGGACGACATCTCCGGCGCCGGTCAGACCCAGGCCGCGCATGATCTGTGCAGCGGCATCCCGGCCGACATGCAGCAGGACTTCGTGGCGCCGAAATGCGGCCACTACGGCATCTTCTCGGGCCGTCGCTGGCGCGAGGTGATTTGCCCGAAGATCGGCGAATTCATCCTGAAGCACGGCTGATTTTCCGCTCCCTCCCAAAAATGCCGCACGCGGGTTACGTCCCGTGTGCGGCATTTTTTTCGTCCCTGGCGGCGCGCCGCGTGGCTCCGCGCGCGCTGAGGATGGCGGGCGGCGACTATAATGTCGCTTTCCCACCCGCTTGCCGCCCGCCGCCGTGACCAAGACCCTGGCCGACCACATCGAAGACCTGCTGCCGCAGACCCAGTGCACCAAATGCGGCTACCCCGCCTGCCGCCCGTACGCCGAAGCGATCGCCGACGGCACGGCCGACATCAACCAGTGCCCTCCGGGCGGCATCGAGGGCGTGGCGCGCCTGGCCGCGCTGTTGGGACGCAAGGTCATCCCGATCAATCCGGCCAACGGCGTGGAACGTCCGCGCCCGGTGGCGTTTATCGATGAAGCGCTGTGCATCGGCTGCACCCTGTGCATCCAGGCCTGCCCGGTGGACGCGATCATGGGTGCGGCCAAGCAGATGCACACGATCCTGCCGAGCCTGTGCACCGGCTGCGACCTGTGCGTGGCGCCCTGCCCGGTCGACTGCATCAGCATGATGCCGGTGACGGGCGAGCGCACCGGCTGGGCCGCGTGGTCGCAGGAGCAGGCCGACGCGGCGCGCGAGCGGCACGACTTGCGCAGCGCGCGCCTGCAGCGCGAACGCGAGGAAAACGATGCGCGCCTGGCCGCCAAGGCCGTCGCCAAGATGCAGGAAGTGACGGCGCAGCCGACCAACACGCCCGACGAAGTCGCCGAGAAGGAGCGCAAGCGCGCCATCATCGCCGCCGCCATGGAGCGCGCACGCCAGAAGGCCGCGCCGCCCGCAGAAAAATGACATGAATCCAGCTAAACGTTTTGAAATTTTCAGCCGCCTGCGCGCGGCCAATCCGCACCCGACCACGGAACTGAACTACACCACACCGTTCGAACTGTTGATCGCGGTGCTGCTGTCAGCCCAGGCGACCGACGTGGGCGTGAACAAGGCTACGCGCCTGTTGTACCCGGTGGCCAATACGCCGGCGGCCATCCTGGCGCTGGGGATCGACGAACTTAAATCCTACATCCAGACCATCGGCCTGTATCACACCAAGGCCAGGAACGTCATGGCCACCTGCCAGATGCTGATCGACCTGCACGGCGGCGAAGTGCCGCATTCGCGCGAGGCGCTCGAAGCGCTGCCGGGAGTGGGACGCAAGACCGCCAACGTGGTGCTCAATACAGCCTTTGGCGACCCGACGATTGCGGTCGACACGCATATTTTCCGGGTGTCGAACCGGACCGGCATTGCGCCGGGCAAGGATGTGGTGGTGGTCGAGCAAAAGCTGCTCAAATTCGTGCCCAAGGAGTTTTTGCAGGATGCGCACCACTGGCTGATTTTGCACGGGCGCTACACCTGCATCGCCAGGAAACCCCTGTGCTGGAACTGCATGATCGCCGACTTGTGCGAGTACAAGGCAAAGACGCCGGCGCCGGCGGTGAAGTAGGCTCGTGATCGGGCTCGCTTTTTTGGAGAATCGTATGACAGGTGAAGTGCTTCATCAGAATGGCGCGCTGCTGCGCGCGGTACGCGCCGACATCACCACCTTGCAGGTCGATGCCATCGTCAACGCCGCCAACTCGTCCCTGCTGGGCGGCGGCGGGGTCGATGGCGCGATCCACCGCGCGGCCGGACCGGAACTGGTGCACGAATGCCGCCTGCTCGGTGGCTGCAAAACCGGCGAGGCCAAAGCCACCAAGGCGTATCGCCTGCCGGCCAAATGCATCATCCACACGGTCGGCCCGGTCTGGCGCGGAGGCGGCAACGATGAAGCGGCGCTGCTGGCGAGCTGCTACCGGCGCGCGATCGGCATCGCCGCCACGCGCGAGCTGGCGTCGATCGCCTTCCCGGCGATCCGCACCGGCATCTACGGCTACCCGCCGGCACTGGCCGCCAACGTGGCGCTGACCACCGTGCGCGAGGCGCTGCTGGCCGCACCAGGCATCCGCGAGGTCGTGTTCTGCTGTTTTTCGGCCGCCGACCTGGCGCTGTATGAGGCGGAACTGATCAAGCGCTAAGCGTCAGGTCAGGTCGGTGTATCGACGAAGTCCCAGTCGGCGTGCTGGAAGCGCACCAGCCAGTTGAGGGCGTGGTGGCGTTCCATGACCACGTCCGGGTCCGCCCCGAACTCGGCGTCGGTCTTTTTCAGGCGGATCTGGCGGATATTCCAGTGCAGGCGGTAGGTCTGGTCGAGCGCGTCGACAATCTGGCCCGCATCGCGCAGTTGCGGCCCGCGCATCTCGATCTGGCGCGCCACCGCGGCGGCAGTGTCGCACGGCGCATCCGGATACGGCAGCTGGTCGACCATGCCCAGCGCCCACTGCAGCACGTACAAGCTCTCGTAACGCCACAGGAACTGCGCGCATTCTTGCTCGGACGGCGCCTCCAGCGCCAGGAAGGCGCGTTCGGCCGCCGACAGGCTGTCGTCCGCCAGCGGCATTTTATCGAGCAGGGTGGCGACCGGCATCGGCTCGCCGGCAGCGACCGATTCGGCGCGCAGGGCGACCAGCAACAAGGCGCGCGCGCGGCCGATGACCTCGTCGCGGTCGCGCAGGGTCAGTTCCTCTTCGCACACCAGCGGCGGCAGGCTGTCGGGCACCGTGATGCCGCGCGCGGCCAGCAGCGCTTCGGTGGCGCTCTTGCGCGTCCATGCCTGGGCCGGATACGGCACGCTGGCGTCGCTGGCGGCCAGGCCGTCGGCGACGTTGATCAGCACATGGCCATCCGGATCGCGCACGTGGCCGTCGGGCGTAAACAGCAGCGCGTTCGCATCGCGCGCCCACGCGTGCAGTTCGGGCAGCGCGTCATCGGCCACCTCCATGCTCAGGTGATGCTGGACCCGTTGCATGTGCAGGATGACGTGGTATTTATCGCGCGTCATCGCTTCCGTGCCGCGACTGAACACATAGCCGCAGAAGCTGTGCAGGTGAACCAGCAGTTCGCCGTCGGACAGGTCGCGCCGTCCTTGCAGTTGGTGGGCGAAGGCCGGCTGCGCGATCGTGTGGCGCGTGCAGTAGACGTTGTACAACGTGGTCGCGCCGGTCGGCGCGGCCGGAACCACGGCTTGCGGGCGGGCGAAGAGACGCTTGAGTGAATTGATCATGGGGCTCGGTAAATCGGTGGCAAGAATGGCATGATACCGGGAGCGCGCCGTTTTCGGCAGGCGCACTTCAAACCATGCCTAATCCGTGATGGTCAGCACGTTACCGCTGTCGTCCACAGTCGCGGCGATGATGTTCTCGGCCATCTCGCCGGCCGCGTTCTTGCTGCGGATCGTCGATCGCAAGCTCATGCCCCTGCCGGTATCGAGGAAGGTGGTTTCCACGTGCTCGTAGCTGGCCGGGTTGATCATGACGCGCTTGATTTCCGCCTGCAGCTTCAGGTGCGCGCCGCTGCGCTGGTCGAACTGGCGCGCCAGCATGGCCTCGCGACCGTTGGCGGCGCTGGCGCGCCCGGTCTCGGCCTGTTCGCGCGCACCGGTTTCCTTCAGTTCGGCGTCGAGCGTGGCCACCCTGGCGGCGTAGCGCGCACTCGACGGATCGAGCGTCGCCAGGCGCTTGTACAGGGCCAGGCGCTGGCGCAGCGGTATTCCCTCTTCGTCCTTGAGGCCCGCTTCGGTGTCGACGACGTCAATCGATACGCGCAGTTTGTCGAGGTCCGGGTCGGGGGTGCGGGCGGCGTGCTTGTCGATCAGCGCCAGCGCCTCGGTCAGCGCGCCTCGATCGCGCCTGGCCGCAATGTCGGCCAGGATAGCCGGTTTCGCGGCCAAAAAGCGCGCATGTTCGTCGGCACGCGCCTTGGCCAGGGCCTGGACCTTGTCGCGCTCCTGCCGGGCGTCGCGCGCCAGCAGTACTTCCACATTTTCGGAAATGCCGACCCACGCTTGTGCGATGAACAGCACGACGAACGCGATGCCCATGGCGCGCCCGTACAGGTTCAAGCCGGTGCGTTCGATGATCCAGCGGCGCGATGGCGGCGCACACACCAGCATGCCGGCCACGGTCACGAAAAACAGCACGACGCTGTAGGTAATGGCGTAGTAGAGGATCCCGAAAAGCAGGAACACCAGCACCCCTACCCAGCCCAGGAACTTGAAGAAAAACGCTTTCATGGCGACTCCGGCGCAATCAGTCGAAGGTGGCCAGGATCAGAGCAGGACCATGTTGTCACGGTGGATCAGCTCCGGGCCTTCGAGGAAACCGAGCAGCTTTTCGATCTCGGACGAGGGCTTGCGCAGGATGCGGCGCGCTTCGCCGCTGGTGTAGTTCGACAGCCCGCGCGCCACCTCGGCGCCGTCTTCGGACAGGCAGGTGATGACGGCGCCGCGTCCGAACTCGCCGCGCACTTCGATCACGCCGATCGGCAGCAGCGACTTGCCCTCTTTCGAGAGCTTTTGCACCGCGCCGGCGTCGAGCACCACCTTGCCGGCGGTGTGCAGATGGTCCGACATCCACTGCTTGCGCGCGGTCAGGCGCCCGGTCTGGGCGCGCAGCTCGGTGCCGATCGCTTCGCCGGCGGCCAGGCGCGTGAGCACGTCGCTGTCGCGGCCCCAGGCGATGATGGTGTGCGCGCCCGAACCGGCGGCGCGCCTGGCGGCCAGGATCTTGGTCAGCATGCCGCCGCGCCCGATGCTGCTGCCGGCGCCGCCGGCCATCGCTTCGAGCGCCGGGTCGCCTGCCTCGCCATGGGCGATCAGCACCGCTTGCGGGTCCTTGCGCGGGTCGGCGCTGTACAGGCCCTGCTGGTCGGTGAGGATGACCAGGGCGTCCGCTTCGATCAGGTTGGCCACCAGCGCGCCCAGGGTGTCGTTGTCGCCGAACTTGATCTCGTCGGTGACGACGGTATCGTTCTCGTTGATGATCGGGACCACGCCCAGGCGCAGCAAGGTGGTGAGCGTGGAGCGCGCGTTCAGGTAGCGTTCGCGGTCGGCCAGGTCGGCGTGGGTGAGCAACACCTGGGCCGTGCCCAGGCCGTGCGCGCGAAAGCTGGTTTCGTAGATCTGCGCCAGGCCCATCTGGCCGACGGCGGCGCAGGCCTGCAGTTCGTGGATGTCGGTCGGGCGCTTCTCGAAGCCGAGGCGCAGCATGCCTTCGGCGATGGCGCCGGAGCTGACCATCACGACTTCTTTGCCGAGGGCGCGCAAGGCGGCGATTTGCGCGGCCCAGCGCGCGATGGCGGCGTGATCGAGCCCGCGCCCGTCGTTGGTGACGAGCGAGGAGCCGACTTTGATGATGATGCGGGTGGCGGTCTGGATAACGGAATTCATGGGGCAGCGGCTCTTATCAGCGCGGGCGCAAGGCAAGCAGCAGGAGGCCTGCCGCCAGTTCGATCCCGCAAACGACTAACAATAATCCCTGGGGCAGGCCGATGGCGAAGGCCGCTGCAAAGCGGCCGGCCGGCTGCGCCAGGAGGAACAATGCGGTGATGTCGCCGAGGACAGGCTGGTCGGCCCGCCTTGCTGCCAGCAGCGCCAGGAACGCTTGTGCGAACCTGAGCCCGACATAGACGGCGAAAAACTGGCTGTAGCCGTTCACGCCGACGAGAAACACGCCCATGGCGGTCGCCACCCGGTCCGGGTTCATCATGGCCGCCAATGCGGACAGTGAACTGGCGAGTGCGACCAGGCTCAGAAGCTGCGCGCGCAGCCTCTGTTTGAGCACGGGTGCTAACAACTTAGTCGAGGATCTTGAAGCGCGGATCGTCCGGATCGATCGACGCAATGCCGCGTGCTTCTTCGGTCATCTGCGTTTCTTCGGCGCGGTGCTCGCTCTTCTTGATGGTCTCGAGGTGCAGGTAGATGGCGTTGACCAGCTCCGGGCAGCCTTCGTGGCTCAGCGCCGAGATTTCGAACACAGGACCCTTCCAGGCCATGCGCTTGACGAAATCCTTGACCAGCTTCTTGCGGTCTTCCTGCGGCACCACATCGAGCTTGTTCAAGACGAACCAGCGCGGCTTGTCGACCAGCGACTCGTCGTACTTTTCGAGTTCCTTGATCAGGGCCTTGGCTTCCTTGACCGGATCGACATTGGTCTCGAACGGAGCCATGTCGACGATGTGCAGCAACAGGCCGGTACGCTGCAGGTGGCGCAGGAACTGGTGGCCGAGGCCCGCGCCTTCGGAAGCGCCTTCGATCAAGCCGGGAATGTCGGCGATCACAAAGCTCTTCTCGTGCGACACGCGCACCACGCCCAGGTTCGGGTGCAAGGTGGTGAACGGGTAGTCGGCGATCTTCGGCTTGGCGTTCGAGACGGCCGTGATAAAGGTCGACTTGCCGGCGTTCGGCATGCCCAACAGGCCCACGTCGGCCAGCACCTTCAGTTCCAGGCGCAGCTCGCGCCGCTCGCCTTCCTTGCCCTCGGTCTTTTGACGCGGAGCGCGGTTGGTGGAGGACTTGAAGTGGATATTGCCCCAGCCGCCCTCGCCGCCCTTGGCCAGCAGTTCGGTCTGGCCGTGTTCGGTCAGGTCGGCGATGATCTCGCCGTTGTTGTTATCGACGATCAAGGTGCCGACCGGCATGCGCATATGGATGTCTTCCGCGCCCTTGCCATAGCAATCGGCGCCGCGGCCTGGTTCGCCGTCCCGGCCCTTGTGCATTTTGGAGTAACGGAAGTCGACCAGGGTGTTGATGTTGCGGTCCGCAACGGCCCAGATAGAGCCACCCTTGCCGCCGTCGCCGCCGTCCGGGCCGCCGAAAGGCCGGAATTTCTCGCGACAGAACGATGCGCAGCCATTGCCGCCGTCGCCGGCGATGACCTCGATTTTTGCTTCGTCGATAAACTTCATATTTTGTGCCGCCCTAAAACTAAAAAGGCTCTACCTTGGGCAGAGCCTTTCAATGGAAGGCTTGCGCCTTACAAATGTGCGCCATGACAGCGCGGATACAACTTACGCTGCGACTGCTGCTGGAGCTGCGTCGTTAGCAACAACGGTAACGAACTGCTTCGAGCCTGCGCCCTTGACCACGAACTTCACCTTGCCGTCGACCAGCGCGAACAAGGTGTGATCCTTGCCGGTGCCGACGTTTTCGCCTGCGCGCACTGGGGTGCCGCGCTGACGGATGATGATGCCGCCGGCATTGATGGTCTGGCCGCCGTAGACTTTAACGCCGAGGCGTTTTGATTCTGAGTCACGGCCGTTGCGCGTTGTGCCGCCGCCTTTTTTGTGTGCCATTTAAATACTCCTGGATAGCTGGTTAACTTTGGACTGATCTAGCCGGGCTCTTGCGAGCCTGGCACACGGAATTAACCGTTGATCGAAACGATTTGAATTTCGGTGAAATTCTGGCGATGGCCCTGATGCTTTTGGTAGTGCTTACGACGACGCATCTTGAAAATCTTCACTTTATCGTGACGACCGTGTGCCACAACAGTTACCAGTACCGTTGCACCTTCGACCAATGGCGCACCAAACTTAATGGTGTCGCCCGCGCCTACTGCGAGAACTTGATCGATGGTGAGTTCGGAACCAATGTCTGCCGGTATCTGTTCTACTTTAAGTTTTTCGCCAGCGACAACTTTGTATTGTTTGCCACCGGTTTTTATGACCGCGTACATGATAGGAAACCTCATCAAATGTTAAAAAATTCCCTGGCCGGAGCCGGGGGAACCGCAGATTATACATGGATTGGTTTTTTTCGTCAAAAGACATGCACAGGGCCACATGTTCGTGGTATGTCGGCAACGACACGGTGCGGCGCGGACGCGCGCCCGGCGCTGCCGGCTGGCGGGCTTAACCGTAGAGCATAGGGCGGAAACAGGCGGCTTGTCGTATAATCGCCGCACCTAATGTCCATTGCAGGTTCGCCTTGTCCGCCGCCATCTTACACGCACAACAAAATTCCATCGCCCAATCGATCGCTCCGGACATGGAGGCAGTCAACACGGTGATCCGCGCGCGCCTGCATTCCGAGGTCAGCCTGGTCAACCAGATCGCCGAATACATCATCAGCGCCGGGGGCAAGCGCATCCGGCCCGTGCTGGTGTTGCTGGTGGCTAACGCCTATGGTTACCAGGGCACGGCCCACCATGAGCTGGCCGCCGTGGTCGAATTCATCCACACCGCCACCCTGCTGCACGACGACGTGGTCGACGAATCGTCGATGCGGCGCGGGCGCCAGACCGCCAACGCGCTGTTCGGCAATGCCGCTTCGGTGCTGGTAGGCGACTTCTTGTACTCGCGCTCGTTCCAGATGATGGTTGGCCTGAACAATATGCGCGTGATGCAGATCTTGTCGGACGCGACCAATGTGATCGCCGAAGGCGAAGTGCTGCAACTGCTTAATATGCACGATCCGGATGTGACGCAGGAAAGCTATCTGAAAGTCATCCGCTCCAAGACAGCCAAGCTGTTCGAGGCGGCGGCGGAACTGGGCGCGCTCATTTCCGGCGCCAACGATGACCAGATCAGCGCGGCCGGCGAATACGGCCGCTCGCTGGGCACGGCCTTCCAGTTGATCGACGACGTGCTCGACTACGCGGGCGACGCCAGCGAAATCGGCAAGAACGTCGGCGACGACCTACGCGAAGGCAAGCCGACCCTGCCGCTGATCTGGCTGATGGAAAACGGCACGCCGGAGCAGCGCGAGCTGGTGCGCAACTGCATCGAGCAAGGCGACGAGCAGCATTTCGATGCGATCCTGGCGGCGGTGACCAGCAGCGGCGCGCTCGACTTCACGCGGCGCGAGGCGGACATTGCGGCCAAGCGGGCGGCGGACGCCATCGCCGGCCTGCCGGACAGCCTGTACAAACAAAGCTTGCTGCAACTGTGTACCTTCGCAGTTGACAGGAACCACTGACGCTATTAATTTATCAGGTGTGAGATCTGTCCACCCGTCGGGGTGTGGCTCAGCCTGGTAGAGCGCTGCGTTCGGGACGCAGAGGCCGGAGGTTCGAATCCTCTCACCCCGACCAACGTTTGTCTTGAGAATCACCACCAGAAAAGCCCCAGACAGTGGGGCTTTGTCATTTCCGCCCTGTGCGTCGGCATGGCTGGTACGTCATCGCTTTTCGCGCTCCCGGGCGCGTCGCAAGATCACGCCGCCCACCCGCACACGAACAGGGCAACAACAAGATTGCATTCAAACGAGACATCAAAGTTTCCATTTGGATAAATTTCTTATATGATGCTACTTCGTCAATACCTCCAGAGATCTTAATGAATTTGCTTCGCCTTAGCGCTACCCTGCTGTTGACTGCAGCGAGTGCGTTGTCCGCCCAAGCGGCCACCTACAACTATACTGGCAACGAATTTGCCTTCGATGGCATCAACCCGACCAACAGCCGGGTGCTGGCGAGCTTCACGTTCAATGTGGCCGACGATTATTCCGGGTCGTTGGACGGCTTTCGGGGCTCGCATACGAATCAAATTACCTGGAGCGGTAGTGCTGGCGCACTCGAGCTCAGTTCAAGCGCGTCCAATTACTTGAACCGGTATTACTTCCAAATTGAAAACGGCATCGTGAAAGCATGGTATTTCTCCATGTCGAATGACCTGGGAGAGATCATGTCACTGTCCGCGAACCACGTCCGTTACGCCCCGAATGAAGCAATAGATCGCGCGACGGTATGGGCGTCGGGGGTCAAAGGTGCGGTGCTGATCGGCGACCAGGGCACCTGGACCACGTCGCCAGTTCCTGAACCGGCAAGCTACCTGATGTTCGGTGCCGGGCTGGCGGTCTTGCTCGCCGCGCGCCGCAAGCAAAAGCAGTCCATCGCCACACAATAAAATCCTGGCAAGCCGCCCATGCGCCGACACCCGTCGCGCATGGGCAGCAACTAGCCTGAGCCTGCCCGACTGGCACTGCGCCATGTGGTATTGTTTCGCGCCGTCAGACCACCTTCCGGATCGAACAAACCGTATCGAACCACGCCTGCATCCCCACCAAAGGCTGCGGATTGATCGGCAAAATCGCATTGATATTGACCCCGCTCCCGCGTCCGCCATTCTTCTCGTCCCACCATAAGCCGAACTCCAGGTCGTCGACCGCCGGCGCCGGCCCGAACGCTTGCGCCGCATCGGGCGCCAGCCCCTTGGCCGCCACTTCCACCCGCCGCCCGCGCTCGCCCTCGCAAGAACGTCCACCGGTGATCCAGCCCAGCGAATTGGACACCGCCACCACGCGTGGATGAATGCCCCTGGTCACAAATGCCTTCACCGTTGCCGAGCCCACTACCTCACCCGTGCCCTTGTAGGCTTTGTCCCCCGCCGCGCCGCTGAGCGGCCGGTACGTGGTCAGCTCCACCGTGTCGCCAGTCTTGATGCCCAGTTTTTTCGCGGTCGCCGCATGAATCCACATCGGATTGTCATGCACGATTTCGGCCAGGTACTTCTGCGACGCGGTCCTGCCCTGCGTGTGCACGTTCCATTTGAACGTGGTCAGGATCAAGCGATCGGCCGCCAGGTCCACGTGCGACGGGACCTGATGGAACGTCGGCAGCCCGTCATCACGCATGCCGATCGTGCTGGCCACCTTTGCCACTTCGGGCGCATAGATCTCGAACTTGCGCGACGGCGTCGTAAAGCCGCGCACCGGCACCTCGCCCACCATCAGCCCGACCGCTTTTTCCTTGCCCTTGTCATCGGCCTTGTAGATCACGCGTGTCTGCTCGTCCACGCGGCTGCCTTGCACCAGCGCCGCGTCAAGCGGCTTGCGGTACACCTCGTACGGTTTGGGCGCCGCGCTATCGACGTACACGCCGTAGTGCTTCATATACTCGAAGCCATCCTTGAATATCTTGCCGTCCGCGCCTTTGGTCGGCAGCTTCGAACACTGGTGCCGCACAAAGTCTTCGTGCTTGCCGAACTTGAAGTACTTCGCCTGCCCGGGACCGAGCCGCTTGCCGATTTCGAACAGCACGTCGGCAAAGCTGGTCGCGCTTCCGGGCGGGGTCACCATCGGCTGGCGCAGCGTCACAAAATGCTGCAGCTCCATATTGTTGCGGATGTCCATGCCCCAGCGTTCCAGGTAGGTGGCATCGGGCAAAATCATGTCGGCGTAATGCGCCATTTCGGAGTACACCACATCCGAACAGGCGTGGAAGGGAATCAGCTTTTCATCCTTGAGTACCTCGACGGTCGTGCTTCGGCCTTCCGGCCAGGTCATCGGCGCGGCGATCGTATAGCTGAGGTAGACGTCCAGCTTCGCGCGACCCTGGCGTAAATAGTCGAACACGACCTGGCCGACCTTCATCTTTTGCCAGCGGTTGGCCAGCGGCCACTCCGGCGGGTCTTCCAGGTCGGTCCTGATGGTCGGCTTGGGCGGCCTTGGCTCGGGCGCCGGGTAGCGCGCCGGCGAGAGCTTTTCATCGAGGCCGTAGCAATAGCCGCCTTCCTTGGCCACCGACCCCACCAGGGCATTGAGCATGACGACCGCGCGCTCGGCATTGAAACCGTTGTAGTGCGCGCCCGTGCCACGATTGGTAAAGGCAGCCACTGCCGGCCGCTTGCGCGCGAATTCCAGCGCCAGCCGGGTGATGTCGGCCGCCGCCACGCCCGACAGCTTCGCCGCCCACGCCGGCGTACATGGCGCCAGCCAGGTGCGGATGGTGTCGAGTCCCGGCTGCACGAATTTATCCAGAAAATCCCGATCGACTTCGTTCTCGCGCACGATCACGTGCGCCATTGCCAGGGCAATCGCGCCTTCCGTGCCGGGAAACGGCTGATGCCATTCGTCGCTGCGCCCGGCGGTGTTGGACAGCCTCACATCGAACGTGACCAGCTTGGCCCCATGGTCGTAGCGTGCCTTGACCACGCGCGACACCAGATGCAGCCCGCCCTGGTGCGCCTCATAGAAATTGGCGCCGAAGTTCAGGAAGTAGGTGCAGCGCTCGGCATCGATCGATTCCCAGTCGGTTTCGCCGAGCGACACATAATTGGCCGCGCGCTTGTTCGACGAACAGACCGCGCGGTGATTGAGCAAGACCGGCGTGCCGATGGCGTCGAGGAAGCGGCCAATCTCGGCCTCGATGCGCGAGCGGCCCTGGTGGATGCACACGCGTTCCGGGTGGCCGGCATCGATACTGGCGCGAATGCGGCGGGCAATCTCTTCGTACGCTTCTTCCCAGGTGATACGCTTCCACAGGCCCGAACCACGCTCGCCGGCGCGCTTGAGGGGATACAGCAAGCGCTCCGGATAATCGTTGACGGTGGGGCCGGACTGGCCCTTGGCGCACGTCATGTGGCTGCCCATGTTCGGGTCGAGCGGATTGCCACGGATCTTGATCACCTTGTTATCCTGCACAAAGCCTTCAATGCCGCACACGGTGGAGCAGTTCAGGCATACGCTGGTGATGCGCGTGGCCGTCTTGTAGTTGTTCTTGATCTTGCGCTGTTGGCCGTTGGCCAGCGGCCGGTACGACATCGCCTGCGCGGTAGACGGATTGAGGAGAATAAGCTCGCCAACGCCGAGCGTGGCCATCGATCCGATGCCGTTCCTGATGAATGATCTGCGGTCCATGTTCTCAGCCTTTCTTCACGGTGGAGCGGGCAAACGTCGATTGCAACTGGCTCCAGGTATCGATCTCATAAGAAAAAGGATCGTGGTTGCGGCCCTTGGGGATTTTCTTTTCCATCGCGCGCGGAACGGCCGTGCCGATGCCGCGGTATTTGACGGCGGGCCTGGTCTTCTCTTCGGGCTTGAGCACCGACAGGTCCTTGCCGTGCCGTTGCTTGAACGCGTTGATGCGGCTGGCCGGGTCGTTCAGGTCGCCGAAGGCGAATACATCGGCCGGGCACACTTCAACGCAGGCCGGCAGCAGGTCCGCTTCCAGCCGGTGCGAGCAGAAGTCGCATTTGTCGGCCAGCTTGGTGACCGGGTCCTGGTGGATCGCGCCGTAAGGGCAGGCTTTGATGCAGGCGCGGTCGCCGTCGCACTTGTCGTCGTTGATGCGCACAATGCCGTCGGCGTCGCGGGTGATCGCGTCCTGTTCGCAGGCGCTCAGGCAGGGCGCGTCCTCGCACTGCATGCACAGTGTCGGCAAAAAGGCACGCTTCATGGTTTCCTTCTTGTTGAAGGGATTGATGGCGGCAAAGTCGTAGTAATACACCTTGGTGCGGAAGTTTCCGAGCGGGACCGAGTTTTCGACTTTGCATGCCACCGAGCAGGCATGACATCCGATGCAGCGTTCCAGGTCCAGCGCCATGCCCCATTTGGGGGCCATTGCGGTATGTGCGGTCATCCTCGCTCCAATCAAAAAGGATTTCATTTAAACACAACATCGCACAGGCAACGCAGTCGAAGCCACCGAAGCAGGATGCTAAGTAAGTGTGCAGAAATTATTGTCACTTATAGCGAACAGAAGCGGATGCCTTGCAAGGCGCACGCCGCGACGCAGTGCGAGCACTGCTAGCGGTGGGCAACACAGCAAGGCGCCGCTTATGGAAGCTAGAAATGACAAGAATTTATGCGCACTTACTTAGCCCCCTCCGCACAAAACCCTTGCCAGACCATTAAAGTTTTTCTATATTGCAATCGTTGCTGCACTGCAGAAAACACGCGTCTTCGCATCTGCCGCCGCACAACGCTCCCGAGCCTGCCCGATGCTCCATGGCACGCTTGCCCGCTTTACCTGCCGACGCCATTGTGTCGCTACGAGAGGATGGTCCATGAATTTCCCCCGCTTACCCGCGCTGTTACTGCTGGTGTCGACCGCTGTTGGCGCCCACTCGCACGCGCTCGCGCAGACCCCATCCGCGCGCGCGGCCAACGCCGCCGACACATCCATGCTGGCCGACGCCCGCAAAGGTTTTCGCACCACAACGATCCGCAAGCCGCGCGCGCAAGAACCAATCCCCGCGCCGCCCGCCGATATCTTCAAGCTCGTGCGTTACGATGCCGCCCCCGGCAAACTCGGCGCTTACCTGACACCCGATCCAAAAGATGGGAAAAAGCATCCGGCCATCGTCTGGATGACGGGCGGCGATTCCAGCAGCATTGGCGACGTCTGGTCGCCGAGCCCGGCCGACAACGACCAGAGCGCGAGCGCTTTCCGCAAGGCGGGTATCGTGATGATGTTTCCGTCTCTACGCGGCGGCAACAATAATCCCGGCGAGCCCGAAGGTTTTCTCGGTGAAGTCGACGACGTGCTCGCCGCCGCAGCCTACCTGGCCAAACAACCCTACGTCGACCCGGACCGGATTTACCTGGGCGGGCACAGTACCGGCGGCACCCTGGCGCTGCTCACCGCCGAGATCTCGCCGCGCTTTCGCGCTGTCTTCGCTTTCGGCCCGGTAGGCGAGATCGGTGGCTACGGTGGCCGCTTTACCAGCTTCAATCCCGCCGATCCGCGCGAAGCCTTGCTGCGCTCGCCAGCGCGCTGGCTGGCATCGGTGCGCTCGCCTGTGTTTGTCATCGAAGGTGCGGCCGGCAACATCGATTCGCTGCTCGCCATGCGAAGCGCGACGAGCAACCCGCACATCCGTTTCGTTCCGGTCAAGGGCGCGAATCACTTCAGCGTGCTGGCGCCTGCGAACCGCGTGATTGCGCAGAAAATCCTGCACGACAGCGGTGCGGTCACCAACATCACGCTGTCGGCGCCGGAAATGACGCCCTGAGCGTCCTGCCGCGCCTGCGCGGGTGCGTCCACCGACACCGCCGCTGGCGAATTTCATAACGCGACAACGCTCTTTTCGACATTGCCGCGCCACCGGGTCTCTCGCAGAATGGCAGATTGCTAATGACTGCCTGCCTCGGAGCGCGACCATGATTATTCGGAAAACCGGCCTCTTTCTGCTCATCGCCATGTTGGCGCTGCCCCTGGCGGGGCGCGCGCAAACCCGCGTGATCGAACTCGATGCCAATGCGGTCGATGGCACGCTGGCACCGGCATTCAATATGTCCATCGGCGCCGGGCGCGCCAACGAAGGTCTGCGCGCCGACTGGCAGCAGCAGCTCGCGCAGATCAAGCGCGACGCCGGTTTCAGATACATCCGCATGCACGGACTGCTGTCCGACGACATGGCCGTGTACCGGATCGATGCGCAGGGCAAGGAACAATACAACTTTCAATATATCGACGCCCTGTACGATTATCTGCTGAGCATCGGCGTCAAACCATTCGTGGAACTGGGCTTCATGCCGTCGCAAATGGCCAGCGGCGATAAAACCATCTTCTGGTGGCGCGGTAACGTCACCCCACCCAAAGACTATGCGGCATGGGAGCGCCTGATCAAGGCCCTGGCCGAGCACTTTACCGAACGTTATGGGACAGATGAGGTGGCAAGCTGGTATTTCGAAGTCTGGAACGAGCCGAACCTGGACGGCTTCTGGGCAGGTTCGCAGGAAGATTATTTCAAGCTGTACCGCCATGCCGCGCGCGCGATCAAAAGCGTCAACGCCAAATACAAGGTGGGCGGCCCGGCTACGGCCGGCGCAGCGTGGATACCGGAAATGATCGCTTACTGCACCCGCCATGGCGTACCGCTCGATTTCGTCAGCACCCATACCTACGGTGTCGATCAAGGCTTCCTGGACGAATATGGCAGCATGGGCACGGTGTTGAGCAAGGACGACGCTGCGATCAGCGGCGATGTGATCGGCAACCGCAAGCAAATCGCGGCATCAGCCATGCCCGGCCTGGAGCTGCATTACACCGAATGGAGTTCCTCATACACGCCGGCCGACCCGAGCCACGACAGTTATCACCAAGCCGCCTATATCCTGCAAAAGCTCAAGCAGGTCGGCGCTGCGGCCCAGTCGATGTCGTACTGGGTGTTTACCGATATTTTCGAAGAAGCGGGACCGCGCATGGAGGCATTTCACGGCGGCTTTGGCCTGATGAATACCCAGGGAATCAAAAAGCCGGCCTATTTCGCCTATCAGTTCCTCAACCAGCTGGCCCCAGCCGCACTGAAAAACAGCGACAGCCAGTCGTTCGCCAGCACCGATCGACAGGGCAGCGTCCAGCTGCTGCTGTGGGATTACACGCGCACCCTGCCCGACGCGGTGAATAACCAGCAGTACTTCATCAAGGACCTACCGCCGAAGGACAAAGGCAAGGTCGATATCCGGCTGCGCGGCCTGGCGCGCGGCAGCTACACGGTGGACATTTCCACGGTCGGCTACCGGCGCAACGACGCCTTTACCGCCTACATTGGCATGGGGTCGCCAAAGCAGTTGGCGAAAAACCAGGTCGCCGCCCTGAAATCGCTGGCGAGCGGCAAGCCGGACGAGCAAAGAACGGTGCGGGTGGGCGCCGACGGCCGCTTTGCCCTTACCCTGCCGCTGCGCGAAAATGATGTCTACCTGCTTCAACTACGCGCCAGGAAATAGACCCACAACAGATTGACTGTACTGTTGGCATATTCACATTCAGGCATGCCGATGGGCGCAACCTGCGGCGTTCCGGAAGACGCGGCTGCGATGAACGACGCCGGTAGCAGCGCTCCTGCGTCGTTGAACGTCAGATCAATCAGACTCATCGTTGCCGCGAGCAGGGGTCGGATTTTCGTCGTGACGGATATACATTCCTCCGCTCGTGAAGACCCCAGTGTGCTCGGCAGCCAAAACCGCCTGTACTTTATCAACCTCCGTGACCCACAACGGTCGCCAATATTGAGTCATTTGCAGGCGTGCAGCACACCGTTCTCTGAAGCTACGGTTCCCTTCGTCAAAAAAAATCCGGAAGATGTCGTTAACAATGGAAGAGTAATCCATCTCCCTTTCGGCGTTATCGTTTTGCAGATGCGGTGGGAGCGCAAGGTCCAGCGATTCCATCTTTTCCCAAACCAGGCTCCAGAAGCTTTGACGATTTCCTTTGGAAGGGTAGTCGGAGGCCGCTTCATCGGCAGCAAGATAGATGGCAACGCGCGCGCGAACACCATATTCATGTCTCAAATACCTTGTAGGAATACCGACTACAAGCTCGCCGAAACGCTTTGTTCTTTCAAAAGTCCAGTCCTGGTCAGACTCGGCGAACGTATCCGCAATACCGGTTAAAGCGCGAAACTGGTCAATCGTCTTCAGGATAAGCAAAAGCTTGCATACGCCTTCGATCAGCGCGAGCGACTGGCGTGGCCTGTCTTTTTCAATGAGATCATTTTCTGGTGGGTCAACCGCCATGATTTCAAGCCGTCTATTAGCATCCACACGCGTGTGTACGCACACAGAGGTCGTTGCTGGCTTTAGGCGAGAAGGTCGCCATCCGACCGCAAATTGGCAATCAAGTTGCTCTAACCCTTCGAGAATCCGCTGACCCCGGTCATCGCTGCGCCCTCCCTTGCTTTCGAAGACATGCCAATGTTTCTTTTTCGACTGGATTAAATAGTCCGGCGACTTGTTTTTCGCTGAATCGAATTGGATGAGAGCTTTGGTGTAAATGCTTTTGTGAAGGCACAATCCCAGTTGTTGACCTCCGGCTGCAAGCCAGTTTTGAGCCGTCAGGAAAGTCCCGATTCCTCCGAGAGTGAAAGACAACAGGTTTTTATCCGAAGCTTCGACATGTCGCAAGAAGGGAAGTATCGTCCATGCGTCGTTGATATCTTTTTGAACGCAGCAGATGACTGATTCGAGTCGAGAGAAAAGAAATCGTTGAAGTTCCGCCGCTTCAGCAGGACTCATCGCCAGATGCGACGTCCACATACTTTGAGGTCCATACCCGCCTTCAATCGCGGCGCGCCTTACATCCTGCTTGTCGATCACGGGGTGAACGGCAAGCGTCGTCTTCGCCCCAAATGGCGCAACCGACGTCGTTTTGAAGTTAGCATGGATGAACCCCAACGGCTTTTTGTAAGCAGCGCTACCCGTCGGTTTGGTCGCAACAGTTAACGATGTCGCTGACTTGGGGACGTAGTATGTAAAGGGATTGCCTTGGGGCGGCGGCGGCGGCGGCGGCGGTAGCGCCTTTTTAGGCTTTGACGCAGGCTTTTTTGGCTTTAACATAGAGTCAAGTTGAGTAGATTTTGGAAGACAGTATCAGGCTCATAAGTCAGCAATATTTCCGGTTGTAGCGCTGAAAGTGGCAGATCCCAACGATGTCGGCATCGGCTCGCCCCTGCCACCGGCTGCGTGGTGTAGTGCTCCCCTCTTGCGCGTCAACCCGGCAATCTCCTCGCGCAGCGCGGCCGGCCGGAGCCACCCCAACCGCAAGTTTATTGCCTAATTGGAAAGATAGAAAGCGTTTATCGCTATTTTCTTTTGGCAATGTATTTTGCTAAGATGGATGACTGGCGCAATGTGCCATTCAGTTCTGTCGGCAATGCCGCACCCGAGCCACTTTTTACCTCTCCGCCGGCGCACGCAAGGCCCGGCCTTCCACGACAGGATGCATTGATGCACAAACAACATCGCAGTCTGAGCGAACAAATCGGCGAGCTGCCCGCCGAATCCCGACGCAAGCACCGCATCCGTTTCCGCCAGGGCTGGTGGCGTGCTTTCGTGCTCGCCGAGGCCGCCGGCCCCCATCCGCTGCGCGCCGGCGCTTACGACGCCAACCCGGCCCGCGCGTGACTGGCCAGGCGCCGCGCCGCTCGCCCGCCCGGTGCGGCACATCCTGGCGCCTGACCCCATAGCCTCACCTTCCCGGCCATGCCCACGATAATCCATCGTGGCAGCCTTTTCACAACAAGCAACTACGATTCGAGACATGACACACGATTCCAACCTTGTCGGCCAGCTCGACGCCGCCGAAGATACCTACAAGCGCAGCCGCCTGCGCACCATGCAGCGCGTGGCGCTCGGCCTGCTGCTGGCCGCCGCCGTGCTGTTTGCCATCGCCCGCTCGCAGCACGGGCAACATCCAGCCTGGGCTTACCTGGAAGCATTCGCCGAAGCCGCGATGATCGGCGCGATCGCCGACTGGTTTGCCGTCGTCGCCCTGTTCCGCCACCCGCTCGGCATTCCGCTGTGGCATACCGCAATCATCCCCAACAGCAAGGCGAGCATCGGCGCCAACCTGGGTAGCTTCGTGGAAAACCACTTCGTGACCGAGGAAGGCGTGGCCGAACGCATCCGGCAAGCCGACCTGGCCGGCCGCGCGGGCGCATGGCTGCGCGACCCGCTCAATGCCGGACAAGTGAGCCAGGCGCTGGCCGGCGTGCTGGTGCAAGTTCTCGACAAGGTGGACGACGAGAAGATGCGCACCCGTATCCGCGACCTTGCCAGCGCCGAGCTGGGCAAGCTCGATCTGTCGGGCATGGCCGGCGGCTTTCTCGACACCATGATCGGCAAAGGCGCGCCACAGGCCCTGCTCGATCCGCTGCTGGAAAAGCTGATCACCTGGCTGGGCGACGACGCCAACCACGAAACCGTCGGCGAATTCATGCTGCGTTGCTTCGCGATCGAGAACGCGATGGTCAAGTCGATGGTGATCGGTTATGCGCCCAAAGTCATCGGCTCGCTGCGCGAACAGGCCATCGACGTGCGCATGAATCGCGAGCATCCGCTGCGCGGCCGGATCGACAGCTGGCTGGCCGACAGCGCCCTGCGGCTCAAGGCCGATCCCGAGTGGAAGGAATCGGTGGCGCGTTACCAGGCCGATGCCCTGCGCAGCGCGGAACTGCAGGCCATGCTGGGCGGAATCTGGGATACGCTGCGGCAGCGGGTGAAAGCCGACCTGCAGGGCGCCGATCCCGCGATCGCCGCAACGATGCGTCAAATCGTGCAGGAATGCGGGCGCGTGCTGGGTGCCGACCCAGCCGTGCGCAGCTGGCTCAACAGCGCGATCGAGACGGGCAGCGCGGCCCTGGTGCAGCGCTATCGCGGCGACGTGGGCAAGTTCATCGAGCAGCAACTGGCCAAGTGGTCGAAAGAGGAAATGAGCACGCGCATCGAGCTGGCCATCGGGCGCGACCTGCAATTCATCCGGATTAACGGAACGCTGGTGGGCGGGCTGGTGGGGCTGCTGATCCACGCCGTCGCGGGCGCGGTGTAAGCGCATCCCCACGACTACGGAAAAATGCGACGAAACCTGCTACGAGGATAGAAAAATGATGCGCTGTTCGGGAATCGACGAGTTGCTGGCCCACCGGGACGCTTTCCCCGAGAGTGGATGGATCTTTGTGGAGAAGACCTTCGACACGGTATCCGAACTACATATCAGGGAAGAACCCTTCTTTATCGCCGAAAACGACGATGAAGAGTTCGATCTTGAGGAAACCCATCGCACCTGGCTGGAAGCGCCCATGTTCCTGGCGATCGTCCAAGCGCGACTGGAAAAAAATCATGCCGCGCCAACCGGGGAGCTTATCGCCGCAGCCATCCACTATCTTGAAAAAGACACGTTCATGCCATAAACCGGCTCCACGTGGTATCTACCCGGAAGCCGGTGATCGATGCATCGCCCTGGACCCGCGCGCTACGGTTTTTCGGCGTTTTCGCCCGCTGGTTTTTTTGCCGGCTTTAACCTGGCACGCTCGCGCCGTTTCTTTTCGATGTCCACCACCGATTCGAACTTGCGTCCCTCGCGCCGCATTTTTTCCATTTCCATCGCCGCTTCCTGCGCTTCGACCGGAATCCTCGGTTTATACAAGGGAATCAAGCCATAGCCCTTGCCATCATTATCAATCCACATCGGCCAGCGCTTGAAGAACGCGCCGGTGGTGCCGACCGCAGTCACGATGATCGTCAACGCAGTCCACTTCCCCATCAACAGTCCCTGGCGCTGCGCCCACAAGACGGTCCTTTCGCCGCCGGCCTTTTTCAACCAGCGCGTACTGAGCCACTTCGCAAGGAACCATCCGAGCACGGTGAACGGAATCGTCATCAGCCCCATTTCCCACAAAATCCCGGAGTTGCCCGGCGGGTAAATCAAGCGCTGCGTATCGGCCGACAAAAGGTCGATGCGCTTGTCGCGCTCAATGTAGGCAATGGCCGCAAACGAAAACGGTATCGACAAGAGGATCAACGCAATGAGGGACCGGAAACGCGACCAGTTCAACGCGACTGACACCGTTGTCTTGAGGTTTTCCAAGGTCTGCTGGACGTAGGCTTCGGAAACCGAGCGGCTCACGCGTTCCACAATCGCGTTGGGAGCGAGCCCTTCCGACGTGGCATCGATCACCATCTGGTTCACTTCCGACTCCATGAATGGCGCGATCGCTTTGCCGGCTGAACGATAAAACCACGGCGACCAGCGCGAGCGACCGGCGCTCACGGCCGCGAGGGCTTTAAAGTCGCTTTCCAGCAATGCTTCCAACACCCCGCCGGCGTCGAATATCTGTGGATCGGCGCCGAACATCACCCAATGCGATGTGACGCCGCGCACATCGATCGACAGCTCGCAAAATGGCATGGTGCATTGATACACAAACTCGACCGCCGACTTTTCGCGGAATTCATTCACGTGTTCCAGGGCGATATCGCCGTGACTGGCCAGGCTGGCAAATCCGACTTTGCACAGGGCCGCATGCACATAATCGGGCGTGCCTTCGGGATAGCGGCCCGAGAAACCCGGATTGGTATAAGTCACTGTCGAGGTGACTTTGGTCAGGTAGCCATGCCCGGAACAGCCGGTGCAGGTAACTTCGCCCGACCCACCGCAGTTGCCGCACCGGTTCTGCCCGGACCCGCCGCAGTGAAAGCACGTGACCCGGCCGCCCGAACAGGAACCGCACGAGCGATGCTGCGTTTCGGAGCGGCTATGGCCGTTGTAATCGGTCACGGTTCGATGCTGGACGACTGTGCCGGAACCGCCGCAGCTCGAGCAGCTGACGCGCCCGGAACCCGAGCAGCCCCCGCACCGGACCTGGCCCGAGCCGGAGCAGCGGTCGCAACATACCCTGCCCCGGCCATTGCATCCATTACAGGTATACGTATGGAACAGGCGCCGCGGGTGGGTGCGAAGGCGGGTTCTGGCGGAAATTGCCGCGTAGGCCTGGTTCCTGACCGAATGCACCAGGCTATCCATGGTTTCGGGACGCGAAAATTCCGCGCGCCCCTGCACTGCGGCTTCCTCCTGGTACCACTTCCAATCGGCCGTGCCAAAATCGCCCTGGCCCGGGTGGTGGACACCATGATGGTCGATGGACTCGGAACAGACCTCCAGTTCGTGCCGGATCGTGATTGTGAATTGACGCACGACAGGGCGCGCGTCGCGCACCACCAGGTCGGTGACGTTAAACCGGGTTGCGCGCTCGATATACCCGGCAGCCGTGGCTTTGCAGCTGTCCAGATAACGCTGCAAGAAACTATCGTCAGCCTCCATGCGCCTCGCTCCTTCGATACAAGATGGCCGGGCTCAACGAAAGCGGCAGCAAGATGCGCTGTGGGGACATGATCGACTCTTCGAATGACATTAAAAAGTTGATCTTAACACAATAGTCATTGCCATCGACACTGGCAGGCGCCCACACCGCTGCGTTCCAATACAAATTGTCTTGCATGAAATGGTTTGATAGAATTCATCTTGCTCTTTTTATATTGCACGCATACCTGATGGATCATCCCAGCATGGGCAATGGCAAGCACTCACCTCACCCGCACACCATGGCGCGCCGCCAGCGCGGCGGCGTCACGCGCCTGCTGTGGCTGCTCGCCTGCCTGCTGGCCGCGCCGATGAGCCCTGCCGCGCCGCTGCCGGACCAGCCCTCCGCGCGCCAGCGCTGTTCCGCCGCCGATGCCGCCCAAGCCCCGCGCATCTTCGCCGCCCTCGGCAAGGAACGTCACGCCGCGCTGAAAAAAGTGCTGGCCGCCGGCGACAATCCGAACCCGTGCCATGGCGGGCGCACGCCGCTGATGATCGCGGCCGCCGGCGGCGACGCCGACGCGCTGCACATGCTGCACCAGGCCGGCGCCGTCATCGATGCACCGCTCGATGCGCAAGGCGGCACGGCGCTGCACGCGGCCCTCGCCGCCGGCCAGTGGCGCGCCGCCGCCACCCTGCTCGAACGCGGGGCCGATACCCGCCTGCGCGACGACTATGGCAACACCGGCTTGCACCAGTTGGCCAACAGCGCCCACAGCGCCGACCCGGGCGCGCAGGACGCGCTGGCCGACAGCATGCTCAAACTCGGCGCCGCGCTCGACGCGCCCGGACCGCAGGCCAGCACGCCGCTGATGCTGGCCATCGACGCCGGCAAGCGCGAACTGGCCGCCTTCCTGATCGACCAGGGCGCCGATCCGTTTCTTCGCAACGCGCGCGGCGAGAACGCGCAGGCCATCGCGCGCCGGCGCGCCCTGCCCGCCATGATCGACATGCTGGAACGCTGCATCGGCCAACGGGCGCCGCGCTGCGCCGGCAACGCCACGGCGGCGCGCTACTCGACCAGATAGCGCCGCCACGCACCCACGCCACCTCCCATCGCCGAATACTTTTTGAACCTCACAAAACGGAAAGCAGCGCATGAGCGACACCACAGCAGCGAGCAGTACGGACGGCAACGCCAGGATCGGCATCCACGAAGGCAGCATCGGCCTGCCGGCCGGCTACGAGGACCGCACCAGTAACATCTTCACGCCGGCCAACCTGCAGAACCAGCCCAACCTGAGCATCGCGCGCGACTGGCTGGCCGAGGGCGAAGACCTGGCCGCCTATGTCGACCGCCAGATCGCCCTGCTCAAGGCGCGCCTGGCCAGCCACAAGCTGCTCGCGCGCGCGCCCGAACGCCTTGGCCGGCACGACCCGGCCCTGGCCGGCGAACGGATCGAAGCCCAGTACAAGAACGGCGCCCAGACCATCCGCCAGCGCCAGGCCGCGTTTTTGATCGGACCGCGGCGCGCCCTGATCCTCTCGGCCGCCACCGCGCGCCCGTTCGACCAGGATTTCGACACGCTCTGGCGCGGCTGGCTCGATAGTTTTGCGCCGCCCGCCGACAATGCCGCCAGCGCCGCAGGAGGCGCTGGCTTGAGCACCCCGTAACGCCCCGTAACGCCCAACGGAAGGCCCGCCATGCTCGAAGCTGCCCGCATTACCGACCCGATCGCCCACACCAGCGCACTGACCGGTTTCCTGGTCGGCGCGGTCATCGGGATCGCACTGATCGCCGCCGTCGCCTTTGCCACCTTCACCTGCGGCTTCGGCGTGGCCCTGCTGGCCGGGATGGCCGCCGGCCTGGGAGCGAGCGGCATCCTCGCGCTCGGGGAGGGCATCGGCAAGATGTTCTCCTCGCCGGCCGGCACCATCCTCACCGGTTCGATGAACGTGTTCACCAACAACCTGGCGGCGGCGTACGCCACCATCAGCACGGTCGCCTGCAGCAACCATCCGCCGGCGCCGGTGGTGGCCGACGGCTCGGGTAACGTCTTCATCAACGGCCTGCCGGCGGCGCGCAAGACCGACGCCATTGTCTGCGGCGCCAAGATCGACGGCGGCTCGAACAATGTCTTTATCGGCGGCGGCACCGTGCGTTACAAGGAAGTGGCCGACGAAGTACCGCCCGGGCTGCGCACCGCGGTCGACTGGGCCTTCGCGCTGGCCGGGCTGGCGGGCGGCCTGGGAGGACTGGTCAAGGCTTCCGGCGGGCTGTCGAAAGCGGTGCTGCCGTGCGCCGCCAAATTCATCGGCGGCTTTGTGATCGGCGAAGCGGTCAGCCGCTACGTGGTGGCGCCGGTGATCGGGCGCGTCATGGGCGGCTTGTTCGGCAAGCCGGTCGACGTGGCGACCGGCCGCAAGCTGCTGCTGGCGCAGGACGAAATCGACTTTATCGTGCAAAGCCCGCTCAAGCTGGTCTGCTCGCGCTTCTATGCCAGCAACCTGACGCACGAGAGTAGCCTGGGACGCGGCTGGGTGCTGCCCTGGGACCTGCGCCTGCAGCAGCGCGACGGCAAGATCTGGTACAGCGACGCACAAGGGCGCGAAACCGGTTTTCCGCTGGTGCAGCCGGGGCACACCGCCTTCAGCGAAGAAGAACAATGCTACCTGGCCTGCAGCGCCGACGGCCGCTTCATCCTGTACACACTCAACGAAACCTACTTCGATTTCGGCCACCTCGACCTGGCGACAGAAAAGATCGCCTGGGTGCGCCGGGTCGAGGACCGCAGCGCGCAGTCGATCAGCTACGAACGCGACGACGACGACCGGGTGAGCACGATCCGCACCAGCGGCGGCCAGCAACTGCAACTGCACTACAGCGCCCTGCCGGCGCGCCTGACGATGATCGAATGCACCCACGGCGGCGCCCCCGGGCCACTGGTGCGCTACGACTACGACGGCGCCGGCCAGCTGGCGTCGGTCCTTGACGCGAACGGCGACGTGGCGCGCCGCTTCACCTGGGCCGGCCCGCTGATGGCCAGCCACACCAACGCCCTGGGACTGGTGGCCAGCTACACCTGGGGCGAGGTGGACGGCCAGCCACGCGTGCTGGCCTGCCGTTCCAGCGAAGGCGAACACACCACCTTCCGCTACGACGTGGCCGCGCGCCAGAGCTGGGCCACCGATGAACAGGGCCGCACCGCGCACTGGGTCTACGATGCCAATTTCCAGATCGTCGAATGCACCGACCTCGATGGCGGCGTTTACCGCATGCATTACAACGGCGCCGGCCAGCCGACCCTGATCGAACTGCCCGGCGAGCGCACCGTCGCCTTCGAATTTGACGCCGCCGGCCGCATCGTCAGCGAAACCGACCCGCTGGGGAGGGTGACCCGCACCGCCTACGACGGCAACAGCCTGCGCGTGAGCCAGCTGGTGCTGGCGGACGGGGGCCGCTGGAGCGCCGCCTACGACTACCTGGGCCGCCTGCTGCACAGCACCGATCCGCTCGGGCGCCGCCACGCTTACGAATATGGCGACGGCCTCGATCCCCTGCCGCTGGCCAGCATCGACCCGCGCGGCGGGCGGCGCAGCATGGCCTGGAACGGGCGCGGCCTGCTCGCCACCTACACCGATTGCTCGGGCAAGACCACGCGCTACGACTACAACGCCGACGGGCGCCTGGAAGTGGCCACCAACGCGCTCGGCGACGTGACCCGCTTCGAGCGCCTGCGCACCGGCGAAGCGGTGCGGGTCACGCTGCCCGACGGCAGCAGCGAGCAGTTCGCGTACGATGCCGGCGGCAATATCGTCGAGTGGCGCAAGGGCACCGTGCAAACGCGCCAGTGGCTGCGCAATGCGCGCGGCCAGGTGATCGACGCCATCGACCCTGCCGGGCGCCACCTGCACTACCGCTACGACGCGCAAGGCCGGCTGGTCGAGATGGCGAGCGACGCCCACAGCCGTTACCTGTTCGAGTACACGGCGGGCGACCGCGTGGCGCGCGAGGTGCGGCCCGACGGCGTGGAGCGCCACATGCGCTACGACGCCGCCGGCAACCTGCTGGCGATCGACAGCGTGGGGGTGGCGGCCGGCGGCGAGCGGCCGCGCCGCACCATGGCGTTCGAACACGACAAGATGCGGCGCATGCTGGCGCAGGTCACCGCCACCGCGGCGACCCGCTTCGCCTGGGACGATGGCGACCGCCTGCTGGGCGGCGTGCGGGTACCGAGCGACGAAGGCGTGGCGCTCGGCATGGCAGCCAGCGAAGTGCGCTTCGACTACGACAAGGGCGGACGCCTGCTCACGGAGCACGGCGACCAGGGCGCGCTCGGCTACACGCTCGACGAACTCGATAACCTGACGGCGTTGAACCTGCCGCACGGGCAGCGCATCGACATCCTCAGCTACGGCGCCGGCCATGTGCACCAGATTCGCAGCGCCGGGCACCTGATCAGCGACTTCGAACGCGACGACCTGCATCGCGAAATCGGCCGCACCCAGGGGCTCCTCACGCAGCGCATCGGCTACGACCAGCTGGGGCGGCGCGCCTGGCAATCGAGCGGGGGCCAGAGCGAGGCGCTGGCGCCGGGCCAGGGACGCCTGTGGCGCAGTTACCGCTATGCCGCCTCGGGCGACCTGGCCGAACAGCGCGACAATCTGCGCGGCGGCATCGAGTTCCAGTACGATCCGGCCGGCCACCTGCAACGCCAGACGCGCCCGGGCGCGCACGAGCAGGAGCAGTTCGCGTGGGATGCGGCCGGCAATCTGCTCGACGACGTCAAGCGCGCCAGCCGCGGCGCGGTCGAGGGCAACCGGCTCAAGGTATGGCAGGATATCCGGCTCGAATACGACGCCTGGGGCAACCTGCTCACCAAGCGCAAGGGCGCGCACCAGGTCCAGCACTTCACCTTCGACGCCGAGGACCGCCTGGTCAAGGTGCGCACCGAGAACCTGCGCGGCATCATGGAAATGCAGTTCGATTACGATCCGATCGGGCGCCGCATCGCCACCCGCGAGCGGCGCATCGAAGCGGGCGGCAGCGCGCGCAGCGAGACCCGTCGCTTCGTCTGGCAAGGCTTGCGCATGGTGCAGGAGGTACGCGACAGTGGCGTGAGCAGCTACGTGTACAACCCCGACGCCCGCTACACGCCGCTGGCGCGCATCGACGCGGCGCTCGATGCGTCCATCGGCGCGGCGGCCGCCGCCGCAGTCATCGAGCGGGCGCGCGTGTATCACTTCCACACCGACCTGGTGGGCACGCCACTGGAGGTGACCGACGAGGCGGGCGAACTGGCGTGGGCCGGCAAATACAGCGCCTGGGGCAAGCTCGACAAGGGCGACGACGCCGCGCTGGCGGCGCGCATCGAGCAGCCCCTGCGCATGCCGGGACAGTACGCCGACCACGGCACCGGATTGCACTACAATACTTTCCGCTTCTACGATCCGGACATCGGCCGCTTCATCAGCCAGGATCCGATCGGGCTCGAGGGCGGGGAGAACCTGTATGCGTACGCCCCCAACCCGACCGGACGCATGGACCCGCTGGGCTGGATTGCCGAAACGGCGCCGGGCTACCATGTGTACGGGCTGTACGAGCCGGGTGCGACCAAGCCATACTATGTCGGCATTACGGATGACCTGGACCGGCGCGCCGGCGAGCACCGGACAGCGAGTCGGATGACTCCTGAAGCGCAAATGAGACCGATCGCGGAAAACGTGACGTATGGCGAGGCGCGCGGCATCGAGCAAGCGCGGATCGAGCATCATGGCACCAAGACGGGCACGATCGGGTCCGACCTGGCGGACGCCGCGACCTACGCGGAACGCGGCAACAAGGTCGCCTCGTTCGACCACGCCAACACCACACGTCCGGCAGCGCGCCAGACGTATTTTGAAGATGCCTACAAGGCTGAAAAAACCAAACTCAGTGGCGGCTGCGGCTGAACTGATACAAGGAGAAGTTATGGGATGGTGGAACGCGCCGGAAAATCCGGATCTGACCGTGGGCGATACCGTGCTCGATTTGACACGGCGTTTTTTGATCGACTTCAGCCGCGAGTACCAGGAAGACTTGTCGCGCAAACCGACCTTGCAGGAACTGGAATATGCGCTGAACCTCGGATTCAAGGTCAACCTCGACGACGAGATCGTATCCGGCTTCGAAGAGCTCGAAGTCAAGCAAGTGACGATCAAGACCGCCAAGCGCGCCAAGCGGCAAAAGGCGAAGCCGGGCGATATTTTCGCCTACAAACTCGACGACGGGCGCTGGGGTTTTGGCCGCATCGTGATCAAAATGTCGATCGGGGCGCTGGCCGAGTTCTTCGACTACACGGCCAACCAGCCGGCGTTCGATTACAGCAAAATCGACACCTGGCTGGTTCCACCGATCACGATCAGTCCGTACACCCTGTTCGAAGGTCAGGTGGAAGGCGATTGGCGGATCATCGGTCATACGCCCGACTTCACGCCGGATGAGCGATATAAAGATCTGCGCTTCGTGTATGGGGACCCGGTTTGGATGGCGGTCGATATTTTCGGCAAGTCGGAATCGGTCAGTGCGGCTGTCGCGCAAAAATATCCCTCCTATTCCGCACGCGGGGACAGGAATGTAAAGGATGACATTGCGGCCTATTTGGCTGGCAAGCCAATCTAAGTAAGCCAGGAGCACGTCATGGGATGGTGGAATGCACCGGGCAACCCGGAGGTAGCTGCGGGTGACGCCGTGGTCGATACGGTGCGCCATTTCCTCCACGATGTGAGCCGCGCCTATCAGGACGGCCTGTTACGCAAACCGACATTGCAGGAACTGGAGTATGCGCTAAGCCTCGCAATGAAGGTCGACGTCGATAACGATATCGTCTCTGGTTTAGAAGAGCTTGAAGTCAGGCAGGTCAGCATCAGGAGCGCGAAGCGTGGGAAGCGGCAAAAGGCGAAACCGGGCGATATTTTCGCCTTCAAGCTTGACGATGGTCGCTGGGGATTTGGCCGCATCGTGATCAAGATGACGGCTGGTGCGCTGGCCGAGTTCTTCGACTACACGGCCAGCCAGCCGATATTCGATTACAGCAAAATCGACACTTGGCTGATTCCTCCACTGACGATCAGCGCCCATATGCTGTTCGAAGCTAAAGTTGAAGGCGACTGGCGGGTCATTGGCCACACGCCGGAGTTCACGCCGGACGAACGATACAAGGATCTGCGTTTCGTTTACGGCGCGCCAGACTGGACTGCCGTCGATATTTACGACAACGAAGAACCTGTCAGTGCGGAGGTGGCAAAACGATATCCATCTTACTCGTTGCGAGGCGACGCAAACGTGAAGGCTGACATTCAAGCCTATCTGGCCGCCAAGCGACGATGAGACTGCTCCGACAATGCTGGCCCGGATGAAAGGACGACGCAATGGGATGGTGGAATGCACCGGAAAAGCCCGATATGATGATCGGCGATGCCGTATTGGACTCGGTGCGGCAGTTCCTGCGCGCTGTCAGTCACGAATACCAGAAAGGCCTGGCGCGCAAACCGACGCTGCCGGAACTGGAATATGCGCTGAACCTGGCCTTCAAAATCAATGTCGACAGCGCGGTGCTGGACGGCGTCGACGAACTGGACATGAAGCAGGTCGTGCTGAAAACCGCCAGGCGCCCAAAGAGGCATAAGGTAACACCCGGCGATATGTTTGCCTACAAGCTGGAAGATGGCCGCTTCGGATTCGGCCGGGTCATCGCGGACGCCTCGGTCGGTGCGTTTGCCGAAATCTTCGACTATTTCGCCGCGCAGCCAGTCTTCGATTACACCAGGATCGATACCTGGCTGGTGCCGCCGGTGCCGATCGAGAGCTATTCGTTGCTCGAAACACGTTCGATCGGCGACTGGCGCATTATCGGCCATACCCCGGACTTTGTGCTCGGTCCCAAATACAGCGCTTTGCGTTACGTGTACGGCTCCAACCCGCACACGCAGATGTGGTGCGATATGGAAGGTAACAAGGGGCCGATCACCCCCGCCGAGGCGCAGGGACTGCCGCGCTACGTCGGCCTGGATGATTACCTGTTTGAGCAGCATATCGCCAGCCATGTTCATGCGCGCAAAGCAGCCCGATAAGCGCACCTGACGCCACCGCCGGCGCAATCAACAAGGAGACAAGATGGGTTGGTGGAACGCGCCGGAAGCGGCCGGTGTGACAACAGGGGACGCCGTACTCGACTCGGTGCGGCATTTCCTGCGTGATGTCAGCCGCGAATATCAGGACCAGCTGGCGCGCAAACCGACCTTGCGGGAACTCGAATATGCCCTGACCCTGGCGTTGAAGGCCAACGCCGGCAGCGCTCTGCTGGACGGGATAGACGAACTCGATATCAAGCAGGTGGCGCTCAAGACATCCAAACGACCGAAAAGGCAAAAAGTCAGCCCGGGCGATATTTTTGCATATAGATTAGCGGATGGGCGTTTTGGATTCGGACGCATCGTCAGCGATGCGTCGCTGGGCGCGTTTGCCGAAATTTTCGATTACTTCGCCGCTCAGCCGGTGTTCGACTATTCCCGGCTGGACAAATGGCTGATACCGCCGGTGCCGATCGAAAGCTATTCACTGCTGGAAGTACGTTCGATGGGCGATTGGCGCATTATCGGACAGTCGCCCGGTTTCGTTCCAGGTGCGCAGTTCAATAGCCTGCGTTACGTCTATGGTTCCTCGCCCAATACGCTTGTCGCCACCGATGTATTCGGAAACAAAGAACCCATCAGTGCCGCCGATGCGGTCAATTTGCCGGAGTATTGCGCGTACGACGATCTGAGATTCGGCAAACTGGTCGCACCGCATGTGCCGCCCTTGAAGAACGAAAAATGAGTACTGGCGTCGAGCTGTGCGGGGCCAGACAGGCAACGTCCGGTACGCAATCACATTAAGGGGAAACCATGGGTTGGTGGAAGGTGCCGGAAGTGGCGGATGCAACAACAGGCGATGCGGTGCTCGATTCGGTCCGGCATTTTCTGCGTGCTGTCAGCCGCGAATACCAGCAAGATCTGTCGCGCAAACCAACCTTGCGGGAACTGGAATATGCGCTGACCTTGGCTTTCAAGGTCAATGTCGGCTGCGATATTCTCGATGGTGTTGACCAACTCGACGTGCGGCAGGTCGTGATGAAAACCGCCAGGCGTCCGAAAAGACACACAGTGGCTCCTGGAGATATTTTTGCGTACCGGCTTGAAGACGGTCGTTTCGGGTTTGGCCGCGTCGTCAGTCTTGCTTCCGTCGGCGCGTTTGCCGAGATCTTTGACTATTTTTCCGATCAACCGGTGTTTGATTACAGCAAGCTCGATACATGGCTGGTGCCTCCGGTGCCGATCGAGAGTTACGCGCTGCTGGAGACCGGTTCGATTGGCGATTGGCGCACCATCGGCCACACGCCCGATTTCGTGCCCGGCCCACGATTCGCTTGCCTGCGTTACCGCTACGGGTCCACCCCGAACACGCTGATGGCGATCGATATCTACGGCAACAAGGCGCCGGTCAGCGCCGCCGAAGCCGACGGCTTGCAGGAATACGCGTCCTACGATGATTTCACCTTGAATGAATTCATCGCCAGCCACCTTCTGCAGAAGCGGGAGAAATAATGGGATGGTGGACTGCGCCGGACAAGCCTGACGTTATTGTAGGCGATGCCGTGCTGGACTCGGTGCGGCACTTGCTGCGCGATGTGAGCCGCGAATATCAGGACGATGTGTCGCGCAAGCCGACCTTGCAGGAACTGCAATACGTCTTGACTCTCGCATTCAAGGCCAACGTTGACGACCAAGTCGTTTCCGGTGTCGACGAACTCGACGTCAAGCAGGTGACGATCAACACCACCAAACGTCCAAAGCGGCAAAAGGCCAGGCCGGGCGATGTCTTCGCCTTCCAACTTGACGATGGACGGTGGGGCTTCGGTCGTATCGTCAGTGACTGTACGATCGGTGCGGTTGCCGAGTTTTTCGACTACACGGCCGGCCAGCCGGTATTTGACTACGGCAAGATCAACACCTGGCTGATTCCGCCGATCTCCATCAGTTCCCATCGCCTGTTCGAAGCGCGCATCGAAGGCGACTGGCGCATCATCGGCCACACACCCGACTTCGCGCCGGACGAGCGCTACCGGGATCTGCGCTTTGTCTACGGCGATCCGCACTGGATTGCCGTTGGTGTTTTCGGTATCAGCGAATCGGTCAGCGCGGAAGCGGCGGGACGCCATTCCCTGTTTGCCTCACGCGGCGACCGTAATGTAAAAAATGAAATCAAACGCTACCTGGCCGGCAAGCCCTTGTATTGGACGGGAAATTGAACATATCGCCTGCCAGCCGCGCTTGCACACAAGCCGCGTCGACACGCCACACCGCGCCGATGTGTCGCTTTCATCATCTTAACATCCAAACATTTCATATTGCCCAGCAACATCACTGGCGCGAATAATGCATATAGCTAAGAAATAGCCTGATATTGACGATGGTGATATGGGGCATCATAAATCAAAATTTTCTTTATAGCTGCGACTCTCTTATACTGCACTGCAACAACACACCGTTTAATCCAGGAGAGTTCCAAATGAGCAGCGCCACCTACACCCAACCGACGAACCAAGGCTTCCGCCATTACCTGACCGATGTCAGCAATGCGGCACGTGCCTTTGCCGCTGCGCTGTTTGCCGCGCAAGAGCGCCAGTTCATCGCGCAGGAAGTAGCGGTCAAGCCGACCCAGAACGAGCGTGCGCGCATGCGCAGCCACCGCAAGCTGATCGTCATGGCAAATGCCTACCAGAGCATGCATCCGAGCCTGGCTGCCGAACTGCGCAACCTGGCATCGCGGGGTTGATCATGGAAGTCATCGAATATCTCCCGGGCGCCCTGGCAGCGATTGCCTTTGCCGTACGCATTGCCATTTTCTTCCGCGACGGCCCTGAGCCGGAGCAAGACCAGCAAGACGCTTGATTTTCTCACCGGCCGCGTTCGTGGCCGGACGCATGACCGCGCTGCCACTGCTGCAGCGCACAAAGCCCTCCGATGTCGGGCCTGGCATTCCCCCTCAATGCCAGGTCTGACATCCCTCCCTCTTCCCCCCATCTGACTTCTGACACGGCCTCGGCAATCGCCGCCAAGACAATCCACGTCATCATATTCTATATTGTGATATATTATAGTGATTGATAATGACTTCCCGTGCCTGCCATGCCAGAACACCAACTCGATCTTGAACGCTTCGCCGCCGGGGCCGACAAGGCCTGCGCGCTGCTGAAAGTGCTGGTCAACCGCGACCGCCTGTTCCTGCTGTGCCAATTGTCACACCAGGAGCGCAACGTCGGCGAACTTGAACAGTTGACCGGCATCCGCCAGCCGACCCTGTCGCAACAGCTCACCGTGCTGCGCAACGAGCAACTGGTCAGCACCCGGCGCGAGGGCAAGCAAATCTTCTACTCGCTCAGCAGCGCCCAGGCCACCGCCGTCATGGGCGTGCTGTACCAGCAGTTCTGTTCGCCCACCCCGGAGAAGCAAGATGATGCCACCGCTCAACCCTGACCTTGTTCGCGCGCTGGCGGGCGGCGCCGTGATCGGCTTGGCCGCAGCCATGTTCCTGTTGCTAAATGGCCGCATCGCCGGCATCAGCGGCATTCTCGGCGGCTTGTTGCGTCCGGTTCGTAGCGAACTCGGCTGGCGCATCGCCTTTGTCCTTGGACTGGTGCTCTCGCCATGCGTGTTCATCCTGTTCGCTCCCTTGCCAGCGGTACACGTCGAAGCCGGCAAGGCGAGCCTGATCGTGGGCGGCCTGCTGGTCGGACTCGGCACCCGCTACGGTTCCGGCTGCACCAGCGGACACGGCGTGTGCGGCGTCGCCCGCCTGTCGCCCCGCTCGCTGGCCGCCACCGCCGCTTTCATGCTGGCCGGTTTCATCACGGTGTTCGTACTGCGCCATCTGTTGAACGGAGCAAGCGCATGAAAACCGTGATCACAGCCTTCGCCAGCGGCCTGGTCTTCGGCCTGGGACTGATCCTGTCGGGCATGACCGATCCGTCCAAGGTGATCGGCTTCCTGGACCTGGCCGGCAACTTCAATCCCGCGCTGGCCTTGGTGATGATCGGGGCCATTCCGGTAGCGGCGCTCGCTTTCCGTATCGCGGCGCGGCGTTCGACCGCGCTGCATCTGCCCGATGCGCGCCAGATCGACCGGCGCCTGCTGCTCGGCGCGCTGACCTTCGGCGCCGGCTGGGGGGTGGCTGGCTACTGCCCGGGTCCGGCGCTGGCGTCGCTGACCACCGGCGGCGGCGACGCGCTGGTGTTCGTGGCGGCGATGCTGGGTGGAATGATGCTGTTCGAACTGGCCGAGGCCGCACGCAAGCGCTGGCAAACCCGCTAGCGGCCGCATCTCCTTAACCTGCTGGCGCCGTCACACCAGCCATAAGCCGTTGCCGCCGAACTGCCCCTGTGCCGCGCCGCTGGCATCGATCCAGACCGCGACCAGCTCGGCGCGCGTATGCGTGCCCAGGTAATCGACCCACGCGCCCTCTTGCGCGGCAGTGGCGCCCACGCCCGCGTTGCCGTATAGCGCATGGACGAATTGCGCATCGGCGGCGGCCTCATAGCGCGCCTTGAATTCATCCGACGCGGTGACGACCTGCGCCTGCTGCAAGCCGTTCAAGCCGCGGCCCACCAGGTCGTTGATGCCGTGCAGATCGGCGGGGCGGTCCAGCACGCTCTGATACAGCAAGCCCACGCTGCGCAAGGTCGCGCTGTCCGCCTGCGTGAATGCCAGGTCGACCGTCACGCCGCCGAATTCGCCCAGCTCGATCCCGCTGATGGTATCGATATCGCCACTGGCCTTGTCCGCGATGCGCACCTTGCCGTCCGTGCCCAGCAGGATGGCGTAGTCGCCCAGCTTGCCGCTGTACACCACGGTATCGCTGCCGTCCCCGCCCACCAGCAGGTCGCTGCCGCTGCCACCGTCGAGCCGGTCGTTGCCGCCAGCGCCGAACCAGTTGCCTTCCGCACCCGCCAGGCCGCTGCCGACGGCCACGCCGGCCGGGGTGTCGATGCGGGTCTGCAGCTCCGTGCCGAGCGCGAAACCGAGCAGCACATCGGCCCGGCTGTGCATGCCTGTAGCGCCGCTGCCGTCGAGCTGCGCCAGCCAGAATGCCAGGCCGTCCGCGTCCGGCGCACGGCCCAGGCCCTGGCAGTACAGCGTGGTCAGGAACGCCAGGTCGTTCAGCGCGCCATTGCCGGCATCGCCCCATTCCTTCGATGTCAGGAGGGAAGCGGCGGTGGTATGCAGGTCGCCGCTGTCGGTGGCCCAGAACGACAGGCCCGGCAAGTCCGCCACGCGGCCAAAGACTGCCTGGTACATGCCGGCCAGTTGCAGCAGCTTTTGCTGCGGCGCGTTCAGGAAGGCCAGTTCCGGGACCGCCGCGTTCAGTTCGGTGCGCGCCACCGTTTCGCTCTGCTCCGGCGCGAACAGCGCCGTCTGGTGGCGCCCCGTCAGCGCACCGCTACGCTCGATCCGGAATTGCCAGGCGCCGCTGTCGCTCCGCCCGCCCTGCAGCAGGTCGTTGCCGCTCCCGCCTTGCAGGCTATCGTTGCCGATGCCGCCGGCCAGCTTGTCGTTGCCGCTGCCGCCGTCCAGCCAGTCCTTGCCGCCGGCGCTGCCGATGGTGTCGTCGCCGGCCCCGCCGAAGAGCAGGTCGTCATCGGCGCCCAGCAAGATGTTTTGCGAGGCGCCGTCGCCGATGACAAAGTTCTGGCCATCGCCGCCGCGCAAGGTGGCATTGCCGACAATGGCGGCGAAATCGACGTTATTGAGCTGCAGCACGGTATTTGCCGGCAAGCCGCTGGCGTCGATCACGAGTCCAATGGCGCCCGGGTTATGGCTGCCCTCGGCCGGCGCGGTCGAGCTGCCGCTGATGAGAATGGTCGGTGCTGCGCTGCTGCCGGGCGCCACTTGCGGCGTGATGGTCATGCTTTCCAGCAGCACGTCGCCGAACAGCGAACCGAGAAAGTCCCGGCCCAAGCCTGTCATGGCGTTTTGCCCCTCGGTGCCGGCCGTGGTTTTCTGTTCGATGCGCCGGATCAGGTCGAGCAAGGCTTGCTGATTGTTCAGCAAGCTGTTGGTGCCATCCACCAACAGGCCGACCCCGTCGGGCAGGCTGACCGTCAGCTTGACCGCCACGCCGCCCGCGCCGTTGTCCAGGCCGAGCGGAATGTCGGCCAGGGACGCGTTGGGCGTACCCGGATCGTCAGGCCGGCTTGTTTGGATCGGCGATATGGCGATCATGGAACTGCTCAGGCCGGTGGCCGCGTTGTAGGTGACGGTGGTATCGAGCACCACGCCGTCTGCCGTGCTGCGCCCGGCCGCCACGGGCAAGGCCGGCACCGGGGGTACGACCGGAGGCGGCACGACCGGAGGCGGCACGACCGGAGGTGGCACGACCACGGTGTTGATGGCATACGCAGGCGAGGCGGACGCGCCCGTGCCCGCATTGCCGGCCAGGTCGGTGACACCGCTGGCGGCCAGCGTGATGGTGTTGGCCGCGGCAGTGGTATTGGCGGTCGGCGTGAAGATCGCCGTCCAGGTGATGTTGTCGATGCTGGCCAAGTTGCTCAGCGTGCCGCCGCCGGCAGCCAGGTCGCCCAGGTCGAGCCCGACGACCGCTTCGGAGAACGCAATCGTCAGCAGCGCGCTCTGCCCCGCGCCCAGGTTCAGGTTCGACATGGCCAGGGTGGCGCCCGGCGCCGTATGGTCGCTGGTATAGCCCTGCCCCGTCAGGCCGGCCAGGATCGGATTGCCGGCCGTGTCGGCAATGCCTGTGAGGCTGGCGTTCAGATTCAATTGCAGCAGGCCGTCGCCAGTGACCGTGTCGACCGTGACCGTGTAGGTGTTGCCGCTGCCGCTGAGCGACGCAATCGTGCCGGCGGCGCTGCCTGAGGTGGCCAGCGCAAAGTCGGCGACGTCGACGCCGCTGACGTTTTCCGAGAACGTGACCGTGTAATCGACGCTGCCCGCATTGGTCTGCGCCGGGCCGGCCGGTACGATGGACGACGCCACCGGCGCCAGCGCATCGACCTTCACGCCGCCCAGGGCGGCCACGCCGTTCAGGGCCAGCGTGGCGTTGTTGCCGAGCGCGTCTTTCAAGCTACCGCCATTGAGCGCGATGGCGCCGGCCAGGACCACGCCGGTGCTGTCGCTCTGACCACTGGCAACCAGGTAGCGGAACGTCAGCACGCTGCCGCCGCTGCCGCTGACGTAGTGCGCCTGCGCGGCGCCGCCGGTGTCGAGCGTGATACTGATCGATGGCGTGCCGCCGCTCATGTCGACGCTGGTCGCTTCGCTGAACTGCACCACAAAATCGAGGGCGGCGCCGGCCAGATAGGTGGTGTCGGCCGGCGCCGTCACGCACGCCACCAGCGGCGCCGTGTGGTCGAAGGTATACGCCTGGCCGGCCGTGAAGCCGGTCGCGATCGGGCTGCTGGCGCCGTCGATGATGCCGGTGCCGGAACTGTTCAGGTCCAGGCGCAGGGTGCCGTCGCCGGCGATGTTGTTCACCGTGACGGTGTAGGTGGCGCCGCTGCCCGACACCGACGCGATGTTGCCGCTCACCCCGCTGCCGGCCAGGCTGAAGTCGCTGGCATCGACGTTGCTGACGGCGCTGGAGAACAGCACCGTGTAGTCCACGCTGGTCAGATTGTTGCTGGCGGCCTGCACCCGGCTGATCGAGGTGACGGTGGGCGCCAGGCCGTTGACCAGCACGCCCGTCAGCGCGCCGACGCTGTTGAGCGCCAGCGCGGCATCGTTGCCGGCCACGTCTTTCAGGGTCGCGCCATTGAGATCGAGCGCGGCGCCGAGCGCGATGCCATCGTTGTCGGCGGTGCCGCTGACAACGATGTGGCGAAACAGCAGCGCGCTCCCGCCGCTACCGCTGACGTAGTTCGCATACACCGTGCCGCCGGTGGCGAGCGTGACGGCGATGCGCGGCGTGCCGCCGCCGCTCGCCACCGTGACCGCCTCGCCAAAATTGACGCTGAAATCGAGCGCCTGGCCGACGCCATAGGTGGCATTCGACGGCACCGCCACGCTCGCGACCGCCGGCGCCGTGTGGTCCAGCACGTAGTTCTGGTTGCCGAGGCGCGGCCCGTTCGGGATGGGATTGCCGGCCAGGTCGATGATGTCGGTGCCGGAGCCCTTCATGTCCAGGCGCAGTTCGCCGTCGCCGGTCAGGCCGCTGATGGTGACCACATGGTCGGTGCCGCCGCCGGAAACCGAGGCGATGGTGCCGGCGACGGTGCCGGTCGTGTACAACGAGAAATCGCCAATGTCGACGCCGCTCACGCTTTCGCTGAACTTGATGTTGTAGTGGACCGTGCTGCCATTAATGTTGCGCGGATCGAGGCGCAGGATCTGCTGCATGTACGGCGCCTCGGTATCGACCAGCACGCCGGTCAGGGCGGGCACGCCATTGAGCGCAAGCGTGGCATCGTTGCCCGCCGCATCTTTCAGGGTACCGCCGTTGAGCGCGATGGCCGGGCCCAGGGCCGGACCGTTGGCGTCGTTCTGCCCGCCGCCGACGGTGTAGCGGAACACCAGCGCACTGCCGCCGCTGCCGCTGAGGTACTGGGCGTCGACCGTGCCGCCGGTGTCGAGCGTGACGGCCAGGGTGGGCGTGCCGCCATTGCTGTCGACCGTGACCGCTTCGCTGAAATTGACGGTGAAGTCGAGCTCGCTGCCGGCCTTGTAGCTGCTGCTGGCCGGTCCCGTGACCGCGCTGCTGGCCGGGCTGGTCGTGTCGATGGTGTAAGCGGCGCCGGCGCTGTAGCCGCCTGCGATGGGAGTGCTGGCGCCGTCGATGATGCCGGTGCCGGAACTGTTCAGGTCCAGGCGCAGTGTGCCGTTGCCGGCCACCGTGTCCACGGTCACCGTGTAGGTGGTGCCGCTGCCGGAAATGGCGGCGATGTTGCCGCTGGCGCCGCCGCCGTTCAGGGCGAAGTCGCCGATATCGACGTTGGTCACGGCGCTGGAAAAAACCACCGTGTAGTCGACGCTGGCCAGGTTGTTGGTGGCCGCGTTGACCAGTGAGATGGACGACACCTCGGGCGCCGCGCCGTTGACCAGCACGCCGCCCAGGGCGCCGACGCTGTTCAGGGTCAGCGTGGCGTTGTTGCCGGCCGCATCCTTGAGCGTACCGCCGTTCAGGTCGATGGCGCCGCCCAGCGCCACGCCATCGCCATCGACATTGCCGTTGGCGACCGTATAACTGAACGTCAATGCATTGGTCCCGCTGCCGCTGAGGTACTGCGCATACACCGTGGCCGGGCCGTCGATGGTGAGGACCAGGCGCGGGGTGCCGCCAGCGCTGTTGACCAGCACCACTTCGTTGAAGTTGACGGTGAAGGTGAGCGCGGCGCCGCTGAGATAGGTGCTGCCGGCCGGGACGCCGACGCTGCCGACGATCGGGCCGACATTGTCCACAATGAACGATCGACCGCTGGCATAGCCGATGCCGGTTTCCAGGTTCGCGCCGTGGTCGACGAAAACCGTTCCACTATGCCGCGCTTCCCGGGTTTGCTGGTCGATACCGCGGCTCGCCTTAGGGGAGGGAAACAACTCGGATGCGCTGATCATATTGAGGTTCCTGAATGGTTGGCGGGTTGCTGATGACGTCGGCGCAGCGAGCGCTGCGCTTGCCGCAGAAGGTCAGTGTGGCCTACGGATCGAACAGGCCGGACAGAAATGTCCTGGCGCCCGCCCCTGGCGCGCACCGCATGCAGGCGCGGGATACCCGCTTGCGCGTCGAGATCGGCGGCATGCTATGTCCACATGATTGAAGTCGTATTCGGAACCGGCGTCGCAATACACTCTGTACCGGCGGCATTGCCTGACCAGCAGGCTGGTTGACCTAGTTTAATGCATCCGGTTAACATAAAAACGATAAATCGGCTATTCCGCGTAAAACTGCGTAATCGGTACAGCGGCGTTGCCGGCTGCTCAATCAGGTTGACACGGATCGATTTTTCCTGGCTGTTTTTACTTGCTTTGCGGATGCCGCCGGAACGCGCATCGTCCGCACCCTAGCGACGGCGTTGCGCTCCTTTTCATCGAAACATGAACGATGGACGCCGGTTCGATGGGCCCACGCCGGCCCCGCCTGCGCTAGAATGCGATCCTGCAACTTCTCGCATTTCCTTTCATTTTCTGTCGAACTGTATTTACCATGCGCCTAATTGTCCTTCCCCTCCTGGCCGCGCTGTGGGCGATCCCCGCCGTCGCCGCCGACCCCATCAGCCTCGACCAGGCGATGGCCCATCCCGACTGGATCGGCACGCCGGCGGAAACCGCCTGGTGGAGCTGGGACGGCAAGCAGGTGTTCTACAAACAGAAACGCAGCGGTTCGCAGCTGCGCGACATTTACCAGGCCGCGCCCGGCAAAACGCGCCTGGTCGGCGACGCCGAACTGGCGAACCTCGACAGCGACAAGGTCATCTATAACCGCGAGCGCACGCGCTCCCTCATGCTGCGCAACGGCGACCTGTTCGAGCGCGACCTGAAAAGCGGCGCGCTGACCCAGATCACTCGCGGCAGCAACGGCATCATGGCGCCCCAATATTCCGCCGACGGGCGCGGCGTGCAATTTCGCGTCGGCCACGAGTGGCTCGGCTGGAATCGCGCCGACCGCCTGATTTCGCCATTGGCCGCCGTGCGCGCCACCAAAGACCCCGCCGCCGCGCCGGACGCCGACAACCTGCGCGACCTGCAACTGCGCCTGATCTCCACCCTCAAGCGCCAGAAGGAAGACCGCGACGCCGGTCGCGACCGCGCCGAACAGGAACGCCGCGCCGACGCCACGCGCGCGCCGGCGCCGATCTACCTGGGCGACAAAGTCGTCATCGACGGCAGCGCCCTGTCGCCGGACGGCCGCTGGCTGCTGCTGGTAACCGCGCCCAAGGTGACCGACAAAGGCCGCATCGGCAAGCTGCCGCGCTACGTGACCGAATCGGGCTACGAAGAATTCGACGACCAGCGTCCGCGCGTCGGACGCAACGCGCTTGTCGCGCACACGCTCAAGCTGGTCAACCTGGCCACGCGCGAGATGCGCGACCTGTCCTTCGACACCCTGCCCGGCATCACAGTCGATCCGCTGGCGGACCTGCGCAAGGCGCAAAAACTGCCCGAGCTGAAAGGCAACCGCGTGGTGCGCGTGGATGACGAGGGCGCGGCGCTCGAATGGAACCGCAGCGGCACCGGCCTGGCCGTGATGCTGCGCGCCGCCGACAACAAGGACCGCTGGATCGCCACCGTCGACCTGGCTGGCGCCACGCTCAAGCCGGCCCACCGCGTGACCGACAACGCCTGGGTCAATTCGGGCAATAACGAATTCGGCTGGCTGCCTGACAACAGCACGCTGTGGTACCTGTCGGAAGAAAGCGGCTATGCGCACCTGTATACGCGCACCAGCGACGGCAAGACGCGCGCGCTCACGCAGGGCAAGTGGGAAGCGACCCGCATCCAGTGGTCTTCCGACGGCGCCACCGCGTACATGATGTGCAATCCGAAGAACCCGGGCACGTACGAAGTGTGCGCGGTCTCGAGCGCCGACGCCAGGCTGCGCGAAGTGAGCGCGCTCGAAGGCGTCGAGCAGTTTGCGCTGTCGCCGGACGAGCGCAAGCTGCTGCTGCACTACTCGTCGAGCTATATGCCGACGCAGCTGGCGACGATGGCCGTCAGTGGCGGTGCACCGAGCAAGCTGACCGACACGCGCTCGCCGGAGTTCAAGGCGCGCAGCTGGATCGAGCCGCAGTACGTCGCCGTGCCCTCGACCAAAGGCGCGGGCCAGATCTGGGGCAAGCTGTATCGCCCGGCCACGCTGGAACCGGGCAAGAAATACCCGATCGTGATGTTCGTGCACGGCGCGGGCTACCTGCAGAATGTGAGCAAGCGCTATCCGGTGTACTTCCGCGAGCAGATGTTCCATAACCTGCTGGTCGAGAAGGGCTACATTGTGCTCGACCTGGATTACCGCGCTTCAAAAGGCTACGGCAGCGCATGGCGTACCGCGATTTATCGCCAGATGGGCTATCCGGAGCTGGAAGATTACGTCGATGGCGTGAACTTCATGGCGGCGAACCACCAGGGCGACCTGAAAAACGTGGGCGTGTACGGCGGCAGTTACGGCGGCTTCATGACCTTCATGGCGCTGATGCGCGAGCCGGACCTGTTCAAGGCCGGCGCCGCGCTGCGCCCGGTGACCGACTGGACGACCTACAACCACGAGTACACCGCGAACATCCTCAATACGCCGGAGCTCGATCCGGAAGCATACCGCAAGTCGTCGCCGATCGAGTATGCCGACAAGCTGCGCGGGCACCTCTTGATCTCGCACGGGATGGTGGACGACAACGTGTTCTACCAGGACTCGGTGCGCATCGCGCAGCGCCTGATCGAACTGAAAAAGGATCACTGGGAACTGGCCAGCTATCCGCTGGAACGGCACGCGTTCGTGCAGCCGGAAAGCTGGTACGACCAGTATCGGCGGATTTACCAGTTGTTTGAGCGGACGTTGAAGTAAGGGCAGCCGTACCGTCGTTCCCGCGAAGGCGGGAACCCAAGTTTGTTGATGCGCTTTAGGTATTAGCGCGAACTTGGGTTCCCGCCTTCGCGGGAACGACGGCTCTAAGTTATATCGGTGATTCTAAACCGCCAAAAAATCCAGCAACGTCAACGCCACCACCTTGGTCGCCTTGCGCAAATCCTCCAGCGCGAGGCGTTCATCGGCCTTCTTCGCATTCGACTCCGGCACCGTGCGCGGTCCTGCGCCATACAGCACCGCCGGAATCCCGTGCTCGCCATACAGGCGTGCATCCGCATACAGCGGCGTGCCCTGCGCCGTAATCTCCTCGCCGATCACCTGCCTGCCATTCTTCTGCAGACTCGCCACCAGCTTGTCCGACCCCGGCAAGGGCCGCAGCGCGTGCGACAGCAGCAAGCGCCTGATCTCGACCCGAATCCCCGGTTGATCGCGCACGGCATCCTCGATCAGCGCCCTCACCTGCGCCTCCACCGCCACCGGATCTTCTTCCGGAATCATGCGCCGGTCCATCTTCAGCACCACTTTCCCCGGCACCACGTTGGTATTGGTCCCGCCATCGATGCGGCCCACCAGCATGGTCGGCGAATCGATGCCCGCCACTTTCGACTTGATCTTTTTCAGTTCCGGCAGCTGCCCGTAAATCGCATTCAAAATGCGCGTGGCCGCCTGCAGCGCATCGTGCCCGGTTTCAGGCATGGCGCCATGCCCGGACTTGCCGTGCACGGTCACTTCCAGCTGCAGGCAGGCGTTATGCGCGGTGACGATGTTGTAGCTGAAGCCCGCCGCGATGACGAAGTCCGGCTTGGTCAGCTTTTGTTCGAGCAGCCAGCCCGGCCCCAGCAAACCGCCGAATTCCTCGTCATAAGTAAAGTGCAGTTCCAGGCCACCCTTGAGCGGCACGCCCAGCGCTTCCAGCGCGCGCACGGCAAAAATATAGGTCGAAAAATCGCTTTTTGAGACCGCCGCCGCGCGTCCGTAAATGAAGCCGTCTTCCACCACCGCGCCATACGGCGGATGCACCCAGCCATCGCCCGGCGGCACCACATCGCCATGCGCATTGAGCGCAATGGTCGGCCCGCCCGCCGCATACGGCCGGCGCACGATCAGGTTGGTGATGCTCTCCATGCCGTAGTCGCGCACCGTCTGCGCCGGCACCGCATGCTTCTCGGCGCTCCAGCCGAGTGCTTCCACCATGCTGGCCACGGCGTCCGCGTGCGGCGCGTTGTTCCCCGGCGGCGTGTCGGTCGGGATGCGAATCACCTCCTGCAAAAACGCCACCTGTTCGTCGAAGTGGGCGTCGATCCAGTCGACCAGTTTTTCTTGTGCGTTCATTGTTATCCTTTGTTGTCCTTATTTAGCGCCGGCTTCGAACCAGGCCGCGACCTGCGCGCGCTCGGCATCGGTCATGTTGGTCAGGTTCCCGATCGGCATAACCTTCAGTCGCACCGACTGCTCGTAAATTTTCGCTGCGTTCTGGTGAATCAGGTCCGCGTTGTGCAGCATGACGCCGGCCGGCGCGCTGGCAAACCCCGGTTGGGTCGGATGCTCGGAATGGCATGTGGCGCAGCGCTGCGTGATGATGGCCCGCACCTGCGCGAACTGCGCCGCCGTGTCACCACCCGCCACCGCGGCGACGGGCGCCTTGGGCGCGATGGCAATCGCCACCGCCAGCAACAGCGCAACGCCGGCTGCCGGATAGCGCCACTCCACGCGGCCACGATGGCGCAGGTTGAAGAAGTGGCGGATCAACACACCGGCCGCCATGATCCCGGCCAGCACCGCCCACGCATGCTCGTGACGGTAGGTCATCGCATAGTGATTGCTGATCATGATGAACAGGACCGGCAAGGTGAAGTAGTTGTTATGCACGCTGCGCTGCTTGGCCTTGAGGCCATGGATCGGGTCCGGCTGCTGGCCCGACGTCATCGCCGCGACCATCTTGCGCTGGCCCGGAATGATCAGCATGAGCACATTGGCCACCATCATGGTGCCGATCATCGCGCCCACATGAATGTAGGCGGCGCGCCCGCTCAGGTATTTGTTCAGCACATACGCGCTGGCCACCAGGAACAGGAACATCACGATTCCGAACGGCAGGTCGCGCTTGCCGAGCGGGGAGCGGCACAGCAGGTCGTACACGGTCCAGCCCACAACCAGGCTGCCGATGCCGATGCCGATCGCCTGCATTGACGTCAGGTCCGCCACGGCCTTATCGACCATCATCGCCTGCGCGTTGAAGTAGTACACAATGGTGAGCAGCGCAAAGCCCGACAGCCACGTGGAATAGGCTTCCCACTTAAACCAGTGCAGCTCCTTGGGCAGTTCGGCCGGCGCCACCAGGTATTTTTGCGGGTTGTAGAAGCCACCGCCATGCACCGCCCACAATTCGCCCGATACGCCCTTGTTGGCCAGCTCGGAACCCGGCGCGGGCGGACGGATGGTGTTGTCCAGCCAGACGAAGTAAAACGATGCGCCGATCCAGGCGATACCGGTAATCACGTGCAGCCAGCGCACGATGAGGTTGAGCCATTCGAGGCCGTAGGGGAGCAGGTATCCGTACACTTCCATGGGTTTCCTTGTTGCGTGGGCTGCGGCGATAGTAGCGCGAATTTACCCAAGATAAACTGATTCAAGTGTCACGACATGAAATATCGCGTATATTCCACATACTCGAATTCATATACATAACGATGTCCAGCCTTCCCCAACACCTCGACCTGCACCTGATTCGCATCTTGTACCTGCTGCTGGTCGAAAAAAACGTCTCGCGCGTGGCGCTCAAGCTCAATCAGCCGCAGCCCTCGATCTCGGCGTCGCTGCGCAAACTGCGCGAACTGACCGGCGACCCGCTGCTGGTGCGCGGCGCGCGCGGCATGGTGCCGACCCAGCATGGCGAGAGCCTGCTCAAACCCGCCAAGCGCATTCTCGACGAAACCGAGAGCCTGTTCGTCAAAAAATCGCCTTTCGTGCCGCAGGAAGAAGCGCGCACCTTCCACATCGCCGCGCCGGATTACCTCGACAGCCAGTTCCTGCCGAACGTGGTGGCGGCGCTGCGGCGCGGTTCGCCCAACAGCCGCGTGGTGATCCACAGCCTGGGGGGCGGGGTCGATTACGTGCGCATGCTCTCGGATGGCGACATGGACCTTGTCATCGCCAACTGGGACGAGCCTCCCGCGCACCTGCACATCTCCAAGCTGTTCGAAGACCCGATCATCTGCACCATGCGCGCCGACAGCCCGTACGCCAAGCGCACCGCCAGCGACGCCATGACGGTCGAGGACTACCTCACCCTGCCCCACGTGGCGCCGTCGCAGATGCTGCCCGGTTACCACGGCGTGATCGACGCCTTCCTCGAACGCCAAGGCATGCAGCGCAAGGTGGCGGTGGAATCGGCCTATTTCGGCCTGATTCCGTATATGCTGACGCAAACCGACCTGGTACTGACCACCGGGCGCCAGTTCATGCGCTTTTACGAAAAGACACTGCCGCTCAAGAGCTTCACGGTGCCGGTCAAGTTCCCGCCGATGCGCTTTTACCAGTTGTGGCACGAGCGCGTGCACCAGGCGCCCGAGCACAAATGGCTGCGCGACCAGGTCAGCGCGGCGGCCAAGGCGCTGGTGCAGCAGTAGCGATAGCGCTTATCAGCTGGCTCGTATGTTCGCAACGCGGCCAGCGCTTATGATCGGTCATCAAAGATGGAATACCCATGACTACATTAACGGATTTGAACAGCTGCGACGCGGCGGCCTTTGTCGACACCCTGCGCGGCATCTATGAACACTCGCCGTGGATTCCCGAACGCGCACTGACGGGTCGCCCTACGGGACGCCCGTTTGCCACCGTGGCGGCGCTCAAGTACGCGCTGCAAACGGCGGTGACCAAGGCCAGCGTGGACGAACAGCTTGGCCTGATCCGCGCCCACCCCGAACTGGCCGGCAAAGCCGCCATCGCCGGTGAACTGACGCAGGAGTCCACCAACGAACAGGCCAGGTCCGGCCTGAACCTGTGCAGCGCGGAAGAATACGCGACCCTGCACAAGCTCAATGCCGACTACAACGCCCGCTTCGGCTTTCCGTTCATCCTCGCGGTCAAGGGGCCGGACGGCAATGGCCTCACGCGCAGCGCGATCATCGACACCTTCACGCGGCGCCTGAAAAACCAGCGCCCCGACGAAATGGCAGAGAGCTTGCGCCAGATTCACCGCATCGCCGAACTGCGCATCAACGACCTGCTTGAACTCACGCCCGCATTCGGCCCCACCGTGATGCAATGGGCCGAGACCATCGGCGCATGGAGCGAAGCGGACGATGGCCTGACCTGTTCCTACATGACCAAGGTACACCAGCGCACCGCGGCGCAACTGGCCGAGTGGATGCGCGAAGCGGGCATGGAGACCACCATCGACGCCGTCGGCAATGTGGTCGGGCGCTATCTGTCGCTCGACCCGGACGCCAGGACGCTGATGACCGGCTCGCACTACGACACCGTGCGCGATGGCGGCAAGTACGACGGGCGCCTCGGCATCCTGCTGCCGATTGCGGTGGTGCGCCACCTGCACGAACGCGGCGAGCGCCTGCCCTATCACCTTGAGGTGGTCGGTTTTGCGGAAGAAGAAGGCGTGCGCTTTCGCAGCACCTTCCTGGGCAGTAACGCGGTGATCGGCCAGTTCGACATGGCGCTGCTGGAGCAGGTGGATGCCGCCGGCGTGACCATGCTGGAAGCGCTGACGGCCGCCGGCCACCATCCCGAGGCAATTGCGGACATCGCGCGCAATCCGGCCGATGTGCTGGGGTTCGTGGAAGTGCATATCGAACAGGGACCGGTGCTGCTGGAACGCGGCCTCGCGGTCGGCGTGGTGACCGCGATTGCCGGCAGCTCGCGTTACCTGGTCGAGCTGACCGGGCTGGCCAGCCACGCGGGCACCACGCCGATGAACATGCGCAAGGATGCGGCGACAGCGGCGGCGGAAATCGTGCTGCTGGTCGAGCGGCGCTGCAGCGGCGCCGGGTCGCTGGTCGGCACGGTGGGCCAGTTGCAGGTGCCGAACGGATCGGTGAATGTGATTCCTGGCCACTGCAAGCTGTCGCTCGATATCCGCGCTGCGGACGACGCCGTGCGCCACGCCGCGGTCAAGGATATATTGGACGGCATCGAAGCGATCTGCGGGCGCCGGCATGTGGACATGCAGATCGAGCAGATTGTATCGGCGCCGGCCGCGCCGTGTGCGCCGGCGTTGATGGAGCGACTCGGTGAGGCGATCGAACGCGCCGGCTTGCCGCGTCACGACCTCGCTTCAGGGGCCGGGCACGACGCGATGGCGATGGCCAAGATCACCGATGTGGCCATGTTGTTTGTCCGCTGCGGGAATGGCGGGATCAGCCACAACCGGCTCGAAACCATGACGGCGGACGATGCGGAGATGGCGGCGCAGGTTTTTCTTGATTTTCTCAAGGACATCGCATAGCTCAGTCGTTCCCGGCCTCGGCGGCTTCCTTGGCGGGAACCCAAGTTCGTAATGCAGCTTAGCGGCTCAACAAAATTGGGTTCCCGCCTGCGCGGGAACGACGACTGTGTTGGCAGTGGCATGAACGACCATTATCACGGCGTCAGCACGACCTTGCGGCACTCATCCTCTTTTTTATCGAACATCTTGTAGCCCTCCGCCGCCTGCGACAGATTCAGGCGGTGCGAGATAATCACATCCGGATGCAGCTTGCCTTCCTCGATGAACTTGAGCAGTTCCGGCATATGCTTCTGCACATGCGTCTGCCCCGCCTTGATCCCGATGCCCTTCTCGAAGATATCGCCGAACAGGAAGCCGTGAATAAACCCGGCATACACACCCGGTACGCTGACCATCCCGCCGCGCCGCACCGCCGCGATGCACTGGCGTAGCGCCTTGCCGCTGCTGCCTTCGAGCTTGAGATTGGTCATCACGGTTTCCACCGCACTGCCCTTGGCTTCGAAGCCGACCGCCTCCACCACGCCATCGACACCGCGCGCATCGGTGTGCTCGATGATGAACTCCGCGGCGTCGCAGTCCTCGAAATTGACCGGAATGACGCCATAGGTTTTCTGTGCAAAATCAAGCCGGAACTTGTGATGGTCGACCATGAAAATCTTCTCGATCCCCAGCATGCGCGCGCTGGCCGCAGCCATCTGCCCCACCGGCCCCGCGCCAAAAATCGCCAGGCTCCCGCCCTTGCCCACGCCCGTATTGAGCACCGCCTGATAACCGGTCGGCAGAATATCGCTCAGGAACAGCACCTGCTCGTCCGCCAGGTTAGTGGGAATCTTGATCGGCCCCACATTCGCCTTCGGCACGCGCACGTATTCGGCCTGCCCGCCCGGCACGCCGCCATACAAATGGCTGAAACCGAACAGCGCCGCGCCCGAGCGCAGGCTTTTCTTGTTCATGATCGAACCGCGATCGGGGTTGGTCGTCTCGCACGCCGAATACAGGTCCATATCGCAGAAAAAGCAGCTGCCGCATGCGATCACGAACGGCACCACCACGCGGTCGCCCTTGTGCAGCCTGGTGACGTTGGCGCCCGTCTCGACGACTTCGCCCATGAATTCATGGCCCAGGATATCGCCGCTTTTCATCGCCGGAATCTTCCCGCGATACATGTGCAGGTCCGATCCGCAGATCGCGGTGGCAGTCACTTTCAGGATGATGTCGTCCGGCTCCTGCAAAATCGGGTCGGGTACGTTGTCAACCTTGACGTCGTTGCTGCCGTGATAGGTTAAAGCGCGCATGGACTGTCCTCCTCATGGAAAATGGAAAAGGACAGCCTAACAAGCAAACTTCGACACACGAATCAGCACAATCCGTGCGTAGCGGTAGGAGAACGCCGACGTAATTTCTTAAGTGAAATTATCAGGCGACGATCTTGGCCCGTTCCAGCATCGCATGCAGCAGTACGTTACAGCCGGCTTCGAGGTGCTCCGACTTGGCGTCCTCGATTTCGTTGTGACTGATACCGTCCTTGCAGGGCACGAAGATCATCCCGGCCGGGGCCAGGCGGGCGGCGTAAATGGCGTCGTGGCCGGCGCCCGAGACCACGTCCATCGTCGAGTAGCCAAGTTTGGCGGTCGCCTCGCGCACCGCACCCACGCAGTCCGGATGGAACGGACAAGGCGGATAGTACGACACGCGCTCGATCGAAATGGCCAGCCCGGAGTCGCTGCGCGTCTTGTCGATAAACGCCAGCATCTCCTCGTGCATGGTGTTGAGCAGTTCATCGTTCACGTTGCGCAGGTCGATGCTGAATTTGACCTCGCCCGGAATCACGTTGCGGCTGTTCGGGAACAGCTGCACCATGCCCACCGTGCCACGCCCATAAGGCGGATAGCGGTTCGCGATCTTCACCACCTCCTGCATGATGTGGGTGGACACCTGCAGCGCATCCTTGCGCAGGCCCATGGGCGTGGGGCCGGCGTGCGCCTCCATGCCGGTCACCACGCAGTCGTACCACGACAATCCCATCACGGCCGGCACCACGCCGATCACCTTGTCGGCGTCTTCCAGCACCGGGCCTTGTTCGATATGGGTTTCGAAATAGGCGCCGATCGGGTGCTGGCCGGGGACCTGCTCGCCCATGTAGCCGATGCGCGCCAGTTCGTCGCGCACGCTTTTGCCTTCGGTGTCTTTGGCGGCGTAGGCCGTCTCCAGGCTGAAGGCGCCGCAGAAGACGCCGGAGCCCATCATCACCGGCACGAAACGCGAGCCTTCTTCATTGGTCCAGAAAGCCACTTCGACCGGTGCTTCGGTCTCGATGCCCCGGTCGTTCAGGGTGCGCACCACTTCCAGGCCAGCGAGCACACCGTAGTTGCCGTCGAATTTTCCGCCGGTCGGCTGGGTGTCGATATGGCTGCCGGTCATGATCGGCGGCAGCGCCGGATTGCGGCCTTCACGGCGCATGAAGACGTTGCCGATCTGGTCGACCGTGATCGACATGCCGGCTTCCTTGCCCCAGCCGACCACCAGGTCGCGGCCCTGCTTGTCGAGGTCCGTCAGGGCCAGGCGTTTGACGCCGCCTTTGGGGGTAGCGCCGATTTTGGCCAGTTCCATCAGCGAGGCCCACAGGCGCTCGCCGTTAATGCGCAGATCGTTCATTGATCACTCCAGGGTTGAAGACGTGCGACGGGATATCAGGCATGGGTCTTGGTGAATGCGGGCCGGTCCACATGCCGCCCCGCGCCTTCGACTGCGCGCAGCTCGCCCTTTGCAAACACCACTTGCCCCGCGTGCAGGGTATGCGAAGGAATGCCCCTCACGGTGCGCCCTTCGAAGACGTTGAAGCCGCCCCTGGCGAACTGCGTGCTGGCCGAAATGGTGCGCGTGCCTTCCGGGTCCCACACCACCAGGTCCGCATCCGCCCCCACCGCCACCACGCCCTTGCGCGGGTACATATTGAAAATCTGCGCCGCATTGGTCGACGTCACGCGCACGAATTCGGATGGCGTGAGCATGCCGGAGTTGACGCCCGCATCCCATACCACCGACATGCGGTCCTCGACGCCGCCGCAGCCGTTCGGAATCTTGGTAAAGTCGTCCTGCCCCGCCGCCTTTTGCTCGGCGCAGAAGGTGCAGTGATCGGTGGCCGTCGTATGCAGGTTACCGCCGCGCAGGCCCTGCCACAGCGCGGCCTGATGGTGCTTGCTGCGAAACGGAGGGCTCATCACATGCCCACGCGCGAATTCGAGATCCGCGCTCTGGTACACGCTGTCGTCGATCACCAGGTGCCCCGCCAGCGCCTCGCCGTACACGCGCTGGCCCTTGGCCCGCGCGCGCGAAATCGCATCGAGCGACTCGGCGCACGACACATGCACGATATACACCGGCGTGCCGAGCACATTGGCAATCGCAATGGCGCGGTTGGCCGCTTCCGCCTCCACCTCGGGAGGACGCGAGAGCGGATGCGCGCTCGGGCCGGTAATGCCCTTCTTGAGCAGGTCTTGCTGCAACTGGAAAACCAGTTCGCCATTTTCGGCGTGCACGGTCGGAATCGCGCCCAGTTCCAGCGCGCGCGTAAAGCTCTTCACCAGCGTTTCGTCGTCGGCCATGATGGCGTTCTTGTACGCCATGAAGTGCTTGAAACTGTTCACGCCATGATCGCGCACCAGCACACCCATCTCTTCGTGCACCTTGTCGCTCCACCACGTTACCGCCACGTGGAAGGTGTAGTCGCCGGCAGATTTGGCGGCCCAGCCGCGCCACGTGTGGTACGCCTCCAGCAAGGACTGCTGCGGGTTCGGAATGACGAAGTCCATGATGGTCGTGGTGCCGCCCGCGAGTCCGGCGGCGGTGCCGGTAAAGAAATCGTCGGCCGTCACGGTGCCCATGAACGGCAGTTGCATGTGGGTGTGCGTGTCGATCCCGCCGGGCATGACGTACTGGCCGCCGGCGTCGATCACGGTGGCATTGGCGGGCGCATCGAGCCGCTCGCCGATGGCGACGATCTTGTCGCCGTCGCAGAGCACATCGGCGCGGAAGGCGCGGTCTGCGTTGACGACCGTGCCGCCGCGGATAATCGTGGTCATAAATCTCTCCTGTAAGGCAAACGGATATTCAGGTACGGATGGTAGCGAGGGTCGATACTGCCTTCCCCTTCATCATCACGCCGTACACCACTGCGGAAATGGCGATGCCGACAAACCATGCATATGTATACAGTGTCTTGAACAAGGCGCCCACGCCGGGGAAAGAGGCCGGAAAGGCCGCGTTCAGGAAGCCGGGAATATTCGGCAGCACGCCGACCACGAAAGCGACGACCGCCGCCACGTTCCAGCCGTTCCCGTACGAGTAGGCGCCATCGTCGCGGTACAGGCTCGGGATATGCAGCTCGGTCTTGCGGATGAAGTAGTAGTCGATGATCATGATGCCGGCGATGGGGCCGAGCAGCGCCGAGTAGCCGATCAGCCATGTGAAGATATAGCCCTCGGTCGATTCGAGGATCTTCCACGGCATCATCACCAGCGCGATGCCAGCCGTGATGTAGCCACCGGTGCGGTAGGTAATGTGCCTGGGCGCCAGCGACGAAAAATCGTAGGCCGGGCCAACCAGGTTGGCGGCCAGGTTGACGCTGACGGTATCGACCAGCAGCACGATCAGCGCGATCAGCACGGCGATGCCGGTCATGCGGCTGGCCAGGTCGACCGGGTCCCAGATCGCCTTGCCGTACAAGACCACGGTGGCCGAGGTCACGATCACGGCCAGCGCCGCCAGCAGGCCCATTGGCAGCGGCAGGCCGACCGACTGGCCGATGACCTGGTCGCGCTGGGTCTTGGCGAAGCGCGTGAAGTCGGGGATGTTCAGCGCCAGCGTGGCCCAGAAACCCACCATGGCGGTGAGCGAGGGCCAGAAGGTGGACCAGAACTGGCCTGCCTTTTTGCCGCCTTCAACAAACTGGGAAGGTTGTTCGAGCAGCGGGCCGAAGCCGCCCGCCTTGTTATGGACCCAGCCGAGCAGCACGAAGCAGATCAGGATCTTGAGCGGCGCGGTCCAGGTTTCGAGCTTGCGGATCGACTCCATGCCGTGCACGATGTAGTAGAACTGGATCGCCCAGAAGGCGAGAAAGCACAGCAACTGCATGCCGTTGATGCCGAGGCCCACGATTTTGGCGCCGCCGATTTCGGCTCCCATCATCACGCCGAGCAGGGTGTAGATCATGCTGCCGCCGAACCAGGTCTGGATGCCGTACCAGCCGCAAGCCACGATGGCGCGCATCAGGGCGGGAATACGGGCGCCGGTGGTGCCGAACGAGGCGCGCGCGAGGACGGCATAGGGAATGCCGTATTTGGTGCCGGCGTGGCCGATCAGCAGCATGGGCAGCAGCACGATGGCATTGGCGATGAAGACCGTGAGCACCGCCTGGTAGCCGGACATGCCGCCTTCGATCAGGCTGGCCGACAGCGTGTAGGCCGGGATGCACATGACCATCCCCACCCACAGGGCGGCGAAGTGATACCAGCGCCAGGTACGCTGCGCGTCGGAGGTGGGCGCGAGGTCTTCGTTCCAGAGCTGGGTGTTGGCGGACAGGTCGTTGCTCACAGTGGGGATCTCCTATTGATGACACGGGAACGACGGCTCAAGGGCTAACTAAGCACTTCCGCCCTCGGATTACGCGGATCCTGCGTCCAGTTCATGTACGCCTTCCCGGTCTCCTGCGGCACCATCGTGATGCACGCTTCCACCGGACAGGTAATCTCGCACAGATTACACCCGACGCACTCGGATTTGATCACTTCGTACGTGCGCGTGCCCGCCGCGTCGATCAACTGGGAGATCGACTGGTGCGACGTATCTTCGCACGCCACATAGCATTTGCCGCACTTGATGCACTTGTCCTGGTCGATCTGCGCGATCACCTGGTAGTTCATGTCCAGGTATTTCCAGTCAGTCGTGTTGGGTACCGCCTTGCCCGAAAACTCCGCAATGGTCTTGTAGCCCTTCTCGTCCATCCAGCGCGACAGGCCGTCCTTCATCTCCTCCACGATCCGGAACCCGTGCAGCATCGCCGCCGTGCACACCTGTACCGAGCCTGCGCCCAGCGCGATGAATTCGGCCGCATCGCGCCAGTTGCCGATGCCGCCGATGCCAGAAATCGGCAAGCCATGCGTCTCCGGATCGCGCGCGATTTCGGCGACCATGTTCAGCGCAATCGGCTTGACCGCCGCGCCGCAGTAGCCGCCGTGCGTGCTCGCATTGCCCACGATCGGCAGCGCCACCATGCGGTCCAGGTCAAGGTGGGTGATCGAGTTGATGGTGTTAATCAGCGAAACCGCATCGGCCCCACCGGCCTTGGCGGCGCGCGCAGGTTTACGCACGTCGGTGATGTTCGGCGTGAGCTTGACGATCACCGGCAGCTTCGAGTGCTTCTTGCACCAGCGCGTGACCATCTCCACGTATTCGGGCACCTGACCCACCGCCGCGCCCATGCCGCGTTCCGGCATGCCGTGCGGGCAGCCGAAATTGAGCTCGATGCCGTCCGCGCCGGTTGCCTCGACCTTGGGCAAGATTTCGGCCCACAGCGCTTCTTCGCATGGCAGCATGAGCGAGACGATCATGGCGCGGTCCGGCCAGTCCTTTTTCACCTGCGTGATTTCGCGCAGGTTGATCTCCAGCGAGCGGTCGGTAATGAGTTCGATGTTGTTAAAGCCGATCACCTCGCGGTTCTTGCCGTACAAGGCGGAGTAGCGCGACGACACGTTGACCGCGGCCGGGTCTTCGCCGAGCGTCTTCCAGACCACCCCGCCCCATCCCGCCTCGAAGGCACGCACCACGTTGTAGGCCTTGTCGGTCGGTGGCGCGGAGGCCAGCCAGAACGGATTGGGGGACTTGATGCCGCAAAATTCGATGCTCAGGTCAGCCATGGGAAGCCTCCACCTTGAATTGGATGTCATTGTGAATGGCCATCGCCGCCAGCTTGCCATGCTGGACTGCTTGAACCGTCAAGTCCTGCCCCGGCGCGACGCAGTCGCCGCCCGCGTAAATGCCCGTCAGCGCCGTGCGGAACTGCGCGTCGACGTGGATCTTGTCGCCCTCGCGCGTGATCTGCTGCGCCATCTGGTCCGACAAACCCACCGGGTCCATGCTCTGGCCGATCGCCTTGAACACGGCATCGGCGGCGATCTCGATAAAGGCGCCGGTGCCGTTCAGGCGTCCGCCATCCAGGCGCGTTTCTTCAAAGCGCATGCCGCGCACGCGGCCCGCATCGTCGAGCAGCACTTCCAGCGGCGCCGCCCAGGTGCGGATACGCACCATATTGGCCTTGGCGATATCCTGTTCGTGGTGCGTCGCGCTCATCGACTCCGCACCGCGCCGGTAGACCAGCGTCACGTCTTCCGCGCCGAGGCGCTTGATCTGCACCGCCATGTCGATTGCCGTGTTGCCGGCGCCGATGACGATGGCGCGCTTGGGCACCGGCAGCGTCGCCAGGTCGGCTGCCTGGCGCAGGTCGGCGATGTAGTCGACCGCCGCCATCAGGCCCGGCGCGTCTTCGCCCGTCAGTCCAAGCTGGCGGCTGGCGTTCAGGCCCAGGCCAAGGAATATGGCGTCGTACTGCGCGTGCAGCTCGTGCAGGTGCAGGTTCACGCCGAGGATGCGGCCGTGCTGCACGTCGATGCCGCCGATACTGAGCAAGAACTCCACCTCGCGCTGGGCGAAGTCGCCGGTCAGCTTGTACTTGGCGATGCCGTATTCATTCAGGCCGCCGGACTTGGCGCGTGCTTCAAAGATGACGACATCGTTGCCCAGCATGGCCAGGCGATGCGCGCACGACAGGCCGGCGGGGCCGGCGCCGACCACGGCGATCTTCTTGCCGGTGCGCTCGGCGCGCTGGAAGGGATAGGAGGTAAAGGAGGCGTGATCGAGCGCATGGCGTTGCAGCAGGCCGATTTTGACGGGCTGGCCTTCTTCATCGTGATTGCGCACGCAGGCGTCTTCGCACAGGATCTCGGTCGGGCACACGCGGGCGCAACTTCCGCCCAGGATGTTCTGCTTGAGGATGCCCGCCGCCGCACCGTTGATGTTCTGGTCGTGGATGTTGCGGATAAAGCTGGCCACGTCGATTTCGGACGGACAGCTGCGCGTGCACGGCGCGTCGTAGCAGTACAGGCAGCGCGCGCTTTCGATGGCGGCCTGGCGGCTTGTCAGCGCCGGTGCGAGGTCGGTGAACTGTTCGGCCAGTGCGGTGCTGGAACTGGCCGCGTGCGGCAGGTGCTTGAGAGATTCGATCATTTTTACATCCCTGTTTTTGTAATGTGTTCACCCACTTTGCGGAGCGTCGACGCTAACCTGATCGCCGTCACCCCCGCGCAGGCGGGGGCCCAAGTCCGATGCTCAGTCGCTGGCTACGGAGCTAACTTGGGCCCCCGCCGGCGCGGGGGCGACGGTTTATCGGCTAACCGTACGCATCACCCGCTTACAGGGTCTTCTACTTCATCTGTGGAAAAGCAAATTCCACGCCAGCACTCGCCGTGTTCGGCCAGCGCTGCATCACCGCCTTGTGCCGCGTATAAAAGCGCACGCCTTCCGGACCGTAGGCGTGGTGGTCGCCGAACATGCTGCGCTTCCAGCCGCCGAAGCTGTTGAACGCCATCGGCACCGGCAGCGGCACGTTCACCCCCACCATGCCGACCTGGATCTGGCGCACGAACTCGCGCGCGGTGCCGCCGTCGCGCGTGTAGATCGCCACGCCGTTGCCGTACTCGTTGGCGTTAATCAGCTTGACCGCCGTGGCGACGTCCGGCGCGCGCAGCACGCACAGCACCGGCCCGAAAATCTCTTCCTTGTAGATCGTCATATCGGGCGTCACGTGATCGAACAGCGTGCCGCCCACGAAGAAGCCGTTCTCGCGCTCCGGCACCTTGCAGTTGCGCCCATCGACCACCAGGGTCGCGCCCTGCTCCACGCCTTCGCCAATCAAACGCTCGATGCGTTCCTTGGCTGCGGCACTGACCACCGGCCCCATTTCGGCATCCGATGCCATGCCGTCGCGGATCTTGAGCGCGGCGGTGCGCTGGCCCAGCGCGCCAATCAGTTTGTCGCCGGCGTCGCCCACCGCCACCACCACCGAAATGGCCATGCAGCGCTCACCGGCCGATCCGAAGGCCGCGCCAATCAGGGCGTCGGTCACCATGTCCATGTCGGCGTCGGGCATGACCACCATGTGGTTCTTGGCCCCGCCCAGCGCCTGCACCCGCTTGCCGCTAGCGCTGCCGCGCGCGTAAATATACTCGGCGATCGGAGTCGAGCCAACAAAACTGATCGCCTGCACATCCGGGTGATCGAGCAGCGCGTCGACGGTGACTTTGTCGCCCTGGACCACATTGAACACGCCGTCCGGCAGGCCCGCTTCCTTGAGCAGCTTCGCATGCAGCAAGGAGGCCGACGGATCGCGCTCGGACGGCTTGAGTACAAAGGTGTTGCCGCAGGCGATCGCCACCGGGAACATCCACATCGGCACCATTACCGGGAAGTTAAACGGCGTGATTCCCGCCACCACGCCGAGCGCCTGGCGCATCGACCAGGCGTCGATGCCGCGCGAGATCTGGTCGGTGAATTCGCCCTTGAGCAGTTGCGGAATCCCGACCGCGAATTCCACCATCTCGATACCACGTGCCACTTCACCCTGCGCGTCGGAAAACGTCTTGCCATGTTCGCGCGTGAGCATGGCCGCAAATTCGTCGGTATGCGCCTGGCATAGTTGCAGGTACTTGAACAAGACCCGCGCGCGCGTCAGCGGCGGCGTGGCCGACCACGACGGAAAGGCCGCGGCGGCCGCGGCGACGGCGGCATTCACATCGTCCGCCGTACCCAGCGCCACGCGCGCGCATGGTTCGCCCATGGCGGGATTGAACACGTCGGCGTAGCGGCCGCTGGCCGTATCGACCTTGGCGCCGTTGATGAAATGCGTGATGGTATCGAGATTGCTCATGGGGTCAGTCCAGGTTTTTGAGGATGGTTGCCAGCTTGCCGAACAACTCGTCGATGTGCTTCTTCTCGAGTACCAGCGGTGGCGACAGGGCGATGATGTCGCCAGTGGTGCGAATCAACACGCCATCGGCAAACGCTTTTTTGAAGGCGCTGAACGCGCGCGCTCCCGGTTTGCCGTCGATCGGCGCCAGCTCGATGCCGGCCACCAGCCCGATCGTGCGGATATCGATCACGTGCGGCAGGCCCTTGAGCGAATGCACCGCGTCGGTCCAGTATTCCTGCACGGCCTTGGCGTTATCGAGGATTTTCTGCTCTTCGAACACTTCCAGCGTGGCCAGCGCGGCGGCGCAGGCGAGCGGGTGACCCGAATAGGTATAGCCATGAAACAGCTCGATGCCGGCCGGGCCGTCCATGAAGGCGTCGTGGATATGCTGTTGGGTGAACACCGCGCCCATCGGCACCATGCCGTTGGTCAGGCCCTTGGCGGCGGTAACCATATCCGGAATCACGTCGAAGTAATCGAACGCGAACGGCGTGGTCAGGCGTCCGAAGCCGGTAATGACTTCATCGAAAATGAGCAGGATGCCGTGCTTGGTGCACAGTTCGCGCAGGCGTTTCAGATACCCTTTCGGCGGAATCAGCACGCCGGTGGACCCGGCCACCGGTTCCACGATGACGGCGGCGATGGTCGATGCATCGTGCAGCGCGACGATGCGTTCCAGTTCATCGGCCAGGTTGGCGCCGTGTTCCGGCTCGCCGCGCGAATATGCGTTCTTCTCAAGGTTGTGCGTGTGCGGCAGGTGGTCGACACCCGGCAGCAGCGGCCCGAAGGTACGCCGGTTGCCGCCGATGCCGCCAACCGAAATACCGCCGAAACCGACGCCGTGATAGCCGCGTTCGCGCCCGATCAAGCGCGTGCGCCCCGCTTCACCACGTGCGCGGTGGTACGCCAGCGCCATCTTCAGCGCCGTATCCACCGCCTCCGAACCGGAGTTGGTGTAGAAGACGTGGCCGAAACGGTGGCCGGTGTAGTCCATCAGCTTTTCGGCCAGGTCGAAGGCGGCCGGGTGGCCCATCTGGAAGGTGGGGGCGAAGTCGAGCTGGCCGACCATCTCGCGCACGGCGGCCACGATCTTCGGCTGCGCATGCCCGCAAGGCACGCACCACAGGCCGGCGGTGCCGTCGAGCACGGTGTTGCCGTCGACATCCTTGTAGTACATCCCCTCGGCCGAGACGAGCAGGCGCGGGTTGGCTTTGAAGTCGCGATTATTGGTAAATGGCATCCAAAACGACGACATCGATGCGGGTCTGGACTCGTTCATGCGACTCTCCGATAGTTTTTACAACTAAAAAAATAATTTACCAGTTGGCAAAATGATGATGCAATAATAGTCAGCAGATCAACTATGGCACATATACACAAATCGCAAAACCCGCCAACCGTATCGGTAGCGCAAACAATACAGTTTGCGGCACCGCAGCAAAGGACATGTGGATGGATGAGAGCGACGTTCTGCGTGACGAAGTGCCTCCTGGCAATTGCGGGGATGGCTGGCCGGTGCTGGCGATCGAGCGCAGCAAGCGCGGCGGCCTGGTCGACCAGATCGTGGCGGCCATCACGCTGATGGTAAACCGGCGCGAACTGCGCGTGGGCACAAAGATGCCCTCGGTTCGACGTTTCGCAAAGTGTAATGGCGTGAGCACCTTCACGGTGGTGGAATCGTACGACCGCCTGCTCACCCTGGGGCTGTTGAGTTCGCGCCGTGGTTCCGGCTTCTTCGTGGCGCGCAGCGAGGCGGCCAGCGCGCCGCAGCAACTGGCGCTGCAGCCCACGCCCGCCGCCATCGACGCCCTGACCCCGGACCTGTATTCCGGCGTGTCGGACGCGCTGCCGGTCGGCGCTGGCTGGCTGCCGCCCGAATGGTATGGCGACGACACGGTGCTCGACGCGGTACGCCACGCGATGAAAATTCCGGCCAGCCGCCTGCGCGGCTACGGCCATCCGCTTGGTTTTCCCACGCTGCGCCAGCACTTGGCCGGCACCCTGGCCGATGAGCTGTTCGCGGCCAGCCCGGACCAGATCTTGCTCACCAACGGCGCCACCCACGCGTTCGACCTGATCCTGCGCACGCTCACCAAGCCGGGCGACACGGTCTTTGTCGAGGACCCGGGCTACAGCAACCTGCTCTCGCTGATCCGCCATCACGGCTGCATTGCGGTCGGCATTCCACGCGGCCCGGACGGGCTGGATATGGACGCCCTGATGGCGCAGGCGGCAAGCACCCAGCCCAAGCTCATGTTCGTCAACACCGTGCTGCAAAATCCGCTCGGCACCTCGCTCACGCAGGCGCAGGCGCACCGCCTGCTGCTGGCGGCCGAGCAGTTCGACTTCTGGCTGGTGGAAGACGACATCTACCGCGAACTGGCAGCCGGCGGCGACGCCTCGCTGGCCGCCATGGATGGACTGCGGCGCGTGATCCGGGTCGGCAGCTTTTCCAAGACCCTCTCGCCGGTGCTGCGGGTCGGCTCGATCTGCGCATCGAATTCGCTCATTCCCGAACTGCTGCGCGTGAAGATGCTGACCGGGCTGACCACCTCCGAAATCAACGAGCGCGCGGTGTACCACGCCATTTCGGCGCGGCCTTACAAGCGCATGGTCGAACGCCTGACCGATCAATTGCGCTCGGGGCGCGAACGCACCATCGAGCGCTTGCAGGAGGCGGGCATGGAGCCGCTGGCCCGGCCGCGCGGCGGCATGTTCGTCAGCGCCGGCTGGCCGCTCGCGCCCACGCCGGAGTTCAACGGCAAGGTCATCGCCGACCGCGCGCTGCGCGCCGGCATCCTGCTCTCGCCGTACGAATTTTTCATGCTGCGCCCTTCCCCGAGCATCTGGTTCCGCTTCAACGTGGCGTACGCCGCCGATGCGCCCGCGTTGATCGGCTTCTTGCAATCGCTACGCTGAAAGTGACCATGGCCGCCACCAAGACTCCCGCCGTCAAGCGCCGCATCCTCAATCGCGACAAGCTCGAAGCCGACATCGCCGGCGTGGCCGTGCGCGTGTTCGCCGAATGCGGCTACGAAGGCACCTCGATCGCCACCATCGCCGAGCAGGCCGGCCTGTCGAAGCAAAACCTGATGTACTATTTTCCGACCAAGCAGGCGCTGTACGAACGCGTGCTCGATGGCGTGCTCGATGACTGGCTGGCGCGCATGGCTACCCTGGCCGATCCGACCCAGGAGCCGCACGACGTGCTGCGCGCGTACATCCAGGCCAAGCTGCGCTTTTCGCGCGACCAGCCGTGGGCTTCGCGCGTGTATGCGATGGAGGTGATCAGCGGGGCGCAGCTGTACGGCCAGCAGATCCAGAGCCGCGTGGTGCCGCTGCTGCGCAAGGATATCGAGGTGTTCGAACGCTGGATCGGCGAAGGCCGCATCGGCCCGATCAACGCCACCCACCTGCTGTTCGCCATCTGGGCCATGACGCAGTCGTACGCCGATTTTTCGGCGCAGATGGCGCTGGTGCTGAACCGCAGGCAGCTAACGCGCAAGGACTTCGACGACGCCGAAGCGATGATCACGCACATGGTGCTGGCGGCGGTGTCCATGCCCGGCACGGCCGCCCGCGCCGATGCCGTATGATTCTCATCGGGACAAGCCCATTTGAAAACAACGCCCATAAAGACACCATGACGGAATCGTATATCGAAGTAACCGGCGAGTCTTCGCTGATCGAACAAGTGACCACCTACCGCGCCGACCTGTCGATTTCGGTGCGCGCCACCACCACCGACAACGCCATCACCGAAGCGGGCGCGCTGCGCGACGACTGCATCCGCGTGCTCAAAAGCTCGGGCATCGCACCGGACGAAATGAGCGAGGGCGGCAACGCCATCTGGCAGCCTTGGTTCTGGAAAAAGAACAAACCGGGGCAGGAACGCACCTTCAAGATTTTGCTCGCCTGTGCCGAAGCGAAGCGCCTGTATGTTGCGCTCGACGCGCTGCAGCCGATTTTCGAACACCAGCGCTACACCCTGAGCGTGTCCATGCTCGCGCCCAAATTTGACGCGTCCGAGGCCGAGCGCACAGCCGCCCATGCTGCGGCGATCGCCAACGCGCGCAATGCGGCCAGCATCATCGCGGCGGAAGCGGGCGTGCGGCTGGCGTTCGTCTCGCAGGTCGAGTCCCTTGGAGCGCACATCGAGCATTCCGGCGCCTTCGGCGACCAGGGCTGGGCCAGGGCCGGCGCCATGCGTTCGATCGGAGGCGCTTCGGGCGACGATAACGAACCGGCGTACATCGAACTCGAAGGCGCCAGGCGGGTCAGCATGCTGCGCTACCGGGTGCGCTTCGGCATTGCCGCTGTCGCGCCGGCCGATGGCGCATGACAGTACCCCGGTCGCGCCGGCTGCGCCAGAAGGGCAAGCGTGTACGCAGCGCGCAAGCGCAGGTGGTAAAAGCGCAGGCGGTGGCAGCGCGCAAGGCCGTCAAGAAGCCTGCACCGCCCGCCGCCCCTGTCATACTGGAATGGTGCGCCGAGCACCACGATAAAAACGCGCCGGAAGACGCGCCGCCAAGGTTTCCGGCCTTGTCGTTTATCACTGAACGGCCCTACAAGACGACTTTCGTGCTCATCCATGTATTCTTTTTCGGGGCGCTACTGGCCAGCGGCAAAACCCAGGCCTGGTTTGCGAACAATTCGGGTGCGGCCGTGGCGTGGTTCATGGTTGCGGGAATGATAGGACTTGGCATGATCTGCGGGCAGTCGCTCGGGAACGTGACGTTTTACCAGATCGACCTGGAGGGGGAGCGGATCGTGCTGCATCTTCCAGGCTCGGGCGACCGGATCAGGATCATGAGGCTGTCGTTTGACGCGATCACGTCGGTTTGCCCATTTCAATACAGCAGTTACAACAACCCTTGCGGCATCGACATCAGCTATCTCGATGATCGGCTCAAGCTGCGCAAAGTGCGGGTGCCCAACCTCGTGCCTGAAGCACTGGTCGATGCGCAGATGGATGCGCTGCGTCCGGCACTGGGCTTCAAGATCGAAGAAACGGTCTGTCACGACACCTGACCGTACCGTACATGCCACCGCCGGGAACACCGTAGCCGGCGTTCCTGGCGGCGTGCTCGCCAGTTGAAGTTACCTCACTGGCGGCACCGCCGATTTGTCGGTCGACCCCGTGGCAGGGCCGGCTCCGGACATGCCGCCGGTGCGCGGCGAAGGCACATCGCCATTGCGGGCCGGTTCATTGGTGCTGGTCGTGCCGTTGTTATTGACGCCATTGGTGCCGGTGGCGCCGCTGGCGCCCGACGAACCGCGCATCTCGCTGCCGCCGCTGGTCGACGAGCGGTCGGCATCGCGCGTCGCATCGCGGGCGGCAGTGTTGCCACTGTTGGCGCCAGTCCCGGTGGCCGTGGTGCTATCGCGCGGATCGTTCGCCACGTCGCGCTCTTCCGGCGCCTTGTCGCGGTTTTGCGGCGCTTTGGTGCGGTTGCGATTCTGCCGGTCCGGATTGGCCCTCGACGCATCGCCGCGTGCGGCCGTGCCGGTATTGGTGGCGCTCGATCCGGTCGTGGCGCCGCCCTGGGTTTGCGCCAGCGCGGCGCCGCCGACCATGAGTGCGACGAGCGTCATTGCGATCTTGGTTTTCATGCCTGTCTCCTGATGAGGATATCGAACAGACATTCTTACATTGCAAGCTATGCATGCGAGTAGGACCATGCCTTGGGTGCGCGTGGGATCAGGTCGTGCTGTTTTTGTCACGTGGAAACAATCAATGCCGCAAGACGACGCAGCGGCATGCCCGATTTGCGACATTGGTGTATTCTTGTCAATTACCCATCCAGCAGGCTGTCCCATGTCCGAAATTGCTCCCATCACCCTCCAGACCGAACGCCTGACGCTGCGCTTCCTGCACGCCAGCGACGCGCAAGCGCTGTACACCATCCACTCCGACCCGCTCGTGATGCGCTACTTCAGCGGCACCGCCTGGACCGACCCGGCCCAGGGCGACGCCGAAATAGCGCGCGCGCTGGACGGCTACAGCGACGGCAGCAGCATGAAAATGGCGCTGGTCCTGCGCGAGACGGGCAAGCTGATCGGCACCATCAACCCGCATGCCTTCCATGCGCAGAACCGCCGCTGCGAAATCGGCTACGCGCTGGCCAGCGCCTTCTGGGGCCAGGGCTACCTGAGCGAAGCGATGCGCGTCACGCTCGATTACCTGTTCAAGGAAATGAACATGAACCGCATCGAAGCCGATATCGACCCGCGCAACCTGGCCTCGGCCAAGCTGCTCGAACGCATGGGCTTTCAAAAAGAAGGCTACATGCCGGAACGCTGGATCGTCAACGGCGAAATCTGCGACACCGCGTTCTACGGCCTGCTGCGGCGCGGCTGGGAGAGCATCTGATGGCCGGCCTGCGCTACGCGGCGGCGCAGTATGCCTGCGCGCCGCTCGATATCGCGGCCAACGTCACGCGCCATCTGGCCTTCATCGACGCCGCCGGCGCGGCCGGCGTGCAGCTGCTGGTGTTCCCCGAACTGTCCCTGTGCGGCTACGAGCTGGCCGGGATGGGCGCCAGCGCGCTCAAGGCCGACGACATCCGCCTTGCGCCGCTGCGCGAGCGCGCCGCCAGCGCCAATATGACCATCGTGGTTGGCGCGCCGCTGACCAACGCCGGTGCGCTGCCTTCCATCGGCGCGATCACCTATCATCCGGTCGGGCGCACATCAAGCTACCGCAAGCACTTCCTGCATGCGGGGGAGGAACAGCACGTCACGGCCGGCAGCGCCATCAGCCAGTTGCACGATGTGCGCGGCACCAGGGTGGCGCTGGCGATTTGCGCCGACACCGGCCAGCAGCAGCACGCGCACGCCGCGGCGGTGGCCGGGGCCGAGCTGTACGCGGCCGGCTCGCTCATTTCCGCAGGCGGGTACGACAAGGATACCGGGCAGCTGGCCGGCTATGCGAAGCTGTTCGGGATGGCTGTGCTGATGGCCAATCACGCGCACGCATCGGGCGGATACCAGAGCGCCGGCCGCAGCGCGATCTGGGCCTCCGGTGGAGAGCTGATCGTCGCCGCGCCAGGTCCGGGCGAGATGCTGGTGATCGCAGACGACCATGGCGGCAAGGTCGTGGCGCTGGCGTAGGGATGCCGGCCCGCTTATCGCCCCTCCACGCCAATCACCCCCCATTTCATGCACTTCGTCGGACAATCGTAGAGCATTCCCCGTACGCTTGCTACAGTCTCTCCATCGACAACCCTCCCCTGGAGAAGCAAATGAACAACCCTGCCTTTACGTCCTTTTTTGCCAGCCTGGAAGACCTCGGCCGCACCCTGGTCAAGGCAGCCAAATACGCCGTCGGCGCCATTTCCACCATGTCCTGGCCGACCCTGATGCTCAGCGCCGTCGGCCTGGCCTTGCTGCTGACCATCGTGCCGCTGGTGCTCACCTTGTTCGTGTTGTTCATGGTCATCAAACTGGTGAACGGCTACGTGAGCGACCGCGCCACGCGCGGCCCGGCCACGCCCTACACCCCGGTCAAGACCGAAGGCGAATAACAGCGTGAAAGCAAGCCAGCTGAACAAGATAATGGATTTCCTGCGCGATTCACTTGCGCAAGCCACAGTGTTATGGTGGAACTTCTTCGACTGGCTTGCCTTGGTGGAATGGCGGCAACTGTTCATCACCTGGTTCCTGGCCATGGCCTTCGGCCTGATCCTGACCCTGCCCGAACCGGCGATCTGGTACATCATCATCTCGTACGGCGTAAAAGTGCTCGCCGGCGGCAAGCGCAAGGCTGAACTGGTGGCCAGGGAAGCGACCGCCGAAGCCAATGTCGCCGTGCTCGAACGGCGCCTGCTCGAAGCGCAGATGGCAACCCTGCAGGCGCAGGTCGAGCCGCACTTCCTGTTCAACACCCTGGCCCTGATCGGCCAACTGATCGAAACCGATCCGCCGCAGGCCGCGCGCATCCACATGCACCTGATCGAATACCTGCGCTCCACCCTGCCGCAGATGCGCGCGACCGGTGGCGGCACCCTGGGGCGCCAGGTACAGCTCTCGCGCGCCTACCTGTCGATCATGCAGGCGCGCATGAAGGAGCGGCTGGCGGTCAGCTTCGACGTGCCCGCGCACCTGGAACACACGCCCTTCCCGCCGATGATGCTGCAGATCCTGATCGAAAACGCCATCAAGCACGGCCTCGAACCAAAAATCGAGGGCGGCCGCATCGACGTCGGCGCGCGCCTGGTGGGCGACGCCATGCACGTCGATGTGCGCGACAATGGCGTTGGCTTTAACATGCATGCCGGTGACGGCGTGGGCCTGGCGAATATCCGCGAGCGCCTGTTCCTGCTGTTCGGGTCACGCGCGGAACTGGTGATCGAAATGCCGCTCGAGGGCGGCGCGCTGGCGTCGCTGCGCGTGCCCTATTCATCTCAAGAGGTCAACTGACATGGCAAGCGCCCTCATTGTCGACGACGAATCGCCCATGCGCGACCAACTGCGCGCGCGCCTGGCCGAGGCCTGGCCCGAGCTGGTCATCGTCGGCGAGGCAAGCAACGGCCTCGATGCCGTTACCATGGCGGAACGGCACCAGCCCGACATCGTCTTCCTCGACATCCGCATGCCGGGCCAGGGCGGCATCGAAGCGGCGCGCCGGTTGTACAACCGCTGCCACATCGTGTTCGTAACCGCCTACGACCAATACGCGCTGGATGCCTTCGAGCAGGGCGCGATGGATTACCTGCTCAAGCCCGTGGTGGCCGAGCGCCTGCGCGTGACGTGCGAGCGCCTGCGCACGCGCTTGACCCAGGCACCCGATAACATCGGCGAACAATTGCGCCAACTGACGCAGATCCTGCAACAAGGCGAAACCAAAAAACCCGCTTACCTGCGCTGGATCCAGGCCCAGGTAGGCAGCAACCTGCGCATGATCAGCACCCGCGAAATCCTGTATTTCCAGTCCGACGACAAGTACACGCTAGTGCAGACGGCGCAGGCCGAACTGCTGATCCGCAAAACGCTCAAGGAACTGGCCGACGAACTCGATCCCGACGAATTCTGGCGCATCCACCGCTCCACGCTGGTGCGGGTCGACGCCATTGCCGAGGTCACGCGCGACGAGCGCGGACGCCAGATGCTCAGGGTGCGCAACCACCCGACGCTGCTGGAAGTGAGCCGCAATCACGCGCATCTGTTCCAGCAAATGTAAGCGCCACGGCCCCGATAATCCAGTACCATAGGGAGCTTGAAAAACCCTGCTTTTCCCGATTACCTACCCAGGAGAAGGAATATGTCAGCAACTCCCAAGCAAACCCGCGCCAACGTCATTCCGTGCCTGCGCTACCGCAACGCCCCGGCCGCCATCGAATGGCTCTGCAATAACTTCGGTTTCGAAAAGCAACTCGTCGTCCCCGGAGACAACAACACCATCCTCCACGCGCAATTAACCTTCGGCAACGGCATGGTGATGCTGGGCTCGACCTCGGCCATCGACTCCGAATACAGCAAACTGATGAAGCAGCCCGACGAGATCGGCGGCGCGCAAACCCAGACCATCTGCGTGGTCGTGGCCGACGCCGACGCCGTCTACGAGCGCGTGCTGGCGGCGCGCGCGCAGATCGTCATGGACCTCAAGGATGAAGACTACGGCGGGCGCAGCTTTACCTGCCGCGACCTGGAGGGCCACGTCTGGACCTTCGGCACCTACGACCCGTTCGAATAATCGAGCCACATAAGCAGCCATCGAGGAGCACACCATGTCACGTGCAGTCCACTTCGAAATCCAGGCATCCGAGCCGCAGGCCATCATCGACTTTTATCAGCGCCTGTTCGGCTGGACCTTCAACAAATGGGCGGGCGGCGAGTACTGGATGGTGCACACCGGGCCGGAAGACCAGCCGGGCATCAACGGCGGCCTGCTGCCGCGCCGCGGGCCGCTGCCCGAGAGCCAGGCGGCGGTCAACGCCTTCGTCATCACGGTCGATGTGGAAGATATCGACGCCTCGCTCGCGAAAGCCGCCTCCGGCTCGCCGCATGGCGTGGTGTGCGTGCCCAAGGTAGCGGTGCCGGGGATCGGCTGGCTGGCCTACGTCAAGGACCCGGACGGGAATATCTTCGGGATGATGCAGGCAGATATCACGGCTGCATGAAGGTCCGCGGCTGTGGCTATGGCTGCGCCAGCGCCGCCACCAGCGCCCGGTCGGCCACCTGGTGCGGACGGATGCGGATGATGTCGCGGTACAGCGGCGGCATGTGCGCGCAGATCGCGGCGAGGTCAAGCTCGTCCAGCGCTGCCGTCACGTACTGGAACTGGGCCGGATTATCCTCCGGCAGCGGGCCTTCCATGGTCGATCCGTAGGCGCCCAGGTTCATGTAGCTCTGCGCGCTGGCGTTTGGCCCGCGCGCGAAGACGAACGTGCCTTCGCGGGGGTGGGCGAGGTACTGGCGCACCTCGGCCTGCGCCTGTGCGTCCAGGCCCTGCATCAGGGTGTAGCGCAGCTGCGCATACTGGCGCGTGCATTCCATGAACGCGGTGCAGATGGCCGACAGCGCGCGCCGGCCCGGTGAACACAGCAGCAGGTTGCCGAAAGAATCGAGCAAGGCCACCGCATCGCCCTCCCCGCCCTGCTGGCGGTCGCGTTCCATGGCTGCGCGCAGATAAGGCGCCAGGCCCGCATCGGGCTTGTGCGGCGCGCAGCGGTAGGCCAGCGCGTCGGGGTACAGGGTTTTGAGCTGGCGTACCAGCGGGTGGCCGGGTTCCAGCAGCGCTGGGTTTTTCAACTGTGCGCGCGGACGGTCGCCATTGAGCAGCAACTGGACTTTTTCGGAGGTCGCTTCGAACACCAGCGAGCAAAGCGCCTGGGTGGCTTCGGCGATGGTTTTCCCGATGAAGAAAGACTTGGGCGCGGCGCCGGCGCTGTCGCGCGCGAACGGGGATGCACCTTTCACGGCCGGGTAAAAGAAGGTGGCGGCGGCCTGGCCGCGCAGGCCGGCGGGCAGGCAGTCGAACGTGAAGCTGGCGTCGTGATTGATGCCGGCGCTGGCGTCGCGCGCGGCGACGACCACGTTGAACCCGGCCGACAGGATCGCGCCGGTGCACATGGCGCAAGGGTCGAGCGAGGTGACGAGGGTGATTTCTTCGGGCGGCGGCATGGCGCGGCCCTTGGCGCGCTCGGCGAAGTACCAGTCGATCAACTGGCGTTCGCCGTGCGCGGTCGGGTCGAAGATCAGGCCTTCGCGCACCACGTTGTTCTGTAGTGATTTCAGCACGTTGCCATGCTGGTCGAGCAGCACGCCGCCGACCCCGAACGTTCCCTGGGTCTTGGCGGCGATGGCTTCAATGGCCGCAAGTGCTACCGCGGCCTGTACATCAATGGTTTTTTTCAAAGCTTACTTCTTCAGGTCCCAGCTTCCGAACGCGTTCGGAAGCTGGCCGGCCGCCGTCGTTTCGAGAATGTCGCCATTGAGGTTGGTGAGTACGATCGGCAGGTCGTTGCCGCCCAGTTCCAGGATCACCTGGCGGCACGCGCCGCATGGGGCGATCGGGCCGTCGGTCTGGCCGATGACAGCGAGCGCGGCGAAGTCGCCCGGTTTGTAGCCGTGCGCGATGGCGCTGAAAAAGGCAGTGCGCTCGGCGCAGTTGCACAAGCCGTAGGACGCGTTTTCGACGTTACAGCCACGGAAGATGCGACCGTCCTTGCATTCCAGGGCGGCCCCGACCTGGAAGTTCGAGTATGGGGTGTAGGCCAGCAGGCGGGCTGCGGTGGCTTCGGTGATGAGTTTTTCGTAGTTCATGGGTGGTCCCTGTTAATTCTTACGCACTCAAAACCGTCGCACCCGCGCAGGCGGGCGCCCAAGTTTTCAGCGTAGCCGTTGGCGTCGGAACGAACTTGGGCACCCGCCTGCACGGGTGCGACGATTTAAGGACGGATCGTACGGTAAATGATCGGATTCGCAGCCGGCTTCGTATCGCCAACCTTGTACGCAGCCTGCACCTCGCGCACCGCCTGTTCGGCCGCAGCCTGCGTGCGCGCGTGCACCATCGCCAGCGGCTGGCCAACGGCAATCGCGTCGCCCAACTCCACCAGCCCGGTCAAGCCCACCGCGAAGTCGATTGCGTCTTCCGGACGACGACGACCGCCGCCCAGGCTGACCACCGCCAGGCCCAAACCACGGCAATCGGTCGCCGTCGCAAAACCCGCCTGCAGCGCCGGCACCGGCACCACGATCGGCGCCTTTTCCAGATACGCATCCGGACGCTCGACCAGATCGGCCGGGCCGCCCAACGCCGCCACCATGCGCGAAAAGCGCTCAGCCGCTTCGCCGGAGTCCAGCCCCGCCTGCAGCTTGGCGCGCGCCTCGGTTTCGTTGGCGGCCAGTTTGCCCAGCACCAGCATCTCGGCGCACAGCGCCATGGTCACTTCGTGCAGGCGCGCCGGACGCGAACGGCCGGTCAGGTAATCCATCGCCAGGCGCACTTCCAACGCATTGCCGGCTACCGGACCGAGCGACTCGTTCATCTCGGTCAGCAGCGCCGAGGTGCGCGTGCCCGCGCCGTTACCGACAGCGACGATACTCTCGGCCAGTTCGACCGACTTGTCGTAACTCGGCATGAAAGCGCCGGTGCCGACCTTGACGTCCATCACCAGCGCGTCCAGGCCAGCGGAGAGCTTCTTCGACAGGATCGAACCGGTGATCATCGCCACCGATTCCACCGTCGCGGTGGTGTCGCGGATGCTGTAGAAACGCTTGTCCGACGGCGCCAGTTGCGCGGTCTGGCCGATGATGGCCACGCCGACGTCCTTGACGACGTTGCGGAACAGTTCCGGATCGGGCACGGTGCAGTAGCCGGGAATCGAATCGAACTTGTCGAGCGTGCCGCCGGTGTGGCCAAGGCCACGGCCGGAGATCATCGGCACGAAGCCGCCGCAGGCGGCGATCATCGGTCCGAGCATCAGCGAAACCACGTCGCCCACGCCGCCGGTGGAGTGCTTGTCGACCACGGGACCGGGCAGGTTCATCGAACGCCATTCCATGACCTGGCCGGAGTCGCGCATGGCCAGGGTGAAGGCGACGCGTTCATCCATGTTCATGTCGTTGAAGAAGACGGCCATCGCGAGTGCCGCGATCTGGCCTTCGGTGACGCTGCCGTCGGTGATGCCGCGTACGAAGAACTGGATCTCTTGAGCTGAGAGAGCCCCGCCATCGCGTTTTTTGCGGATGATTTCCTGATTTAAGAACATGTGCTGCCTTTACTTGATATTGTTGTCACTGAGCCGCAGGCTTACACGCCGTACGGAATCCAGACATTCTTGACCTGGCTCGCGTGCGCCAGCACTGCGCGTCCCCCGGCCTGTTTGGTGTCGTACCAGTCGCGCCCTTTGCCGCCGCCCACCCAGGTGCGCTTGAGCGATTCGGCCGACAGGCGCTCGACTTCGGCGCAGCCCTCAAGCGAACCGTCGTGGCGCCACACGGCGTCCACGTCCGAGTGCGTCGCCAGCGTCTTGGCCAGTTCGTCGGCGCTGCCGGTGATGATGTTGAGCGCACCGCCCGGCAGGTCCGACGTGTCGAGTACCTGATACAGGTCGGTCGCCGCCAGCGGATACGCTTCCGACGGCACCGCGATCACGCGGTTACCCAGCGCCAGCGCAGGCGCCACCAGCGAGATGAAGCCGAGCAGCGGCGACTCGTTCGGGCAAATGATGCCGATCACGCCAACCGGCTCGTTCAGCGCCACGGTGATGCCGTGCATCGGTGGCTGGTGCGCCAGGCCGTCGTACTTGTCGGCCCACGCCGCGTAGTAGAACAGGCGTTCGATCGAGGCCTGCACTTCCTTCTCGGGATTTTTGGCGCCGGTCATGGCCGCCAGGCGCGCCGCGAATTCGTCGGCGCGGATCGCCAGGTTCTCGGCGATGTAATACAAGACCTGCGCGCGGTTGTGCGAGGTGGCCTTGGCCCAGCCGGACGCCTTGTGCGCCGCTTCCACGGCGTTGCGGATGTCCTTGCGGCCGCCCTCGCCCACGTCGCCGACAAACACGCCATTGGCCCCGGTGATCGCGCGGGTGTAAGCGCCGTCAGGGCGCGCCTGCTTGCCGCCGATGTACATCTTGGCGGTGCGGTCGATGGCGAACGGACCTGGCGCCTCGGCCGGCCTGGCCTTGCCCTTGGCTTCCACCACGGGCAGCGCAGGACGCGCGTCTTCCGACAGCGCCGTCATGTATTCATACATGCCTTCCTTGCCGCCTTCGCGCCCGAAACCGGATTCGCGGTAGCCGCCGAAGCCGCATGCGGCGTCGAACTGGTTGGCGGTATTGATCCACACCACGCCAGCCTTGATCTGCGGCGCCACGTCGAGCGCGAGGCTGATCGACTCGGACCACAAGCTGGCAGCTAAGCCATAGACGGTGTTGTTCGCCAGCTGGACCGCTTCGACCGGCGTGCGGAAGCTCATCGCAACGAGTACCGGTCCGAAGACTTCGGTCTGGGCGATGCCGGCCGAGGTGGATGCGCCGGTAATCAGGGTCGGCGGGAACCACGAGCCGGTCGCCGGAATGTCGCACGCTGGCTGGTAAATGGTGCAGCCTTCGGCGCGGGCCGCTTCGACCAGGCCTTCGATGCGCTGGCGCTGGATCGGATCGATCAGGGCGCCGATGTCCACCGATTTTTCAATCGGGGAACCGAGACGCAGATTGTCCATTCGTGCGCGCAGCTTGGCGAGGAAGCGCTCTTCGATCGATTCCTGCACCAGCAGGCGCGAACCGGCACAGCAGACCTGGCCCTGGTTGAAGAAGATCGAATCGACCACGCCTTCGACGGCGGCATCCAGGTCGGCATCTTCGAACACGATGAAAGGCGACTTGCCGCCCAGTTCAAGCGAGAGCTTCTTGCCGCTGCCGGAGGTGGCCTTGCGGATGATGCGGCCAACTTCGGTGGAGCCGGTGAAGGCGATCTTGTCGATGCCCGCATGGTTGACGATGGCTTCACCCACGCGGCCGTCGCCGGTGACGATGTTGACCACGCCGGCCGGCACGCCGGCCTGCTGGCAGATTTCGGCGAACAGCAGCGCGGTCAGCGAGGTGAATTCAGCCGGCTTGAAGACGACCGTGTTACCGGCGGCCAGCGCCGGTGCGATTTTCCAGGCCAGCATCAGCAGCGGGAAGTTCCAGGGGACGATCTGGCCCACCACGCCCACGGCGCGGTAATCGGCAAATTCTTCCGATTGCAGTTGCGCCCAGCCGGCGTGATGGTAGAAGTGACGCGCGGCCAAAGGCAGGTCGGCGTCGCGCGTTTCGCGGATCGTCTTGCCGTTGTCGAGCGTTTCGAGGACCGCGAACAGGCGCGCATGCTTTTGCAGCAGCCGCGCCAGCGCGTACAGTACGCGCGCGCGGCCATGGCCGCCCAGCGCCACCCAGCCCGGCTGGGCGCGACGCGCCGCTTCCACTGCGCGATCGACATCGTCGCCGCTGGCCTGGGTTACTTGGGCCAGTTCCTTGCCGTCGGCCGGATTGGTGGACGCAAAGGTGTCGGCGGGTGCAAGCCAGGCGTTATCGATGAACAGCCCAAAACGGCGCTCATGCTGGTCCAGCCATGCTTGCGCTTCTTTGGTGCTCTCGGGTGCAGGGCCGTAGTCCATAGTTTGAAGAATCTCGTTAATTGTTGGCATGACGAATCCGTTGAGGTTTATGGTTGCGCGTGGCGATGGTTGGCCGAGTAGTTCCCGGTGACGTAATGTTCGAGCTGGCGCTCGATGTCGGTCAGCAGGCTCGATGCGCCGATGCGGAACAGATGCGGCTCCAGCCACTCACGTCCCAATTCCTCTTTCATCAGGGTCAGGTACTGCAACGCGCTCTTGGCGCTCGACACGCCGCCGGCCGGCTTGAAGCCGACCTGGAAGCCAGTCTGCTCATGGTATTCGCGGATCGTGCGCACCATCGTCAGGGCCACAGGAATGGTGGCGTTGACGCCTTCCTTGCCGGTCGAGGTCTTGATGAAGTCCGAGCCCGCCATCATGCACACCCACGAGGCCTTGGCCACGTTTTCCAGCGTGAGCAGGTCGCCGGTGGCGAGAATGGCTTTGACGTGCGCCTCGCCGCAAGCTTTGCGGTAAGCGACCATTTCGTCGTACAGGGCCTGCCAGTTACCCATCAGGACATGCTGGCGGGTGATGACGATATCGATTTCGGTGGCGCCGGCGGCGACCGACAGTTCGATCTCGCGCACCTTGGTTTCCATGCTGGCCAGGCCGGCCGGAAACGCGGTCGATACCGCGGCGATCGGCAGGCGGCCTTGCAGGATCTTCGCCGCAGGGGTGATCATCTCGTGGTACACGCACACCGCGCCGGTGGTCAGGTTGGACACGCCCAGCGCTTCCATCAAATCGGTGCGCAGCGGACGCATGGCCTTCATGCACAGGCGCTCGACGCGGCCCGGCGTGTCGTCGCCGCCGAGGGTGGTCAGGTCGATGCATTGCAGCGCCTTGATCAGCCACGCGGCCTGGTATTCTTTTTTGACGGTGCGGCGATTGGCCAGGCTGGCGGCGCGGCGGTCCGACGCATTGCGATTGACTTTGATCTGGTTGACCCAGCCGAGATCGAGGCCAACCACCTCGTTGCGTTTGAATGCGGAATTGTGAGTCATAGCAGAGCGGTTCCGTTGGAAAGGGGTTTGACGCCGAGGTGCTTGGCCAGGGTGGCGCCGATGTCGGAGAAGGTGTTCGATACCGGCAGCGCGCGCGCGCTAACGCCCGGCCCGAAGAAGATCATCGGAATGTGCTCGCGCGTGTGGTCCGAGCCCGGCCAGCTTGGGTCGCAGCCATGGTCGGCGGTAATGACCACCAGGTCGCCCTCTTTGAGCTTGGCCATGAATTCGGGCAGGCGCGCGTCCATTTCGTGCAGCGCGTTCGAGTAACCCGCCACGTCGCGGCGATGGCCGAAGGCCTGGTCGAAGTCGACGAAGTTCACGAACGTGAGCGACTTGTCGCCGGCTTCGTCGGCCACCTTGAGCAGCGCGTCGAACAGGGCCATGTTATCCACGCCCTTGACCACGCGCGAAATGCCCTGGGTGGCGAAAATGTCGCTGATCTTGCCCAGGCCGATGACTTCTCCGCCTTCGTTTTTGACGTGATCGAGCAGCGTCGCGCTTGGGGGCGGCACGGCGTAGTCGTGGCGGTTGCTGGTGCGGCGGTAGTTGCCGTTCTCGCCCAGGAACGGTCGCGCGATCACGCGGCCGATGTTGTACGGCTTGACCAGCTCGAACGCCGCTTCGCAGACCGCGTACAGGCGCTCCAGGCCGAAGTGTTCTTCGTGCGCGGCGATCTGCATCACCGAGTCGCCCGAGGTGTAGACGATGATTTTGCCGGTGGCGACATGTTCGTCGCCGTGCTTGTTGATGATGTCGGTGCCGGATGCGTGGCAGTTGCCGAGGTAGCCGGCCACGCCGGTCAGTTCTTGCAGCTTGTCGGTCAGTTCGGCCGGGAACGATGGCACGGTGCGCGGGAAGTAGCCCCAGTCGAATTCGACGGGGACGCCGGCGATTTCCCAGTGGCCGCTCTGGGTGTCCTTGCCGGTGGAGCGCTCGCGCGCCACGCCGTAGGCGCCGGTGAAGCCGTCGCGCTGGTTAAAGCCGGCAGCCCATTCGCCGCTGGCCAGGTGGGCGGCGGCGGCGAGGCCGAGGCGTTCGAGGTTCGGCAGCTGCATAGGCTTGCCTTGTTCGGCGGCCCAGGCGGCGATATGGCCGAAGGTGTTGGCGCCAACGTCGCCGAATTTGTCGGCGTCTGGCGTGGCGCCAAGGCCGAAGGAATCAAGCAGGAGGATAAATGCGCGTGACATGGGATCGCTCGCTTCAGAAAGGTTCAGGTACGGGAAGAGGGACGCACCATCCGCCAACGCTAACTTGCGAGCCGTCTCCCCCGCGCAGGCGGGGGCCCATAGCACCGGTGAGCAGAGGTGCTATGGATCCCCGCCTGCGCGGGGACGACGGCCTTGGGGCTAGTGGCATCGGGACAGCGACAGCGACAAATCGAATCAGGCAGCGGCGCGCGGTTGTTGCGCAACGCGCTCCAGGAACGCCGGAATCAACTCAACCAGGTCCTTGGCGCCGATGGCGGCGTACTTCAAGGTCTGCTCGTGCGACAGCGGGAACGGCGACATCCCTTCGGCCAGGTTGGTAATGACCGACACGCCAACCACCTTCAAACCGCAATGACGCGCCGACACCACTTCCGGCACCACCGACATGCCCACCACGTCCGCACCCAGCTTGGCCATCATGCGGATTTCGGCGGCGGTCTCGAAGTTCGGGCCCGGATACGCAATGAACACGCCTTCGTGCAAGGTGATGCCCTTGGCCGCCGCGGTCTCCTTGACCACGTTGCGGATATCGCTGTCGTAGGCATTAGCCATGCTGAAAAAGCGCGGGCCGAAACGGTCGTCGTTCGGGCCGACCATCGGCGTGCCGGGCAGCCAGTTGATATGGTCGGTCAGGGCCACCAGGCTGCCCGCATCGACTTCGGTGCGCAGCGAACCGGCGGCGTTGGTCACGAACAGCATCTCGCAACCGAGCAGCTTCATGGTGCGCACGGCGCTGGTCATCACGCCCATGCCGTAGCCTTCATAAAAGTGGCCGCGGCCCTTCATGCACACCACATTCACACCTGCCAGGGTGCCCAGGACCAGCTCACCGGCGTGACCGTGCACGGTGCTGATCGGGAAGCCAGGCAGTTCGTCGAAACCGATCGAGACCGCGTCGGTCATCTGCTCGGCCAGTACGCCAAGGCCGGAACCGAGGATCATCGCCACGCGCGGCTCAAAACCAGGTTTGCGGGCGCGGATGATATCGGCGGCTTCGAAGGGGGTGTTGTTCGACATGTGGATTCCTTATCTGTTCGGGGAGGGCGCTGCCGCGCGGCGTGCATGCTGCAAGCGGCGCGGAGAATGAGTTCGCTGACTATTATAACTATGCATGATCGGTGATATGTATGGCAAATACCATTTTTCTTCCTCATTTATACGCGCAACATATAAATCCACGCTAGAATCAGTTGAACCCCAGCATTCGTTCGAGCGCACTATAGGAGAGCAGGACACAATCATTGATTGACAGCACTAAGACATTTGTCTACTATCAAAAACAATTGTTTAATGATTGCTTATTGTGACCGAACTCTCCAAAAAAGACCAGTTGTACGAACTGATCCGCGCCAATCCTTTCATCTCGCAGCAGGACTTGGCCAGCGTGCTCGGTTTGTCGCGTTCCGCCGTGGCGGGCTACATCGCGGGCCTGATCCGCGACCGCCGCCTGCTCGGGCGCGCCTACGTGCTGCCCGATAACCGGCCCATCGTCTGCCTCGGCGCGGCCAACCTCGATCGCAAGCTGCGCTCCATCGCCACGCTCAAGATGGGCACCTCGAACCCGGCGCGCCAGGACGAATCGTTCGGCGGCGTGGCCCGCAACATCGCGGAAAACCTGGCGCGCCTGTCGGCCCCCGTTGCACTGATCACCGCCATCGGCGACGACTCGTCCGGCAAGGCGCTGCTGGCGCATGCCGAGGCGGCCGGCATCGACACCCGCGCCACCCTGCACCTGACCGGCGTATGCAGCGGCACCTATACCGCCGTACTCGACGACCATGGCGAAATGCTGCTGGCCCTGGCCGACATGGCCTTGTACGACGCCATAACGCCGGCCTTCCTGGACACGCGCCAGCCGCAGCGCGCCGTCGGAGCCCTGATCGTGGCCGACCTGAACCTGCCGCGCGAGACCCTGCGCGCGCTGCTCGACGACGCCGCGCGCGGCTCGGTGCCGCTGGTGCTGGTGGCCGTATCGCAGCCGAAAATGGCGCACCTGCCGGACGACCTGCGCGGCCTGCGCCTGTTGATCCTGAACCAGGGCGAACTCGAAACGCGCATTGGTGCGCGGCTCGTGACCGACGCCGATTTCCTGGCCGCCTGCCGCACCATCCAGGCGCAAGGCGCGCAGGACGTCATCGTCACGCGCGGCGCCACCGGCGTGGTCTACACCACTGCCGGCGGCATCGCGCAGCTGGACGCGCCGCCGGCGCAGATCGTCGACGTCACCGGTGCGGGCGACGCCTTTGCCGCTGCGGTATGCTGGTCCCTGTTCCATGGCAGCGACGACATGACGCTGGCCTGCAGGCGCGGCCTGCAATTGTCGGCCATGACGCTCGCCTGCGAAGAAACCGTATGCCCTTACCTGACGGCGGAAGTGCTCGCCGAGATTCCGAATCCCGACGCCCTGCCCGGCGCCCAGCAACCGTTCAACGCTCTTTACCAGGACTGACCATGCACCAATACCTCTTGTTCTCGCCCGAAGTCGCCGCCGCCCGCACGGCCGGCAAACCGATCGTCGCCCTCGAGTCGACCATCATCTCGCACGGCATGCCGTACCCGCAAAACGTGACGATGGCGCAGGAAGTCGAGCATGTCATCCGCGCCGCCGGCGCGGTGCCGGCCACGATTGCCATCATCGAAGGCAAGATCTGCATCGGCCTGGTGGCCGAGCAGCTCGAATTACTGGCCACGTCGCCCGACGCGATGAAGGTCTCGCGACGCGACCTGCCGTACGTGCTCTCGCAAGGCCGTCTGGGCGCCACCACCGTGGCCGCCACCATGATCTGCGCGCAGCTGGCCGGCATTCACGTTTTTGTGACCGGCGGCATCGGCGGCGTGCACCGCGGCGCCGAAACGAGCTTCGACATCTCGGCCGACCTGCAGGAGCTGGCCCGCACCAACGTGGCGGTGGTATGCGCCGGCGTGAAATCGATCCTCGACATCGGCCTCACGCTCGAATACCTGGAAACCCACGGCGTACCGGTGATCAGCGTCGGCCAGCCGGCCTTCCCGGCCTTCTTCACGCGCGACAGCGGCTTCAAGGCCGACTTCCAGCTCGATTCTGCGCTGGAGCAAGCCGCCTTCATCCAGACCAAATGGCAGCTTGGCCTCAATGGCGGCATCGTCATCAGCAATCCCGTGCCGGAAGCGTTTGCGATGCAAAAGGATGAAATCGACAGCATCACCGAACAGGCATTGCGCGAAGCGCGCGATGGCGGCGTGGCCGGCAAACTCGTCACCCCGTTCCTGCTGGCCCGCATCAAGACCTTGACCGAAGGGCGCAGCCTGATGACCAACATCGCGCTGGTCAAGCACAACGCGCAGGTGGGCGCCGAACTGGCCGTGGCCATGCGCGACCTGCCAGGTTTGCAGCCGATCTAACCCCCGACCCCATACGCCATGTCCATCGACCTGAAACAGCTCAAGTACTTCCTCGCGGTAGCTGAAGAAAAGAGCTTCAGCCGCGCCGCCGAGCGGCTGCACATCTCGCAGCCGCCTTTGAGCCAGCAGATCATGAAGCTCGAAAGCGAATTGGGCGTGCGCCTGTTCGCGCGCACCACCCGCACCTTCGAGCTGACGGTGGCGGGCAAGGCGTTGATGGGGGAAGCATCGGACCTGCTGGCCAAGATGCGCATGACGATCGACACCATCCGCCAGATCGACCGGGGTGAAGTCGGACGCCTGCGGGTGGGCATCGTCGGTTCGGCCATGTGGGGGCCGATTCCGAGCCTGCTCGAAGAATTCCAGACCAAGTTCCCGCGCGTGACCTGGACCCTGCACGAGTCGGGACCGAACGTGCAGTACGAGGCGCTGCGCGCCAAGCAGATCGACGTGGGTTTCTGGCGCGAGCCCAAGCTCGATGAAGATGAACTCAAACACGACAACCTGCGCCAGGAGCTGTGCTTCCGCGAGAACGTATGCGTGGCCGTCAACGAGCACCATCCGCTGGCCACGCAGCCGTGGATCGAACTGGCCGACATTGCGGACCAGCCGATGCTCACGCTGGCGCTGGACAAGTCGGCCTTTCCGCGCTACCTGATCCAGTGCTGCATCAAGGCCGGGTTCCAGCCGACGATTTTCCAGGAAGCGTCCGAGCCGCAAACCTTGCTGGCGATGGTGGGCGCTGGCCTGGGCGTGGCCTTGATGCCGGAGACGACCAGCCGCATCGGCTGGCCGGGCGTGATCTTCTTGCCGATCAAGACCAACCCGCCATCGGCCAATCTGTACATCACCTACACCACGCAGGACGATGCGCCGGTGGTGCGGGCGTTCCTGAATATCCTCAATCCGACCGCCTAGTCGACTGCCCCGCCGGCGACGCAGATGTCGTCGCCGACAAGCAGCGCCGCTTCCAGCGCCATCGTCAACCCCCGCACCACCTCGGCCAGCGCCATGCTGGGCGCACCCGGGTGCGCTGCCGCCTGCTGCGGCAAATACGGAATGTGAATGAAGCCGGCCCGGATATCGCGGCCCACCGTCTGGTGCATCAGGCTATAGAAAACGTGATTGCATACAAAAGTGCCGGCCGTCTGCGACACCGACGCCGGCAAACCACTGTCGCGCAAGCGCGTCACGATGGCCTTGATCGGCAGGGTCGAAAAGTACGCCGCCGGTCCGCCTTCGACCACCGGCTGGTCGACCAGCTGGCACTGGGCGTTGTCGGGAATGGGCGCGTCGTCGATATTGATGGCGATGCGTTCGACCGACAGGTCCACCCTGCCCCCGGCCTGCCCGACCGCGATCACCACCGCCGGCCGCAGCTCGTCGATGGCCGCGCGCAGCACCTCGCCGGCGGCGCCGAACACGCAGGGCAACTGGCGCACTTCGACGCGGTAGCCATCGCCCTCGACTCCGGCCAGCGCGCGCACCGCCTCCCACGCCGGGTTGATAGTCTCTTTATTGAACGGCTCGAAGCCCGTCAGCAGCACTGTTCTCGTCATTTCTGACCCATCAAAAAATACAGCAGGAAGATATTTGCCACCAAGAGCGGCAGCGCGGTCGGTATCTGCGCCTTGATCACCGCGTGCTTGTCGGGCAGTTCGAGCAGCACCACCGGCACCACGTTGAAGTTGGCCGCCATGGGCGTCATCAAGGTGCCGCAGTAGGCGCTGAACATGCCGATGGCGGCCATCACCGCCGGGTTGGCGCCGTACTGGCCGATCAGGACCGGAATGCCGACGCCGCCCGCCATCACCGGAAAGGCCGCGAAGCCATTGCCCATGATGATGGTAAACAGCGCCATGCCGACGCAGAACACCACCACCGCGACAAACCGCGAATCCATGTTGATGTAGGAGGTGGTGATGTGCGCAACCGCCTTGCCCACGCCCGCTTCGGCGAACAGCAGCCCGAGCACGGCCAGCATATGCGGCAGCACCACCGCCCAGCCGACGGCATCGGTCAGGCGGCGCCATTCGCGCATGCCCTGCAGCGGCGTGGAACGGGTCAGCCAGCAGGCCGCGCCGACCGCCAGCACCGAGGCGCAACCCAGGCTGACCAGCGTAATGTGCTTGGTTTCGAGCAGCAGCAGGCCGCCGATCTGCACATCCTTGAGCAGGGTCGAACCGATCATGGTCACGACCGGGATGATCAGCGCGGGGATGAACAGCAGGTGGCCGAGGCGGCGCGCGCTGGAGGTCTTTTCCTCAGTCGTGCGCACGCCGTACTTGCCGAGGGTGACGCCGCCGCAGCCGGCGATGAGCGCCATCGTGATCATGATCACGCCCACCAGCGCTGGCGGCAGCCGTTCGCCAACCAGGTAGACCGCGGCGTACAGGCCCCAGAACAAGGCGCTCGAATAGCGGCGCGGATTGTCCTTGTCGCGCAGCGACATGACAGCCGACGCGGCCAGCATGGCGCCCAGCGCCAGGTAGAAGTAGTCGAGCAGGATGATCATGCGGCCCCTCCGTCGCGCGCGATCTCGGCGTCGAAGCGGTGCAGGCGCCAGGCATGAATGATGAAGGCGGTGATCGCGGTGGGAATGCCCCACAGCGCCATGTGCAGCGGATTGACCAGGATGCCTTCGGCCGCGAGGATGGTTTGCATCAGCACGATAGCCCCGAAGGCGACAAAGACATCTTCGCCGAAAAACAGGCCAACGTTGTCGGTGGCGGCCGACATGGCGCGGATGCGGTAGCGCAGCTTGTCGCTGATGCTGCCCTTGCGCGTTTCGGCGGCCGCTTCGGCCATGGGCGCGACCAGCGGGCGCACCATCGACGGGTGCCCGCCAAGACTGGTCAGCCCGAATGCGGCCGAGACTTCGCGCACGGCCAGGTAGACGATCAGCAGGCGGCCGGTGGTGGCCGATTTGATCTTGGCGATGCTGGCCTGCGCGTGTTCCTTCAGGCCGAAGCGTTCGAGCAGGCCGATGGCGGCCAGCGGCAGCAGCAGGATCATCGGCAGGTTGCGCGTTTTGATGAAAGCGGTGCCGAGCGAGGCGAAAAGCGCTTCGACCGGCATCGACACGGCCAGGCCGGTGGCCCCGCACGCGGCGACGACCACCAGCACGGGATGCACGCGCAGCACGAAGCCGACGATGATGACGGCGACGCCGATGAGCGGCCACAGGTTGACTGCTGATTGCATGAACTCTCCGGCGGTGAAGCGCCGCCCCTGCGGACGGCAGGAACGGCGGCGGTATGGTGGCGCCACATACGAGGGCCGGCCAATCTTACCCGATGTCGCTGCCGCTGCGAAGGCCGTCTTGCGCCAGTGCCGGCAACGCCACGTAACGCTCCACGTTCACCCTTTCCAGGAACGTGGCGTCGTGCGACACCACCAGCAGCGCGCCCCGGTACTGGTTGACGATGTCTTCCAGCGCCTCCAGGCTCGCCATGTCCAGGTGATTGGTCGGTTCGTCGAGCAGCAGCAACTGCGGTGGGGTGCTGGACATGAGAACGCACGCCAGGCCCGCGCGGATCCGTTCCCCGCCACTGAGCTGGCCGGCCAGTTTTTGCGCATCCTTGTTGCGGAACTTGAACTGCGCCAGCGCATGGTGGCAATCGTTGTGCGACAGGTCCGCGTTGAGACGCTGGAAATTGTCGAGCACCGTTTGCCCGGCCTGCAGCATGCCGATATCCTGACTCAGGTAACTGTATTGGCCCACGCCGATGGTGGCCGTGCCGCCCACCGGCGCCAGCTGCGCGCAGATCAGCTTGAGCAGCGTCGACTTGCCGGCGCCGTTGCGGCCCACCAGCGCCACCCGCTCCGGCCCGAACATGCTCATCGAAAAATCCGAGAACAGGCGCTGCGCGCTCCCGGGATACCGGTACGCCAGGCGCTCGACCATCAAGACCATTTTCCCGTTCGGGACCGAGGTCTTGTCCATGACCACATTGATTTCCTCCTTTACTTCGCGCAGTTGCCTGGCGCTGTCGAAGCGGCTGTTGGCGGCGGCCAGCAAGCGCTCTTGATGGGTGCTCATGCGCCCCAGCGTGCGCTCGCTGGTGCCGCGCTTGGCGTTCGCTTCATTGCGGTCGATCCGGCCTTCGCTAAACAGCTTGCGGCCTTTGGCGCGCTTCCTGTCGAACGCTTCGAGCGCCTGCTGGGCGGCGCGGCCAGCCTTCTTGCAGCCTTTTTTGGCGTCCTCGTAGTGACGCTCGATGGCATCTTCGCGCAGCTTTTTCTGTTCGCTGAAAGCGTCAAAATTCCCACCGTGGACGTGGATGCCGTTAGCGGTCAATTCGATGATCTCATCGCAATACCCCAGCAGCGTGCGGTCATGGCTGACCATCAGCAGGCCGGTCTCGGTGGTGGCGACGAAGTCGTAGAGCGCCTCCCTGGACTGGCTATCGAGGTTGTTCGTCGGTTCGTCCAGCAGCAGGAAATCGGCCCCGCTCAGGACCGCGCGGATCAGCAGCAGCCGGGTTTTCTGGCCGGCGCTGAGCGTGCCGAAGGAGCGCGCCAGGCCGAGCTGCGCCAGGCCATGGCGCTCGAGCTGCAGGCGCACAGTGCGCTCCACATCCCAGTCGTCATCCAACGCGGCGAGGTCGGCCTGCTCCACGCTGCCGGCGCCGATGCGCGCGAGTGCGGCGATCTTGCCGGCCACGCCGAGCACGCAAGCGACGCTGTCGCCGTCGAACGCGCCGCTCTCCTGCGGGCAGTGGCAGATGCTGCCCGTGACCGCGATCGATCCAGCCTGCGGAAGCAGCGTTCCGGCGATCAGCTTGAGCAAGGTGCTCTTGCCGATGCCGTTGTCGCCGATGATGCCGATTTTGCGTTGGTAAAAAGTATGCGTGAAGCCGGCGATATTGAGCGCCGTCCCCTCGATCGTGTAGCTGGTGTTGTAGGTGGCGATACAGCGGGTAGTGTGCATGCGGTCGATTCGATCTGTTCAACGGAAGGTGGGCGAAGGCGTAGCGCGTGGACCGCATGCGGCGCCGCGACGCGGCAAGTGCGTCTGGCGGGGCTGGAAAGGCGGTTTCGCCGGCTGTTACGCCGCGCGTCGACACACTGGCGCGCACCCGGGATCGGTGCGGCACCGTTCGGGCGCGGAAACAAGCTTGCTGCGGCCGCAGTGGTGACTGCGCGGCCGCACACGGATACGCCGCTGGTCGTGAGGGTCACGAGGGCGGTCGGTACATCGGGCGGAGGGGAGTTATTGCTTGTACATGGCGTGCGCCGGAACGGGTGGGAAGGAGGACTATTAATCCGCTGTCAAGATTAGTTTAACATCAATAGTTCTCAAATTCAACCCTGTGCGAGGGGGAGGCATCCTGGGCCACCACGCGTGACATAGTGTGGTCCATGAACTCGAACGAGCTGTTCTTTATCATCCACTCGCAGATTGCGCGGCCTTGCGCATCCATCGCGGATGGCTTGCGGCTCTTCGATGCTACCTGCCAGTGGCAGCAGCAGGATCATCGGCAGCTTGCGCGTCTTGATGAAGGCGGCGCCGAGCGAAGCAAGCAGCGCTTCGACCGGCATCGCCACGGCCAGGCCGGTGGCCCCGCAGGCGGCGACGACCACCAGCACGGGATGCAGGCGCAGTACGTAGCCGACGATGATGACGACGACGCCGATGAGCGACCACAGATTGACAGCTGTTTGAATGGTTTCTACGGTAGACCCGTCAGGGGGCCGGGGAATCTTACCCGATACCGGGGCGGCGCCCTAGTCTTCTTCGGGCTCCACGCCCTTGATGCGAATGGCGAAGAAATTGCGCTTGTCATGCGGGGAATTGAACTGGTATGTCACCTGGATGTCGGCCTGCGGCCGATAGACCGAGAATTCACCGGACAGCGACTTGACGTAGACATCTTTGCGGATCAACTCCATGCCCTTGGTCACGCACTTGACGACACGCGAGATGTTATGCTCCATGAACTCGAACGAGGTGTTCTGCATCATCCACTCGCAGATTGCCCGGCCTTTCGCATCCATGACGGATGGCTTGCAGCTCTTCGATGCGATCTGATTGACGCTACCACCATATTGCGTCTCCAGTTCCATCGAGCGCGTTTCGCCGACTGCGATGCCTTCGGCAAAACTGTCGATCACCGCGCACATTGCATCTGTTTTGGTCTGCGCCACTGCGACCGAGCATATGCCGCACAGCGCTGCGCCGGCGACCAGGGCATGGATCGATTTCATGTTCTTCCTAAAAAAACAGCCCCGCACATCTTGCGACATGCGGGGCAGGTTGCGGCATCAGTCGATGCTTAGAACGTCGCTTTCACCTGCACGCCCAGGGTGCGTGGCTCGTTGACGATACCGGTCAGGTTATCGAAGTCGATCGCGCCGACCGACTGTACCTTGTCGGTGATGTTGCGCGCGAAAGCCGCCACTTCGTAGTTATCCCACTTGTAGCCCATGCGCAGGCCACCTTCGAGCAGCGACTTGGCCTTGTATTCCTTGGCTTCGTACAGGAACATATTGTAGGTGCTGCGGTACGCCCAGTCGGTGTACGCAAAGAATTCGCCATTCGCCACCGGCACGCTGTAGCGCAAGGTGAAGTTACCTTGCCACTTCGGTGCGCGCGGCAGCGGATTGCCGTTCAGTTTTTGCGTGTACGCAAACGGGCCTGGCACGCCGGTCGGGGTGCAACCATTTACACCCTTGGTGTTCGGCTCATTGCCGCAGGTCTGGACGAACAGGTCCGAATCCTTGATCTCGGTGTTGTTGTAGCTGCCGCCCAGGGTCATGCGCAGTGCATCCGACAGGTTGGCCTGGAAGTCCAGCTCCACGCCCTGCCCGGTCACCTTGTCGGCGTTGATCAACTGGTTCATGTTGATCTGGCCCGAACCGGCGGTCAGCTGCTTGTCCTTGACGCGGTACTGGAACACGCTGGCCGACAAACGCGCGCGGCGGTTGAACAGGTCCTGCTTGATACCGGCTTCGTACGACAGCACTTTTTCGGCTTCGGCGAACGATGGACGATCGGCCAGGCCGTTCAGGCGACCCTGCATGCTCGGTGCGCGATAGCCGGTGGCGATGCGGGCGAACAGGTTGGAATCGGCGCTCAGGGCGTAGGTGCCGGACATATCCCAGCTGACGTTCTTCGAGTCGTTGCTGATGCCGAAAGGACCGGCAGTGGTCAACTCAACCCGCTTGGCGGCGAAGTTCTTCTTGTCGTTGGTGTAGCGCAGGCCGCTGCGCAGCTTGAACTTGTCGGACACGGTGTAGTTCAGCGAACCGAAAGCCGCCCACGATTTGGTGTCCTGGGTCTGGGTCGCGAAGAACGGGTTCTGCGGATTGCCGGGCGCGAGCGAATCGAAGCTGATGCTGTCGATCTGGATGTCTTCGTTGAAGTAGAACAGGCCGGCGATCCACTGCAGCGGGCCGCTGTTGACCGACTCCGCGCGGAACTCCTGGGTGAACTGGCGATGCTTCGGCAGCACATCCGCGGTTTCGACCACGAACGGGATGAACGCGGCCTGGTTGGCGTAGCTCGGACCCATTGGCTGCGCGTACACGGCGCCGTAGCCGCCGTCGACGTCGGCGCGGCTGTAGAAGTCGGCCGACTCGTAACCGGTGATCGAGTGCAGCGTCACGCCGGAGAGGTCCAGGCGCAGGCGCATGCTGGCGCCTTCGGTGCTGAGGCGCTGTTCGTTCACGCCGTCGGTGTCGTAACGGCCGTATTCGAAGCCGTCGACCAGTTCATTGCTGCCCTTTTTGAGGATATTCGAGCGGAACAGGGTGGCGCTGCCATCCATGTCGCGCGCATGCACGTTGAACAGGGCGCTGAAGGCGCTGGTCGGCTTGACCAGCACTTGCAGGCGCAGCGCGTCATCGTGGTAGCCTTCGAAATTCTTGGTGCCGTTGCCCGGACGGCCGTTGTGAACGCGGTCGTCGCGGTTCTGCGACTGCACCGAGATGCGCGCGGCGACAGTGTCGCTGATCGGCAGGTTGACCGCGCCTTCCAGGTTGCGCGCGCGGTAGTTGCCGATGCCGATGGTGGCGTAGCCGTCGGACTTGCCGATCTGCGGCTTGGCCGAGTCGAACTTGATCACGCCGGCCGGCGAGTTACGGCCGAACAGGGTGCCCTGCGGGCCGCGCAGCACTTCGACCTGGTCGACGTCGAACACCGGGAAGCCCTTCAACATCGGGCTTTCCTGCACGATGTCGTCGACCACCAGGCCGACCGGCTGCGATGCGTTCAGGTCAAAGTCGGTATTGCCCTGGCCACGGATGTAAAAACGCGGGAACGAACGGCCGTAGTCGGATTCGATGTTCAGGCTTGGCGTGCGGCCCGACAGGAAGCGGATATCCTGCCCGCCCGAGGTCAGCACGTCGAGCTTTTCGCCTTTGAGCGTGGTGATCGCCATCGGCACATCCTTGATGTTCTCGGAACGGCGCTGCGCGGTCACGATGACGGTTTCCAGCTGGCCGGCTTGCGGCCTGGCTTGTTCGGCTGGCTTGTCCTGTGCCATCGCAACGTGCAACGGAAAGGCGCTGGCGACGGCCAGGGCGATCAGCGAACGGGTGGCGAACTGCTTGCTCTTGATTGTCATGTAGGTAATTCCTTAGGTCGATGAACCATTTGATGAAACCTGCGTCCCGGTTCGCATCGGCATGGGCCAACCCTGGCTTTCAAGCGCCTTGCAGCGCACAAAATGGCCCTGATCACCCTGCTGCGACTGCGCTCCCGTCCGTATTTTGTTGCTGCTTGGGCATCGTAGCATGAAAAGAATTGACCCGAAATCATGGCAATTGCGTTTTCATTTATATTTCGATCATATAAATGACGAAGCAAAATCGTATTTGCCATACATATTAGTGCTGATGCATAGTTCTAAAACTGTGCCTGTGCCATTTGGCGCAGCGCAATATTCCCTAGCCATACGCAATCCCGGGCATAGCGAACATGGCGATACCACCGGCCCGGCCAGAGGGGGCCTGGCGAGCAAGGTTCTGCACAAAAAGACGCGTAATTTTCGCCACATGAGTTGTTGCAACAATACGACATAGTTCGCCAGGAAAATTGCCATGAACCAACTTAGTGCATCCGCCAGCCGCCTGAAGGCCGTTGCCGGCCTCGGCCAGCAAATCTGGCTCGACAACCTCAGTCGCGATTTGATCGCATCGGGCCAACTGGCGCGCTGGATTGCCGACGACGGCGTTCAGGGCGTGACCTCGAATCCCGCCATTTTCTACAACGCGATCCGCAGCGACCCCGCCTACCGGGCCGCGCTGCCGGCGCTGCGCGCGGCCTTCCCTGAGCCGGAAGCGCGTTTCGAAGCGCTGGCGCTGCCCGACGTGCAAGCCGCGTGCGACCTGTTCGCGCCCCTGTATACCGCCAGCGGCGGCCGCGCCGGTTTTGTGAGCTTTGAAGTCGCGCCGCGCCTGGCGCACGATTGCGCTGGCACGGTGGCCGATGCGGTGCGCCTGTGGGCGGCCATCGGCCGGCCGAATGCGATGATCAAGATTCCCGCCACCGAAGCGGGCATCGCGGCGCTCGAAGAAGTGATCTATGCCGGCATCAACGTCAACGTCACCCTCATTTTCAGCGCCACCCAGCTGGCCGCCGTGCGCGCGGCGCACCGGCGCGGACTGGCGCGCCGCCTGGAAGCGAAACTGTCGGTGCAGCGCATCGCCAGCGTGGCCAGCATGTTTATCAGCCGGGTCGACGCCGCCGTCGACGCGCTGCTGCCGCCAGCCGCGGCGGCCCTGCGCGGCAAGGCGGCCATTGCCGCCGCGCGCGTGGCGTATCACGAGTTCAGGAACGACGCCGGCTTTGCCATCTTCACCGCCTTCGGCGCCACGCCGCAATGGCTGCTGTGGGCCAGCACCGGCGTCAAGGATCCGGCCATGCGCGACGTGACCTACGTTGAAGAATTGATCGGCGCGGACACCGTCAATACGGTGCCCGATGCGACCCTGACGGCCTTTCGCGAGCACGGCGAAGCGCGCCTGTCGCTCATTGAGGACGTCGACCAGGCGCGCGCCGTATTGACGCAACTGGGGCGGCACGGCATCGCACTCGATACAATTGGTAACGACCTCTTGCGCGCCGGCCTGACACAATTCGAGCAAGCACACGCCAATTTGCTGGCTTTGCTTGCTTAGTGTCGTTAAGCTTACGCATTCCTTTCGCCCCATCGCAGCCGGTGTGCCGGGTACAATATCGCTTTCCAGGAGTTAAGTCATGAAATTAAAGCAACTTAGTATCACGATCGCGGCGCTGTGCGTCGCCGCCAGCGCCACGGCTGCCGACCCGAAACTGGGCATCGTGTACGACGCCGGCGGCAAGTTCGACAAGTCGTTCAACCAGTCCGCTTTCGAAGGCGCCGAGCGCTTCAAGAAAGAGACCAACATCAAATACATCGAGGCGCAGGCCAGCAGCGATACCCAGGCCGAACAAGTGCTGCGCGGCCTGGCGCGCAAAAAGCTCGACCTGATCGCCGCCGTCGGCTTCTCGCAGACGCAGGCCGTGCAGAAGGTCGCGCAGGAATTCCCGAACGTGCGCTTCGTGCTGATCGACGCCGTTGCCAAGGGCGCGAACGTCAACTCGATCCTGTTCAAGGAAGAAGAAGGCTCGTACCTGGCCGGCGTGGCCGGCGCCATCGCGTCGAAGTCGAAGAAAATCGGTTTCGTGGGCGGCATGGACATTCCGCTGATCCGCACTTTCGCCTGCGGCTACAGCCAGGGCGCAAAAGCGACCAATCCGAAAATCGAAGTCATGCAAAACATGGTCGGCACCACCAGCGCGGCCTGGAACGACCCGGCCAAGGGCGGTGAGCTGGCGCGCGCGCAGTTCGACCGCGGCGTGGACGTTGTCTTCGCCGTTGCCGGCGGCAGCGGCATGGGCACCCTGCAAACGGCCAAGGAAAAAGGCAAGCTGGCCATCGGCGTCGACTCGAACCAGAACTACCTGCATCCGGGTACCATGCTGACCTCCATGGTCAAGCGGGTCGACCTGGCGATCTACGATTCTTTCATGCAGATGAAGAACAACACCTGGAAAGCCGGCGTCACCTACAAAGGCTTGAAAGAAGGCGGCGTCGATTGGGCGCTGGACAAGGATAACCGTGCGGTCGTCACGCCGGAAATCGAAAAGCGCGTCAACGAAGCCAAGGCCAATATCATCAGCGGCAAGGTCAAAGTGGTCGACTACCGCGCTGGCAGCAGCTGCCCGGTCTAGATTCTCCCCCGCTTCTCAGAAAAGCGCGCCGCACCAGTCTTGACTGGTCCGGCGCGCTTTTGAACTCATTTACCTTTATCTCTTACCACTGACCGCTATGCAGCCAGCTGTAGAATTTCGCAATATCTGCAAAGCCTTCGGGGCCGTGCAGGCGAACGCCGACGTCAGCTTCTCCATCGCCAAGGGCTCGATCCATGGCGTGATCGGCGAGAACGGCGCCGGCAAGTCGACCCTCATGAGCATCCTGTACGGCTACTACAATGCCGACAGCGGCGAACTGCTGATCGACGGCCAGGCGCAGGATATCCGCACCAGCCAACAGGCGATCGCCCTCGGTATCGGCATGGTGCACCAGCACTTCATGCTGGTCGAGAATTTCACGGTGCTCGACAACGTCATGCTGGGCGCCGAAGGCGGCTTCAAGCTGGCCTCGCAGCGCGCCGCCGTCGAAGCGAAGCTGCGCGAGATCTGCACCCGCTACCGCCTCGACGTCGACCCGCTGGCCAAGATCGAAGACCTGTCGGTCGGCGCGCAGCAACGCGTCGAGATCCTCAAGCAGATCTACCGCAGCGCCAATATCCTGATCCTGGACGAGCCGACCGCCGTGCTGACCGCGCAGGAGACCGCGTCGCTGTTCGAAATCCTGCGCCTGTTCAAGGAACAGGGCAAGACCATCGTCCTGATCACCCACAAGCTGGGCGAAATCATGGACATTACCGACCAGGTAACCGTGATGCGCGCCGGGCGCGTGGTGGGCGCGGTACAAACCGCGACGACCTCGAAAGAGGAACTGGCCAACATGATGGTGGGCCGCCCGATCCAGGGCGAACTGCCGCGCGCCCCCTACAATCCCGGCGCCACCGTGCTGGAAGTGGCGGGCCTGCAGTTGCAGGACGCCGCTGGGGTGCGCCTGCTGGCCGATATCGACTTCACCCTGCGCGCGGGCGAAATCGTGGCCATTGCCGGCGTGTCGGGCAACGGCCAGAGCGAATTGATGCAGATCTTGTCGGGCATGCGCCTGCCGAGCGGCGGCAAGGTCGCCTTCCTCGGCGCCGAACTGCCGTTCGCCAGGCGCGCCGACGCCGACGGCTTGCCGGCCACGTTCCGCAAGCTCGGGATCGGCCATGTGCCGGAAGACCGCCTGCGCGATGGCGTGATCAAGGATTTTTCGGTCATGCAGAACACCGTGTTCGGCTACCAGGACCGGGTCTGCAACCGCTGGGGCCTGTTCGACTTCAAAGCCATCGCGGCGCGCTGTGCCGGCCTGCTCAAGGCCTTCGACGTGCGTCCGGCCAATCCGGACCTGCGTATCGGCCTGCTCTCGGGCGGCAACCAGCAAAAGGTGGTGATCGCGCGCGAAGTGTCGGCCAAGCCGAAGCTGATGCTGGTCGGCCAGCCGACCCGCGGCGTCGACATCGGCACCATCGAAAGCATCCACACCCAGTTGCTCAAGATGCGCGACGAAGGCGTGGCGATCCTGCTGGTATCGGTGGAACTGGAAGAAGTGCGGGCGCTGGCCGACCGCATCATCGTCATGTCCGGCGGACGCATTACCGGTGAACTCAAGATTGAAGAATTCGACACTACCCGCATCGGGCTGCTGATGGGCGGGATGCACAAAACATGAAAACGACCGAACTCCCACGCTGGGCAAGCGCGTTTGTCCTGCCTGTACTGAACCTGTTATCGGCTTTGCTGGTGGCCGCGCTGGTGATCCACCTGCTCGGCGAAAGCCCGACCGAATCGCTGCGCATCCTGATCGACAGCGCCGTCATCAACCCGGAGGGCCTGAGCTACACGCTGTTCTACGCCAGTACCTTCATCTTTACCGGCCTGTCGGTATCGATCGCCATGAAGGCGGGCCTGTTCAACATCGGCAGCGAAGGCCAGATGTACGTCGGCGGCCTGGGACTGACCGTGGTCATGCTCACGCTCGACCACTCGCTGCCCGCCTGGCTCCTGATTCCCGCCGCCATGCTCGGCAGCGCGGTGTTCGGCGCGGCCTGGGCCTGGCTGCCCGGCTATCTGCAGGCCAAGCGCGGCAGCCATGTGGTGGTCACGACGATCATGTTCAACTTCATCGCGGCCAGCCTGATGAACTTCATCATCGTCAAGTACCTGATCCCGGAAGGCCAGCAAAACCCCGCCAGCCGCGTGTTCTCGGACGCCGGCGCCATGCCGCGCCTGAACGAATGGTTCCCGGTCCTGGGCGATACTCCGCTCAACGTCAGCTTCCTGATCGCCATTGCCGCCCTGGTCATCTACGGCGTGATGGTGTGGCGCTCCTCGTGGGGCTACCAGCTGCGCGCCACGGGTCTGAATCAAAGCGCGGCGCATTATGCGGGCGTCTCGATCAGCCGCATGATCATCGTGGCGATGCTCATTTCGGGCGCGCTGGCCGGCCTGGCCGCGGTCAATTCGGTCATGGGCTCGACCCATTACCTGAGCCTGAACTTCCCGGCCGGCGCCGGTTTTATCGGCATCGCGATCGCGTTGATGGGACGCCAGCACCCGGTCGGCATTTTCCTCTCGAGCGTCTTGTTCGGTGCACTGATCCAGGGCGGCTTCGACCTGTCGCTGGAAAAACCGAACATCCCGCAGGAGACCTTCATCTTCATCCAGGGGCTGATCATCCTGTTCTGCGGCGCGATGGAAAATCTGTATGCGCCCGCTGTCCTGAAGCTGCTTAACATTCGCAAAGGATAAGCCATGTTCGAAGACCTCCATTTAGCCAGCATTGTCGTCTCCACGATCCGCAATGCACCCGTCCTGATTTTTGCCGCCATGGCCGGCCTGTTCGCCGAACGCAGCGGCGTGGTCGACATCGCATTAGAGGGCAAGATCCTCGCCAGCGCGTTCGTCTCGGCCGCTGTCGCCTTCACCACGCAGAACGCCTGGTACGGCGTGGCTGCCGGCGTGGCCGTATCGGCCGCACTGGCGCTGTTGCAGGGTTACGTGAGCATCACCCAGAAGGGCAACCAGCTGGTGGGCGGCATTGCGATCAACATCGCCATGAGCGGCCTGACTTTCGTGCTGGCGCAGTTCTTCTACCAGCAGGGTGGCCGCACGCCGGACCTGGGCCAGGCGCGCCTGTTCGACATCGTCTTGCCTGGCACCCAGGCGCTCGAAGGCATTCCTTTCATCGGCTGGTTCTACGGGCACGTGATCGGCGGCCATTCGGCGCTGGTGTACCTGGCGTTCGCGCTGATCCCGCTGGTGCACTGGGTGATCTACCACAGCCGCTTTGGCCTGCGCCTGCGCGCCTGTGGAGAAAACCCGCACGCGGCCGACGCGGCCGGCGTCAGTGTCGCCACCACGCGCTACATGGCGATGCTGGTGGCCGGCATCCTGTGCTCGTTCTCGGGTGCTTACCTGGCGATTGTGCAAAGTGGTTTCTTCCTGCGCGATATGTCGGCCGGCGCTGGCTACCTGGCGCTGACGGCGCTGGTGTTCGGTAACTGGCGTCCGATGTACACGGCGCTCGGCTGCATGATGTTCGGCTTTTTCAGCGCGGTGCAGATCCAGATCGAAGGCGTGGACTTGCCGGGCATCGGCCGCATTCCGGGCTCGCTGATCCAGATGGTGCCGTACGTGGTCACCGTGATCGTGCTGGCCGGCCTGATGGCCAAGTCGGTGGCGCCGAAAGCGATCGGCAAACCGTTCGTCAAATCGCGTTAATGTGCTGACAAGGCGCATGGCGAAGCGCAGCCTGGCCGCCTTCGCCTGTCTGCTCTCACTGGGATTCGGGGCGCTGTTCGGCGCTGGCGAATACCTCAGTTCTCCCGCGCGGCGCCAGATCGGCGCCGCGCCGCCCGACTTCCCTGCTTCCTCGGTTACCATTCCCAGCGCCGCCGGTCCTGTGCGCGGCTGGATGGTGCGCGGCATGCCCGGTGCCGGCACGGTCCTGCTGCTGCACGGCGTGCGCGGCAACCGCCTGCAGATGCTGGACCGGGCCCGTTTTCTCTCTCGTCTGGGCTACGGCGTGCTGCTGATCGACCAGCAGGCGCATGGCGAAAGCGCCGGTGAGCGCATCAGTTTCGGCGTGCGCGAGGCCGAGGGGGTGCGCGCGGCGCTGGGGTACCTCAGGCGCGAACAGCCGGGAGAGCGGATCGGCGTCATCGGCATGTCGCTCGGCGCGGCCGCGCTGGTGCTGTCGAAACCCGGTCGCGCCATCGATGCGCTGGTGATCGAGGCGATGTATCCGACCATTGAAGAAGCGATCGAAAACCGGCTGCGCCTGTATATGGGCGGCGCGGGTGGTGCGCTGGCGCCGCTGTTGCTATGGCAGGTGCCGCTGCGGCTGGACCTGACCCTGGAGCAGCTACGGCCGATCGACGCCGTCGGCGCGCTGGCCTGCCCTACCCTCGTGGTGGGCGGAGAGTTCGACCGCCATACCAGCGAAGCCGAGACACGCCGCATCTACGCCGCCGTGCCGGGACCGAAGCAGCTGTGGATCGTGCCCGGAGCGGCGCACACCGACTTCCATGGGCTGGCGAAGTACGAGTATGAGGCGCGCATCGGCCAATTCATGGCGCAGCACCTCAGAGGCATTAACCCGCTCAAAAAATGAGCACTCGCAGGACAGGGACTGATGGCGTTTCGTTATTGATTCGGATAAAAATTCTCAAGTAAAGCGCCTGCGATAAAGGGAGGAAGTAACGCAAGCTTCGGAAGTCAGAGGTCATTCTCGGTTCTTAAGTCTCCTTCATTAACTTCTCTCTCACCCTGCCTAGAATGGCACGCGGGCCGTCTATAACGATAACCCCGGGGGTTGGACGAACCACTACTTCCCCCTCTCTCCAGCGAAGAAACCTAGGCAGTTTCTGGCGATAGACAATGGAATCGGGTGTCCGATGGCTTTCAACATAGTGCATACCTTCAATGACCCTATACAAGATTACAATAGAGTTCATAGTGTTAGCGTCCACTCTAAATCGTGCGGGCACAACCATAAAGACGGACACTAGTGAACCCAGTGCGACACCAAGCAAGAGTCCCTCAACTGGTAATGACTCCTTAAGCCCCCCAAAAAAACCATACATCAACAGAGTCGTTAACAAAACAATGATTAGCCATGAGCTCAACTGGGACCATGACTGAAAAACCAGCATATAGCGCCAGGGCGGCTGAGGATAGGAAATTGTCGAAATATTGCGGCTGGTTTTTTCGTTAGGCGACATTTAATCCCCCAATATTGAAAAATTTAAGTAAACCCGGGCGGGGCGATTTCAAATTGCCGCCGCCCGGAAAATTTTTCCGGCAATAATATTTACAGTTATTACGCGGCAAACGTTATGCAACTCTCAACACGTTCAGTTCCGAGCAAACCCTAATTTTTTGTTCGAAGATATGCGTAAGTCACTCCACCACCAACCATGGCGCCTATAACTGCACCTATAGGGCCGGCTGCGGAACCGAACATTGCCCCTAGTCGTGCACCGCCAAGAAACGCACCAATCTGCGCTGAGCCTACTGTCGTGCCTGCTGTGACTACTGCTTTGGAAATGTCTCCGCCAGATACATGATCAACTTCACTGGTTGTCAGGGCTCTCATACTTTCTCCTTTAAGTACAATACGCACCGCTCGCTACTTACGGTGGGCTAGCAGACTTATCAATAAAGGCTGTTCAAACCGATTTCAGTTCCCCTCCCGTATCGATCGTTGACTTTCTACAATCAACATCTTTTTCTTATCTAATTTTTTTGATTGTTCGGCCTGAGTCACGATGAAATTTCTATCTTATCAGTCGCGTAATGGCTGAATGGTTACCAAAAACCGCAGTTTTCCTGAGTTATAAGAATGAGGAATTAACTGTTCGCAAATCCGATGCCTTACCAGCATTTAAGCCAACAACCCGATCCGCAGAGTTGATCGTTTCCGGGCGGTGCGCCACCATGATGCGCGTCAGTGCCATTGCACTCAGCGCTGCATTGACGAGCTGTTCATTTTGAATATCGAGATGACTGGTCGCTTCATCCAAGGCCAGGACTTTGGGAGATTTGTATAACGCGCGTGCCAGGAGAATGCGCTGTTTCTGCCCCCCGGACAAACTGCTCCCCATATCGCCAACGAGCGTCTGATACCCCATCGGCATGGAAGCGATTTCCTCGTGTACAGCCGCCATACGGGCGCACCGCTCGACATCCGCGTATTCACATCTGCTGTCGAAAAAACTGATGTTGTCGATGATGGAACCTGCCAGGAGAACATCATCTTGCATGACTGTGCCGACGAGTTGTCGATAGGCCTGCAAACCAAGCTGCTGAATCGGGATTCCATCGATCATCACCTCCCCTTCGGTGGGCGCAAGCAGTCCGAGAAGGATCTTGCACATTGTCGTCTTGCCACATCCGCTGGGACCGACGAGCGCCACGTTCTGCCCTGCCGGGATGTGCAGATTCACCCCATCCAGAATCCAAGGTTCGCCGTCCGCATAGCGAAACTTCACATCGCGCAGGGTGATGCTGGGAGAAATGCGGCTTAGGTCGCTTTCCGACATGGTCGTGGGCTCCGCCGGCTCAAGAACGATATCGGACAGACGTTCGGCGTGCAGCCCAAGCATCTTCAGGTTGATCAACATATCCACGAGGCTGACCATACGGCCTGCGAATGTCGTCGCGTAACTGATGAATGCCATCAGCATACCCACCGTCAGCGCATTTCGCAGCACCAGCCCTGCCCCAATGTAGAAAACGATGAGACTTTGCAAGCCGATGATTGTGCTGTTCCCCGCCTTGATCAGGATGATGAGTTTTTCGGTTCTGGCGTCACGATTGACGACATCCTGTTTGAGGTTTTGCCAGCGCGCCTTGCGCTCGGTCTCCCGCCCGAACAATTTGAGGGGAACGATGGCGCGTACGGTTTCCACAAAATGCGTATTTTCCTTTGCCGCGAGGATCAGGCGTTCCTGCGATGCGATCCTGAGCGGCTGGTAAAAAATCCACCTCAATGCGGCGTACAGAGCGACGCTGATGGCGACGATCAGCGTGAGCTCAGCGCTGTACATCAGCATCATCCCCACGGCCAGCAACGCCATCAAACCATCGAGTGCGCTTTCCACAAAGACACTGGTTAACGTTTGCTGGATCGCGGCGATACTGCCAAAACGAGAGAGCACGTCGCCCAAGTGACGTTTTTCAAAAAACACTGTCGGCAGACTGACCAGATGCGAGAAGACACGGGCCGACCATTGCAGGCCAACGTCGATGCTCCATCTCATGAGCACCAGGCTGCGCGCGATACCAATCAGCGTCTGCGTGACCAGCAAGAGAGCAAAGCCGACAACCAAAATCTGCAGCAGTTGATGATCGCCGCTGACGATCACCTCATCGATCACATATTGATTGAACAGCGGCGATACAAGCGCAAACACTTCCAACGCAAGTGCCAGCGCAAACACTTGCAATAAGGCCCGGCGCAATCCCACGACCGGCCCGGTCAACTGCTTGATCGACATCTTGCGGGTGGCGTCCTTCTGCTCAAATTGCGCCGTCGGCACAAGTTCCAGTGCGACACCGGTGAAATGATCCGACACCTCAGCCATCGTCAGAACACGTTCGCCAACAGCGGGATCGAGAATAACCACAGTCGTCATGCCGCGCAAGCTGCGCTTGATCTTTTTAAGTACGACAAAATGATTCAGGTTCCAGTGCAAGATGCAAGGGCACTTCAAGGCACCCAACTCTTCCAGCGCCAGTTTTAAAGGCCGCGGGGCCAAATGCATCGAGCCGGCGTGACGCATCAATTGAGCCAGGCTTGCGCCCTTGAGGCTGATCGAAAAACGCCTTCGTAAATCCGCAAGGTCCATATGACTGCCGAAGTGGCTTGCCACCATGGCGAGACACGCAAGGCCGCATTCGCTCGATTCGGTCTGCAGAATGGTTTTCATCACCGCCTCCTCAGATTGACTCAGCGCTGCGTCGCAGCCAGCAACGGGGCCGCGATCCATTCCCAGATGCGTCGCCGGTCCTGGACGATATCGGCATCCAGCGTCATCCCGGCAGGCAGTGGCTGCGCTACGCCATAGACATCGATGCTCTGGCGCGACAACTGCACTTTGATTCGGAACAAGGCCTCGTTGCTGTTTACACCCGGCATGCTCTGCAGGGCATTGCTTAATATCGTGCTGGCCAAGTGAGGGGGAAGATCGTTTGGCGCAAACGGCGCCTTGCTGATATCGACAATGCGCCCCCGATGCAGGCCGAATTTCTGATAGGGATAGGCCTGATAACGAATCAAGACCGTTTGGCCGGTAGCGACAAAGCCCATCATCCGGCTGGGCGCGTAAAGTTGCACCTCCAAAGGTTCCATGTTTTGCTTGCTGCTCGCCTGAGGTATCAACACCGCAAGAGACTGAGCCGCCGCGACCGCTTGCCCGGAACGGTAAGTAATCGTCGCCACAACGCCTGCCTGCGGTGCGAGTATCAGACTGGTTCTCCGGCTGTGGTTTTCGGCTATATCCTTGTCGACGATAGCCTCTGAGCGCTGCAATTGACTCATCGTATTATCCAGCTCGCCCACGCTGGCGGTACGTTCGGCAGCCAGGTTCAGCTTGGTGGCTTGGAGTTGCAGCTTTGCCCTTGTGAGCGTACTCATCCTTGCACCAAGATCGATCAGTTCTTCCTGCTTTTGCTGCGTCTGCGCAGCTGAAACAAAGCCGCTGCCTTGCAGGGTTTCGTACTTGACCAAGCTCGACTTTGCGAGGTCGAGGCGCCGCTGCGCTAGCGCAATTTCCTGATCGAGTTCCAGCGTCTCCGCATTGACATTCACCAGGCGTTCATCGATTGCACTCGCCTTGTCGCGATGCTGCGCGACGCGGGTGCGGCGTTCGGAGGCCAAGGTGTTTTTCTGGATTGTTAACTGTTGAGCCACCAGCATGGAAATTTCTCCGCTGCTTCCCTGGCGTTCCGTCGCCACCTCGAACAGCGGCTGCCCGGCGATCACAGCTTGACCTTCGGTCACGAAGCTACGGGTCAGAATTCCCGGGTTCATCGCGGAGATCGTCAAGCTTCCTCCGGCAGGCAAAGTCATGCCAGTCACCCGCGCCTTTCTGGTCACGGTGCCGAAGAAAATGTAGGCGAGGACGCACAGCGCAATGACCATGGCAAAACCCGCCACGATTCTGACCGACATGGGCTGGGCGAGCCGAATGGTACCCATCCATTGATCGGAATGCGCTTGTGCCACTTCTTTGCGGAAGAATGTATCGTTGACTGCCGATTGATATTCGGGAGGGGCGGCCTGCCTTACATCCGGCGAGGCGGTATTGAGCGTGTTCTGACAAATGTTCGACATTGGACAAGTCTCATTTCACGATGGGCAGCGCGCATCGCCTTGCAGCGACGCGGTTTGCGTGAAGAAACGGAGTCTTACAGGCTATCGAACATGCAGCGTCATCTAATGACTTAACGTAAGTTTTCCCGACATTAGCTTATTGCAATTCAGCTTGCGGTAAAACAAAACCACACGCACAAGATCGTGCGCTTATCGCGCTGCCCTGATGAGTGGCTGCGCTTGCAAAGCGGATCAGTCGCCCGCCAAGCGCGTTGAGCGGCCCAGCGTCCATGCAAACGCCACGCCAGCCGAGGCGCCGGACTTCTTCTTCATCAGCGGACTGTCTTCGTTGGCAGCGCCCGCGTAACTTTCAAGGCGCACAAAGCCGAACACGCGCACATCCTCGTTGATCATGCGCGAGGCGCTTGCGCCCACACGCGTGAGCATCAGTCCCGCGGCGGACCGGTAAGCCGGCCGCGCGGACGTGGCGTACTGGGGCTGCACTTCGTAGAAGTAGCGGTTCACCTTCTTGTCGCCGATGACGACGCCCGCGTTGGCATCGAACGTCCACAGGCCATCGGCGCTGCGCATCTCGTACACCACTTTCGGTTCGAACGTGAAGCCCTGCGTGCGCACCCCGGCGCGCGCTTCGATCACGGCGCGCAGCGGGATGTCGAGGCGGATCCGGCTCGACGCGCTCGGCTCGGCGATGCGCACTTTCAGGCGCGGCCCGAATTCGAGCAAGGTGCCGAGATTGGGCATGCCGGAGCGCGCCGCCACGTCGTCGGAGCGGGCCGGCAGCGACGCCGCCAGGCCGACGTCGAGTTCCACAGCTTCGCGCTTGACCAGGCGTGCGCCGATGCCGGATTGATCGGCGCGAAATACCTTGCCGCGATAGATCAGGAACGGCAGCAGCAAGCCGCGCGTGGAGCGGTCGGCCGCGCCGGGGTAGGCTGGGGTGGAGGCGACGCCGCCGAGGACGCCGGCTTCCCACAGGGGGAGCGGTTTGCTTTGGGCGGGTGCGGCGCGGGCCGCAATGGGGAGGGCCAGGAATACGACGGCGACTATTGCGGCTGGTTTCATGAGGATGCTCACGGGTGGATCTGCGAACTTGGGTACCCGCCTTCGCGGGTACGACGGTGGGGGAAGATTTACGGCCAGATGGTTTGCAGCAGCGACGCCAGATGGTAGCCGCCTTTGATCAGCTGCGTTTTGGCCAGCGCGGAACTCGGCACCGGGTAGTTCGATCCCATCTCCAGCCCGAAGGTGTAGTAGGTCTCGCCTTTGCGGTTGGTCTGCTTGCCGATCGCACCCGGCGTTACATCCGAATACGCCAGCTTGGACGCGGCCAGCGCGTCGTCCGCCCACTGGTACGGCCAACTGGTCGCATCGCCCGTGTTCATCGCCACCACCGGTTTGCCGTCGATGACCTTCTGCGCGAACTGCTCCGGCGTCTTGGTGCTGATGCGGCGCATCGCGTAATCGACCACGGTGCTGTCCCAGTACGAGTGGAACGGCCGCGTGGTCCACTTCTGCGCACCCGGCGGCAGGGGCTTGGCTTCGCCCTCGATCAGCTTCGCGCTGAGCGACGTGAGCTTGTCGTCGTCGAGCAGCAGGCTGTTGCCGCCGCGCGAATCGTAGATATTCAGGCTGTCGACATCCTCGTGCTTTTTCGGCACAACGAACTTGCCATCCTTGCCGACAAACGCCGCGCCAACGTGCAGCGGCTGGTGGATGTCGCCGGTCATGTGCGCCACCAGCAGCAAGGCCTGGCGTCGGGTCAGTTTGTTGGGATTGAGCGCCGGATCGGTCTTGCCCTGCAAGACGGCGATGGCCTGCTTGAGCGTTTGCACGATGTCGACATCGGCCGTGCCCACCGCACCGTCATGATAGTGCTCGTTCTGGAACGGGATGTCGGTGTAGTGATATTCACTGTGGCGCGGATTGACCGCCGTGTAAGCGTTCATCTCGGCGGTCGGCGGCGTGTAGCCGACGCCGCCCTTGGCGCTGTCGGCCCATACCGTGATCGATTCGAGGCTCTCTCCCGGCAGCAGCAAGGCCGCCACCTGCTTTTCGGCGTTGCTGCCCTTGATCAGTTTTTCGGCGATGGCGCCGACCGCGCGGTGCCCCTCGGCGCCCCAAGCCAGCGCCTCGGCCGACACGAAGGCGGCGGACAGCGCCAGTACACAAGCCAGTTTCTTCATCATTCATTTCCCTTGTTCGGTTTTGGATAGTCTTTGCCAATCTCGATCGGCGCCGCGTACGAGGAGCTCCACGCCTGCTCGTGCAGCGCGCCGAGGCGCTGCGCCATTTTCTCGTTGCGCAGCACGACTTCGAGATTGCGCGACTTGTCGAAGTAGCCGCCGGCCCAGTTGCTGGTGCCGACCCAGGCCAGCTTGCCGTCGATCGTCATGGTCTTGCTGTGGATGACGCGCGCGAACGGAATCGGCCCGCCCGACGCCACCGGCAAGGTGACGATGCGCACCTCCACGTTCGGCAGCAGCGCCAGGCTTTTGAGGTAGGCGATGCCGGGTTGGTCGGTGTTCCAGTTCGATACCATCAGCTTGATTTTCACGCCGCGCGCTGCGGCCGCGCGCACCGCATTGTCGATCACGCCATAGTACGGGCGCGTGTTGTCAGGTCCGTAGCCGAGCGGCGCATAGTCGAGCAACTGGATACGCACCTCGCTGCGCGCATCGGCCAGCAGCGCCGGCAGCACCACTTCGGAATCGGCCACGCCGGGCGGGTTGTACGCCGCCGGGCTGGCGACCAGTTGCGCAGCTTGCGGCGATACCGCAACGGCCAGCGCGCGCGGCACCGCCAGCTTGGCCGCCAGCAGCGACTGCGCCTGCCAGTCACGTTCGAAGACCGCGTGCACCTGCGCCACCATGGCCGCGTCGGTAATCAACAGGCCCGTTTCGTGAATGTGGGTAAAGGCGCGCCAGTCGAAATTCTGGCTGCCGATAAAGGCGGCCTTCTTGTCCACCGCGAGGTACTTGGCGTGGATGATGCCGGTGCCGGTCAGCTGCGCGTAATCGAGCACGCGCATCTCCAGATTGGGGACCTTGCGCAGCCGCTCCAAGGTGGCCGGATCGGACAGGCCGATACCTTTCTTGTCGAGCAAAAAGCGGATCTTCACACCGCGCGCGCTGGCCGCCTCCAGGCGCTCCACCACCTTGTCGAACGGCGTGCCGGCCTTGCTGATGGCGTAGAACTGGCCGATCACGATCTCGCTGCGCGCCTCGTCGAACAGCTGCGTCCAGACCGCGGCGCTGCTGCGCAGGTCGGCGTTGACGAGCGTCGTTTCCACCGGCGCGGTCTGCACCAGTTCATAGCCGGGGATGGAAAAACCGGCCTGCGCATGCGGTCCCAGGACCAGCGCAAGCAGTGCGACGAGGCCGCGCCGAAGGGGCGTCATTGGACCGTCCCGATGCGACCCGGCGGCGTGTCGCTGCCCGCCGGCTTGCCGGCCTTGTCCTGCTTGACCAGGAATTGCACCACGGCGTCGATATCGCGGATCTGCGTATCGCGCTTGTTGGTGGCGGCGGCAAAGGCGGGGAAGCTGTCGCCGCCTTCGGCCAGGAAGTTATTCCCGGCCACGCGATAAATGGCGGCGTCGTCGATCGCCTTGCCGTTCAGGGTGACGCTGTCGCGCACGACGCGCTGTCCTTTCGGCGCGGCCTTGTTCCAGCGATAGCTGAAGCCATCCGACACCTGCAGCACCGAGACGCTGCTCGCGCCCGGACGCGCCCATTGCTGTTCGAGCAGCGCGCGCAGTTGAGCGCCGCTCATGTCCATGACCACGATGGTGTTCCCGAACGGGAGCACGATCTGCACGTCGCCGTAGGTGGCGGTGAGGTTGGCTTCGACGTCGAGATCCTGGCGCATGCCGCCCATGTTCATGAAGCCGATCTGCACGCCCTGCGATTCGGTGGCGGACAGCACCGCGTCGGCGATCAGGCCACCCAACACGGTTTCGCCGCCCGCGCTTTCCTTGCGGTGGATCGAGCGCACAGCCACGCGCGCGACCGGGCGCCCAAGGGCCTGCTCGCTGCGATCCTTCGCTTGCTTGAGGAAAGCCGAGACGCGTTCATCCGGTGGATACTGGCCCGGTTTCATGATCACGTTGCGCACCGCGATGTCGCCCACCGCGCCGCTGGCCGGGTCGACCATCATCTTGATGCGCGAGAGGACATGGCCGCCCATCTCGCCCTGGGTCACCACGCGCCCGTCGACCTTGCACTGGAAGCCCGTGTGCGAGTGGCCGCTGACGATCACGCGAATGGCCAGATCGAGCTTCTTGACGATGTCGACCACCGGGCCTTTCAGCTTGCTGCAATCGGGCTTGTCGAACGGTTCCGGCGTGGTCCCGCCTTCGTGAATGAGCACCACGAACACCTGCGCTCCCTGCGCGCGCATGGCGGGGATGACGCGGTTAATCGCAGTCGCTTCATCTTCGAACGTCAGGCCGACGATGCCCGAGGCCAGCACCACGGAGGCGGTGTTGCGCAGCACGGCGCCGATCAGGCCGACCTTGACGCCCTTGACGTCTTCGATCCGGTAAGCCGGCAGGAACGGCTTGCCGGTGGCGTCGTCGATCACGTTGGCGGCCAGGTAGCTAAAGCCGGCGCCACGGAAGTCCTTGGTGAACTGGCAGGCCTTTTCGGGGCGCACCGACTCGCAGCCGCCGCGCTGCTGGCGCAGCAGTTCGGCGCGGCCGTTATCGAATTCGTGATTGCCGACCGAGGAGATGCGCATGCCGGCCATGGTCAACGCCTCCAGCGCCGGTTCGTCCGCCCACATCGACGACATGGCGGGCGAGGCGCCAATCAGGTCGCCGGCGCCGACGAACAGCAGGTCCTTGTCCTCGCGGCGCCAGGCCTGGACGGCGGCGGCGATGGTGTCGACCCCGCCCGCTTGCACGGTTTGCTGGCCGCTGGCGTGGATGCTGTTGTACTGGAATTTGGTGGCGTCGAGGTGGCCGTGGAAGTCGTTCAGCGCAACCAGGTTGATCTCGATCTGGGCCGTCGGGCGCGTGGCGCAGCCCGCCGACAGGAAGGCCGCGGCGAGCGCGGCGCAAAGGGGCCTTGAGAATAGTGTCATAGGTAGTAGGATAACCGAAGAGCGCGGGCCGCAGCGGACGCTACGCCCCTTGAAATGTATCGGGAATGTATCGCGCGGGACGAAAAAAAACGGCCAGTGTCGCCACCGGCCGTTCCTTGAGTTACTTAGCTAGGCATCAGAATTCGTACTTGACGGTCGCCTGGATGGCCCACTGCGATTCGCCCTTGGTCTGGCGAACGTCGAGCGATTCAACGTTGTCGCGTACTTTGTAGATGTACTTGTTCCCATCCATGCCGACGTAGTCGACGAAGCTGCGCGCCTGCGCGCCGGCGCCCTGGAAGGCCACTTCATTGATACGGCCCCATTTCTTGTTCAGCAGGTTGCCGACGTTGAAGAAGTCGAGGCTGAACACGGCCTTATTTTTCGCGAACAGACCTGGCAGTTCCTGGGCGATGCGCATGTCGAAGCTGTTGGTCCATGGCGAGAAGTCCGTGTTACGGCCAACCACGCCGCCAGCGGCTTTTTTCAGCACGCTGTTGCTGTTGACCACGCCCCAGAACTTGTCTTCGTTGGCATGGCTGCCTCCGACATCGCCAGCGAACACCACTTCGCCCGAACCTGGCGCCGACGGGATGTACATCAAGTCGTTACCACCGGAGCCGTCGCCGTTCAAGTCGTTGTTGATGGTCCAGCTGTAAGGTTTACCCGAACGGCCTTCGTAGAACATGCCGAAGCGCGTCTTGTAAGCACCGAAGAAGTTCTTCTGGAAGTTGACGATGGCGTTCACGCGGTTCTTGACCAGGTAGCTCGAATTGGCGTTGACTTCTTCATTCGGATTGAACACCGAACGGCCGGTGAAGTTCGAGTTCGAGGTCGACGAGGTCAGTGGCGAGACTTCCTTGGCGTCGGTGTAGGTGTACGCCATCGACCAGCCCAGGCCCGAGGTCATCGGACGGCTGATCGACATGGTGGCCATGCCGCTGCCGCCCTTGTCGGTCTTTTGCGCCAGCAGCACGTTGGCGAACGATTCGTTGCTCAGTGCTTTAGAACGCAGGCCGCCGCAGACGGTGCCGCTGTTGATCACGTTACCGTTCGAGCTCCAGCAATCCTTGTTGTAAGCCTGGTTGGTGTAGAACAGGTCGCGGCCGTCGCTGCCTTTACGGGTGGCGGCGCCGAGGTTCAAGTTCTGGTAGTAGATCGCATCTTTGGACTTGACGTGCAGGTATTCCGCGCTGAACACCAGGCCGTACCAAGGCAGTTCCATGTCGAAGGCGACGTTGGCCTTCCACACCGACGGCTGGCGCAAGCCTTGCGCCAGGATGTCGACGTTGGCCGCTGGCGTGGTCACGCCGACGAAGTTGGTCTTTTGCTGGTCTGGATCGGCATTGAAGATGGTCGCGCCGTTGCACGACGCAAAGTTGCCGGTGCCGCAACCGACCGTGGTGGTTGCCACGCCAGGATTCGAGAACGGGTTCGACAGCCACACAGCGGCGGCGTTACCCTGGAACAGGCCGGCGCCACCGCGAATTTGCATCTTGCGGCTGGTGTCGAGCTGGTAGTTGATGCCGAAACGCGGCTGCACCAGGTTCTGGCCGTCGAAGGTGTTGGTGTTGTCCATGCCATAGCCGCCTTTTTCGCGCGCGCCGGTCAGCACATTGCCTTCGATCTTCGCTGCGGCGATGGCGTTGTTGCGGCGCGGACGGTCGCTGATGCGGGCGGCGTCGAGACGCACGCCGGCGGTCACGGTCAGGCGTGGGCTGAGGGTCCAGGTATCCTGCACAAACGCGCCGTAGTTTTTCAGCGAGAAGTCGGCGACGGCGTCGGCCAGGTTCACGCCAGGTGCGGCAACCTGCACCTGGTACGAACTTGGACGGCCTTTGCTGAAGTTTTCCAGGATCGCCTGTTCAACCTGGGCAGGGGTCGCGCTGCCGCAGGTGATCTTGCCGAAGCTGTAGGTCCAGGTATCGCTGCTGTTCTGGCAGCTGAACGAGTAGTTGCCGAAAATGTTTTGCTGGAAAGCGTTGTAGACCTTGTTGTTGCTGTAGTCGGTGCCGAACTTGACTTCGTGATCGCCCAGGGCCCAGTTTGCGCCCAGGTAAATGTCGTCGGTCTTGGTGCCGAGAACGTTGCGGTGACGGCTGTTCTCAGTGCCGAAGGCGAGCGAGCGGTTGGTGGTTGGCACCGATGCCGGCGTACCGTCCGGATTACGACCGGTCATCGACAGGCTGATCGACGGCAGGCGCGAGTTCAGGGTCGGCACGCTGTCGTAGTCGCGCTGCGAAATCTTGAATTCGGTCGAGAAGTTCGGGCTCCAGTCGGACGTCAGCTGGGCCACGAAGGTTTCGATGGTCTTGTCTTGCGCGAACCACTGCGAATTGAGCGACAGGCCGGTGGCGGAAATGCCGGCAAATTGCGGCTCGGACTGCGACGTCTTCGAGTAGCGGAACATGGCGCGGTGGTCGTCGTTGATGTTCCAGTCGACCTTGACCAGCGCATCTTCCACATTCAGCTTGGCGCCGCTCGGCACGTCGGTGGTGCCGGCATTGAGGCCGTAACGGTCCTTGGCAATGCTTTGGGCCGACGAGATCAGCAGCGGCGAAATGCCGACGTTGGTCAGCGAGCTGCCCAGCGGGCCGAAGGCCGGCGCGGCGCGGCTCGACTCGAGCTTCTCGTAGTTGGCGAAAATGAACAGCTTGTCCTGGATCAGCGGGCCGCCCAGGGTGAAGCCGGCGGTGGTGTCCTTCGACGATGGCGGCGCGTAGTAGGTGTCGTTGGCGTTGTTGTAGCGATCGCCCGACATCTTGTCGTTACGGAACACGTAATACAGGCTGCCCTTGAGGGTGTTGGTGCCGGACTTGGTGACGGCATTGATGTTGCCGCCGGTGTAGCCCTTTTGCGTGACGTCGTAGTTGGCGACGTTGACCTGCACGGTCTGGATCGCTTCGATCGAGATCGGCTGCTTGGCGGTCGGGCTGCCGTTCGATTCCAGGCCGAAGGTGTCGTTCACGGCCACGCCGTCGATGGTCAGCGAGTTGTAGCGCGAGTTCTGGCCGGCCACGGAGATTTCGCCGCGTTCCTTGTCGGTCTGGGCCACGCGCGGGTCGGCGCGGGCGTAGTCCTGCAGATTGCGCTGGATCGATGCCTGGGTGGCGATTTCGGTCGAACCGAGGCTGGTGCCCGAGCCCATGTTGGTTTTCGAGAATTTTTCGGAACGGGCAGCCGAACCGGCGATGGTCACGGTCTGCATCGGCGCGCCCAGGGTGGCGTCGATGGAAGCGGTCTCGGCCAGCTGGATGAACACACCTTCGCGTTTTTCGGTGATGCCGTCTTTGGTGATGATGATCGTGTACGGGCCGCCCGAACGCAGGCCGCGCGCCACATAGCGCCCTTCGCCATCGGTGACGACATTGCTGACGGAACCGGATTCGGCGTGGACGATGGATACGGTCGCGCCGCTGGCTGGCTTGCCGTCGGCGGCGGAAATGCGCCCGCCGATGGCCGACGTGGTGTTCTGCGCCATGGCCGGCAAGGTCGCCAGCGCGATCGATAGCGCCAGCGCCAGCTTGGTGACCTGCATCCGATTATGTTTGATCATTGTGTAACCCCAAAAAAAGACATGTTATGGTGGGAAAGCGGCGGTGCTTTCCCTCTGTACTTTGTTGCAAATCTGCGCTGGCGGCGCGGGTGGCGCCGCCACGAAAAACCAGTCACATCAACGCGATGCCGTTCTTATTCTCATCGGCCAGGTCCGTCAAGCGAGCGCGCTCGACCGCGACAATGTCCTGCGCAGCGCGCAAGTCTACTGACTTAATATGTCACCAGCATGACCAAGTGGCGACTGGCAAGATTGCTTCGTGGATCATCCTCAGGCAACTATGCAGCACTGGCTGCGCGGCTGACAAATACCATTTCATTTATGCATTTATATATCGATCATATAAATTCATGCATAAAGTAGTGCTAGAAGGGGTTCCTGAGGCGTGTTTCCGGGCTTGTGGCCTTGGCGGGATTATAAATCCTACGTTCTGAGGTGAAATCCTTTCATACAGAATTTCGACAAACGTTTGCCCTGACGCGCAAATGTGTAGCGGGACGGCCACACACTTTCCATTACGTAAATCATTTTTTACAACTAAAGCGGGGAGATTTGGGCTAACTCAAGATTGCACGGACGAGCTTGTGCTGAGTTTGGGAGGTGGGAGCGGGAAAACGGCAAAACGCCATCGCCTCCGGCAGTGCCGGAGGCGATGCGGCAAGTCAGCGAGCGCGCGGCTTGGCGCTGGCGGCCGTCGGCCAGCTTGCCACCTGCGCTTCAAAGCGCGCAAAGCGCTCGTCGAGCTGGCGCGTCAGGCGCAGCTTTTGCTGCTCCGGCAAAAAGGCGTAGCGCACGCCGTTGTACGAGACCTTCTTGATTTCGGCGTACGAGGGCTGGTAGCGGCTGGCGAACAACGTGTATTCCTGCGACAGGTTATGGCGCGTGACACCGGCATCGTCGGTCGAAATCACATACGGCACGCCGAACTTGCGGTACAAGGTCACCGGATGATTGGCGCCTTCAATGCCGGAGATGAAGGCATTGCTGGTCAGGTTGATCTCGACCGGAATATCCTTCTCGCGCATGGTCTTCATGATCGCGGTCGCATTCGACTCGTGCGCCAGGTCGATGCCGTGGCCGATGCGGTCGGCGCCGGCCACGTTCAGGGCTTGCTCGATGTGGAACTTGAGCCCTTCCGGCGGCACGTCGCCCAGCGCCAGTTCGCCGGCGTGCAGGGCCAGCTTCACTTTCGGATACTGGGTCTTCAGGAAGCGGAACATCTTCATGTGCAGTTCATAGTCGCGCATCGACGGCGCCAGGCTTTCCTGGCCGACGATATTGACGCCGACGATCAACTCGCTCCGGCTGGCGGCCTTGAAGCCGGCCAGCATCGACGAAAACACCAGCGACGGGTTGACCAGGCGCAGTACATACGCCTGGTAGCGCATGGTGAACTGCGCGTCGTCGATGTTGGCGTGGTTGGTCTCGATGCGCGCGACGTAGTCGTCCAGGCCCTGGTTGAAGGCGGGGTCTTTGTCGAGCTTTTCCATCCAGTTGCGCATGGCGGCGGTGAGTGCGGCATCGTCGGCGGCCTTCCACATGGCCGTATCGGCGTCGGCGCTGCCGGTCATCGGCGCGAGCTTGAACATGGTTTCGATGTAGCCGACGTTTTCGGCGATGGCGCGCTTTTTCAGCTCCAGCAAGCCTTCGTTATAGTTGGCGTTCGAGACCGGGCCGAAAAAGCCGAAGGTCTGGAAGAACTGGCGGTCCGGCGGCGGCTGGATCGCGCCGTGGTTGGAGAAGTCCTTGCTCGACCAGCGCTGCAGCAGCTCGCGATAGGTCAGGTCGTCGGCCAGCACCTCGCTTGATGACAGGCAGGTGCGCTCGGCGGCGGGCAGCGCGCGCTGGGCGTCGATGACGGCCTTGCTGGTTTCGACGCGGTAGGTCTGCTTGTTGACGCACAGGCCCTGCTTGTCGAGGAAGTCGACGTATTGTTCGGCGTAGAGGGCGCCCGAATAGTGGTGGTGCAGGTCGGCGCCCTTGGGCATCTGCGAGAAGAACAGGGTCAGTTCGGACAGCTTTGGCTCGGCGCCGGCGATCAGGCCCGCGAGGTGGCGCGCGGTGGCCGCTTCGTTGGCTTTGGACTTGGCGGTGGGCGCGTCGGCGTGCGCATTGGCTGCCAGCGCCAGGGCGATCAACAGGCTGCTCGTTTTACGGATCATGGTTCATCTTCTCTCGTATAGTTGACAAGCCGTCGTCCCCCCCCCCCGCGGGGGGACAAAACCCCGCAGGGGGCAGGGGGGGATGGGACCCCCCCCCCCGGGGGCCCGCCCCCCAAAAGCGGCGGTTTAAAAAACAGGAGACCGCCGC